>JAVKEJ010000032.1:0-894164 GCA_040221475.1 Rhodospirillaceae bacterium | reverse complement strand
CGGCTCAGGTTCCGGCTCAGGTTCCGGCTCAGGTTCCGGCTCAGGTTCCGGCTCAGGTTCCGGCTCAGGTTCCGGCTCAGGTTCCGGCTCAGGTTCCGGCTCAGGTTCCGGCTCAGGTTCCGGCTCAGGTTCCGGCTCAGGTTCCGGGGATAAGAGGTTTTCGGCTTCGTCAAGCTTTGCAAGCAAGGCTTCTAAGTCTGGTGAAGCGGCAACTACGGTTTGCTTTACATTCAGCGCACGCATGGGAGCTGATGCCAATGTGGTGGTCGCGAAGACCACCCAATCCTTCACCAAATGTTCAAGTTCCGCCCTTTGGAGCAGCATCGTAAATGTGCGGGCCTCATCTACGCTCAAAATCACAGCACCATCAAAAACGCCTGCTTTTAGGTCATTCACAAGGCCGGGTGGCAGTGTTTCGGAGCGTTTCAAGGTGTAGAGTTTTAAGGGGCGAACCGCAAAGCCCATATTAATGAGCATGCCGGTAATCGCGGTTGTTTCTTTGTCGTGGCAGGCATGGATCAGGGCCCCCTCATCTGGCTTCAGAGTAGCCTCAATGAGTTTGGCGAAGTCCGATGCATCGCCAGCTGAGGCTTTAACGTTTGTAAAACCCTCAGCTTTAGCGGCTTTTGCAAGGTCTAATGAGTCAGCAAAAAGCGGAAAAAACCTAACAGCAACCGTGTTTGCAAGTGCCCGAACTGCCTCTGTCGAGGTGACAAGAAAGCCTTGCGCGCCTTCCAGTTTAACTTTGGGCGTTTCAATGCGCTCAGGCATCATCAAAGGAATGACCGTAACCTGATGGCCGCGTGCGGTCAGTGACGATACCAATTCGGCCGTTTCCGGCGCAGGGCTTGTGATCAAGATACGCATGACTTCTTTTCTACCGTATCACGAACCGGCTCGGGCTCCACGCTCTAGAGTCACTATGCAGGGCGGTTTTCGTGTTGTAGAGGCTGACTGTTATCAAAACAAGGAAAGCAATACATGAGGGTGCTCGGCATTGAGACAAGTTGCGACGAAACTGCCGTCGCAATCGTTGAGGGTGATGTCTCAGCCGCAACCTCTGAAGTGGTTGCGTCCGCATGCTTGTCTCATGCTTTGTCCTCTCAAATAGAAGACCATACCCCCTATGGCGGCGTCGTACCGGAAATCGCGGCCCGGTCACATCTCGACAAACTTGATGGTTTATTGGGCCAAGCCATGACGGAGTCTGGCCTGGAGTATTCAGATTTAGATGGCGTTGCGGCGACAGGTGGGCCGGGTTTGATCGGAGGTGTTATTGTTGGCGTCATGACAGCGAAAGCGCTGGCATCAGTCCACAAAATCCCCTTTGCCGCAGTCAATCATCTTGAGGGGCATGCTTTAACGGTCCGGTATACAGATCAGGTGGCCTTTCCATATTTGCTATTGCTCGTTTCTGGTGGCCATTGCCAGATCCTTGAAGTGCAGGGCGTTGGGCACTACCGGCGTCTTGGCACGACCCTTGATGATGCTGCCGGGGAGTGTTTCGATAAGTCCGCAAAGATGCTGGGATTGGGGTTCCCTGGCGGACCAGCCCTTGAACGGGCTGCGCTGAATGGCGACCAAAACCGCTTTCCCTTGCCGCGCCCGTTGCACGGCCGGGCCGGCTGTGACTTTTCCTTCTCAGGGCTGAAAACAGCCGTGCGGCATACGGTCGAAGCCTTGCCTGAGGGGAGTTTGACCGCAAAAGATGCCAACGACATTGCGGCGGCGCTTCAAGTGGCCTGTGTGAATCACATCATTGATCGCTGCGCCAATGCTTTTGATATGGTCTCGGGGCCGCCACCGACGGCATTTGTTGCGGCTGGTGGCGTTGCGGCCAATACGGCCTTGCGAACAAAGCTATCGCAGTTAGCTGAAGAGAAAGGCTTGCCGTTTGTGGTGCCGCCCCCAGCCTTATGCACTGACAACGCTGTCATGATCGCCTGGGCCGGTTTGGAGCGCCTGAGCTTGGGTCTTTCCGATCCGCTTGATTTTAAACCCAGACCACGGTGGCCGTTGGACCCGGAGGTATAGCGCAGAGGGTGTCAGGGTCGCGTAAAATCAGGTTTTATAAAAATTATGAGCGATAAAATTCTTTGTACCACGCTACAAAATTCGCAACGCCGTCTGTTAAGGAAACGGTTGGCGTATACCCCACAGCCTTTTCCAATTCAGATACATCGCACCAAGTCTGTTCGACATCGCCGGGCTGCATGGGCTTGAACTCAATCTCTGCTTTTCGGTCCAGCGCGGCTTCAAGTGTCGCGACAAAGTCCATCAGCTTCACCGGCGAGCCCTTGCCGATGTTGAACAGGCGGTGGGGGGCGACGCCGCTGCTGGCCGGATCAGCCGGCGTGTTCGACCATGTCGGGTCAACACCGGCGGGCTGATCCAGCACCCGGACCAGCCCTTCAACAATATCGTCCACATAGGTGAAATCGCGGGCCAGGTTCCCGTCATTAAACACGGGAATGGGCTGCCCGGACAAAATCGCCTTGGTGAACTTGAACAGCGCCATGTCCGGGCGTCCCCATGGCCCGTACACGGTGAAAAATCTTAAGCCTGTTGTGGGAAAGCGGTACAGATGGGCATAGGCGTGAGCCAGGGACTCATTGGCTTGCTTTGTGGCCGCATATAAAGATATGGGGTGCGCCGTTCCATGATGCTCCGAAAATGGCAGGTCCCCATTGGCTCCGTAGACGGAACTGGACGAGGCATAAACCAAATGCTCAATCTGGCTGTGGCGGCATCCTTCTAGGATGTTCAGCATCCCAACCAGATTAGCGTCTGCATAGTCATGGGGATGATCAATACCATGGCGAACCCCGGCTTGTGCGGCCAGATGGATCACTTTGCTCGGGTTAAGGTCTGCAAAAAGCCGCCCAACGGCCTGCCGGTCTGAAATGTCGACGCGCAGCCCTTTAAAGCGATCGGATTTTGTCAGGAGATTCCATCGCGCTTCCTTTAAAGCGGGGTCGTAGTAAGCGTTAAAATTGTCGAGGCCAACAACGGTCTTGCCGTCCGCAAGCAGGCGTTGTGTTGTATGGAAGCCGATAAAGCCGGCAGCACCTGTAACCAGCACAGTCATGGAAGGTTTTTGGCTGACCTGCTAGAGCATTGCAAGCGCATTGCGTATCGCTGAGGCATAGACACCTTCTTGTCCGGCGTGGCACACAAGAGAATACAAGAAAGAGTTGGAGGTCAGTATGCAACGCATTGGAGTCATTGGTGCTGGCGCATGGGGAACGGCGCTCGCCGCCATGGCGCGGCGGGCAGGCCGTGATGTCGTGCTGTGGGCGCGGGAAGAGGAGGTCGTCACCAGCATCAACACACATCATGAGAATGATGTCTTTTTGCCAGGCGTTGCGCTCGATCCGGCCATCCGGGCAACATCTGATTACGCAGAAACCGTAGATGCTGATCTCGTATTGCTGGTCGCCCCCGCGCAACATTTACGTCGTGTCTGCACAGATGTGGCGAAGCACTGGACGTCTGGAGTGCCTGTGGTGATTTGTGCCAAAGGCATTGAGCGTGGATCAAATGCGCTGATGACCCAGGTCATCGCCGAGGCATTACCCGCCGCGCCCGGCATGGTGTTGTCCGGGCCAACCTTTGCCAAGGAAGTAGCTGCCGGTTTACCCACAGCAGTGACCCTGGCCTGTGAAGACTCGCACCTGGGCGAGCGTGCGGCGGCGGCCATCGGCACCGCCACCTTCCGCCCGTATCTCTCGACTGATCTGGTCGGCGCGGCCATTGGCGGCGCGGTCAAAAACGTACTGGCCATTGCCTGCGGTCTGGTTGAAGGCAAGCAGCTGGGCGACAACGCGCGGGCGGCGCTCATCACCCGGGGTCTGGTCGAGGTTGTCCGTTTGGCCATATCTATGGGCGGGCAGTCCCAAACCCTGATGGGGTTGTGCGGTTTGGGAGATCTGTTGCTGACGGCAACTTCTATGCAATCCCGCAATTACTCACTTGGTGTGGCGCTCGGTCAGGGTCGCACTTTGGATCAGGTTCTGGGTGAGCGTCGTGCGGTCACTGAAGGTGTTTACACGGCTGAGGCTGTGGTTTCGCTGGCTGAATCAAAGAACGTTGATATGCCAATCTGCCGGGCAATGGATCAAATCCTCAATCACGGCGTTGCTGTGGATGCGGCCATCGCGGAACTGCTGGACCGGCCCATTAAAGAAGAGTTGGACTTTGGCTAGCTCAAAGTGATTTGACCAATCATGCCTGACTGGTCAGTGCCCGTGCATTTGCGCTATGACCTTAGAGTAATTCTCCGGCTGGCCCGGACGTGCGAATAAGGACTCCCCTGTGGCGCCTACACCAACCATTTATCCTGTGATTTTGTCTGGTGGTGCTGGATCACGTTTGTGGCCCCTGTCACGTGATCAGTTTCCAAAGCAGTTACAGGCTTTAACAGGCGCTCACACTCTTATCCAGGACACAGCCCTTCGGTTGGGGCCAAACACTACTCCTAAAGTCGAAGCCCCGATTATTGTGTGCAACGATGCCCATCGTTTTATTGTGGCCGAGCAATTACGTGCTGTTGGGGTTGAGCCAAGGGCGATTATTATCGAGCCAGAAGGCCGCAACACAGCACCCGCCGTCGCTGTTGCAGCACAGATGGTTGCGGATGACCCAAACGCGCTTTTGCTGGTCATGCCGTCTGATCACCTCATTCGCAATCCTGATGCTTTTCGTGAAGCGGTCGCAACAGCCGTGCCTTTAAGTCAAGACGGGAGGCTGGTCACCTTCGGTATTGCTCCAACTGAACCCTCAACCGCCTATGGATATATCAAGCAAGGACATCCTCTTCAGGGAGGTGCATTCGATGTTGCGGCCTTTGTTGAAAAGCCAGACGCCAGCACGGCTGAGCGTTTTGTCGCCTCAGGCGAGTATTCCTGGAATGGCGGCATCTTTCTGTTTTCGGTCACCGCTTTTCTAAGTGAACTCAACAGGTTCGAGCCCGACATTGCCCCCCGCTGTCAGGCGGCCCTCGACAAAGGCTCGAACGATCTGTTTTTCTTCCGTCTTGATCCCGCGTCCTTTGCAGCGGTGCCCAGCCAGTCTTTGGATTACGGCGTCATGGAACGCACGGATAAGGCGGCAGTGGTGCCCGTGGATATGGGGTGGTCCGATGTCGGCTCCTGGTCGGCGCTGCATGACCAGAGTGATCAAGATGCAGACGGCAACACGTTACTAGGTGATGTTGTCTCCATTGATAGCGCCAACACCTATGTCCGATCCGAACGTCAGACCACCGCCGTGATTGGGTTAGAGGGCGTAATTGTCGTTGTGACAGATGATGCCGTTCTGGTTGTTGATCGTCAGCATGACCAAAAAGTAAAAGACGTGGTGGCCCATCTCAAAGAGTCTGGGAATGAAGTTGCAATAGCGCATACCAAAACCTATCGTCCCTGGGGATGGTTTCAGACCGTCGATGAAGGCGCACGCTTTAAGGTTAAGCGGATTGGTGTCAAGCCAGGGGCTAAGCTGTCATTGCAAAAACACTGGCATCGCTCAGAGCACTGGGTGGTTGTCAAAGGCGCCGCCCTGGTGACCAATGGCGAAAATCAAACTCTGCTGGGTGAAAATGAATCGACCTATATTCCGGCCGGCACGATGCACCGCTTGGAGAATCCGGGAAAGGTTGATCTTGAAATGATCGAGGTTCAGTCCGGCGAGTATGTCGGCGAAGACGACATCGTGCGCATGGAGGATGATTATGGCCGGAACACCTAAGACCCTTCCGTTGCGCCTCAAGAAGTTTGTTTTTCTGTTTGGTCTGTTGCTGATGACCCCGGCGCACAGCGAGGAGAATGCCATGGCTGATTTTGAACCGCCTGACTTTGAACCCGCCCAATCCACACTCAAGCCGTTCGCGTCCGGGGATGTGTTTGTCGGGGCCACCGTGCTTAACAATCCTGATGATGATCACGCCGGACGCGGGCGCATTTTGCAGTTCGATGCAGACCTCAATCTTAAAGGTGTTTTGTGGACCGAGGGCACAACACATCTGGTGGGCGGGTTGAATATCGGTCCGGATGGCACGCTGTGGGCGTTTGACACCTTTGCCTGGAAGGTTGTTCGGGTCAGGCCAGATAGTAAGGTTTTGCCAACTAAAAACTTTGCGAACCGACCGTTTGGATCTGTGCAGTTCCTCAAAGACGGTCGCTTTGCCCTGATCGAATATCTCAAGGGCAGTGCGCAGCCGGAAAATCTGACCACCCGGTATCCCTACCTGCCCGATGATCCTGAGAACGTGGGCCAGGGTAAAATCTATATTTACGATTCCTCGGAGTCCCTCGTGCGCACACTGGAGCCCGAGGTGCATGGCGGCATGAGCGGCAGCATGGGCGCGACGCATACGGCGCTTGCGTCCGATGGCAAAACGCTCATTTACACCTCTGAAACCGGCCCGCGGGTGATGCGTGTCGATTTGGACTCCGGCACGCAGTTGCCTGATCTGTTGACGCTTGAAACCGGCGCAGGCGGCGGCCCGCCGCCCATGGTGTTCGATGTTAAACCCATGGGCGATAACGTCATTCTGCCGCTCGGCACCAAAGTGTCTGTGCTCTCTGAAACCGGAGAGGTGATGACGGACGTTGCACTTGAGGGGTTCGGCTGGGCCTTGGCTGCACCCGGTCATGATCACACCTATGCCTATGCGGCCAATTGGTTCTCCGGCGATGTAGTAAAGGTTTCCCTTGAGACAGGTGAGGTGCTTGCCCGCGTTTCCCTCCCGCCCAACACATTATCCGGTCTGATCCAGTATCACGGCTGATCAAAATTTAGTTTGAATAGGAATACGTTATGTTGATTGCCATTATGTGTCTCGATAAACCTAACCATCTTGACCTGCGTATGGCCACCCGTCCCGCACATCTTGAGTGGTTAAAAGCCAACTTGCCCGATGGCGTCTATGTTGGTCCGCTACTCAGCGATGATGGTGAGACGTTCAAAGGCAGTTTGTATATTTTGGATTTTGACTCTGTCGCTGCCGCGCGCGCCTGGATTGCGGATGAGCCCTATTACAAAGCTGATCTTTTCGAATCCGTCACCATGCGTCCCAGCAAAAATATCTTACCGCTCGGCTAAAGCCCAACAATGCTTCCCGACCCCGATGAGTTGGCGGGCCGCACGTTGTGTCAGGTCAGTGATCTTGCCGCCACAAATGCGAAAGACGTCACCTTAAAAAACGGCGACGAGCAGTACGCCATTATGGTCGTGCACTGGGATGGCGTTGTCCGTGCGTTTGTCAATTCCTGTCCCCATGCGCGGGTGCCGCTGAACTTGTTTGGCGATACGTTTTTTGATCGCACGGGCAAGTATCTTCTGTGCACCACCCACGGCGCCCATTTCAGACCGACGGATGGGTATTGCACGCGTGGACCCTGCCGTGGCAAGAGCCTGAGGTCCTTTCCTGTTGCTGTCAAAGACGGTGCTGTCGTCGTTATCCCTGGTGATTAAGCGCGATCATGAATGTTTGACGCTGTGATGTAGTGACTCCGAGGAAAGCACTCCTTTAGTATTCCCGCTCAAGCAGGCATACGTTTATGCCCCATGCTTTTATGCAATTGAGAGAACAATCACAGAAACGCCGGAGACCGCCATGACAGAACCTACCGTTATTCCTGTCCCTGAAGAGTGGACGAAATCGTCTTTGGTCACGGCAGACCGCTACACCGAGATGTATACCCAATCCGTTGAAGATCCCGAGGGTTTCTGGCGCGAGCACGGCAAAATTATCGATTGGATCACGCCCTACAAAACCGTGAAATCGACCACCTATGGTAAGGATGACGTTTCGATTAAGTGGTTTGAAGATGGCACCCTCAATGCCAGCTACAATTGCCTTGATCGCCACCTCGACAAGCTCGCCAACCAGACGGCGATCATCTGGGAAGGCGATGATCCCACAGAGCATAAGCACGTGACTTACCGTCAACTGTACGAACAGGTTTGCAAATTGGGCAACGCCCTGCGCATGCTCGGTGTCAAGAAAGGCGACCGCGTTTGCATTTACATGCCTATGATTGTCGAGGCCACGGTCGCCATGCTGGCCTGTGCGCGCATCGGCGCGGTGCATTCGGTTGTGTTTGGAGGCTTTGCCCCTCAGTCCTTGGCGGGGCGCATCAATGATTGCGGAGCTTCCGTCGTTATCACTGCGGATGAGGGCGTGCGTGGCGGCAAAAAAGTGCCGCTCAAAGCCAATGTCGATAAAGCGTTGGAGTCCTGTGACACGGTCGAACATGTGATCGTGGTTGAGCGCACCGGTGTTGGCGTGCCTATGAACAAAACGCGCGACACCTGGTATAACGTTCTTACCGAAAAACAGGGCAGCTGGTGTGAACCGGAAGAGATGAACGCAGAAGATCCACTGTTCATTCTCTACACCTCTGGGTCTACAGGTAAACCAAAGGGTGTGTTGCACACCACCGGCGGCTACATGGTGTATGCCGCGATGACCCATAAGTACGTCTTCGATTATGACGGACGGCAGGTCTATTGGTGCACCGCCGATGTTGGTTGGATCACAGGCCACACCTATATCGTCTATGGCCCGCTGGCCAATGGAGCCATTACTATGGTGTTCGAGGGCGTGCCAAATTATCCCAACGCGGGGCGTTTTTGGGATGTTGTCGATAAGCACGGCGTCAATACGTTCTATACCGCACCCACAGCGTTGCGCGCGCTGATGCGTGAAGGCGATGCCCCGGTTAAACAAGCGTCACGTAAGACGCTGCGATTGCTTGGTTCGGTGGGGGAGCCCATCAACCCCGAGGCGTGGCTATGGTATCACCGCGTTGTTGGCGATGGTCGGTGTCCTATTGTGGACACGTGGTGGCAGACTGAAACTGGCGGCATTCTGATCTCTCCATTGCCCGGTGCCATGGCTTTGAAACCCGGCTCGGCGGGCCGCCCGTTCTTTGGTGTTCAGCCCTGTCTGGTGGATGCTGACGGTGTTGAAATTGAAGGCCCAGGCGAAGGTTATCTTTGTCTTAAAGACTCCTGGCCCGGTCAAATGCGCACCGTTTATGGCGACCATCAGAGGTTCATTGACACCTATTTCAGCCAGTACCCCGGCATGTATTTTACCGGGGACGGCTGCAAGAGGGATGCGGATGGCTATTATTGGATCACAGGCCGCGTCGATGACGTTCTCAATGTGTCTGGTCACCGCATGGGCACAGCTGAAATTGAAAGCGCGCTGGTTGCGCATAAAGCTGTGGCGGAAGCGGCCGTGGTCGGCTTCCCCCATGAGGTGAAGGGCCAAGGCATTTATGCCTATGTCACACTGATGGAAGGGGTTGAGCCCTCAGACGCGTTGCATGACGAGCTTATACAATGGGTGCGCAATGATATTGGAGCGATAGCCAAGCCGGATCATTTGCAATGGGCACCGGGCCTGCCCAAAACCCGCTCCGGTAAAATCATGCGCCGCATCTTGCGCAAAATCGCCGAGAATGAGGTGGATGCATTGGGCGACATCTCAACGCTGGCTGATCCCGGCGTGGTTGATGACCTGGTTGCCAATCGGGCCGGGGCGTGACGTCACCGTCTCCCGTCATCCGGCTTGAGATGGATGCAGACCGGGCGGCGATTCATGCGCTTCACAGCGCCGCCTTCGAGACCACCGCCGAAGCGGACTTGGTCGATCTGTTGCGTGCGGACAACGCACTCACTTTGTCGCTGGTCGCTGATATTGCGGGGAAGCTGGTGGGGCATGTTGCGGTCAGTCCGGTGACCCTCAACGACTCCCGCGACTCTAAGTGGTTCGGCCTTGGCCCCATTGCCGTGCATCCTAACCATCAGCGCCGGGGCATCGGTGCGACTTTGATGCTGAAAGCGCTCAACGATACCGCTGCCCTTGGTGGGCAAGGCATGGTGCTGCTTGGCGATCCGGCTTTTTACACGCGGTTTGGGTTTCAACCGTCAACGGATTTCGATCTGGCGTGGGAGAACGGCGGCGGCCCATATTTCCAAGCCGTTAAGCTTGGTAAGGCCACCGTACCTAAAGGGACCGTAGCTTATCATCCGGCCTTCGACCAAGTCTGACCTCAAGCCAGAGCGAGCTTGGCCTCAATTTTCTCAATCTCCGCATCTACAATGGCCACATAGCGCTCCATGTTCAGTTCGGTGAACACTTCGCCGGCCTGGCGGAAGGCGTCAGCTGCTTTTGCGAGAATAGCCATGTTGCCTTGGGCTTCGCCCTTTTCCTTCAACGCGGCGCCCAGGTTGGCCAGTGTGGTTGCCCATACCAAGGGGGCTTTAGTCCGGGTCCACACGCTGGCGATGGACAGAAACACCTGAATGGCTTTGTCAAACAGGTCGGGGGTTTTGCTCAATTTGCCCATGGTCAGCAGCAGGCCGCCGAGAGAATTTTGAATGTCGGCCCAGCGCACCGGATGTTCCGTCAAGGTCCAAACCCGCGTCGCATCTGTCATGGCATCGGAGGCTTGTTGCAACAGACTGATGTCTTCGTCGGCCAAAGCAAGACCATGCAGGGCCAAACCTAGTCTCACGTTTAGGGCCGCCCACGTATCTGGAAACTCGGACCGGTCCACCATACTCACCGCCGTCCGGTAATAATCCACGGTTTTAGTTGGCAGCTTGGTGCCTGGTTTCAAATCCCCGATGACAGCCATGGCGTCGGCAATCCGTGCGCCAATAATGGCCTCTTCATGGGGTGGAAAGGCATCTTTGCCCATGATCAAAGTTGCCCGGCTTAGTGAAACTGCTTTCTCAAGTGTTTTAATGTCACCAGTCGCGGCCCCCTGCAGCAACAAAATGGCACCATAGGCGCTGAGCGCGGTCGCCCCTTCGGCAACGGTGCCAGAGCGGTCACCATCTGCCAGATTGCGCACCGATGGCATCAGTGGCTCTAGCAGCGCCCGTCGGGCTTGATATTGCGCGCCCGTTTCCAGGTCAGCGATGGCGAGGGCGCAGGCGAACACAAGATCGCTGTAACTGTCAGGAAACAAGGCTGGCACCTCCAGCCTATCAATAGAGGTCCATGTCGAGGCCCCTGGCTGCACGGCGACTGATTTGCTCATAAACCTCAGCCGCCAGCCGCCGGTTTTAGTTGTATCGCCCCAGATCAGCAGATCGGCCTTGTGGCGTTTAAGCCATGCCGCACCCAGTTCGCCTGCCATTGAGAGGGAGGAGGGCAAAAATGTATCTGCCTTCGATGACGTCAGCGCGCGGTCAAGAACCTGAACTTTAAGGCCCAGCCGCCCCGATAGTCGGGTCGCAATATGCTGGGCAGATTGACCCGTTGCGTCCCCGGCCATAGGGCAGATCAAAAGCGTTAATGGCTCGACCGCGTAGAACACTTCCTCAGGATCATAAAGCTCCAAAGTTGAGTCAGCGTCTTTTGGCTGGCCTTTCAGGCGGTCAATAAAGGCCGTTAAGATCATGGTTTAACTTCACTGCCTAAGTCTCTGATGTTTGTTTTCACGCAGACATCTGTGGATAACGGGAATCGTATTTATATCTCATACCATTAGCGGCATCTGCTTAATGAAGACTTTATATGAACTTGAGGAGTGCCACAGGCTGTTAAAAATCTGAGCAGCGGCCTTTTTGCTCCCAATCGCCAAAACGCGTTGGTTCTGGACCCTTCGGGCCGCCGATCTCTGAGGCTATATCAGCACCAGATTTAGGGTCTTGTTCAGCTTTCACCTGTGCCTTGCCTGTGACCTTATCTTTGGCAGGTAGTTTCGCGTTTGGTGTTTCTGAAGGTGAATTCGACATCATGTTCCCTTGCGTTTCTAGCTTCAGCACATAAATCAGGTTACGTCATCTCACACATATGGTGTGGGCCATCAACAGGCAAGGAATTGTCCATGAATACCTTTCGGGTCGGTTTGCTGCTGGCGGCTATGACGGGTTTGTTCCTCGCTGTCGGATTCCTCTTGGGCGGGGAAGCAGGCATGCTGATTGCGTTCTGCGTGGCATTGGGCATGAACGCTTTTGCCTATTGGAATTCTGACAAAGTGGTGTTGCGTATGTACGGCGCGCGCCAGGTTGATCGGGCCGCTGCACCGGAATTTTATGGTTTGGTTGAGCAGTTGGCCAATAAGGCTCATTTGCCGATGCCGAAGGTCTTTATTATGGAGACCGATCAACCCAATGCGTTTGCTACAGGGCGTAATCCTGAAAATGCGGCGGTTGCTGCAACAACAGGTCTGATGCGTATTCTCAGTCGCGAAGAGTTGGCTGGCGTCATGGCGCATGAGCTTGCGCATATCAAAAACCGCGACACCTTGGTTATGACAGTGACCGCAACCTTGGCCGGGGCCATTGGTATGTTGGCGAATTTTGCCATGTTTTTCGGCGGTCGTCGGGACAGTCGCTTGGGCATCATCGGCGTGTTGGCGGTCGCCATTTTGGCACCGTTAACGGCAACACTGGTTCAAATGGCGATTTCAAGAACCCGCGAATACGGTGCCGATCGCGGGGGCGCTGAAATTTGCGGCAATCCCGGTTGGTTGGCGTCTGCGCTGGCGAAACTGGAGCAAGGGTCCCGACAGATTGATAACAATGTGGCGGAAGCCAATCCGGCCACAGCCCATCTGTTTATCGTTAATCCGTTGCACGCTCACGCCGCTGACAGTCTGTTCTCAACCCATCCAAAAACCGCTAATCGGATTGCCAAACTGGAGTCGTTGGGCGGGGCTCGCCCCCAACCGCCGAGGTCTTCAAGCTCCTCAAGTCGGGGGTCCGTGCCGCGCAGTGGGTCTGGTCCAGGAAGACCGGGCCGTGGACGTTGGGCTTAAACCCACTTTTCAATCGAGCGGCTTAGGGCGCTTTTGGTCCGAAGAGGAACCACAGGATCAGGCCCAAAATCGGAAGCAGCAGGATCAGAACGATCCATAAAACTTTGGAGCCGGTCGAAGCTGTGCTTTGGACGGTTTTGACAACTGCATATACGTCTGCGATCAGAATAAGAAGGCCAAAAAGGCCACCGGTTTCAACGCCCATAGGGACTCACTCCATATTAGATAATCGTCACGTTAGATAATCATCACGATCGCCAGTTTAGTGTCTTGTAAGAGAAAGTCACTCTGCTGCGGTGTGTGTTTTGTCTTCAAGCGGTAGAAGTGATTGCCCCAGCATCCTGCCAAAGGTCAACGCTGGTGTGACCAGCATGCCACCGCAGAACGAGCTTCCCATCATCGCGCCTTGTCCGATTGACTCGCCCGCAGCGTAAAGTCCGGCTATGGGGGTGCCATCTTCCCGAATCACGCGCAACTGGGTGTCGACTTTCAGTCCCACGGTGCTTGAGACTGACATGGCTTGTGATCTGATCGCATAAAAGGGTGCTACGTTAACAGGCCGCGGCATGTTTTGACGGCCAAATTCATCTTTTCCGGACGCTTGTCCGATGTTGAAAGCGTCCACGGTTGCACTTAAGGCGTCTGCTGGCAGCCCTGCTTTTTCAGCCAATTTGGTAATACTGTTCGCGGCATAAAACATCGGTTCACCCGCCTCTGCAGCCTGTCTGATGTCATCGGCTGACACATCCGGAAACAAGGGTGGAGCTTCTTCCAAAGTCTTTGAGTCAAACACGATCCAGTGACGAAGATGAGGCTGATCCTGAATGGTATGTTCGCGCACATCGACACTCGGTTCATCTTCTCTCATAAAGCGTTGGCCATGGGCATTCACATAAATTTCCCATGGCATCCGCCGTTCCGGCCAATGGACCTGACGCCAACGGACCTTGCTTGGTACGTCATAGGTTTGCATCACCACGCCAAAACTCGTCAGATAGTTCTCGTGGCCCCACGCGGTTCCCCCAGCGCTCAGGCCCAGGTTAAGACCGTCGCCGACGCAGTAAGGGTAAGAATGATCTCCGTAAGCGGGATGTCCGCTTAAGTCTTTGTACATTTGCCCATTGGCAACATAGCCACCAGCAGCAATAAGCACTGATCCGGCTGTATATGACACCCGTTCTTGGCCCTCTGTTTGGGCAACCACTCCGGAGACGGCGCCGTCATCAGACCACACGAGCTCTGTTACGCGCGTGTTTAACTTCAGAGTGACACGCCCGCTCGCGACTGCGGCTTCAAACGGGGGTTTGAGAGCGGCCAGAATCGATTTTCCTAAATCTTCACCCCAAACATAACGATGCACGCTGTAGGGTTCGTGGGCTTGGCCTTTAACGGGGTGCGTGGGCAAAGGCTTGAAGCTGATCGACTCAAGCCAATCCAGTGTTGCCGCGGCATTTTCAACGGCAAGTCCGGCAATATCCCGATCTGCGGTATTTTTTGAAATACGCATGATGTCATCAATATGCTGCTTCGGGCTGTCCGCAATGCCTTTTTCTTTCTGTAACCGTGTGCCTGCAGCACTCATCTGACCAGAACTGAGATGAAGCGTGCCGCCAATCTCGGGTGCTGCGTCCAACACCAACACTTTCTCACTGCGCCCGGCGGCAAAAACCGCAGCCGGTAAACCCGCAGTGCCAGCGCCAATGATAATCACGTCCCAGTTTTGGCTCATACCTAATCTCTCCATCATGTTTAGCGTCACATCATACGCGGCATGGCCGTGCAGTCACCGTTATCGCAAGGGATGATCCCTGACCGAACGATGGTGGCGGGTTTGCCTTTGCCCTTGACCTGTATGCTGAAGCCATCGACCGTCCATTTATGATTTTACAGAATGTCCCCGTGCACCGTCAGTATGTAGATGGCCGGTTTGGCCAGATTCATCTTCGTATTGCTGGCCCAGCGGCAAAAATCGCAGCCGATCCGGCGGAAAACAACAGAGCCGGTCAAGCGGAAAGCAAGACAGCTGCTCCGGCTTCGGGTCGAGGGTCTCTCCCGCTTTTGTGTTTGCACATGAGCCCCAATTCAAGCCGGATCTATCAAACCTTTGTTGGCCAAATGGGTGTGGACCGGTTGACCGTGGCTCCAGACACACCCGGATTTGGCGAATCAGACCCGCCCGCTGAACAACCTGCAATCGCCGATTACGCCGCTGCCATGTTAGATGTCATGGATGCATTGGGTTTAGCGCAGGTCGATGTCATGGGATATCACACCGGCTCTGAAACCTGTGTTGAGTTGGCCCATCAGGCCCCAGATCGTATTCGCAAGTTGGTGCTTACCTCAGCACCGATTTTTAATGAAGACGAATTGGATGATTTTCGCACCCATTATGCGAAACCTGAACTGACCGAAGACGGTAGTCACGTGGCTGAAAAGTGGCGGGCCTATTTGCATTGGGCTGGTCCCGGTTGGACCCTGCAGCATGTGGCCGAACAGTTTGCTGATGCGCTGCGTCGTCCGGATATCGCATGGTGGGGCCATAATGCGGCCTTTGATTATCCCATGAAGGAAAAACTGGAACAGGTTCAACAACCGGTTCTGGTGCTAAACCCGAACGATGATTTGGTCGAGCACTCTCGGCGTGCTCACGGTCTCCTGCAGAATGGCCGTATTCATGAATTGCCTGATTGGGGACATGGTTTCTTAGATGTTCACACGGCTGAAGCCTGTGCCCTTGTGCGTCAGTTTTTGGATGGTGAGGTCAATCCATGAGCAGTGATCTCACCATTGTTCCCGTGCGCAAAGGATATGCAGAGGGCCGGTTCGGTCAAATTCATTACCGTATGGCGCAGCCTGATGGTGACTTAGTTTCAAACTCAGCGGCACGCCCGCTCGTGTGCTTTCACATGAGCCCTTACGCAAGCATCATTTATGAAACGTTTCTAGCTGAGATGGGTCGCGATCGTATCGCTATCGCCATGGACACGCCTGGGTTTGGTGACTCTGATCCACCATCAGCACCGCCAACCATTTCTGAGTACGCGGGCGCGGCCATTGATCTTATGGGCGCGCTTGGCCTCACCAGCGTTGATCTTATGGGCTATCACACGGGCTCTAAAATCGCTCTGGAAACAACGTTGCAAAACCCCGATCGGGTTCATCGCTTGGTTCTGGTCTCAGCTCCGTTGTGGACGCCGAAGGAATTGGCGCAAATCAAAGCCCAACATGGGCCTGAACAATTGACTAAAGATGGGGCGCACGCTCAAGCATCATGGCAATCGGCTGTGCGATGGAGCATGCCAGGCCGCTCTTTGGACGACATTGGCAAAGTGTTTTGGGCGAAACTCTTGAACCCAGCTATCTCCTGGTGGGGGCACAACGCGGCTTTTGCCTATGACAGCGCGGCGGCCTTTCCGAAAATCAAACAGCCCATCCTCATTCTTAATCCGGAAGACGATGTCTGGGAGATGACCCCACGCGCCAAAAGCTTGCTCAAACACTCTGAAAGCCGCATTCACGACTTGCCTGGCTGGAGCCATGGATTCCTTGATCTGAAGACCCAGGAAACCGCCGCTATAGTTCGGGGCTTTCTGGATCGTGCCTAACAGTCTACAACCCCACCCCATGATATCTATGGAGATCACAATGAGAATATTCTTACTGGCGATAACGTTGCTGCTTACCCCCCTGGTGGCAGTCGCAGCCCCTGCTTCAATTGGCGAAGAAGCGCTGGCCACTCTGCAAGATAAGAAAATCCTTCTGGCGGGCGCAACGGGAAACAATGGCAAACATATCCTCAAGCGCCTCGGGGATTTGGGTTTAGATGTGCGTGCTATGAGCCGCAATATCGAGGACGCTGCTGAAGAGTTTGGCAGCCAGTATGATTGGGTTGAGGCTGATGTCACGCAACCTGAAACGCTCGCTAAAGCTGTTGAAGATGTGGATATTGTCATCTCTGCCGTGGCGACAGCGTGGCCCATTGGCAGTAACCGCTCTGAGAAAGTTGATTATGAAGGCACGATCAATCTCTCCAAGGCGGCGAAGGCGGCAGGCGCAACACGATTTGTCATCATTACATCGTCGTCTTCCGGTACCAAAGATCATTTTCTAAACACCATCGGTGGCGATGTCTTGATTTGGAAAGGCAAAGCTGAAGAGGTGCTGGTTGACTCCGGACTGGAGTACGTTGTGGTTGGGCCGGCCGGCATTGATGACAGCCCGGGCGGGACGAAAGCGATAAAGCTGATTCCCCGCAGTGAATATGTTGCCGGTATGTCGATCGGTCGAGAAGACTTGGCGGCCGTCACCATCGCAGCAGCGGGCCGCGCAGATGCAAACACCCGTGTCTTTACAGCAACCAATGCTGAAGGTCCGGCATCAGAGAATTGGCTCGACCTTTTTGCAACCGCACCAACAGAGTTAAATCTGCCAAATGACTGATCCTAAAATATGAGTCAGCGGCGGGCGGATTCCACAGCCCAGCCTGACGCACTTGCCTCACGCGCCGCAGCTCTTGCCTTGCTCGGCGGTGCCGTGCGCGAGGGCAAGTCTGTCGATAAACGGTTTCAGAAAATCGCTGGTAAGTTAGAGCCGCGTGATCGGGCTTTTGTGCGTCATTTGGTCGCCACGACCTTGCGGCGCCTTGGTCAAATCGATGATGTTCTGAAAAACTTTACGACGCGCCCGCCACCGCCGCAGGTGGAAGATATATTGCGCTTGGGCGTGGCCCAGATGTTGTTTCTGGAAACCGCTTCGCATGCCGCTGTTGATACCTCGGTCAATATGGTCAAGCGGGTGCGGCAACCGCGTCTCACCGGATTGGTCAATGCTGTCCTGCGCAAAGTGGCGGCCAATGGCCAAACGATTATCGCTGAACAAAACTGGCCTCGCTTAAACACACCGGGGTGGCTCTGGGATGGCTGGACTAAGGCGTACAGTGAAACAACAGCGCATCGCCTTGGTGAGGCGCATTTGTTAGAAGCTCCGCTTGATCTGACACTTAAGGACCCTGCGTCGGCGAAAGACTGGTCAAAGCAACTTGAGGCTGATTGCCTTCCTACGGGGTCACTGCGGCGTACCACCCCGGGCATGGTCCAAGACCTTCCAGGTTTTCAAGACGGAGCCTGGTGGGTTCAAGATGCAGCTGCAGCGTTGCCCGCACGTGTGCTGCTTCAAATGTCCGGTTCACAGGATCAGCTTTCTGTTGCTGATTTATGTTCAGCGCCGGGCGGTAAGACGCTGCAACTCGCTGCCGCAGGATGTGCGGTGACCTCGGTGGATTCTTCAGAACCGCGTCTTGCGCGTGTCACAGAGAATCTTGATCGCATGGGACTGAAAGCGAACGTTGTTAAAGCAGATGTATTGCAATGGAAGCCACCAGAGTTGTTTCCGGCAATTTTGCTCGACGCCCCCTGTTCCGCGACCGGCACGCTGCGTCGTCATCCTGATCTCGGCTATCTGAAAAAACGCAAAGATGTGGTCGCCTATCCGCAAATTCAAAGAACGCTGCTCGCGCGAGCGGCTTCATTCTTAGAGCCCGGAGGCGTCTTGGTCTATGCGGTCTGCTCTCTCGAACCAGACGAAGGGCCAGGCGTTGTCGAGGCTGTTCTGGAAAATACAGGTTTATCCCGTGTGCCTATAGACCCTGTAAAACTCGGTGTAGACCCGACATGGCTTGATAAGGCCGGGGCGTTGCGCACTATGCCCTATTATTGGTCTGATCGCGGCGGCCTTGATGGCTTCTATATCGCAGCCCTAAAAAAGAAGGCTTAGAGCGTTTTGAGATAGCGCTGTTTTAAAGCACGTCTTGCCTCGCGCTTGAGGCCCAGGCGATCGCTTAAGTAGCCGTCTATCGATCCGCTTATTTTTTTCATTTCATCAAAAGCGGCTTCAATTTTGACCGGCTGAACAGAAAACAACTGATGAATATCTGCTTGCGAACAGGTGGGTTCTGTTGCGAAGTCGTTTTTGTGAGCATCCCAGTATTTGTCTACATAGAACTGAGTCTGAGCGGTGGCCCCGTATCCTCGCTTTGACATCAGGTAGTCATGTCTCACATCGTTAAAGGGCACATCAAGTGCGGTAAGCAGTAAGGCTGACGCAATCCCCGTTCGGTCTTTGCCAGCAGAGCAATGCAACAAAACTCCGGAATACTCTTGCTCTAAAATTGCGGTGAACATTCCGGCAAACTGTGCGGACTGGTCACGTACAAATTCCCGATACCCGTTGGCCTGATCGATCAGAGCTGTTTCAAGGTCAATGTCGCCACGCAGCAGACGTGCAACCGTGTTGTCGATGCCGGGGGTTGCAACAGGCCAGATCGGCAGCGACTTCAGTAAAGGGGTGTGACCATCTGCATATTGATGAAGATGTTCTTGACGTTCTGCAGCGGTGCGGAAGTCACACACGAGCGAGATGTTGAGCGCCGCAATTTTGGATTTTGACTCTGTTTCGGCATGGGCAAGATGACCAGACCTAAACAGGCGGCCCGTTATTACGATCCCGCCATCTGTTGTGTTGTATCCTCCCAGGTCGCGAAAATTGATGGTTCCCGGAAGCCGGTGATGGGGGTCAAACTCAACGCGCGGTCTGTCAGGGTTCACGGTCCAGCGTTTCCCAATCAGCGCGGGTCAGGGCATAGATATGCAAAACCATATCGTCAAAATGCCAGATTTCACGGAAGGTTTCTCCCAAGCGTTCTGCAACTCCTTGGGACCGCAGGTTGAGGGGGCTGATGATGGAAATTAACTCGTCCCAGCCGAGTGCGTTGAACGCGAAGTCTCGGGCAGCAGCAGCGCCTTCCGTGGCATAACCTTTACCCCAGTATGGACGGGCGAGTGCGTATCCCAGTTCTTGACCAGGCCAGCTTTCCGGATAGTACAAGCCCAATCTTCCCACAAAGTCACCGGATGCTTTTTCCTCAACCGCCCACTGTCCGAAACCACGCAATTGCCAATGCCCCAGTTGCATGGCCATGGAGCGCCAGGCTTCCAGCCGGTTCATGGGTTTGCCACCTAAACTGATGAATTGGCTGACGTCTTCATCGGCAACCATCTCTGTATAAGCGTCTGTGTCTTTTGAGTCGAAGGCGCGCAGGATCAAGCGTTCCGTCTCGAGTATAGGAATGTTGGTTGCAGAAAACATACTCAAGAGTCCTTAATGGCGCGCACGAACACGTAGTCGCCCTTGGTGGATCGGTTCAATAAGAATATTGCATAAAGAACATGACAAATGGTTTTGCGGATGAGGCCAAAGCGTCCCATTGTGCCCTTGTTGTTCATCCTCTCGAGAAGGTCACGATAAAGCGGCGAATAGAACGGCCAGCCCCAAGCCACAACCCGTTCAACGCTTAGACCGGCAGCCTGAATTTTATCTTCCAGCTCACCCAGCTTGTAATTGCGGACATGCCCCACTTGCCGCTCAAAATCGCGCATCCGGCCTTGCAGGGTTGAGATAATGAGTCGCCCTCCTGGGGCCGTCATTGCGGCCATGTTTTGAATCGCAGAGACATCATCGACGATATGCTCAACAACGTCTGCAGAAACCACCAAGTCAAAAGTTTCAGGCAACGCCTCTTGTGATACATCGCAGACTTTAAAGCTTGCAGAGGGCACGACTTTACGGGCGAGGGCCGCAGCGTGGTCTGAGACTTCAACGCCAAACCCTTCAGCGGTTGGATGCTGTGTCATCAATGTCTTGAGGAGCGATCCTTCGCCGCAGCCCACGTCCAGTATGTTTCTCGGGTTTAGGTCACAACAGAGGAATTTAAAAATGCGGCGACTGTGCCGGGCCATGGGACCATACAAGCGGGTGTCGTCCCATCCGGCGGCCCACAGATCATCGTATTCGTCGGCGTTGAGCGGGGTCTCCGATGTTTGTGGCGCCATGTCTCTTACTCTGTCTCTGGTGATGGAGACGTTAAGGCGGCCGCCTGGCATAACAGGTTGAGGTAGGCATCAGCGGCGTGGTCCCAGCTGTAATGAGCTTCCACTCTTTTGCGAGCGGCCTGACCCAACGTGAAAGCTTTGTCTCTGTCTGAGATTAGGGCGTGTAAGGCGTCACTTAACGCCTTCGCATTTTCGGGCGGCACCAGGAGCCCGCAGTCTCCATCAATCACAACTTCATCCAATCCCGCCACCTTGCTGCCGACAATTGGTAGTCCTGCGGACATGGCTTCGAGCATTGCATTCGGCATGCCTTCATCGCGTGACGGCAAAACAAAAACATCCGCCTGTTTGTAGACCTCAGGCAATTGGGTGCGCCCCAGCCAGCCGCGAAAGGTAATCCGATCCGCCAAACCCAATGTCTGGCTTGTAAATTCAAGCTCTTCTTTCAGCGGCCCTTCCCCGGCAATTGTGAGCGTCCAATCGTCCTCTTTGAGGGTGCCCAAGGACTTAAGCAGAACATCTAAGCCTTTTTGATGAACCAACCGGCCGACAAAAAGCAACCGCAGGGGCCCTTCCAGCGTTGGCACCGGGGACGGTGTTATGGCGTTCAAATCTGCCCCGGCGGGAATCATCTCGACCTCAACATCCGGCGCATGACGTTGGGCCAGCGTCGCAAGCCCCGTGGAGTTGGCAACCACAGCAAAAGCCCGGCGCCAGACTTCCGTGATCACGGGTCCGGCGATGCGATGATATGTTGCCATTTCATCGCCCATAAAACCGGGAACGTCACCCCCTTGCAGCGATACAACATAGGGCAGGCCCATGTGTTTTTTCAGCCACCAGCCGACAGGTCCCGTGGGCATACCGAAAAATATGAGGGCTGCATCAGCTTTGTTCTGTCGGGCGAGGCCGGGCGCTGTCAACAGCGCATGGGCGAGAAACACCAACATCTCAGGAACTGAGCATCTATCTTGATGCCGCCGCGCCGCCCAAATGCGGTAAACCTGGACGCCGTTGTCATTCTCACGGCGTGGCAATTGGCCTTGTGCGGCGGTCAGCACCGTCACCTTTGCGCCGCGTTTAATGAGCGTCCGGCCGATCTGCTGTGTGGCATTGCCGCCACCTCCGCCAACTGGGGGGTACTCGTAATTGATCAGCAAAAAATGTGGAGGTCGTGACGCAGACATGGTTTCTCTCGGGTAAGATCGTCAACGCGGCAGGCGTTGTCGCCGTTGGGGTAGCAGACTATACCCAGAGGTCTCAAGCGCTAAGGTTTACTCTGTATGTGGTCCAATAAATCATTTGTCTTTGCAGTGAAGGTCTTTGTCAGTGCTGCGCTGTTGACCGTGGTGCTGCGTCGTATTGACTTAAGTGCGGTTGGCGAGGCGTTGTCCCGGCTTTCCTTAGAAACCATTATCATCGCTGCCGCGCTCTACCTTCTGGCTCATGGGTTGAATGGCTTCAAACTCCAAATGGTGATGCCAGGCCGCCCGTTAGCTGACCTGTTACGCTACACCTTTGTCGCCTTGTATTATGGCACAGTTTTGCCCAGTCAGCTGTTAGGAGATGCAATCAAAGCCTACCGCTTGGTCCGTCCCGAAGATGATGGTGCAACGGTGGTGGCGGCTGTCGTGGTCGATAAAATAACAGGGCTGGCGGCCTTGGTTCTCATCACCGGGCTTGCCTTGTTGCTTGACCCAAGAGGATTTCCAGATCTATTTCCGGCCTTGTCGTTTGCACTTTTGGCTGGATTGATTGTTGCGCTTCTGGTGCCGCTTGTAATTCCGAGTATGCCCAGTCTGCTCGATAATGCGTTTGGACGATTTCTGAAAGCCTGGCACGCCTCAGCGCAAGATTGGGGCCAATTGGTCGCTTCCTTTCTGACCGGCATCGCCTTTCAAGTGCTTGCGGTGATCGTGGTGGCGTATATCGGGGCCGGAATGGGTATCTCTCTGTCTTTCCCGGCTTGGGTCTCGGTCGTTGGGCTGGTGTCTCTTGTTCTTCTTTTGCCTGTCACGGTGGCGGGGCTTGGTCTCCGTGAAGGCGGCCTAGTGATTTTGCTGGGTTTTGTCGATGTCCCACCCGCGGAGGCGGTGGCCCTCTCCTTTGCGCTCCTGGGCTACACAATTTTTGGCGCTGTGGTTGGGGCTTTGGCGGATTTTAAGGGTCGAAAAGGATAAATTAAAAAGCTTCTTAATCTTCTTGCAATTGATAATGATTATTAATATATCAGTGGTCTAACCATACACGAGGGTGAAGTGTTCGTCTGCCTTTGCAACGCCATTAGTGACACGGATCTGCGACAGGTTGCCAAAAACGGGGCCAAAGACGTGGATTCGGCTTACCGTTGTTTTGGCGCAGAAATCAAATGCGGACGGTGCCGCGAGACGGCAGAGCAGATTTTATCTGAAGAGTCTCATGGTCTTGCAATTGACCAAAAGCCAGAGGTCATACGCTATTGGCAGAGCTCAGCAGTTCAAGCAGCTGAATAAGCAGGGCTGATCTAGATTAATGTGCGTTCTCTGGACTTAATGAACTCAGAGATTATTCCCCAACAGATTCACTCTGAAGTTGGATGTAGTTTTCCATCCCGGTTCTCTCGATGAGTGCAAACTGCGTTTCTATGAATTCAACGTGTTCTTCTTCATCATCTAGAATTTTCTGAAACAATTCGCGACTCACGAAATCCCGGCAGGTTTCACAGTGGGCAATGGCGTCTTTCAGGTCCGGCAGAGCTTCCAGCTCTAATTTTAGGTCGCAGTCCAGAATTTCTTTAACGGATTGACCGATATAGAGCTTTCCGAGGTCTTGAAGATTGGGCAGACCTTCGAGGAAGAGAATCCTCTTAATCAGCTCATCAGCATGGTTCATCTCTTCAATCGATTCGCCATATTCGAACTTTCCAAGTTTATTTACGCCCCAATCGATCAACATTCTGGAATGCAGAAAATATTGATTAATTGCCGTCAGTTCATTGCGAAGAACGGCGTTTAAGTGAGCAATGACTTGGGTGTCGCCTTTCATGGGGGACCTTTCGTTAGAGTAACATTATTGATCTTAAGTAATGATTTTGCGTCCTTAGGCAAGAAAAACCGGGCCGTGGTGGTCGTTTTGCCTTACAAAACCCTCATACATATAAATCTTAAGGAGAGATTCAGTGGGCGTTCATAAGTTCAAAGTTGGTCAACGGGTAAGATTCGATGCGCCGGCCCTTCGATTGGCGACCCGCGTGGCGGACCCGGAAGCCCCAAAAGAAAACTATGAGATTATGCAGCTTCTTCCGCCCGCTGGATCAGAACTGCAATATCGCATCAGAGGCGGTGCCGTTGGCCTTCACCGTGTGGTCACCGAGAATGAGATCGATCTGGTGGCACAGGAAGCCTGAGTTTAGAGCCTCAGCTCTTTTAAAGCTTACGTACGGTCAGAATCAGAGGTGTCCAGCCCTGAAGCGCAATCATTATGGCAGCGGCCAGGCGGTTGAGCTTCAGTGTTGCTGCAAGTTTGACTAAACGCCCGACTTTGCCCAGGGCCATCCACTGTCCAATGTCTACGTCCGACATCCGCTCGCGAAACACATCTTCTCCCAGACCTAACATTTCTATGGGAGTTGTTTGGGATATCTCATTCAGGTGTCGGCGTGCCCAGACCGGGTTTACTTCCGTGCGTATGGTTGCGGCAAAGGCAGGGTCTTTACGGTAAACGGTTTTCATCCACCAGCAGAAAAAGCGGTTGGAGAAAATAGGCGGATGAAATGCTGCATAGTGTCCGTCAAAGTAGGACAAGTAATTCGGACAGACGATTTGAACAACACCGCCAGGCTTCAACACGCGGACCGCTTCGCGCAGCACTTGGGCAGGATCTGCTGTATGTTCTAAGACGTTTGACGAATACACGATATCAAAGTGATTGTCCTCAAACGGCAAATCTTCTCCGGTGGCGCCAATGATTTTAGAGGGGTCTAAACCGTTGGCAGTAATGAGCTCTCTCGCTATCTCGGCTGAGTCTCCAAAGCCTTCGCCCTCCGGTTCAACGGCTGTTCCATCAATGCCATAGTGTTTTGACCAGACAATATGGGTCACGCCACACCCGGCTCCAATTTCCAGAACTGTTTTGCCGTTCAGGCTCACGGCCCGTTGCAAAATTTCTCCAGCTTCAATTGCTCTGCTCGGGTTTAAGGTGTCTGCTGCAAACTGTGCGGGGCTGAGACCTTGCAGCGGTTCGAAGTAAAGTCCTTGGCTTTGTTGAACCCGTTCGAAGGCCTGAGCTGTAATCAAACAGTCTGACGTCGATAGGCTTTGTGGTGTTGGGGTTTCGCTGCTCATGATGGTCGCGTGCGATGTTGTGACAGTGCCATCCAGCACCATAGTGCGGCACGATCATCACGCTGCCCGTTCTTGTGACTTTGCCATCTTTGATTCAACCAGTCTGTGTTGTTGGTATGAGGGATCGTTTTTTCAGGTGGCTCCATCTGTGTCAGCCATCGTGCCAGTGGAATGCCGAATCCCTTTTTCTTACGGTACAAAATATCTGGAGGCAGCCGGTCCTTTAATGCCTGTTTCAGAATCCACTTGGTCGTGAGGCCCTTGAGTTTAACGTCAGCTGGCAAACGCTGGGCAAAGTCTGCAACGCCGTTGGCCAGAAAAGGACTGCGTACTTCTAATCCGATAGCCATGCTGGCGCGGTCTGTTTTTGTAAGAATCCCATCGGGAAGATAAAACCGCGTGTAAAAATCCAGAGTTTTATCGACCATATTATCGCTCGGGCAGGCGTCCCAGGCCGTAATGGCCTCACTATATAGGTCTTCTGCGGACACCGGCTCTTGAAACAGATCACTCAGTTCATCGGGTGTCAGCGCCCCAAGCCATCTCGGATTCCATTGACTTGGTGGATGCTTCAAACCCCGCAGGCCGCGCTTGAGAATAAAATCAAAGCTCATGTTGGCTTCTGATCGGGGCAGCCAGCCTGCGATATGCTTTATCGCGTCATGAACAGGGCGCGGAACGTAGCGATTGTAGAGTGCAGCCCGTGATAAAACCCTGAACGGATCATACCCCGCAAACAACTCATCACCGCCATCTCCTGATAGGGCGACGGTGACATGCTTACGGGCAAAATCACACAACAGCCGTGTTGGAAAAATGGAGGGATCACCCAGCGGTTCGTCTAGGGCCGATAAAATACCTGGCAGATGACTCTGTGCCGCATCCAGGTCACAAATTTCAACATGATGTGTGCTGCCAACTCGCAAAGCCATCTCTTCGGCCCACGGCGATTCATCAAAACTTGTTTCGCGAAAACCAATCGCAAAAGTGTTCAAAGTGTCAGGTGAGCGGTATTCGGCTGCACAGGCTAGAACGGCGCTGGAATCAATGCCGCCGGACAGAAACAAACCGAGGGGCACGTCTGATTCTAAGCGGGAGTTGACAGCTTCACCGAGAAGCGTGCTGAGTTCTTCCGCCCAGTCTTTCGCAGAGCCATCCGGAGTGGCTTTGTCACCAAGACTAAAACGCCAGTAGCAGCGCTTCTCTGTCGTCAGTGATTTCGCATCTATACTTACAAAGTGTCCGGGTTCTAATTTTGAGATGCCGTCGTAAAGGGTATAGGGAGCAGGAAAAAATCCGTAGGCGAAAAACTTTTGCAGCGCTGTCTTCGAGACGCTGTTATTGCTAAAGACCGGATGCTGCAGAACTGTTGTCAGTTCAGATCCAAAAGCGATCGCATCTGGCTTGATTGCATAATACAGCGGCTTTTCACCAAAGCGATCTCTTGCCAAGGTTACCGTGCTTCCGGTCCGGTCATAGATCGCCATGGCAAACTGACCATCTAAGCGAAGAAATAGATCAGCACCCCAGGCTTTCCACCCCTGGACCAGAACTTCAGTGTCCGAATGGTCCGACGTAAAATAATGCCCACCCGCTTCCAGCTCTTTTCGCAAGTGTCGGTGGTTAAAAATCTCGCCATTAAAAACGACCGCTATGGTGCCTTCGGCATCCCACATGGGTTGAGGGCCACCGATAGGGTCTAAGACGATGAGGCGCCGGTGGCCTAAAAACACAGGCGCGTGATGATCGCGATAGTATCCTTCGCCATCTGGGCCGCGATGAACCAGTGTTGCGGTCATCGCACGCAGAATATCCTCGTCGCCGGTGCCGACGAACCCAGCTAACCCGCACATGGTAAAAATAAAACGGCTAAAGATAACACAAGCGATGCTGGCATCATGGGTCCAGGTCCATATTGAGACTTTTTCGAACCGTGTACTGCCGCTTGCCTTGAGATTCGTAATACACGCGCACCATCACTTCGGCGAGGAGTCCCATCAGGATACACATCACGCCGGTGATAAAGCCGAGCGTAAACAAAAGTGGCAAGGGCGTTGCAACAAAAGGTGTGGCGTTGAACCACTTCAAATAGAGCGCCCAAATGCCAGCGAACAAAGAAACACCAAAAAACCCGAACCCCACGGCCCCAAAAATGTAAATCGGCTTGGCGTCGTATTGGGTCAGAAATTTAACCACCAATAGGTCTAGCAGCACTTTAAAAATACGGCTTAAGCCATATTTTGAGTCTCCGCGCTCTCGTGCCCGATGGTTGACGGGCTCCTCTGCTATTTTAGCTCCTTGCCAATGTGCATAAATCGGTACGAACCGGTGCATCTCGCCATACAGCCTGAAATCTTCCAAAACGTCCCGGCGATAGGCTTTTAAAGTGCAGCCATAATCTTTGAGGTGCACGCCGGATACCCAGGAGATGACAGCGTTGGCCACCCGTGAGGGTAAAACCCGGGTCCAAAAGGCGTCGTGTCTGTTTTTGCGCCATCCAGACACCACGCCAAATCCCTCATCAAGCTTCGCCAAAAGCTTTCCGATATCTGCCGGATCATTCTGAAGGTCGCCGTCCATCGGTACGATGACATCCCCCTTAGCATAGTCAATTCCCGCCATCATGGCAGGGGTTTGCCCCACGTTGCGCTTAAAGCTGAGGACTTTGAAATGAGCATTTCCGGTCGCAATTTCCATGAGCTTGTCGGCGGTGCCATCCGTTGACCCATCATCCACAAAAATCACTTCATAAGGGCGGTCGAGATTGTCCAAGGCAGGTGTCAGCGCTTCACACAGAGGTGCAACGTTGTCTTCTTCATTGAACAGCGGAATGATGACAGATATGAGATTGGACATAAAAATTGATAAAGTTTTGATGTAAATGCCTATTTTAGGTCTAGATACTATTAGTCTTCTGTTGATGGATGACAATGAACCATTGGGCATTGTCAAAGAATTTTTGCACTATAAACAGGCAATGACCACTGTACAAAGCGTCAGCTCTAAGGATCCCATAATCCCAGGCTCCTGGCTGGTTCTATCATGTCCCTTTCAAGACTTCAGCCGGTCCCTATCACTGCCAAATGACAGATGTGATCTTTCGGGGCTGCCGAGCACAATATTAGAAGCATTGAGGAATCGAAATTGCCAGCTTGTGATTGATGGCTCAAAAGAAGGTTGGGCGTTCGAACCTCTATATGCCGAACGTTTCCATGAAATGTTTATTCAATTTGATGTGTCTCCTACTGTCGCAACTTTCCTCACCCAAAATAGAAGATTCGCAAGCGACTACATTAGTTGGGCCGCGCAGCACCGTATTGCTGAAAAAATTCAAGTCTTATGCGCGCAATACTGGATACCTCAAATTGCTCGTGTAGCTTTGAACTATAATAAGAGCTTTGAAGGCGAACAAAGTGTTACACGACAGAAAAAGTACGTGTGTTTGAACAGTCGGCCGCGTTTACATAGAATTTTATTACTTTCCTCACTGCTCCAGGCGGGCGTAATAGATGACGGGTATGTATCTTTTGGGGGTTTTACTCAAAACGGGAACTTGCAGGGAAAGCCGTTTACGATCAGGTTTGAAACAGATGTTTTGCGAAATATGTATCCGGCGCTCTCTGATGAAATAACATACTTGAAGACGGCAGCTCCGCTTATTGTTGATATTAAGCATGACGATCAGCGTGCATTGACTGACGGGTTTGCTCTGCCTCTCTATCGCGACAGTTACTTTACCATCGTCGCAGAGAGTGACTTTACGAACGGCTCTATAGACCGTGTGACGGAAAAAGTTCTCAAACCGATATTGGGAAACCACCCGTTTATCATCGTGGGAAACCCATTTTCACTTGAGCGCGTGAGAGACATGGGGTTCAAGACCTTCGCCCCCTATATTGATGAGTCATACGATCAAATTACCGATCCTGCGCTGCGCTTTAAGTCTGTGACTGCGGAAATACAGAGGCTAACGACTCTGTCGCATCAGCAGCTAAAAAAGCTTTGCGAAACGCTGCATGATGTTACCAAATATAACTATGACTATTTGACGAATGAATTTGTAAGCGGGTGGTGTCGCAGTGCTGTTCTCAAGGTCGAAAGTGACCTAAACAATCACATTAAACGAAACTACGAAGCTTAATCTACAAATCACACTTTGCGGTCATATTGGTCAGAACGCCGCCGCCCTCATTGTCAACAATATGCTGCGCGAAGCCCTGAAAGTTCGCCAAGAGTTCCAGGTTCAGGTGGAACTGGCCACTGTCTGGTGTGCCGCCGAAAAACTCCACCAGGTCGCTCACATACACATAAGCGGTTGTGTTTGGCGCAATTTCGCTGCTCAGCGTGAAGTTTCCCAAGGATGACCCATCCCGTGCATCTGTTACCGTAAATGTTGGCGCCGCCGACGTGCTGCCCGCGTTGTAAACCTGAACATAGCTGGGATAACCCGAAATGAGAGATGTGTGCACATTGCCGATGTCGCGCACGGAGTCTGCCAAGCCATTGCCGCATCCGGAAAGATTGGTCAATGACGCGCCTGATGGGTTCCATAGTACGTGTTGCACATAGCCAACAAAAGTGGCGCTGACATGCAAAGAATAGCTTTGTGTGTTGCCCTCTAAAGGTGTGATCTGTGGTGTGGCATTGTTTTCAATGGTTTCCATACTCACTTGCAGGGAGGCACCGCCCGGAATATTCCGCGTGTAGGTGCCAGCAACATCGCCAGTCAGATCATCCACCACATCTACAGTGACTGTGCCTGCCGTCACGTTGGTGTTGTAAAACCGGATGTTGCTTTGCGCTTTGGTGCGCGTGCTTGCAAAAACACCAGAGACAACCCTGCCTGACACCGCAGCGCTACTGGAACTGCCGCCGTCCAAGGCTGTGCGGGCTGCAGCAACATCAATAAGCGGTGTTGTCCATGTCCACGTCGATAAGCTTTTAGAAACGCCCGTGCTTTTTAAGGCTGTTTCAATCTCATCTGCTGTCGCTGTGGGCTTGGCTGACTTTAATAGGGCGATAGCCCCAGCGGCATGCGGAGTCGCCATGGAGGTTCCGGTAAATGACGAATACGTATTGTTTGGCGTCGCCGAGACAATTGCCACGCCGGGGGCTAACACATCAACCATCGGCGCTTGGTTTACAGAAGCGTCTGGCGCACTGACAATCACCGAGCTCACAGTCAGTGCTGTGGAAATGCAGCCCGGATTTTCAACGGAACCAACAGCTTCTGCGTTCCCGGCTGCGATAGCGGTTAAAATGCCAAGGCTGCGCAGGGTATCAATTGCTGTTTTATGCACATTGCTGTCACACGCCGTATCAGTTAGCTCTGCGCCCAAACTCATATTGGCGGCGGCAATAGCTATGGTGCCTGACAGATCAATAATATGATTCAGTGCGGCTACCGTCGCAGAGTCATAAGACAGTTCGCAGGAGTCCTCGCCGTCACAGGCATCCGTGTCGTTCACCGTCGTGAACACCTGGATCGGTATGAGATTGGCGTTATATGCGACGCCGCGCCGCCTGACGGACCCAGTTTGATCATTGCCGGCGGCGATGCCGGCCACATGCGTGCCATGTTCGCAAACGGTTGTGCCAATTGGGCATAGGCGGGCTGAGCCAAAACCGATCTGACTGTTCAAGCCGTTCGCGCAGAGAGACTCATCAGCGCTGTCAAAGGTGTCGGAAAAACACGCTTCCGCGATAATCTTGCCGGCGAACATGTCATGGTTGGCGTCAATACCATCGTCCAGAATGGCAATTGCTTGCCCGCTGCCTGTAATGCCCTGGGCCCACAGTTGATCGGCGTTGATGTAAGTGACCGATGTGTCCAAAGAGGGTGTTGCAGCCAATCCTGGTCCATCTGCAGCGCCAGACGCGGCGACAACATTGCGTTGGGCGCGCTCCGTCGCGATTTGCTCGGATGTTGCTAAGCTGTTTGGCGTTCTTAAAGCCGCTGCGTCTTCATCAGACACATAGACTTTTGACGCAATGTCGCGGTTCACTTTGCGGGCGCGGTTCAGGGTAATACTTTCAATGCCCGGTTCGCGCAGCAATCGCTCCAATCCGGTTTCGTCTACGGTCGTTACGAAGAAGGGCAAATTGCTGTAGGTGCGCTGCATGGCGATACCACGCGCCGCCAGGCTGCCCTGTAGGTCATGTCTAGCCGTCGCAATGGACTCGCGAACGCGGTCCAGCCGGTCCCGTGGGGTGACCACCCGGCCTGGCTCATCAGATCTGCCGGACAGCACTGTTGCACCAATGGCTGGGGCCTCTTCAACCACCATGGTGACCAGCACGGTTGCCTCGCCACGTGCGGCGATTCGCGCTCTAATCTCGGAAAGGGGCTCTTGTGCAAAGCCCAGAATGGGCAAAAAAAGGGCCAAAAACCCTAGAATTGCGGCTGTTTGACGGGGGACCATAGTTTATCCTTTATTGATCGTCATTTCTCCAGCCTACCCAAGTCCCAGTTTACTACGATTCCAACGTTTACAACGCCTTAAAAGATGCAGATTAGTTTTGGTAAAACTGAGGCAAGATTAGGAATACATATGAAACGGCTCTTACTTCTGACCTGCCTAGTCTTCGCGCCGTCTTCTGTCCATGCCGCCTGCACCGTCGATGACGTCTCTTCTGAGGGAGTCACCGGTTTTCAAGAGGTCGTCATCAGTGTTAGCGATCTCGATGTCGCCAATGAAACCTGGCAATCCGTAGGTGGGTTTGAAGTGCTGTGTGATGGTCCAGTTTCTCCGGGCCACGCTGCGTTCTGGGGTCTGCCATCAGAGACACCCATACACGAAGTGGTCTTGCGCAAAGGCCCAGGCAATCGTGGCTTTGTCCGCTTGGTTAAAATCTATGGCGTGCCACAGGTGCAAATTCGTTCGTCCAGCATGCCGTGGGATCATGGCGGCTACTTTGATTTATATGTCTACGTCAGCAATGTTGATGAAGTGTTTGATCAACTCCGGGCCCGCGGCTGGCAAGGGTATACAGACCCAGTCCATTACACCCTGCAGGCGTTTGATATTACAGAGTCGATCATGCGTGGCCCGGATGGTGAAGCCTTGGTGCTGATGCAGCGCAATGCCCCACCGTACGATAAAGCCGCCGCCGGGTCAGAAAGCGGCATGAGTTGGCCGTTCAACACAGCGCTCATAGTGTCTGATTATGACGCCAACGAAAAATTCTTCATCGATGTGCTAGGTTGGAAAACCCGTCTCAGCGCGACATCTACCACCCCTCCGCCGGGACACAATCCAGCGGGGATCCCGCTCAATCTTGCCAGCACGTTACCTCTGCGTTTTGCGGCGTTTGCCAATAGCGATACGGATCGCAATGGATCGTTGCAGATTTTAAAGATGGAGGGCCTCACTGGGTATGACTTCAGTGATCGTGCGGACCCGCCGAATCTTGGAATGCTGACCACACGGATTCCCGTTTCAGATATTGAGGCATTGGCGCAGCGGGTTTTAAAGCAGGGATACCCGATTCATGCCCCGATCACGGCGCTCACCTTGCCCCCTTATGGTCCGGTGAAGATGATGGCGGTTAAAGCTCCCAATGGCGCACGCCTTGAGTTTTTTGAGCAATTGTAATCGGCTAACAGGCTGCATAGTGCGCCGCGCATTTTACTTTTCGCCTGTGTGCGTCTGTTGACAGATTGCCTGTGTTGACAGATTGAGTGTGCTATCCGACACCTGATATGTGCTCTTTGTCGCCAATAGGGATTCTCATGCGTCATATCATTTTTGCATTCATTCTTTTATTTGCTGCACAGCCTGCCGTGGCTGAAAATGTTGTGCGGTGGGCGGCGCAAGGCGATGCCATCACGCTTGATCCGCATGCGCAGAACGAAGGCATGACGCTGGCCACGGCGCAGCAAATTTATGAGCCCCTGGTCAATCGTGCGGAAACCATGGCTCTCACGCCAGCGCTGGCCCTGTCCTGGCGTTTGATGGAAGATCGCACAGTTTGGGAGTTTAAACTCCGGCAAGGTGTGATGTTTCACGAGGGCCAGTCTTTCACGGCCGATGATGTGGTGTTCACCTTTGAGCGCGCCTTGAAGCCCACATCGGATATGAAAGATATCATCGGCACTGTACGCGAAGCGGTGGCCATTGATCCTTACACGGTTCAGATCAAGACCGATGGCCCCAATCCGATTTTGCCACAACAAATCACCGACATTTTCATCATGTCGCGCAGTTGGGCCGAAGACAACGAAGTGACGGAACCCCAAGATACAGCGTCCGGACAGGAAACGTATGCCGTGCGTCACGCCAATGGCACTGGACCGTTTGTGCTTGAGTTGCGTGAACCGGATGTGCGCACGGTGTTGGTGCGAAATCCAAACTGGTGGGGTTTGTCAGAGCTCAACCCGCACAACATTGACCGCATCATTTTTACGCCGATCTCAAACGCCGCCACCCGCGTTGCGGCGCTGTTGTCTGGCGAGCTTGATTTTGTGCTTGATACGCCGGTGCAAGATCTTGCCCGTATGCGGCGCACGCCTGGCTTATCTGTGCAATCAACCGCCGAAGTGCGCGCTATTTTTATGGGGCTTGATACGGGGCGCGCAGAACTCAGGTCATCAAACGTAAAAGGCAAAAACCCCTTTGCCGATATCCGCGTTCGCCAAGCCATGAATATGGCCATAGACCGCCAAGCCATCGTCCAGCGCATTATGCGCGGCATGGCGGAGCCGGCGGGTATGTTGCTCTCGCCCGGAATCGGCGGTTATACGGCTGAAATCGATGCACTTCCGCCGCTTGACCCAGACCGCGCCCGCGCTTTGTTGGCCGAGGCCGGATATGCTGATGGGTTTTCCGTAACGCTCGATTGCACTAATGACCGGTACATGAATGACGAAGCCATTTGTCAGGCGGTGGTGGGGATGCTGGCGCGCATCGGTGTGCGTGTGCGATTAGATGCCAAGTCCAAGACGCTGCATTTCCCCAAAATCCAGAATAACGAGACAGATTTTTATTTGCTTGGGTGGGGCTCCGGCACCATGGACAGTCACTACCATCTAGATTTTCTCGCCATGCCAGACCGGGTTTGGAATCGCACGGGACTAAACGACCCCGAACTCTTTGCGATGATCGATGCGATTGCCACCGAAACCGATTTGCCCAAACGCGATGCCATGATCAACGAAGCCTGGCTGAGGGTGAAGGCGGCTGAAGTTTACATTCCATTGCATCATCAGGGCTTGGCTTGGGCCATGAAAAACCGTCTCAGTTTGCCCATCCAGCCCGACAATCAACCGCAGTTCCGGCTGGCCCGGATCGCGCCGTAAGCGCTTGAGGTCAAATCCAGACATCTTCCGCAGCTTGACTTGAAGCGCGGGCATGGCACAAACGGGCTATGACAGCCTTTCTCTTTCGACGTGCCGGTCAAGCTGCGCTGGTGATGATCTTGGTCGCGGCCGCAGCTTTTATTCTGTTCAACTACGTGGGCGATCCGGTCAACAATCTGGTTGGTCAGGAAGCCTCTTTTCAAGACCGTCAGGCGTTGCGTGATCGCCTGGGCTTGAATGATCCCGCCCCGGTGCAGTTTGTAAGATTCGTCGGCAATGCGCTCACCGGAGAATTTGGCATCTCCTATCGCATGCAGCGGCCGGTGTCAGATCTCATTGCCGAGCGTTTGCCGGCGACGGTCGAGCTTGTATTGGCCTCTGCGTTATTCTCCCTGTTGCTTGGTATCCCTCTCGGTGTCTACACCGCGATTCATCGCGAGGGGATCATCAGCCGTGTGGTGCTCTCTGTGTCTTTGGTTGGGGTGTCTTTGCCCACTTTTGTCATTGGCATTGGGCTGATTTATTTGTTCTCGGTATCCCTGGGGTGGTTGCCGTCTTTTGGCCGTGGCGAGACGACGATGATTGGCGGCTGGTCGACGGGGGTGTTGACCATCGGGGGTCTTAAGGCGCTGATCTTGCCTGCGGTCACGCTTGGCCTGTTTCAGATGACGTTTATCCAGCGTTTGGTGCGGGCCGAGATGAGTGAGGTGCTTGGCACGGATTACATTCGCACCGCCCGAGCCATGGGCATTCCCAGCACCCGTATTCATTATGTCTATGCGTTCAAAAATACGCTGCTCCCGGTCATTACCGTTATTGGCCTGAAACTGGGCGAACTGATTGCGTTTTCCATTGTCACCGAAACCGTATTCCAGTGGCCGGGCCTAGGTTTGTTGTTCATTCAAGCGGTTGCCTTTGCCGATATTCCCATCATGGCCGCCTATCTGATTATGGTGGCGTTGGTGTTTGTGGTCATAAATCTTGCGGTCGATGTGTTGTATGCGGCCATAGACCCGCGCTTGCGCAGTCGCGCGGATGACGCGTCATGACGGAAACCACATCTCAAAATAGTCCAGCGCCAACAGAGGCTGTTTGGTATAGCTTTTGGCGCAGTCCAGTCGCGCTCGCAACGTCCGGTCTGTTGATCATGTTTGTCGTCGCAGCGGTCTGCGCACCTCTCTTAGCCCCACAAAACCCGTTCGACCCCATCAATCTGAATTTGATGAACGCCTTCCTCCCTCCCGCGTGGACGGCGTCCGGCGCCCCTGCGTTTTTGCTAGGCACGGATGATCAGGGCCGCGATTTATTCTCCGCCATTTTGTACGGTAGTCGCATCTCGTTGACTGTGGGTCTGGCGGCTGTCGCTTTTGCGGCCACGCTTGGCGTGACGGTGGGTTTGATCGCGGGGTATGCCGGGGGTTGGGTTGAAACGTTGCTCATGCGCTTGGCAGATGTGCAGCTCACTATTCCCGCGTTGCTGATTGCGTTGATGGTTGATGGCTTATCCCGGGCGCTGCTCTCGCCTGAACGCCATGATGAAATCGCGCTATATGTTTTGATTTTCGCCATCGGCATTGCAGACTGGCCGCAATATGCGCGTGTGGTGCGGTCAGCCACTCTGGTGCAAAAGCAATCGGGCTATGTCACCCAAGCCAAATTAATTGGCGCCTCAAGCCCGGCCATTGTGTTTGGTCATGTGTTGCCCAATGTCATGACGTCTGTGCTTGTCCTTGCGACTCTTGGTCTGGCTCTGGCGATCATCGCTGAAGCCACGCTCAGTTTTCTGGGTGTTGGCATGCCGCCCACCACGCCGTCTCTTGGGACGCTCATTCGCATCGGCAATGACTTTTTGTTTTCCGGCGAATGGTGGATTACGCTGTTTCCCTCGTTGACACTGGTGGTGCTGGCCTTGTCCGTTAACTTACTTGGCGACTGGTTGCGCGATGCCCTCAATCCGCGGTTAAGATAAACGATGCGTATAGCTCCTCTTTCAGATGTTTGTGGTGCCGAAGTCGTTGGCCTAAATTGTGGCGGCGATCTTGACGACGCTGATTTCAATGCCATTCAGCAGGCGTTTCTAAATCATTCCGTTTTGGTCTTTCGCGATCAAAACCTAACCCCAGAGCAGCACATCGCATTTTCTAGGCGCTGGGGCGATCTCAAAGGCCACATTCTCACCCAGTACCTCTTGCCCGGCTATCCAACGGTGTTGGTCGTTTCCAACAAGAAGGATGCCGAGGGCCAACCCGTCGGCATCGAAGATGCAGGGCGCTACTGGCATACGGATGTCAGCTATGATGACACGCCGCCGATGGGGTCTTTGCTGTATGGCTTAGAAGTCCCGCCCGAAGGAGGTGACACATTGTTTGCCAGTCAGTACTTGGCGTATGAGAATATTCCGAAGACTCTCAAAACGCAGATAGCGCATTTGAAGGCGCGGCATCGTTTTAATTATGTTCAAATTCAATCCACGGAAGGCAGCACGCGCAAACCGTTAACAGAGGAACAAAAAGCGCAATTAACGGGCGCCGTCCATCCTGTTGTGCGGACTCACCCAGAGACCGGCCGCAAAGCGCTTTACGTTAATCCCGGCTTTACAGAAGCCGTGATGAATGTACCGGAGCGGGAAAGTCAGACCCTGCTCGATACTTTGTTTGGTTATGCCACGGATAACGCAGTGGTCTACCGGCATAATTGGAAACCACATGATCTTGTGCTGTGGGATAATCGGTGTGTCATGCATCATGCGACACCTTACCCAGAGGGCACAACGCGCCATATGCATCGCACCACGGTTGCTGGAACCATCCCCGTTTAATTAGATGGGCCGCGGATTGATTTAGTCTTGCGCTACCCGTTCTAAGGATCCCGCCAGCGTTTTTCGGCGTGGCAGGACCACGGCCGCTGTCACTAGGGTCACCAAAGCCCCGGTAAATAAAGGTGGCCCAAAGCCAACAAATTCAGCCAATGTCCCCATGGCCATTGCGCCCAAGGCAGGTCCGCCGCGTCCGATGACCAGCCACACACTCATCACACGGCCGCGCAAGCGGTCATCCACAGCAGACTGAATAAGCGTTTGCGTTCCCGTGCCCGTGCAGGCTTGGGTGAACCCTGATACCGCCAGAAGCAGTGCTCCCGTCCACAGATTTGTCGTCAATGCAAACACACATACGGCGGCCCCGTTGATCAGCACGCCGACAAAGACGATGCCGGTCAAACCCCGCAATCGTCCGCGTTGCGCTAACCAGATCGAGGCGCAGATTGCCCCGACGCCCATCGCAGACGTCAGAATCGCTAAGCCTTGTGGCCCGGATTCAAACACTTCGCCCGCAAATCCCGGCAACAGGTCAATCAGAGGGCGGGCAAAGATCGAGTTCACCGCCGTCAATGCGATAATTGCGGCGACGCCCGTATGCGTGAAGGTGAAGCGGGCCCCTTCCATCAGGTCTTTAAAGTAAGAGGCGCTGGGCGCAAGGCTGTCGTTCACCGGTGGTATTTTAATCATGGCCAAAGCGGCAATCAGTGCCGCATAAGACACCGCGTTGAACAGGAACGCCCAGGCAATGTCTGTGGTTGCGATAATAAGCCCGGCAATAGCTGGTCCGATGATGCGGGCCACATTGAAAATGATGGAACTGATGGCAATGGCTGTCGACATCACTTCACGTGGCACCATATTCACCACCAGGGTGACACGGGCTGCTTGGTTCATGGCATTGGTCACGCCACCAATAGCCATTAGAGCCACCAGAATTTCAGGCGAAATGTGCCCCGTCAGAGTCAGTAGCCACAGCGCTGTTGCCTGTCCGCAGGCAAATACCTGGGCAATCATGGAAATTTTAAGACGGTTAAACCGGTCCGCCACCACGCCGCCTAAGGGCGTCAAAACAATGATCGGCAGGAACTCGGCAATAGCAATCGCCCCTAGCCAGGCCCCTGATTCCGTCAACTCCCACATCAGCCAGCCTACCGCCAGCCGTTGTACCCACATGCCGATCAGCGACGATGTGTTGCCAGCGGTATACAGCGCGAAATTGCGAATGGCGAAGGCTTGACGCAGGCCGGAAAAATCAAACAGGGAACGGTTCATGTCGCGAGAGTTCTATCCCGCGCCGCATCGTGCGTCTACGAGTCCCTCGCGCAACGACTCCTGCGTGGTCATGGTGATGGATGAGGAAAGCAATTCTGACTCAAAAAAATGGATTCCAATTTGAGCAATCCGAATATGTGTGGCTGTTTATTAAACGTGATGGCCCGAAGGTTGAGCTCCAAAATGCCTGGAAAGATTATCAGCAAAAAAGAAGGGCTGGAGGATATGCTCAAGTCAAAGGTCAGAACGTCCATGAAGATTGCAGGCTTTCTTGATGGTACGGTCAAACAGGTTAGTAATAAAAATACTGTTGCAGCGCCAAGATTGGCAGCAGAGTAACGCCCATTGGGTTCTTTGAGTCTATTGCGTTACCGGAAACATAAGGTTATATAGTTACCGGAAACGATATTGTTATATGTTTCCGGTAACATGCTTGAGGAACCTAAACCATGTCAGCTCCAAACGCATCATCAGAGCGGGTCAAGAAATACCGACAACGGGCCAAGGAAGCCGGTTTAGTGAGGGTGGACGTGCTTGTGCCAAAGGACAAAGTAGACGCCCTCAAGATATATGCCGCCCAACTCAGTGACGGCTCAATCGCCGAAAGGCTCAAAGAGGTGCGCCAGTATATCCGTAAAGCCTACAAAAAGTACCGGGCGAGTTGCCTCGACAATATTGATATTGATCCCGATGAAGCGCAGTTCGCCGATGCAGCGGTCATTTCCGCCGCGCTCATTCATCGCGGCAAGGCGGATGCCTTTAAACTTGGGCGGCAAATCCGTGAACTGATCTCTTAATGCCGCTTACCGACATTCAGCGCGACGTTGTTGTGGTCCTAAAGCAGTTCCGGACCCCTCATACCTACGTTGCTGGTGGAGCGGTGCTCAATCACAATTGGCTAAGGTTGTCAGACGATCTCGATATTTTCCATGATGGTCGAGACGCGCTTCCCGGCGATATTGCAGATGAACTGAAAGCGCTGGCAGAAAACGGCTTTGCCTGCGAGATGATCCATAGCGACAATTGGACGGTTGAAATCATCGCCCGCAAATATGGTTTTGAAACCAAAATCCAGTGGTTCAGTGATCTAGAAACGTCGCAACGCTTTTTTGCGGCTCAAGCTGATGAACAATTTGGCTTTCGGTTACGGCGAAGAAGAAATCCAAGCGGTTCGGATGGATGGGCCAAAAGTCTCTCGCGCAGACATACGAGATATTCTCAAGCCCGCGCTCAAGGCTGCCGCAAGGTACTGCGAAGAAGTCGCACCTGTTACGTATGATTCTCACCTTTTTATTGATCAAAATGAAACACCGGTAGAAGCAAGGTCGGTTGATATTGAATCGGGCCGGTATATGGCGCGAGCCATTATGCGATTGGAGCCGGTGCCAAGTATTAGTGACTAAAACTCATTGCGCCTGGCATCAATGGCTTGAGAAGTCCAAACCAATTATTGAGTTGCGCGCTGTGCCCTATGAGATTGCTTTTCCAGGCTTCGCAGATTTTTCAGCGACAGTTGAGGAGTTATCTCTGCTGCCGCTGTCCTGGCAAAATTCACTTTCGTCAGCGCAGGGCGTGTATTTGTTAGTCTGCCCAAACACTGGCGAGCAATACGTCGGCTCAGCGACCGGCACCGGAGGCTTCATGGGACGCTGGAACGCGTACGCAAAAATAGTCATGGCGATAATCGTATGTTGAAAGAAAGATTGAACACTGTTGGTCAGGTCAATTTTGCAATTACGGTCTTAGAGGTTGCATCACCTGACATGTCGGCGAGCGATGTCGTGGCGAGGGAGAGTGCCTGGAAGCATAAACTTGGCAGTCGAGCGTTCGGACTTAATGCCAGCTGAGTGCTGAATTAGAGAAAAAATTTTCAGCATATAAAACTCTGATCAACCTGCTTCCGCAGTGCTTCCGCAAGCGAAAACTTGTGCAACGCATCAAAACTATAATCTAATAAGTTATTGATTTTATTGGGGAATTTGGTGGAGCCGAGCGGGATCGAACCGCTGACCTCGACGTTGCGAACGTCGCGCTCTCCCAACTGAGCTACGGCCCCCCAGGGAACGGCGCGGATACTGTGCGGAGCCGTGCGCGAAGTCAAGCGTCACAGCGTGACAGGCGTTACTGTGCTTTTCAGACTGGGAGGTCTTTATCCATAACGCACGTCCTTTGCAGCAGGATACACTTGTATGACCGGGTTCCGCTCACTAGGTTAGCGCTTCACATCACGCCTGGATACGGCAACCTGGAGGCTCATAGGTGGCACTACTTGTTCCCATCGTTCAACTCGTTCAAATCATTATTAGCCTTTACTGGTATGTGGTTGTTGCCGCCGTCATTATGAGTTGGCTGGTCAACTTTGGCGTCATCAACACCCACAATCAGATTGTCAATATGATTTGGTCGGCGCTGACGCAGATGACAGAACCGGTGTTTCGCAAAGTCAGGCAGTACGTGCCCATCATGGGCGGCCTGGACCTCTCTCCCATCATTGTTTTGCTGGGCATTTGGTTGGCGCAGAGTTACATCGGCATGCTCATTCGCTGGATGATGACGCAATAGCCGTCTCACGGGTGCCACCGCCAATCACTGGAGTTTCTTATGAGCACAGCACGCCTCATTGACGGCAAATCCACCGCAGCAGGTGTGCGCGACTGGATTGGCAATCAGGTTGCTGAGCTCAAAACTCAGCACAATCTCACACCAGGTCTGGCGGTTGTTTTGGTCGGGCAAGACCCCGCCAGTCAGGTGTATGTGCGCAGCAAACGCAAAATGGCGGTCAAGCTGGGTATGGAGTCTTACGAGCACACTCTGCCAGCAGGTGTTGATCAGGCGACGTTATTATCGCTGGTCCAACAGCTCAACGCCGATCCAAAGGTTAACGGCATTTTGGTCCAGCTTCCTTTGCCCGGGCACCTCGATGATAAGCCCATCATTCAGGCCATCGACCCGCTCAAAGATGTCGATGGCCTCCACCCGGAAAATGCCGGCCGCCTCATGGCTGGAGAGGTGGGTATGGTGTCGTGCACGCCGCTCGGTTGTCAGCTGTTGCTGCATCAGCAGATCGGCGATCTCAGCGGCAAGGATGCCATCGTCATTGGCCGGTCTCTGTTGTTTGGTAAACCCATGGGCCAGCTTCTGTTGGCCGACAACTGCACCGTGACCATGGCCCATTCGCGCACCAAAGATTTAGCAGCCCACTGTCGGCGGGCCGATATTCTTATTGCAGCGGTCGGTCGCCCAGAAATGGTCAAGGCAGACTGGGTCAAGCCCGGCGCGGTGGTCATCGATGTCGGCATCAATCGCCTGCCGGGTGACGGCGAGAAAGATCGTCTTGTGGGCGATGTTGATTTCAAAGCTGTGTCAGAGGTGGCCTCCGCCATCACCCCCGTGCCCGGCGGCGTCGGCCCCATGACCATCGTGTGTTTGATGTTTAATGCTTTGCGCGCCACGCGCCTTCAAAATGGTTTGGATGATCTCGCGTTGCCGTCCAAAATCTAGAAATAAATTTAACTAAACTTAGAAAAATCCGGGGCGCGTTTTTCAAAGAAGGCGGCAATGGCCTCTTTTACTTCGTCACTGTCGAGTTGCTGACCAAACACAGCCGCTTCTGCATCAATACGTTTGTGAAGGGCAGCCTCATCGCTGTTCATCAAGGCTTTGGTTTTGCGCAGCGCAGCGGGTGGTTTGGCAGCCAGTGTTGCCGCGGCCGTTTGCGCTGTTTCCAACAGAGCCTCTGCCTCACAGACGGCATTCAACAATCCAATATCTTGGGCGGTTTTGGCATCAAACGCCTCGCCAAACATCAACAACTCGGACGCCCGGGCGCGGCCAGCCAGAGCCGGCAGCACTAGGCTCGATCCCAGTTCTGGCACCAAACCCAGGTTCACAAACGGCATCTGAAAGCGCGCGCTGCTACTGGCGTACACCAGATCACAATGCAGCAACAGGGTCGTGCCAATGCCGATGGCTAAGCCATTTACGGCAGCAACAATCGGGGTTTTAGCCCCTGCAATCGCATGCATAAATTTAAAGACGGGGCTATTTGAGTCCACCGGCGGGTTCTCAAGAAAGTCTTTGAGGTCATTGCCCGCCGTAAAGCTGTCGGCGGTTCCTGTGATTAAAATCACCCGTGCTGAGGTGTCTGCATCTGCGCCAATGATCGCTTCGGCCAGAGCGGCATACATCGCTACAGTCAGGGCATTCTTTTTCTCAGGCCGGGAGATGGTCAGTGTTAAAACGCCATCGCGCTGTTCGGTTTTGATGTGTTCACTCATCTCAAACGGCCTTTCTTTTTCTTACGTGGCGTTAACGCTCTTACTTGTTCCGTGCGAACGCCATTATTTATTTCGCGCGAGCGCACCGAGACGCAAACGCAGCGCATTCAGTTTGATAAAGCCCTCGGCATCGTGCTGGTCGTACACGTCGTCTTCTTCAAAGGTCACGTGCTCCATGCTGTACAGGCTGTTGGGTGATTTCCGTCCCGCCACAATCACATTGCCTTTGTAGAGTTTCAAACGCACCGTGCCGGTGACGTACTGTTGTGTTGCATCAATCGCCGCCTGCAATGCCACCCGCTCAGGGGCAAACCAGTAGCCAGTATAAATCAGATTGGCATAGCGCGGCATCAGGTCGTCTTTCAGGTGCGCTTCTTCCCGGTCCAAGGTGATGCTCTCCATGGCGCGATGTGCGGTCAGCCAGATGGTGCCGCCCGGTGTTTCATAAATACCGCGCGATTTCATGCCAACGTAGCGGTTTTCCACCAGATCCAACCGGCCGATCCCATGCTTGCCGCCCAGTTCATTCAACTTTGCAAGCAGCGAGGCCGGAGAGAGTTTTTCGCCGTTCACGGCAACCGGATCCCCATGCGCGAACTCGACCTCAATATACTCTGGGGTGTCGGGTGCCGCTTCCGGCGAAACGGTCATGCGGAACATGTCTTCGTCAGGCTCGGTCCAGGGGTCTTCCAGCGCTTTGCCTTCGTAGGAGATGTGCAGCAAATTGGCGTCCATGGAATAAGGCGCTTCACCGCGTTTATCCTTGGGAATGGGAATCTGATGCTTCTCAGCGTATTCAATCAGCTTGGCCCGGCTGTTCAAATCCCATTCGCGCCAGGGTGAAATCACTTTAATACCTGGCTCCAGGGCATAAGCGGCCAACTCAAAGCGCACCTGATCATTGCCTTTGCCTGTCGCGCCGTGAGAGATCGCCACAGCCCCGGTGTCACGGGCGATTTCCACCAGACGCTTACCAATCAACGGCCGGGCGATGGATGTTCCCAGTAGGTACACGCCTTCGTACACCGCATTAGCCCGGAACATGGGGCACACATAGTCGCGGACAAACTCTTCTTTCAGGTCTTCAATAAAGATGTGCTGAATGCCCATCAGTTCGGCGGTCTTGCGGGCCGGCTCAAGTTCTTCCCCTTGGCCGTAATCGGCGGTGAAGGTCACAACCTCACAATTCTTTTCTTCCTGCAACCAGCGCAGAATGATTGAGGTGTCTAGTCCGCCCGAATAGGCGAGAACAACTTTATCGCGGCTCATGGTCTTGTGGTCCCACATCAGAGAATTATCAGGACGGCAGGGGATATAGAGCCTGCCGATATGGCGGCGGAGTATAGGGTTCAAGCAGATCAGGGCAAGTGGTCAATGGCGGGTGAGGGCTCACCGGCCACCCCCTCCGCCGCCATTGCCTGAAAAACCTCCTCCGCCAAAACTCATCCCGCTGGAGCCAGCGCTGGCGGCGGTCGATGGCGGTGAAAGGGACGCGACGACGGAGTCCCCAAAGGCTGGCGCAAATTCTTGCGCAAAGCCCGCCGGCGTTGGCCAGGTGTGATAAGAACTATCAAACCAAGAGGGTTCGTAACGGTCGGCAGGGCGTGGCGTGCCAAGGCGGTTTGAGGCCATCTCAAATTGCGCTCCCCATTCATTTTCAACGTCCAGGGCGATGGCATAGGGCAAGTATTTTTCAAAAATTTGAGGGGTTACATCCGGTGGATTGTGAAAATTCATGCGGTCTTTTTCAGCCACCGTCAAATAAAGCCGGAAGCCCTCAATATGATCCGTCACCTTTCGGCCCAAACGGCTGGGCGCTTTGAGCAAATGGTAAAACAAGAGATTGGTGACGACGAGCAAGAAGATGATGCCAATATGTGCGAGGACAACGCCGTCCAGGAACTCCAGTAACACGCCCTGCCCATCGCCAAATACGACCCCTGCCCCAATGACAAAAACAGCTAAGGCCAGAGAAAAATAAATGACGCCGCCTTCTCCCTTGCGCCACCCGGTCCAGATCCCCAACAGCAAGGGATAAAGCGCGAACGATATCAACGATACGGCCAGCGCGAACACACCCATACCTGCACCAGCATCACTGACGGCCACCATGCCCGCTAAAGCCAGGGCTGATAAGGCCGTGCCGATGTTGAGCAGAGACTTGTTTTTGACAAAGTAAACGGCCTCAAAATCTTCTTTGAGGCTGCGGCGTATCGTCTTCCGGGCCCGGTCGGAGATGGCGTGATTTTCAGATCGGAAGACAAACGAGTTCCAGGTGTTGTCACCAAACAGCGCCGACGCAACGACCGTTTCCCCCGGCGATAAATGCGTCTGCTTTGCGTTTTGCCCGGTTCGGGTGAATTTGTATTTGTTCTCTTCAAACTCTGAAATCTTCACAAACCCCTTGGCCGCAAGATTGATCAGAGCCGCTGTAAAGCCTTTTGCATCCCAGTTCATGTTACGGATGTAACGGCAGGCTGCAGGTCCAACGCCTTCCGGCGGTGCGCAGTGGGCGAGATGTCTGCGGTTACCAGCCGTCCAGTGGCAGACGAACCAGACAGCCCCATAATAGGTCAGAACCAACCCAAGTCCGATCAAGCCGATCCAGACAACGGTGTCAGCTGTCACTTCCGTTCACACTAAGGTGTGTGCTGAGGTGATGGGTGAGGCGCTGCACGCGGCTGTGTCCCTTGCGCTTCTTTCTCAGCCCACATCTTCTCGGCCTGTTCCCGGCGTTCGCGCGCACTCAGTTTTTCCGAGTCCGTCTTGAGTTGTCCACAGGCCGCCAGAATATCCCGGCCCCGGGGCGTGCGCACCGGGCAGGTCAGTCCTGCGTTGGTCAGAATGCTCTGGAACGTGTTGATCGTTTTGGCATTGGAGCACTCGTAGGGGGTGCCGGGCCAGGGGTTGAACGGAATCAGATTAAACTTACAGGGCACGTCTTTGACCAGTTTCACCAGCGCGCGGGCGTCCGCGGGGGCGTCGTTGATGCCTTTTAACATCACGTATTCAAAGGTGATCCGGCGGGCATTGGACGCGCCCGGATACTCACGGCAGGCGGTCATCAGATCTTTCAGCGGATACTTCTTGTTGATCGGCATGATCTCAGACCGGGTCTCGTCATCTGCGGCATGCAAAGAGATCGCCAGATTCACGCGCAGTTCCTCGCCGCAGCGTTTAATGCCGGGGACCACGCCAGACGTTGAAAGCGTAATCCGGCGGCGTCCCAGAGCCAAACCATCACTGGCCATCACCGTTTGCATGGCGCTTTTCACGGCATCGAAATTGTACAGTGGTTCACCCATGCCCATCAAAACGATGTTTGAGAGCAGTTTTGCTTCTTCAGTTGGGGTTGGCCATTCGTTTAAGGCGTCCCTGGCAATCATCACTTGCCCGACAATTTCGGCGGGCGTCAGGTTGCGCACCAGGCGCTGGGTGCCGGTGTGACAAAACCGGCAGGTGAGCGTGCAGCCCACTTGCGACGAGATGCACAGGGTGCCGCGATCTTCTTCCGGAATGAACACCGCTTCGGCCTTCTGGCCATCGACAAACGCGTGCAGCCATTTACGGGTGCCATCTTCTGACAGCTGCTCCTGGGCGATCCGGGGCCGGTCCAGCGTGTATTTCTCGAGCAAAACCGTCCTGAAGGCTTTGGAAACATCCGTCATATCTTCGAAACTGCGGGCACCACGGTTATAGATCCAGTGAAACAACTGGGTCCCGCGATAGGGCTTTTCCCCTAAGTTTTCAGCCAAGGCCGTGAGTTCAGCCTTGTCTAAACCCACAAGAGAGCTGCGGGTGTCCTGAAATTGACCCAGGGATTCCGCCCCAATTGGCGGATGCGAAGGTGTTGGGTGAAGCGTATCGTCAGGCATAGGCCCTCATTACGCTGAAATGGTTGAATCGCAAAGGGTTCTTGTCTCCTTACGGGCACAACGCTAGAAAGGTAATCTGGCCCCGTTTCCGGGGGGACTTCAGGTAACATGCTCCATGATCTGGGGTGAGGAGACATCTGCGCGGTTCTGAGCTGTGCGTGATCACCGAGACTGAAATTTGGAAACGCGGAGCTAAGGCGAAAGGGAGAGGGAAATAATGATGTTACGTTCGATCATGCTGGCAACGGCTGCACTGGGTCTGGCTGCGTGTGGGGCCAATTACGATGTGCCCGGCGCACGCTCTCTGCCCAACCGCGGCGATGACTTTCACCGCGCCTTGCAGAACGATTATGCAGACCTCGCTCAATCCGAGCGCGCGGAAGCCGACTGGGGTGATACCAAAGCCTTTGTTCAGCGGGCACGACGCGCAGCGGCCGGCGAGACGTTTATGCCGGAAGCTCTGTCGAGCCGCTCAATTCCCAGTCATGCCAGCAACACGCTCAGTGATGCGCGCGCGCGCCTCATGACGGTCCTGACCGATCAAACACGGGCCGACATGCCGGTTATGGCGGCCATGGCGCAATCCGCGTTCGACTGCTGGATGCAAGAACAGGAAGAAGATCGCCAGCCGGCAGATATCGCAGCGTGCCGGTCCAGCTTTAACACAGCCATGCGCGCGCTCGAAGCCGCCAAGCCAGCGGCCGTGGCTGAAAAAGCACCGCTGCCTGATCCGGCCATGCCCGAGCAGTTCCAGATTTTCTTCGACTTTGATTCTTCTAATTTGAATGCAGACGCCCGTGCCGTGGTCAGTCAGATTTCTGAAGCCCACGAAAAATATAACCCAGCAACGGTCTTGGTGATTGGTCATACGGACTCTGCGGGCTCAAGCGATTACAACATCATGTTGTCACAGCGCCGCGCCGAGACGGTCTACAATGCTTTGGCTGACGAAGGTATTGATCAAAGTGAGATGCGGGTTGAAGCTTACGGCGAAGAACGGCCGCGTGCGCCGCGTCCAGATGGCACGCGCGAGCAAGACAACCGCCGCGTCGATATTATTTTTGAAAAGTAGGTCCGGTTAAAGCTTCTCTGTGTTGTATGTGCGCGCAGAACCTTGCGTAGAAGCGTGCGCGGAACACAGAGAGCAGTGCGGATCGGGGTTTACTTTGACGATGCGGGTGGATACGTCCAGGGCATCATAAATCAGCAACCGTCCCGCCATACCTAGGCCGATGCCTAAAATTTCTTTCAAGACTTCGGTGGCTTGCAAGGTGCCCACCACACCGGCCACTGCGCCTAAAATCCCAGCCTGCTCGCAGGTCCAGACATCTTCAGGCGGTGGCGGTTCTGGATACAGGCAGCGGTAACACGGCCCGCCGTCATGGGGTTTGTACGTGGACAGTTGTCCATCAAATCGGATCACCGCGCCCGACACCAGGGTCTTCTTCTCTGCGAAGCAGGTGTCATTGATCAGAAAGCGGGTTTCAAAATTGTCGCTGCCATCGGCGACAATGTCGTAGCCCTGAATAATCGCACGCGCATTGTCAGACGTCAGACGGGTGAGGTGGGGGATAATGTTCACGTCCGGGTTGATCGCCTGTGCGCCGATCATCGCGCTGTCAACTTTACTGCGCCCCAGATGCGCGGTTGCGTGCAGCACTTGGCGTTGCAAGTTTGAGGCATCAACCGTGTCGTCATCGACAATGCCCAGCGTGCCGACGCCCGCGGCGGCCAAATACTGAATCAAGGGCGATCCCAGTCCACCGGCACCCACCACCAATACTTTTGCGGTCAGCAACTTCGCCTGCCCCTCTATCCCGACATCCTTTAGCCGAATGTGGCGCGCGTACCGTTCAATCTGATCTTCAGTTAAGGGGAGTGATATGTCGTTCATGTCCGTCTTTGCCGTTCGCTTAGAATGCGACGCCTTAACTGCGACCAGTGGAGCCAAAGCCGCCTGCGCCGCGCACGGTTTCAGGCAGTTCGTCGACGACTTCCAGAATCGCGCGGGTCACCGGAGCGACCAGCAGTTGCGCGATGCGTTCGCCGCGCGTAATGACAAAGGGCTCCTGGCCATGGTTGATCAGAATCACTTTCACTTCGCCGCGATAATCCGCATCAATGGTGCCTGGACTGTTGAGAACGGTCACGCCGTGTTTCGCGGCCAGGCCCGATCTTGGCCGTACTTGCGCTTCAAAGCCCGGCGTCAGGGCAATCGCCAGACCCGTGGCCACCATGGTTTTCTCTTGCGGGCTCAGGGTGATGGGGGCGTCAATCGCGGCATATAAATCCATCCCGGCGGCCTCATCGGTTTGATAGGCGGGCAGCGGCAGGTCCGCCCCGTGGGGCAGACGTTTAACGGCAACGGCGGTGGAATGAGTGTTGGTCATAACTCTTCTTACAATCTGAAACGCTAGGAGGGGGTGTTAAAATGTTCGGCGATGCGCGCGGCCAGGCGCTCGGCCACCGCTTGCTTGCGCAGGGTCGGCCAGCTGTCGACGCCATCTTCCGTAATAATATGGACCGTGTTGCTGTCGCCGCCAAAACCGCCGGACACATCGTTGGCGACAATCCAATCGCAGTTTTTGGACGCCCGTTTTTTGGTGCCGTTCTCGATCACGTTTTCAGTTTCTGCCGCAAAGCCAATCACCAGTTTTGCGCGCGCCTCAGTCTTCTCTGACAGGGTTGCCAAAATGTCCGGGTTTTCGGTTAGCGTAAGCGCCGGTGGTCCATCGCCCGTCTTTTTCATCTTTGAAGTGCCTGCACCGCTGACACGCCAGTCCGCCACGGCGGCGGCACACACGGCAATGTCAAAAGGGCGTGCGGCCAGGCAGGCTTTATGCATCTGCGCGGCGGTCTGCACAGATTTCACGGTCACGCCGTCCGGATCCGCCAATGTTGTCGGGCCGGTCACCAGCGTGACTTTTGCGCCGAGGTCCGCCAACGCTGCGGCAATGGCATGTCCCTGCTTGCCGGAGGATCTGTTGGCAATGTAGCGCACCGGATCAATCGGCTCGTGGGTTGGTCCACTGGTCACCAGGGCTGAGTATCCTGTGAGCGCTCCCTGGCCCTCATGGGTCTGAAAATGCTGGCTCAAGGCGGCGATGATGTCCGGCACTTCGGCCATGCGTCCGTTGCCCACTTCACCGCAGGCCAAATCACCGGCGCCTGGCCCGACGATGGTTACGCCGCGATCTTGTAACATGCTCAAGTTGGATTGCGTGGCAGGGTGGGTCCACATCATCACATTCATCGATGGCGCCAGCATCACGGGCTTGTCGGTTGCCAGCAGCGCGGTGGTGGCCAGATCGTCTGCCAGGCCATGGGTGAGCTTGGCCATAATGTTGGCGGTCGCCGGGGCGACAAGCACCACGTCGGCCTCCCGGCTGAGGTTGATGTGTCCCATCTCACTTTCGTCGGTCAGGGAGAACAACTCTTGAAACACCTTGTCACCCGACAGGGCCGCCAAACTCATGGGCGTAACAAACTGGGCCCCGGCCGCTGTGAGAATGCACCGCACGTGAGCCCCGCGTTCGCGCAGACGGCGAATCAAATCGGGCACCTTTACGGCGGCAATACCACCAGAAACGATTAACAGGATGCGGCGGTTCTCAAGCACGGACTCTGTCTTTCCAGTCATTGAGAAACTCATTTAATGAGAGACTCAGTTCAAGACGGCTCTTCTACGTCAGAACCACAGTTTATACGACTCTAACCTCAGCCGTCACCTTAACCCGAAATCCACAACAGGACGGCGACAGCGGCAATGGCCCAGGGCCACCAGTGGATGCGCGACCGGCCTGGAGCCCGGCCCCGGATCGCTGCAGCGGTTTCCGGGTCCAACTTGAGGCCCTGCCGCCGTATTTGAGCGGCGGCCGCATCCACGCTGTCAATCAGCCGTGGCAGTTTGGCCAGCGTCGCCGTGGTGTCCGATACCACATCACGCAGTTTGCCTTGCGGCCCCAGTTCTTTGACCATCCAGTCTTCAATCAGGGGGCGGGCCAATTCCCACATGTTGACGTTGGGGGCCAACACACGCCCCACACCTTCGGCCAGCAACATGCTCTTTTGCAGCAACAGCAATTGCGGCTGGGTCTCCATGTCAAAGGTCTCGGTAATCTGAAAGAGCTGACCCAACAGGCGGGCGAGCGAAATCTCGCTCAAGGGTTTGCCCAGAATGGGTTCGGCGATGGACCGACAAGCCTGCGCGAACGCGCCCACGTCTTTGCTGGCGGGCACATAGCCCGCTTCAATATGAACTTCGGCCACGCGGGTATAGTCCCGCGTCAAAAAGCCCAACAGCATTTCGCCCAGGCGTCTGCGGGTCGGAGCGTCGATCCGGCCCATAATCCCGAAGTCGATGGCGATCAGCGTGCCGTCGTCCGACACAAACAGATTCCCCGGGTGCATATCGGCGTGAAAAAAGCCGTGATGAAACACCATGCTGAAAAACACTTCCGCAGAGGTTTTCACCAGGTCAACCGGATCAAGCCCCAGGGCTTCCACATCGCGCGGTTGATCGACCCGCACCCCAGACACACGCTCCAGCGTCAGGACATGTTCAGAGGTGCGTTGCCAATCAATCTTCGGCACCCGGAACTGGGGCGCATCGACAAAATTTTCGCGCAGTTCTTCAGCCGCCGCGGCCTCGAACCGCAGGTCCATTTCAATATGCACAGCCTGTTCAAAGGCGCGCACCGTCTCAACCGGTTTCAGGCGGCGCAGTCTGGGTTGTGTGCTCTCAACGGTCTCGGCCAGCCAGTACAACAGGTCGAGATCCCTATGGAAGGCTTCTCGAATCCCGGGCCGTAGAATTTTAACCGCAACCTCGTCGCCTGTAGTGGTGGTCGCAAAGTGCACCTGGGCAATGGATGCGGCGGCAACGGGTTCAGGGTCAATCGACTCAAACAGGGCGTCCATCCCGCCATCAAAATCAGCCGCGAGGGTGCGTTTGACGTCTGCGAAGGCAAAGGGCGGCAGACGGTCCTGCAAGCCTGTCAGGTCGTCGGTCACGCTCTGGCCCAATAGATCAGGGCGCGTGGACAAGGTTTGCCCCAATTTGATGAATGTCGGCCCAAGAGAGGTCAGCGCTGCAGCCAGGCGTTGTCCAGGCCGTAAGGTTTTCAGTTTCGGGTCTGGTTTAGCGGTCAGCCGGACTGCCGAGGCAACAGCGCGACCAATGGCATATCCATCCAGCAGAAACAGAGCATCGTGACGGGCCAGCGTTCTGCTAATGCCAATCAGGCGGGTGAAGTTGCGAAAGGAGCGAATCATAAATGTCTGATGCTGTCGGCGTGGTCCGCCCAGCGGCCCGTTACAGCCGCCATCCTGAATGCAGGGCGGCAATGCCACCGGCCAGATTGCGATAAGATGTGCAGCCCAGTCCTGCGTCTCCCATCATCTCTTTTAGCGGTTCTTGCGGTGGAAACTTTCGAATGCTCTCGGCCAGATACCGGTAGGCGCTGCCGTCTCCGGCCACGGCCTGCCCCAGGCGCGGCAAAATACTAAAGGAATAAGCGTCATAGGCTTTGTCCAAACCGGGCACCACAACCTGACTGAATTCCAGACACAAGAACCGGCCACCGGGTTTTAACACTCGGCGCGCTTCATTGAGCGCGTGCTGAATATTGGTCACGTTCCGCAGACCAAACGCAATGGTGTAGGCATCGAAATACATGTCGGGAAAAGGCAGGGACTCGGCATTGCCCACCGCCCAGTCCAGACCGTGCAGGCGGCCTTGGTCCAAGGCCCGGTCTCGTCCCTGTTCCAGCATCGCCTGGTTGATGTCGCAGACGGTCACTTTTCCGGGCGCGTTGGCGCCTCCCATGCGGTCGCGAATCCGAAAAGCGATATCGCCGGTGCCACCCGCCACATCAATGGTGGACCACCCTGCTTTGGGGGCCAGCCAGTCGACCATGGCGTTTTTCCATAGCCGGTGCACGCCGCCACTCATCAGATCGTTCATTAGATCGTATTTCGGGGCCACGGCATCGAACACCGCACGCACCCGTCCGGCTTTGGCGGCGACGGGCACGGTCTCGAAGCCGAAATGGGTGGCCTCATCCGGCGTTTGATGTTCAGGCGTACGCATGCCGAGCACTTTAAACGAAGCCGGGTTTGGGAGCTATCCCTAACCCGGGTCTAACTCTGGCTTGGCTCGGCTCGGCTCGACCTGGCCTCGGCTCGACCTGGCCTCGGCTCAACCAGGGCGATGCTCGTTCCGCAGCAAGAGGTCTCGACAAAGCTAGGGACCTTGGCGCAGTGTGCGCCGCATGCCGGAGTTGCCTGAAGTTGAAACCACCTGTCGTGGCCTCGCGAACGTCTTTGACGGACGCCGCCTCACGGCTGTTCAGGTGCGGCGGCCCAACATGCGAATCCCTTTTCCCAAAAACCTGGCGCAATCGCTCACCGGCCGCCGAATCGAGCAGGTCACACGTCAGGCCAAATATATTTGCATCTATTTGGATGATGGCACGGTCGCGCTGGCCCATCTCGGTATGTCCGGGCGCATGACCATCACAGACCCATCTGCGGTCCCCGGTCGTCATGATCATGTCGTATTTGACACGGATGATGGCGTTCGCGTGTTTTTCAATGACCCACGGCGATTTGGTCTTTTGACCCTCACCACGGCCGCAACACTGTTACAGCATAAATTGCTCGCCCGCATGGGGCCTGACCCCCTGACAGACGCCTTCACGCCTGAGGTTTTGTCCGCGGCGCTGAAGGGTAAGGGCACAAGCATCAAAGCCGCCTTGCTGGATCAACGTGTGGTGGCCGGATTGGGGAATATCTATGTTTGCGAGGCTTTGTTCCGGGCGGGTATTTCCCCACGCCGCAAAGCCAGCAGCGTGGCCGGCAAGCGCGCCCAGCGTCTGGTGCCGTTGATCAAGGATGTCTTGACTGAGGCCATCGCGGCGGGCGGGTCGACCTTGCGGGATTACGCTCAGCCATCGGGCGAATTGGGGTATTTTAAATTCAGTTGGAACGTCTATGGCCGTGAAGGTGAACAGTGTAAATGCGATCCAGACGGCAAAGACGGTGTAACGGTGAAGCGGATTGTTCAGGCGGGCCGCTCAACGTTTTTTTGTTCAAGGTGTCAAAGATAAGGTGTCACAAATGAAGAAGATCATGGTCATGTGCCGCAATGCTGTTGGGCTTGCCACACTGCTTGCCGTGCTTAGCGTTTTTTTGCCGGTCTTGGTATTGCCGGTCTTGCCGCTCAAAGCCGCCGATACATTTGTGTATGGCTTTGAAGACCTGCCCCTGATGTCGGCCTTATCTCAAGTGCCGGGCAACAGCGTTCTGTTTGATACGCCGCAAGGCCGCATTGTGCAGGCCACGGCCATAGGCGCGGTAAGCCCGTCTGAGGTCACAAAATTTTATGCGGAAACCTTGCCGCAACTGGGATGGAGCGTTGTCTCCGCGCAGGAGTTTAAGAGAGAAGGCGAGGTTCTGATGCTGGAATTTACCCCTCTCGACTCTGGTCTTGAGGTGAGATTTCTTGTTGAGCCGGTTGCAAAATAAACGTTTCCGGTTTATCGCCCCCCTCACCAAACGTATCACAGCTTAAAAATACAAGGACACGCGCGCTCAATGGCTTACGAAAACATCTTAGTAGAAACCCGGGGTCACGTTGGACTCATCACCCTCAATCGGCCAAAAGCGTTGAATGCCTTGTCCGAGGGCTTGGTGGCCGATCTTGGTCAGGCTCTTGATGGCTTCGAAGACGATGACAACATCCGCGCGGTGGTCATCACCGGCAGTGAAAAAGCTTTTGCAGCCGGTGCAGACATCAAAGAGATGGCCGACAAATCTTTTGTCGATAGTTATGTCGGCGATTTCATCACCAAAGGCTGGGAACGAATCACCACCTGTCGCAAGCCAATCATTGCCGCTGTGGCCGGATACGCTTTGGGCGGCGGCTGTGAAGTGGCCATGATGTGCGACATTATTCTGGCGGCAGATACCGCCAAGTTCGGTCAGCCGGAAATCACGCTCGGCATTATTCCTGGTGCCGGTGGCACCCAGCGCCTCACCCGCGCCGTCGGCAAGGCCAAGGCCATGGATATGGTGCTCACCGGTCGTCAAATGGACGCGGGTGAAGCCGAACGTGTTGGCTTGGTCAGTCGCGTTATTCCTGCAGATAATCTGCTGGAAGAAGCCCTTAAAGCCGCCAGCCGCATCGCTGATATGTCAATGCCGTCGGTCATGATGGCGAAGGAGTCCGTCAACCGTTCCTTCGAGTCTTCTTTGGCCGAAGGAATCCGATTCGAACGCCGGATGTTCCATGCCACCTTCGCGCTGGAAGACCAGAAAGAAGGCATGGCGGCCTTTGTTGATAAGCGCCAGCCGACCTTCAAACACCGCTAAGACCTTACATAAATCTCGCCAATCAAGGTTGACGTGGGTTGACGTGGGCCGGTCTCGTAACTATAAGCCCGCGACCAACCAATTATTATCGCAGGACTGACCTATGGCCCATCATGCTTCGGCCAAGAAGAGAATTCGCCGCAACGCCCACCGCTTTGAGATCAACCATGCCCGCATCGGTCGTATTCGCACCTATGTGAAGCAAGTTGAAACCGCCATTCAATCTGGTGACAAATCTGCGGCTCAGGAAGCCTTCAAAAAAGCCATGCCTGAACTGATGCGCGGCAAGAGCAAAGGTCTATTGCACGCCAACACTGTGTCGCGGAAAATTTCCCGGCTCAATGCGCGCATCAAAGCGCTTTCCGTTTAAGACGATTATCCAAACGGACTTTAATCGACGAACTGTTCGATATGTAAGTTGCGGCGCGTTTTGGCGTCGCTGAAAACTGACAAGATGTTTTATCCTCCAGCGACGGAATTGTTGTGGAGGATAAATTTTTTCTGCTGTTCATTTTTATCGGTTCCTGCGCTTCGCGGTGCAGCAGTGATATGAGTTGTGAAGTGACTCAACGAGTCCCATCGTGTTGTGTCAGAATTGCGAATCACACCCCATATTTGAACACCAAACTGTCAAGCTATCTTTAGTCTTGTCTTTCGGTCCGCGCCGGATAAAGTCCGGGTCTTCGCAACGAACTGTTCTTCAGGTTTTCTGTCTTGATGTTGCGGGCTTAACGTTACGATTACAAACACAACTGGATTGGATTATCCCTGCGCTGATGACTTTGAATTGAAAGTTTTACGGGGAACTTTCAGCATGGCATGCCGGGGATTGCGACTAAGGACGCTAGGGTGAAACGAGGGGAAGTTGGAACATCGGGGCACGCGGAATGGAACCGCGTCAAACTTCGTTTAAAAAACGAGTTTGGAGAATCGGCTTTTAAAAGTTGGGTTAATCCCATCGAGTTCGACGGCCTTAAAGACGGCGCCGTAAACCTGAAAGTCTCCACCCGTTTCATGCGCGATTGGGTGCTCACCCATTACGCAGATCGTATCCGCACATTATGGAGCGGGGAGAACCCGGATGTGCGCCGTGTTCTTGTTGATGTTGATGTGCCGTCTGAAGCGCAACCCTGCCTAGATACGGTAGAGGCCGCGCGCGTATCGCCCCAGCACGTTCTCACAAACACAACCACGGCCGCTGGCGGCGATGTGCTGGCGGATTCTCTGTCAGCGCCGCTAGATGCGCGCTACACCTTTGATAACTTTGTGGTGGGGAAGCCGAACGAGTTTGCCTATGCGGCGGCGCAGCGTGTTGCTGATTCTGATCATGTCAGTTTCAATCCGCTGTTCCTGTACGGCGGTGTCGGCTTGGGCAAGACCCATCTGATGCACGCCATCGCGTGGCAGATTCGTCTGCGCTCACCGCAACGTCGTGTGGTATATCTGTCGGCTGAAAAGTTCATGTACAGTTTTGTGCGGGCGCTCAGAAATCACGATACGGTTTCCTTTAAAGAACAGTTCCGCTCAGCCGATGTTTTGATGATTGATGATGTGCAATTCATCTCTGGCAAGGACTCCACCCAGGAAGAATTTTTCCACACCTTCAATGCCTTGGTAGATCAAGGCCGTCAGATCGTTCTGTCGGCGGATAAGTCGCCTTCAGATCTGGAAGAAATCGGAGACCGTTTACGGTCTCGTCTGTCCTCAGGCTTGGTGGCCGATCTTCACCCCACCACCTTCGAACTGCGTCTTGGCATTTTGGATGCCAAAGCCGAGCAGTTGGGTGTGGCTGTGCCGCAGAAGGTGAAAGAATTTCTGGCCCATCGCATTACCTCTAATGTGCGGGAACTCGAAGGGGCCCTCACGCGGTTAAGTGCCAACGTGCAATTGGTTGGTGGAGAAATCTCTTTGGAGCTCGCGCATACGCTCTTGCACGATCTTCTCAGGGCCCATGACCGTCGAGTCACCATGGATGAAATTCAAAAACGTGTCGCGGAGCATTTTCAAATTCGTTTATCAGATATGAGTTCAGCCCGGCGGTCGCGCACCGTGGCCCGGCCGCGGCAAATCGCAATGTATTTGGCCAAGCAGCTTACCTCGCGCTCTCTGCCGGAAATCGGGCGTGCGTTTGGCGGGCGGGACCACACCACCGTTATTCATGCCGTGCGCAAAGTGGAAGAACTCATGAAGGCCGATTCAGCCTTTGCCGAGGATGTGGATCTGTTGACCCGGATGTTGGAGAGTTAAACGCAGTCGCTTTGCCAGAAGCCTGTTCTCCGCGCCTCTGAGGGCGATAAATTGGTTTGCGAGGTCCCCTACGCGGGCGCTTCAAACGTGCGCTCTACTCCCTCTCTAAGAGCCCTTTTTCCTGTCGTCTGGCTTTCCCTGTGATATAGTGACTTCCCTGTCACGCGGTGGCGGACTTTTTGCATTCCGCGTCGCTTCGAGAATCCTTCGAAAACTCAACGACAGGGGGCCTGAAAGGCTTGCATTTCTGCCATATTCTGGCGTCTGTGCAGGGTGGACAGGCCATGAGGGACTCGGGAAAGCCCATCAGGGGCCTTCTGTGTCTTGGTTTGGTATTGAAAGCTGAAGTGTACGGTCGCCTATGAAACTCGTTATTGAAAGATCAGCCCTCCTTAAATCTTTGGGCCACGTCCAGAGCGTTGTCGAGCGGCGCACCACCATCCCCATCCTGTCGAACGTCCGGATTGATGCAGATAAAGGTGCCCTCAGCCTGAATGCGACTGATATGGACCTGGAAATTGTCGAAACGGTGGCGGCTGAGGTGAGCCAGTCTGGTGCAACAACAGCCCCAGCCCATACGCTCTACGACATTGTGCGTAAGCTGCCCGATGGCGCCCAGGTTGAGCTCGCTTTTGGGGGCGACGGCCAGCTGGTGCTGTCATCCGGGCGCTCCCGTTTCCAGTTGGCCTGCCTGCCGGTTGATGATTTCCCGGCTTTGGCCTCGGGCGATTTTTCTCACCAGTTTAGCCTGGCCGCTGCTGATCTGCGCTCTCTCATTGACCGCACACGATTTGCCATTTCCACCGAAGAAACGCGCTATTACCTCAACGGCATCTATCTCCATGGTACCGATAGCGATGGTGTGGATGTGTTGCGCACGGTGGCGACTGACGGCCATAGGCTGGCCCGGGTCGAATTGCCGTTGCCCGATGGCGCCTCCGGCATGCCGGGCATTATTGTGCCGCGCAAGGCCGTCTCCGAAGTGCGTAAGTTGATCGAAGAAGCTGAAGGCGATGTGGCCGTGGCGCTGTCTGACGCCAAAATCCGCTTCTCCCTCGGCGATACGGTTCTGACCTCCAAGCTGATTGATGGCACGTTCCCCGACTACGAACGCGTCATTCCAACCGGCAACGACAAGGTGATGGAAACCGATTGCAAAACCTTGTCGCAGGCGGTTGATCGTGTGTCTGCCATCAGTTCCGAGAAATCCCGCTCCATCAAACTCAATATGGAAAAGGGCCTTGTCACCTTGTCGGCCTCCAGCCCCGAGAACGGCAGCGCCATTGAAGAGGTCGAAGCGTCTTACGACGCCGGTCAGTTGGAGATCGGCTTTAACTCGCGTTATCTGCTCGATATCATGCAGCAGATTGAAGGCGATGCCGCCCGCTTCACCATGGCCGATGCGGCTTCGCCAACGGTGATCCGTGATGTGTCGGATGGCTCGGCGGTTTACGTTCTTATGCCGATGCGGGTGTGACCATTCTGACTGATCGCGCGCAACTCCATACGTCGGTTAAATCTGCGCCCGGAGTTCTCTCGCCGGTGAGCTCGGGTGTCGTCAGATTGATGCTGACTGATTTTCGCAACTATCCGCATTTGCGGCTCGACCTCGACACCCGCCCCGTTGTGCTCACGGGCAAGAACGGTGTCGGCAAAACCAATATTCTTGAGTCGTTATCGTTTCTCACAGCCGGTCGTGGCCTGCGGGGGGCCAAGCTGGCTGATGTGGGCCGCCGCGCGCCCCAAGAAACCACGGATCGCCCTTGGGCCATTTCTGTGGATCTTGAAACGCCGGCAGGCACAACCCGTTTGGGCACAGGCATAGACGCTGCGTCACCGGATCGCCGGTCTGTTCATATTGATGGCAAAGCGGCAAAAGGCGCTGCCGCTTTAGCGCAACATGTCGGCGCGGTGTGGCTGACCCCGGCCATGGACCGGATTTTTTCTGACTCTCCGGGCGAGCGCCGCCGCTTTCTTGACCGGCTGGTTACCGTGCTCGACCCAGATCATGCCTCGCGCTGTGCTGCGTACGAGCAGGCCAACCGCCGCCGCGCGCGTCTGTTCCGCGATGGTGTGACAGATGAGAGCTGGTTCGAGGCTCTCGAAGATACTCTGGCGCGTTACGGCGTTGCCATTGCGGCCGGTCGTCGTGAAACCATTGCCCGTCTTAACGGTGTGTTGGCTGAGAGCGATGGCCCGTTTCCGTCGGCCACCCTCGGGCTTACCGGTCAGATTGATGACTGGCTTGAAAGTCATGCCGCCGTGGATGCAGAAGACCTGTTTCGCAAAGACCTGAGTGTCTCGCGCCAAGCCTGGACGCGTGCGGGCGATGCGCCTCAGCCGCAAGGCCCGAACCGCTCAGATCTGTATGTGACCATGGCCAAGACAGGTCGTCTGGCTGCGGAATGCTCTACCGGCGAACAAAAGGCGCTGCTCGTGTCCATCGTGCTGGCGCATGTGGAATTGCAGTCTGCCCGGCGCGGTTTTCCGCCGCTGTTGCTGCTGGATGAGGTGGCTGCGCATCTCGACAGTGACCGCCGCCGTCATTTGTTCGATCATGTTTTGGCCTCTGGCGCGCAGGCGTGGCTCACCGGAACCGATGTTGCCATGTTCAAAGACCTGGCGGACGCGGCGCAAGTGTTTGCTGTGTCCGAGGCCCAGGTTGTGCCCTTATCTTTGCCCATGCCGTCTGCCGCCGTTGTCCCGTTGCAGCCGTCTCTAAAATCTTCCGTTTAAACCAAACAATGTCTTGAGTGTCCCAATGAGTGAACCAGTTGTAAATCCAGAATCCGTTTATGATTCAGACTCCATCAAGGTCCTGCGTGGCCTTGAGGCGGTGCGCAAGCGCCCGGGGATGTACATCGGCGATACGGATGATGGTTCAGGCTTGCACCACATGATCTATGAGGTTGTCGACAACTCCATCGACGAAGCGCTGGCCGGTCACTGTGATCGCAACGAAGTGATTCTCAACGGCGATGGCTCGGTCACGGTGCGTGACAACGGCCGTGGCATTCCGGTTGATATTCATAAGGAAGAAGGTGTCTCCGCCGCTGAGGTGATCATGACCCAGTTGCACGCCGGCGGGAAGTTCGATCAGAACTCCTACAAGGTGTCAGGTGGTCTGCACGGCGTTGGTATTTCTGTGGTCAATGCCTTGTCCGATTGGTTGGAGTTGCGCATCTGGCGTGATGGTAAAGAACACTATCTCCGCTTTAAAGACGGTGAAGCCGAAGAACCGCTTAAAGTTGTTGGGGATGCACCAGAGGAAAGCGGCAAATCCAAAACCGGCACTGAAATCACCTTCTTCCCGTCCAAATCGACGTTCACTATGACTGAATTTGATTTCGGGACGCTCGAGCACCGCTTGCGCGAATTGGCGTTTTTGAACTCCGGTGTTTACTTGCAGTTGGTGGATGCCCGTCATAGCGACGTCAAAACCGTTGACCTTCACTATGAGGGCGGCATTGAAGAGTTTGTAAAATACCTCGACCGCTCCAAGCAGGCCCTCCACTCGCCGCCGGTCACGGTGCAAGGCGAGAAAGACGGCATTGTCGTCGAGTTGTCTTTGGAGTGGAACGACAGCTATCACGAAAACACGTTGTGTTTTACCAACAACATTCCGCAGCGCGATGGCGGCACTCACATGGCAGGCTTCCGCGGCGCGTTGACTCGCACCATCAACACCTACGCGGGCGAGTTTGGTCTGTCGAAAAAAGAGAAGATTCAACTGACGGGTGATGACATGCGCGAAGGCATGACCTGTGTGCTGTCGGTCAAGGTGCCTGATCCTAAATTCTCGTCACAAACCAAAGACAAGCTGGTGTCGTCCGAAGTGCGCCCGGCGGTTGAAGGTATCGTTGGCGAAAAGCTCAGCGAATGGTTTGAAGAGCATCCCGGCGAAGCCAAAAAAATTGTCGGCAAAGTGGTTGAAGCGGCGGTGGCCCGCGAGGCCGCCCGCAAAGCGCGTGAACTCACCCGCCGCAAGGGCGCTTTGGATGTGTCCTCCTTGCCCGGCAAGCTGGCGGACTGTCAGTCCAAAGATCCGGCGCTGTCTGAACTGTTCCTGGTGGAGGGGGATTCCGCTGGTGGGTCTGCCAAGCAGGGGCGCGACCGGGCGTTCCAGGCGATCTTGCCGTTGCGCGGTAAAATTCTGAACGTCGAGCGCGCCCGCTTTGATAAGATGCTGTCGTCCAATGAAATCGGCACACTGATCACGGCGCTGGGCACCGGCATCGGACGCGAAGAATTCAACATCGAAAAGTTGCGCTATCACAAGATCATCATCATGACTGATGCTGACGTCGATGGCAGTCATATCCGCACGCTGTTGCTGACCTTCTTCTACCGGCAAATGCCGGAACTGATCGAGGCCGGCTACCTCTACATCGCGCAACCGCCGCTGTACCGCGCCAAGAAAGGCAATTCCGAGGTCTACCTCAAAGATGATCCGTCCATGGAAATTCACCTCATTGATGGTGGCTTGTCCGAGGCCGTGTTGGTCACCCACGACGGCACACAGATCGCCGGCGAAGATTTACGCAATCTGGTTCTACGGGCGCGCAACATCAAAACCAAACTGTTGCAGATGAGCCGCGCCTTCCCCATGCGCATTGTCGAGCAAGTTGCGGTCGCCGGGGCGTTCAATCCAGAAGTCTTGTCGAACCAGGAGACCGCCAGTGGGGCTGCGGATTATGTGGCGCGCCGGTTGGACGTGTTGGAAAGTGAATACGAAAAAGGCTGGGCCGGGTTCGCCGCCGAAAAAGGTGGGCTGCGGTTTGAGCGCACCGTGCGCGGTGTCACCGAGGTCCATGTGATTGATGCGGTCACCCTGCACTCCAGTGAGGCCCGCTACTTCGATGCCCACGCTGCCGAGCTGCAAGACGTCTACGGCAAATCTGCGGTGCTGAAGATCAAAGATAAAGAAATTGCTGTCAACGGCCCGGTGTCGTTGGTCGATGGTGTGTTGGCCGAAGGTAAACGCGGCACCAGCCTGCAGCGTTATAAAGGTCTGGGCGAGATGAATCCCGATCAGCTGTGGGAAACAACCCTGGATGCGGATGCCCGCACCTTGTTGCAGGTCAAGGTCAGCCATGCCGATGAAGCCCATGAGGTATTCTCAACGCTGATGGGCGATGTGGTGGAACATCGCCGCGCGTTCATTCAAGACAACGCCCTGAATGTGCAGAATTTGGATATCTAACACCGCACCGGAAAAGTAAGGGCCACACGTGGCGCGCAGAGAAGGAATTTAAACCGTGAGCACAGTGACGGTTCGGATGAAGGTCAAGCCGGAAGCGCACGACATGTTTTTGCGCATCCTGGAAGAGGTCACCGCAGCCGTGAAAGAGAACGAGCCCGATTGCTTTGTTTACGCCACCTGGAAAACCAGCGCCCCGTTTGAGTATTTGATGGTCGAGAGTTATCGCAGCGCGGCCGGGCGAGAATTCCATAACGCAACCCATGCCGCTGTCGCGCCGGAGTTTATGGCCTGTCTGGTTGAGCCACCCGAGGTTGAGGTGTTGGGCGATGTGCTGTTTGGCACGGCGACGCCGCTTTAATAAAACGGCGACGCCGTTATAAAATAATCCTCCGCCTCAGCGTCTTCGTCAGCCTGCGGGCTTTCATGTTCCTGTGTGGCCCATTAGTCACAAACTGATCAATATGTGACGAAAAAGCAATCATCCCTAAAATAATTCGCATAGCGAACATATTACCCCTTGTCATTATACTGACTTGGTTCATTGTTTTTGAACGAAAAGCTGCTGTTGCCAGGTTCAGACGTTGTTGGCGAAGACGCTCACGAGGGGGACCACAGGATTTCTCCTTTGATTGAGTATAGCAGAGTATTTCGGGCCAATCAGGTTCATGTATCGAGAGGAAAGATCAATCTCATGTCACATCGCACACCAGCACTGAAAGCTGCTCTATACGGCAGCGTTGCACTGTTTTCAGCCTCATTAACGGCGGAAGCTGTGGCACAACAACTCGCCATTGAAGAAATTACCGTTACCGCCCGGAAGCGCTCTGAAACCCTGCTTGAGATTCCGATTGCTGTGTCGGCCTTCTCGCAAGCTGATATTGATGCCGCGGGTATCAATACCCTCGAAGCGCTTTCAGCCTATACGCCTGGTTTTGACTTTCAAAACGTCGGCCAGGGCGGGTCTGGCGGCCGTCAGAACCCAAACATCCGCTTTCGCGGCTTAGGCGTGCAACAGGAGAGTCCGGCCTCGCGGGCCGGCGCGGTGTTCTGGAATGGCGGCTACATCTCTGCCGGCGCGGGTATTCTGCCGCTGATCGATCTCGAGCGTGTCGAGGTCATCAAAGGCCCGCAAAATGCTTTCTTCGGGCGCAACACGTTCGCGGGGGCCGTTAATTATCTGCCGGCCAGGCCGGGCGATGAGTTCAGCGGCAAAGGGTCTGTCTCTTTCTCGCCGTCTGACCAAGACAGCTACAACGTCACCGCCGCGGCTGGCGCACCAATCTCAGATACGGTTGGCGTGCGTCTTGCTGTGATGCAAGAGCGCGTTGGTGCAGACTGGAACTATGACAACGGCGATCCCGCCGGTGAAGAAAACACCACGGCCATCACCGCCGTGACCACCTGGGAACCCACAGAAACCTCTAACTTCATGGCGTCTGGTTTTTATGTGAAGTCAGATGATACGCGCGCCCTTCAGTCACAAGTTGGCCCCTTCGCACCTGGGACGTGTAATATTACCTTCAGTGGCACCTTCCGCAACGTGGCCGACGGCAGTTCGGGTGGGCCGTTCAGCACTGACCTGTCGCAGCACCCCGGAAATCTGTTGTGTGGCGTCGTGCCGGACTGGGATGACGTGCCGCCGAATCTGTCCATTGCGGGCGAAATAGGCCCAAGCACGCCGTTGTATCTGCCGTTCTCTCCCTCATTTCAGCAGATGCAAACTTTGCCGCCAGAGCTTGAAGGTCTCGGCTTTCCAAGTGCGCCTGACGGTTTAGGTGTGACATACAAACTGTGGCGCGTCGATTTGTCCGGCGATGTTGAATTGCCGAACAATCACACGTTGAGTGCTGAATTTGCCCGCGGTGAATCGTCCAACCGCAGCATCGTCGACAATAACTTCGGCACACCGGCTCTGTTCGGTGATGGCCTCTGGTTGACGGGCATCGCCACCTGGGTGCGGGATACCTATGCGGAAATTCGGGTCACGTCCGGCGATGACCAACGCCTGCGCTACACCATTGGCACCAGCTACTATAAGCAAGACCAAAAGCAGACCGATTACTCCGCCTTCTTTGGCACCAACAACCTGGAGTTCCAAACCGGCGAAAACATCGGCATCTTTGGCTCCCTCGACTATGACATCACCCAGCAGTTAACCCTGTCTCTGGAAGGGCGCTGGAACGAAGACACCCAAACCCTCGACTTTGATGGCGTGTCTGGCACCACGGTTGGGGCGCTCACCGATCTGGAACAGAAGTACGACAAATTCATGCCGCGTGTGATTTTGTCTTATCAACCGACGGATGACGTGAACCTCTATGCCAGTTGGTCCAAGAGCTATCTGCAAGGCATCTTCACCAACGCGGAAGACTATCAAGCCGCAACCGGGTTCGATCTCGGTCTTGATGATTTCACACCGATACAGGCGCTCTCTGCCTATGAAATCGGTTTCAAGCAGCGGCTCTCTGGCTGGCTGAACTACTCGGTGGCTGGGTATTATATGGACTGGAAAAACCAGACCTTCTTTGAGCTGAGCCCGGCCTTCGTGGCCGCCAACCTGCCCGGCGATTCCGAAATCTACGGTGTTGATGCGGAAGCTGACATCACGCCGGTCGATTGGTTCAATCTCCGCGCCGGTGTGTCCTATAACCATGTCGAGTTCACCGATTTTGCCGGAACCGGGTCTGTTGCAGGCTCCGTGCTGGCGCGCGGTCAACTCGTCACCGGTCAGCAGATTGACGCGACGGGCAACCGCCCGCGTTACATGCCGAAGTGGACGGGCAGTTTCTCAGCAACGGTGAATGTGAATGACCTGTTTGCAATGGAACGCGCCGCCTGGGTCCGTTTGGACGGGATTTATCAAGGCCAGTTCTATACGGATAACTTCGAGTACCTCTCAGTGGCAGACTACTGGAAGTTCAATGCCCGCGCCGGTATGGACCTCAGCGATAACTTCTCCGTCGAAGTTTATGGCAACAACCTGACCAATGACCTCAGTTGGACGACGGCGGGTGGCGATACCAGCATTCAAGGCACCCAAAACCGCAAGACCTTCGGGCCTCTGCCGCGTAAGCGTGAATTTGGCTTGAAGCTGCTCACCAGCTTCTAAACCACTTACGGTTAGACCAAACCCTGAACCGGCTGCACCTTCGGGTGTGGCCGGTTTTTGTTTTGGCGGTTCAGGTTGTCGCGCTCTCTCAGTCGTGTGTGTGTGCGGTGAGGGCTCAAAAAATCAGTGGTTTCAATCGCCTGTCCGGCGTGGCTCACCCTTTACTCGTTTCGAAGTGTCTAAGGTGTTGAAAAGGCACAAAACCGATAGGCGTGCATGGGCTCGTTCCACGAGCCCTCTCAAGATTTAAAAAACTCGTTCCACGAGCCCTCTCAAGATTCAAAAAAAGCTCGGTCCAAGGTTGGCCTTAAAAACGATACAATGATCGCTGTTACGCGCTCCGGCGTATACGGCTTTCAGCTCTCGTTGACCACCAACTGCACGCGGTCGTCACCCTCTTTCAGGACGTCGACCGTATCCAAGTGGTCTTCCCAATTCTCGGCGTATTCTTGCAAGGCCAAGACCAGGATTTCCTCTTTAGATTTTTCCATGCGCTCGGCCAGCGCGGCGAGGCGGCTGTTCAGATCTTCTGAAATGCTGATGTTGACGGTTGTGGTTACGGGTGTGGATGTCACCGGCTGCTCCCAGGTCGTTGGTGTCTCATAGCATTTGGGGTGTCTCATAGTATTAGGTATGTCACACCTGTTAAGGAGTGACTAACCTTAGATATGCCACACTTCAAGCGTACCTGAACAAAATACAGTGTTGGGCCTGACCAAGCTATAGGGTCGGCGAGGGATATGGCGACGTCTAAAACTCCAAAAAACGTTAAAAAACCGGCCAAAGCGAAACCAGCCAAGGATAATGCAGCGTCCCCCCGTCGCGGGCGATGGTTCTGGATCTCCAACGGTTTGTCTGCGCTCATCTGGGCGGGTCTGGCGGTGGCCGCCGTGCTCGGTTATTTCGCCCTGGGTTTGCCCAATATTGACTCCGTTGTGGAGTCCACCCGGCGTCAGCCCATCGTCACCGTGCGTGATACCGAGGGCAATGATCTGGTGCGCGTTGGCGCGCTCTATGGCACGGCGGTGTCGGTCGAGAATTTGCCGCCGGCTTTGCCCGCGGCTGTGCTGTCCATCGAAGACCGGCGTTTTTACACGCACAGCGGTCTCGATGCCCGTGGGTTTGCCCGTGCCATGCTGGCCAACATCAAGGCCGGCGGCGTTGTCCAGGGTGGCAGTACCATCACCCAGCAGGTCGCGAAGAACCTGTTTCTGACGCCGGAGCGCACCATTGGCCGTAAAATTCGAGAGGCGCTTCTGGCACTCTGGCTTGAGCAGAAATTCACCAAAGATCAGATCCTGACGCTCTATCTCAACCGGGTGTATCTCGGCTCTGGCACCTACGGCGTTGAGGCGGCGGCACAGACCTATTTTAACCGCTCGGCCCGTGATCTTTCGGTCTATCAGTCAGCCATGATTGCGGGTCTGATGAAGGCGCCATCGCGTTATAATCCCAAGACGGATCTGGCGGCTGCGCGAGAACGCACTGCCATTGTGCTCGGGGCCATGGTCGCTGCCGGCTATCTGACCCAGGACCAAGCGGCGGCGGCCAAGCAGGGCGGCCAGGTCAATGTCGCCAAATCAAGCGCTGGACAGGGCCGCTACTTTGCTGACTGGGTCCTCGCCACGTTGGATGATCAGATCGGCACCATTGAGGACGATCTCATCGTTCACACCACGCTGCGACCGTCGCTGCAATCTGATGCGGAGCTGCGTATTCAGGCCGCAATCGAAGCCCAGGGAACAGCCCGTCAGGTCAGCCAGGCGGCCTTTGTCCTGTTGTCGCCCGATGGGGCGGTGCGGGCTATGGTCGGAGGCCGCGACTACCGCATCAGTCAGTTCAACCGTGCTGTCCAGGCGCGGCGTCAGCCGGGATCGGCCTTCAAGCCGTTTGTCTATCTGGCCGGTCTTGAGGATGGCCTGATTCCCACCGATGTGATGGATGATGCGCCGATCAATATTGACGGCTGGCGCCCGCAGAATTTTTCCGGCACCTACGCAGGCCCGGTCGCGCTCGAGGACGCTTTTGCACAGTCCCTCAACACCGTGGCGGTGCGGGTGGCCCGCCGCGCCGGACCGCAGGCGATATCAGATGTGGCGCGCCGCTCCGGCATTACAACGCCGTTGGCCGCCGATCTGGGGTTGGCTTTGGGCACGTCTGAAGTCAGTTTGCTCGAACTCACAGCGGCTTATGCGCCCTTTGCCAACGGCGGTGTTGCCATTGTGCCCTACGGCATTGTTGATGTGGTCACAACGGATGGCCGCGTTCTCTATCAGCGCCAGGGCGGTGGTTTAGGGCGGGTGGCCGAGGCCCCTCATATCGGCATGATGAACCGCATGCTCGCGAAGGCGGTTCAAGACGGCACCGGCAAGTCTGCGCAATTGGACCGCCCAGCCGGCGGCAAGACGGGCACCAGCCAGGATTTTCGCGACGCTTGGTTTGTCGGCTATACCCCGGATTACATCGCCGGTGTTTGGGTCGGTAATGACGATGGTCAGAGCATGAAAGGGGTTACCGGCGGCGGTCTCCCGGCCACACTTTGGCGCGATTTGATGCTGTCGGCCCATCGCGGCACCCCGATTCAGGCGTTGGCTGGCTGGTCAGAACCACCACCAGTTGACCCTTTGACGCGTTTCTGGCGGAGGCTTACCGGTAATTAGGCCGTTTTGATCTACAAAGATTCCTTTTCTGAACTATTTCTGAGTTAATTTTCTTGGAATCCTATTGCAGGCCATAAATATGCAGCAAATCGGCACAATCTCAGGCCCATTCGGCGGGCGCGGCGCAGCGGCTATGCCTGCGGTGGTTTCGCCCCGATTCAAAAGATGACCTAAAATGACCAAATGAGGTCTGATTTAGACATTTTTTGAATGATAACAGCTGAACAAAGCAACTATATAAACGTTGAGATTTTGCCATTTGCCCCACATATATGCGCTTCGACAGGCAATCTCGCGAGCCACCGGGTGTGCCTGACCAGCTGAGTTAGGACTTCGTTAATTCCGATCCATCTAGGGTCCGTGGCAGATAAGAACGCAACGTCCGGCTTCGGCCAAAGATCACAAGGGTAACGCACAGAAACGACCGGCAACATGTCTAGGTGCCTCATGGCACGAGATGTTCAGGTGCCTAACCGCACGAGTTGCTGTCATACAAGGAGTGAGCCTGGTGACCGATCGAACTTTCAAAAGCCTGATGTGTACCCAAATGCGTCGTCTGGTGACGGCTATCAAAAAACACATCCTAGCTGCGCTTCTGATTTTCTTTCTGCCTGCAGCGCCAGCGTTGTCGGCAGATATTCCGGAAGGACTGATGATCGATCTGGAAAGTCTGTCTGTGCCAGAATCAGAATTCATGTGTCTCGCGCTGAATGATTATTTTGAAGCGCGCGGCGAAAGCCTAGCCGGCCGTCTTGCCGTGGCGAAGGTTGTCGTCAACCGCGCCATGGATCAGCGGTTTCCGTCCAGCATCTGCCGCGTCATCAAACAGAACAAGGCGCGTGTAAAACATCGCTGCCAGTTTTCTTGGTATTGTGATGGCCGTCCGGATACGCCCTATAACCGCGTGGCCTGGTCACATTCTTTGAAGTTGGCGGCTGCCGTTTTGCAGAAAGACTCCGGCTTGGCCGATCCGACTGGTGGCGCACTTTGGTATCACGCAAGTTTTGTGCATCCGAAATGGGCCAATAACCTGGAAGTGACGGGTATCGTTGGCGGTCATATTTTTTACCGCGATCCCAGCACGAGCCGTTACGCCCAGGCCGCTTTGTCCCGAGACCCTATGGTACCAGGCTTGCACACCTTTGCCGAATGGCTTGATGCGCGGGAAAACAAATCCACAGCGGTCGCAAGCCGCTAAGGATCTCTTAGCTGATGGTGTCTAATCCATAACGGTGCAGGTCGTGGCCGTGTGTTTTAAGCCACCCTGCTGCGTTATCGCGTCCCTCGACTAAGCGGTCGACCGTTTGCCAAAATCGGGCGGAATGGTTCATCTCACACAGATGCGCCACTTCATGGGCAACGACATAAGATATGACGTGTGGCGGCGTCATAATCAGGCGCCAGCTGAAAGATAGTTTTCCTTGCGCTGTACAACTGCCCCAACGCGAGCGCGTATCCCGAATGGTGATGCCGGTGACTTTTTTGCCCAGGGCCTCGGCATACTCATACACCAACGGAGCCACTGCCCTGCGGGCCTCTGCTCTGTACCAATCTGTCACGCGCCGTGAGAGGTGCGCAGCTTCACCAGAGACGCAAATTTGATTTTCTATTGTCCACACACCACGTCTTGCTTCGGGGCAGTGGCGAATGAGGTGGGTTTCTCCGCGAAGCGGCACAGCCGCGCCATCCGCAAAAGGCCGGGGTTTGGGCAGACGTTCTACTTGGTCCGTAATCCAGTCTGCCTTGTCTTGAGCAAAGGCGATCGCCGCTTTTTTACTGGTGCGGCGGGGTTTGATCAGCACAATCCGATGATGGGCAGGGTCGACCCGAAGACTGATGCGGCGCGCTCTAGGGTGTTCTTTGAGGTAGACAGTCACGATCTGTCTATCCGGCGTTGAAATGTCTACCCGCTCATCTGGCGCCACCTGCCGCAAGTCTAAAGGTCCTTCCAGAACACAATATGTCCGTCCAGCGGCCCGGCTTTCGTTTCTGATATAGATCGGCCCCGCACGGATATGCCTGCCGCGTGCACCGTCTCAGATGAGCCACTGACCAGGGGATGCCAGTGCGGCAAATCTTCTCCTTCTGCTAACAGCCGATAGGCACAAGTTGGCGGCAGCCAGGGCAGAGTGCCGGCTGTTTCCGGCGTCAGTTGTACACAGTCTGGCACTTTGACTTTGCGATTGGGGTAATCAGAACACTGACAGCTTTTGAGGTCGAGCAAACGGCAGGCAACATTGGTCGAGAGTATTTCCTCCGTGTCGGCGTCTTGAAGTTTATGCAAACAGCATTTACCGCAGCCATCGCACAAACTCTCCCACTCCGCTTCTGACATTTCGGCCAGCGCTTTTGCTTTCCAGAACGGCGTGCGCTCTGTTGCCTCAGACGCGGTCACAGCAACTCCCGCAGCCGCGAGGTCAGTTGCTCCACCGTCACGTCTTTGCGGAAATGATCAATGTAACGTCCGCTCCGGTTCATCAAATACAGGTAGCCTGAATGATCGATGGTGTAATCGCCCGCGTCTCCGATGGGGACTTCCCGGTAAAATACGCGATACGCCTGGGCGGCGGCCTGCACCTGTTCGGCGGTGCCGGTCAGGCCAATCATCCGGCTGTGAAAGTTGTTCACGTAAGCGTTCAGTGTTGCTGTGGTGTCGCGTTTCGGGTCTAAGGAAATAAAGACCGGTTGCACCAGTTCACTTTTTTGTCCCGGCAACAAATCAATTGCATCCGCAACGATTTGCAAGGTCATGGGGCAGATGTCAGGGCAATAGGTGAAGCCGAAATAGACAAGACTGTAATGACCGAGCAAAATTTGCTCATCGACAACCTCACCATTGTGATTGCTGAGGACAAACGCCCCTCCAATGGCGGCCGACCCTTCAACCACCGTATTGTCGGCTGATGGACGAAAGATCGGCAGATACAAAGCGAGGATCAAGGCGGTGCTCAAGGCGACGAATAGTCCAATGATAATGCGTTTGGTCAGGGGCGATATCACAGGCGTCTCCTTTGCCCGAGGTTGGGCTGAGTCTGAAATTTTTGCTCTGGCTTGCCCATCCGCCAGTTTAGGGCATCGTTAATTTGATCAATCTTCAATTTGATTTAAATCTGCAAGGCGGGCCTGCACGGCGTCACGGGCCGGATCCCCCGCAGGCAGAATTTGTAATAACTGTTCCCAGCGTTGGCGGGCCTCTGCTGTGTTCCCCATATTCGCGGCAAGCAGTCCTGAAATAAATAAACCGTCGGCGTTTTGGGCATCAAGCGTAAGAATTTCAGCAACAACGGTGTTCAACTCCGCGGGCAAACCATCTTGCTGTGCGGCAGGTTGGAGTAAGGCGTTGGCCAGTTGAACGCGGGCTTGAAGGCTGTCTGCGCGTTGTGCGCTTGCTGCACGAAATGCGTTTGCGGCTTTCTCTGGATTTCCAAGAACCGTGTACGACCGGCCCAATTGCATCCATCCATCAAAGTCGTCAGGCTCAAATTCCAGCCGCGCTTCCAGGCCGCCAACCATTTCCTGAATCATGGTTAATTCAGAGCCGGAAAACCGGCCAGCTAACTGACTGACATCGGGACGGAAATCGTCTTCATCTGCGGCTGGGACACCTGTATCAGCTGCCTCCGTCGTGATCTCCCGAGTGGCCTCTGAAGGTGAACTGGCTATGCCGTCTAGAGGATGGCGCGGGGTGACGGTCATCGGCATCACGCCTGCACGCATGGCGATCTGGCTCATTTGATCACGCACCATGGGCAGCCAAGGGGCGTCGTCTGGTGCACCAGCGGTCAGGTCTCGCCAAATGGCAATGGCCCCTTGCGGATCTTCTGCTTGGGCCCGGGCGAGGCCGAGATAAAACCGGGCTCTGGGTTCGTTGCGGTCCGCTCTCAAAACACCTTCAAACACGTTGACGGCTTCTGCTGTGACAACACCCCCGTTGGCGGCGATCAACGTATCCGCGAATTCTGCATAAACCAGGGGGTCGTTTACGCCTGTCGACAAAGCTTGGCGGAAAGCCTGCACAGACTCTTCCATTCTGTTCACTTGCCGGTAACTGCGGGCCAACAGCAGCCAGCCGTCTGTGCTCTCTGGATTTTGACGCAGCGTCTCCGCCAATTGCTCTATGAGAACTGAAAAGTCTGCACTTTCCGGATTTTCGCGGGCGACCGCGCGGCGGTCTTCAATTGGGGCGCCGGCCAAACCTGGGGCACCAATGCTCCAGTACACCGCCGCAGATAAAGTGGGCACCAGAATAATAATGCAGGTCAGGGCGACTGCACGGGCCACGGGGCTGCCATACTGGTTTTCGCCTGCGGCTCTGCGATTGGCGGCCAGCAGGCGGCGCTTGATTTCTGTTCGGGCGGTCTCTGCTTCTTCGGCATCTAACAGACCTTGCGCAGCATCGCGCTCAACTTCGTTCAGTTGCGCACGGTAAACAGCTTGATCCGGCTCGGTGTTTTGGGCGGCAGATTTGGCATGCTTCAGGACCGGCCATACCAGCCCGGCCACGGACACCAAAATTAAAATCGCATATCCAGCCCAGATCATGAGGGTTTGTCTCCAGCAGACTCTGAATTCGTTTCTGCCATGAGCGCTGCGAGTTCTTTTTGTTCTGCCTCAGAAAGCGGGGTCGGCGTTTTTGGCTTCTGTTGGCGCATGTACTGGCGCACCACAACAGCACCGCACAGCAGCAGGACGAAGGGTCCGAACCACAACACATAGTTTTGGGGTTTAAACTGCGGTCGCAGAAGAACGAAATCACCATAGCGTTCGACCATGTACGACAACACATCTTCGTCACTGTCGCCCTGGGTCACCCGTTGCCGCACCAAACGCCGCATGTCCCTGGCCAATTCTGCGTTGGAGTCATCAATAGATTCATTCTGACAGACCACGCAGCGCAGTTCCTGGCTCAAAGCCCGCGCGCGTTGTTCCAGAACGGGATCTTCCAATACCTCATAGGGGTCTACGGCCAGCGCCTGTACGCCAAGCATGAAAATCAGGGCTGCGATGGAGGCCGCGATATATCGGTGCATGCTGTTCACTGCCGGAGTTGTTCGATCAAAGGCTGAATCGTATTGGACCAATCGTCAGGGCTGATCGGTCCGGTGTGCTTGTAGCGAATGATTCCATTGGCATCGACCACAAATGTTTCCGGCGCGCCTGTCACACCAAAGGCAATCGCGGCTTCACTGATCGGGTCTTGTCCGATGCGGCTATAAGGGTCGCCGTGGCGGCCAAGCCATTTGAGGCTCGCCTGTGGGTCGTCCCGCCAGGCGATGCCATGAATCGGCACATCAGACTGGCCTTGAATGGCCATCAGCAAAGGATGTTCCGCCAGACAGGCAATGCACCAGGAGCCCCAGATGTTTACCAGGCTGACTTCGCCCTTTAAATGTTCTGTTTTGATGCCGTCTGCTACACGATCTCGTCCAGGCAGCGGCGGCAGATCTAGGTCTGGGACCGGCGTATTTAAGAGAACGCTTTGTAAGACCGTCGGGTCTAGTCCGTCTTTCACGTCGGCGAGGCGTTTCGCAAACACCCCCCCTAACAGCACGGCAATAACCACGGGCAAGATGGCAATCCATCGACGGCGCGGGACACGCGTTGAAGGTTCGTTGGTCGCTTCGTTGGACGTCTCTTCCGTCATGGCGACTAAGCCTCAACCTCAGCAGGGTGGGCGCTGGCCGTGGCACGCTTTGGGGCGCCAATGCGGTGACGCCGGTCGGTCAAAGAGATACATCCCCCGAAGCCCATCAACAGGATGCCGTACCACAAGAAGGGTACGAATGGTTCGAAGAAGGCGCGGACGACAAATTGTTCCCGGTCGCCAGGGCCATCACCGATGACCAGGTAAAGGTCGGACCAGAATGTGGTGTGAATCGCGGCTTCTGTTGTTTGTTGTACCGGTTGGTCATAGACCCGGCGTTCGGGTGTTAATGTTACCGTGCTGTTGCCCTTTCGCGCCGTAAATGTGCCCTGTAAGGATTCATAGTTTGGTCCCTGCACAAGTTCGGCACCGTTAAAGGTTACGGTGAATCCTGCGACCTCCACAGACTCCCCGGCCACCATGGTGAGAATATTTTCCTGCTTCCAGGCGCTGGAGCCAGAGACCCCGGCAATCAGAATGGCCATGCCCATGTGGGCCACTGTCATGCCATGAGAGGCACGGGGTAGAGATTTTACGCGCTGCCAGGCGGCGCCGAGTGAGCCGCCAAACAGTTTGACTCGCGCCGACCATTCAATGAAAGCTGAGGCGAACAGCCAAGCGGCCAGCCCCATGCCCGCGGCACCGGCAATATCGACCACCGATGTCCCGCTCATGGCCAAGGCAATGCCAAAAATTACGACGACAGCGACCAGCGCGCCTTTTAAGCGCCCAATCACGCCGGCTAAATCGCTGCGTTTCCACGACATCAAAGGGCCGATACCCATCACGATCACCAAGGGCACCATCAACGGTATAAACACGGTGTTAAAGTAAGGTTCGCCCACCGAGAGTGTGCCTAGTTCAAGGGCTTCGGCGATCAGCGGGTACAGCGTGCCCAGCAACACCGTCGCTGCGGCGGTCGACAGGAACAGGTTGTTGATCAGCAATCCACCTTCGCGTGACACCGGCGCGAATAGCCCGCCTGGTTCAAGCGCCGGGGCTTTCGCTGCATACAGCGCCAGAGAACCACCTACGGCGACGACGAGCATGCCCAATACAAACACGCCGCGTGTCGGGTCGGAGGCAAAGGCGTGAACAGAGGTGAGGATGCCAGAGCGCACTAGGAATGTGCCGAGAAGGCTCAGTGAAAAAGTGATGATGGCTAGAAGGACCGTCCAGCTTTTCAGGGCTTCGCGTTTTTCGACCACGATGGCTGAATGCAACAGCGCCGTTCCGGTCAGCCAGGGAATGAAAGAAGCATTCTCAACCGGGTCCCAAAACCACCAGCCGCCCCAGCCGAGTTCGTAGTAGGCCCACCATGACCCGAGGCCGATGCCAACGGTTAAGAACGACCACGCGGCCAAGGTCCAAGGACGCACCCAGCGCGCCCAGGCGGCGTCAACGCGGCCTTCCAGCAGAGCCGCGATGGCAAAGGAGAACGCCATCGAGAATCCGACATATCCGAGATAGAGCATGGGCGGGTGGAAGGCGAGACCGGGGTCTTGCAGCAAAGGGTTCAAGCCCTGGCCCTGTACCGGGATGGGGTCCACCCGCAAGAACGGATTGGAGGTGAACAAAATAAAGGCGATGAAGCCAAGACCAATCATGCCCTGCACGGCGAGGGCCCGGGCCTTCAATCGATCTGGCAAGGCCCCGCCAAAGGCGGCAACCGCAGCGCCAAAAACCGCGAGGATGGCCACCCAGAGCAACAAAGAGCCTTCGTGATTGCCCCACACGCCTGTGATTTTGTAGAGCAACGGTTTCGAGGTGTGAGAGTTCTGAAACACATTCATGACTGAAAAGTCAGAGACGATGAAGGCATGCGTCAGGGCGGCGAAAGCTGTGCCAATGAGCAACATTTGAAGCAGGGCTGCCGGGCCGGCGATGGCCATTAAGGCAGCGTCACGTCGATAGGCACCAATCAGGGGCACAATCGACTGGGCAAGGGCGACCGGCAGGGCCAGCACCAACGCGAAGTGGCCAAGCTCCGGGCTCATGGGGAGGACCCCTGTTCCACAGACGGCGTATTCCCTTGCTCGACAGCGATCGCCTGTGTGGCTTTGTCTTGTTCGCCGCGCCATTCTCCAGCCGCTTTAATGGCCTCTGCCACTTCCGGCGGCATGTAGTTTTCGTCATGTTTCGCCAGCACGTCTGAGGCTTGGAAGACACCCGATGCAAGCAGGTAGCCTTCTGCGACAATGCCCTGACCCTCACGAAACAGATCTGGCAAGATACCCTGATAAGTGATGTCGAGGCTTTCGACCGTATCGGTCACGGTAAACGAAACACGTTCGCCATCGGCGTTGACGCTGCCTTCCGCGACCAAACCGCCGATGCGGATACGCTGCCCGGGTTCAATGGATTGCTGCTGAATTTCTGTCGGGCTGTAGAAGAAAACAATACTGTCTTCGAACGCCGTCAGCATAAGGGCTGTTCCAGCTGCCAGGGCCAGTCCGCCCAGCATCAGAAAATACATCCGTTGGGTTTTACGCTTCACGAGGGTCTATCCCTTGCTCCGGTGGGAGATGAGTTGCAGGCGCTTCAGCACTACTTTGTGATGTGGTCTTTTCTTTTGGTGGACGCAAGAGGTCCAATTCTGCCTGAGCCTTGGTGTGTGAACGACGGGAGAGAATCACCAGTCCGCCCAAGCCGATGAGGGCCAGCGCATAGGACGACCAGACATAAACGGCGTATCCACCCATTTCGAAAAAGGCTTGCAGATTTTCCACGCGATTTGACCCGTTTATCCTTCAGAGCGTTAAGAGTGAGCCTACGATGCCTGACCTTATATGCCGCGTTGCAGGCGCGCGGCGCGGATTTTGGCGGTTAAAAACCGGGTGCGGACCCGCATAAAAACCACCACGACATAATAAAATTGGAACGCGCCAACCATCAGGAACAGCGGCAGCAGCATCTCTGAAGCGACGGAGATGCCTTGCATAGACAATATGGACGGTTGGTGAAGGCTATTCCACCAATCCACCGAGAATTTAATGATCGGCAAATTAACAGAGCCAACAAGCGCCAGAATGGCAGCCGCCTTTTCACCCTGCTCGGGGCTGTCAAACGCATCACCGAGCGCCATGTATCCAAGATACAGAAAAAAAAGCACCAGCATGGACGTCAGCCGGGCATCCCAAACCCAGGGCGTTCCCCACATGGGTTCGCCCCACAGCATGCCGGTGAGTAGGCACAGGGCTGTGAATGTTGCGCCGATGGGAGCCGACGCCCGGGCAATCATGCTGGCAACCGGATGCCGCCAGATCAGATAAGAGGCGCTGCTGATGGCCATGGCCGCATAGACAAACAATCCCATCCAGGCGGCAGGCACATGGATGTACATGATTCTGACCGTGTCGCCCTGTTGGTAATCCGGGGGTGAGAAGACCAAAGCGAGGGGCACGCCAACCACAAAACAGGCGACACATAAGGTGACGGCCCAGGGCTGGACTGCAGACGCGAGTTTGAGGAACCGCGTTGGATTGGCAAAAGCGTGCATATCCAAAGGCTTACCTTCTTCCGTCTGCAAAGCCAACCTGAATCCGGCCTTTGATGGGCCAGAATCGAGGTGTTATTCGGAGGTGAGTTTGAGTGCTCCAGCGGCGGCCCAGGGACACAGGGCGGCTGCGATCAACAGCAGCCCGCCCAACACCGCATAGGGGCCGCTGTTTGAGAATCCCATGGCCGCCGTATCCACAGCACCAACCCCAAAAATCAAGACGGGGATATACAAGGGGAGGATGACGAGTGGCAGCAGAACACCTTTCCGGCGCACCCCAAGGGTCAGGGCCGCGCCTAAAGCCCCAATCAGGCTCAAAGTTGGCGTCCCCAAGAGAAGGGCCGTGATCATCGGTAGAGCTGACGATGCTGGCATTTGCAGTGTTATGCCAAGGATAGGGGCCAATAAGGTCAACGGCAGACCCGTGGTCAGCCAGTGGGCGATGATCTTTGCCGCCACCACGACCGTTGGCGACACCGGGGCTGTGCGTAGCAAATCCAAGGCGCCATCCTGTTCGTCATCGGCAAACAGATGATCCAGCGAGAGCAACGCGGCCAAGAGGGCGGTCACCCACAGCACACCGGCCCCAACCCGCTCCAGAACCCCCGGTTCCGGTCCTATGCCAAACGGAAACAGGATCACGGTGATGGCAAAAAAGCCGCACACCATGAGGGTGTCAGCGCGATGGCGCATCGACAGGCTGATGTCCCGTTTAATCAGGGTGAGGAACGTGCTCACCAGTCTCGCTCCATCTCAGCAGCGCTCACCGCAGGATAGTCTGACATCTCGATGCGATGATTGGGTTCGAAACCTGGCTGCTGATGGGTCGCGAGGATGGCAATACCGCCGCCTGTTACATGTTCACTCAAAACAGCATCAATCCGACCCACATTCTCGGTATCCAGCGCCGTATAGGGTTCATCCAGCAGCCAGATGGGGGCGTTGCTGAGCAGCAGCCGCGCCAGTCCGGCCCGTCGCCGCCAGCCTGCCGACAAAAAATCTGCTGGCATATCGACAACGGCATTCAGGGCCATGCGGTCAATGACCTGCTGGGTTGCCGCCATCTCAACACCATAAATTTTTGACCAGAAGCTGAGGTTCTCAAAGACAGTTAAAGCCCCCTTGAGGCCATCACGATGCCCGGCATAGCAGATCGCATATGGCAGTTCCGGAGTCACGGTCACCATGCCGTTGTCGAGGGGCAAAAGCCCAGCCAGCACGCGCAACAAGGTGGATTTTCCGCTGCCGTTGGGGCCGGTAATCACCGCCGCTTCACCGGAGGTGAGGTGAAACGACACATTTTCAAAAATAGCACGCCCGCCGCGGCGGGCGGATAATCCCTCAACACTAAGGATTGGCGTTTCTGTTTGAGGCGTGTGCATGGCCGGCACCATACCCAAACAGCGCGGAATTTCACGGATAAATATCACTCGATTATTCCAGGACTCAACGATAAGCCTGTGATGCCCCAATTGTGCCGGAGGATAGGATGTCTATGAAGCCCAGAAAACTGCGGATGAGCACCCCTTTGCCTCTTGGGAAAGGCTGGACAACCCCTGTGGGATGTGGATGATGCCGCCAAAAGAGGGGTGATCTCATCAAACCCCTCCAAACGCACAATTTTACTCCAGAAAGAGGGACGCAGGCATGGCATTGACCGGTCAGGACACTCTAAAAACCCGCCGTACACTCGAAGTCGCTGGTAAAAGCTATGACTACTTCAGTCTGCCAGCCGCCTCTGAGGGCGGACTCGGTGACGTTTCAAAACTGCCGTTTTCTTTGAAGGTCCTGCTTGAAAACTTGCTGCGCTACGAAGATGGCGGTTCGGTTAAAACAGAGCATGTTCAGGCCATTGCGGATTGGTTATCGACCCGCACCTCTGATCAAGAGATCGCCTATCGCCCAGCCCGCGTGCTGATGCAGGATTTCACCGGTGTGCCCGCTGTCGTTGACTTGGCGGCCATGCGTGAAGCGATGAAGGCCCTGGGTGGTAATGCCCAACAGATCAATCCGTTGTCTCCGGTCGATCTGGTGATCGATCACTCGGTGATGGTCGATGCCTATGCGTCTAAGGATGCGTTGGCGAAAAACATCGCTCTTGAGTTCCAGCGCAACCGCGAGCGCTATGAGTTCCTGCGCTGGGGTCAGATGGGTTTTGATAATTTCCGCGTGGTTCCCCCCGGCACCGGTATTTGCCACCAAGTGAATGTTGAGTATTTGGCGCAAGTGGTCTGGACCGGCGACGAAGACGGCAAAACCATCGCCTATCCGGATACCTTGGTGGGTACGGACAGTCACACGACCATGGTCAACGGTCTTGCGGTTTTGGGGTGGGGCGTTGGCGGCATTGAGGCCGAGGCCGCCATGCTGGGCCAGCCTGTCTCGATGCTCATTCCGGAAGTCGTCGGCTTTAAGCTCAACGGCAAACTCAAAGAAGGCACGACCGCAACTGACCTGGTGTTGACGGTCACCCAGATGCTTCGCGCCAAAGGCGTGGTCGGCAAGTTTGTCGAGTTTTACGGACAAGGTTTGTCTGGGCTTTCACTCACCGACCGGGCAACCATCGCCAACATGGCCCCTGAATATGGCGCAACCTGTGGCTTCTTCCCGATTGATTCCGAAACCTGTCGCTATCTTGAGTTCACCGGCCGTGATGCAGAGCGTGTTGCGTTGGTCGAAGCCTATGCCAAGGCTCAGGGGATGTGGCGGGATGACAGCACGCCTGATCCAGAATTCACGGATTCTCTGGAACTTGATCTCTCCAGCGTTGAGCCGTCTTTGGCCGGCCCGAAACGTCCGCAAGATCGCGTTGCCTTGTCGTCTGCGGCGTCTGCATTTAGCGGCGAACTGAGCAAGACCTTTGGCCATGATACGCCCAAGACATCGCCTATCACTGACTTGTCGGGTCCTGGCACCAAAGACACCCTGACCGACGGCGATGTGGTCATCGCCGCTATTACATCCTGTACCAATACGTCCAACCCCTCTGTGTTGTTCGCGGCTGGGTTGGTGGCGCGCAAGGCCAGAGAAAAAGGGTTGACCCGCAAGCCGTGGGTCAAAACATCCTTGGCACCCGGATCCCAGGTTGTGACCGACTATCTGGACAAAGCAAATCTGACGGAAGATCTGCAAGCGCTTGGGTTCCACAATGTGGGCTATGGCTGCACCACCTGTATCGGCAACTCCGGCCCGCTCGACCCAAACATTTCCAAAAGCATCAATGACGGCGATCTGGTGGCGGTCTCTGTGCTGTCGGGCAACCGAAACTTTGAAGGCCGCATCAGCCAGGACGTCAAGGCCAACTATCTTGCCAGTCCGCCTCTTGTGGTGGCCTATGCCATCGCTGGGTCCATGACCATCGACATCACCAAAGATGCCATTGGCCAAGACCAAGACGGCAAGGACGTGTATCTCAAAGATATCTGGCCAACGCCAAAAGAGGTTGCTGAATGCATTGAACAGTTCCTGACCAAGGAAATGTTCTCTTCGCGGTATTCAGATGTCTTCAAAGGCCCGCAGGAATGGCAGGCCGTGAAAGCCGAGCCCAGCGAAACCTATGACTGGCAAAGTGATTCCACCTACGTCAGAAACCCGCCGTACTTCGAAGGCATGTCACAGACACCAGACGCCATTAAAGACATTGTGGGCGCACGGCCTCTGGCCATTCTGGGCGACTCTGTCACCACCGATCACATCTCTCCGGCTGGTGCGATCAAAAAAGACAGCCCCGCCGGTACGTATCTCACGGCCCATGGCGTTGATCCCAAGGACTTCAATTCCTACGGTTCACGGCGTGGCAACCACGAAGTCATGATGCGGGGCACCTTCGCCAATATCCGCATTCGTAACGAAATGGTGCCCGGCGTGGAAGGTGGTATGACCAAATATCATCCGGGGGCCATGGTTATGTCGATCTACGATGCAGCCATGAAATACCAAGAGGCTGGCGTGCCGTTGGTGGTTGTCGGCGGCAAGGAATACGGCACAGGATCGTCTCGTGACTGGGCGGCGAAGGGTACCAATTTGCTCGGTGTGCGGGCCGTGATCACCGAGAGCTTCGAGCGTATTCACCGCTCCAACCTCATTGGCATGGGCGTGCTGCCGCTGCAGTTTAAAGAGGGTGTTTCCCGCACGACTTTAAAGCTTGATGGCACAGAGTTATTCGATGTGAGGGGTCTTACGGAACTGACACCGCGCTGCGATGTTGCGGTGACGGTTACGCGACCGGATGGTTCCACAGAAACCTTCTCAGCGCTCTGCCGCATCGATACGGAAGGCGAGTTGGATTACTTCAGAAACGGTGGTGTATTGCACTACGTCCTGCGCAATCTCGCATCTTAAAGCTTACCGTGTGGTGTTGCCCGCACAGGATTAACGGATGACCGAACCCGCAACACCCGGACTGTCCCGCCACTATGTGACGGTTGGCAATCGTCAACTGCATTATCGGCGGGCCGGGTCTGGACCGCCGCTGATTGCCTTGCACCGTCTACCGCGTTCGTCGGAAGACCTTTTGCCGTTGATACAGGCCGCGGCGGACCGGTTCACGGTGATCGCGCCAGACCTTGCGGGCTATGGCAAGTCGTCTGTGTTGGACACGCCGCCGCAAAGTCTTGATCCCCTGGCCGAAGACCTGGCTGCGTTTTTAAGCGCCTTAGGTTTGGGCTGTGTGCAGATTTACGGCGAACAGGCGGGCGCAGCTCTGGCGTTGCACTTTGCCGCCACGCATAAAGACAAAGTGTCGTCTCTGGCCGCCTGGGATTTGGATTTGCCCGGCGCGCTTGATTTGCCGCCCAGCGCCAAAGCCCCCTTGCCGCCGTTTGAGCCTGCGTGGGATGGCAGTCATTTGGCGTGGTTGTGGGCTATGCTGCGGGAGCAGACCGCGTTTCATCCCTGGCATACTCCGGCGCTGAACACCCGTGTCGATGCCGACATGCCTGACCCTGAAACCCTTCACCGCCGGGTCATACAATTCCTCAATGCCGGGGTTCATGGGCGCGGTTATGAAACCGGCTATGGGGCGGCCCGCTCGTTTGATGCCGTGCAGATGTTGGCGTCTGTCGCCTGCCCAACTCTGGTTGTGGCGCGTCAGCGCCATGACGGTCTGGACCCCTGGCGCGGTATTCAATCGGTGTCGGAGTCGCTTAGAAAGTCTACGGCGGATGAGCAAACCAAAGGGGAAGTCCAGGCACTGGTCTTTCTTGAAAATTTGCGTGTCGATGCGTCTGTGCCAGCCCCGCCCTCTGTTGTTCCACTGAAGGGCAAGCTGTGGAACGACTATGTGTCTGTGAATGGCGGGCAGATTCATTTTCAGAGAAACACAGATGCCGACTCTGTTCCGTTGTTGGTGCAACACGATGCCGCCAGTTCAGTCGGCACGGTCGAACCCATAACCGCATCGTTCATTGGTCGCAAAACCGTTTATGCGTTTGATATGCCGGGGTCCGGCGATTCTGATCGCATCATTCCGGAGGCGGATGTTGATGTTGCAGACTACGCCACTGTTTTAGCAGAGGCGCTGTCGGCCCTGAGTCTGACTGAAATTGATTTTTACGGCATGTGGGGCGGTGGATTTGTCGGTCTTGATCTCGCCATGGGTCACCCCGGTATCGTGCGCAAGCTGGTGATGAGCAATGTCTTCCAACACACAGGCGCCGAGCAGGCCGATATGCTGGCGCACTATACGCCGGATGTGTCGCCGTTGTGGCATGGGGGACATCTGTTGCAATGCTGGCATCAAATGCGGGACCAGGGCATCTATTACCCGTGGTTCAAGCGCGAGAAAGCCGGCGTGATTTGGCGCGAACCGTTTCTCGCAACCGAGATGGTGCACGAGCGTGTATGTTCGCTGCTGAAAGCGGGCAATATGTATCGCACGGCCTATCAGTCCCACTTCAAATATGACACCTTTGAGAAGCTGGCCCGCACGCCGGTCCCTACGCTATTGGCAACGTCAGAGTGGGACCCGAACAATCCCCACACTTTGGCTGCAGCCGAGGCCGCCCCCAACTGCAGTTTCCAGTATCTTGATGAAGACTTCACCAAGTGGGGGCTAAGCTTCCTGCCGTTCCTAGAAAGCTAGGCTCTTCATTCTATACTAGTCCCCGTTCCATCGCCTGGGACAGCCGTCGTGAAAACGCGATGGGGTCGGGGATGGCTTCTCCTTCCACGATGCGGGCCTGATCCAGCAGCAAGAAGGCAGTCTCACCCAACACATCATCGCTCTGCTCTGCCAGCTTCTTGATCAGCGCATGCTTGGGGTTGATCTCAAGTACGCGGGGAATGGCCATGCCGGGATCTTGGCCGTGTTGTTTGAGCATGCGTTCCAAATGCAAGCTCATACCGCCGTCTGCCCCAACCAGGCACACCGGGCTTTCGGTCAGGCGGTTGGAGGCCCGCACCTCTTTAACGGCGTCGCCGAGGGCGTCGCTGAGACGTTTGGTTAGCGCCGCAACATCAAAGGAGTCTTTCTCGCTGTTATCGTCCTCTTTCTTGTCATCAGAGTCTGCTTTGGCAATGGAGTCCAAGTCGCTTGCGGATTGGGCCGCTGAGCGGAACGGGTGTTTGTTAAACACACCTACTGAAGACACCCAGAATTCATCGACAGGATCGGTCAGCAGCACGACTTCGATCCCTTTGGCGATATAACCCTCCAGTTGTGGCGAGTTCTTCAGGGCCTTGGCATCATTGCCAGTGATATAATAAATGGCATCTTGCCCGTCTTTGAGGTCAGCGACATAGTCCTCCAGACTACGCCAGTCTGCGCTGGCGCTGGTGCGAAAACGGCAGAGTTTCAGAATCTCATCGCGGCGTTCGAAGTCTTCATACAAACCTTCTTTGAACACAGCGCCGAAGGTGGACCAAAACGTCGCGTAGTCTTCGGGTTTCTTACTGCGCTCTTTCAAGTCTTTGAACAGCCGAGTGACCAGGCCTTTTTGAATTTTCTTAAGTTGCGGATTGTCCTGCAACATTTCACGGCTGACATTCAGCGGCAGGTCTGGTGAGTCGACAACGCCGCGCACGAATCTCAGATAAGGCGGCAGCAGGCCGTCCAGATCATCTGCGATAAACACGCGATTAACGTAAAGCTTTACCTTGTTTTTGCGGGTCGGCTCAAACAGATCGAAAGGCTGTGAGGTCGGCAGAAAAAGAAGGCTGGTGTATTCAATCGCGCCTTCCGCTCTGAAATGAAGTGTATGCCAGGGGTTATCAAAGCCCTGGGCGACATGATGATAAAACTCTTTGTATTGATCTTCGGTGATCTCTGATTTGGGGCGTGTCCAGAGCGCTGACGCTGAGTTTAGGGTTTCAGGTTCAGATGATGCGCCGTCTTCAGACGTGCCCGGTAAGGGGTCGAGAATGACCGGCAGGGCAATGTGATCTGAATAGGTTTTGACGATGTTTTTAAGACGCAGCGGCTCCAAGTACTCGCGGCTTTCTTTGCGCAAGTGCATCACAATACGGGCACCCCGTGCAACATCATCTTGTTCGCTGACGCTATAACTGCCCCGTCCATCGGAGACCCACCGCCAGCCTTGGCTGTCACCGGCTTTTCTGGAAAACACTTCGACCTTTTTGGCGACCATGAAGGACGAATAAAAGCCCACTCCGAATTGACCAATCAGGGACACGTCTTTCGATTCATCGCCGGTCAGTGTTTTCATAAACTCTGATGTGCCGGATTTGGCGATGGTGCCTAAGTTGTCGATCAATTCATCCTTGTTCATGCCGATGCCGTTGTCACTGACCGTCAGCGTGCCGGCGTCTTTGTCGATAGCGATATGAATTTCGAAGTCTGCGCCCTCGTCCCCCAGCAGGTCTTTATTCGTGAGAGCCGCATACCGCAGGCGGTCGCAGGAGTCGGAGGCGTTGGAGATCAACTCGCGGAGGAAGATCTCGCTGTTCGAGTACAAAGAATGGACAACGATGTCTAACAGCTTTGCAACCTCAGCTTCAAAAGTTCTTTTTTCTTCACTCATGCTTTCAGTCTCTTTCGGTTTTAGAAGGGCTTAAGCACGCGTTTAAGCGCGGGGTTGGCGGCAATATTGTGCGTGTCGCTTTTGGATGCAAGAGGCAAGCCCTGAGTTAGGCTTAAGACTGAGTGATTTCACATCATGTGCAGAGACTCCACCTCATTCGTGGAGATTTCATCTCATTTATGGAGATTTCATCTCTGTGATTGTCCCGGGCGTGTCTTCGCGCCATGATATGAACGCGCGTTATGCCAAATTACGGCTTAACGTCATGCGACCAGTTAAGGTGTTACTTGGAGGTGGTTATGCAGATTCCGATTCAAATTGCGTTTCATGGTATTGATAAATCAGATGCGGTCGAAGCAAGGATCCGCGAGCGTGTTGATAAACTTGAAAATTATTCAGACCGCATCACCGGGTGCCGGGTGGTGGTTGAAGCGCATCACAAAAGCCATTCCAACCTGAACACGCAGGCCGCTCCTTTTCATTTGACCATTCACCTCTCCGTGCCTGGCGAAGACCTTGTGGTCCGGCGTGATCCGAAAGATACAAAGTCGCATGAGGACATCATGATTGCGCTGCGTGATTCTTTCGAAACCATGGAACGCCGCCTCAAAGATTACACGGCCAAGGTCAAAAAAATTGATCGGCGGCAAGAACCACCCAGCCTGGAAAGCTAATCTTTTCCGGAGCGGCGTCAGCCTTGCTTATTCCTCAACTCCTCAGTTGGCTTAGCTGCTTTGATTTTCCGACCAGAAACTTCTGATCAGTCCTTAACGGCTGTTCTTGGGCCGACAAATACGGGCAAAACGTATCTGGCCATGGAACGCATGCTCGGCCATGAGTCAGGCATGATGGGTTTCCCGTTGCGTTTGCTCGCGCGAGAAAACTATGACCGTGCGGTTGCCATTAAGGGCGCTGCGGCTGTGGCGTTGGTGACGGGCGAAGAAAAAATTGTTCCCGCGACGGCGCGTTACTTTATTTGCACCGTCGAGAGTATGCCGGTTGATCGTGATGTTGCGTTCTTGGCCGTTGACGAAATTCAGTTGGCGTCCGACCGTGAGCGTGGCCATATTTTTACGGATCGACTCTTGCACGCCCGAGGCCGCCTAGAGACGATGTTTCTGGGCTCTGAGACGGTGCGCCCCCTGATTCGCAAGCTGGTCCCCGGCGTTAATTTTGTCACCCGTCCCCGGTTCTCAAAAATCACCTATAGCGGCTCCAAAAAACTCACCCGGTTGCCCCGGCGTTCGGCTGTCGTCGCGTTTTCTGTCTCTGAGGTTTACGGCATTGCAGATTTGCTTCGGCGGCAACGGGGTGGCACGGCTGTCGTTATGGGGGCCTTGAGCCCCCGGACCCGGAATGCTCAGGTGGCTTTGTATCAATCGGGCGAAGTTGATTATCTCGTTGCCACCGATGCCATTGGCATGGGCCTCAATATGGATGTTGACCATGTTGCGTTTGCGGCCTTGTCAAAATTTGATGGCCGTGCGCCGCGACCCTTGACGGCGCCTGAGTTGTCGCAGATTGCGGGGCGTGCGGGCCGTCATATGAATGATGGGACCTTTGGCGTCACGGCTGAGGCGTCAGCTCTGGATTCTGAAACTATTGCGCGCATTGAGACCCATGAGTTCCAGGCGCTTAAATCTGTGTATTGGCGCAATACGGATCTACGCTATGTCAGTGTGGAATCGCTGCTGTCCGGTTTGAAAAAGCCGCCGCCGTCTCCCGGATTGATTCGCCCGCCAGCGACAGACGATCAGCTGGTTCTTGAGATATTGGCACAGGATTCAGACATCCAAGAGCGCGCTAAGGGCCAAGAGCGTGTGCGATTGTTGTGGGATACGGCGCAAGTTCCGGACTTTCGTAAGCTTCGCCCAGAGACCCATGCGCGATTGATTAAGCAGGTTTATCAGCACCTTTCTGGATCGAAGGCGTGTATTCCTGAAGATTGGATATCACTCCAGATTGACCGGGTGAAACGAACCCAAGGTGATATTCATGCGTTGATGGACCGTATTGCGGAGATTCGGACCTGGACCTATTTGGCAAATCGCCCGGGATGGGTTGAAAATGCCAGCCATTGGCAGGGCGAGACGCGCGTTATAGAAGATCAGCTTTCCGATGCGCTGCACGAGAAACTGACACAGCAGTTTATTGATCACCGGACCGCGCATTTGGTGAAACGTCTTAAGGGAATAGATCGTATGGATGTCGCTGTGACCGAGGCCGGTCGTGTTGAGATTGATGGTCATTTTATTGGTGACCTTGATGGTCTGATCTTTATGCCCGACAAAACCGGTCTAAAAACAGCAGATCGCGCAGTGGCGAATACAGCGGACACCGCGCTCCTCCCTGAGTTGGAGCGCAGAGCGCAATTGTTGATTGATGCCGAGGATACCCTTTTTATACTGAATGATGCGGGTGGCATTGAGTGGACCGGCGCTGTTGTCGCAACTCTCAGCGCTGGCGTGCGTGCTTTATCGCCGAAGGTGGTGGTACGCGCCGATGAGCGGCTCAATCCGACTCTGCGCGAAAAGCTTGGTGGTCGTTTGCAATCCTGGCTTGATGTCCACGCCAGTAAACTGTTGGCCCCTCTGTTCGGTGCGGAGACCGCTGAATTATCAGGTGCCGCGCGTGGTATAGCCTTTCAACTGTGTGAGTCTTTAGGTGCGGTTGATCGCAATGATGCAGATGCGCAGGTGCGCGCACTCACGGAGGACGACAAAAAGGCGCTTGCCCGCTGCAAGATCAGGTTCGGCCTCAATGCCATTTATATTCCTGATATTCTCAAGGCGGGTCCCATCCGGCTGCGGGCTATATTATGGGCTGTTTTTAAAGAGATGACGCCAAAGCCTCCGTTGCCGCCAGCAGGGCGTGTGTCGTTCCCAACGGATGCAGATGTAACGGCAGACTATTATCGTGCGGCTGGGTTTCGCCCCATACGCGGTATGGCGTATCGCGTTGATATGTTAGAGCGGTTCTCTGCCGAAGTACGGCGTTTGCTGCGCGAAAAAGTTGCTGTGCTGCCGCCCGAACAACTGTCGCCGCTTGGTATCGGGGCCGAGAAGGCCGTGATTCTGCTCAATGCCCTAGGTTTCGCCTCGTCTCTTGAAGAGACCGGTATTGCCATTGCGGTGAAGCGCAAACCGGCACGGCATAAAAAGCCCAAAGCCAAAACATCTGAGTCGCCTAAAGAGAAAACGCAAACAAAGCGCAAGCCTGTTCACAACAAGAAACCAGAAAAAATGGCTGATCCGGACTCTCCCTTCGCTGTTTTGAAGACGCTCGTCAAACCATGAAATCTGCGCCGTGAGTGACGGACTGAGAATTGACAAGTGGTTGTGGTTTGCCCGGTTTTGTAAATCGCGGTCGCTGGCTCAGGCGCACTGCAAAGAGGGGCGTGTGGATGTGAATGGCGAGGTCAGTCGCAAACCAAACCGTCTCGTGCATGTCGGCGATTTGATTGTCCTTACCGTCGGTCCGGTCAGGCGCACGGTGAAGGTCAAAGCGCTCGGGTCTCGCCGAGGTCCAGCTTCTGAAGCTGTCCTGCTTTATGATGAGCCGCATCCTCCGGAACGGCTGGATAGCGCAAAAGCGGAAGCACCATTGTATCGCGTGCCGGGTTCAGGCCGACCAACAAAACGCGAGCGGCGGGCGCTTGAGAAATTCTTTATTGACAGTCGAGGTGATTAACCTTGGCGATGAACGTCATTGAACAACCAGTCTTGTACCAAATCTTTTATACCAAGTCTCTTGATCCAAACCCCTTGATCCTTCGTCTCTGACGCGCTACTTCCCCTTATGCTTGACGCTTTAAAATCATTTCTCTCAACCTCTAAGACCGTAGACACTGTCAACGCGCAAGTTCCATGTGTTCAAGTTGCGTCCTCGGCATTGCTGGTTGAGGCTGCGCTTGTCGACGGCACATTTGATGAAACTGAGCGGTTGCAGGTCAAAGACGTCCTTGCTCATATGTTCGAGCTTCCAGAGTCTGAGTTGAATAATGTTATTGAGGACGCCATCGAACGTGTGGCGCAGTCTAATCAGATGTATGGCTTTGCGCGTGCTGTTAAAGATAATATGGAATACGACCGTCGCGTTGAGTTGATGCAGATGCTGTGGGAAATTGTTTACGCTGATGGTGTACTTGACGACTTCGAAGCAAATTTAGTACGCCGAGTCAGCGGATTGTTGTATGTTACGGATCAAGACAGTGGTCGTGCACGCAAGGCCGCTTTGGAACACCTAGGGCTCGACCAGGAGACCTAGATTTTGGATGGCACCCAATGGGCCGTGTGGGGAGAGAGATAAGATGACCTACGTCGTCACTGAGAATTGTATCAAATGTAAGTTTATGGACTGCGTAGAAGTATGTCCGGTGGACTGTTTCTATGAAGGTGAAAATATGCTCGTCATCCATCCTGACGAATGTATTGATTGCGGTGTGTGTGAACCGGAATGCCCAGCGGAAGCTATCCTTCCCGATTCGGAAGAATCAACACAAGACTGGATAGCGCTTAACGCTGAATACGCGGATAAGTGGCCAAACATCACTGCCAAGGGCGAACCCCCGGCAGATGGTGAAGAGTGGGACGGCAAACCAGGCAAGAAAGAGCATTTCAGCGCTAATCCTGGCAATTCTGGCTGATTTCAAACGCGATTGGGACTAACAAGGCCCTCTGCAGTATAGAGCGGCGCCAGCCTGGTGCCGACTTTAGGCTGTCTTTTGCGCCGCAAATTTGGTATAAGCTCTTAATCCGCCTATGAAAAATGGCGGATTATTTTTTCGCATCCCTTTTCCGTTGTGCGCTGCAATATGCCTAGGAGGATCTAAACCCTCTGTAAGGAACGCACGAAAAGAAGCATCGGGACCCGTGGAAAGATAAGCAGGACCTTAAGGGCCATGCGACATGGCCCTTTAGTTTGTTAGGGCAGCTGGGGGGCTGCTCGGGTTCGAAGTGTCAGCGTAAAAACTGGAATAAGAGAGCCGAATAATGCCGAAAAAGACCAGTGCAGAGACCAAAAAAACCAAGGAAAAGGACGTTCGTAAAGGGATGGTATTCTCAACAGGCGATTTTGTCGTGTACCCCGCTCATGGTGTGGGCCAAGTCACCGACATAGAAAAACAAGTTATTGGTGGGCAAGAAATAGAGTTGTTTGTTGTCAGCTTCGAGCGCGACCGAATGACGCTGCGTGTGCCGGTGGATAAGGTTGAGAATTCAGGTTTGCGCAAACTGTCCACGCGCAAGGTGATGGACCAGGCGTTGACCACGCTCAAGGGTCGCGCGCGCGTCAAACGCGCCATGTGGAGCCGCCGGGCGCAAGAGTACGAAGCCAAAATCAATTCAGGTGACCCCGTCTCTATTGCGGAAGTGGTGAGGGATTTGCATCGCGGCACCAGCCAGCCGGAACAATCCTACTCCGAGCGTCAGATTTATGAACAAGCTTTGGAACGCCTTGCTCATGAAATGGCAGCAGTTGAAAAAATTAAGCCTGAAACCGCAACCGCAAAGCTGGAAAAACTCCTCAGCGCTGCGTAACCAGATTTAGACATTTATCATCAGAAAACGCCTCAGACAGTGTCTGGGGCGTTTTCTTTTTTGACGGAATTTATCCGGTTATGACTTTGATCGAGCGGCCAACTGGAAGCGGTTGATCTGATGATAAGTCATTCAGCATCCGGAACCAGTCTTCGTTTAAGCTGCCATAAGGTAATGTTTGAGCTAAGGCGCTAACACTGTCTCCCTGCCGGGCTTCGACCGTGAGCAGACGTAAAGGTTTAAGGTCTGACGCTTCAGCGTCGCTAAGACGTCTGAAGCTGTAAATAGTTTGCCGAATTCCATTTTCATAGGCGCGTGCGTCTTGCACTGGGGTCAAAAACATCAGCCTAAAGAGCTGTGAGCCTTCCCACTGATACGCGACCACTCTTAAATCTGCGGTGCCTTGTCGGGTATTGATCCGCGCCCGGCCTGTTGCAGCGGTAAGGCCGTTCACATCAATGGTCTGCACATCCGCAAGGTTTAGGCCCTCGGTCCATTCTGACTGTATATACTCAGACAAGCTTCTTGACCGCTCAGCCTTGTCGGCATCAAATACGATGGTTGCTCCAGCCTTGTTCTGAGCCGTGACCTGGCTGGTACCGTTGCGCAACAAAAATCCTTCAGGCACACGAAAGCCAAATCGCATACCGGCATGCAGAAAGTCCTGTCCGCGCACATAGCCTTGATCCGGATCATCTGCAAATATCATCCCGTTGATGGCTTCAAGATACACATCCCGGTTTTCACGTCCGCCTCTGCCTGCACCGGTCCGCTCAGCCGCGGCCTGCGCCTGCCGCACACGATCTATGGTGCGGGGATGAGAGGCCATCATATTGCTTTCATCGACAACGCCGGGTGACAGACCTTGCAGCCGGGCTTCAAGTTGACTGTGTTCCCGCAGGGACATCAAAAATGTTGCCATGGCGTCGGAGTCATATCCGGAGTTATTTAAGTACCGCACCCCCAAAGTGTCCGATTCCAGTTCCTGGCTGCGCGAGAATCCTTGCAAATATCCTGCAGCCACCGTCTGGCTGAGTTGCATTACTTGCGCATTTTGGGTTGCGACGCCTAAGGCCACGAGTCCAAGGTTCGCCAGCAATCCTCGTGTTTGGCGTTGGGCCGTGTGCCGCGCGGTGACATGGCCGATCTCATGGGCCAGAACCCCGGCGACTTCGGCCTCTGAACTGGCGACGGCAAGCAAACCGCGAGTAATTGCAATTTTCCCCCCGGGTAAAGCCAGGGCGTTAACGATGGGTGTGTTCAGAACGGTAAAGTCCCAGGGCAATTCTGGCAGTTCAGAGCGACTCGCCAAATCTCGGCCAATTCTGACAATATAACTTTGCAGGCGGACATCGTCGTAGGCACCGCCAAAGGCCCGGATCAAATTGGGGTATTCAGATTGGCCCATCTGAATGTCATCTTTTAAGGAATAAAAACCGGTCACACTATCCTGCCCGGTTGCCGGGTTTGTGCTGCACCCTCCGAGACAAGCCAATCCAACCCCAGCGCTGCCAAAGGCCAAGAATTTCCGGCGGGATGAAACAGGTGTAGAGTGACAGTTGGTTTTCATAGCTCAGATGTCTCCGCTGATGTCATTCATCATGACCCTAGTATAAACGCCCAAATGTATCGATTTGTTCACATCCTTTCAGGATTTTTCTTTGCTGTGGCTGTGTTGCCGCTGGAAGGGGCGTTTGCGCAAAGCCTTCCAACACCCGAAGACCTGATGTTTTCTGGTCAAGGCATCGCAGATATCATCATTGATGGTGACACACTGCAGTTGACTGATGGCAGTGAGGTCAGGCTGACCGGCATTCAATCGCCAAAGCTGCCTTTGGGACGCGCTAACTTTAGAGAGTGGCCTTTAGCGCAGGTTGCGAAACAGGCGCTTGAAGACCTGACCGCAGGTCAACGCATAAAGTTGTATGTGGATGGGAATGGGCAAGATCGTTATGGGCGAGTGCTGGCCCAGGCCGTTCGAGAAGATGGTCTGTGGCTACAGGGAGAAATGGTCCGCCGCGGATTGGCGCGTGTTTACACGTTCTCAGATAATCGCACTATGGCAACGGCGCTTTTGCTTAAAGAGTCAGAAGCCCGAGAGGAGAGATTGGGCATATGGAGCCTCGCGTATTATGCAGTTCGGGACTCAGAGCCAGAAAACCTTGAAAGATATTTCGGCACATTTCAGTTGATCGAAGGGACTGTGGTTGAGGCCGCGCGTGTCCGTGGCCGGGTCTATCTCAATTTTGGTGACGACTATCGCACCGACTTCACAGCCTCTATTGATCGTCAATCTGATCGTCTATTTAAGCAATCAGGTCTGGATCCATTGACCTTAGAAGGGCAACGCCTTCGGGTGCGGGGTTGGGTTAAAGATTTTAACGGCCCACTGGTTGATATTACCCATCCAGAGCAGATTGAAATTTTAGATAAATGACTAACGGGCGCTTAAGCCGTGCGACGCTCGTCGATCAGAACATACTGATAGAGTTCTCCATTGCGATACCATAGCCACGTGCGTCCGCGTTTTGCGCCGCCGTCGAACATTTGCACGGTTTCAAAACACTGCACGTCTGGCATAGCTGAGAAGCCGAACCGAAGGTGAAACGATGTTTCGTCGATTTCCCAAAGATGCCCGGCAATTCTGCCATCGTCCCAGGTCATCTGGTTTTCTTCTAAATCATATCCGGCTTCAAACACACGCTCCTCGGTTTTCCCATCCGCCCAAGTGTAATAACTCTCTTGTCGGTATGACCTGTTTGGGTCGTCATAAATGGTGAGAATAATTTTGAAATCATAACGGTCATTGATCCAACCTCTAGGAGAGATAAAAGAATATGTCCCCTCCCAAACACCTTCGTTGGAAGCGACCAGGGACATATTTTCTCTGAGCGTTGTCATGTCAACTGAACCTTATGCTGTGCAACAAGCATTATAGACTGTACGGCGGTGGAACGTTAAGACTCGCTGATCATGATGCTGTCCTCCATCACCCCAGATCAGCTTAAAGAGATTCTTCCGTCCATGCATGTGGCTTTAGGCGACTGGCCTGGGGCGCAAAATGCTTTTCGAAAAATAGCCGCAAGCCTGTGCCGTGCGCCGCACCTCAAGGCTGACCTGATGGCCGGACATGCTGATGCTGTCTCGCTATGCGATCAGCTTGGTATTCCTATCATCGATGGCCGACCCGAAGACGGCTTTAGTTGGAATGGAAAAGAGGTGGCAATTCAAACAGAAACGGCTGTCCTTTTGCACGAGATCGCTCATTGGCAAATCTGTCCACTCGCTCGAAGGGGGGTGCCCGACTTTGGCCTTGGGGCCGGACCTGAGACGGGCCTGAAAGCCGAAGCCAATGCGGCTGCAATTGTTGATGCTGCAACACAAGAGCGCGAGGAAGACTTAGCATCTTTGCTTGGTGTGCTCTGGGAAGCTTATTTGGGTGGCCCAGCCATCATCGCATTTTGTGAGCAAAATTGGTTAGAGTTGTATGATCGGCCCGGAACCGTGGCCCACTTCGTTTCCGTCTATGAAGATCTGTACAGTAGAGAGTTGATAGATCGTAAAGGGGGGCCGACGATCGCCTTGAATGTCGTGTAAGAAGTTACAGAGAGGGAAAGTAGGACATGAGATTTTTTATACAAGCAGGTATATCGGCATTGTTTCTGATGGGGGTTGGGTCAGCCACAGCTGAGCCAGAAAACATCGATTCTGAATGCGCAGCGCCGGTTATTATGTTGGTGCTTGGTCAGATCGAGAATCAGGAACCGATGAGTGCGTACGGTACACAATTGCGGCAATTAAGCACCTACCCCGAACAACAAGGATACTACCAATTTACCCGTCCAACCGAAGTGTTTGAGGGGGAGTGGCCAGACAACCAGTTTGTGATTGGTGCCAAATTTCCCTGTGTGGAAGCGGCCAGAGGTTTTTGGTATTCAGACGATTATCAGGCTATTCGTCATTTGCGCGCGGGCGCTGGCAAAATTACGGTGACGGTTCATCCTATAGCTGATCCGCCAGCCCGCATTGACGGCACATCTCCGAAGCGCTTGTTCAGCCAACAAAACGTTCAACAGAATCCATAGGTTTACCGATCAAGTCTGACACTGTCGCTGGGAGTTGGGTGTAGCGAATATGATCATGCGATGTTGAGTATAAGGCAGCATTAGCCTGCTTTAAGACGTGCTTAATGCGTTCATTAAGCCGTGAGGTTAAGCCTGTTGTAGAATCAATCAGCACGGTGACCGGTTCATAGCCCCCTTCTTTTGTTGCCAAATCGCATTCAAAGGACAGGCAGGTTCCTAATGCTTGGGCCTTGTTTTGCAGCGCCTTAATAGCCGAGCTTTCTGCGGTGAGCGTCAGGCTTTCTAAATGTGAAAAGACTATAATATCAATTTTTGCGCCCCATTGAGCACACTCGTCCATGAGTTGGCATAGGCGCCGGATGATCTCTTGCGAGGCCAGGCAATTTTGCGCGTGTGTTCCAGAACGGTGACCCAGTTGAACGAAGGCGCAATCAATAGGTCCAGTCGACTCTTGCGATTGTGCCGAGTGAGAATGCGATACACTCAGTAAACAAGTCGCCCCTGCTGTTGCGACAAACTGTCTTCGGCTCTGATTCGTATTCCTCATGAATCCGGCCTCAGGTTTTGCTGCAGAGCTCGGTTTAAAGGTGTGTCCAAATCGCATTGCACGCGAATCCAGCCCGGGTTCAGGCCAATTCTATCATCGCCCGGTGACCCCCAGGCGTAAACTAAATCTGGCGCCGGTTCTTCTCCGTCATGCACTTTAATCACGAAAGAATCCCGCTGCATGCCGTAGGACCAGCGGTTGCGCATGGACAGGGTCATCGGACGTCCGTCCGGGTGGGTAAAGCTGAACGTGCCACCTTGATCATGCACCCGTGCATAGTGCTCCGTGTACATGGCTGGTTTTCCTGCCTCATAGGGAAAATCGATCATGCATTGGAACCACCGGGCGCGGCGCAAGTCATGCCATTGAAATCCTGCAACAGCACTTACCTCCTCGCCGCTTTCGGTGGATACAGAATGATCTCTAAACGCATAACCGTCTTCGCTAACGCGGACGTGGTATTCAGAGTAAAGGCGTTTTTCACCGTCACCGCCATGGCAAGCGCTCGGCTCCATGCCGCCAGCAAGACTGGCGCCATCACGACGAAGCAATATATCGCAGCCTGAGAGTGTGGTGGTGTCGTCTCTGGTCAGAGTTTGCAAAATGGCCGGATTTTCCTGTGCACCCAGCCATTTTTCGCCGTTGTTGAAGGCATGCACCTTAATGCGTATCGCGCTCTCAGACTCGTCTGCGGACAACACATACAGGCGTTGACGAAAAATATCTTTGGGATCGTCATTCTTGTGCTCTTGGACGTAAAGGACGTGCGTGCCAAACTGCGGCAAATCGACCCGCGAAATCTGTCCATGAACACGAAGGTGCGCACCGGAGTCATAGTCTGGCTTGCCCATATCCGCATCAAACTGGACCTGCTCCCGGTTGTCGAAGGTGCCGGGCCAGATTTCCATCAGATATTCCAGCTCACGCTCCAGCAGTGTATAGCGGCGTTCTTGGCCACTGGCAGCGGTGGTGATCCCCACTGCCAGCCCTAACGCGAGGAGCAGACGTGTCATGCTCAAGTGCCCGGCTCTCATGATTTGGATACTCATGAATCTGGCCTGAGCCAGTTCTGGAATTTCGCCATTTTCTCGGTATCCAGATCGCATTGCAGGCGCATCCAACCGGGATTAACACCAATGCGGTCAGAACCGGGTTGACCCCAGCTGTAAACCAGTGTCGGTCCGGTTTCATCGCCCTCTTGAACAACAATCACCAGGGTTTCACGCTGCATGCCGTAGGACCAGTTGTTGCGGAAGGTGAAGACCATCTCGCGGCCATCACGGTAAGTGAAGCGATGGGTGCCGCCTTGATCATGCATGCGGACATATTCAACGGTGTTGATGGGGCGGCCACCATCCTCGTAAGGGAAGTCAATCATGCAGCGAAACCAACGTGCGCGTTCAAGCTGATGCCATGTGAACTCTGCGAGACCCTCCAGTGTTTCATCGGTCTCATAAGACAAAATCCGATCCCGGAACCAGTACCCCGTTTCGCCGACCCGAAGCTGATAATCAGAATAGCGTTTATTATCACCTTCGCCAAAAATGCAGGTTTTGGGTTTCATGCCGCCCGCCAGCACATTTACATCGCGTTTCAGAAAGACGTCGCAGCCCTCTAGCACCGCTGTGTCGTTACGCGTCAGACCCTTCAGCTTAGAAGGATCATCATGGGCCCCGAGGTATTTCTTTCCGTCTTTAAAGAAGTGCAACTTTATACGGATTGCTTTTTCGTCTTCCTCTGCAGACAGCTCGTAGAGCCGTTGACGAAAGATTGATGTGGGATCATTGTCTTTATATTCCTCGACATACAGCACATGTTCTCCAAAGGCGGGCAGATCAACCCGCCGGATCTGACCGTGAACGCGCAGATGTCTGCCGGTTTCAATCGATGTTTTTCCGACATCTCGATCGAACTGCAGTTGCTCCCGGTTGTCATGGTCACCTGGCCATATCTCCATGAGGTACTCAAGCTCCCGCTCGACCAAAGTATAGCTGCGGTCCTGTGCTGTGGCGGCGGTGGCGAAAAAAAGTGCCGCGCACACCGCTGTCGTTTTAAGCGCCTTCATGAAGTCCCCACGTCAGAATTGCTGGTTACGCTGCTACCCTAGGAAGTTAACGCACACCTGCCAAGGCAATAGAGTCTTGTCGTCTCTCTAAATTTTAGCTCGTTTCAAAATCACGGGCCAAAGCGCAGAGTCTCAAATGAAATGATCTGGTTGACCATTGAGAATCCCTCCACATTATTTCGGAGTCCGGCAAATTGCGGGGCCTCAAACAGAAACACGGCGGGATATTGGCCGCGGTACCACGCCATAATCTCTTGTCGCATAGTGATCGATTTCTCTTCATCCCACTCCATCATAGCGGCGTCGATTTGCGGCATAATGCGTTCATCACAGTACCAAGGCTCGCGGCGTAGGCAGGAATGCAGGCGCAGGGCGCGCAGGCTGTCGAGCGAGGGCCAGACGGGCCAGTTCATAGAAAACGCATCAATTTCTTCCGGCCAGCCGCCGCGGCCCAGAAATCTAAGAAACTGTTGGATCGGCAGAGATTGAATTTCAAGCGTCACACCTACTGCTGCAAAATCATTGGCAATCACCTGTAACGCCGATGTGCCGGCCCCAATGCCACTGACCACATTGGCAATAATCTTAAAGCCGTCTTCGTAACCGGCCTCTTTTAACAAAGCGCGGGCGCGGTCCGGATCATACGGAATTTTAGCCAGGTCTGGGTTGTGACCCAGCGCCGATCGTGGTGCTGGTTGCGTCGCCTCAACGGTTGCCCCTTCAAGAAGAACCTCAGTGATAACGGCTCTGTTGACCGCTAGATTGAGCGCTTCGCGCACCCGCACATCTTGTAAGGGCATGTTTGGTTTGCGCGTGAGGATAAATGACAGGCCCGCCGTTTCAGCCGCGATCCACTTTTCAACTTTCAGACCGCTTTGTTCAATCAGCACGCCGTCCTCGGGTCCGAACTCTATGGCGAAATCAATGCGGTCAGATTGCAAGGCTTGAATGCGTGCGGACCGATCAGGAATCGCAAGCACTTCCAGGCGGTCGACCTGGGGCGGCCGCCAGGATGATGTGGCGGCCGTCATTTGCGCGTCGGTCGCGCTCCAGGAGACGATTTTAAAGGGGCCGGTTCCGATTGGCTCCTTAGAAAACCCTTCCCGGCCCAGGCGCTGCCAGTGTTGCGGATCAACCAGCGGAAAAATGGTCATGGAGCGCATCAGCAAGGGTTCGGGGGCGGCAGTCGTGACCTCGAAGGTGAGCTCGTCAATTGTACGGGCGCTCACAAAGGTTGGAAGTTCGCGCCGTAAACTTTCGGGCAAAGACTCTTCGCTGGCTAAATAATTAATGGCAAACACGGCCGCTTCCGAAGTGAGCGGCCGGCCATTTGAAAACGTAACGCCGTCTCTCAGTTGAATACGCCAGGTTGTTTCATCAACAGCCTCCCAGTTTACAGCAAGCCAGGGCATCAGGGTTCCGTCTCTGGTGATCCGGGTCAGCCCATCAAAAAGGGCCGGTGTGAAATAAATGGTCGGTGTTGCGCCGGTGCGAAAAGGATTTCCGAGTGAGAGCGGCAAGCTCGACATCCCCATCCGCATAACGGTTTCAGCATTGGCAGCAACCGGCGTTCCTGTGATCAGGCTAAGGCAAAAAGCCGACATCTTCAGGAGGTGTGAGTGTCTCTTGTTACGGGTCATTGCGAAATGTCCTGACGGAAGTGCCTAGTGAACACACATGCTAGTTGTTTACAAAATGAATGTCTTCAAAGCTCACAAATCCATGAATTTCAGAGAAGCCACGCACGTTACCACCGGTACCGGCAAAGCGCACAATTTGATACAGGTAAAGAGACACCCACTCTTCGCGGTAGAACGTCATGATGTCATGGCGAAGGTTCAGACCGTGTTCCGAATCAAATGTTACCAGGGCTTCTTCAATGGTAGGCATGATTCGTTGATCGCAATACCATGGGTGTACCCATAGGCAGGAATGATTGCGCATGGGCCGAAGAACATCGACGGTCGGTTCCGACGCATAGGTTAAGCCAAAGGCATCACCCTCCCAATCGCCTTGCATCACGCTGCGAATAAGCTGGGTGACCGGAAAGGTGCGGATGTCCATGGTGACACCGATCACCGCGAGGTCTTGAGCAATTTTCTGATACATCGCAGCATCGTTTGCCCCAGACCCAATGACACCCTGGACAACAAAACTAAACCCGTCCGGGTATCCGGCCTCTGCCAGCAGTTGCTTGGCGCGTTCGGGGTCAAAAGGGATGGGCGGCAAAGACGGGTCGAACCCATAGACGTTTGATGCGGCCGGCTGCGTTAGCAGCTCGGGCAGACCAGCAAGCAGGCCATCAACCAGACCGCGCCGATCTACGGCAATATTAAGGGCTTCCCGCACACGCACGTCATCAAGTGGGGTTCCTTTGCCATGATGGAAGTTAATGGCCCACAAGGCTGCTGTCGGCCAACTCAAATTCACGCCACCGGCGCGAGCAATAGTGTCAGCCTCTTCCGGCCCCAAGGCCAATGCGACGTCCATTTGTCCGGCCATAACAGCCTGTGTTCTGGCATAGGCATCTGGTGCGGCAATGATTTCCATTTCTGGGATCATGGGTTTTCGCCACGATGTGGGTACAGCCTCGTACAAAATACGCGCCGCACCAAAATCTATCGGGTGATAAGGCCCTGTACCGACAGGCTTCTCGGCAAAGCCGAGCGGACCAAGCCGCTGCCATTGGCCGGGTTCCACCATATACAAAAGCGGCAAAGTTCTCGGTAAATGTGGTGCAGGCGTTGACGTAAAAATCTCAACGGTCGTTGGGTTAATCGCCACCGCCCCTTTGACGAAGGAAAACTCGCGCGCGACAGCTTCGCGCACGGCATCGTCACTGATAAGGAAGTTGATAACCGTGACCACCGCATCAGCGGTCAGCGGTACACCGTTTGAGAACGTAACGCCGTCTCTCAGGGTGATGCGCCAGGTTAATTCATCAATCGCCTCCCAGGAAGTTGCCAGCCAAGGTTGGAGGGCGCCTTGTCTGTCTATGCGCGTCAGCCCATCGAAGGTTGCCGACCACGTATGAATATGCGGGTTTCCTGTGTTCCGGTAGGGGTTTCCCTGGGTCGGCGGCAGGGCGGTTGTGCCGACTTTTAGAATATCTTGGGCAACACCAGGGGTGCTAATTGCTGTTGCGAGAAGCAGATAAAGACAGAAACGGTTCAACATGCAAACAAGGTAAGCATACGCATTGCCAAGCGCAAAAGAAAACGCCCCGGCCGAGGCCGGGGCGTTGACGTCTCAGATTAAGGTTTAAAGCCTAGAAGTTGTAGGCCGCGCGAACACCAAACTGACGCTTCTTAGGTGCTGTCAATGCAATACCGTTTGCATTGCCAAACTCGAACGGGAACAAGCCCCCTTGGTCAGCCGAGAAGTCCGTCCAACGGTTGCCGGCCAGGTACTGGTCGTCATCAAACAGGTTGGTGACGAAGGCTTCCAGACGCAGGTTTTCGTCGGTCACGCCAACACGCAGGTTAAACAACCACTGAGACCCGATGTAAGAAAAGTTCTTTTCATCGGTGTAACGCTTGCCGGTGTAAGCCCCGTCAAAGCGGATGAAGTAATCCCAGTTGTTGGTCAGGTTGTCCGTCCATGTTGTGGCAAATGACCCACTCCATTTCGGGAACTGCACGGGCGAGTTGCCATCACAACGCAGTACGTTGTCGGGGTCAGCCGGTGCAAATTTGTCTGCGAAGCCACATTCGAAATCCTGGAACTCAGCGTCAGCGTAGTTCAAGCCAACGTTGAGGGTCAGGTTTTCAGTCAATGCAGCGGCCCCTTCAAACTCGGCACCCAGGATGTCGGTGGAGAACCCTCCGACAACAATGTTCGCGATGCCTTGTGAACCGTCAGGACGGTTAAACGCGGCTGCTGTACGGGTTTTTTGGTTGCTCCACTCCATGAAGTACCCAACCAACGAGTAGTTGATCCGGTTGTCCATGAGTTGTTGCTTCCAACCTAACTCGTAGTTTTGCAGTTTTTCTTCGTCAACAAAGAGTCCGGCATCAGGCAGGGCGGCTCTTAACAAGGCAATGTCAGCTTCCGGCCGTGTGATCAAATCCAGATTGAAGAAGCCTGGGTTGTTACCCTCAGAGTAGGTCGCCCAGACGTTGGTTTCGTCGGTGGGTTGATACTGCAACGTGACGCGTGGCAGGAAGCTCTTGAACTCTTCGCCAAGTTCAACGCCTAGGCCGGTGCCGCCGCCTGTAACAAAGGGCTCAATGAAGGCAAAGGAGTTTTGAATAGACGCAGATTCAGCCCGGATTTTATCCTTCTGCCAACGCCATTCAAAGTCGATGCCCAGTTGATCGGTAATGTCATAGCCGACACTCCCGAACACACCAAAAGTCTTACCCGTGTTGATCGGTGGTGGGTCAAGCGGCGGGAAGCCACAAGGGCAGAACCCATCGGGTGTGCGTCCGAAAAAGCTGTCGAGATCAAACCCAGCCAACGGGCCAGTGGCAGGAATGGTCAAGCCACCATCGCCACCGACGACAACTTCACCGCCCGAGAACTGGCTGGAGAAGGTTGCATCGAACAAGCTGACGCCCAGCAACCAGGTTAAAGCGTTGTCCTGGCCTGATGCCAAGCGCGCTTCGTACTGCTTGGTTTCAATGATTTGAGGATCACGCGACAACCAGTTGTTTGCTGGAGAAATATCGAAGTCACGGATGCTGACCACCTGCTCTTTGCCGTACCCGGCCAGAACGGTGAAGGTTGAGCCTTCAAGAAGCCCACCAGCATTCAGGTCGTAATCAATGTTCAAGGAAGCCCGGCGTTGTTTACGCTTGATACCGACCTTGTCCAGGAACAGGGCTCCATCAGCTTGGGGAACAATCTCGTTCCAGAAGGTGATAAAGTCAGGCTGTACCGTTGTGTTGGAATCGATAAAGCTGTCCAGTCCGGTCGGAATTTCGCCACAGATGAAGTCGGTTAGAGGGTTTACGCCGTCATTTCGGCGCGTGGTCAACGGGCTTGTGGTGCCGCTGGAGAAACAGTTTGTCACTGAATCTGGGTTGTTGCCGCGCAGACCTTGAGGCCCTGTAACAAACAAGCCTGAGGGCGCGCCATCATTGTCTTTGGCATAAATGGCGTTGAGTTTGATGCTCAGGTTTTCAGTCGGTGTGGCGAAAAGTGTGGCGCTTAAAGTGTCTGTGCGTTCTTTGCCCAGGTCACCGCCATCGCTGGCTGTGTACTGGCCATCTGTGCCGTAGCCTTGAACAAATACACGGTAAGCCAATTTGTCTTCAACCAGAGGTCCTTCATGTGAGAAGGAAGAATCGTAGGTGCCATCTTCCGCAAACTTTGCGGTGATACGGCCCGAGTACTCTGTTGTGCTTGGCGTCTTGGTGATCATGTTCACCGCACCAGCGAAGGTCGAGCGGCCAAGCCATGCAGAGGATGGGCCTTTGACGATTTCAATGCGTTCAAAGTTTTCAGTTCCAAAACTGGACACACCGGATGAGACATAAATGCCGTCAACGAAGGCGGAGCCTACTTGGCCGAACGGTTCTTTGATTTCTGAACCCAGTCCGCGGAAACGGATCGAGGTGTACAAACGGCCAGGCTCTTGCACGCCTTGCTCGTTAAACTGGATGCCAGGTGTGAATTTTGTCAGATCAACCAGGTTCGCAGCCCCGGTGACTTCCATTTGCTCAGCCGAAAAAGCTGAAATAGCGACAGGAATTTCCTGCAGGCTTTCAGATCTTTTACGCGCAGTGACCACAATTTCTTCGAGCGCAATTTGCTGTGCTTCAGCATGCAGTGGCAAAGCCACCACAGCAGCAGTCGCAAGAGCAAGGCCTCGAAGCCCAAATCTCTTTGAATTCATTGAAGTGTCCCCTTTCGTGGGTGTCTTAAGATTTTGTCGTACGACCTTCGGCGCAATTAAGGCAGGGTCTGCGATGAAGTGGCGCCAGCCTGCAAACCCTTTTGCAACCGAAGAAGGGCAGAGATTAAAGGAATTGATGGTCTGTAAAAGCCTAATCCCTGCCGTCCAGACAAACTGCTCTGATGCGCGATATTTGTGCAACACACTCAGTGTTGGGCGCAACACAGTTTTTGATGTGTCGGCGACAAGATGTCTTAAGCCAAGGTGGTGTTTGCGCAAAAGAAAACGCCCCGGTCGAGGCCGGGGCGTTCGCCTTAATAAATTGTTGTAAAGACCTTAGAAATTTAAGGACGTCCGGACGCCGAAGTGACGGGGGACTTGCGGTGTGGCTTGAATGCCTTGGTACGCTGTCAGGAACGAGAAGCTGATGGGAATGCCATCAAAGTCAGAGAAACGCTGACAAGCTGTCCAGCTTTGGTCGTTGAACATGTTCTTGACGTAAGCTTCGAGCCGCAGGTTTTCTTTCTCGATGCCGACGCGGGCATTGGCTGTGATGTAATCATCACAGTAGGCCAAGTTGTCGACTTCTGGGAAGGTCTTGCCAAAGTAAACAACATCAGCGCGTGCAAACCCATCCCATGTGTTGTTAAGCGACGTGGTGTACGTTGACGAGATCGAGCCGGTCCACTCGGGATACCGGTTGATGGAGTTTCCAGATACATCCGCCGGCACACCGTAAGGCTCTACAAAGTTGGCTTCGAAAGTCTTGTATTCGCTAGGCGCCCAGGCAATGGACAAGTCAGTGGTCCAGCCTTCGGCCAGCAAAGCCGATCCTTCAAACTCCAGGCCGTAAATTTCGGCCTCACCGCCGAGGCGGAACACACGGGAGTTAAAGAATGGCGAACCGTCCGGCAGAGTTGCCAAGCCACCTGGTGTTCCTTCACCAAGATCAAAGCGACATCCACCAGAGCCAACACGGCCTGCATCACAGGTTTCCTGAATGAGGGCTGTTGCGCGGCCAACGGGGTTGGTCCACTTGCCGAAGTAAGCGGCAAAGCTGTAGCTCACGCGGTCGTCCCACAAGGTCTGTTTGATACCAAGTTCATACATATCAAGCAGTTGCTTTGAGAGGAAATCTTCAGCGTTCGGGTATTGGGCTTGGTACTGAGCCAATTCCTGTGCGTCTGCAATAATGAGCTCTTGGTTAATTGTGCCCGGCAGAACACCCTTGGCATAACTGATGTAGGTGGTCAGTTCTTCCGTGGGTTGGTAACGAATAATAGCACGCGGCAAGAACGCCTTGTACTTAACGGTCAACAGATCAGGCGGCGTGCCTTTCGTGACCGAATCTTCCTGATACCGCGCCTCAAAGGTGAAAGTGAATTGATCGTTGAGGTCGTATTCCACAGAGCCAAACACGCCCTTGGTTTCGACCTGATCAGATTCACCCCCGCCAACGCGGAACGACCCAGGACTGCTGAAGAAGAAGTTCGGCAGACAGTTACTGGAGGCTGTCGGAGCATGAGGCAATCCGGGGACGAGGTAATCCAAGCAGGAGAGGGTTGCGTCCCCACCGGTTGTTGAGGACGTAAAGTCTTGCTCATAATAGCTGAGCCCGGCTAACCACCGCAGACGGTCTTCCTGATTGGAGCTCAACCGGACCTCACCAGATAAATCCTGCTGTTCGCGGGGGTCGCGGGTAAAGGATCCGTCAAATGGACTGGCGGTGAAATCACGGATCCAGCTTGTGCCTGTTTCGTTATAGGCGAACTGCCCGAACACGCTCATCTCGTTATCAAAGGTGTAGTCTGCCGCTAAAGAATAACGATGGACGCGGCGTTCCATGCCCACGTGATTAACCGTTGGCACGTCCAGTGGATTGTCGAGGCCAGCGAAAAAGTCGCGTACCGCAAACGGGTCGCCAATGGTGAACGCTGTTGTTGGTGAAATCAGCGTGGTGTTGGAATCAATGATTTTGGTTGTTCCAAAAGCGGAGATGGCTTCGCCGATCTCGGGAACCTTGCCGCAGAACCAACGGACCGGGTTAAAGGACTCACCGGCCTTGGATGTGAGGGTCAAGCCAGAGCATGAATCGTTGTTCTCACCTTGAATGTAACCAGCAGCTGGCGGGCCATCACTGTCTTCTGCATAAAAGGCGCGGGCTTTGATCCACAGGTTGTCGTTGGGCTCGGCATAGAATGTGCCATCGATGGAGAATGAGGACTCTTCGCCCAATTCCCCACCATCAGAGGCGCGATACAAACCTCCACGTGTGTAGGCGCGCGCACCAAGGCGCAGACCGGCAACATCTTGCACCAAAGGAATATCGAGGCTGGCGCTGATGTCCAGTTGTTCGTGTGTTGATGCGTCCGCCATGACCTTACCTTCGAAGTCTGTCAACGAAGGATTAGATGTCACGTAGTTGACGGCTCCGCCGAAGGTTGAGCGACCAAAGTAAGCCGACTGGGGCCCTTTGATCACTTCGACACGGTCTATGTTCAGGAACGGAATGGATTGTGAGCCACCAAGCACATAGATACCGTCAACAAACAACGCACCCAATTGTTCTGTTGGAAGCGTGGAGTCAACATTCATGCCGCGAAAACGAATGGAGTCAACCAAACGACCAGCAAGGGCACCTGACTGTGCTGAGAACTGCATGCCAGCAACTTGCAATGACAGATCTTCAAGCGTGGTGAAACCCGCGCGATCAATGTCATCAGCTGAGAAGGCCGAAATGGCAATGGGAATGTCTTGCAGATTTTCAGACCGCTTACGCGCGGTAACAACAATTTCTTCAAGCGCTATGCTCTGAGCCAGCCCTGGGTCTGGCAGTGCGACTGAAGCAACAGTCGCCAGAGCGAGACCTCTAAGGCCAAGTGTCTTTAGTGTCATTAAGTGTCCCCTTTCCTGGGTGTCTTGATTAGTCAGGAGTCTTTAGATTTCTTGGATGCCTTGGTTTTTGGTCAACCAGATTCGAGACTTGATAGAAATAGGCGCGGGCAAACACGGCGTCGCCCCGAGCCTTTTTAAGAGATGTGAAGCCTAACGAATTCGCTTGCATGTTAAAGCCTTAACTCAAGAATAAGGGTAAAGGGCTGCGATAAGCGTTATTTCTGCAACACTCACAAGGTATTAGCGTGTTTGCGGACGATGACTTGAGTTGAATATTGCGTGACACTTCACAACCAGATGGATGAATTAGAATAAAAAACTATGATTAGTATAAAAACACCTAACCTATCCTAAGAAATTGCTTTATTTTTAGAACAGTCATCTTAAAAAGAGACTCATTGCAGTTATATTACCCATTTGTATTATGGTGTTTTAGGGGAAAGCGTCTAAGCTCAAGATTAGCGCTTTCAGATTTAAGATGGCGGCATGTCTTTGTGTGGGCATGGCTTAGAGGGGGAACCTAAGTAATGGATTCTAAAGCTTATTTGTTGTCCGGAGCGGCTGGCTTAGCGCTGACCTTTGGCCTTGGTGAAATTGCTTATGCACAATCGCTGGCTCTAGAAGAAATTGTGGTGACAGCGCGTAAGCGCGAGGAGTCATTGCAAGAGGTGCCGTTGGCAATTTCGGTGTTCTCAGCCGATGACATAGACCGCTCAGGTTTTAAAGGCTTGGAAGAACTTTCTCTCCAGGTTGCAGGGCTGCAGTACTCAGACCAGGGCGGCCAGCGCCCAGGACGTTTTAATCCGGCGATTCGTTTTCGGGGCATGAACGTTAACTCGAACATACCAACCTTCCAACTTGGTGCTTTGTTCGTTGACGGTATTTATGTGCTGGGGTCGACGCACTCTATCCCGCTGGATGACTTAGAACGCGTTGAGGTTATTAAAGGTCCGCAGGCCGCCTACTTCGGTCGCAATACCTTTGGCGGTGCGGTGAACTACATCACCAGAAATCCGTCCACTGAAGAGTTTTCGGGTAAAATTCAGGCCTCCGGTGCCACCTACGATGAGTTTGATGTGTCAGGCAGCTTTGAAGGCCCGTTGGTGGAAGGCAAGCTGGCAGCCCGCGTGGGTGCCCGCCTTTACAGCCGTGGTGGCATGTGGACAGCGTCTGACGGCGGCGAGCTTGGGCAGCAATCCACGAACTCGGTCAATGCGACCCTGTTTGCGACCCCGAATGAAGCCCTTTCTATCCGTCTCCGGGCGTTTTACGGTCGGGATGATGATGGGGCACCCGCTGGCGGATTCATCGGCGGTGAAGAAAACGACACGTGTACGGGCAAGACCATCACAACAAAAGCGGGCGAAACGGCAAACCCTGTGAACTGGTTTTGTGGCGCTGTTCCAAGGCAGGGCGAGGCTATTTCCCGCCTCGGCAATTTCCAGATCATTGACGGGGTGACAACGCTCCGGCCGCAAATTCCTTTTGGAGCGATTGAAACCAATCCGAATTTTATCATCGATAATCTGATCAACGCGCCACTGCCGGATGTTTTTTCCGGTGTGCCGAGCATTGATAAGATTGGCTTGGTCCGAAACACCTACCGCTACAGCGCTGCGCTGGACTACGAATTCCAAAACGGGATGAGTGCGGTTGTGCAAGGTGGCTATAACAAAATGGAAGCCAACTGGATCCGCGAGCAGGGTTTGACAGGTCTTGTGCGCAACTTCAGCAATGACCCCCAAACCCAGGACGATATCTCCATTGAAGCGCGGTTGACCTCAAACCAGGAAGACAGCCTGCGGTGGCTGGTTGGTTTGAACTACTACGAGCAGGATTTTGCCACATCTGGCACGGGCGGCAGCGCCGTGATCCCCTGTTGGGATGCCCTGCCTGGGGTTCCGGCGGAAAGCGAAGACTGTCGGCCTATTCCAACCCTCGTAACTTCAAATGGTCTCAACAACATCGACAGCGTTAAAACGTCTGCCGTTTTTGCGGCTATCTCTTATGATGTGACGGACCAGTTCACCGTCAACCTTGAAGGTCGCTACCAGCAAGACCGTCTAGACAAAGCAGGTGTGGATATTGACGCCAACACCTTCCTGCCGCGTGTCATTCTTCAGTATCAACCTTTTGAAGAAACCAACCTGTACGCCAGCTATTCCAAAGGCGTGCTGCCGGGCGAGTCAAATGCGTTTCTTATCAATGCGGATGCTCAAGAGCTTGTCCAGTATGAAGCCCAGCTTGGGGACCGTGTGTTTGATATTCTTCCCGAAGAACAGCTCGACAGCTACGAAATCGGCTGGAAGCAAACCGCGTTTGACAGTCGCCTCAGTTTCTCGACGGCCCTCTATTACGGCAAGTGGAAAAACCAGAAGAGCCGTGTGGTCGCGAGCATCCAAGAAACATGCAAACCCTTCAACGCAAACTCCACAGGGTGTCGTCCGCAAGACTTAACCCCCCTTGGCGATTTGCAGTCTCTGGCTGATGGCACGCCGATTTTCACAGCCCGGAACACGACGATTACCGGCACCGGCGATGTTTATGGCTTGGAACTCGAAGGTCAGGCGTTGCTGGCAGACGGGTGGACGACAGACTTTAGCCTTGCTTATGCCGCAAGTGAGTTCACGGATTTCGAATCTAACTTTGAGCAAACCTACGCCAACTTTATTGACATGAAGGGGAACGAGCACGCCCGTTACCCGAAATGGACGGGCTCGATCAGCTCTACATACACCCAGCCGCTCAATGACGACTGGGACTGGTTTGTCCGCGGCGATGCCATCTACTTCGGCAAAACCTGGGTGTCGGTTGCCAATCTGGCCCAGTGTAACGACTACTGGTTGTTCAATGCCCGGGCCGGTGTTGAGCGGGATGATCTCCGCGTCGAACTGTGGGTTAAGAACGCCTTTGATGACGACAACTGGTCGGCGTGTGCGCGCTGGACCGACTTCTCGCGCAAGATCGATTTCGCTTTCTTCACCTTTTATCAAGGCGTTGCGGTCACCCCGCAGAACAAGCGACAGTTTGGTCTGAAGACGTCTTTGAGCTTCTAGATTTAGACTTCTACGGGAGAAAACGCCCCGGCTGGTAACAGCCGGGGCGTTTTCTTTTGGTTTCAAGATTAATGTTAAGAGGGGTTTACACTTATGCGAATAGTTGGTCTTTCATCTCTGCTGCAAAGGGGTTTGCGTGAAAGAGAAAAGAGAGACAGGATAACGCCATGAAAGAAGATACAAAAATCATCCACGGCGGTGGCAAGAACGCACTCAAACATGGCGTTGTGAACACACCGATCTATCGCGCCTCGACCATGGTTTTCTCTGATACGGATGCCATGCATGACGCCGCTGACAAGGCGCTGGGCCAGCAAAAAAAGGTCATGTTTTATGGCCGCAAAGGGTCGCCAACATCGTGGACTCTTGAAGAAGCCATCACAGATTTAGAGCAAGGTTTTGACACCGTGCTTGCCTCGTCTGGTCTGGGGGCTGTGACGACGGCGCTGCTGTCTTTTTTAAAAGCGGGCGATCATTTGCTGATGGTGGACTCTATCTACGAGCCAACCCGTCATTTTTGTGACGAAACTTTGGTGCGTTTTGGTGTTGAGACCACATACTACGACCCGCTGATTGGCACCGATATTCAATCACTTATCCAGCCTAATACGACTGTGATTTTTACAGAGAGCCCAGGCTCTCATACCTTTGAGATGCAAGATCTTCCAGCCATATCCCAAGCGGCGCATGCGGCGAACGAAGACATCGTTGTAATGATTGACAACACGTGGGCATCCCCGTTGTTTCATAAGCCCCTGACGCTCGGTGCTGATGTTTCAATCCAAGCCTGCACGAAATACATTGTGGGTCACTCGGATGTCATGCTCGGCAGTATCACGGCAGTCGAAAAACATTTTCCAACTTTATATCGTGGCCGCCAGCAATTAGGGGTGGCCGTTAGCCCCGACGATGCCTACCTAGCTACACGCGGTTTACGTACGCTTGGCGTTCGTCTCCGTGCCCATCAGGTCAACACGCTTAAAATCGCGAAATGGTTACAATCGCGTCCAGAGGTGGCACGTGTTCTCTACCCCGCGCTCCCGGATGATCCAGGGCACGCAATTTGGAAGCGAGATTTTTTAGGTGCAAGTGGATTATTGGGCGTGGTTTTCAAAGAAACATCTAAAGACGCTGTCTACGCGATGATCAATGGCATGGCGTATTTTCCGCTGGGATATTCGTGGGGTGGATATGAAAGCCTCATGTGCGGATCGTCTCCGGCGAAAGGACGTTCGGTGACGACGTGGGCGTACCCTGAGCCTGGACTCAGACTCCATATTGGTCTTGAAGATCCTGACGATCTGATCGTTGACCTCGAAGCTGGCTTGGAGCGATTTAAGTCAGTGCTGAAAAACGGCTAGGCTTGCCGCGTGAGTATACGCGGTTCAGGTAAAACGCCTTCAACTCTTTTGAAGGAGGGATATGATCGCCACAAAGCAGGGGATATGAAAGCCGCTGAGCGTTGCTATCGTCGTATTCTCAAGCAAAACAAAAAGCATGTTGAAGCGCTTTACCTGCTGGGCAGTCTTTACAGCCAAACAAGAGACCAGAAGCGTGCGGAGGCTGCTCTCAGGGCAGCATTAAGAGAAAATCCGACTCATCTGGAGGCGCTCTACAATTTCAGCAGGGTCCTGATGGATACGGACCGCAACCACGATGCCAGTGCCGCATTGCTTAAGGTTTTGGCGATCAACCCAAAACATATTTCTGCGAACCGCAACCTGGGTGTTGTCTATCTGCGCTTGGGAGATCCAGATAAAGCTGTCCCCTTTCTAAAAGAGGCGCTAGCGCTCGATCCTCACTCGGCAGACACGTGGTGTGACCTTGGATTAGCGCTCAGTCAAACAGAATGCACTGCTGTAGAGGGCGATGACGAAGCTGCGGCTAAGGCTTTTGACCGCGCTATTCAGTTGGAAGACTTACATGCCCGTGCCCGTCACAATCGTGGCCATCTTAGGCTGAGAAATCAGAATTACGCTGACGGCTGGGCCGACTACGAATACCGCAAGTTAGACCTTAAGTCAGGGTTTGAACCCCGGCCTTTCACGCTTCCGGAGTGGCATGGCGAAGACCTCAACGATAAAACTATTTTGGTCTGGGGTGAGCAGGGCCTGGGAGACCAAATTTTGCATGCGAGTATCATCCCTGATCTGGTTAAATCTGCCGGCCGTGTGATTGTGGAGTGTGAGTCACGTCTTCAAACGTTATTTGCGCGTAGTTTTCCAAAAGCAGAGGTTTATTCTCAAGATACGCCACCGGTTGAGAGCTTGATTAAGGCACAGCCGGACATGCAAATTGCAATGGGTAGTCTTGGTAGAATTTTTCGTCCTCATGCGGATAGTTTTCAGAATATTAAACCTTACCTTCAGGCTGATTTAGAAGGCTTCTCTCTAGGTGGTCTTTTCTCCGATCAGCATCGCGTTCCACTCAAGATTGGCCTGTCATGGCGTAGTGCACGCGAGGGTCTCGGACCGTATAAATCAACCGATCTTATAGAGCATTGGGCTCCCGTGTTTGAGGCCCGGTCAGACAGCAAATTTTTCTCATTGCAATACGGGCCGGTAGACTCTGACCTCAAGGCGGTGCAACAGGCTCTGGGTATAGAAATCGTGGCAGACCACGGCGTTGATCCGACCCGGGATCTTGATGGATTGGCTAGCCTTATATCAAAGCTCGATTTGGTGATCACAACTTCGAATACCACAGCCCATCTTGCTGGAGCACTCGGTGTACCCACGTGGTGCTTGGTGCCGACGGGCCCTGGCCGACTTTGGTATTGGCACAAAAAACCATCAAAATCGCTGTGGTATCCCTCGATGCGATTGTATTGGCAAAAGCATGCGGGAGAGTGGGGCGATCCCTTTGCACGTGTGTCTCGTGATCTCGCTGGCCATGCTTTCTGATGATTCAAGAAACGCTTTTTACGATGTGCCTTGTCCTTATAACCGATGGGTCGGGTCTTGTTTTCTGTACTTAAGGCTCTAAAAAGCTTTTATATATGACAACATCATAACATTCTGGGCGGCGCCTCGTTGGCGTCCGTCTGGTCAAGAGGACTAAGGTGATGAACCTGCAAGCCGACCCGTCTAAAAATGGAAGATCAGAAACAGCGTCAGTGTCTGATACGGAGTCCATTGTTGTAAGATTTGCCGGAGATTCTGGCGATGGCGTGCAGTTACTTGGCGGCCAATTTTCTCAGGCCACGGCGCTTGACCATAACTCTTTAGCGACGTTCCCTGATTTTCCGGCTGAAATTCGTGCGCCCACAGGCACGACCTACGGTGTGTCTGCATTTCAGATTAAGTTCGGGTCTCGCGAGATTAAGACATCAGGTGATACACCGGATGTCTTGGTGGCGCTAAATCCAGCGGCTTTGAAAGTTAATTATAAGGACGTTCGTACAGGCGGGTTGATTGTTCTTGATACGGGCAGTTTTACAGCTCGTAATCTTAAGAAGGCCGGGTTTGATGTCGACCCCAGAGAAGACGACACTTTGGGTGAGTATAAAACCCTGGAGATTGATATCTCTAGTCTTACTCTTGAGGCAACCAAACCGTTTGAAGTTACCCAGAAAGAAGCCTTGCGCGCCAAGAATATGTGGACGCTGGGTTTAGTCTACTGGATGTACGACCGCACGACAGAAGCAACCGAAAAATTCATAGCGCTTAAGTTCGGCGTGAACTCACCCGTTGCAAACGCAAATATCGCGGCGTTACGGGCTGGTCACGTCTATGGCGAAACCGCTGAAGTTTCTGGCGATGTTCAGCGCACTCATGTTGCTGAAGTTGAATTCGCGCCCGGTGAATACAGGTTGGTAACGGGCGCGGAAGCGCTATCTTGGGGGCTTGCCGCAGGATGCCAGTTAGCGGGTTTGGACATGATGTTTTGTTCCTATCCTATTACGCCGTCTTCGCCGATTTTGCATATTCTCTCGCGATTAAAAAATTTCGGGATTACGACATTCCAAGCTGAAGATGAAATTGCTGCAGCTTGTTCAGCTATTGGTGCCTCATATGCTGGCAACATGGGAATCACAGCGAGCTCGGGCCCAGGTATTGCGTTAAAAACAGAAGCTATCGGTCTGGCGATTTCAACAGAGTTGCCGTTGATCATCGTCGACACTCAACGCGCTGGTCCATCGACGGGATTGCCGACAAAGACCGAACAATCTGATTTATTTCTGACAGTTTGGGGGCGCAACGGCGATGCGCCTGTGCCGGTCGTTTCTGCTCGCTCTCCTTCGGATTGTTTTGATGCGGCCATTGAGGCTGTGCGCCTGGCGACAAAGTATATGACGCCGGTCTTTCTTTTGTCTGATGGCTATATTGCCAACGCTGCGGAGCCATGGCTCATACCATCCTTATCTGATTATGAAGCATTTCCAGTTACACACCGCACAGAACCGGAGGGCTTTTTGCCATTCAGCCGGGATGAAAAAACACTGGCACGCCCTTGGGTAAAGCCAGGTACGCCGGGACTAATGCATCGTATCGGTGGTATTGAGAAGGCGGATGGGACGGGCAATATTTCTTATGACCCAGACAACCATCAAAAGATGACAAATCTCAGAACGGCCAAAATTGATGGCATAGCGAAGGACATACCGCTTCAGTCTGTTGAGCTCGGTAATGAAACGGGTGGTGACTTGGCGGTGGTTGGATGGGGCTCGACCTATGGCCCAATCAATCGGGCTGTGGCAAACGTGCTTGAGGCAGGTTTGAGTGTTTCACACATTCATTTGAGGCATGTTTGGCCGCTCCCTTCTAACTTGATCGAGTTGCTGTCTAAATTCGATAAAGTTTTGGTCGCGGAGATGAATAATGGTCAACTGCTGACATTCCTGCGCAGCCAAACACGCCAAGACATTGAGGGTCACCTCAAAGTGACAGGTCAGCCCCTGACCATTCGCGAAGTCGAAGAAGCTATTAAAGCGCGCGTGAGCAACTAAGCTTACGTGCCTTTGGAGAAAAAAGATGAACGTTCAAGTTGAACCCGCCAAACTCAAAGCCAAAGATTTCGCCTCAGATCAAGAAGTGCGTTGGTGCCCCGGTTGCGGTGACTATGCCATCTTGAAAGCCGTCCAGGTGGCTTTGGCAGATATGGGAGCTGAGCCTGACAACACCGTATTTGTCTCTGGTATCGGCTGTGCCGCGAGATTTCCTTATTACATGGCGACATATGGTTTCCATACTATTCATGGGCGTGCGCCTGCCGTTGCCACAGGCGTAAAGCTAGCAAATCCGGATCTTGATGTGTGGGTGGTGTCAGGCGACGGGGATGCGCTCTCAATCGGGGGGAATCATTTGCTGCATGTGTTGCGGCGCAATGTCGATGTGCAGTTCTTATTATTCAATAATGAAATTTACGGCCTAACAAAAGGTCAGTACTCGCCGACATCAAAGGTCGGGCAAAAATCTCCATCGACACCACAAGGGTCGATCGATGCGCCAGTTGATGCGTGTACTTTTGCTTTAGGATGCAACGCTAGGTTTGTTGCGCGGGGCATTGATATCCAAGCCAAAAACCTGGGTCATATTTTCAAGCGCGCACGAGATCACAAAGGAGCCTCTTTCGTTGAGATCATCCAAAACTGTATTGTGTTTAATGACAATGCATTTGCTCATTTCACCGACAAGAGCGCGGCAGAAGACACGCAGATTCATGTCGTGCATGGCGAACGGCTGATTTTTGGGGCTGAAGGTAATAAGGGGTTGCGCATTAAGCCTGGGGCTTTTGAATTGGAAGTTGTGACCATCGGCGAAGGTGGCGTAACTGAGCAGGACATTCTTTTCCACGACGAGACAAATCGCGTGCTGGCAGGCTTATTGGTTTCAATGAAACCGCCCGAAATGCCAGTGGCCTTGGGAGTCATCTATTGTGACCCCGCGCCGTCTTATGAAGTTGCGGTCCGCGAACAAGTTGAAACTGCGAAATCTAAAGGGTTGGGCGATTTGGATGTGCTGTTGCGTTCAGGTAATACTTGGACGGTGACCTAATCAGATGAAGCGCCGGTCTTTCATCAAAACGGCTGCTGTCGGCGGATCTGCTGCCGTGGCATCTTCATTACCCGCGCCGGCCATCTCGCAAGGTATTCAAGAATGGCGCATGGTCACAAGCTGGCCGAAAGGGTTGCCCGGACTGGGAACTGGCGCGGACCGTCTGGCGCAGCGCATTACCGATCTTTCCAATGGGCGTATCATTGTAAAAGTCTATTCAGCCAACGAGCTTGTACCGGCTTTGGGCGTATTTGATGCGGTCGCCGATGGTACGGCTCAGCTTGGCCATGATGCCTCTTACTATCATCTTGGAAAATCTGAAGGCTGCGCGTTCTATACGTCATTCCCCTGGGGCTTTACGGCAAACGAAATTGAGGCTTGGGTTGGTTATGGCAATGGCCAGAAACTTTGGGATGAACTGTATAAGCCCTTTGGGGTAAGAGGATTTCTTGCCGGTAACACCGGAACTCAAATGCTGGGTTGGTTTAAAAAGGAAATCAATTCGGTCGAAGATTTGCAGGGGTTAAAGTTCCGCGCGCCTGGTAATCAGGGCAAAATTCTTCAGAAATTAGGTGCGACGCCTGTTGTATTGGCGGGCGGGGAAATATTTCCAGCCCTCCAGTCCGGCGCGCTCGACGGCGCTGAATGGGTGGGCCCTTATAACGATCTCTCACTCGGGTTTTACCAGGTGTGCAAATACTATTATTCCTATGGATATCACGAACCTGGGGCAGCGCTTCAACTCATGATTAATGAAGAAGCATGGCAATCCCTGACGGATGAATTGCGCGGGATTGTCAAAGCTGCGGCGGACGTGGCTAACCAAGATATGTTGGCGGAATACAACGCACGGTCTGGCCCAGCGCTCCGCACGCTTGTGCAAGAGCATGGTGTTCAAGTCAAGGCGCTTCCGGAAGATGTGCTCATGGCGAGCGGTAGAGCAGCCAATGAAGTGCTTAACGAAGTGTATGAATCTGGCACGCCTATTGTACGTAAAATTGTTGAAGATTTTCTGGCTTTCCGCAAAGACATAATGCCCTGGACGCGTATCAGCGAGCAGGCGTTTATCAATGCCCGGCGGTTGCCGTTTGAATTTGGATTAAGAAGCTAAAGCGTCCAATTCATTTTAGCGTGTAGAGCAGTTCTGAAGTGTTGCGGACTCATGTTCCACCCATTTGAAACGCCTACCCGTTCCAACAATTTTTCCAGCGATGGACTGTGGCGCTCTAAATCTAGCAGCGTCGCGAACACGTCATCAGCGATGAGAGATACAGCTTTCTCAAGGCTTCTGTCAGAAGACTTCAACATACCTAAACGTTTTAAATCTATCAGAGCCATGACGTCGTCAGTCAATACACCAAGGCTTGGGGGCGTTGGTCGGTATGCTCGTTTGAGCGCTGCCTGAACGTCAAGCACACGGCAGCCCATCGACAGCGGATAGCGTTTGAGTAAACCGTCAAAGAGCGTGTCCGGATATTCTAGGCACAGTATTAAGTAAAAAAGTTCTTTGACGTAAAATGAGGCATAGTCAAAGTAGGGGTGCCCCTGTGTCAGTAATGGGTCGTCAGAAGCCAAGCCCGGCATGATTTCTTTAGATAATTTGACAATGACGTCTGTTAATCCGTCTGGCCAGATTTGCGCGCTCTGGGTTCTCTTTTCGTATGTTTTTATGAGTACGTTGATAACCTCTAAGATGTGCGTCGGGTAGGTGACCTGAGCGGGCACACTCATCCCGAACAGGAAAGCCTTGATAAATTCGATATGTCCTATGCGCTCGGTGACATGACGATGGAATAGAAGTCTATCGCTATTATCTAAAGACGCGCGGTATCCCGTCAGTGAAAACGTCAATGGGCGTTTATGGTGCAAACCTAGTAGAACCATCATGTCTTCGCCGGTTCGGCCTGTCCCGTCTTTAACAGGATGCAACAATTGCAGGGTGAAATCAGCGATCGTGATGTATCGTATAAACGAGGTCTCACTGGTAAAAGACTCGTGCGCTTCGAGTGCCGCGAAGAGTTTGCTTGCAAGGGACTTCAGGAATTTTGGGTGGACCACTTCAAAGCCGCCCACATTTCCGCGGATACCTCTTAGGCTACACAGTTCATCTAATGTTGTTTGGTAGTAAGGGTCTCGTTTTCCAGACGTGATAAAACGATAGGCTGAATCAGCCTGCGCCAACTGACCCATGTGCACATCGCGGGCAAAGTGGTGCTGGTTGATACTTAAGTAAGCGTTCAGCAGTGGGGTTTTCTCAGCCACAAAGCGCGGGATGAGATCACTTCTGACACTATCTGAAGCGCAGCGTACTAAAGCGTGCGTATCCCGGCGCTGACGCAGGAATGCCTGAGTATCCATTACATCGACTCCACAACCACCTTGGATGCAAACTCACATCATCTTCAGAGCCAATGGCGCTTTATTGCGGGACGAGATTGTCAAATTGATCAAGGTTGCCTGGCGGCGTTTGAGAGGGCTTTTCACTCAACAGATCCTCAAATCTGTCGAGTCCATCCATGGGAATTGCAGTGCTGGGTGAGGCTTCCGCGCCTAGCTGTGGAACGTAATGTTCAGCACCAAATAGAATGTCTGGCAGCCATGTTGCGAGGTCAGGCACAAGCCAGAGCAGCCCAATTCCAGCCACTTGCAAGCCGACAAACGGCAGAGCCCCTTTGTAGATATCCAGCGTCTTGATGGCGGCGTCCGCCACGCCGCGCAGGTAAAAAAGAGCAAACCCAAACGGCGGTGTCAGGAAACTGGTTTGCAAGTTCATGCCGATCAGAACGCCTAGCCAAATCGGGTCGACGCCGAGCTGAATCAAAACCGGAGCGGCAATTGGAACTGTGATGAAAATAATTTCAAACGTGTCGAGAAAAAACCCAAGAAAGAAAATCACCAGCATCACGATAAAGACAGCGCCTGCCGCACCTCCTGGCATGGAGGCAAGAATATCGAAAACCAGTTCCTCGCCGCCCAAGCCCCTAAAAACCAAACTAAAGACAGACGCGCCCAGTAAAATCACAAAGACCATGGAACTGATCATTAAAGTTGAGCGCATCACCTGACCGAGGACTGATCTGTTCAGTTGGCCTTTGGCGGCGGCTAGGAGCATCGCGCCAACTGCCCCAACTGAGGCGGATTCTGTAGGGGTTGCGATACCTGCGAGGATGGATCCAAGGACTGCAAAAATCAGAAGTAGTGGTGGTGCCAGGGCGCTCACAACTCTGCCGGGGAGACTGGCGCGCTGCGCCGGGTCAAGCTCAAGGGCGGGACAAGACTCGGGGTCTGTGATGGCTTTGAAGCCAATCCACAGCATGTAAAGAATGACTAAAATCAAGCCGGGTAACATAGCTCCGGCAAACAGTTGCCCGACAGACAAGGGGTCTGGTGAGAAGTTGCCCATTTCCAACTGCGCCTGCTGGTTGGCCCCTTGCAGAATGTCGCCCATAAAAATGAGAACGGTCGAGGGCGGTATGATTTGACCGAGGGTGCCAGAAGCGCAAATCGCGCCCGTCGCGAGTTTAGGGTCATATCCGGCTCGGGTCATGATGGGCAGGCTTAGGAGACCCATGGTGACGACTGTCGCGCCTACAATGCCGGTTGAGGCGGCGAGCAAGGCCCCCACTAAGATCACGGAGAGTCCGAGACCCCCGCGCATAGCACCAAACAACTCTCCCATGGTCATAAGCAGTTGCTCAGCGATTTTTGATCGCTCGAGCATCACGCCCATAAAAACAAACAGCGGCACGGCAACCAGCACTTCATTGGTCATGGTGCCAAAATAGCGACTCGCCAAAGCAGACAATAAGCTTGGTTCAAACAGACCCAAGGCGATTCCAAGACCGCCGAATGCTAGAGCAGTTCCAGCAAGGGTGAAGGCAACCGGATAACCAGCAAGCACCACTAATATGGTGGCGAGAAACATCAGGGCCGCAAGAATTTCTCCGATCATGCGCTCACCTCGGGCCCATGGACGTTGCTGCGCTTGAGGTCTGGTGAATATTCTTGGTGACCGTTAAGAAACAACATACGACGCGCAATGAGAGCCATGCCTTGCAGGGTCAGCACGGCGCAAAAAATCCAGATCATGGATTTCAAAACAAAGAGGCCGGGCATTCCATTGGACTGCGATGAAGGCTCTAAAATTTTCCAGGATGACAAAACGAACTGGGATGATGTCCAGGCCAACACCGCCATCCATGGGAATAAAAAGAAGAGAGTTCCAAGGATATCCACCCAGGCTTTTGTCTCAGGCTTAAAGCGGGTGTAGGCGATGTCTACGTTGACATGGCCACCGTGCAAAAATGTAAATCCTGCACCAACCATAAAAACGGCAGCGTGTTGCCAAACATAGAGTTCTTGCATCCATGGGAACCCGATGGAGAAACCATATCTCAGCACAACCACCAGGAAGCAGGTTAGAACGCAGCCGAGCGTTAGCCAGGCGCAGAGTTTCCCAATTAAATTGTTTAAAGCGTCAATCGCAGCGATAAAGGCAACAGCGCGTTTCATAATCTTAAATAATCCCCCACCTCTTTCTAACAGGACTATGGCTAAGGTGCCAGAAAAGCACACTTTTTTCGGTTTGGGCTGTTTTTATGTGCTTAATTCTTGGTGCAACGGGATTCCGCTGTTTAGAATACCCCCCACTAACTAAACAGCGTTCTTTTAAGGTCCAATCTCCATGGTTCAGTCGCTCGATGAGCAGGCTATTGAAGTTGTCACATACCCAAAAGGCACCACTCTGTTTCGGCAGGGTGAGCCCGGTAATGCAGCGTACATCGTCAACTCCGGCTCTATCGGTATTTACCGAGAAGTCGAGGATAAAAAGGTGCCGCTTGCGACCCTCAGAAAGGGCGAGCTGTTTGGCGAGATGGCAGTTATAGATGGCAGCCCCCGCATGGCCTCCGCCTTTACACTTGAGGATTGCACGCTGACCATGATCTCGGTTGAGTTGATGTCCGAGAAGATGAAGAAGACGGACCCTTTCATTAAGGCGCTGATTACAATGCTGCTGGGTAATCTGCGCAGCGTACATGATAGTTACACACCTAAAGCACGGAGTTTGTTGGATTCTGTCAGCGCTCTTAGTCGTCAATGCGATGCATTAACCAAGTTCCTCACGGACAGTGACGATACAGAATTAGATGTGGATGTTGCTGTAAAAGTTGGGGCGCTAAACGAAGTGGTGGCTGAGTTGGTGGCGATAGCGGAGCGAAATCGTGACAAAGAACGTCGCACCGATGCCCTGCCACCGGCAACGCCGCCCAACTGATTTTCTACTATGACTCCGGTTTCAATTACCGAGGACCAGCTGTCCCAATTCAAGCAAGATGGCGTTATTTGTTTGCGTCAGGTTATTCCACCGGACCTCATTGCAATGCTGGCTGCCGGTATAGACTCTTGCTTGAAAAACCCTGGCCCAAAAGGGCGCAATTTTAATGCCGATGGAACGCCAGGGCGCTTCGCCGGCGACGTGTTTATGTGGACCTTTGACGAGGCCATGCGAGCGTTTTTAGTCAAAAGTCCATTAGCTCAAATTGCAGCTTCATTTATGGACTCTTCCACAGCTGTTCACATGTTAGACCAAATGTTTGTTAAGGAACCCCAAACACCATCGCGCAGCCCATGGCATCAAGATCAAACATATATGTATGCGGATGGGGATCAATTGATCTCGATTTGGGTCGCGGTTGATCCGGTTACTGTTCAGTCTGGTGCTGTGGAATGGGTTAAGGGATCGCATCACTCAGGCGTACTTTACCAGGCTACTGGGTTTGATCCGAACATCACTTATGAGTCTGATGAATACGAACCGCTCCCTGACATTGATGCCAATCGTGACGCGTACGACATCGTAGTTTATGAAACACAGCCGGGTGATATCGTTGTGAATCACCTGCGCACGCTGCATGCTGCCCCTGGTAATGCGACGGGTGAGCGCCGCCGCGCCGTGGCCTAAAGGTTTACGGGTGATGATGCTCATTATAGCATGCGTAAGAAAGGCTCGCAGCCTATTATCGATCCAGGTTTGAGTGCTGGAGACCCCATGCCATGTGATCTCTTTCCAATGCTTTGGCCGGAACCAAGTCAACCTCCCAGCCTTCACATTGATCGTTCTGTTTAGCCGTAGGATGGGATCTCTTCCCATCCGTAGGCAATTTCATCTAATTCAACTCCGGCCTCAGCAATGGTTCTGCTTGAAACAACTGTACCGCCCATGCGTTTATAAAATGCGCCAGCTGGATTGTCTCTGAGCATCCAGACCGCCAGACCCGACAAGCCAGCTTGGGCTAGTCTATTGCTGGCTGCGAGAAACAACCTGCGACCGTGCCCCTCTTTTTGAAAACCGGGCAATATGTATAGGCTGGAGATTTCGCCCTCGTGGCCTGGAATCACAGACCTAATTGGTCCGTAGGATACGAAACCAACAATCTCTCCGTCCAGATTTTCGCTCACCAAAACACCTTCGTTTCCCCCCATGTGCTTCATGATCCGCACCCACGCAATAGCGCGTTGGTCTTCAGTAAAATTGTTGAGGAACGATTGTGGGAGTATTCCTTGATAAGTTGCACGCCATGTTTTGACATGAACGTTTGCAATGCGCGCGGCGTCTTCTGCCTCTGCTGATCGAATCGTAAGCATGGGGCCCTATTTCGCAGCCTTGATGGTGAAGCTAAATTATCTGTCCAACGCGTGGATGTTGTAAAAGTCGACCTTAGCAGATGTTCCCAGACCTGGGACAATCGTATTAGAGATAATAACCTGTGACGCATTCCATAAATAAAGGATCACATTCATGATTGTATCATCCGTTGACCGGTTTCTGATGGATCGGCGCCGTGCACTTGGTGCGGGGTTAGGGCTTGCCGCTACCGCTGCGGGATTGTCCGCATCGCCCGCCCTCGCAAAATCCAATGGCTTTGACACGGCGCTCGACTTTGACGGTGCGTTTGACCCAAAAAAGCCGGAGCACAACACGCTCGCCTTTTGCAAACTCATGTCCGATACGCGCGATGGTGTTGAAACCTGCGGCTATTTCAAAGGGGATGTTCTTGCGTACGTTGGTCCAGACAAGCGTTTAGAGCCTTTGTTTGGCTATGAAGGTTTCGGGATGACTCGGACTTTCCAAACCGGTGACTATGCGTGGCGCAAGCTTCATAAAGAGGTTGCCTATTACACCGATCTAAAAACTGGCGAAGTTATAGATGAGTGGCGTAACCCCTTCCTCGACGAAACGGTCAAGGTGGTTCAGGTCCATAATGATGTGGTGAACTCCACATGGGCGCCGACCTATTCTTTCGGTGTGGGCCCAACCAAAGTCACTTATCCCTTTGTCTTTCCATGGCTAGTGATGGGGGATAACGCCGTCGTTGATTTCGGTGTGAACACCACGCACCGAGCTGTGCTTCAACCGGAAGAATGGCCGCGCGAATCTCATGGTGAAATCACCCAAGTTCTTGAAGCCATCCAGGTCCATGCACGTCTATCTGATCTCATGGACCCTAAACAAACCCGGGTGCAAGCCTCAGGTTCTTGGCAACGTATTTCGCCGTGGTTGCCATGGATGCTGATGGGGCGTCAGTCTGGTCATCTGTTCTATAAAACGGTAACGCGTCGCATGGCAGAAGGCGTCGAAGGCTTGCCACGGCATATTCGTGAGTACACGGAAGCCAATTATCCCGATTACTTCACCGCCCCAACGGAGTGGCAAGAGCCAAATGTGTCCAGTTATGAAGTCTACGAGCGTGAAATGGACCCGCAACCCTTCAAAGATGGCGTCTAGCTTCAGCGCTGAATAAAGACCTTTGTTTGAAAAGGGCGACCGCAAGAATCGGGTCGCCCTTTTCTGCATCTAAACGGTACTGTTAGGGATGAACCGTATCTCATCAAACACTAATTTTAATAATGATGCCCGGGATTACCAGCGTGTCGAACAGGCTATTGCTTACATCATTGAGCACCGTGTATCGCAGCCGGAGTTAGAAGACGTTGCAGCGAACATTGGCTTGAGTCCCTTTCATACTCAACGACTGTTTTCGCGCTGGGCTGGTGTCAGCCCAAAACGGTTTTTGTCTTATCTGACGGTCGAACACGCCAAGCAAAAACTGGAAGAGTCCGTTAGCGTGTTGGATGCCGCGTTGGATATTGGCTTGTCTGGGCCATCGCGTTTATATGATCTCATGGTCTCGGTCGAGGCCATGACGCCCGGTGAGTACAAAACTCAAGGGTCAGATATCGTCATCAGTTACGGTCAAGCGCTCACGCCCTTCGGAGCAGCGCTGTTGTTGGTGTCTGATCGCGGTCTTTGTGGACTGGAGTTTTTCACAGATGACTTTGCCGTATTGCTCGACACTGCAAAAGCAAGATGGCCGCTTAGTTACTTTGAAGAAGACCAGAGCCTTGCCAAGGAAATGGCGTCGCGCATTTTCTCGGCGGACGATACCGTTCCGATCCTCATGAAAGGTACGTCTTGGCAACTACAAGTTTGGTCGGCCTTGTTAAGGGTTCCCCCTGGCGTGATCACAAGCTACGGTCAAATTGCGGAAAATCTCTGTACTAAAAAAGCGTCTCGTGCTGTTGGCACTGCCGTTGCGGCCAATCACATTGGTTATGTTGTGCCCTGTCATCGTGTTTTGAGGACGACAGGTATGTTCAAGCGCTATCGCTGGGGTGCGCCCCGTCGTTGGGCGATGTTAGCTAAGGAGTCTGCTGAACACTAAGAGGTTTTGTTTTTATAATTTTGTATGGTGATAGAAATTTGCGAACGAATTTCTTTCGGTTGCTCTCCTATAGCAAGCCCAACAGTTTTCAATTCGCCGCGTAAACTATAAACCTGATCTAACAGTGACAGGATGACGGGTATAGCTTCGTCTTGAATCTCCAACTCATCCAGCAGATAGCAAATCAGATCTGCGCGCCCTACATCCAGGTCATTATATACGGCTTGTGTCTTCTCAGATTTTGGCGTGATCCACCCTTCTTGCACCCAGCGATCCAGTCGGCTGTCTGTCAAGTTTGCACAAAGCTTGATGATGTCAGCTTCACGGTACATTAGACGGACTCCTTTATCTTTGCGCGTGGGTTGTAGGAATGAGACTTAGCCCAATCAGTCATAAATTCTGTTAACTCAGAGTCGATAGAGTCTGGCAACGCAATACTCAGCCTGACAAGCTGGTCTCCCTTGGTTGCTTTTGTTTCAATACCCTTTCCTTTTAGTCGAAGTATGGTGCCACTGGTTGATCCCTTGGGTATGGCCATCGTCACGCTGGCGTTAATCGTTGGCACCTCAACGCGGCCTCCAAGAATGGCTTCTGGTAAGGTAATAGGCAGCTCAATCTGTATATCGTTTCCCTGGCGTGTGAAGCGCGCGTGCGGTTTGACCGCAACGGCAATAAGTGCATCGCCTGGCCCACCTGTGCCGAAGCCGGGCTGTCCCTTGCCTTTTAACCGCAATGTTTGTCCGTCTGTTAATCCTTTTGGGATATTAACATCCAGACTTTGTCCGTCCGGTAAGGTGAGGCGTTTTGTGCAGCCGCGGGCGGCTTCTAAGAATTCAACGCCCAACGTGAATTGAAGATCACCGCCACGCCTTGAAAAGCCAGAACTCTGCCGTCCCTGACCTGTGTGGTTTTGACGGCCAAAAAGATCTGAGAATATCTCGTTGATATCGGCAGCGTCGCCAAAGTTCGACGACGTATAGTACTGATGAGGCCCAGGCCCTTCCGCGTGCTGCCGGTAGGCTCCGGCCTGAGGCGTTTCAGCTCCAGAGGCATCAATCTCGCCGCGGTCATAGCGCTTACGTTTATCCTCGTCGCCCAATATGGAGTGCGCAGCAGAGATAGCCTTGAATTTCTCCTCGGCTGATGCGTCACCTGGATGTAGGTCGGGGTGATACTGCTTCGCGAGGCGGCGATAGGCGGTCCGTATTTCATCTTGTCCGGCCGTTTTTGCAACGCCAAGCGTGGTATAAAGGTCTTCAGGTTTACTCATAAATCCAGCTCTCCAAATTACCCGTGCACGGGACAAAGGCTGAGGCGCGTTCAGTTACATATAAGAGGTGAAGCATGTATTCGCTATGCTGCTCAATCTAAAATTTACCAGTTCAGATGTTATTGTATGAACACTAGGGTCACCAATATCCTCTCTTTTTGACGTCAAGGCGGCGCAAAAAAAATCGTCTTTCAGGTCTTGCGCAACTCATTACGCCCACTAAATAGGTTAAGACAGATGCCGCTTTTGGGTCTGTCGTTTACCTTAACCAAGCGTGGCCACTGCGGCGCGTATTGGCGTCGCAGCAGCGCGCTGTTTGATATCGCTTATGGAGGATATCTTATGCGTACTTTAGATCTTGCCCCCCTGTTTCGTGCTTCTGTGGGATTCGACAATCTTGCTCGTGTTCTTGAGGCGTCGGCACGACATGATAATGCTCAAGCCTCATACCCCCCTTACAACATCACCAAAGACTCAGATGATGACTACCGCATAACCTTTGCCGTTGCTGGCTTTGGAGAAGATGATATTGACGTGGTGATTGAGAATAATTCTCTCACCGTCACCGGAAAAGTTGAGCAGGTTGAAGACGAAGATGTGTCCTACTTGCACCGCGGCATTGCCGGCCGCTCATTTCAACGACGCTTCCAACTGGCAGACCATATTCAGGTAACGAATGCCACCATGGAGAAAGGTTTGTTACATATCGACCTCAAGCGCGTTGTGCCGGAAGCCTTGAAACCAAAACGCATAGAAATTGCTGCAGCAACGCGGCCAAAGGTTATCGAAAATTCGGTGACCCAAGAAGCCGCCTAAAAAATCCATCTCCTCTAAATTCCCCTCCCCCAGAGGAGTTGTCCAGATATCAACTTGCCCCTCGCATACCCTGCGGGGGGCTTTTATTTATTCTGTCCGAAATTTATTGTGAGTTGGGCACTCGATCTAGACAACATAAGAGTGAGACCTGTTAGTCTCGGGGCATCAAATATTTCTGAAGTAGGGAAGTCATGGCGCGTTTAGAAAATGTAATACCGGTGTTTCCAGATCTGGAAGAGCGGTTTGGCCTTAGCTATGCGGTGAAGGCGGGCAAAACGATCTATTTGTCTGGTTTATTGGCTGCGGATGATAATTTTAACCTTGTCGGTGAAAACGACATGGAAGCGCAAATCCGGTGCATATACGGTCGACTACAATTCGTCCTAGCAAAATGCGATGCAGATTTACGGCACGTCGTCAGTGAAATTAATTTCACCACCAATTCTCCGGCCCTCAGTCGCGCATCCTGGGTCCGTGAGAAAATATACCAAGATGCCGGTGCGGCTATGCCGGCAGCGACAGGTGTGGGTGTTTCAAGTCTGTACCTTCCGGGTGCCATGTTAGAAACACATGTAACAGCTGTGCTTGATTAATTGGGTGTTTGGGTATGTCTCATTATCGCATTATCACTGACTTTCCTCGCGTGGGCCCTGATGTGGTTGAGCGCGCCATGGGGCTTTATTTTTGCATCGTTGGCGGACGGGTGGGGCCCCGCTATGTCATGGATGCAGGCATTAAAGCTTTAGAGCGCGATTGGCGCATATGCGGCACAGCAGTTACCGTAAGGCCAGAACACAAGGACGACGTATTAATGGCCCAATTGGCCGGCAAATACGTCAAGCCGGGGGACGTTGTTGTGATTGATGCTGGCGGACAATCTTATTCCGCCTGTCTGGGTGCAAGCATGGTCAACGGCTTTAAGGAAATGGGTGCGACAGGTGTTGTTGCTGACGGTTATGTCCTAACGGCTGAGGTCATGCGTAAAAGAGAGGGCGTGCCTGTTTTTTGTCGCGGCACGGTTTCAGTGTCTCGGGGTATGGAGCATCCAGGGTGGATCAACACCCCAGTCGTGTGCGGTGGAGTCATCGTTAATCCAGGCGATCTCATTCTTGGAGATGAAGATGGCGTTGTCGTTGTCCCGCGTGAAATCGCCGCAGAAATAATTGATTTGGTTGAAGGGCGTGGCAATGAGCGCGAGGCCGCGATTCGACCCAGAGACGGTACATTGCCGCCGCGCAAGCCTGTTGATGCGCCCTATTACCAGCGCTGTGGTGCCGAGGCTAAGCTGGAAGCGATGACCAATATCAAAATTGAGTCTGAGCTGAGGAAGAGCTAGGTCAATCCAATTTCTGCGAGGCGCTGCTCTAGAAAAGCTTGTGCGGTGATGGGAGAGTTATAACGGTTGGGCTTGTCAGATGTGATGCATTCCGGAAGGGTTTCAATCACCACGTCAGGTGCGAAGTGCAAGAAGTAAGGCATGGAATAGCGCGAAATATTAGAGGCTGCTCCAAAGGGCCTTGAAACCCGATGTGTGGTGCTGGGTAGAACGTTATTGGTCAGGCGTTCCAACATATCTCCCACATTACAGACAATCGCTCTGGAGTCTGTTTGCACAGGAACCCAAGTGCCATCCCGTTTTAAAATCTCAAGGCCGGCCTGATCGGCCCCGGCCAATAAGGTAATAACGTTGATGTCTTCATGAGCGGCGGCACGTGTCCCAGCACCAGCCGTGGCGCAGGGGGGGTAATGCAAAAGCCGCAGTATGCTGTTGCCGTTTGCCACACGGGCTTCAAAGAAGTCCCGGGGTTGTTTGAGGTAAAGAGCAACCGCTTTGAGAAGTTGCCGTCCAAGTAAATCCATGGCCTCAAAAAAACGCAGACAGTCCGTCTTGAAATTTTCCGTATCGGTCGGCCAAATGTTCACAAGCCCGCTGTGTTTTTGTGCCTGGGTGCCGTTGGTGTCTCGTCCCACACGCCAGAACTCTTTTAGGTCTGGCGTAGCGGCGTCTTTTGCTGTTTCAATGCCAAAGGGCGTATACCCGCGTTGGCCACCGCCGCCTGCAATGTGGTAGCGCTGCTTGACTGTTGCGGGCAGAGCAAAAAACGTCCGTGCCGCCAATAGGCATTTTTCTATCGTCTCATCAGATATGCCGTGATTGGTAACAGCCACGAAACCGGTTTCTGTCCAAGCCTGGCCTAGCTCTTTGCCGAACTGCGCGGGTTTATCGGTGAAGTTTCTCAAATCCACAGTAGGGATGGGGGAGTGGGGAGACATCAAACCTAAGGGATAAAATTAAAGCTATGGTGCCCTCCGCCGGACTCGAACCGGCACGCCCTTACGGACAACGGATTTTAAGTCCGTTGCGTCTACCAATTCCGCCAGGAGGGCATCGCGTAGGTCTTAGGTAGCGGCTGTGCGCGAGAACCGCAACTTCAATTCTCAAATTATTGTGGTTTAAAAAGGCGATTGGCAATTCCACAACTTGGCCGACCTCGTAACCCTTTCTGTTCGCCAGGCGTAAAGGAACATCCGTGATCAGGGCTCTTAGTCTTGAATTTCCATATCAATGCTTGGTGTGTGCCCTAGGGCTTTGATGGCCGCGATAACCTTTTCTATGGCCAGATCAATGCTCTCTTGCACAGTGCCCTTGGCGACAACACTGAGTCCAATGCGTTTCCCTCTGAAAAACGGATAACTGCCAAGGTCGACATCCATATGCTGGTTCTGAATAGCTGTCAGGTGGTCTGCTAAATCACCCTCGCCGAGGTGCACTTCAACAAATCTGGAGATAACCGGGGCCCCCTGCGCCAGGGTGGGGGCAAGGGAGTCAAACATGGCCCGCGCGATACTTGGCACGCCAGCCAAAACATACACGTTTTCCATTTGTATGCCGGGTGCGGATGTCGCTTTCGATTCAATGGGCAAAGCACCCTCGGGCAGATCAGCCATCTTAAGCCGCGCCTCGTTGAGTTTTGCACCGTAGTACTGAGACATCTTCTCAACCGAGGCTTGATGCCGCTTCAACGGCACACCAAAGGCTTTGGCAATCGCGGCTGCGGTAATGTCGTCGTGGGTCGGACCAATGCCGCCTGTGGTAAACACATAAGAATGCGCGGTCCGCAGTGTGTTCACGGCGGACACAATTTCATCTTCAACATCAGGAATAACACGCACTTCACGCAAAGGTATTCCGATGCGCCCCAGGGCGGTCGCCAGAAATTGAATGTTGGCATCGCGTGTGCGACCGGACAGAATTTCGTTGCCGATAACGATCAGGGCTGCTGTTGGATTTTCAGTCATGCATCGCACTCTAGGGGCCGATCTGATGCGGCGCAACGGTGTTAAAAATCTCGCTCGAACATCGGGATCAGAGGCAAGTCTGCCGGCGGCATCGGGTAGCTGTTAAGGTCTTTGGCCGCCACCCAGGCGAAAGCTTGTTTTTCCTGAGGGGCAATATCTCCCGTCCACTGACGGCAGATGTAAAGCGGCATCAAAAGGTGAAAAGACTCATATCCATGAGATACAAACGTGTAGGGCGTGTAGGTATTAGGCTCGATGATGAGGCCCAATTCTTCTTTGAGTTCACGGCTCAACGCTTGTTCTGGTGTTTCACCGTCCTCCAGCTTTCCGCCCGGAAACTCCCAAAGCCCAGCCATGGCTTTGCCCTGCGGGCGCTGTGTGAGCAGAATTTCATCACGTTCATTCATCAGGGCCGCAGCGACGACGGTCACCACCTTCATGTTCCTGCCTTCATGTCCGTGCCTTTATGTTCTGTAGTCTGCATTGATATCAATGTATCCATGCGTCAGATCACAGGTCCATACCGTCGCCATCCCGCTGGCAATCCCAACATCAACTTTGATCTCTATAGTCCGCCCGGTCATATGCGCGGTCACCGGCGTTTCATCATACCCTTCCACGGGTTCGCCGTTCTTGGTGATTTGGATGCCACCGATGGCAATGGCCAGTTTATCTCGGTCGGCGCGCTCCCCGGCTTTGCCCACGGCCATAACAATGCGTCCCCAGTTTGCGTCTTCACCGGCAATGGCTGTTTTGACTAAGGGGGAATTGCCGATCGCCAGCCCTATTTTTCGGGCCGCGTCATTGTTTTCCGCACCGGTGACGTGAATCTCAATGAATTTCTGCGCCCCTTCTCCGTCTTTCACAACCTGATGAGCCAGATCAAGCAGCACCGCATTCAGGGCCGCCTCAAAGTCTTTCGTGCGTGCCTCACCCGTTTTGGTGATGGTCTGATGCTGGGCCTGGCCCGTTGCAAACAACAAAAGAGTATCAGATGTCGATGTGTCGCTATCGACGGTAATGGCGTTAAAGCTTTTGTCGGCTCCATCGGCGATAAACCGCTGAGCCACCTCCGGAGAGAGAGCGGCGTCCGTCATCACATAGGCGAGCATCGTCGCCATATCGGGGGCAATCATGCCCGACCCCTTGGCGATGCCGACCACTGTCACGGTTTCACCATCAATTTTTGCAGTCCGCACGGCACCTTTGGCATAAGTGTCTGTTGTCATGATGGCGTGGGCTGCATCTTCCCACTTGCTGTCTGACAAATTGCTCTTGAGATCATCAATTTTTACAGTGATCCGATCCTCAAGAAGGTATTGCCCTATTGTGCCGGTGGAACACACAAACACATCTTCATTTTCGCAGGAGAGAGCGTTGGCCACGGCGGCGACGGTCTTTTGCACTGCTTGCCGTCCACGTTGCCCGGTAAAGACATTAGAATTCCCCGCGTTTACGACGAGGGCGCGGGCCTGACCGTTTTTTATGGCCACACGGTTCCACTCAACGGGCGCGCCAGCGGTAACGGATTTGGTCATCACGCCGCTCACCACGGTGCCAGGGGCAAACTCCGCCAGCATCAGGTCAAGCCGCCCTTTATATCTTATGCCAGCTGCGCACGCGGCTAGGCGTACCCCTTTTACCGGTGGAAGATGAGGAAAGTGGTCGGGTGCGAAAGGGGATTTAGGGTCAGCCATAGCAATATATCCTAGTTATACGCGGTTATTCGCATACGGTTGATCTCCCGTCTAGCACTGCCTTATGTCCTGCAAAACTGCTAAAGCACTGAAAATGGTCGATTTATGCCTCCCTGTCGTTGACAGTTGGCGGGCATGTTCTTATGTCTTCGGCGGCGTATCGGGCCCGATACGCCTTATTTTAACCTCTGATCGAGGTGCCCATGCTCGGCGCTCTAGCCAAACGACTGTTTGGAACTTCTAATGATCGTATCATCAAGCAATTGCAGCCAACTGTTGATGCCGTAAACGCGCTCGAGCCTGAACTCGAGAAACTTGATGATGAATCTCTGCGGGCGCGCACAGCCTGGCTTAAATCCCGTCTGGCTGCTGGCGAATCTCTGGATGATATTTTGCCTGATGCTTTCGCCACGGTGCGGGAAGCGGCAAAGCGAACCCTCGGACAGCGCCACTTTGATGTTCAGATTATGGGCGGCATCATTCTTCACAGCGGTCAAATTGCTGAAATGGGAACTGGCGAAGGCAAGACTCTGGTAGCCACCTTGCCTGTTTATCTTAATGCCCTTGAAGAAAAAGGCGTTCATGTTGTTACCGTCAATGATTACCTCGCCGGACGCGACGCAGAGTGGATGGGCCAAGTTTATCGTTTTCTGGGTCTGACAGTTGGAGTTATCCAAGGCGGGATGGATGACCATGCGCGGCGCTCAGCGTATGCCTGTGATGTAACCTACGGCACCAACAACGAATACGGCTTCGATTACCTGCGCGATAATATGAAGTTTGCCATTGCCGATATGGTCTTGCGGGACTTCTCCTTCGCCATCGTTGACGAAGTTGACTCCATTTTAATCGACGAGGCCCGCACGCCATTGGTCATCTCAGGGCCGTCCGAAGACAAAACGGATCTCTATGGAAAGGTCGACGGTATTATTCCGTTGTTGACAGAAGACGATTACGAAAAAGATGAAAAGCAACGCTCCATAGCGCTCACTGATGACGGAGCGGAACATGCCGAAGAGTTGCTGCGTGAGAAAGGCATTCTCACGGAAGGCAATATGTATGACCTGCAAAACATTGCGCTCATTCATCACGTCAACCAAGGACTCCGAGCCCACCACTTGTTCCAGAAAGACGTGCATTATCTTGTGCGGGACAACCGCGTTCATTTGATTGATGAGTTTACCGGCCGTGTGATGGAAGGTCGCCGACTATCAGATGGCCTGCATCAAGCCATTGAAGCGCGCGAGAATGTTGCTGTCCAGAATGAGAATCAGACCCTCGCATCTATTACCTACCAAAACTATTTCAGAATGTATCCGAAACTGGCCGGTATGACGGGCACAGCCATGACAGAAGCGGAAGAGTTTGGTGAGATTTATGCTTTAGATGTTGTTCAGGTTCCCCCCAATGTCCCCCAAGCGCGCATCGATGCTGACGACGAAGTCTATCGCACGGAAGAAGAAAAAAACGAGGCCATCGTCGAGTTGATCAAAGACTGTGCCGAGCGCAAGCAGCCGGTTTTGGTTGGCACGGTTTCCATCGACAAATCAGAAAAACTCGCAACACTTCTGAAAAAGACACACAAAATCACAGCGGAAGTTCTCAACGCCAAGCAGCATGAACGTGAAGCCCACATTATCTCTCAGGCCGGTATTCCAGGCGCGGTGACCATCGCGACCAACATGGCCGGTCGCGGCACGGATATTCAACTGGGCGGTAATCCGGATTTCCAAATTGAAGCCCAAGAGCAATCAATCGGCAGACCTCTTACGGACGCTGAAAAGCAAAAAATCCGTGATGATATAAACGTGCAAAAGAAGATTGCCCTTGAGGCTGGGGGCCTGTTTGTTTTGGGCACCGAGCGTCATGAGAGCCGCCGCATTGACAATCAGTTGCGTGGTCGCTCAGGCCGTCAGGGTGACCCGGGTTCGTCAAGGTTCTTCTTGTCTCTGCAAGACGATCTGATGCGCATTTTTGGTTCTGAGCGGATGGACAGTATGCTCCAACGTCTGGGCTTAGAGCGCGGCGAAGCGATCATTCATCCGTGGATCAATAAGGCCATTGAAAAAGCGCAGTCTAAAGTTGAGGCTCGTAACTTCGATATCCGGAAAAATCTCTTGCAGTATGACGATGTCATGAATGATCAGCGCAAGGCGATTTTTGATCAACGTAAAGAAGTTATGTCTGCTGATGACGTGTCTGAATTCGTCACGGATATGCGTCACGAAGTCATTGAGGACCTTGTTGCCCGCACCATGCCCGAGCGCGCGATGGCGGAGCAATGGGATATCGATCTTCTGCATGAAGAGAGTATTCGCCTGTTGAGCCTCGATTTGCCGTTTGCCGAATGGGCGGCAGAAGAGGGCATCGCCGATGAAGAAATTCGCGACCGTATGATTGCGCAGTCCGACAGTAAAATGGCCCAGAAAAGTGTCAATGTCGGACCAGATGTCATGCGTCGGGTTGAAAAAAGCTTGGTCTTGCAAATGATCGACGCAGGCTGGCGCGATCACTTGCAGCGGTTGGATTACTTGCGCGGCTCAGTTGGCCTCAGATCCTATGCGCAGAAGCAACCGCTACTCGAGTACCAAAAAGAATCCTTCACAATGTTCCAGGAAATGCTCGAAGGGCTGCGTGAGCGGGTCACAGAAATTCTATCGCGTGTGGAGATCAAGGTTGAACCGACAGAAGACCAGTTGAAGCCGGCCGGTCCGAGGATTCCAAAGGGATTCAGTCCAGAAGAAGTTGCTGCGCGCCGCAAACGCGTTGATGAAATCGGGCAGCAGCGCGCTATGCCGCGAATCAAGCCCGATGACCGCGACCCCAATGACCCGGCGACCTGGGGTAAGGTGTCCCGCAATGAGGTTTGCCCCTGTGGTTCAGGCAAAAAATACAAGCATTGTCATGGGGTTGTGGGGTCTCGCGCTGAAACTGAAAAAGCGTGAAACCTTTTGAGGTCTGGGTGCGTTTTTGACGAAACAGCGCACAATCGTTATGCTTCGTTAACCAGTTTCTGATGATTTAGGGCTGCACCTGCCGCCGCAAAGAGAGAACAAATGACCATAGAGCCAACACTTCAATCGGTTGTGACATCGCAACGGTCGAATCTTCTCAACCAGATCGGCAATGCGGCTCAAGGTAGTCAGGCCGCTAACACCAGAGCTACTGTTGCCAGTGTGACTGACCAAGTGCAGAAGAAGCCTTTTAACGACGATCCCAACTTTGGACTGGCGCCACCGCCTGCTGGCCGCGGCAGCAAGCTTGATATTTCCATCTGATCTTTGGAGTCGTGGGCGTGATCGTCTCTGGTGCAGGGCTGATCACTAAAGTCTTTACCTTTACGCCCTCTGATTTTTTCCTATAGGCTGAGCCCTCGGAAATAAATCGGGGGAAAGCCATGCGTTATCTCTGTATCGCAGTATTCGCTCTTTCAGGTTTAGACTTGGCGGCGCAGGCCCAAGACCAGCCCCCTCTCCAGCGTGACCTGATGATCATCAGCGAGCTGTTTCCAGGCACTTACGACAACATGGAGCAGTTCTATTTTGATAATCGTCTGAATCTTCCCGCAGACGAGCGCCACGAGCGGGTCATGACGGAAGTCCGGCGCATCCCAAATGACCGCTTTGGCGACCACGCTTTTTTTGTGCTCGACTATTGGTATCAGCAGGACCGCTGGCATCCGCGCATCTATGCGTTTGAGATTGACGAGGCCGAGCAGGCCATCCGCATGAAAATGCATTTCTTTGTCGGGTTCGACCGGACCCCTTATGTGCAGGCGCACAAAAACCTCGACGTCCTGAACGCGCTCTCTTTGTCTGATTTGACGCACCTGCCAGGGTGCGATGTTTTTTGGCGGGCTGCTGTTGGTGGGTACCATGGCCGCGTCAAGGATAAAGCCTGCGCCTACGAGGAGGACGGCGAGCAAGTCTATGGCGACTTTCAACTTATGCTTAGCGACCGGGCCTTTTGGAAAGGCGATGTGATCCGGCGTCTTTCAGATGATGTTCAGGTCAACTCTGAACCCGAGGTGCTGCACAAGCAGCTCAAGGCCCGGCATTTCACCTGCTCCATGTCCTTCAGTGGCGAGCGGGGCAAGAAAGAGAGCTTTTTCCCTCTGCCCATACATGATCAGGGCGGCACTTATTTTGTGCCGCGTCCCACCGCCGACAAACCTGACCGGCACATTGGAATTCGATTGCGCAATGTGGATTGGGCCATGAACAACACAGCCAATGGCTTCACCAACGATGTATTTGTCATGTACATCGTCGAACGCGCCAGCGGTCAGGAGGACTATAACGTCACCTACACCTGGGGCGCGCCGGAAGAAACCAGCGTCGGTCTGAACCTGCAGTGGTTGCTGGCCTCCTGCTACATCACGCCGCAGGGTGAGACGCGGCCTTATCTTACCAGAGCCCCAGCAGGCCCTTGGCAAAGTCCTCCGCCGTAAACGGTTTGAGGTCGTCCACACCTTCGCCAACGCCCAGATAATGCACCGGAATTTGAAAACGTTCGGCCAGGGCCACCACCACGCCGCCTTTGGCTGTGCCATCCAGTTTGGTCATCACCAGCCCTGTCACACCGGCCACATCTCTAAAGGCTTCAACTTGCGAATGAGCGTTCTGCCCAACCGTTGCATCTAACACCAACAGTGTGGCGTGTGGGGCGCTGCTGTCTTGCTTCTTGATGACCCGCACTACTTTGGCCAGTTCGTCCATCAGCGCGTCTTTATTCTGTAGGCGCCCTGCAGTATCAATCAAAAGCACATCATCATTACGCGCCGTCGCTTCTGTTAAGGCATCAAACGCTAAGCCAGCGGCGTCCGATCCGGCTGGGCGTGCGACGACGGGCGTATTGGTGCGCTGCCCCCACACTTGAAGTTGCTCAACCGCCGCCGCGCGGAAAGTGTCTCCCGCCGCCATAGTGACGGTCTTGCCCTCATCGCGGAATTGTTTGGTCAATTTTCCGATGGTTGTCGTCTTGCCTGCCCCATTCACGCCCACGACCAGAATCACGAAGGGCTTTTTATCGGGGTCGACAGTCAGCGGCTGTGCAATCGGTTTCAGTGTTGTTGCGATATCAGCCGCGAAGGCTTCCCGTATTTCCTCGCTGCTGATGTCCTTGCCAAACCGCGTCTTTGCCAGATTGGCGGTCAACCGGGCGGCTGTTGCTGCGCCTAAGTCGGCGGTGATCAGCAGGTCTTCCAATTCTTCCAGCGCGGCCTCGTCCAGCTTGCGCTTGGTAAAGAGATCTCCAATTCCACCCGCGAGTTTGGTCGATGATTTTTTTAGACCTGATGTTAGTCGGCTAAACCATCCCCCTTGCGGGGTGGTCTCTGAATCTGAGTTTATGTTCATGGTCAGGCGGCGATCAGTTGGCCGTTATTGACAGCAGAAATGGTCACGTTCAGCAGCGTGCCGGGTACGATGTCAGGGGAAACTTTGACAGGCACAAAATGCTCGCTGTTGCCGATGCCGTTGTCTTCCATCAACACAGAGGCTTGGTGCCCGATCCGGCTGTCTAGAAACTTATCCATCGCCGCTGTTCCAGCAGCCCGTAATATCGCAGCGCGACTTTTGGCTACGGATTGGGAAACTTGCGGCATCCGGGCAGCAGGTGTGCCCTGACGGATGGAATAGGGAAACACATGTAAGTGCGTAAATCCTGCGTCTTCGACCAACTGCAATGTGTTTTTGAATTGCGCATCTGTTTCTGTCGGAAACCCGGTAATAAAGTCAGCGCCAAACACAGCGTCCGGGCGGATCTGGCGAATACGATTACAGAACGCCACAATATCGGCCCGAAGATGACGCCGCTTCATGCGCTTGAGAATCAAATCATCACCCGCCTGGGCCGAAATGTGAAAATGCGGCAGCAACCGCGGTTCATTGGCGATTACCGCAAATAGGTCTTCGTCGGCTTCCGCTGGATCAAGGGACGATAAGCGTAGTCGTGGTAACTCGGGGATCGCCATCAGCAGGCGTTTAATCATTTGTCCCAGCGTCGGGCTGCCGGGCAGGTCGCTGCCGTATCCTGTGATGTCCACACCGGTCAGCACGATCTCTTTGTGACCATTGGCAATCAGGTCACGCACTTCACTCACCAGGCGACCCATGGGCACGCTGCGATTGTTGCCGCGTGCAAAGGGAATAATGCAAAACGTGCAGCGGTGATCGCAGCCCTGTTGAATTTGAACAAAGGCCCGCGTTCGACCCTCGAAGGCTTCCACAAGATGCGACGCTGTTTCTCGCACCTCCATGATATCGCTGACCAATATGGGGTCGTTAACACCTGGGGCGAAGCTCGACGCTTTTAGCTTGTGTTCATTACCGATCACGCGGCTGACCTCAGGCATGTCTGCATAACTTTGGGGGTTAAGCTGCACGGCACAGCCGGTTGCTATGATTTCTGAGTCGGGGTTGTCCCGCCGCAAACGCCGCAAAGATTGTTTGCCCTGCCGTTCTGCTTCTTTGGTCACGGCGCAGGTGTTGACGATGATCGTGTTCGTGAGGCCCTGCTTAAGTGCATGCTGGCGCATCACTTCAGATTCGTAGGTGTTCAGCCGGCAGCCAAAGCTGAAAACGCGCGGTGTATTGTTTTGCGTTTGATGTGATTCCTGTTGAGCTCCAGTCACGATAAAATCGCCCGGTCTAAAACACCTCTATAGGTCTCGGCGGTTGGACCGGTCATGATGACATGTCCGTTGTCCTGCCAAAGAATCTCCAGATCACCACCATCCAGGGTGACGGTTACGGCCCGGTCAGTCAGGTCACGGCGCGCGGCGGCCACGCCGACGGCACAGGCCCCAGTGCCGCAGGCTTGCGTGATGCCAACGCCACGCTCCCAAACCCGCATCCGCACGTGTGAACGGCTTAAGATTTCCACCACTTCGACATTCGTGTGTTCTGGAAACAAAACATGCTTTTCAATGATTGGTCCAAATTGCTCCAGGTCGACAGCGTTCACGTCTTTCACGAAAAACACCGCATGGGGGTTTCCCATGCTAACAGCTACCGGGTTCGATAAAGGGCCAATCACCAGATCAAGGTGTTCGGTGTTTTCTTCCATGGCCAGGGGGATGTCCTGCCAGTCCAACCTCGCCGGTCCCATATCTACCGCCACCAGATTATCGCCTTTATGTTTGGCTGAAATCGGCCCGGCCAATGTCTCAATAACAATTTCGTCTTTGGCCAGGTCTGCCATCACGACCGCGGCAACACAGCGCGCGCCGTTACCGCACGAAGGGACAATACCGCCGTCGGCGTTGCGCACCGTCATAAACACATCGCCTTTGGCCTGGGCGGGCTCAATAATCAATAGCTGGTCAAAGCCGATGCCCGTGCGTCGGTTCGCCATCGCCCGCACCTGAGCTTGACTCAGTTCCAGAGGACGCGTGCGTGCATCCAGCACGACAAAGTCATTGCCGAGCCCGTGCATCTTGCGGAAGGCTAAGCCTTCGTTGCCACAGGGCAAGCCCGTGTTGCCAGAGGGCAAGCCTTCCATGTTCGAATCATCTGTCATGGGCGGGTTATATGGGCCGTATGGGGGAAAAGTCCAGGCATCAGCCAGCACTCGTTCCTACCATCTCATTTTAGGAATATCGCTCGTTTCCTTGACTCGTGGCCGATTTGCTCGTAAATCGGCCCCGTCTGGTCATAAAAGGTCAGTCACAGGATTCACTTAGCTTCGGGCATCCTGCTCTCGAGGGGGTCCGCCAGTCCGCGAGGGTTCGCGCACTGGCGCATTTCTCGTTGGGCCAAAAGGATCCCCAAAAAGGGACGAAACGCGCGGCATGTTTGACGGTTTGTCACAACGCCTAGGCTCGGTCTTCGATGCGCTCACCAGACGCGGTGCGCTTAAGGAAGATGATGTCCGCGCGGCCATGCGCGAAGTCCGGGTCGCCTTGCTTGAGGCTGACGTCGCCCTCCCAGTTGTTAAAGATTTTATCGAGAAAGCCACTGAAAAGGCCGTTGGTGAGCAGGTTATTCGCTCTGTCACGCCCGGTCAGATGGTCATTAAGATCGTCCATGACTGCATGGTCGAAATGCTGGGCGGTGAAGATGAAGCTGCCTCTCAGTTGAACCTCCGTGCTGCGCCGCCGGTGCCTTACTTAATGGTCGGTTTGCAGGGCTCAGGTAAAACAACAACAACCGCTAAAGTCGCGCGCCACCTGCAAAACAAAGAAAAGAAGCGCGTCCTGATGGCCTCGTTGGACGTGTATCGTCCCGCTGCCATGGAGCAATTGGCGGCTTTAGGCCAGCAAGCCAACGTCATCACTCTGCCCATCGTTGCCGGTCAGAAGCCGGTTGAGATCGCCAAACGGGCCATGGAGGAAGGCCGCAAGGGTGGCTTTGACGTCGTTATTTTGGATACCGCAGGCCGCACAACCATTGACCAGGCGTTGATGGACGAAGTCTCCCAGGTGCGTGACGCCGTCTCGCCGGTTGAGACACTGCTCGTGGCCGATGCCATGACCGGTCAGGATGCGGTTGCCACGGCGAAGGCTTTCCAAGAGAAGGTTGGCATTACCGGCATTGCGCTGACACGTGTTGATGGCGATTCCCGTGGTGGTGCGGCCTTGTCCATGCGCGCCGTCACAGGCGTGCCGATCAAAGTGATGGGGGTCGGTGAAAAGACCGATGCCATGGAAGCCTTCCATGCCGAGCGCATCGCCGGTCGTATCCTGGGCATGGGCGATGTTGTTAGCCTGGTCGAAAAGGCGGCCGAGTCTGTCGATCAGGATGAAGCTGAGCGCCTCGCCAAACGGATGATGCAGGGCCAGTTCGATCTCAATGATATGCTGTCGCAGCTGCGCCAAATCCAGAAGATGGGAGATATGAAGGGCATTCTCGGCATGCTCCCCGGGGTTGGTAAAATGGCCAAACAACTCAAGCAGGCCGATGTTGACCCCAAAATGATCAAGCGCCAGGAAGCCATTTTATTGTCGATGACCCCGAAGGAGCGCAAAGCACCGGCTCTGATTAAGGCGTCACGCAAGAAAAGAATCGCCACTGGCTCAGGTGCCACAGTGCCTGATGTGAATCGCGTGCTGAAGCAGTATCAGCAAATGGCGACGGTTATGAAACAGATCAAAAAGAAGGGCCTCGGTGGTCTGTTGTCGGGCGGCATGCCAGGCGCAGGATTGCCTGGGTCTGGCCCCGGAGGACTTCCAGATGGCTTGCCGCCAGGACTGCTGCGCGGGCGTTAGAAATTATGCAAACACAGTCAACTCAACACAGAAAAAACTATAAGGAGCAAGACGCATGAGTCTTCGTATTCGTTTATCCCGTGGTGGTGCCAAAAAGCGCCCCTACTATCGTATCGTTGTTGCCGACAGCCGCTCCCCAAGAGATGGCCGTTTCATCGAAAAGCTTGGGGCCTATAACCCCATTCTGCCAAGCGATCATGAAGACCGCGTCATACTTCAAGAAGACCGCATCCGTCATTGGTTAAGCCATGGCGCTCTGCCAAGTGATCGTGTGCAGCGGTTCCTTGCCAAGGCCGGTATTTTAGAAGCGGCAGCTATTCCCGAGCAGACCAAAAAAGACAAGCCCCGCGCCAAAGCGCAGGAGCGCCTGCGTGAGGCAGAAGCTGCTGCCAAAGCCGCCGCCGAAGCGGCTGCCGCTGAAGCCGCAACCCCAGCCCCAGAAGAAGCGCCCGCGGAAGAAGCTGCACCTGAAGCGGAAAAAGCTGACGCATAAGGGCCGGGTGATCAACGATGTCTGGCAACGACAATCGGCTCTGTATGGGGGTCATTGTCGGTGCACGTGGGCTTAAGGGTGATTTACGCATCAAAAGCTTCACGGACACAGCGACAGATATCTGTGCTTACGGCCCCGTCACAACGGACGATGGGATTGAACTCAAGCTGAAGGTCACCGGTGAAGCAAAGGGGGTCGTCATTGGCCGGGTTGCGGGTGTCGATGATCGAACCAAAGCCGATGCCCTTAAAGGGCAAAAGCTATATGTGGCGCGGAACGCGCTGCCGGATACTGAGGATAAAGACGAGTTTTATCACGCCGATCTTCTAGGTTTGAGCGTGATGGATGAGACAGGTAAAGAATGCGGAACCGTGAATGCCATATACGACTTCGGAGGGGGCGACATCATCGATGTGCGCCTGCCGGACAGTCGTACCCTGATGGTGCCCTTTACCGCAGACTCGGTGCCCAAAGTGGATCTGAAAGCCGGCAAGCTGGTGGTGCTGGCCTCCGCGCTGGCAGCAGCAGAGGGCGAACCACCGTTATTAGAGCCGGAAGAACCCACAGAGGAGCTTCTTACAAGCCAGGACAGCGCATCATGATGGCTCCGCAGCCCTTTCAGGCATCAGTTTTGACGCTTTTCCCTGAAATGTTTCCAGGCCCATTGGGCGCTTCATTGGCTGGAAAGGCGGCATCTGAGGGCTTGTGGAGCCTAGAAACAGTAGACATTCGCGACTTTGCGGGCGATAAACACCGCTCTGTCGATGACACTCCGTTTGGGGGTGGCGCCGGCATGGTGATGCGGCCAGATGTAATTGATGCCGCGCTTCGCCAGGCTCACACCGATGGTCAGCCATTGATTTACTTTACCCCGCGCGGGCGTTTGTTTGATCAGACGATGGCGCGGACTTTGGCTGCGGCACAGGGTGTCACGTTCTTGTGTGGACGCTATGAAGGCGTTGACCAACGTGTGTTGGAAGCCTGGGACATGGAAGAGGTCAGCGTTGGCGACTTCGTCCTGTCTGGCGGCGAAGCGGCGGCGATTACGGTTCTCGACGCTGTTGTCCGCCTGTTGCCAGGTGTGATGGGCAGCGCAGACTCGCTGGACGAAGAGAGTTTTGAGCAGGGGTTGTTAGAGTATCCCCATTATACGCGGCCAGAAGAATGGAACGGTCGCAAGGTGCCCGAGGTTTTACGCTCCGGTCACCACAAAAATATTCAAACCTGGCGGCGGGACCAGGCAGAAACCATAACCCGCACGCGACGGCCTGATCTGTGGGATCAGTACGTCGCCGCAGGGACGAACAAGAAAGGTTAAGACCAATGAATACGATCCAACAATTAGAGCAAGAACAAATTGCTCAGTTAACCGAAGGCAAAGACATTCCCAACTTCACACCGGGAGATACTGTCCGTGTGCACGTGAAGGTTAAGGAAGGCCAACGTGAGCGCATCCAGGCTTATGAAGGCGTTTGTATTGCGCGCAAGAACTCCGGTATTAACTCGGCGTTCACCGTCCGCAAAATTTCCTTCGGCGAAGGTGTGGAACGCGTGTTTCCGCTCTACGCACCGATCATTGATCACATCGAACTGGTCCGCCATGGCCGGGTCCGTCGTGCCAAGCTGTATTACTTGCGCAGCCGTCGCGGGAAGTCTGCTCGTATCGCCGAAGACACGGCAGCCGTTCTCAAAGAGCGTGAAGCAAACAAAGCCGCAAAAGCCGCTAAGGCTTCTAAAGACTAAGCAAAACTGCTTTGCGAACGCTGGTTATTTTGAGGGTGCCTTGTGATGTCTCAGCCGAGAACTCTTTACGATAAGCTGTGGGATAGCCACGTCGTCCACCAAGACCCGGATGGTGCGGCCCTCATTTACATTGACCTGCATCTGACTCATGAAGTCACGACACCGCAGGCTTATGAAGGGTTGCGTCTGGCGAACCGTAAGTTGCACCGCACCGATAAAACCATTGCAGTGCCGGATCATAACGTACCCAGCACACCGGATCGTTTGGTCAAGATCCAAGATCCTGAAAGCCGCCTACAGCTCGAAACTCTGAAGACGAACAGTGAAGATTTTGGCGTTGAATACATCCCGATGGATGATATTCGCCAAGGCATCGTACATATCATTGGACCTGAACAGGGCTTAACACAGCCTGGCAAAACCATTGTCTGTGGCGACAGTCATACAGCCACGCACGGCGCCTTCGGCGCATTGGCGTTTGGGATCGGCACCTCTGATGTTGAGCACACGTTAGCCACGCAAACTCTGTCCATGCAGAAATCCAAGAACATGCTGGTCCGGGTGGATGGGGATTTGCCGGTCGGAACGACATCTAAGGATTTGATTCTGGCGATCATCGGTCGCATTGGTACCGCTGGCGGCACCGGTCACGTTATTGAATATCAAGGCAAAGCCTTCACCAATCTGTCCATGGAAGGGCGGATGACGGTCTGTAATATGACCATCGAAGGTGGCGCGCGCGCCGGGTTGATGGCGCCTGATGAGAAGACGTTTGCCTACCTTAAAGGTCGCCCCCATGCGCCAAAAAGCGAGGCATGGGAAGCGGCGGTTAAGTATTGGAAAACGCTTAAAACGGATGAAGGCGCTCAATTCGACAAAGAAGTCATCATCAAGGCGGAAGAGATTGTTCCCCATGTGACCTGGGGCACGTCGCCGGAAGATGTTCTGCCCATCACCGGTTCGGTTCCAGACCCTGCGACGATGACCGACCCCAACAAAAAATCAGGCACAACCCGGTCTTTGGAATATATGGGCCTTAAAGCAGGTGCGCCCTTGGATGGCATTCCAATTGATAAAGTGTTTATCGGCTCTTGCACCAATGGCCGCATCGAAGATCTTCGCGCCGCGGCTGGTATTATGAAGGGCCGCAAAGTCGCAGCCGGCGTTCAGATGTTGGTGGTGCCAGGCTCGGGTCTGGTCAAACATCAAGCCGAAGAAGAGGGGCTGGATGCTATATTCCTGGAAGCCGGTGCGGAATGGCGCGAACCGAGTTGTTCCATGTGTCTCGGCATGAACCCCGACATTCTGCAACCTGGCGAACGTTGCGCCTCGACCTCGAATCGCAATTTTGAAGGCCGCCAGGGCCGGGGAGGGCGCACCCATTTGCTCAGCCCGGAAATGGCCGCTGCGGCTGCTGTGGCCGGGCACCTCACCGATGTCCGCAAAGTCGCGGCAAAGTGATCCCTGAATTCCGGGCTTGGGCGGCGAATACCGAAGACGCCATTTGGGTTGATGTGGATATGCTGCTCAACAAAGGCATGCCGGACGTCCAAGACGAAGATGGTATTTATGTCGATCTACCGGACGCTATAGGTTTGGCTGACGTGTTAGAAGGTGGCGCTGAAATGGCTATACTGACTGCACACGCACGCAGTTTTAAGAAGAAAGGTTAGAGCATGGAAAAGTTTACCGTACTCAAGGGCATCGCAGCTCCACTGCCCATGGTTAATGTCGATACAGACATGATCATGCCCAAGCAGTTTCTCAAAACCATCAAGCGCACCGGGCTCGGCACAGCCGCCTTCTTTGATATGCGCTATGATGACAATGAAGCCGAGCGTCCTGAGTTTATTCTTAACCAAGCGCCCTTTCGTCAGTCTAAAATCCTGATCGCCGGTAAAAACTTTGGCTGCGGCTCATCGCGCGAACATGCCCCTTGGGGTCTGCTCGACTTTGGGTTTCGCTGCATGATTGCCCCCAGTTTCGCAGATATTTTTTACAACAACTGTTTTAAGAACGGCATTCTGTGCATCACGTTGCCAGAAGATCAGGTTGAGGCTTTAACAGCCAAGGCTGACGGGAGTGAATTCACCGTTGATCTGGAAAACATGATCATTACGGCCCCTGACGGAGCAGTCACACCGTTCGAATTGGATGCAACCCGCCGCCATAATTTGCTAAATGGCCTGGACGATATTGCATTAACCCTCAAGCATCTTGACAAAATCAAGGCTTTTGAAGCCAAACAACAGGCGGAACAGCCTTGGCTTTATAGCTGACGGTTCCGAGAAACCTTATGAGCACCAAAAAAGTACTGGTTTTGGCCGGTGATTGCATCGGCCCAGAAGTCATGGTTCAAGCCCGTCGTGTTCTCGACTGGCTCAATGAGTCCGGTGCGGCGTCTTTCGAAATTGAAGAAGGTTTAGTCGGGGGCGCGTCCTACGACGTTCACGGCACGCCCCTCACCGATGAAACCATTGATCTGGCAATGGCCTCAGATGCGGTTTTGTTTGGTTCTATCGGTGGCCCAAAGTGGGACGATGTGGACTACGATTTGCGGCCCGAAAAAGGTCTGCTGCGTTTGCGCAAAGAGATGGGTCTGTTCGCCAATCTCAGACCCGCCATCGTATTTGATGCCCTGGCCGGAGCGTCCTCGCTCAAGACAGACTTGGTCAAGGGCTTGGATATTATGATTGTGCGCGAGTTGATCGGCGGCATTTATTTCGGCGAACCTCGAGGCATTGAAGAACTCTCCGACGGTAAGCGGCGCGGCTACAATACCCAAGCCTACACCACCGATGAAATTTTGCGCATTGCCCATGTGGCGTTTGATTTAGCGCGCAAGCGTGATCGTCGCGTCTGTTCAGTCGATAAGGCCAATGTGATGGAAAGTGGTGTGGTGTGGCGTGATGAAACCACAAAGCTGGCCCAGGCTGAATACACTGATATCAAACTTAGCCACATGTTTGTCGATAATTGTTCCATGCAGCTGGTGCGCACCCCTAAGCAGTTTGATGTAATTCTGACAGATAATCTGTTCGGGGATATTTTGTCGGACCTCGCGGCCATGTTGACAGGTTCGCTGGGCATGCTGCCCTCGGCCAGCCTTGGCGCAATTGGTGAAGATGGCCGTCAGCCGGCGTTGTATGAACCGGTGCATGGTTCAGCCCCGGATATTGCGGGGCAAAACATTGGCAATCCGTTGGCCCAGATTCTCTCCACATCAATGATGCTGCGTTATTCCTTTGATATGCCATCTGAGGCGGATTTGGTTGAGAACGCTGTCGAGGCGGTGCTCAGCAATAATGTGCGTACAGGTGACATTGCAGCAGACGGCGTGGCGACCGTTGGCACAACCCAGATGGGTGATGCGGTTCTGGCAGAAATGACCCGGCTTGCTGGCTAAAGTTAGGATAGACCCGCGAGTTTCAAATGCGGTCTGAGTCGGCCCGTGATCCAAAGGCCGAACATGCGAAAATCACTGATCAGAGACCACCACGGATAGGTGAATGTCGCCGGTCGGTTTTTTTCGATGAAAATATGACTGGTCCAGGCGAATCCGTATCCGGCGACGGGCATGAAAAACAAAGCTGTGGTTTCGTAAAAAAGCCCAAGTCCGAACAGCAGTATCACCAAACCTGTGCCCATGTAGTGCAGCCCCCGGGTCAAAGGTTTGCTGTGTTCCTTAAGATAAAAGGACCAAAACGCATCATACGTGGTGAGTCGAGCTGCCATGCTATTCCCCAAAACGCGTTGTTTTTATCCAGCTTTATACACAGGTTTTCTTGTGTTCATAAAGCGTTGAAGGTATTGAAACGCGCAACCCATGAGCGTTGACGGTATTGAAACACCCAACAAACGTGCCCCGATTACGCAATTCGGCGCAAGCGGCCAACAACAGCGAGACAAATGATGCTAGACGATCCAAGTAAGAGAGACAGTGACGCGGGCTATGTGGTGGCCGTGGTCGGGGCCACAGGAAACGTGGGCCGTGAAGTGCTGAATACGCTGTGGGAACGTCAGTTTCCGGCCAGCAAGGTCATTGCACTTGCCTCAGAACGGTCTGTTGGCGCTGAAGTCTCATACGGCGAAGACGAGGTCCTTACTGTCCAAGATCTGGCCAAGTTTGATTTTTCAGGCGTTGATATTGTGCTGTCGTCTCCCGGCGCAAAAGTGTCGGCGACGTATAGCCCCAAGGCGGCTGCCGCTGGGGCCGTCGTTATCGACAACACCTCTCACTTCCGCATGGACCCTGATGTTCCGCTGGTTGTGCCTGAAGTCAATCCGGAAGCCATAGCTGGGTATAAAAAAAAGGGCATCATCGCCAATCCCAACTGCTCGACCATTCAAATGGTTGTGGCTTTAAAGCCGCTTCATAAAGCGTTTGGCATTAAGCGCGTTGTTGTCTCGACCTATCAATCTACGTCCGGGGCGGGCAAAGAAGCGATGGATGAGCTATTCAATCAGACCAAAGGTATTTTCGTCAATCAAGCACCAGCTGGCACTAATGAGGTTTTTCCAAAGCAAATTGCGTTCAACGTCATTCCTCATATTGATGTGTTCATGGATGATGGTGGGACCAAGGAAGAATGGAAAATGATGGTCGAGACGAAAAAAATTCTCGACCCAAAAATCAAAGTCCACGCCAACTGTGCGCGCGTTCCAACGTTTATCGGACATGCGGAATACGTGAATATCGAAACGGAAAAACCCATCAGCGATACGGAAGCGCGGGAAATTCTCAAGAAAGCGCCAGGGATTACTGTTGTGGACCATCGTCTCAATGAAGGATATGTCACGCCTGCAGAAGTGCCGGGTGAAGATGCGGTGTATGTGTCTCGCATTCGCTCTGACGCCACGGTTGATAATGGGCTGTCTTTCTGGTGTGTGTCGGATAATTTACGTAAAGGCGCAGCCCTAAATGCTGTTCAAATCGCTGAAGTTCTGGTGCGCGATTATCTCAGCGTTAAAGGTTAATCGTTTCAGATCTGAAATCGTGCACAAGCGGGCTAAGTCCCGCTTGTTAGCAAACGGATAATTAAGGCCGCACCGAACAGCAGCAGCAAGCCGCCTGAAATTCTGTTAAGCCAGTTAAAGTTGTCGAGCAGGCGGCGACGCAGCACCACCGCCATGCTGGCCAGGAAAAACCACCAGGCTGTGGACCCCAGAAACACCCCAAGCACCAGCAATGGGCCTTCTGTCGATTGTGTGGACATGTCGATCGTGCCAAGGGCCGCGAACAGTCCCAGGGCGGCCATCATGGTGGCAGGGTTGGTGATGGCAAGGGTGAAGGTCATGGAAAAATCTTGAGACAGCGTTGCCAGTGTTGTCGGTCGCTCATCATAGAAGATGGTTTTTCTTAATGTAGCGAGGCCCAGAGCTATAACAATGAGAGCGCCAACACCACTAAGTATGACGTGATGCTCTGACACAAACGTCTGCACAAAAATAAGGCCCAGCCCGGCAACGGCTCCAAAAGCGGTATCAGCCGTGGCGGCCCCTAGCCCAGCGATCACCGCCGGCAACCGGCCTTGTGTCAACGCGAGGCGGATACACAGTATGCCAACGGGGCCAACCGGCGCGGCCAGCGCCAAGCCAACCAGTGCGCCGTAGGCTATATGTTCCATGATCTTAATTTCGATGTTTGGTTTATCGCCGGTTTTTCTTCGCGAGTTCCTGTGCGCGTCGAATGCCAGGAGGGATGTATTGCTCAGAAGATGCAAAAGAGCCTGACTCTGTCGGCATAAAGTACTCATCCTCAATTTCTTGCTGTGACAACTGCACGTTCATGTCCATTTGTACTCCCTCTTCGCCGCTGCCGCGTTTATCAGGACCATTAAACTGTTGTTTTCCGCGGCGCCGATCGGGGCCGAAGTAGGAGGTCGTTTTGACGAATCTTCGGGGTTGTTCAATGATGGCCTGAATACGACTGAACAATGATTTCGGTGAGACTGGTTTCAGCAGGTATTCGTTAATACCGGCATCACGCGCCGACACGATGCGTCTCCGCTCGGAAAATCCGGTCAGCATAATGACGGGCATATACTTTACAGCTGTAATATCCGACTGCCGCAGGGTCTTCACCATTTGAATGCCGCTGATCGGTTCCATCGCCCAATCTGTAATCACAATATCGGGTTTGGAGGTGTTGATCTGTTCTAGCCCGTCGCCGCCATGTTCCGCTTCAAGGATATCTCGGCATCCCAATGAAAAGAGAATGGTCCTGACCAATAGCCGTATTTGCGATTGATCATCAACGATCAGAAATCGCAGGTTGCCAATGCCGGGTCCGATGTCAGGGAGACTCATGAGGGAACACTCTTTGTCTAAGCAGCGTACGTGACTTACCTTAGTACGAGAGGCGCATTGTCACTAGTATTGCCGTGCGTATTAATGTGCATATTGATTCGTTGTGCGTCGGGCCTTTGCCCCGCCTTGTTTGTGGTAACCGCCAACGCTATACCGGCATCACTCGTAACAATGTCAGTTCCCTTGGAGAGGTTGTAGATGTCCGCACCTGATCGCCCGAATGGTCACCGCAGTGGTCGCCCAAGTGACCGGCCGCGCCGCAGCGTTTTATATATGCCGGCGTCAAACCCGCGCGCGCTGGAGAAAGCGAAAACCCTGGCCGCCGATACGGTGATTTTCGATCTTGAAGACGCTGTTGCCCCCGATGCGAAAGAGTCCGCCCGAGAGTCTGCCATCGCCGCCGTAAACTCTGGGGCTTACGGTCAGCGGGAAGTGCTGATTCGCGTCAATGGGTTAGATACAGCCTGGGTTGCGGATGATTTGAAAGCGGTTGCAAAATCCAAGGCCGATGGCGTTGTCGTACCAAAAGTCTCCACTGTGGATGACATGGTCCAAATCGATAACATTTTATCTGCCGCCGGTGCGCCTGCTGATTTCCCTGTTTGGGCGATGATGGAAACCCCGCGCGGCATTTTGTCCGCAGATGCGATCGCGCAATCGTCGCAACGGCTCGCCGGGCTGTGCATCGGCACCGCTGATCTCTCGAAAGATCTTCAATGCGCCCATCCCGCAGATCGCGGCCCCATGTCGGTCTCGTTGCAGCTGGTTATTTTGGCAGCGCGTGCCAATGGTTTGATTGTTCTGGATGGGGTCCATGTTGATTTGCAAGATGACGCTGGCTTTGAAATGGCCTGCCGTCAGGGCCGGGACCTCGGGTTCGATGGCAAAACACTCATTCACCCCAAGCAAATTGCCGGGGCCAATGTCGCCTTCGCCCCCTCGGAAGACGAGATTGCCCATGCCCATCGTCTGATTGCCGCACATGAAGCGGCGCAGGCTAAAGGCGCGGGTGTGACCACGCTGGATGGCCGCTTGGTCGAAGTGCTTCATGTGGCAGAAGCGAAGCGATTACTGGCGAAGGCTGATATGATTAACGCTCTCGAATCATCATACTCTTAATTTTGGATACCCATGTTAACCCTCGGCGTCCTTGATCAAACCCCCGTCCGTTCTGGCGGCACCGCGTTAGAAGCCATCGATGAAACACTCGAGCTGGCCCGCGCGACGGAATCCTTTGGGTATCAACGGTACTGGCTGGCCGAGCACCATGGCACGCCGGGTCTTGCTGGTTGTGCGCCGGAGATTCTTATTACGCGTGTTGCTGCGGCTACGTCTAAAATACGTGTCGGCTCCGGCGGCGTGATGCTCAGCCATTACAGTCCGGTCAAAGTTGCAGAAACGTTCTCTCTTTTAGCCACCATGTATCCCGATAGGATCGACGTTGGTTTGGGGCGTGCCCCGGGAGGGGACCAGCTGACCACCCTTGGTATGGCCTACGGATCGCAAATCGGGGTCGAGTACTACCCCACTAAAATTTTGGATTTACGTGCGTTCTTGACGGGCACAGAACCCGCGAACAAAGCCCTGGCACCGCTCAAAATCATGCCGATGCCGGAGGTGCCACCTCAGATGTGGGTGTTAGGTTCGTCCGATGAAAGCGCTCAAATCGCCGCCAAATTTGGATTGCCTTACTGCTTTGCTCATTTCATCCACCCCGAGGGTGCAGAGCAAATTCTGAAGCTGTATCGTGATACCTTCCAACCGTCTGAAACCCTGGCCGCGCCCAAAGCCAATATGTGTGTGGGCGTGGTCTGTGCGGAAACCCAAGAGCAAGCCGATTATTTGGCGCAAAGCCGCAAGCTGTGGCGTTTACAACTCAGCAAGGGCGCACTGGGGCCGTACCCAACGCCCGAAGAGGCGGAGTCCTATCCGTATACAGATCGCGAGCGCCGCGTGGCCGAGTCGGCCAGCAAGACGGGGCTGGTCGGTCCACCGGAGGCTGTCAAAAAGAGTCTCGAAGACTTAGCCGCCGCCTGCGGTGTCGATGAAATGATGATTGTCACCATCACCCATGATTTTGACGCCCGGGTGAAATCCTATGAAATGGTTGCCGCTGCGTTCGCGCTTAACGAATGTGCCGCCGCATAAACTTCGGAAGAACCACATGCCTAATTTTAGCCCCAACTTCAGTCCCATGATCCGCACCGCTTTGATGGTCTCAGACCTGGATGTCAGTCGCGCCTTTTACACAGACGTGCTTGGTTTTGATGATGTCTTTCTGGAAGGCGATATCACCGACGGCAATGTGTGGGAGGTCATGGCCGTGCCGCGCTCAACGGCCACCCGCGTGATCATCCTCAAGCGCAAAGATCAGCCGGACTACGGTATGGTCGGTCTGTTCGAGTTGACCAATCCTCAGCCAGACCCTGTTCAGCGGCCAAGCACCGGCATGAATCGCGGTGAGATGTGCATGGTGTTTTATTGCGATGACCTGGATGTTGTGACCGCCAAACTTGAAGCCGGTGGCCACACCATTGTCGGACCGGCAGCCCCTTTGCGCGTTGGCGGCTTCGTTAAACAGCGGGAAATGATTTTCAGAGACCCCGATGGCGCGTTGATCAATTTGATTGAATGGGATCCCGCACGGGCGGATAAACCGGAAAAATGGTCAGGTGAACCTGAACAATAAAACGGTGAACCTGAGTGAGTAGACCGACCTTCTATATGTGACTCTTCTTCATCTGCACCAAAGTGTCTTCATCCAGTTGATATGGCCTTAATATCAGCAGGCCGGCCAGCATCAACACTACGGGCAGTATGGCGAAGGCAACGAGAATTCCGTTGAGGGCTGAGTCCGTCTGCTCGACAGCTACGCCACCGGTGGATTCCACAAAGCCCATCATCGACAGCACCACGCCAAACACCAAAGCCCCAAGGGCATTGCCCGCTTTTTCAATGGCCATCCAGATGCCGGAAAACACGCCCTCGCGGCGCAGACCGTTTTTCAGCTGATCAAACTCAATGGTGTCGGGCAGCATAGCAACGGCGGTCATCAGCATGCCGGTGTTGGTCAGGCCCACGAGAATGCCACGCCCGATAATCAACAGATCTTGGTCGGGCGCCGCGGGCAGCCAGGACAAAACCGTCAGGCAGTAAGCAAAGGTGGCGACGATGTAAGTTTTCTTTTTACCAATCCGTCCTGCCAGCCAGCTCCATGCTGGAATCGCAACAAAGGCGGCGAGGGTCATGTACAGCGCCAGATCAAAAAACAATCCCGCCGACCCGGCCACGATGTAGCTGAACATGTAGGGTAGTCCGGCATAAACACAGCTTGCAGCCACCCAATACAGGGTCACAGCAGAGGCCAGCGACACATAGGGCTTGTTTTCCCACGCCGTTTGTATTTGAACCCGCAGGGGAACAGACGGCGTGGTCACTGTTTCAGTCGCAATGTTGCGCGAAGCAACAAAAGGCGAAAGCATGGTGATCACACAAATCACGCTCAGAACGCTGCCCATAAAAGTGTAGCCTGCCAGGCCGCCACCGCCCCACTCCACCAGGTATTGAATCAGGCCAATGCCGATCAAAATGCCGATGGATTGAAAGGCCATGCGGTAGGCCATGATGGTTGTGCGGCCCTTATAGTCGGGGGCCAGTTCTCCAGCCTTTGCCAGATAGGGCACGGAAAAAACCGAGAACGCTGTTGAGACCAGTGTGAACATCACGGTCATATAAATAAAGCGCGCCGTTGTGGTGTCGAAGGCTGGCACGTCAAACAGAAAATAAAATCCCGCACCGCAGCCTAACGCTCCGGCCAGAATGTAGGGGCGGCGGCGTCCCCAGCGGCTATGGGTGTGGTCAGAAATACGTCCCATCAGCGGGTCAAAAACGATCACCCAAACCTTTGGGATGAACACGGCAAGACCAGCTAGGGCTGGTGGGATCCCCAAAGCATCCGTCATGAAGAACAATAGGATCAGCGCGGGTGTATTGGCCAGGATTGAGCCGCCAATCTGGCCGGCCCCAAATCCCAGTTGAAACGGAACGGACAGTTTGTACCGTGGGGAATTCGCGGTGTTTTTGTCAGAGGTGTTGTCAGAAGAAATATCCGTCACACGCGCTCCAGTTCAGATGTTAGGGCGCGCCGTGACTCATGCGTCTAAGGCAGCGAGGGTGCTGGGGGTTCTTCTTCAGGCTGTGCCGCTAAAGATTCCGCTTCTTCGCGCAGAGTAAAGAAAACGCGATCAATAAATTCTGCTTTTTCACCATCTAACGCAGCACGTTTCTCTGCCGAGAATTTATGTCCTTCTACGTCATCAGGTAAGACAACGCCTTTTTCAGCGGCCAAATCTTCCAACGCGGCTTGGCGTTCTTTGATCACCCACATCTCTTGGGCGAGGCCCATGCAGATGGACACCAATTCGTCAACGCCCTGGGCATCGAAAAACTTCATGCGCTTGCCTTTTACGCTATAGCGCAACGGCGTCTTTTCCAAGTTTACGGAATCGTCTGGCATTACTTGCGGGCTCCAAAGAAGTACCACTTCACGCCATCGCCAAAGCGGCCAACTTGGCTATCATTTGACGGACCGTCTTGTTTCACGGCGTCCATCATGGCGTCTTTGCCATAAATGTTCAGGCTCGGGGCGACATGCTCGAAAAAGCTGTCTTCTTGAAAGCCGGCTTCTGCAATTTCAGCCTTGGCGTCAGCGTCACGGAACGCTTTGTAAAACGGCTCTTTGTTGTAGTAGGAGTCCCAATCCAGATAAAAGCCATCGTAAGGGGCCATAATGGAATTAGGCGGCAGTTCGTAGTGCAGCATCACGCCGCCAGGCTTGAGCAAGCGATGAGCTTCCTTAAACACACCTTTGATATTTTTTAGCGGCACCTCGTGCAGGAACATGCAGGAGTAAACCACATCGAAGGATTCATCTTCGAAGTTGGTGTGTTCCGCATCCATTTGGTGGAAGTGCGCTGTTACACCGTACGACTGCGCTCGCGCATGGGCATAGCGCACACAGGGGCCGCCAACGTCCAGGCCATGGACTTCCGCATCCGGATAGCGCGCTTTCCAAGGCAAGGTTGAGTGACCAAGGGTGCAACCCATGTCCAAAATCTTCTTCGGCTGCTCATCAGGGTAACGTTCTTGGAAGAAGGTCGAGACAGAGTCCGTAATGTCTTCCATGCGCTCGCCTAGCAGGCCGAAGGTAAACACGGACAAGCCGTTGTCGAACACGGCCCCCTGGGTAACATCGTAATCAATCCGTTCTTCGTGGTAGTTGCCGGGCATCAAGTGCACGTCCAGTTCAGACACATAGCGCGGCACTTGGAACTTAGGGTCGGTTTCAACCGTGCCTTGTGCCTTATCGCCCGACTGGCTGAGCACTTGCGCACGGCGCGACAAATCGCGGCCTTCGCGCTCAATGGCCGGCATCACAGATCGCCACACCATTTCTTGGGTGTTGCAGCGCATGGCGGAATAGAATTTGAAGATGGTGTCTGACTTGAACGTCTTATGAATCTCTGGGCCATCTGCCGGAGCGCGGCCGTTTATTTTTTCAAACTCCGGCTCCACCTTTCGGTCCCATACGGTTTTCATATGGCCGGATAAATCATTCAAAACGTAGGACCGCATGCCCTGCACAAAGTGCTGGCGCGACCGTTCGTCTTTGGTGTGGGAAACTTTTAGATCGTGATCAACGTTCTCAGTCATGTCTCACTCTTTCATGTCCTGCACTTAAACTTGATGAACCTCGACTATAGGGGAAATACGGTCCTGAATTCCATATAAGCGCGCGTGCTCAAGCCTCAATAGCCGCGTTTCCAGCACAAGTGATCATCAGTCGAGCGCATCAAAGCCTCTCTCAAGAGCCTGTTTCAAGACTCGTCAGTACATAATCGCGATCAGCCGGAATCCATTTAAAGCGCACTAAAATAGCGTCCGGCCCAGTGATGTACATATCAACCACGTCTTCCACCCGAAAGTGATCGACCTCAAAGGTGCCGGCAGGCGTGGTCATTTTTTCCGTGCCAATAAATTCTAAGTCTTGGGTGTAGACCTTCCCCAGCATGGAACTCACAGCCTGGGCCCCGGCATCCATGTCGTAGACGGTCATCGGTTGTGCCCCGCCCTTGGCTTTGTCGTAGTACCAGGTATTCCAGGCGTTGGTGGACAGCGGATGCGGGATCATCGAGAAATTTTCCGGAACACTCCGCGTTTGCCGGATCATCCCATCGGGCGTTTTAACGATGGCCTCCAGCGTATCACCGTTTATGGCAAACAAACCGGTGCCACGCCATTCGCCTTTCACCCAATACACCGAGGTCACTTCCAAGGGCCGGAAGTTTTTAGCGACGCGATAGGTCACGTGGCGTTGATAACCAGCCTCATCCAATCGGTTGCGTGTCTGCATGGTGCGCGTGCCGTCGGGGTGCACGGTTAAATGCCATGCTTCTGTGCCTGACACTTCTCCGGTCGACAGCGAGCGATATTCAAATTCCCCCTTCGCCCAGCGGGTGATGTTGATGTTTTCGGCAAAAGCCGAGAACGGCATGATGGCAAAGACCAGAAGCCCAATAATTGCGAAACGGCGTTTCATTCTTTCTTCTCCCCATTGGAACCACTGGCGAATTCGGTCAGCACGTAATCCCGGTCAAAGCGTTCGTTGATCATGCGCACCATCAGACGATCTTGTTTGGTCACCCACACCTGGCTGCCAGACAAATCGTAGTGAATGGTTTCGAATGTGCCAGCGGGCACCGTAAGGGTTTCTTCGCCGATGCGTTTAAAAGTCAGATCGCGCAGGGTACCCAATGGCGGCTTGGTGAGGTCGGCAGAGGCTTCAAGGCTGTAGATTTTAGAAGTTTGCTCCGCGCCGTTCTCGCCGGAGTCCGACGCCAGGTGCCAGCCATCGGCAGAGACCGGATGTGTACCGATGGAAAACGTGGCAGGCACCGTAAGGGTTTGATTGTGCAAACCTGCCGGGCCATTGGCGCTGGCGCTTAAGGTGGCGTCCTCAACCCGTATCAGGGTCGAGCCCTTAAACCCATTCGCCACCCAGTAAGACAGAAAGGCTTCTTGTGGCCGGAAGGCGTCATTCACCCGCAGAATCACTGTGAACTGCGCATCGCGGGCGCTCAGATCGTGCCACATATTCATGGCGCGTGAACCGTCCGTATACACATTCATATGAAAGCGCTCCCAGCCCCGGTCCCGCGGTTCAGTTAGTGTGGTGTAGGCATAGGTGCCAGAGGCCCAGCGCAGAATGTTGGTGTTAGGTCCCTCAGAGTCCCCGGTTTGGGCGGCGGCGAAGGCCGACCACAGCAGCAGAGGAGCCATGAGGGCGGTTCGATATGCGGTTTTGATCAGATGTCTCATTTTTATTTTTCCTTCATTAGACACTATTGGGGCTCACCCCATCGTGACCCATTGGGAGAGCACAAACTCACGGTCTGCGGCTTCGAACCTCAAGCGCACTGGCATTTGGTCTGGCCCATGAACCCAAAGGCGCGAGGGCTCGCCAAAGGCATAATGATCACAGGCAAAGGTGCCGGCCGGGGTGGTTGTTTCTTTGGCCCCCAGGTGCTGGATGCTGCGGGTATGCACGCGGCCCAGAATGCCTTCCGCCGATGTTGTGTCAACGCGCAAGTTATACAGCGTCGCCTGATGTTCTTTGCCGTCTTTCGGGCAATACCAGAAATGCCAGCCTTCCGCCGCCGCCGCGTGATTGACCATTGAAAATTCATCCGGCACCTCAACGTCATGCGTGACCTTGCCTGTTGGCAAATCGGCTTCGGCGCGCAGGCGGTTGCCCTCAATCCGGAACCAGGCCGAGCCCCGGCGTGTGCCGCCACGATAATACAGTAACTGACATTCCAAAGGCCGGAAGGCGGCATCCACACGGTGTATAATGGTGCGGAACAGGTCGTAATCCCGGTTGATTAAGCGCACCGATAGGGTACGGCTGCCGTCCGGGTGTACAAACAACGACCAGCTTTCATGACCGTAGATCTCACCCGTCGAGAGAATACGCATGTCATAAGTGGCCTCAATAGCGCGGACCACGTTGGCGCTGCGCGCGTCCTCTTGCGGAATGGCCACCAAACCGGCAGTAGCACCCAAGCCCAATACAAGCCTGCGTCGCGACGATCCAGCGCGCTTAAAGTCCTGTCTGTTATGAGTCATAGCTAATCCCCACTCACGAAGGGTCTATGGTTGCGCGCGAATACCGTCAACGCAACCGATTCCATAGATTTGGGCTGAGCGCTTGAAACCGCCCGTTGCGTTGACTTGAAGCGGGGCCGGGAGTAGGTATATCGCACTGCACAGAAACTGTTATAGGGGCATTAACCCTTTGAGAATGCAGGGTTAGTGCACAACCGCATAAAGGGCTTTTGTCGAACATGCCGACACACAACAGACCCCTCTCGCCGCACCTGCAGGTCTATCGCCTGCCGCTCACGGCGCTCATGTCCATCACCCACAGAATCACAGGTATTGGATTGACCATCGGAACCCTGCTGTTGACCTGGTGGGTTACAGCGGCTGCTTACGGGGTTGCCTCCTTTGAGCAGGCTCAAGGCTTTTTAGGGTCTTGGATTGGATTGCTGCTGCTGTTCGGTTTCTCGTTCGCTTTGTTCTTTCATTTGTTTAACGGTGTGCGCCATTTGTTCTGGGACTTTGGCCGCTACTTTGAACTCCATGAGACCCGCCGGGCAGATATTGCTGTTCTGGTTGCTGCCGCCGCACTGACGGTCGTGGTTTGGGTCATGGCTCTGGGAGGTTAAGCGCATGTCCTCGAAGTCTCACTCTTTACGCTCTGCCCTTGGCAAAGCGCGCGGTCTTGGCTCTGCCAAAGATGGCACTCATCACTGGTGGTTACAGCGTGTCACGGCGATTGCCCTCATCCCACTGACGATCTGGTTTGTGGCGTCCCTGATTGCGCTGGCCGGGCATGACTACGCCGCATTCATGAATTGGTTCGGCCAACCGATCAACGCGACAGTGATGATCCTGTTTTTAGCGGTGGCCTTTCATCATGCCCAACTCGGCATGCAGGTGGTGATTGAGGATTACGTCAGTTCGCACGGCTGGCGCACTGCTATCAACCTCTTGGTCAAGTTCGCCTGTTACGCACTGGCTGCCCTGTCCATTATTTCCATTCTTACAATTGCGCTCGGGGCTTAACGGTATGGCTGCCTACGATATTATTGATCACGACTATGACGTTATTGTTGTCGGCGCTGGCGGTGCTGGCTTGCGGGCGACGTTTGGCATGGTCGAAAAAGGCTTTAAGACGGCCTGTATTACCAAAGTGTTCCCCACCCGCAGCCATACGGTTGCCGCTCAAGGTGGCGTTGGTGCGGCTCTCGGCAATATGGCTGAGGACAAGTGGGAATGGCATATGTACGACACGGTCAAAGGGTCCGACTGGCTCGGTGACCAAGACGCCATTGAATACATGTGCCGAGAGGCCATTCCAGCCGTCCGTGAGCTAGAACATTATGGCGTGCCGTTTTCACGCACACCTGAAGGCAAGATTTATCAGCGTCCCTTCGGCGGTCATATGCGTAACTTTGGCGAAGCCCCTGTGCAGCGCGCCTGCGCGGCGGCCGACCGCACCGGTCACGCCATTTTGCACACGCTGTATCAACAAAGCCTCAAGCATAACGCCGAGTTTTTTGTTGAGTTCTTTGCTATTGATTTGATCATCAGCGAAGGCCGCTGCGTTGGCGTCATGGCGATTGATATGGCCACCGGCGAAATTCACCGCTTCCGGGGCAACCAAGTCGTTTTGGCCACCGGCGGCTATGGCCGTTCTTACTTCTCCTGCACCTCGGCCCACACCTGCACCGGCGACGGAAATGCCATGGTCGCGCGCGCGGGTCTGCCCTTGCAGGATATGGAGTTCGTGCAGTTCCATCCCACCGGGGTTTACGGCGCGGGTGTGCTTATCACCGAAGGCGCACGCGGCGAAGGCGGGTACCTGACCAACTCCGAAGGCGATCGTTTCATGGAGCGTTATGCCCCGACCGCCAAGGATTTGGCGTCGCGCGATGTTGTCTCCCGCGCCATGACCATGGAAATCCGAGAACAGCGCGGCACAGGTCCGAAAAACGATCATATCCTCCTGCACCTCGAGCATCTGGGCTCTGATGTGTTGTGGGAACGTCTGCCGGGCATTACAGAAACCGCTAAGATTTTCGCGGGCATTGATGCCACCAAAGACCCCATCCCCGTGCTGCCAACCGTGCACTACAACATGGGCGGCATCCCCACCAACTACCTCGGCGAAGTGCTGAAGCCGACTGCAGATAATCCGGATGCGGTATTCCCGGGCCTGATGGCCGTCGGTGAATGTGCCAGTGTTTCGGTCCACGGGGCCAATCGTCTCGGCACCAACTCGCTCTTGGATATTGTCGTGTTTGGCCGCGCTGCGGCCTTGCGCTGTGCCGCAACTATGACCCCAGGGGCGACACTGCCAGACCTTCCCAAAGACTCAGCAGATTACGCACTCGGTCGTTTGGAGAAGGCCCGCAACGCAAACGGAGATTCGTCAACCTCTGAGATTCGCGGCAATATGCAAAACGCCATGCAGAACGACGCGGCGGTGTTCCGCACTTCGAAGACTCTCAAGGAAGGCTGCGATAAGCTGGCCGAGATCGCGGCGTCGATCTCTGACCTTAAGGTCTCGGACCGCAGTCTCATTTTCAACACCGATCTGATTGAGGCGCTGGAGCTGGACAACCTCATGGCTTGTGCCTTGTCAACCATCGTCGGCGCTGAAGCGCGTCATGAAAGCCGTGGTGCTCACGCCCATGAAGATTATCCAGATCGTGATGATGAAAACTGGATGAAGCACACCCTGGCCTATCTCAACGAAGATTGGTCGATCAAGCTGGATTACCGGCCCGTGCACACCTACACCCTGTCGGATGATGTGGCGTACATCGAGCCCAAAGCTCGGGTGTACTAGGAGGATTATTGATGGTTGAACTTTCTCTTCCCAAAAACTCAAAGCCCAAAAAGGGCAAAGCCCACCCCAGACCGGATGGTGCGAAAAACACACGCACGTTCTCAGTGTACCGCTACGATCCAGACACGGGCGACAATCCGCAAATCGACACGTATGAAGTCGATATGGATACCTGCGGGCCGATGGTGCTCGACGCCCTTCTCAAAATCAAAGATGAGATGGATTCCACCCTGACCCTGCGCCGCTCGTGCCGCGAAGGCATTTGCGGGTCGTGCGCCATGAACATCGACGGCCGCAACACGCTGGCTTGCTTAAAGCCCATCGACGAGTGCAAGTCAGACGTCAAAATCTATCCTCTGCCGCATTTGCCGGTGGTGAAAGACTTGGTGCCTGACGTCACGCATATTTATGCCCAGCTCACCTCTATCGAGCCCTGGATGAAAGCCGATACTCCACCACCACCCAATGGCGAACGCAAACAGTCTCCGGAAGACCGGGCCAAGTTGGATGGCCTGTGGGAATGTATTTTATGTTTCTGCTGTACCACCAGCTGCCCCAGTTACTGGTGGAACGGGGATCGCTACCTCGGCCCCGCCGTGCTGCTGCAAGCGGCCCGTTGGATCAACGACAGCCGCGACGAGGCCACCGGCGAGCGCCTGGACGAGTTGGAAGATCCCTTCCGTCTGTATCGCTGCCACACCATCATGAACTGCACCAACGCCTGCCCGAAGGGCTTGAACCCGGCCAAGGCGATTGCAGACATCAAATCGAAAATGGTTGAACGGCTCGGATAAATCGGACGTTTCCTAACAACACCAAAGGCCGCCGGCTAAAACTGGCGGCCTTTTTTGTGAGTTGCTGCTCAAACAATCAGGCGGAGCCCGTACCCTTGCGGTCGTAAAACCCCTGCCACAGTCCAGACAGGAACGCGCTGGCGTTGTGGCCCAAAACGGCTGTGTCATACCCGCCCTCTTGAACCACCAGGGTTGAAACTTTCAAGTTGCCCACGGCGGCCCCATTGGCACGGAAATCTTCCGTCAGCAAATTCCAGGCCCCTGACGGGTCATTCTGGGCCGTGTCTAGTCCGAGCGCGATCACCAGAAATTCAGGTTTGTACTCTTGAATGCGTTTCAGCGCTTTTTTCAAAGTCCGCATATAGGCGCGGCCAGCAATGTCGCGGCCCAGAGGCAAGTTCAGGTTATACCCTTCTCCGTCCTTTTCGCCGATGTCTTCTTTGTAGCCGCTAAAGTAAGGGTACTCGTAGGCAGGGTCAGCATGAATAGACACCGTCAGCACGTCAGAGCGTTCATAAAAAATCTGCTCTTGCCCGTTGCCGTGATGATAGTCCAAATCCAATATGGCCACCCGGCCATGGCGTGTCAGGTAATGCGCGGCGATGGCCGATGAGTTGAAGTAGCAATAACCGCCAAAGGAATCTGTGCCGGCATGATGCCCCGGCGGGCGGACCAGGGAATAGGCAAGATTCTCACCTTCCTCAATAGACTGTGCGGCCGTCAGGGTGGCATCAACAGCTTTGCGCGCCGCCAGAAAAGAATTCCGGTTAATGGGGCTGTAGATATCAATGCAGTAATAGCCCGCGTGTGCCGCAATCGGTTTGGGGCGGCCCACATCTTTACGAATAGGAAACACATCTGGGAACACCGCTTGGTCTGCAGGGATCGACAGCGCAACTTTCTTGAAATACGAAAAGAAGCGTTTGTCATGAACGGCTAAAATATGTTTGTCCGGATACGCTCGTTGCGTCAGTCTCTTAAACAGTTTTGTTTTGGTAATCTCTTCCCGAATAACATTTACCCGCACCGGCACCTCAACGTATCCGGTGTCCTTGATGTGATGCATGACATGGGCGTCGCTGAAGGATAACGCGATCTTTTCGTCCTCTGGGACGACCGCGTGATTAAGCGGTTTCTTGCTTTTGGAATATTTTAGAGGCCGCAGCCGAACTGGGTTGTCTTGAAATGAGCCGACAATTTTTTTGATCTGCCGGTCGTTGAGTTTGCCTTTGTATTTGCGTTTTAAGATCGTTTTCACGGCGGCTTGCGCAAAATCTAGGCCAAGCTCCTGATTTCGTCCCAAATCGTCTGCCAATAAAAAGTATGCGTTACCATCATTGGCAACACGCGGTTCTTCATAGGCGGTCCCCAAGACAGGAGAGGCCCCCAATCGTTCATAGAATCTCAACCGGGCACTATTCTCTGCGTTGAATTCGGGGGTGCCTTGATGTTCTGGCAAATCGCTCAAACATTCGAGAAACAGCCAACCACATCCCAGCGCCAGACACTCTTCTTGGACGCGGTTGTATAACGCGGCTCCGATGCCGCCGCCTTTGGTGGTATCTTTTAGGGCGATCAGATCGAGAAAACCAAACCCCAGCGTTGGATCTAATGAAAGCTGCGCGAAGCCCCGGACTTGCCCTCTGCGGTCATCACAGACAAACAAAAGTGAGCGAAAATCGAACTTCATTGGATTATGAAGTTTCTCTGGCAACTCCGAGATTTTTGCCTCGGTCAGGTCGTCAAATTGAGACCGGATGATGGCCTGAACTTCTTCCACCGCACGCCGGTTGGCTGGTGCGGCCGTATCAAAAATGCGTCGGATGCGAATCAACTGAATAGTTCCTCGTCGTGTAGGCCGAGAGCGACACGCCCAAGGCCGCATGGCTGCGCCATATACACCCGATGCGCTCTATACGAAAGATACGCATCTCCTTTGAGTAAAATAGATATTCTTCGAAGGCTATGTATGGCGTTTATTCGGTGACATGCACGCCGTTGAGGGCGGCCATTTCGCTGGCGTCGGGCGGTTCCCACATATCTTCGACAAAGTTAAACATTTCCCGGTCAACGGCCAGTTGGAAGGTGCTGCCTTTCTTCTTGTTGCGATGCTGCACCCGTGCCCAGCGTTGGTCTTGGGGCAAGTCCAGAAAATGCAGTTGCACCTCCAGCTCGGCCTCTTTGGCCAACTCCACAAATTTTGTGCGATGGTCTTTGGTGGTAAACCCAAGGTCTAAAACAGACGGTACTTTGTATGGGGTGAGTTGCACCGCTGTTGCCCAGATTTGGGTTTCGCAGCGGTTGACGCGCTCCATGGTCCATTCAAATTCCAGGGGGTCAGGGCTGTCGTCCCAGAACAAGGTCACCATCCATTCGTCAATGGACAGGTGCACACCGTCGATGGCCTGGCAGAGGTCTAACGCATAGGTCGACTTGCCTGCGCCGGTTGAGCCGCACACCATATGAATCAATTGATCTGGCGTGTGGCGGTCCACCGGATTACTCCACTCGCTCCGGCTCGAACCCCATAATAATGAAGTCCCCTGCGTTGGCGCGCAGGGGGCGGATTTCAGAGGTGTAGGGCTCGCCCGCATAAAAGGCTTCCCAGGCTTCCCGGCAAGGGTAGACCGAGACCATGGTGTTGTAGTCTGCGGGCCAATCTCCCTCTAATACTTCCTGGGGTTGTCCGCTGAACAGCATCCGAATACCAGCCCGTCGTGCCAAGCCTGTTTCCATAATGGCTTTGCCGTACTGGCCATAAGCTTCCGGGTCGGTGACCTTGGACATAATCACAACGAGAAAAGGATTTCTGCAATTGGCGGGCACGAGGTCCTGAATTTTAGCCTGCGGAAAAGCGCGGGCCGCCTCAAACATACCAACTTCATAAACCCCAGCCGCTTTGCGCAGCGGCTTGACTTCGTTTTGATAGGCGTTTGAATTCCAGAATTGTACAGCGGTTTCCTGGCAGGGCCATTTTGAAATCACCCCGGCTTTCCAGTCGGTCCAGTTGCCCTCGTACACAACATCGGGTGTCTTGCGGACCACATAAAAGGCGTCATAGCTTTCAACCAAATCCCACACCGCAGGTCCATATTTTCTGGCCTGCGTCATGTCCGGCACGGTAGAGGGGTCTTCAATGCCGCCCATGACCATCATGTAGCCACCTGGCGTGCAGCTTTCGGTGCTGCGTTGTTCGTCCATTTGAGCAGACACGGACTGTCCCGTCAGACTGAGCGATGCCAAAAGCACCCCACCAAAAACCAGGTGTTTGAGATGCGTGCTTGAACTCATCATTGTCCCCTTAATTCACATGCGATCCGCATTATAGATTACGTTCAACACACCTAAAAAACACGCGTGTCGGGTTCACAATCGAACAACTGGCGGCGTCTTGACCATCGAATTGTGGTCGCCTGTTGGTTTTTGCGCATTCGGATTCGGCCAATCGTTGCACGGTGGCCGGGGTTGTTCCCCGGCTATTGTAGCAAATCGCCACGCGGTCTGCGGTGGAAGGACCGACGGGCTGGGTTGATCCGGCTTCGCGTCGGCCGTCAACAAAGGGCTCAGCGGCGCAGCCGGTGAGCCCGCCAATTACAAGAAAACCCGCAAGAATCAAGGCGATTGCGCGTTTGGCGTGGGCCTCAGTCAGAAAGCAGGCGTGCTTTCTGCTAGGAAAAAAGTGTATTCTCGGTTGCACCGTGGCGTGATCCATCGTAGGTCCGTGGTCTGCGAACGCAAGGGGCGTTGTCCGTCCAAGCATTCTTGGTTATCTTTGGCGCACAGAGCGCATATGTCGAGGGGAGTTTTCCATGACCGTCAGCCCTGACGACCTTTTGAAGTCCGGCGAGAAGTATCGTCTTGTTACACGAAGCGATTTTGATGGCCTTGTTTGTGCCGCCATTCTGAAGGAATTGGATTTGATCGATGAGATCAAATTCGTCCATCCGAAGGATATGCAAGACGGCGTGATCGAGATCACGAACAAAGATATCACCACCAACCTTCCCTATGTGGACGGCGTGAAGATTGCTTTCGATCACCACGAAAGTGAAACCATGCGTGTGGGCGAGCAAAACAACCACATCATCCTGCCCGATGCACCATCTGCGGCGCGCGTCGTTTACGATTGGTTTGACGGCAAAAAAACCACCCCCCGGATCACCGAAGAACTCATGATTGCGGTTGATAAGGGGGACTCGGCCGACTTCAACAAAGACGAAGTCATCAACCCGCAAGGCTGGAACCTGATGAACTTCCTGATGGACGCGCGGACCGGCCTCGGCCGCTTCCGCGAGTTCACCATCTCCAACTATCAACTGATGATGGAACTGATCGACAAATGCGTCGAAATGCCCATTGAAGAGATTCTCAACCTGCCTGACGTTCAGGAGCGCGTTGATCTCTATGTCGAGCATGAAAGCAAGGCCAAGGAACAAATCGAGCGCTGCGCCACGGTTCATAAGAACGTGGTTGTGTTGGATTTGCGTGATGAAGAAACCATCTGGGCCGCAAACCGCTTCCTGATTTACGCCATGTATCCAGACACCAACATCTCCATCCATGTGATGTGGGGCCTGAAGAAGCAAAACACGGTGTTTGCGGTTGGCAAGTCCATCTTCGATCGCTCGTCCAAAACCAATGTGGGTGAGCTGATGCTGGCCCACGGCGGCGGCGGTCACCACGCTGCTGGTACCTGCCAGGTTCCCAACGATCAGTCCGAGTCTGTTCTGCGCGGCCTGATCGAACGGATGAACGTCGACGGATAGTTTTCGCGACGCATAAATTAGTTCAGAAAACGCGACGCTCCTTAACCGGGGTGGCGCGTTTTCTTTTCCCCACCCCTCTAACGGCAGTCCTCTAGCAGGCCGCTTATGCCCCGAGCTTATGTCCCCTGATGGTCCCCTTGCGCGCTACCGTGCTCTGGTCGATAGCGGCACTTTAAAGCCCGACCCAGCCCAAGCGTTGGCGGCTGAAAAGCTCAACAGCCTGTTTCGGGCGCTCCAGTCTTACAAGCCGAACAGCGGCCGCAAAGGCTGGTTGGCACGCTTTGGGCGTGCGGGGCGCGACGACGCAGATCAGCCGCCGCTGGGTTTGTATCTCTTTGGCGGTGTTGGTGTTGGCAAATCCATGCTGATGAACCTGTTGGTCGATGCCATGCCCGAGCGTGCGACCCGCGTTCACTTCCATGAATTCATGCGCGATATCCACGCTGAGGTTCATCGCCAACGGCAGTTGCCGGGCAGCGATGAAGGCGACCCCATTCCCGGCATTGCGGATGGCATTGCCGACAACAGCACGCTGTTGTGTTTCGACGAAATGGAAGTGCGTGACATCGCCGATGCGATGATTGTCGCGCGCGTGTTCGAGCGCCTGTTCGAGCGGGGTGTGGTCGTGGTCACCACGTCCAATCGTCACCCTGATGATTTGTATAAGCACGGACTCCAGCGCGACAAATTTTTGCCTTTTATCGAAATTCTTAAACACCGCTTGGACATCCTTCAGCTTGAAGCCCGACAAGACTACCGCCTTGGTCGTATTCTGGGTGAGCCAGTCTATCATCACCCCCTGGGCGATTCAGCGACGGCAGCGCTGACGGCGGCCTGGAACCGGCTGACCGATGACGCACCCATCGTGCCCGATAGCCTTAGGGTAAAAGGGCGCACGATCACTATTCCGGCCTCGGCACATCAGGTGGCCCGCCTTCCGTTCGCGGATCTCTGTGAAAAGCCCCTCGGACCCAGCGATTACCTGGAGCTTGGGGCGCAGTATAGCAGCGTTATTCTGGATGGAATTCCGGCACTTGGGCCAGAGAAGCGCGATGTGGCGCGCCGTTTCGTCACGCTGATTGACGCCTTGTACGAACATCGCACGGTGTTGATCTGCTCCGCAGCAACGCCGCCGGAGTCGATTTACGATGGTGATGATTGGAAGTTTGAGTTTCAGCGCACGGTTTCGCGGTTGATTGAAATGCAGGCTGAGGATTACATCCGCCAGCGGCATATGGCGTGATGGGCGTCAGTATGACAGCCTCCCTGGCCCCAAACAGCCATTTTTGAGCTCCATAAGCCCGTATCCGTAACAGCCTGGGCCTTGCTCCGCCTGCCGTTTCGCGCTACCAACCGCCCACGGGGTTTCGCCTCCTAACGGGGCGGGCAGACACCCATCAAATCTTAACCAAATTGGGGCGGTCCAGCCGTCTCGAGCAGACTTTCAAGAGGACGACATGGCGCGCAACAAGATCGCACTCATCGGTGCAGGTAACATTGGCGGAACTTTGGCTCATCTGGCGGCGCTGAAGGAATTGGGCGACATTGTCCTGTTCGACATCGCCGATGGCATTCCACAAGGCAAGGCTCTCGATATTGCAGAAAGCACGCCCATCGAAGGGGCCAGCGTCGGTCTCAGCGGCAGCAAGAACTATTCCGCCATTAAGGGCGCAGATGTCATCATCGTCACCGCCGGTGTAGCTCGCAAGCCAGGCATGAGCCGCGATGATCTGTTGGGCATCAACCTCAACGTCATGAAGCAAGTCGGTGCCGGCATCAAAAAGTACGCCCCTAAGGCGTTCGTGATCTGCATCACCAACCCGCTGGACGCCATGGTCTGGGCGCTGCGGAAATTCTCGGGCCTCAAGCCTAACATGGTGGTCGGTATGGCCGGTGTGCTGGACTCCGCCCGCTTCCGTCACTTCCTGGCTGAAGAATTTAAAGTGTCTCCAAAGGATGTCACAGCTTTCGTGCTGGGTGGTCATGGCGACACCATGGTGCCGCTGGTGCGCTATTCCGCGGTTGCCGGTATTCCACTGCCGGATCTGGTGAAAATGGGTTGGACTGACAAGAAGCGCCTGGACGCGATTGTGCAGCGTACCCGCGATGGCGGCGCTGAAATCGTTGGCCTGCTAAAAACCGGATCGGCCTTCTACGCCCCCGCTGCTGCCGCCATTGAAATGGCCGAGAGCTTCTTGCGCGATCAGAAGCGTTTGCTGCCCTGTGCTGCCGCTCTCAATGGTCAGTATGGTTTGAAAGACACCTACGTGGGTGTGCCATGTATTATTGGCGCCAATGGGGTCGAGCGCATTGTCGAAATCAGCCTCAACGCGGCTGAAAAGAAAATGTTCACCAACTCGGTGAAGTCGGTCCAAGGTCTAATGACCGCGTGTAAGAAGATCGATAAGTCACTCGCTCGGTAGTTTTGTTTTCACGGGCTGATGTCAATCAGCTGACCCGCAGTTACGACAGGGGGACGTCATGAATATCCATGAGTATCAAGCCAAGCAGGTCTTGAAGAAGTACGGCGTGCCCGTACCTAAAGGCGGTGTGGCTTACACCGCAGCCGAAGCCGAAAAAGTGGCCTCTGGGATGGGCGGCAGTGTGTTTGTCGTGAAGTCTCAAATTCATGCGGGCGGACGCGGCAAGGGCACCTTCAAGGAAGATGGCGGCAAGGGCAAAGGTGGCGTCCGGGTGTGCAAATCCGTGGCTGAGGTCAAAGAAAATGCCGCTGATATGATTGGCAAAACGCTGGTCACTCATCAAACCGGGCCAGCAGGAAAACAGGTTAAGCGCATCTACGTTGAAGAAGGCTGTGATATTGCCCGCGAGCTGTATCTCTCCATGCTCATTGACCGGGCCAGCAGCCGGGTGACCATCATGGCGTCGACCGAAGGCGGCATGAACATCGAAGACGTGGCCGCTGAAACGCCTGAGAAAATTCTGCTGCAATCCATTGATCCGGCCACCGGCCTGCAAGGCTTTCATTGCCGCAAGATTGCATTTTCCTTGGGCCTCGAAGGGGTACAAATCAAGTCCTGCACCAAGTTGTTGAATGCGCTTTACAAAGCCTTCCTGGCAACTGATGCGTCGTTATTGGAGATCAACCCCCTGGTTGTCACTGGTGCTGGCGATGTTATTCCACTCGATGCCAAAATGAACTTCGATTCAAACGCGCTGTATCGTCAGCCAGACATTATGGAGCTGCGTGATGAAGACGAAGAAGATCCCATGGAGCTGGAAGCGTCCAAGCACGATCTCAACTACATCAAGCTCGACGGCACCATTGGCTGCATGGTCAACGGCGCGGGTCTGGCCATGTCGACCATGGACATCATCAAGCTGCGCGGCGGCGATCCGGCCAACTTCTTGGATGTCGGCGGCGGCGCGACCAAAGAACGCGTGACCACAGCGTTCAAAATCATTCTGTCTGATCCCAACGTTGAAGGTATTTTGGTTAACATCTTTGGCGGCATCATGCGCTGTGATGTTATTGCCGAGGGTGTTGTGGCTGCGGCTAAGGAAGTCAGCCTCACGGTTCCCCTGGTGGTCCGCCTTGAAGGCACCAATGTGGAGTTGGGCAAAAAGATTATGGCCGACTCCGGCCTGCCAATTATTTCTGCCGATGATCTGGGCGACGCTGCCGAGAAAATTGTGCAAGCCGTGAAGGAGGCAGCGTAATGGCCGTTCTCGTTGACAAAAACACCAAAGTGCTGTGCCAGGGCTTCACCGGCTCTCAGGGTACGTTTCACTCGGAACAGGCCATTGCCTATGGCACGAAAATGGTTGGCGGTGTCACACCGGGTAAGGGCGGCACCACCCACCTCGATCTTCCTGTGTTCGATACGGTTGCGGATGCGGTCAAGGCCACCGGCGCAGATGCTTCTGTGATTTATGTGCCACCACCGTTCGCGGCTGATGCCATTCTGGAAGCGATTGATGCAGAAATCCCCTTGGTGGTGTGCATCACCGAAGGCATTCCCGTGCTGGATATGGTCAAAGTCAAACGTGCGCTCGACGGGTCTTCCACCCGTTTGATCGGGCCGAACTGCCCAGGCATTATTACGCCGGGCGAATGTAAAATCGGCATCATGCCGGGTCACATTCATCAGCCTGGTAAAATCGGCGTGGTTTCACGCTCGGGCACGTTGACCTATGAAGCTGTGGGTCAAACCACGGCAGCGGGTCTGGGCCAAACCACCTGCATCGGTATTGGCGGTGATCCCGTCAACGGCACCAACTTTATTGATTGTCTGGAGGCATTCCTGGCCGATGATGCCACGGAAGGCATCATCATGATTGGCGAGATTGGCGGCACAGCCGAAGAAGAAGCGGCTGAGTTTTATACCAAGTCCAAGGTCAAAAAACCCATGTGCGGTTTTGTGGCCGGGGTCACAGCTCCCCCAGGCAAGCGTATGGGCCACGCGGGCGCGATCATCTCCGGCGGTCAGGGCACGGCAGACTCAAAAATTGACGCCATGAAAGCGGCGGGTATTTTTGTTGCTGAAAGCCCGGCCGCCCTAGGGTCAACCATGCTCAAGGCCATGAAAGGCTGACGCAGCGGCCCAGTTAATACTGTCGCTGTGCCAGGCTTTTCCTGGCATTTTGCGCCTTTAGCCGGTTACTTTGGTGGTATGGGAGGGAACTTCCAGCTCCGTCAAGCGTTTGCATGAGTACCAAAGGCCCAATTCGGGCCTGTCCGGCCCATTGTATGGGCGCTAAACCGGAGAGTGCTTATGCGCGACTCTGTACTGGCGGCGCTAGCTGTTACCTTATGTGGCATTATCTTTTTCTCATCCTCCGCAGGCCCGCCTGCTAAGGTGGCCAGCCAAGAAAAAAATAAGGTCAATGGAAACGGTAACCCAACCGTCTTGATTGATCGCAACCAAGACGGTCGCGTGGACATGGATGTTGAAGTGCCGATCAGCGTAACCGTGTTCAGTCAGGGCGAACGCAACGCGATCGCTGATTGTTATCGCGACGCGTCACCTACTGCACGCGGTCTTCCCCCACGCGATGTCCACAGCCGCGAGATTGTCGATGACGATGTGCTGCTCATGGCCATTGCCACCGGCGTGGTGGCCGACAGTATTGAAAACGTCATCAGCTAGGTTCGGTGGAAACGCACATCCCATCAAAACTCACTCTTAAGAGGAAAGGTGTTTCAGTTATGAAAAGTTTCAGCACACACATCAGCCCTAAAGTCTGTCTCGTTGGCGGCGTGCTTCTTGCATTGTCTGCCTGTGGCTCCACCGAGTCCGAGACAGCCTCGAACACCTGCTTCTACATAGATTCGGTGGATAGCTTTGAAGCCGTGGATAACGATACTCTGCGCATTCAAACCGGTCCCACCACTTGGTATGAAGCTGACCTGTTGGGCCCGTGTCTCAATCTTCGCTTCGAGCAATCTCTGGCATTTGAAGGGGGGCTCGGCAATCGAATCTGTGATGGCGCTGCAGGCGGATATGTCATCACCGATGAGGATCGCTGCGCTATCATCGCCCTGCGTCGGATTCAGGAGCCGGAGTAAGCGGTCTTCTGTATCGCCAAGACCTCTTCGCGGATCGCCAGTCTTCACTTGGCGGATCGCCAGTAATCGCCGTACGATAGCGCATGGTCATTTGCGATGAGCCCGGTTTTGTCTTTATCCACGTCCAGAAATCCGCGGGCACGTCCATTAAGGGCGCGTTGGCGTATTACGATCTGATGCGCCAGGGCGCGCGCGTTGATTCCGCAAAACGCGCGGCATGGATTGCCGCTAAAAACCTTCCAGAGTCTGTTCTCGACTTGCCGACGCACGCGACCGCATTACAGGTCCAGACTTGCATCGGAGCTGAACGGTTCGACTCCCTGTTCAGTTTTGCGGTGGTTCGTAATCCATGGGATCGGGAGTTGTCCTGGTACACTTACAATCTGCAGCTTGCTGCGGGACCAGATCACGACAAAATTAAACCTTATAAAGACTTTAACGACTACGTGCGCCGCTATCTGGATACGCACGGCACCCTGCTTGCCCCCAGCCCACAGTCCCGTCACCTCAATGATCGTGCGGGCGCGCAGCTGGTCGATCGCGTGCTGAAATACGAAACCCTGCAAGAGGACTTTGCTGCGGTGGTGGAGGCGTTATCCCTCGAGGGTGTCGAACTGGATCATTTCAATCAAAGCTACCATGCGCCTTGGACTGAAGCGTACACGCGCGAGACGTTTGATTTGGTCAAGCCGCGCGCGCAAGCAGACGCCGAGGCTTACGGTTATCCGGATGACGCCTCAGCCTACGGTATTGCGTAAACAGGCGACTTGGCGGCGTTAATGTGGGGCGTCTGCTCCGGCCAGCTTTTCCTGCGCCATTTGGTACGCTTGGGTCAGGGTCTTGAGGAGTTTTATTTCCTGCTCCGTCGGGCGATCCCGTTGCCTGCAGATCTCGTCAATCTTATCGGCAAAGCTAGAACACACATTTGCCAATTTATGTTCTTTGTTTTTTTCTGCGGTTATGGACGCTTTGTTCAGAGACTTCTGTAAAACCGTCAGTGTTTTATCTATGGTCTCGTGGGGTTCGTCTGCTTCGTAGGCTTTGATAATGGAGCGGCACAGGAAGCCAAATTTTTGACTGTAGCCTTGCAATTGCGAAGCGCGCACGTCCCGCATCATGTCGTTGATCTCCGTCTCTAATTGCTTTGGGCTGCTTGCCCGGCCTTCGATTTTATCCTTCAACGTGTTAACCGCTTCGAACTCTTTGACATGAACTTTACGCTGGTCTGGCCGACGGCGGTCAGGGCCGATGTAGTCCGGTATCGCAATAAAGGGCAGACGTTTGAGCGCGATTTTTTTCAGCCGGTTCATTAATTGTGCTGCGGCGGGCGCAGAGGTCATGATGTCATCCGCCCCAGAGCGCATAGCCCCGGTCAATTCACGATCATTATCGCGGTCGATCACCACAGAGATTACGGTGAAGGGGTTCAGACCAATGTCTTGATCCCGGACACTTTTCAGTAGCCCAAAGGCGTTGGCATGGATGTCAGATGAGACCAGCAGTGCATCGGGCGACCTTACTTTGAGGGCTCCTGTCAGGCGCTCGGCAGAACTGAATGCACTGATATTCTTGAGCCCCATGCCGCGCAACATGGACACCAATCCCTGGCGCGTCCCCTCTTTGGGTTCACCAAGATAGAGCTCAATGTCGCGCACTGCTGCAGACTCCTGCATACTTACCGCCCCACCAGATACAATCGGCTTAATCACACAAAATATATGTGATTTCGAATCAAAACTACATCGACTCATATAATCTCGGATCTCATAAGTAAATATTCTTTTGGCGGTATGAGACTGAAAGTGATGAGACGGCTGCGCGGCAAAAGCTGGTGCTGAAGTGCTCTAAGAACGTTATTTTACAGGTCTAGCGATGTGTTTGCCCCGTCTCAGGGCAGGATTTGCACACAAATGCCTGTTTTCAGCTCACAGGAAAAAAACCAAATAAAAAAAGGCCGGTCGAGAGAATCTCTCAACCGGCCCATCGAGTTGCCTCTTCAGTGCTCTGTTATTTCGGTTTGTCACCTGTTCCATTGGTCATGCGCTTCGTTGCCTTATGGGTCGCAGCGATAATCTGTTCCATCGCTTCGTCATGGATTGGCAATAAAGGATCGTCCGCCGAAACTTTTGATCCGCGGATCATGCCTTGGCAGTCCGGGCTGCCACAGCGGCATTGGAAACCACGAAACAGCCGGTCTTCGGTCGAATTGTAGTCCATCGTAATGCAGTCACCAGGTGCGATGTCTTGAACGGCGATGAAACGCCGTTCGGTCATCACCACGCGGCAATTTGGTGCACAAGAGTGCAACACCTTGCCCATGAAGAAGGGGTCATGGATATGGGTGTTTTCACTCAGTTGTAGCGTAAACAAAGTGATGTCTGGAACCGCGACGCCCGCAAACACGAAAACGGTGTCGCCGGGTTTGAAATGGGCCAGAGCAACAACGGCTTCGCCGCGTCCGTCGCCCATGGTTAAAATGTCAAACTGTTCCCGGGTTGGCTCGTACAAGTAAGGTGCAACACTGTCCGGGTAGAACCTCATGTCGCCGCTCATTTGCGTAACACGTCCCGAACGTTCATAGAGTCCGGCGCGAAGTATTCGGTCACAATGTCAACCACATCACCGGCCTTAAAGTCCTTGCAGCTGAATACGTCAAGGTAAAGGTCTCGTGCCGCATCATTGGTGTGTAATGAAATCGCACTGGTTTCAATAAGTTGAACAGCTGAAATTCCAGTTTCAATGCCACCGCCAAACCGTGCGCTGACGATCTTTCCGTAAGCGACCATATCAATCCGCTTGACCAAGTCGGCCACAAACTGATTAACGTCGTTCAACTCAAGTAGACGCTCGTTACACAAAGTTGAGTCCACCATCACGTGCCGCCCGTAATAACGTTGGCCATCCACGACGATCCGCTTGTAGCCATCCTTGGAAGAGATTTGATCCATTGATTAGAAACCCTTTCCTCAATTGGATAGATTGTTGAAAAAACGGCGCTGCATAGGGCTCATTCGGGGAACGCGCAAGCGTTTTTTCATTAAACTGAAAACTTTATTTTCGCCTTTGACTTCAAGACCTTAACATCAACCCTGGGTGCAAAGTTAAAGGCATAACATTTCAGCCATTTTTGGGGCTTGGACTGGTCAAAGAGGCGACGAACCCCTATGACAGCTGCGGGCCTGAAATCGCCCGTGTAGGAGACCAGATTTGGCTGATACGAGACCAATACCACGTTCCGTGACTCGAAGCGATGTTGCCTCACTCGCGGTGTCGCTGACACGGGCTTTTGCGCGCGAACCTTTGCACCAATGGATGGTGCCAGACCCCAAATCCTGGGCAACCAAAGCGCCGCGTTATTTTTCATCCTACATCAACATCATTCGTCGTGACGGTTTTGCGGACACAGTGGACGGTTTGCAAGGCAGCGCTTTGTGGTTGTCGCCGCACAAACCCGGCGGTAGTTTTTTAAGCCGGATTTCCGTGCCGTTTGTCATTTGGCGTTTGACAGGGTCGCGGTTTACCCAGGTTTGGAACGCACTGCCCCAGCTAGATCAGCAACGGCCCAAAACTCCACACTGGTATCTGGATATGTTGGGTGTCGCGCCCGAGGCGTCGGGGCAAGGCATCGGCGCGCAGCTGCTACGCCATGGATTGGCACGATGCGACCGGACTGGCGAAGCGATTTTTTTGCAAACGCTGTCAGAAGAGATGATCGCGTATTATCACAACTACGGATTCGAAGTATCGGGCACGTTTGCCGTGCCATCTGGCCCTTCTGGGTGGTCGATGACCCGGCCCTCCCAAGCTTAGGGCACCAGCCGCAAAAAGTGCGCCCAGCGAGTAAGGTCAGCTCTCCCCTAGACAAAATCAACAGCAAAGCCTTTTAATACGCCATGCATTTACCTGGTCCTTTTGAAATTATTCGCGTCATCGAAATGTCTGGCGCGTTTCGTCCCCCTGAGTTTCTGTTCCCAGATGCGACGGCGGAGTCCTTTGCGGAAACAAAAACTTCCAAAGACTCCCGGTTCTTTGACGCTAAAACCGGCCTTCTCATGATGTCGTTTCACACCATGGTGGTAAAAACACCACGGCATACCATCTTGGTCGACACCTGCGTCGGCAATCATAAAGAGCGCCCCGCGTTGCCTGATTGGCATCGTCGCGATGGTCCCTTTTTGGCCGACCTCGCAGCGGCCGGTGTCGCACCCGAGAGTGTCGACTTTGTTTTATGTACTCATCTGCATGCCGATCATGTGGGCTGGAACACCCAGTTGCTGAATGGCCGCTGGGTGCCGACATTCCCCAATGCCAAATACATCATGGCGCGCAAGGAAGTTGATCATTGGACTCATGTGGCCGCGACCTCGGATGAACCAGCCAATCACCGCTCCTGGGATGATAGTGTCCAGCCTATTCTGGATGCTGGGCAGGCCCTGCTGGTGGACTCAGATTATGAAATTGAGCCGGGTGTTCACCTCGTGCCTGCGCCCGGACATACCCCCGGCAATGTGGTGCTTCACATCAGCGACGGCAAAAAAACGGCCTATATGATTGGGGATACCATTCATCATCCGGTGCAAATCGAACGTCCAGCCTGGTCCAGCACCTTCTGCTGGGACAAGGATATATCCCGCACCACCCGGACCAAATTCTTAGAATCTGTTGCTGATACCGGCGCGATTATCCTGCCCGCGCATTTTGCCGGGCCCACGGCGGTGACCGTCACGGGGCCCGCCTCTGGGAGTTCCTCTGGGGTTTCCTCCGGGGCTGAGACAGGATTTGAGTATGAGACTGTCGAGCGCTGACTTTAGACTTCTTTGCCTTTCAGCCAGATTTTAAGGTATCAAAGGTGCATAGGTTTTGGTCTTTGACCTTAAAATCTATGTTGTTGAGCTAGGATTTTGAGTTAGGGGAGCGGCATGGCCAATGGTGGACTCAGCGGTAAGGGTTTTTTGTGGCGTTGGGTCTTATGCCTGGTGCTGGTTATGGCCACCTTCAACCCCTCCGGTATCTCATATTATGCCTGGATCATCGGTGGCGGCGGCTCGCTCCCTTTAAAAGTCATCTGCGGCATCGTGTTGGTCGCAGTCTATGCCTTCGTTCTTCATGCCACCTGGGAATCTCTTGGGCCCTTTGGTGTCGGCTTATCCGTGGCGTTTTTTGTGGCGGTCATCTGGGCGCTGGTCGATTTTGGCTTGCTCTCTTTAAATAGCTTCTCTCTGGTCGCCTGGATCGCGCTACTTGCCGTGGCAACCATCCTGGCGGTCGGTATGTCCTTTTCAATCGTGCGCCGCAAGGTCACCGGCCAAATCGATGTCGATGATGTCGACAACTGAGCCTGACGGACAGCCTGCGAGAGCCAAGCCCGGGTGGTTCAAATCGGGCCGGTTTGGTCAAGACAGGGCTGAGTCTGTATTTATGGCCATGCGGCTGCGCAGAATCAGCCCTTAACGCGTTGTTATCCCCTAGCTTTTAATCTAATACTCTAGTGTTAGGGCGCAAATTGCCTGGCAAAGTATCAATGGGGGCTGATCACAGTGGATCCCACTTTTCTAACGGGTGCGAACGCGACGTTCGTAGCCGAACTCTATGCGCAATACTTACGCGATCCGTCGACGGTCGATTCATCGTGGAGTGCCTTCTTTAACGATCTTGGCGACGAGGCCGGAGACCTGCTTGGTGAGCTCGATGGGGCCAGCTGGGCACCATCAGAGGCGGCCGTGATCGGCATCGCTGATCCGGATGCGGCTTCATCAGCAAAGACGCCCGCGGGTAAGTCAAATGGCAAAACGGGTGGCGCACCCGCGCCGTCTGGCACCGCCGACCATGCTGATCTGTTGCGCCAGACAGAAGACTCTATTCATGCGCTGCAAATGATCCGCGCCTATCGTGCCCGGGGTCATCAGATCGCCAATCTTGATCCGCTCAAGCTCCAGAAGCCGGAGTCCCATCCGGAATTAGACCCTAAGGTTCATGGCTTTGATGACGGCGACATGGACCGCGAGATCTATCTGGGGGGTGTGATGGACATGGAGCGGGCGACGGTTCGCCATCTGCTTAATGTTCTCAAAGAAACCTATTGCGGCTCGATTGGCGTTGAGCTCACCCATATCCAAGATCCAGATCAAAAATATTGGCTGCAAAAGCGCGTCGAAAGCGAGCGCAACCAGACGGACTTCTCCCAACAGGGCAAGATGGCCATTCTGGAACGCCTGACCGAAGCGGAAGGGTTCGAGAAATTTCTCGGCACCAAATATACCGGCACCAAGCGGTTCGGCTTGGATGGTGGCGAAGCCACGGTGCCCGCCATTGAACAAATTCTGAAAGTGGGCGGTAAATTAGGCATCCAGCAAGTGGTGCTCGGCATGGCCCACCGTGGCCGTCTGAATATACTTGTCAATGTCATGCACAAGCCGTTCACGGCAATTTTCTCAGAGTTTCAAGGCAACTCGCCAAACCCAGACGAAGTCGAAGGCTCCGGCGATGTGAAGTATCACCTGGGGACGTCGGCGGACCGTGAGTTCGATGGCAACGTGGTGCACTTGTCGCTCACCGCCAACCCGTCTCACCTCGAAGTGGTTGACCCCGTTGTGTTGGGCAAAGTGCGGGCCAAGCAAGGCCAGCTAAAAGATTTGGAACGCAAGAAGGTCATGGGGCTGTTGTTGCATGGCGATGCGGCGTTTGCCGGTCAGGGCGTTATTGCGGAGTGTTTTGGATTCTCACAAATCGAGGGCTACACCACGGGCGGCACCCTTCATTTTGTCATCAATAACCAAATTGGATTTACCACAACACCGCAGTACAGCCGCTCTGGTTTGTATTGCACCGACATTGCCAAAATGGTTGAAGCGCCGATCTTCCACGTCAACGGCGATGACGCCGAGGCTGTGATTCACTGCGCCCGCATCGCCACGGAATTCCGCCAGGAGTTCGGCGTCGATGTGGTGCTCGATCTGGTCTGCTATCGCCGCCATGGCCACAACGAGGGCGACGAACCAAAGTTTACCCAGCCGCTGATGTACGACCGGATCGGCACCCATCCCACGGCGCGCTCAGTCTATGCCGAGAAGCTGGTGGCTGAAGGCGTCCTCAGCCAAGAGCAGGCTGACTTGCAAATGAGCAAATTCCTGCACGAGATGGAAGTCGATTTTGAATCGGCGGCATCGTATCGCCCCAACAAGGCAGATTGGTTTGAAGGCGCCTGGAAAGGTCTCGACCACTTGGCTGGTGAAGAAGAATACCAAGAGCACGAAACCGGCATCACCGAGAAACTTCTGAAAGAAGTCGGTCACGCCATTTCCACGGTGCCGGATGATTTCAAGATCAACTCAAAGATCGCCCGCCAACTCAAAGCCAAGCGCAAAGCCATTGATACCGGTTCGGGCATAGACTGGGCCACGGCGGAAGCCTTGGCCTTTGGGTCTTTGCTGGTTGAAGGCGCGCATGTGCGTCTGTCCGGTCAGGATTGCCGGCGCGGCACCTTCTCGCAACGCCATGCCTCCTTGGTCGATCAAAAAACCGAAAACCGTTACGAGATGTTGAACCACATCCGCGAGGACCAGGCGTTTTTCGAGGTTATCGATAGCCCGTTATCTGAGTTGTCCATCGTCGGGTTTGAATACGGCTATTCTCTCGCCGAGCCTCACGCCCTGGTGTTGTGGGAAGCCCAGTTCGGCGATTTCTCTAACGGCGCACAAATGATCATCGATCAGTTTATCTCGTCCGGGGAAAGCAAATGGCTGCGTCTTTCCGGCTTGGTGCTGCTGCTGCCTCATGGCTATGAAGGTCAGGGGCCGGAACACTCATCCGCCCGGTTCGAGCGGTACCTGCAAATGTGTGGCAACGACAACTGGCAGATTTGCAACATCACCACACCGGCCAACTATTTCCACGCCTTGCGCCGCCAGGTGCGTCGCGCCTTCCGCAAGCCTTTGGTTGTTATGACTCCGAAATCTTTGCTGCGGCACAAGCGCTGCGTCAGCGATCTCAGCGAGATGAATACAAATTCTCAGTTCCTGCGGGTCATCGGCGAGACAGAGAAACTCGCAGCGGCCTCTAAAGTGCGGCGCGTCGTTATGTGTACCGGCAAGGTCTACTATGATCTTTTGCAGGCCCGCGAAGACGCCGAGATTAATGACGTTGCCATCATCCGGGTCGAGCAGTTGTACCCCTGGCCGAAAGAAACCCTTAAGGCAGAGTTGAAAAAATATAAAAATGCCGAAGTGGTGTGGTGTCAGGAAGAGCCGGCCAACATGGGCTGCTGGACTTTTGTCGACCGGCGTATTGAATATGCGCTGGAAGAAATCGACATCAAGGCCAAGCGCCCGGTCTATGCCGGGCGTATGCCTGCTGCATCGCCGGCAACGGGTCTCATGAAAGTACACGTCAAAGAGCAAAACCAATTGGTCGAGTGGGCGCTGAACACGCCGCTTGGCGACATCCCTCAACCGTTCCGCCGCCTTACAAAACTGGCTGCTGAATAATACAACTCTGTTAGGACCGAGGACGCTATGTCGACAGAAATTAAGGTGCCCCAGCTTGGGGAATCCGTCACCGAAGCCACTGTAGCCAAGTGGCTCAAAAAGCCCGGCGAGTCCGTTGCGCTTGATGAGCCATTGGTGGAACTGGAAACCGATAAGGTGACGCTGGAGGTCAACGCCTCTGCAGCGGGTAAGCTGTCTGAAATTATCGCTGAAGAAGGCGCAGACGTCGAAGTCGGCGCGGTTCTCGGTCTGCTGGCAGAGGGCGAAGGCGGGTCTGCCTCTAAGTCAGAGGAAAAGAAAGCGCCCGCCAAAGAGTCTGCTAAAAAAGAAGACTCAGAAAAAGATTCAGAGAAAGATTCAGGCAAAGAGCAATCGAAAAAGTCTGAGAGTAAGTCCGACAGTAAAGCAGAAAGCAAACCGGCACCCAAAACCGAGAGCAAATCAAGCTCCTCGAAGCCAGCGCCTTCTGTAAGCGCCGATTATCCGCTTGCGCCATCCGTGCGCCGTCTGGTTGACGAGCATCATCTTGATCCCAAAAGTATTCCAGCCACCGGCAAAAACGGCCGTCTGACCAAAGGCGATGTGCTGCAATATGTCGCCTCCGGTGGCCAGGGTGCGTCTGCGCCGACCGCGCCCGAGCGCGGCCCACGGGAAGAGCGCGTTAAAATGACGCGCCTGCGCCGCAGCATTGCTGGTCGCTTGAAGGAAGCGCAAAACACCGCCGCCATGCTCACCACCTTTAACGAGGTGGACATGACAGCCGTAATGGACGCCCGCAAAAAGTATCAGGACGCCTTCGTGAAAAAGAACGGCATCAAGCTGGGCTTCATGTCCTTCTTTGCCAAAGCCTGTGTGACGGCGTTGAAAGAACTGCCGGCTGTCAATGGTTCCATCGAAGATGATGAAATCGTTTATAAAAATTACTACGACATCGGTGTTGCTGTTGGCACGCCGCAAGGTCTGGTGGTGCCGGTGGTCCGCGATTGCGATCTCAAGGACCTGGCCGAAATCGAAGCCGACATCTCCGGCTACGGCATGAAAGCGCGCAATGGTAAACTAACACTGGAAGAAATGACCGGCGGCACCTTTACCATTTCCAACGGCGGCATCTACGGTTCCATGCTGTCGACGCCGATTTTGAATGCGCCGCAGTCAGCGATTCTGGGGATGCACAACATCACCCAGCGGGCCATGGTCATGGACGATGGTTCCATCGAAGCCCGGCCGATGATGTATCTGGCGCTGTCCTATGATCACCGCATCATCGATGGCCGCGAAGCTGTCACCTTCCTGGTTCGCGTCAAGCAGTGCCTCGAAGACCCAGCCCGCATGCTCTACGACGTATAAGGCAGAAAACTTATGGCTGATTCTACATACGACGTCATTATCATTGGCGGTGGCCCCGGCGGTTATGTCTGTGCCATTCGCGCCGCGCAACTGGGCCTCAAAACCGCCTGTGTTGAAAGCCGCAGCACCTTGGGCGGCACCTGCCTCAACGTCGGCTGTATTCCGTCCAAGGCGTTGTTGCAGTCGTCGCATCTGTATGAAGAAGCCAATCTCCATTTCGCCGATCACGGTATCAAAGTGGGCGACGTTAAGCTCGACCTGAAAACCATGATGTCCCGTAAAGACGATGTTGTCGGCAAGACCACGCAAGGCATCGAATTTCTGTTTAAGAAAAACAAGGTCGACTATCTCAAGGGCAAGGGCAGCATCACCAAAACCGCTCTGGGGGCCCATGAAGTCACCGTCAAACCAGACGGTAAAGGTAAAGCGCAAACCTACACCGCCAAGAACGTGGTGATTGCTACGGGATCAGAGGTTACACCGCTCCCGGGGGTCGAGATCGACGAAAAAACGGTCGTCAGTTCCACCGGTGCGCTTGAGCTTAAAAAGGTGCCGAAGTCCATGGTGGTCATCGGCGCTGGCGTCATTGGTCTGGAAATGGGCTCGGTCTGGCGGCGTCTGGGCACAGATGTCACGGTCGTCGAGTATCTCGATTTCATTTTGCCGCCGATGGATGCGGAAGTCCGCAAGCAGATGCAGCGCATCCTTGAGAAGCAGGGCATGAAATTCAAATTAGGGGCTAAAGTCACCGAAGCCAAAGCCGGTAAAACTGGCGTGGCGGTTAAGGTTGAGCCAGCCGCCGGTGGCAAAGCTGAAACGCTGAAAGCCGATGTGGTGCTGGTGGCCATCGGTCGTCGTCCGTTTACTGAAGGGCTGGGCCTGGATAAAGCGGGCATCAAAATCTCAGATCGCGGTTTCGTAAACGTCGATGATCACTACCAAACCAATGTGGAAGGCATCTTTGCCATTGGCGATGTCATTGGCGGCATGATGCTGGCCCATAAGGCGGAAGACGAAGGCATGGTGGTGGCAGAATCTCTGTCCGGCCTCACCCCGCACATCAACTACGATGCCATTGCCTCGGTTGTCTACACCTGGCCCGAAGTGGCCGGCGTCGGCAAATCGGAAGAGCAACTCAAAGACGCTGGCACCAAATACAAATCAGGCAAATTTCCGTTCACGGCCAACGCCCGCGCCCGCGCCAACGGCGACACCGATGGCTTTGTTAAAATCCTCGCCGATGCGGAAACCGATGAACTGCTCGGTTGTCACATCATTGGCCCCGCCGCGGGTGATTTGATTATGGAAATTTCGGTCGGCATGGAATTCACCGCCTCGGCGGAAGACATCGCCCGCACTTGCCACGCCCACCCGCAACTGGGCGAAGCCATCAAAGAAGCCGCCCTGGCGGTGGATAAGCGCCCGATCCATATGTAGCGCCTCGCGGCGCCGCCAACGCGATTAACCGTCACCCTCGGATTTATTCCGAGGGTCCAGAGTTATATGGTCGGCCTGTGTTTGTAACCCTCAGTGCTCGCACTCAATGGGAGCATGACAAATAGGAGAATTTTAGTCTCCATGCCCCATGTCTGCACGCTGCTTATCCTTCTGACCGTCTCTTATTTACCCACATCAGCCGTTGCACAAAGACCGGCGATTCAATTCCACCCAGACTTTGCACAATTTTTCAAAGACGCCGGAACGATCGGCACAATTGTTGTTATGGATGTGCATCGTCAGACGGTAGATGTTTATAATCCTGCGCGCGCCGACGTACTTTTTCCGCCAGCGTCCACCTTTAAAATTCTGAACTCACTCATTGCCCTTGAAACTGACGTGGTGACAGATGTCGACACACAAATATTTAAATGGGACGGGGTTGATAGAGGGGGGGCTGGTTGGAACAAGGACCTTACGCTCCGTTCAGCGTTTGCAACTTCAGCTTTTCATGTTTATCAGCAAATCGCCCGCGATATTGGGCTTGAGACAATGACCAGATATCTCGACAGGGTCGGATATGGCACGGGCGAAGTGACACACGAAAACCTTGATTGGTTTTGGGTTCTCAAAGGCTTTCGTATCAGCGCCAATGAGCAAGTGCAGTTTCTCAGACGGCTCTATTTGGAGGACCTGCCCTTTTCACGGAAGACCATTGCGACGGTCAAAGACATATCGATTGTTGAGCGCGGCGAGGGGTACGTTTTGCATGGCAAGACGGGGTGGACGACCGATACTGTCCCTTCAATCGGCTGGTTCGTGGGATGGATAGAGCGCGGTGATGAAGCCTCCGTATTTGCACTGAATATGGATATGAATGATCTGAGTCAGGCGGCGGCGCGCATTACAATTACTAGAGAGGTCTTAATGGCTTTGGATTTGCTCTAGCTGTGTTTAACTGCTGTTATATGGGTGCCAAAAATCCGGTTCTAAAAAACACGCCAAAAGGGTGACACATATCCCAACACCCTCTTCGTTAAGTGCGTTCTATATAAATTTCTCAACCCCAAGTTTCGCGGCTCCGATTGCGCTTGTCTCGGATTGTCAGCGGTCTATGGTCGTGTCGTATAAACAACCAATACGCGCAGATATAATAGAGCAGGCAACCGAAAGTGATTCCCGCATAAATGAGCACTTTATAAATGAATACCAGGCAACGCGTTCGCGCGCCTTCCATCGCTGTTGTTATTCCCGCTTACAACGCGGTGGCCACGCTTGAGCGCACGTTGCAGAGCGTGGTCGAGAGCATCGCTGTCGCCCGCGAGAACATTCCCGCACTGATTTCTGAAATCGCGGTGGTGGATGATGGCTCGACCGATGACACCGCGACGCTGATCAAACAATGGGCTGCGCAGCACAACGACATCACGCCGGTGTTCCTGGTTCAAAATCGTGGCCCTGGGTTCGCGCGAAACGAGGGCGTCCGTAAAACCACGGCGGCGCATTTGTTTTTTCTGGATGCGGATGACATCTACTACCCCAACCACATTCACACCTGCCTTGAGCACCTTATGGCGCGAGATGACTTGGGGTATGTGTTCACCAAAGTGCGCATTGATATGCCCATGCATGACCAATGGCGTGACTCGCTTGATGAAAGTAACCCGATCAATTTTTGTGTCCGCCGGGTGTGGCACGACATGATCATGGGGTTCGCCGAAGAACCGGATTTTAAAATTCACCGCACGGAAGACACGCTGTATCGCAAATGTTTGCGGCAGGCCGTGGCCCATGAAAAAATTCATGTCGAAACCTGTGAGCAGTTTATTTCGCCCGGCAATGCCCTAGACCGTCAACGCGCAAAACTCAACATGTCCATCGCCGCCTGGAAGGCTTCCGATGTCGACGATGGCTTTTTCCTTACTGACGCTATGAAACGCGTAATAGAGACACGCCTCGCTCATGTGCGAAATTTGGTGGGGAAAGCTTAGGACCAGCAGGCAGGCAATGAGACAACGTGCTCGTCTTATTCGGATAGATCGCCGCTGCCTGCGGGTGTCTCACCGGACAAAGCGCAATCGTTCAACTGCGTGAAATATGCAATAAACCGCAGAATTCTGGGCCATTTCGGCTTAAGCCCCGAAGGGCTTGTTACCTTTCCCCTAAGGTATTGAATTCATGTGATTAAAGTTCAAAACAGCGGTCGTGCATGGGCTCGTTCCGAGCTCGCGGGGCCAATTACAAAGGTGGTGTTTGTTTTTGCGCCTATTCCGCGTGCAGCTCAACGTCGTGCAGCATCAGGCGATCGTTGACCGGAGCCCAGGTTTTAACCTGCGGTCCGACGCCATCCAAACCCAACATCGGAAACAGAAAAATCGACGAAGCTTGATCCCGATAGCGGGTGATCACTTGCCGGGTGAGGTCGGTGCGCACAGCGGCATCTGCGGTGACGAGCGCTTCTTGATACAACGCTTCGGCCACGGGGTCGCAATACCACGATGCAGCCCAGGTGCACGAATGCAAACGAAACGGACGCAAGCCATCCATGGTCGGACCTGTGGCAAAGTCGATGCTGAACATATGTCCGTTCCAGCCGCCCTGGGTCATACTGGCGATCACCTGGCTGTACATAATCGGCCGCACTTCAACACGCACGTTCACCCGCGCCAGATCGGCCGCCACTTGTTGCATCACCGCGTCAGTCGATCCGCTGGCCCCGGTGACCACCTCAAACACCACATCAAACCCATCGGCGACGCCCGCCTCGGCGAGCAGAGCGCGCGCTTTGTCCGGGTCGTAGGGATAGGCTTCAAGGGTGGGGTCAAACCCGATGGCCGCTGCTGGGCTCGGTTGAGTGGCGGGTTCCACATAGCCGCCCATCAACGCCTCTGTAATGGCCTTGCGGTTCACGGCGTAGTTCATGGCCTGGCGGACACGCACATCTTTAAACGGGCTGTCGTCAGACAAGGTTTCCAGCGCCACAACAGAAATGCGCACCGGATTGCGGGGGTGCAGTTTTAAACCTGCGCTCGTGAGGCGCGGCTCATCATCGGGGCCCAGGTTCAAGGCCACATCAATCCGTCCGGACACCAACGCCTGCAAGCGCGAGGTTGATTGCGGCAAGGCCAGCACTTCCAGCCGGTCGACCTTTGGCGCGCGCCAGGAGTCCGGGTTGGCGCGCAACAGAATGCGCTCTGCCATCCAGTCGTCGACAATGAACGGCCCGGTGCCAATGGGGTTGTTCGCCAGTCCCGCTGCGCCAAACTCTTCTAAGTGACGCGGTGGCACCATGTAAAAGAATGACATGTAACGCGGCAGCAAGGCGTGCGGGGCCGTGGTGGTGAATTCAACTGTGTCCTCGTCCAGCGCGCGGGCACCGGTGATAAAATCCAACTCACGTGGCAGACTGAAGGGAATAAAATCGTCTCGTTTGAAAGCGTTGACCATGGCCACTGCGCCGGCGGCGGTCACTGGTTCGCCGTTTGAAAAATACGTGTCGGGTCTCAGGTTGAAGGTCCAGGTCAGATCGTCGACCCGCGTCCACGATATTGCCAGTTGGGGTTCAACCTCGCCTTTTTCATTGACCAACGTCAGGGTGTCATAAATCGCCGGATAAAACATATGCGGCGTTGTCGCAGTGGTGAAGAACGGATTGCCTTGAGACGGCGGCATGGCAATAAAGCCCAGGCGCAACTGACTGTCAGCCTGCGCGCTTTGAAAAGCAAAGCAGGTCATCAACGCGAGTCCGGCACTCAAGGATATGACTCTCATTTTCAGACGTCCTATTATCAATTATCGAGTGTGATGGCGTGATAAGGAATCCGCCCGCCCTCTTGATTGTAGCCCTGCACCCGTGGGTTCACACCGTCCAAGCCCATACTCTCGACCAGCATTAAAGCTGCCGCTTCGGCGTGATAGTGAGCGAGAACCTCACGCACGGCGGCAATGCGATCTGGCGTGGTCATCTCATGTTTTGCGCGCGCAATAGCGGGCTCAATGCGTGTATCGCAGTACCATGGATACGGCCAGGAGCAGGAATGCAAACGGAACGGTCGCATGCTGCTGCCGGTCGGTAGCACTTCATATTCAAACCCAAAAGCCTGGCCGTTCCATTCGCCTTGCAGCACACCGCGTACATATTGTGCCCAGGGCAAAGGCCGGACTTCCATCTCGACGCCAATGCGCACCAGATCTGCAGCCACCTGCTGATACATAGATTCCATATGGGCGCCGCCCGTGCCCGCACTAAACTCAAAAATGAACTTAAAGCCATTGGGGTGGCCGGCTTCTGCCAGCAAAGCTTTTGCCTTGTCTGGGTCGTAAGGATAGGGGGCAAGGTCCGGGTTGCGCTCCGGGTTTAGGTCAGCGGTCATTTGGCTCATCACCTTTGACCGACCGTCCATGATGGTTGCGGCAATGGCCTCCTTGTTGACAGCGTAGTTCAACGCGCGCCGCACGCGTACGTCTTGCAACGGCGACTCAACCAAGATGTTGAAGGCAACCACATCCACAGATGTGGCCGGACGCTTGTAGGTGCTCAGGCCCGCGCCTTCCACCGTGTAAGTGTCGTCGGGTCCAATTTCAGAGGCCACATCAACACGATCTGTGAGCAACGCCGCCACCCGTGACGCGGTTTCGGGCAGTGCCAGCAATTCAAGCTTGTCGATCTGTGGCGCGCGCCAGGCGGTTTCAACAGCGTTCAATTCGACGCGTGTGGCTTGCCATTTGATGACCTGAAAAGGCCCAGTGCCGACAGGGTCAAACGCAAAGCCATCGCGTCCTAGCGCCTGCCAGTGCTGTGGCGCGACCAACGGCACCACGGCCATCAATCGCGAAAACTCAGGCATGGTCACCTTGGTGACAAACTTAATCGTGTGGTCGTCTATCGCTTCCATGTCGGCAATATCAGCCACGTCGCGAGACAGCGATTCCCGCTGACCATCTTCGCTTTGCAAATAGCGATAGCTGAACAGCGCGGCTTCGGCGTCGAGGGTTTCACCGTTGGAAAATGTGACGCCCTCGCGCAAGCTGACGATCCAGGTCAGATCATCGGTGTTTTCCCAGGCGACAGCGATGCCCGGCGCGATGCTGAGGTTGGGACCAAGTTGGGTCAGAGTGTCGAACATAGCGCCATACGTGTACCAGGACGTGCGGGCGCTTGAGGTGAATGGGTTGCCATTCCCGGTCGGTAGCGAGGCCAACCCCATCCGCAAAACGGTTTCAGCCTGTCCAGTTAGGGGCATCAGGAGTGTCAGGCTGGCTGCAAGCAGCGTGAATTTTTTTAAATATGTCATGTCTAAATATTTCATGGTGCCCACAGTACGGAGGGTTTAGAGCTTCTGTCTAGATCAGTCGTCTTTTCTGTATACTGTCCTCATCATGATTTTTCGCGCTCTTGTCTTAAGTCTGTCTTCAGTGTGTGCCGCGCTCACTTCAGCAGCCCCAGGTGTCGCTCAAGAAGATGATCGACGCTTGCGCATAAACCTCGGCCTGGATTATTCGTCCGGCTCTTACGGAGAGCCTGAAAAAACAGAAATCCTCTATGTGCCATTGTCTTTGCGTGTCGAAGATGGTCCCTGGACTCTGCGGGCTGTGCTGCCGTGGCTCCATGTGTCAGGCCCGTCTTTGATTCTGGATGGAGGCGACAGCAGTGGTGGCGTCGGGACCAGAACAAATGCCAGCGATTCCGGTTTGGGCGATATGTCTCTCTCAGCTATGTACAGCTTCGAGCAGTTCTATGCGCAGGAATTGTTCTTGGATGTGACAGCGCGAGTCAAAATTCCGACGGCGAGTCTGGAGGCGGGTTTGGGCACGGGCGAGCCCGATGCTGCCCTACAGTTTGATGTGGCGAAGGCTTTTGGCCCGTTCATTCCATTTGCGACTATTGGCTACCGCTGGGTCGGTGTGCCGGACGGGTTTAAACTGCGCAATACGGCCTATGGCAGTGTGGGCTTGCAGTACTCCTGGTCGGACCGCGTGGCGACGGGTTTATCTTATGACTACCGGCAGTCTTCGGTGAGGGGGAATGAAGCCCCGCAGGACGCGACGGCCTATTTGAACATCAGGTTTGCCGAGGATTGGTCGGTAAATATTTACGCGGTGAAGGGCTTCTCCGATAACAGCCCAGACGCCGGCGGCGGCGTCGCTTTTGTCTACCGGTTTCCCTGGCAGGAACGCGCACGGCAAGAGAGATAATATCTCTCTTTAACGTCTACACCTACAGTCTATACCATGGGGGGGCGATAGGTGTCAGGGCGTTCCCGTTGGGGGCGTTCCGGAATAGCCGAATTCGGACGATCTATCGGGCGCTGACGTTCGATGCGTTCCGGGCGTTGTATGGGCGTCGGACGCAGTTTTACAGGCCGCATCATTTCAGAAGGCCGCAACACTGTAATCACCGTGCGCACGCGTTCAATTTCCCGGGCGGCAATTGTGCCGTCAGATCCGATGCGCCCGGTGACGACAACACGATCTCCTGGCTTCACGTCAGCGGGGAGATCCAGACCCGTAACCGGTATGCCTTGCACCGACAGCGCTGATGTTGTTGAGGGCACATACCCTTCGACGAACACTTCTGTGACGGTGTCCTCAAAGGGCAGGTTCGGTTTGGCAATGGCTACATCCACCGCAAACGCACCGTTACGCATTTGCCCGGCGACGAAAGCTTGAGCGCCAACCGTCAGGCTTTCCGCTAAGGCCGCGCGATCAAGGTTGATGTCTAAATCACCGATCCGGGCCTTGCCGCTAGAGGTTGAGGTGACATGCCCTCTGATAACCGCGCGGCCATCGTCACTGGTTTGATCCAGCCGCGAGGCCACAATCACGCCGTCCTCGAGGCGCAAGCCGGAGACCCGAATGGTGTCGCCAACCTTTAAAGCGCCAAAGGCGGTTTTTTGCAGGGGGTCGCCTTCCAGGTTGACCCGCACGGTTTGACCCAGCACCACCAGACGGTCCGCATTATGATCAATACGGCTGATCGGCCCTGTGACGGCATGGCGGATTTCCAAACGCTCCAGGCGCAACACCCCGTTTTGATCGCGTTGGGCAACACCTTCAATAACCTGTCCGATTTTCAGATCAGTCAGTCCTGCGGGACGCCCATCGCTTTCAACTTTTGTCTTGGCGTTGTAGTCCAGTTTCAAGCCGTTCACGATGATGCTGCCAAAGCCGGAAATCGTGCCGATGATGCCTGTGCCGCCAATCCCGTCGCCGCCATGTTGCGCAAGAACACCCGTGCCACCGATCCCGTCGCCGCCATGCATGTTTGCGATAATGCCGGTGCCGCTGATGCCATCGCCGTTCGTGGCGGCTGTCTGAGACTCCGATGGTGGGGTTGCGCAGGCGGAAACCAGAACAAGCGCAAAAGCTGCCGCAGCAAATTGCTGCAGCGCATTTGTTCCGGTCCTTGCCCGCTTGGCCCCCATTATGTCTCCGACTCTGAGTCCTGTTGATCGTCTAGGCTGTGTTCGTCATCGTAGAAATACAAGCCAAAATTGAACCTGTATTTCGCATTTTCCAACCCTTTATCCCCTTCAACACGTTCTCGTGCCATACGGTTTAAAGCTAAAAGAGCATCCATACCGACTTTTTCGGCGCTTTTCTCTAGTTCTTTCACCGAGGCTTCTGTCAGGCCCCCATAATGAACGCTCCGCTCTAAGCGCGGGTTCCCGTCACCGATCAGGTTGTCTGAGGTGGTTGCTAAGTGATCATGGATGTTGCGGCCGAAATAGAAAGCTTTTTCGTCAAAGCCCTTCTCTGGAATGAACGCTTGGCGGTTCAGTACAACTCTGTCTTGATCATCTATACTGGCCACGCCCAGGCGCAACCATTCATCCAGCACTGCGCGGGGTCTGACATCCGTTGAGATATCCTCGACCAGGCCGTCAAAGGAGGCTTCGTCAGGGCTTTTGCTTTGCCGGGGTAACGGCAAGGGGTGCCCCTCAGAATCTGTGGTCTGAGCATCGCTGACCCAGCGGGAGACAATCTGCGCTCCCAGCCCGATGGCCTGGGGCATCGCTTTTTCAATATGGCGCTCTTCCCGCAGGCGTTTCACATCTTTGCGGTGCACGCCGGTCAAGAGGTTGATGCGGCTGTCCGTCTGGCGTTTCCCTTCTACTGGAAAATCTTGCTCGGCGACGGATACAAACGTTTCCTTCAGCAGTGTGGTCAGCAGCGGCAGCGTCACGCCTTTGCTGATCATCAAACGCACAAGCGGTTTAAGCACCCGGCGCAGCGCAGCAATCAGGGCGTCAGGCGGCCCGCCAGCGGTGTGCGGGTTGCTCAAAATTCAGCTCTTTGGCGGAGAGTTTCAGTTTTCATGGAACGGATCATATCAGGTTGTGGGAAATATTCCCACATATTTTTCTTGACGCGCGATAATTCTCTGGCTTAAGGTCTTCTTGTTCGTGGGAAATATTCCCACATAAAGATAAACGAAGCAGTAGCAACCAACAAGGAAATGCTAATCCAGACAAACGTGTTCAGTACCCTAGTGATCTCGCTTATCTGTCACTGTCCCTGAGTCAGTTCCTACCCCGGTGACAGAAAGCACCAGTTGCCTCCCGCTTCTTTCTGGTTTCTGCTGACGAGTGGAAACCTTAGAGGGGCGGGAGGTAGCATTTTAGGCTTCGGGCCCTTGTTTTTTTTTCATTCTATTTAGGCTCGCGTCTCCCCTTTCTTTTCTGCGTAGTCTTTTGCACACTCCGCCACTCTGAAAAGTAAGGACTTAAAATATGGCGGTCGAGACTGAGACGGAAATTTTTGCAGATGCAATCGGTGAGATAACGGTCACCGGAAGTGTCGTTCGCGTCGATCTTCTGACCCTATCTGTTTCAGATCGGGATGATCAAGGGCGCCTGAAGCCGACGTTCAGACAGCGTTTGATTTTCCCCATTGAAGGCTTTGCCCATGCAACGGAAGCTATGTTGCAAATGCGTCAGCAACTCATTGATCGTGGAATCTTAACCCGCACCGATGACGGGGTACCTCAGATGCATTTCAATGAAGCTGGATCTAAAGAGCAGCCCAACTGATATTTCTGGCGATCTCGCTGAGGATATCACTGTGCGTTTATAGCGGGCGCGAAGGCCAGGCTGGCCACCATCCATGTTGTGAGCAGGGCAAGGACGACGAGCGTTAGGCCTGTCAGCCTGATCCAGAAACGATAGCGGTTAGACATTGTGCCGCGCCTTCCAGCTTGACCAAAGGAAAGCGGACTCAATAACTGAATAATGGCATGGGCAGCGCAGGTGTGTGGCGGCACTGTGGCTTTTTAATACAGAGAGTAAATTTTTTGATTTGCTAAGATTTCGCGCGCTTAAGGTCTCGAATCGTGAAACGTGCCGGATGTAGAGCATGGACAATGTCTCGTGAGACAGGGGATGGCCCACCAGTCGCCAAGCTCATCAAAACCTCAGCAGCGAGGGGAGCGGCCACTGTGCCGCGCGCGCCCAAGCCGGTCAGCACGTAAAGTCCTTTATGATATTGGGCCGCTGGATAAGCGGTCCATCGATGCCCGTGGCGCACGGCGGCAAAGTCATATGCGTAAGCCTCTAAGTCTGGCAGAGCGCCAGCCAGCGGCAGGTGGTCTGCGGTCGTGCATCGTATTCCAACCCAACTCTCGAGCACAGCAGACCAATCGACATTTCCAGCCATTAACGCTTGCGCCTCTTGGAGGTTTTGACGATCTGCTGCTGTCTCTGGTTTAAGCGAATCGCTTATGCCCAAAGTGTCGTCAAAGTGATCAAAAGTAGCACCGATAATGTGCTGGCCGTTGATGGTGGGTGTGACGTACCCCTGGCCAGTAATGACGCATGATAGGGCGGCGCTGTCCGTGGTTGGCCTGACGCGTGTGACCTGACCGCGCCGGGCAATCAGTTGCAATCTTCCAGCTTGAGTAAATCGCTGCGTTTCCAACCCGCAGGCCAATACCACTAATTCAGCCTTTAAGATCGCGTTGCCGCGATTACCTAGGATCTGCCAACCGTCTCCATCCCGCCTCAGTCCCGCTGCGCGGGTATCGGAGATTAAGGTTGTTTGATGCAGCAGGGCTTCGCAAAGGCGTTGCGATGATATGGTGCCGCCGTGGGGGAAAAAGAGCCCCCCCCTTTTTAAAGAAACACCTGAAAGACCAGAGGCTTCGTTGGCATCTACAGTTCGCACATAGCTGTTTGGCAGCACACCGGAGTTTGCGATGGCAAGGTGACGCTGTTTGTCGTTCGCGTTTTCGGCAAGCTGTAATACGCCACAGGCCATATGCTGAAGGTCGAAGCCATTGTCTTCCAGTGTTGCTATCAATCGAATGAGTTTCGGCCAAGCTGTGGCATAGAACGCGCCATCCACGCTGGCGGCGGCTGTTAAACGCGGCATAAAAATAGCTGCCGGTGTTGCGGACGCACCGCTGGCGATTCGTGCCTGTTGTTCAATAACGGTGACGTTACATCCATTGCGCTGAAACGCATGCGCGGCGCTGGCTCCGGCCAGGCCGCTACCGATCACCGCAATGTCTGTGGATGGCCTGGTGTGCACTGCTGGTGTTTTGAACCAAGGCTCCTGGCGCGACTCTAACAGCGGTCCCGAAAACTCAGCCTGAAGCATTTCGCGCTTCTTGCCGAACCCTTTTCTTTTACTTACGAAAAACCCCACGTCAGATAAGCCGCGCCGCACCGGTCCAGCGACCGTAAATGTCGCCAGGCGCGTTCCCAGATGAGACAGACGCGCGATCTGACTTAAAACCTCTGGTTGCCACATGTCCGGGTTGCGGTCGGGCGCGAAACCATCGAGGAACCAGGCATCCACGTCAGCCTCTAAACCACCGAGCATTTCCAACACGTCACCAAAAAGTAGCGTTAAAGCAATTTTGCCATCTTCAAAAAACAGGCGGTGGTATCCGGGTTGAGGCGTCGGATAGCTGTTGGTTAAATCCGAAGAGAGCGAGCAGAGTTCGGGCCAGTGCTTGTGACTGCTTACAAGGTCTTCCCGCAGGAGGGGAAACCTTTCCACCGAGATGTAATGCAAAATATCCGGTCGTTGCGGGTCTTGCTGCCAGGCATGCCACGCGGCGAGAAAGTTTAAACCGGTGCCGAACCCGGTTTCTGCAAGTGTGAAACGATGGCGTTCGCGCCATGTGTCCCGCAACCCACAACCGTCTAAAAACACATACCGGGATTCCGCGAGGCCGTCATCGGCGTCAAAGTAGGTGTCCTGAAACTGTTTAGAGCGCGGCGCACCATTTGGGCCGAAGTCCAAATCGGCATTTTTGAGGTGTATGAACTTTCGGCTGCTGATCATCTCTGGTGCTATAGCATCTTTGCCTTATCCTGGCCGAATTCTTGTGGGTCTTATCTCCCTCTGACATATGCTACCGTTTCAGGGAAACCGATGCCGAGGACTCTTATTGTGGTGCGATGTTTTGCTCTGATCGCCGTGACGCTGTCTTTATCGCTGCCTGTTTATGCGGCTGATGGTGTAACCGAAGAAGTGGTCACTTTTACCACCGCTGATGGCGTCATCCTGCCTGCCGTGCTGCTATACCCTGAGGCGGGCCTCAATAGTCATGGCCCCGCCATTTTGCATCTCCATGGCGGGCCCGGCGGTTCACCCATCCGTCCCAACAGTGCGGCGCGATATGCGGCGACAGGATTGGCCCAGCAAGGGTACGCCAATCTCTCGATCGAGACCCGCCACGCCACCCGCTACTCGTTCACCCGTTTTGATGAAGTGATTGAAGACATTCGCGGCGGTGTGGATATGCTCGCCGCGCGCGGCTTTACCGATATCATTCTTGCCGGTGCTGGTTTGGGCTCGCTGCGGGTTGCGCGCTATATGGTCGAAACGGACGACCCTCGTGTCAAAGCCGTCATTCATTATTCGCCAACTCAGAACATGGCTGACAACTGGCGGCAACGGGTTGGGGAAGAAAAATACTGGGAAACCGTTGATCGGGCCTCCCGCGCGGTTGAAGAAGGCGGACGCCAGCCGTTTATTGATCTTGGAGATGGTCTCATCTTTATTCCCACCAGCTTTCTTGACTGGTTCGGCCCCACCGCCAAGACATCTTTGTCCGCCAATATCGCCGGTATTGATCGTCCCATGCTGATGCTCGCTGGCGAAGCCGACCCGCTGGTGCCGAAAGGCCGCCTGGAAGAATTAAAAGCGGTCGCGTTCATCAGTCCGCGCGTCGATATAAAATATTATCCCGGTGTTGGCCGCATTTTTGACGGTGTGCGCGATCAGGTCGTTATGGATACTTTGAACTGGCTGACAGAGGTTGGCTTGCCGCCGCGCCCGGCCATACGCTCTGAAGTGATCGACATAACAGACATCAACGGCGGGGCGCTGTCTGGAATTTTGTACACACCTGCAACAGGCGAGGATCGCACGCGACCAGCCTTCATGCTCATGCACGGTTGGACCAGTGATGTTATGCGCTCGTCTACTCATTGGCTTGGTGTGCGTCTCGCCCAGGCCGGCTACACGGCGCTGGCGTTCCAGCATCGCGCGTCCGGCTATCGCGGTGTGGTCAGGGGTACACTTGAATCTCTACCTGATGACTTCGCGGTCTGGGTCGATGCCATGTCTGGTCGTGGATACACGGATCTTGTCGGTGTAGGTCATGGCGTCGGCGGGTTGTGGTGGACGTATTATCTTAGCCAACGGGCAGACCCACGCCTCAAGGCCATGGTGTATCTGTCCCCCACCCGTGACATGCCGCGCCACGCGCGCACCGGCATGGGGGATGATCTCTACGCCCGGGCTGTTCTTGAAGCGCAAGAAGCGGTGCGGGATGGCGAGGGTGAAACTTACCTGATTGATTACCCTATGCCTCAGGCCGGGTATGACGACGACCCGCGTCAGCAGATGTTTTTGCCGCCGCCGGGATCTGGCTTTACCTATTACTATGCCAAGAGTTTTCTCAGTTATTGGGGACCAGCGTCAGCGGCTGTTCATACCGCCCGTATTGCCGAAGTGGATATTCCAGTGCTGGCGCTTGGAGGGTCACGCGACCCCTTTATGCAAAACGCGTATCTGATTGAGTTTACCGAAGCGGCTAAAGGTCCGGCGAAATACATTTTCTACGGTGGCCCCGAGGGCGCAGCGTATTCTTTTGACGGCTATGAAGATCGTGTGGCGCAAGATGTGTTGGCGTGGGTTGGACAAACGATTGCGCCCTAGGGCGATTTCCAACGGGAAAACAAAAGCACAACGAATCGGCTTTCAGTAGAGCAGCGCTCTTCTAAGTCTTTACCGTTTTACCCAGACGGGGTAAGCCTGACGCCATGGATATTATTCGCAACTGGTTCAAAACGATCTCAGACAATCCGCAGCTCACCCTGCTGATTTTGTTGCTGGTTTTTGCCACCACGGCATTGGTTCTGACGGCAAATATTTTGGCACCATTTTTGGCTGCGGTTGTGCTGGCCTATTTGCTGCAAGTGTTTGTCGACAAACTCGAAGGCTATGGCGTGTCGCCATGGCTTTCCATCACGCTTGTTTTTGTTGTGTTCATCATGTTGATGTTGGCGATTGTTTTTGCTTTGATTCCTTTGTTGATTCGTCAGATCACGCAACTCACCCGGCAGGCGCCGGACTTTATTACCAGCTTGCAAGACACAGTCAGTCATCTGCCTGATAAATACCCATCTTTGCTGACGCCGGCCCAGGCGTCGCAGATCATGAATCAGTTGCAAACAGAAGTGCTGGATTTTTCCCAATCCCTGGTGGGGTCTTTGGGTGGCACGGTGATCGGTCTGATGACCTGGATTGTCTATCTGATCATTGTGCCCTTGATGGTTTTCTTCCTGATCAAAGACAAAGATAAAATCGTCAACTGGCTGGCGTCATTCCTGCCACGTGACCGGCAGCTTGCCAGACAAGTCTGGGCCGAGGTCCATAATCAATTGCAGAATTATGTGGGCGGCAAAGCGCTTGAAATTCTTGTGGTGGCGGTGGTCACTTACATCACGTTTTCACTGATCGGTTTGCAGTACGCCTTGTTGTTGGCGGTGATCACCGGGTTCTCGGTTTTGATTCCGTATATCGGCGCGGCTGTTGTCACCCTGCCAGTTGCTGTGGTTGCCATTTTGCAGTGGGGTTTTACCAGTGATGCCGGGATCGCAGTGATGGCCTACGGCATTATTCAAGCACTTGATGGAAATGTGCTGGTGCCATTTGTGTTCTCAGAAGTGGTTGATATTCATCCTGTTGCGATCATTGTCGCCATTCTGTTTTTTGGCGGCATTTGGGGGTTCTGGGGTGTTTTCTTCGCCATCCCGCTTGCGGTTGTGGTGCAGGCGGTGATCCGTGCCTGGCCCAAAACGTCGGCTGAGCTGGAAGCTGCCACAGCGGAGTGACGTGTGACGGCCCCGCGACTCCTGAAGGTTTGCTGGCACGTTTAAACGGGCTAGGTTTAAAGACATGCACCGAAGATCATCCTGCCGCATTCACGGTCGCAGCAGCGGAGTCGATTGTTGGGCACCTGCCTGGCGTCCACGTTAAGAACCTGTTTTTATGTGATGCCAAGAAAAAGATGTGGCTGGTGACCGCACCGTGGGACCGCGCCATCAATCTTAAAATACTCCCGTCTCTCATCGGCTCGAAGCGACTATCTTTTGGATCACCCGAGAGATTGCTGCGCACACTTGGTGTTACGCCTGGGTCTGTCTCACCCTTTTGTGTGATCAACGATCCGGACGTTGAGGTGCAGGTTATTCTTGATTCTTGGATGATGACGCAACACCAAATCAATGCTCATCCGTTGATCAATACAAAAACCACATCAATTCATCCCCAAGATTTACTGAAATTCATGCGTGCATGTGGTCACGCACCCCGTATAGTTGATCTAATGCAGACCAATTAGGAAGCCTTGTGACAGAAGGAAACCTTAACGCGGATTTTTCTGAAGCGGTGGTGGTTCATACCAGCGCTATCGATTGGCAGCCAAGCCCAAGTCCCCGGGTCTGGCGCAAGCGTCTGGATATGTCTGGACCGGCCGAGCGCGGTCGTGTGACGTCAATTGTAAGATATGATGCCAATAGTAAGTTTCACGCACACCCTCATCCCGATGGGGAAGAAATCCTTGTTCTTGATGGTGTGTTTTCAGATGGCCAGGGGGATTTTCCGGCAGGCTGTTACCTGCTCAATCCAGAAGGCTTCGAACATGCGCCGTTTTCCAAGGAAGGTTGCGTGCTGTTCGTGAAGCTCAAGCAATACCCCGGTCAGACGCGCAGTCAGGTCGCGCTTAACATGCTGCAAAACCCATGGGATGATCTGGGGCTAGGCGTATCCCAGCTTGTGCTTTATGACGAAGTGGAACACCCGGAACGCATGGTAATGATGAGGCTGGAAGAAGGCGCAACCCTCTCCGTGCCTGCGGCAACCGGTGGCGCTGAAATGTTCCTCCTTTTTGGAACGCTCTCTGAAAGCTCAGACTGTTTCAGGGCTGATAGCTTTTTCACAGGCGATTGGCTGCGCTGGCCGACACAGTCCGTGTGCACCTTTACGGCCATTGAGCCCGTCACGGCTTATCTTAAAACGGGTCATTTACCGCTATGATGCCAAAACGTCTTAAACCCGCACGGCTTTCTCGGCGGCAAATTCTGTCCGGGATGGCGGTAACCACGGTGTTGACCGCCTGTGACCGCCTGCAACCGGGCATACACTGGGATCTCTCCATGCCCTGGGGGCCCAGCGAGTATCACGTTACCAACGCCCTTCGGTTTGCCCAAGAGGTTTCGGTATTGACCGAGGGCGCGCTGACCATTCATATCCATCCTGGTGCGATCCTCGGCATCAAAGGCCCAGAGAGCATGCGCGCCGTTGAAGAAGGCATTGTCGATCTGGCGGATTCCGCGAGCTTTCATCAGGTCGGGACGGAGCCCCTGTTGGGGTTTGAATCTCTGCCCTATTTGGTGGACGACATTGATCAGCTGGCGCTGCTGTACACCATCATCCGGCCGGAGGTTGAAGCGGCCTACGCGCGCCACGGCCAGCGCGTGGTTTATATTGTCCCTTGGCCCAATCAGAATTTCTTTTTTGATAAACCTATCGAAAGCGTCGCTGACTTCGCCGGGCTGACGATGCGGTCCTATGACAAGTCCTCAACCGATCTGGTTTTAGGGCTGAAGATGACCCCCATCCAAATGCCATCGCCCGATGTGGTGCCGGCGCTGGCCTCTGGCGCTCTGGATGGCGCGATGACCTCGACCACCACCGCTGCCGCGCAAAAGTTTTGGGAGTTTTTATCTTATACGCTGCGGTCCAATCACACCTGGTCCAGTAATATTCTGTCCGTAAACGAGACCGCGTGGCAGGCATTACCGCAGAATATGCAGCAGGGAGTCGAGGCTCTGGCGCGAAACCTAGAGCCTGAGTTCTGGGAGATCGCACGCCGCGATGATCAGACCAAGCTGCTTGAGTTGGAAGCCAATGGCATGATCACGCAACAGCCATCCCCTCAGTTGTTCGCGGAAATGCGGGCGCAGGCTTTACCGATCTGGCAGGCGTTTATTGCGCGTGTACCGCAAGCACGTCCGCTTTTGCAGACCTTTCTCGACGCTACCGGAAAGTCGGTTCAGATATGAATGTTATGTTGTCGGCCATAGATCGTATTTGCAGTGCCGCCGCCGCCGTGGCCGCCGTGTTGCTGGGCCTGCTGTTCGCCCTTGGGTTTGCTGAGATTGTTTTGCGCAGTGGCTTTGGCATCAGTTTGCCGATAGCGGTTGAGTACTCGGGCTATCTTCTGGTGTTGGTTTTGTTTCTCGGCTCCGGCTGGACCTTAACGCACGCCGGCCATATTCGCGTGACGCTGCTCAGTGAAGTTGTTTCAGACTCCATCGTGCGTCTCTTGGATGTTCTGTGCAGCGTGATTGCGCTGCTGATCTCCGCTACCCTCACGGTGGCCTTGATCGAGTATGCCTACGGCACGTGGGTGAGGGGCACAGTCTCCTACTATTCATCTGAAACACCATTGGCCTATCCCCAAGCCTTATTGGCTATTGGACCTGCTGTCCTGACACTTGCCTTGGTGGCGCGTATTCTGAGGTTGCTGACAGGCCGCGTGCCGGAAGTGAAAACCGCCGAGACCGCAGAGCCAGCGCCATGATCGGCGCGCCCATAGCTGTCGTGATTGCCAGCCTGGTGGTGTTACTCGGGGCTGGGGTCTGGGTGGGCTTCAGCCTGATGGGTGTTGGCTTGATCAGCTTGTCGGTGTTTCGCGATATGCCGGTTGCCACGTTCCTGGCCTTTGATGTTTGGAACAGTCTGAACACACCTGAAATCGTCGCCCTGCCGCTCTTTATTCTGATGGGTGAAATTCTGTTTCACACGCGCCTGTCAGAGAGCGTGTTTCGGGGTTTGACTCCATGGATTACCCGCATGCCCGGGCGCTTGCTGCATGTGAATGTCGTTGGCTGCACGCTCTTTGCCGCCGTGTCCGGATCGTCTGCCGCGACCACCGCCACCATTGGCCGGATGACGTTAGCGGAGCTGAAAGCGCGCGGCTACAACGAGAATCTGGCCATCGGCTCGCTCTGTGGCGCGGGCACATTGGGGTTTCTGATTCCGCCCAGCATCATTCTTATTCTCTATGGTGTGTTGTCTGAAACTTCGATCATCGATCTGTTCATCGCAGGGGTGGTGCCGGGAGCCATGTTGGCGGCCTCTTATATGGCGTATATCGCCATTCGTGTGATGCTGAACCCTGCCCTTGTGCCCGACGATCAGGCTTCCGCAACGTGGATGGATCGTCTCAAGGCCATCGGCGAACTCGGCCCTATTCTCGGACTCATCGCCGTCATTATTGGGTCCATGTATGCCGGCATTGCGAGCCCGTCCGAGGCCGCGACGATCGGTGTGGCCGGCGCGTTGGTGATCGCACTCGCGCAGCGCGCTCTGACACGTCAAACGCTAGCGTTGGCCTTTATGGGCGCGATCAAAACCTGCTCCATGATCGGTCTCATTCTGGCGGGCGCCTTGTTTCTGTCGAAGGCGATGGCGTTTCTCGGTTTGCCTCAAGCGGTGGCGGCCAGCATTACGGCGCTTGATCTCAGCCCGTTTGCTTTGATTCTTCTGCTGACGATTTTCTATATTGCCCTTGGGTGTGTCATTGATGGGTTATCGGCCATCGTTATGACCTTGGCCCTGGTGCTGCCGTTGATCTCCGCTGCGGGGTTCGACCAAGTCTGGTTTGGTATTTTCTTGGTCATTGTGGTTGAGATGTCCCAGATCACGCCGCCGGTGGGGTTCAATCTGTTTGTGGTTCAGGGTTTAACCGGCGCGTCCATTGGCCGGATCGCCAAGGCGTCACTGCCCTTTTTCCTGATCATGGTGGCGATGGTCATCGTGATTGCCCTGTTCCCTGATATCGTGACCTTCCTGCCGCGATCCATGGGTTAGAAAGAACAGGGGGTAAGGCCAGGGGTTAGAATTTAAATCTAAGGGTTTACGCCCGACATATAGACCCTAAACGGAGATTGCTATGCCACGCGCACTTTGGAACGACCAAGTCATTGCCGACACGGAAACCTTTGAAACGGTCGAAGGCAATATCTATTTTCCGCCAGATGCGCTGACCTCAGCGCATTTTGAACCCAGCGATCATACATCCGGCTGTCCCTGGAAAGGCACGGCCAAATATTATCACGTGGTTGTGGATGGTCAGCGCAACGAGAACGCCGCCTGGTATTATCCCGCGCCCAAAGAGGCGGCCGCAAACATCAAAGACCACGTCGCCTTTTGGAAAGGCGTGACGGTCGAATCTTAATTTTGTTCCAGGTCCACGTGAGCTGATTACAGCGGTCCGCGCAACCTGATTGAAGAGATCGGTAAGCGCTAGTGCAGGTGAATGCGACCGCCCACAGCTTTAAACTCTGCCGGTTTGATAATCTCCTTCTGAGCGACGGTGACAGAGTGGAGCGCGCCGTCCAGGTTTTGTGTCCAAAAATCGAGGAACTTTCTCAGCACGGGGAACTTCGGGGCCATATCCAGATGTTGCCAAAGAAACTCTTGCAGCAGCTTGGGGTGGTCCGGCAGGTGGTAAAGAATTTGCGCCGTGGTCAGCCGATAGCCCTGCAACTGTTGTTCTAATGCCGTCATAAAAACAGTCTCCAATCTGGTGAACATCACAACATTAGAATCGTGCCAGACTTCGTGCCTTAAAATCAATAACCGTTTAGAATCAATGGCTTGGCAGCCACCTGCTGGGTTTGCTAACACCGTTTTGCGCCGTCAAAAAAATTTCGGCCAAACCCCTTGCAGCGCCTCATTTTTTTCCTAAATCGCTTGTGGCTGTCCTCTATGGAGGCCGCCTTAATCCTAACCATTGGTCATTTGCTTAAGAAGAGGAATGACAGACTATGAAGACCAAATTCCGCCCCCTTCATGACCGCGTGCTGGCGCGTCGCCTAAACAGTGACGAACGCTCTGCTGGCGGCATCATCATCCCGGATACGGCCAAAGAAAAACCGTTGGAAGCTGAAATCATCGCGGTCGGCCCCGGGGCCCGCGCCGACGACGGCTCCGTCATTGCGCCAGACGTTCAAGTTGGCGACCTCGTTTTGATCGGTAAGTACGCCGGCACAGAGGTTAAAATTGAAGGAGAAGACCTGCTGATCATCAAGGAGTCTGACGTACTTGGTGTGATTGAAGCCAAGTCATCGGTGACTCGCAAGGCAGCTTAAGGTGAAGGAGTAATTTGACATGGCAAAAGAAGTAAAATTTTCAACAGACGCCCGCGCCCGTTTGCTCAAGGGCGTTGATATTCTGGCAGATGCAGTCAAGGTCACCCTCGGACCAAAAGGCCGCAATGTTGTCCTTGATAAGTCGTTTGGCGCGCCGCGCATCACCAAAGACGGCGTGACTGTCGCCAAGGATATCGAGCTGAAAGACAAGTTCGAAAACATGGGCGCGCAGATGATCAAGGAAGTCGCGTCCAAAACCAACGACTTGGCGGGTGACGGCACAACCACAGCCACCGTATTGGCCCAGTCGATCGTCCGTGAAGGGGCAAAGGCCGTTGCGGCGGGTTTGAACCCGATGGACCTGAAGCGCGGTATTGATCTCGCAACCGCAGCGGTTGTTGCAGATGTTCAAAAGCGTTCTAAGAAGGTGAAAACCAACGAAGAAATCGCCCAGGTTGGCACCATTTCCGCCAACGGCGAGAAAGAAATCGGACAGATTATTGCCAAAGCCATGGATAAAGTTGGCAATGAAGGCGTGATTACCGTTGAAGAAGCCAAAGGCCTGGAGACTGAACTGGACGTCGTGGAAGGCATGCAGTTCGATCGTGGGTATACCTCTCCCTACTTCGTTACCAACTCCGAGAAGATGGTGGCCGAGCTGGATGATCCCTACATCCTGATTCACGAGAAGAAACTCTCCAACCTGCAGCCCATGCTGCCGGTTCTGGAAGCTGTGGTGCAGTCGAGCCGTCCATTGCTGATCATCGCCGAGGATATCGAAGGTGAAGCCCTCGCAACGCTGGTGGTCAACCGCCTCCGTGGCGGCCTCAAAGTCGCTGCGGTTAAAGCGCCTGGTTTTGGCGATCGCCGCAAGGCCATGCTGGAAGACATCGCCGTGCTGACCAAAGGCCAGGTGATTTCCGAGGACGTCGGGATCAAACTCGAAAACGTCACCCTCGATATGCTCGGCAGCGCAAAACATGTCTCTATCACCAAAGACGAAACAACCATCGTCGATGGCTCTGGCAAGAAAGCCGACATCAATGGGCGGTGCGAACAAATTCGTCGGCAGATTGAAGACACCACCTCCGACTATGATCGCGAGAAACTCCAGGAGCGCCTCGCGAAATTGGCCGGTGGTGTTGCCGTCATCCGCGTTGGCGGTGCAACGGAAGTCGAAGTGAAAGAGAAGAAAGATCGCGTTGACGATGCCCTCCATGCCACGCGGGCTGCTGTGGAAGAAGGCGTGGTGCCTGGTGGCGGTACAGCATTGCTCTATGCCATACACGCTCTGAAAAACCTTAAAGTCGAAAACGAAGACCAGAAGGTTGGTGTGGATATCGTGCGCCGTGCCCTACAGGCTCCGGTCCGGCAAATTTCTGAAAACGCCGGTGTGGACGGCGCGGTTGTTGCCGGCAAACTGTTGGATCAGAAAGACACAGACTACGGTTTCGATGCGCAAACCAGCAGCTACGGCAACTTGGTTAAATCAGGTATTATTGACCCAACCAAAGTTGTACGCACGGCCTTGCAAGATGCAGCGTCTGTGGCTGGATTGCTCATCACCACCGAAGCCATGGTGGCCGATAAACCTGAAAAGAAAGACTCAGCGCCGATGCCAGATATGGGCGGCATGGACTTCTAAATGGACGTCTAAGTTTTCCCTAAATTCGCGTTACCCTCTAAAGGGCTGCTCGAAAGAGCAGCCCTTCTTTTTTGCGGTGCCTTTTTTTGCGGTTAATCTAGCGCGATCAGTTGTGGCCCATCGTTTTGGGTAAAGATGCGGGTTTGGATGCGCCCGTCATAGCTGATGTTGACGGTGTTGACTTGCGTCGGATGGGCATCCGTCAAAATCTGATTGTTGATCACCAAGCTGTTTAACATTTCCGGGGCCGATGTCTCTTGGTAGGTCAGCACCATATCCATCTGGGCGGCAGCGCCGACCCAGATCAGCGGTAGCGGTTCATCGTCAGCGGAAGATAAGGAGAAGTAATCGTACAGGTAAGATGCGATTAAGTCCTCGCTCTCGGTCATGTTTTCTAGCTTTACCACGCGTCCTGTGCGGGCGGTCAGGGCAATTTCCAAGTCCAGCGCCATCATCCGATGAATCACTTCCCAGGTTCCGGCCCTGGCGTTGTGCTCAATCACGGTAAAAGCCGCGTGGGCACCGTCAGCCCAAGAGGCTGGTGCGGCCATCGTCAAGGCTGTCCCGCCACTAATACAGGCGCGGCGGTTGATAGGTCGTGAGCGAAGACTCATGTATCTTAAATACCCAAAGCCTGTTTCATAACGGATACGCGCGTCTTAGTCCGCGTCTTCCTTATTGTTGGACTTTAGGTCGACGTTCAGATCTTTCATCAGGTTGCGGCCTTGGCGGCGCTCCCGTTTAAACAACTCCAGGCGTGATTCCACTTCCCGTCGCGGCCAGTAATTGTTGTTCAGGTCCACGTCCGCCGTTTCCCAAAAGGGATCAAGTGTGATGCTATTCACCTTACGGTCGGTGATCAGCAGCTTGGAGAACTTTTTCGGATCGTGGCGCCACACCTCAGCCGGAATACGGACCTCTTCGCTTTTACCGTTGTCATAGGTGACTTCCAGAATCACCGGCATCACCAGACCGCCTAAATTCTTGAAGTCGATCATGGTGAAGTAGTCGTCGCTGTCTAGTAGGTCTTTCTCCCAGTCTTCGAGCTTCCCAACGGTGGCGTTGTATGTGTTGCGATCCGCGTTGGTGACGGTGAAGCGGTCTTCCTTACTATACAGATCCTGCAGACGTTTATTGTCATCAACCATCTTGGGCAGGTCCGTATTGCGTTGGCGGGTCAGAGAGATCGGCTCTTGTGCTGCTTGCTCACGCTTCCACGGCAGTTCCACATCCGGATCTTTGGTGTCGATGCGGTAAGAGGTCACCTTGTTGATGGCAATGTCGACATGATCGGTGGTGTAAAACCAGCCATGCCAGAACCAATCCAGATCAACACCTGAGGCATCTTCTATGGTGCGGAAAAAATCTGCCGGACTGGGGTGTTTGAATTTCCAGCGTCGCGCATATTCGGCAAAGGCAAAATCGAACAGCTCTCGTCCCAAAATCGTTTCGCGCAGAATATTCAAGGCGGTCGCCGGTTTGGCATAGGCATTGGCACCCACGTTTTTAAGCGATTCCCCGTCGGTCATGATCGGGACCTGGTTCTGGCTTTTCATAAAATCAACAATGTCGCGGGGCTCGCCGCGCCGCGATGGATACCCCTCTTCCCACAGTTGTTCCGCCAGAAACTGGATATAGGTGTTCAAGCCTTCATCCATCCAGGTCCAATGGCGCTCGTCCGAGTTCACAATCATGGGGAACCAGTTATGTCCCGCTTCGTGAATCACAACCGAGATCAAGGCGTTCTTGGTGGCGCGGGAGTAGGTAATCTCGCCGGTTTTTTTGTCTTTCACTGGACGCGGGCCGTTAAACGCCAACATGGGGTATTCCATGCCGCCGACCTGACCATTGACTGAACTCATAACCGGGTAGGGGTAAGGGAAGACTTTGTCGCCAAAGACATCCATGGAGTGAATCTGCGCTGCGGTGGAATACAGCCCCCACAGTGGATTGGCCTCTTTCGGGTAATAGGACATCGCCATCACGGTGCGGCCATCCCGGGTCGTGTAACCTTGGGCGTCCCACTGAAATTTGCGCGACGACGCCCAGGCAAAATCACGCACATTATCGGCCGTAAAGCGCCAGGTTTTTGTGGTCTGACTGCTACCGTCCTCGGCCCGAATGGCTTCCTGCGCGTTGACGATCATCACCGGCTCTTTGGCGGTGGCGGAGTCTTCAAGGCGCGCTTTTTGTATTTCGCTTAGGACCTCGTCGGAATTTTGCAGCACACCGGTGCTGGCAACCACGTGGTCGGCGGGCACTGTGATCTCAACATCAAAGTCACCGAACTGAACCGTAAACTCGCTGTTACCGAGAAAACTTTGTTGGTGCCAGCCTTCGTTATCGGAATATACCGCTAGGCGCGGATACCATTGCGCGATCTGAAAGATGTCATTGCCGTCATCCTCGAAGTGTTCGTATCCGCCCCGGCCTCTATACGCCTCGGCCTCGATAATGTTGTGCGACCAGTCAATGGTGAAGGTTGTGCGCTCCCCAGGCTGCAATGGGGCAGGCAAGTCGATGCGCATCAGCGTATCTACCACCGTGTAGGACAGGTTTTGTCCGGCCCCATCGACGATGCGTTTCACCTTAAATCCGAAGTCGCCATCGCGATGGCCATAAGAGCCACGAAGCGTACCGTAAGATTCTTTGTTGTCGCCGTCCGATCGGCGCTGCGCGACGTATTTAGAGTCGGCGGCAAAACGGTTCTGGTCCATGTTCAGCCACAGGTAGCGCAAGGTGTCGGGCGCGTTGTTGCTGTAGGTAATGGTCGCAGCCCCGGTTAGGGCGCGCTTCTTTTCGTCCAACGCGACTTTGATGACGTAGTCGGCCCGTTGCTGCCAGTATGCGTGGCCCGGTGCACCTGATGCGGTACGATAGCTGTTTGCCGTTGGCCAGATTTCGTCCAACTGCCGGAACTTATCGTCCCACGGCACCTTGGTTTGGCGTATGGCCTGTGCGTCGGCGGCGGTGGTCAGACAGAGTGTTGTCAACAAAGTCAGAGTCGCAAGCAGGGAGCGCATAAAGGACATCCTTAAAGTCAAAAACGGTCTCTGGAACCAACAGCCAAGCAGAGTCCGGGCGCGGGTTCAAGCGTTGACGTTCCGTCTTACCGTAAGTTGGTCCTAGGCTGGACCCCCTGGCTGGCCTTAGTCAGGCTTAACCGCAAGGCATACAAAGCGCGTGACACTAAAGAAAAAATCACCGCTGGCATCCAGGTCTTTTAACTCTTGAAGCCAGGCCGCGCAGGTCTCTGGAGACAGGCCGCCCTGTCGTTCAGCGTGTCTTGGCATATTGAACAGAACGTCTCCGGCGAACGTGTCTTTTGTCATAGCTGTGTTGACCACCGCCATGCCCCCTGTGAACACAACGTCAAATCCAGCGGTGCGGCTCAATTTAGGGAATCGCCCTGGCAAATCTGGGTGCACGAAGTGAGAACGCCAGGTGGACAGCACCTCGCTCATGCGGTCTTGGTTCGAGGTGTTCACAACGGCGCTGTGCCAATCCGTGTCTAACGCCAGCAGTCGACCGCCGGGCTTCAGCACGCGAAAGGCTTCGCGCAGGGCTTTTGGCATATCGGGCACGTATTCATAGACCTGCGTCGCCACCAGTGCATCCAGGCTCGCATCTTCAGCGGGCAAGGCGGTGGCATCGCCATCGACGACACTCACCCAGGGGCAGTTTCGGCAGCGGTGTTCGGCGATGGCCCGCATGGACTGGCTTGGGTCCAGGGCGATCACCTTGCCCTCTGATCCAACTTCCGTCGCCATTTCCAAGGTCAGCAGACCCGGCCCGGCGCCAATATCCATCACCCGTTCGCCCGGTTTCAGGGCCAGGTTTTGCCGGACAAAGACACGCTGGGCGACAATATCCGGGTTTTGATAAATGCGATCAACGCGGGCTGAGGCGGCGGCGTCAAATGTTGCTGGTGCGGAAGACGTCATGGCGTATCACTTCAACAAAGGCTTACCACTGCAAAATGCGCTCGCCGAGAATTTTGCCGAAGGCCAGCGCGGGCGTCAGCGATAGACCGCCTACAAAGGCATCGCCAGAGGTGCGGGCAAAACCCAGCACTTCGCCAGCCGCATAGAGGTTGGGGATGGCTGCGCCGCGGGTGTTGAGAACCCGCAGGTGATCATCCACGGCCACGCCTTCGGGGCCCAGGACGGTAATGCCCATGCCTTTGATGCCATAAAACGGCGCTTTCTCAATTTTCCGGATCAGGAAAAACTTATCAAATTCTGGATCATGTTTGGCGTCGACTGCGGCGTTGTACTCATCAATGGTCTGCTGCAAAGCATCAGCAGGAACCCCTAACGCTTTCGCCAAGCCCTCAATGGTGTCAGCTTTGACAAAGTTGGGGTGAGTGCCAAATTTCGCGCGATAGGTGGCCGGGTCCATAAGTGTAATAGAGGCTGCGTTCTGCAAGATGGCCGAGTCCATCACAACATTCATGCGCATGCCCGGCTGCTTCAGCAGGGAGCGCTCCCGATAATCAATGCTCTGATGGTCTTCTTTCATGAAGCGCTTGCCGTTGATGTTGACAAAGATTTCCCAAATGTTCCGCGCCTTGGGCGACAGGGTGAGAAACTCGCCCGACGTCGGATCATCCGGGTCTTCCAGGTAGCCGGCAAACGTGCAGAGAAACTTCTCTTTGCCATCGATCTTTGCATTCAATTCCCGGGCGGCCACCAGACCGTCTCCGCGCGAATACGGATTGCAGTGAGAGCACAGGGGAATTTCCGGATTCAGTTCATTCCAGAGTTCAGGCCCGGCGGCGTATCCGCCCGTGGCCAGCACGATGTTTTTGCCATGAAAAATTTCTTCGCCCTTTGCGGTGTCGACTTTCACCCCAATTACAGCGCCGCTGTCATCTGTGACCAGGCCGGTCATGCGGTGTTCAAGGCGGAGGTCGATTTTGCCATCCGCCACCAGTTTTTCGTGCACCGGCTGTAAGGCTTCCAAAATCGAAAGGCCCTGGTTGTCGCCCCACAAATAGCGCCGTGTGCTGTAGGCTTCATGGGCTTCACCCGCGACCGGTGTGCCGGCGGCAGGTTTGAACCCAATGTCTTCCAGCCAATCAATGGTGTGCGCCGCATTGTCCGCAAACAAGCGCATCACCACCGGATCGATTTTGTTGTGTGCGACGCGTTGGGCATCGTTGTAATGCTCGTCCGGGCTGTCTTCGATGCCGGCGTTCTTTTGCAGGCGGTTGCCCGCAGCAGCAATTTGGCCCGACGACCAATACAAGGTGCCGCCGACACGTTTATCGGCATCAATTTGTAAAATTCTAGCGCCCCGTTCCGCTGCGCGAATGGCCAGTGGCAATCCGGCAGACCCGGCGCCAACACAAATGATATCCCAGTTTTCTGAAGCTGAATCTGACATGCCGTCTCCGTATAGTTTGATTTTCTATACGGCCACACTAACGCCTCGTTTTGCCTCTGCCTACTGTTAGGCGTCCCAAGGCGGGCGTAATCATATCTTCCCGCTTAAGTGAAAAGCCCCCGCTGGTGACAAACCAACGGGGGCAGATATGTCTTAGATTGCTAAGCTCTGGTTATTGACCAGAGTAATATGCACCTTAGAAGTTATAGGCAGCGCGCACGCCCCAGCTCCGGCGCTCTGGTAGAGCCGCAGTCAGGATTTGCCGACCACCCAAAAAGGCCAAATCGGTAAAGCGTTGGAACCCGGTGAAGGTTTTGTCATCAAACAGGTTTGTCGCAAACACTTCCAGACGCAGCGTTTCACTTTCAGCACCAACCCGTAAATTAACGCGATGCGCAGCGCCTGTTTTTGTAATGTTGGCTTCAGTCGCCCACTGGCTCCCAGTGAAAATAAAGTCACTGCGTACGAACCAGTCATAGCTGTTGGTCAGCTGGTCACGGTATGTGGCCGACGCGGTGCCGGTATACTTTGGTGAACGGGATAAGCTTTTATCCAAACCGGCAATGTCACGGTCACCGAGCAAAATGCCACAGTCTGAGCAATCGCGGGCAATGATTTTTGTATCATTGATGGCGAATGTGCCTTCCAGAGACAGGTTTTCAGTCGCGGCTACAGCGCCTTCAAGCTCAAGGCCCCATAAATCCGTTTTGCCGCCGGTGCCGGTGGTGGCGAACAGCGTGGTGGTGCCATCCCCTAACTCAACGGTGGCGAGGCCTCGGGTGTGCTGATTGCTCCATTCCGCGAAGTAAACGGCAGCAGTGAGCTGGGCGCGACCACCCCAAAAACGGCCCTTATAACCGAGTTCGTAGTTATCGAGTTTTTCTTCATCAATGTTGATGTCAGCGCCAATTTGAGCGGCGATTTGAGTCAATACGTCTTGCGGTTGTCCCACCAGGGCGGCGTTAAATTCACCGGGACGCGTGCCGCGGGCCCAGCTTGCATAAACCGTTGAGGTGTCTGACGGCTTATAGTCCAGAATCACACGTGGCGTGAAGCTCTTGAAGGTGCCAGACAGAGGTGTGGCGCCAATGTTTCCATCCGTAACTTCGTCCCACTGATGCCGGGCTTCGGCGCTCACGGTCAGTGTGTCGGTGATGTCATAGGCCAATGAACCGAACACGCCCCAGGTTTGCACCTGATTGGTGTCCCCCGTGCTGGAGGAGCGGAATGTGCCGGTTAGTTTTAGCCCGGTTGTCGCCAGCGCTTTGATGTCAAAATAGCTTGCGCCGACCATCCAGCGTAACGCTTGGTCGTCTGCTGAGGAGACGCGCAGTTCCTGGCTAAAGTCTTCCAGGTCGCGGTTGTTGAATAGCATCACGTCATTAAATTCACCGGGCAAATCAGCGGTCGAGCGCCGGTCGGCATCATCCAGCGCCGCCCATTCATTGGAGTGGTAGGCCGAGATGGAAGACAGCGTCATGCCGTTGGCCAAATCGTAATCCATCACCAGACTGCCTTCCCACGCCCGCCGCTCAAGGCCGAAGCCGTCTATGAATTGCGGATCAAACAGGAACGCCAGCGTTGGATTATCAACCGTGTTGTTGGCCAAGAGATTGTTCAGGATCGCCGGCGTAACAACCGTATCGGCCTGAATTTGGTCCGGTGTCGGCTGCGCTGGAACACCGCAAATCCAGTTGTTGTTTCCGTTTAACGCTGGCAGAGTCGAGTTCGGAAGATTGCAATTGAAGTTGCTTTCCCCATTGTTCAATCCATACCCAACAGAGGCGCTTGGACCGTCGCTGTCCCGCCAGTAATGCAGGCGCAGCTTGGCGCTGAAGTTGTCGCTTGGCGTGGCATAGAGTGTCCCTGCAACATCAAAAGTTTCACGCGCGCCCAAGGTTTCACTGGGGTTTGTGGCGTTGGTGTACTGGCCATCCGTTCCGTAGTGACTGCCGGTGACTCTGATGGCTAATTTGTCCTCGACCAGCGGCCCTTCGGCCGACAAGCTGAAATCCGTTGTGCCAAAGCGGCCAGCTTCCGCAGTGACCCGTCCGGCGAAGGTATCCCCGGGACGCTTCGTGATGATGTTGATGGCACCACCAAATGTGGCGCGGCCGAAGTAGGCGCTTTGCGGGCCTTTCACAACTTCAATGCGCTCAACGTCTTCTGTGCTGCCAAGTTCGCTGCCCAGCACGGGCGCACCATCAATGAACAACGTCGCGCCCTGGCGCGTATCCACGTCAGTCCCGACTTGCATGCCACGAATAATCAGCCGCCGGTTCGAGCGGTCGTTGCGTCCGACAGTTGCGCCGCCATAGAAAAAGCCCGGCGAAAAATCGACAATGTCATTCAATTCATCAATGTCTTTGACTTCGATATCCAGCGCTGTCAGCGCGGTCACGGTCACCGGAACATCAAGCAACGACTCATCGCGTTTACGTGCGGTCACAACAATTTCATCCAAGGTGACGGCTTGGCGCGCGCCACCAGTCCGGGTTTGGGCGGTGGCGTCGTTGATCACAAGCGCTTCGCCGGTAATGGCCAAAGCCGCCATGCAGGCAATATGCCCGGTTTTCAGTCTGGTTTTCATCTTGCTCTCCCTAATGTGTACTCCGGCAACAGGCGCAAAACCGGCTATAACCGACGCATGCGTAAGTGCGCGTCACATTTCAAATCTGTGACACTCAGGTCAGGGTGAACCATCTCCCCTTTTTTAAACCAGGAGGCAGTTACGCTAGCTCGTTATTTGAGCTGTCTATAGGGATGGCCGTTATTAGAGTCCCAGCCCTGGAACAGGGAAGGGCACGGTGTTTCGCAGCTGCTCAATTTCGACCATATCAGCGGGTGGTTCCATCCACAGGGGGGCCTTATCGCGGATGATGGTTTTCAGCCAGGTGTTGGGAATGTCGTGAAAACGGCCAAAACGCCATCCCCGCTGATTGGCCACATTGCCGTCCAAATTGGTGCCGACCCAGGTCATCTGATAGCGTGCGGACTCGTCCGTATGTTGTGGCCCATTGTCCATATAGTCATAAACCTCGCCGCTGCGCACCTGCATCTCGCCAGTCTCATCAGGGCGGCGCGGGAATGAGGCATAATTCACATGCACCTGTTCGCCACGCCGGTTGACCGACATGGTCACGCCGAAGCCACCCTGGCGAATACCGCGCAGGTCGTGGCTTTCCACTCTATAGTCAATGGCGCCGTCAAGGAGTGTGAAGGTCCGCAGCTGATGGGCGAAGATGCTTGGTCGCCGCGGCTCGCCCGTGGCTGGGTCGATGACAATTTCGTCGCGGTCTTCTTCCAGAAAAAAATAAATCTTCCGTGACAAGGAAACCACCGAAGTTTCTGTGCGCAGATCCGATGGTGTAATCCAGGTTTCCATACCCACCATGCGCGACTGCACTTTGCCGCCGTCTTTGATCGGGCGAATCAACCCTTCCGAATACCAATAAGCGGGTGCGTGCTCGCCACCGCGCAGACTGATCCAGGCGTTAAAGTCCTCAACAGTCGTGTCTGGAACTGCCGTGTCTGATCTCGCCGCGCGGGCAGGCGTATGTGCGGTCATGGCTGCTACTCCTGCGCCGGCCAGAATGAGGGCGTCACGTCGGGTCAGTTCGGGCATGGGCGGCGCGCCTGTTTTAATAGTCCCACTTATTCGTCTTCACCGGTTTCCGGATTAAACGCCCAGTTGCGTAAAATTTTGCCGTCTTTCAGTTCAAGAACGGTCAGAAGGGTGTGCATCTCGGTTGTGCCATCATCGAAGGCGAACCCTTCTACATCCAGTTGAATCCCAATGTTGCCGACAATAGCGATGGGCTGGCTTTTTACACCGATATAATTTTTCATGTAGTCGCTTTGATATAAATTCGCGGTCATCTCTGCGGCAATGTCACGGCTCTCGGCCAGAGCCATTGGCCCGTCTTCAGACACGCTGAAGAAGGTATAGTCTTCGTGCAGATCGGCAATCAAAGCGGCGGTGTCTTGTTGATGGTGGGCGAGCATCGTGCGCTTCATCAGCGCCCGCGTTTCTTCGGCTAAAGCGGGGTTTAACAGCGCCGGTGCCGCGTCGACCAATCGTTCAAACTCTGCGAAAGATTGCGGCGTGTTCTTGGTCCACACGGTTGATGAAAGCATCAGCGCGGCGCTCAAGATCATCCCGCCGACGAAGTAGCGCAGGTTGCTGTAGGTCATGAGTCCCTCCTTCTATGTGCAGGGTCACTGTGACGGGATGCGCGTGACCTGACCACAATAAAATGCGGGGCTTTAATTTCCCCCTAAATCCCATCCGGTGCTTTGGGCAGCAGAATGGTCTTGGGTTCCAGATACGCCAACAAGCCTTCCACGCCGCCTTCACGTCCCAGGCCGGACTGTTTGAAGCCGCCAAAGGCAATGGCAAAGCTGGCCGAAGGCGCGCTTTGGCCCACAGTTCCAGTGCGCAACTGCCGGGCAATGCGATAGGTCGCATTGGTGTCGTTGGTATACACAGCCCCCGCCAGCCCAAAGGGCGAGTCGTTGGCGATACGAATGGCCTCTGCTTCCCGGGCGCTTTCATCTTCACCGTCACAGGGAATCACACACAGCACCGGCCCGAAAATTTCTTCCTGGGCGATGGTCATGGCGTTGTCCACATTGGCAAACACGGTCGGCTCCATGTAATAGCCGCGCGCGATGTGGGCCGGGCGTTTGCCGCCGGTTGCCAATGTCGCGCCTTCTTTAACGCCGGTGGCGATATACCCTTCGACTTTTTCCAACTGGCTTTTCATGGTCAGCGGACCCAGTTTGATCTCTGCGTCATAGGGGTCGCCGATGGTGACGGCCTGGGCGGCGGCCACCATATGCTGAACCAGTTCATCATGGCGCGCGCGCGACACAATCACCCGGGTTAGTCCGGCACAGTTTTGTCCACTCAACACACAAATACCGCCCACCAAACTTTTGGCGGCTTTTTCCAAATCATAATCATCCAGAACAATCGCCGCCGACTTGCCGCCCAGTTCCAGGGTCACGCGGGCGATACGTTCGCCGCCGACCGCGGCAATGTGCTGTCCGGTCGCCAGACTGCCGGTGAAGCTGATTTTATCAATGCCCGGGTGCCGCACCAGATGATCGGATGCCTCGCGCTCTGCCGTAAACAGGTTGACCACGCCGGGCGGCAGTTTCGCTGCTTCAGCACATTCTGCAATGATGTAAGCTTCAATGGGGGTCTGCGGGGCAGGCTTCATCACCACCGGGCAGCCGGCCATCAGGGCCGGGGCAATTTTCGTCAGCATGGTCGCCAATGGGGCGTTCCACGGTGCAATGGCCGCCACCACGCCAACGGGCTCACGGACCAATAATCCCATACCGTTGCCGGTCGGGTGCTTTTCAATCCAGTCAAAGCTGGACGCCTGGTCGATGGAACGATCAAACGCGCCGATGGAATATTCCGGCGACGACAGCGCCATGCCGCGCACCACGCCGGTGGTTTCGGTCCAGGCGACCGCAAAATCTTCGGCGCGTGTGCGCAGAATACGTGCAAATTCTTTCAGATATTCGGCCCGTTCCAGGGGCGGCATTCTCGGCCAGGGGCCACTGTCAAAGGCCGTGCGGGCGGCGGCCACCGCTTTGTCCACATCGGCGGGCCTGGCCTCGGCCACCCGAAACACCACCTCCTCGGTCACCGGCGAGACAACATCCAGCGTCTTGTCGGTCGATGGAGACACCCAGGCGCCGCCAATAAAAAACTGACCAAAGTGTCGGGGGTCGATGGACGTGGCGCGGGACGTGAATGTCATGAGGGATCCTTTAAGGCGAAAGCGTCAGCACAGCGGCAGTTTTTCAGGCTCTTTTATTATGTTTTCTGTGGTTTTTGCGGCTTTGACCAATAGAAGTTTGGTCAGCTCGTATCAGCGTTGTGCATAGATCCCCCCAATTCGAGGCAGGTTCCGGCGGATACACCAGAGTCAGCAAACGTTAACGGCCTTCGCGATCATAGAAGATAACACGCTGACTATGCGACCCTGGCCCTATGACCCATCTCGGATGTCGATTTTAGCTGAATTTTCATTGAAACCCGGACGTCGGGGGTTATATCCCAACAGTCACAACGTTCTTTTACCGAGTTCTAAATACCGAAAGGATAACCATACATGTCTAAGGGGATTGTTGATCGGCGGACCTTCGTCGGATCATTGATGGCGGCTGTTTCAACCTCCGCTGTCGCCGCGACAGCTGCCAAGGCCGATCATCATGGGGATGCGTGCAAGGCCATCACGGCTGAAATGCAGCAGGCCATGTCACCGGATGATGCGATCAATGCGCTCAAAGAGGGCAACGCCCGTTTTGTTGCGGGCGAGTCCGTGAATTGCGATTACATGTCACAGGTCAAAGCCACCGCTGACGGTCAGTACCCCATCGCGGCTATTGTCGGCTGCATCGATTCTCGTGTACCGCCTGAGTTGGTGTTCGACCAACAGATTGGCGACATCTTCTCCGCCCGTGTGGCGGGCAACTTCGTCAACACGGACATTATTGGCAGTCTGGAGTTTGCTACCGCCGCTGCTGGCTCAAAAGCCATCGTCATTCTGGCACACTCCGCCTGCGGCGCGGTAAAGGGCGCGGTTGATGAAGTGAAGCTTGGTAATCTCACCGCCATGCTCGAAAACATTGAGCCCGCCATTCAGGCCACACCGCTGACCGGCGAGAAGTCCTCCAAAAACACGGCCTATGTTGAAGCTGTGGCCACCAAAAATGCCCAATTGACGGTTGACGCGCTGTTGGAACGCAGCCCGGTCATCAAAGGTCTGGTCGATGAAGGTAAGGTCAAAGTGGTTGCCGCCAAGCACGACGTGGCCACCGGCAAGGTGACCTTTCTGAGCTAAACACGAAACAAACCTACGCCTCGAAAGCGGGCCGTGCTCTCTCCAACTGCTGATGTGTGGGGGAATGAGTGCGGCCCGCTTGCTTTGGGGACTGATCTTACCAAAATTCTTTTTGGTCCGTCTCCGTCCTCAATTGCCAAGCCAACTTCTGATGCCATACCTTGTAGATCAGACAGACGTTATTTTAAGTTGCTACTAGGCAGCAGGTGCAATGGTCAGAAACCCTAAACACGCGATGTTATCTCCGAGCACGCATGACGAGCGGCATCTGCAACTTTTTGTCTATGCGCTTAAAAAGCACATCCGTTTCAAGGTGCGTCCTGGCAATCGTGTGCTCTACGAAAACGTGGTTCAGCCCCGCCTCCAAAAACAACGGGGCCGTGCGCCAGAGTCGGCCAAAGACATCAGCGCTCAAATGTGGGCTGAGCCGGTCTACCAAATGTTCTCCGCCTTAAACCGCTGTGCACAGGAACTGATGTGGGAATCGTTGGTTGAACCGATTTATCGTAATGCCGCGCAGCTGTCGGCCGCTTATGAGCAGGTTCAGAAAAACCCCAAGGCCAACGGCTCCGTCTCTCTCGACCCAGATCTGCCTATTCCAAAAGGCATCGCGACAGTCGATATTCATCTTCAGCCCGGTGGCTTCGCCGCCGATTACGGCGACAATGATGTGCTGGCAGGGGCGTTGCACGAGGCGGGAACAAACCTCTACTCTATGTCGGGTGGTATAGGCACAGGTGAGGGCAAAGCCGACGTCATCATGCGATTCCTCAAAGAGCACTATCCTGATTTTCGCCCGACAAAAATACTCGATTTTGCGTGTTCATCTGGTCCCTCATCGACGCCGTGGGCGCTCGCGTTCCCAGACGCCGATGTGCACGCCCTTGATGTTGGGGCGGCGTTGCTTCGCTATGGCCATGCCCGCGCAGAGGCGTTAAACGCAACAGTTCATTTTCATCAAATGGACGCGGCCGCCACGTCCTTCCCGGATGAGTCCTTTGATCTGGTTGTGTCGCACAATGCAATGCATGAGATGTCGCAGACCTCAACGGCGGGCATGTTCAAAGAGAGTTTTCGTTTGTTGAAACCGGGTGGCATCGCCATTCACCAGGACGTGCCGTTGCGCTTCGACGAACTCGATCTCTTTGGTCAGTTTGACAATAGCTGGGACAGAGAAAACAACGGCGAGCCCTATTGGACCGTCTATGCGACCAATAATCCGCGCCAAATGTTCACAGACGCCGGCTTCTCCGACGACTCAATTTGGGTTGGTAAGTTTGCGCAACTTGATAACACCGTAAAGTGGTTCGTGAGTTCAGCCCGAAAATAAGTGTGACCGAAATAAGATGCTCAAGAAAACAGTTGGATAAGACACACCGTCATGACTGAACAAGAAATCGTCGACGCGCTTCAACATATTCCAACGGCCACCCTGTCTGAGGCCACCAACGCCCCGTGCGATTTGCCGCCAAGTGTGGGGTGTATGGTGCCAGGCCGTATCATGGCCGGCCCGGCATTTACCGTGCGCTGCCCGCTTGGCGATAACACAGCCGTCACGCGGGCGGTTGATCTGGCGCCAACCGGCAGCGTTATTGTGATCGATTGTGGTGGCCCCGCCCGCACGGCCGTCTGGGGAGAAACCGCAAGTTTTGCCAGTCAGTTCAAGGGCATTGCGGGGTGTGTCACCAATGGCATGATCAGAGATATCGATGCCATTCGTAATTTGGCTTTTCCGGTCTTTGCGGCCGGGTTGTCGCTGCGCGGGTCGACCAAAGGCCAGCCGGGAGAAATCGGCTGTGATCTGGTGATCGGCGACATTGCCATCGCGCCCGGCGATTATGTAAAAGGCGATTCCGATGGGGTTGTTGTCATTCCAGCCGCGCAGGCTTCAAGCGTGATCGAAGCCGCCAAGCACGCCCTCAAAAAAGAGCAAAGCCGCAATGACCGCTTGAAAGCGGGTGTGCCGCTCGCGGAGATCTTGGCCACCTCTGGAAATCGAAACTAAGCGCTATGCGGTTAAGCAGGTGCGGCCCGTTTGTTTTTTGGGTGGCAATATGCTCACCACTAACCCTGACAGTTGTGACAGGTGCGCCCCTCCGCGTTTGAGCCTAGCCTCTGCCCAACGATTAAATGGCGATGGGGGAAAGAGCCATGATGAATATGAGTCGGCTCACTTTGGTCGCTGTGGCAGGTGCTTTGTTATTGGGTGCGTGCTCCAAACCCTATGGCACACCCTCTTTTGACGCGGGACAGGCTGAGCTTCCGGCCTCAAATCCTGCGGTTCAGTTTGACGGCTTTGCCTCCCAGCTCACAACGCAACGGTCCACCAAGGTTTTCTGGACGCACGGCATGTGCACCCAGGGCTGGGGGTGGATTAACAACACTGAAAATCTCATTCGGGCCTCACTCCGGGCGGCAGCAGTCGCGCCCACGAACACGCCTGAAACAGGAAATTCGTATACGTGGACAACCCCGATCCGCACACCGGACGGCACCCTGGAAACGACTTTTTACGTTTGGTCTCCATTAACGCAGGGGCTGAAAAAGACATTGAACTTCGATAATGCTACCGGATGGGGTGCCGGGTTTCGTTACGACCGCGCCCCCCTTAATGAAGTGCTCAAACGGTCACTCCTGAATGATTGCTTGGCAGATGCAGTGGTTGTCTCCGGACCCAACCGGACAGAAATTTACCAGCAGACGCGCAAGAGCCTTTGTGAATTTTTGGGTGGACGCTTAGCCGGAACCACAGAGTGCAAGTTCTCCGGGCCTGAAACGCCAGCCATTCCCAGGGTGCTGGTTGCGGAGAGCCTTGGGAGTAAAATCATCGCGGATGCGGTGTTGGATCTCACTGCCGCGTCAGGTCAAGAGGATGAATTCAGCCGCCGTTTGTCGTCAATCCGGCAGATATTCCTGTTGGCCAATCAACTCCCCTTGCTTGATCTTGCTGATGCGAGCGCCGCGTTTGCGGCTGGGGACAGTTCAACCAGTGCCCTCTCGCGCTTGGTGAAGCGGTTGGAAGAGTCCAATCGCACGCAAACGGGTGATCCTATTCAAGTTGTTGCGTTCACCGATCCCAACGATCTGTTGAGCTATCGCCTGTCAGAAAAATATTTGGACTCAGACAAAACAGACCTGATCAATGTCATGGTCTCTAACGATTGGACGTACACCGTGCCTTTTGTCGAAACGCTGTCTTTGGAACGGCCCGATGCCGCCCACTGTGACTATCAGCGCAACAATACGGTTATGGCTCTCGCTGCGGTGGGCAATCCCGGGCGTGGGCAAGAAACATGGCAGGATGTTGAAAAGCGAATACAATCCACGCAGAAAAAAGGCTGCGGGTTTTAATTCATTTTACGTCAGCCAATGGATGTGGTTGGGCGCATTTATAACAATTATGCGGCGTTGCGCGGTGCTTCAACAGTGGTGGGTGTTTGTACGCCGTCTAAGTTTAGCTCGATGGCCAGGGCATGGTTCAATTTGCCCGCCTTTAAAATGCGTTTCAGTACGCGGTTCAACGTACTCAGTTGCTCCACCAGGGGCCCCAGATCGCGAATGGCAATATGCTGATCAATACCAGCCCGGAGCAAGCGGTCTTTCAGGTGATGGTATGTGGCTTCCAGAGTCTCAAACCCCTCTTCAAACACGTCAAGGATAAACTCTGACTCACCTGGACGCGGGGCCTCAAACCAGGCGGTGACCGCCGATAGAAAGTGTTCCAGGTCTTCCCGCAACTCGGGATCGCGGAGGGTTAACGTCAGTCCGGGGATGGAATGCAGCCCGCTCGCGATTTCTGCGGCCTCGTCATAATAATGAGACAGTCTCAACAGTTGCGGCAGCGTCTCAGATTGTTTTGGCGTCAACACCGCATTCTGAATGTCGGCGGCAAACTCACCGGAGGCTAAGGTTAACGCTTCAATGGCGCTTTTGGTGGTATGAATAACCTGATCACGGTCGTTATCTTGTGAGATCGCTTTAGACCCAAGTCGGCGCGACAATGCGCCGATGCGGTTGACCTCAAGCAGGAGCGCGTTGAACGCGAGCGCTGGTGTTTCAGCAATCATTTTATCGATAAATTTTGGGGCGCCCTCAATCTCGTCGACCGTCTTGAAGCGGTTCGCCAGCCAGGAGGATAAAGGCCGCAACAGCGGCCACATCAAGGCCACGCCCAGGATGTTAAAAACCGTATGAAACAGTGCCAAGGTGATTGCTGGAGACTCTTCTAAATTCAGGACGCTGCCAGTTTTTGCAATCAGGAACAGCAGCACGGGCAAGATCAGCAACGCCACGCACCCTGTGACGGCATTAAAAATAACATGGGCGGTGGCCACGCGTTTGGCATTTGGGGTGGCGTTCAAGGCGGCAAACAGAGCGGTCGATGTGGTGCCGACGTTGGCGCCAATAACCATCGCCGCCGCACTAGGTAAAGCGATAATGCCGCCTGTTGCCGCGGTTAGCGTAATGGCAATCGCGGCACTGGATGATTGTGTGAGCACCGTCACCAGAAAGCCGACTCCCACCATCAAGGCGACGCCTGCTGCGCCATATTGAGATACGACGTGTAAGTCGATCATGGGAGACAGGGATTCAAAGGCTTCTCTTAAAATGTCGATGCCGACAAAAAACAGGCCGAAGCCCCCCAGGGCTTGCCCGAAGGCGCCGAAGCGTGAGTTTTGTTTGAGAAACCACAGGCCGATGCCCAGGCCGATCATCGGCAAGGCAAAAATTTCGACCTTAATTTTAAAGCCCAGGGCGGCCACCAGCCATGCGGTCATCGTGGTGCCGATGTTGGTGCCATACACCACGCCAATGGCCTGAAACAATGTCATCAATCCGGCATTGACGAAGCCGATCGTGGCCACCGTTACGGCGCTTGAGGATTGCACAAGCGCCGTAATCATAATGCCTGAACACAAGCCGCGCACCGGCGTCGCTGTCCAACGGGCTAAAATATCCTTTAGCGTATCGCCGCTGGCGCGCTTTAAGCCGTCGGTCATCAGTTTCATGGCGAGCATGAACAAGCCAAGTCCGCCAGCCAGCCCGCCTAATGTTTGAAACAGGTCCATGGCCGGTTAACCCGCAGGTGCAGTAATGTGGTTATGTTGCTGTGACTTCATGCTATGGGCTTATCTTCTGTGGTGTCGGCTGTGAGCGGCACCAGCCGGTCGACCACCACTGCGGTGGCTATATCTCCTGTCACGTTGACCGCCGTGCGCACCATATCCAATATGCGGTCGACTCCCAGAATGAGCGCAATACCGGCCGAGGGAATGCCCAAACTGACCAGGATAGAGGCCAGGATCACAATCCCAACGCCGGGTGTGCCGGGCGACCCAATGGCGGCTCCGGTGGCGGTGACAACAATCAAAAGCATGCCACTCATGCCCACGTCGACGCCAAACACTTGCGCCAGAAACAACGCGGCAACGCCCTGGTACAAGGCTGTGCCGCCCATGTTGATGGTGGTCCCCAAGGGGATCACGAAGCGCGCGACCGCGGACCGCACCTTGAGTTTGTTTTCGGTTACCGACAAGGTCAAAGGCATCACGGCGGCAGAACTCGATGTCGAAAGGGCCAGCAGTTGAACCTCTCTGACATGGCTTAAAAATCCACCGATGCCGCCCACACCTTGCCGACTAAACAGCGCGGCTGCGATCACATACACGCAAAGCAACGCCAGCAGTCCAGCGAACACGGTCAGCACATATACGCCGGTCCCGGCCAGCGCGGCCACGCCGACACGGGCGGTCACCTGGGCCAGCAGCCCAAACACGGCCAGCGGTGCAAACCGCAACACCACGGTGACAATCGCCATGCACGCCGCTTGCAGCGAGGCCAGAATATCCAAAATCGGACGCCGCTGCTCCGGGGTCGTCATCACCATGGCCACGCCAAAGATCAGCCCCATCACCACAATTTGCAGCATGTCGCCACTGACCAATGTGGTGAGCGGATCGCTCGGCAGGAAGTCAACAATGACATCGGGCACTTGTGCCAGTTGCGGCAGGCCGGTGGGGACTTGGTCGATGTCCGCCGCTGAGGGCAGTGCGGTATCCGGCGCCAGGCTTGCTTGCAGCCGCGCGCCATCAATCATACTGCCCGGGCGGATCAGCAGGGCCGCGGTCAGGCCGATGGCCACGGCGACCACCGTGCCGCCCAAAAACAACAGCACGGTCATGGCACTGATCTTGCCCAGCTGACCACCGCCTTCCCCGGCCGCGATGCCTCTAATCACCGAGGCGACGACCAAAGGAATCACCACAAATTGAATCGAGGCCAAAAACAGCCGCCCCGGCAGGGCCAGCCAATTGCCAACCGTTTCCGCAGTCTCCCGCTCGACCAGATTAAAGCCGGGTCCAAGCAGAACCCCCGTGCCAATGCCTAAAACCATGCCGATGAGCACTTGCAGCCAGAGGCGTTCGCGCAATAGTTTCAGCGTTGGCGTTATGAGGCGCGGCAAGGAGCGCGCGACGTCCGATTCATTTGGAACTGTTTGGTTCGACATATCGTTCTGAGCAGTGCACTAAAATTTTAAAGACACACGCGGGCGTTGCGGTGGTCAAGGCCGGGCAGGCGATGAAGACTCTATTAACTCACTCAAGAGAAGAAATAATAACAAAATTAGTTGTTACTTACAAATAATTTCATCGACGCGCCGCAAAAATTCCGTCCATGGGCTCGTTCCAAGGGGGGGCGCCGGAGCGGTTCCATGGGCTCGTTCCATCGATCATACGTGCATGGCCTCGTTTGAGAGGAACGCGTGGTGCATGGGCTGGTTCCAAGGTGAAAGCCCACCACCAGAAAAAATCTCGTTCCCCAGACAAGTCCGCCAGCTAAAAAACACTTACCTCTTATTTGAACGCGTGATCTTGAGTGCCCGGGAATGTCATGGTGAGGTACGTGACGGGCACATGGCTAGGCCCAAACGTGGAGTGGTGCAGCGCGCGCCCATCCAGGAAAATTCCTTCCCCGGTGGACAGGCGACAAGACTCTCCGTCCTGTCCGGTGACTTCCAAATGACCTTGCATGCAGCAGACCAGACTTGGAAAATTGGTTAAATGCATTTCGGTGGGTCCACCCGCGAATGGTTCTCCTGGTTGACGTGTCGCAATTGACCAAGCTGTTGCGTCCTGTTTTTCCGAGATCCACTCCGTGTCGCTGATCTGCGTGAGGCCGACTTCGATGCTTGTCATGACGGACCGGTCATTGCGATCCATCGTCAAGGCGCAGAATTTCATGTTTGTATTCCTTGTTACGTGGTTTCCAAGCCCCCTGTGATCTCGGTTACGGGTTAGGAATTAGGCTAGCATGTCCCTGACCTTCATTAGAAGCACTCCAGACTCATGCGTTCGAGACACACATCCATCTATAAGAAGGGCCGAGCCATGAAACAGCGATTCACGTTCGAGCCGATGAGTAAGCGCTGCTTGTTGCTTGGCGCTCTCGGGCAGGCCTTATAAAACGGCAGAAAGGGTGGGATTCGAACCAAGGGTACGCAAGCGCACAACGGTTTTCGAGTTTGTTGTTTGCTGTGCCAGTCCGTGCTCGTTAGTCCAGTGACATACCGTTCTGTCTAGCGTTTTTAATGTACTCATCTCGATTCATGTCGTTTCGTGCTGTCACGTTATTCGCAGTTTGTTTGCAATTTGGTTCGCAAGGAACAGACCCTTCAAGTATCCCAATTATGGGTAACTGGATCATCAAATTCTGAAGGCTGCTAAACACCTCTCGACTTTAGTAGTGGTATGTAAACGACACGCCACCAGAGAATTCAGCTAAACTGAGGTTAACCTCTCCTCCCCCGAACCCCCCTTGCGATGGCAGGCCGGGAGGAATGGAACCCTGACCGCGAACTGTGACTTTGGGGGCATATAAAACATGGGTGCTGATATCCATGTTAGAGCGCAGGCCCCAAGTTCCACCAACAGTGAAGTGATCTTGCACAACACCTGGCGCAACTGTGTTTAAGAAAGTTTGTGAACGCGGAATAGGCTGGCCAGACCGTCCATAGCCAGCCCGCAACGTGAGTGACTCGTTCAAGGCGTAGGAAATTCCGGACTTGAATACGGTAATATCTCGCCAGCCAAAGCCTGGCCCGTTGTCTGCGCCGAAGGGAACCCCACTAAACAAAGGCGTCAGCGGTGTGCCCACGGACGGCACGCCAGAATATTCGATTCTCTTCACATCGAAGGCGATGCTAAAGCCGTCCTGTATCTCGTATGAGACTCCGCCACCCCAAGATGCTGGAACGTCAAAGGAGCCTTGCCCTGCGAATAGCCCAGCATAGCTGTCAAATTTAGTGGCCCACACCTTCGACTGATAAAAGGCACCTAGTTTTAAATGATCCGTAATTTGTCCCAGCCAGCCAACGCGCATTCCCGCGCCGGTAGACCATGCCGCACCATTATCCGTGACTTTAACAGGGTTGGATGACGCTCCTGAAAAGGGCGTAATGCCCTTAACCTTAAACACTTGGGCCAAACCAATAATCGAAACGCCAACACTATGCTTCGGCGCAACTTTCATGGAGAGCGTTGGCGTAATGAAAGCCTGTTTAAGGTCCATCGACGCGGGGCCTGTTGCCCCAAAACGACCAAACGGATTGACCTTGTAGTTCGTGTTAATGCCCCCGTTCGCGTTCACTGTGAACGCAAAGGCAAATTGATCGGACAAGGGTCGTACATAACCGAACTCAGGTAAAATGAAGGCGCTGGTCCCGTTGCCGCTGTATACCTCGTCCGAGCCGAACGCATTCCCTAAAATTTCTGCGCTACGACGTGGGACAAATAGATCCAAACCGATATCTAGATTATGCCCCACTGCGGACGCGGCGGCGGGATTTGCAACGACCGACATGGCGTCCTGCGGGAAGGCAATCGCGACACCGGCCATGCCTTTCGCTTTGCCACCATTCCCATGCATAAAATAACCATCAGTCGCGTGCGCTGATTGTATTAACATCGGCATAGAAACAAGGAGCAAGCGCAGGGCGTAAATGTACTTCATAACTGTAGTGTCCGGATCTCAACGATCAGCGGTTACAAATCCCGAGTTGGGACATGTCGCTCTGACTGGTTTGGGGGAAAGCAACTTAGAGAATTAGCGGCGGATTAATCCTAAAAATCGCAAACAGCAAGGGCTTGCGTTGCCCATAAAAGGGGGCTCACCAATAAAAATGCCTTTGGTGAAATTAGTTTCTCCAAACCACGGAGAAAGAAGAAGATTTAGTTCCGCGTCTAGTGCTGCATTCAATCAGGTTGTTTGCTCCAGGCCCTTATTTCGCTGACAGGGGCACGATTTCAGCGACAGACCACTTTTCTGTCGTTTTGCTAATTTCGCTCAGGTGTTGGTATTCTTCGCTCGTCGGCCTAGAGATATCCCATTTCCTTGAGCCGCGCCCCGAGTTTCGAGGGGGCCTCGTCGAACTTCGGATTGGTCTCGAAGTCGTCGCCGTAGTCGGCGTAGGCGGCGTCCAGATAGTCGCTCTCAACATCCTCCAGGCTGTCGACCTTGTAGAACTCAACATGCCAGAGCACCTGGCCCTGGCTTGGGTCGATCATGCCGATGTTGGCGAACGACGGCATCAAGATATAGGCACCGCCGCGCGTTCTTGCCGACGTGATGTCCGGATTGACGATTTCTTCGAACGACGCATAGAAGGATTTGTCCTGGCTGTACGGACCACGCGCCAACTCCTTAGGCGTCTGCACCGTTTCCCAGAACGAGACGGTGCCATCGATCAGCCGGATCCTGAAGTCGTCGACCGAACTCGTCGCATAGAAATCGGGAAATGCCTTATCAAGGAGCGGGTTGACGATCCCACGCTTGGAGACTTCCTGGCCTTCTGGTTGGCGGCTCCAATTCTCCTTGATGTCGACGGTCACATCCGTCATGGGGTTGGTGAATGATCGGATGATCTTGCCGCTATCGAGATCGCGGAAATACGTGAGCAGCGACGAATACCGAACGAACGTTCCGTCACCCTGCGGCTCCCACCACTGTTGTTCGCAACCGCTGTAACGCACCAGGGGAGTCGGTGAGTCCGGCGCTTTAAACCCGTTGATGACCCCTTGGAAGCGCCAGATGACGCGCCCTTCGTCAGTCCGCCCCTGTTGCTTGGCCAACGCCATGACTTTGTCATCTTGTGTCCATTGGGTGATTTCGTTCGGGATGCTGTGGTGCGTTTCCGCACGGGCGGACTGGATCAAGCCGCCGCTAGTTGCCGCACCGGTCAAAAGGCCCGCAGCGGTTCTTCTCGAAATCGCGAAATCCATAGCTGTTCCTCCCTGCTTCCGTCTTGCCGCACTATACAGTGCGAACGCGCTGGCGTGAGTCCGAAAACAGAATGTGCTTGCCCGAAGAAAGTATAGAGTATTCATAACCCCATGAAAAAAGTAACCGCGCCTTTGCTCTCATCTTTCGAGCCGTAGTTATTTCGAGCGTTGTGGCATTGACGGATGCTGGCCTAAGGTCACTCTTAGCAACTGTGCAGAGAACGGCTGGCGCTTGTTATATGCTTAATGTGGGCTAGCATTTTTGTCCTGTATTAGACATGCTTCTCGAAGCGGGGTTGTCGTTGCGTGGTTCAACCAAAGGCCAAGTCGGCGAAATCGGCTGTAAGCCTGACGTCCGGGCTGGCGCGGATTTGCGTCCCCAGCCCTTCGCAACCTCCCTCACCATTGAAAGGCTGAAAATAACGCCTTAAGGAGTCCTATTATGACTTTTCAAAGCATTCTTCGACGTATTATCGCGTTCTTTGCCGCTGTTGTTTTGGCGACGGTCGTCGCTTGCCTCATCGGCACGCAATTTGTCCTCGCTGCTCTGACCGGCATCGGTGTTGACATTCCTTTATCTGATCGGCTTTCCACTACGTGGTATGACCTTGTCAACTTCGGCTTTGTGCCAAGCCCAGCCTTCGGATTTTCCTATGCCGTGGTGATCGCGATTGGCTTGTTTATCGCTTTTCTCGTCGCTGCTGCGTTGTCGTATTTTATACCCCGGTTTCGCACCGTCATTTACACCGTAGCCGGGGCTGCGGCGATTCTGGCGTTCTTAGGGTCGTCCTATTTTGTGTTTGGCGCCTCTATGTTCGCCTTCGCCCAAACCCCTATGGGTTTAATCACCCAGGCCGCCGCCGGTGCCGTTGGCGGTTGGGTCTTTGCTACGTATTCAAAGCAGGAAATAACATGATGATTCGAGTCTCCTTAAAAGCGACTTTGTTTGCCGTGTTGTGCACGGCTGCCCTTAACGTTTCAGTGACCACGAGCCGGGCCGCCGACTATACGCTGCACACTGTGGCCGAAGGCCTTGCCTTTCCCTGGAGCTTGGCTTTTCTTCCCGACGGCGACATCTTGGTGACAGAGCGGGAGGGACGGTTGCGGGTTATTCGCGACGGAGACCTGCTGCCTGAACCAGTAACCGGCATGCCTGAGGTTCTTGCTGCGGGCCAAGGGGGGCTGATGGACATCCGTCTCCACCCTGACTTTGCTCAAAACCAGATGGTGTACCTGTCCTATGCCCATGGCGATACGAGTTCCAACCAACTGCGCGTGGCCCGTGCACAGTATGAGGAGGGTGCGCTTTCCAACCTTGAGGTTGTATTCGGCTCGGAGCCGATGAAAGAGACTCCAGTTCACTACGGTGCGCGTCTCGCCTTTTTGTCTGACGGTACACTCTTGATCACATCCGGTGATGACTTCATTCACCGCGAACGGGCGCAGGTGCTGGACAACCATTTCGGCAAGACGCTGCGAATCAATGCTGATGGAACCATTCCGGAGGATAATCCTTTTCTAGGCACCGATGGTGCACGCCCGGAGATCTGGAGCTACGGACACCGCAATCAACAAGGTTTGTTGGTCGACCCGGTTTCAGGTCGCGTTTACCTGCATGAACATGGCCCCATGGGTGGCGATGAATTGAACATCATTGACCCGGGAAAGAATTATGGCTGGCCTGCGGCAACCTATGGGTTGGATTATTCCGGCGCGCGCATCTCCCCTTTTCAAGAGCGCCCGGGTATGGTGATGCCGGTGGAATATTGGGTGCCCTCTATCGCGCCAGGTGGCATGACACTCTATGACGGTGACGCATTCCCAGCGTGGCAAGGTGATATATTTATAGCGGCCTTGGCAAACATGACGGTACGGCGCCTGGACATGGAAAACGGTGAGATTCGGGATCAGGAAACTCTGTTTGCGGAGGTTGAAGAGCGCTTCCGCGAAGTACGCACCGGGCCGGATGGATACTTGTATCTGTTAACAGATAGCGCAGACGGTCGCGTTATTCAGGTTCGCCCAGGCAATTCTTAGGGATTCTTTTTGGGGGCGTCGCTCCTGACATGGTGCACCAAACGCGCTGTGGATGGCATCGTCACGCAAGCCGCTGTTCCCAGGTGTCATGGCCATTATATTCAAATCGGCCAAAGACGCTCGCTTTAGAAATCCAAGAGCTCGACTGCCAAATGTTCTCTGTGTCTTCTGCCTGACAATTAGAAAAATGGCGGAGGGAGTGGGATTCGAACCCACGATACGCAAGCGCACAGCGGTTTTAGAGTTTAATGTTTGCCGTGTCGGTCCGTGTTCATTAGCCTAGTAACATACCGTTCCGTCTAACGCTTTTGTTGCAAACATGTCGATTCATGTCGTTTCGTGCTATCCAGTTATTGTTAGTTCGTTTGCAATTTGGTTTGCAAACTCGCGCTAAGCATTCGCCGCTTTAAATCCAGGAAATTCATAATACCCGTCAGGAATAAGCCTAATCACCCAATAAAGACTGAGCCAATGACACACCTTGACATAAGTAATCCTGGGGACTCCCTAAGGGCCATGGTCCGCCTAAGAGGGCGGGAAGATGGAGGCTGCTGGTTGTGGTTCGGGGGCACTGTTTTTGGACGTCCGACTGAGGAGGCAATTGAACCACTATTCGGTTTCCAGTCTGTGCTTTGGATGACCTACAAGCTAGATGACGACGGCGGGTATGTGTTTCGGCAAAGAGAGTCATGCCACTTTACCGACCTAAAAAGTGGCGATGTCGGAATGCGATTCAAAAACCCCTATACAGCAATTGATAATCCGATGATTGGGTATGTCTCACCCGTGTTTGCGTTCCGCTTCTACCAAGACGGCACCGCGCCCTTTGGCGCCGGCAAAACTCCGCTAAGGGAAAGTCGTCTTTGCCCATCCCTTGAACAGGGAGGGGATGACTTCTGGACAACAGAATGGCGACGAAACGAATTCATGACTGCGGCGCGCAATACAGAGTTCCCAGATGCCTCATCGGGTGGGAAGAGCCGAAAGTCAGTTGACCTTGCAACTTACCGGGCCAGAGCTAAAGACATCCTGGACTTGTCAAATCATTTTGTTCCGGCGCAATTGACGTTTGTCGCCGACGTGCCTTGGATTCAATGGATGTTTATGGGAGATCGGCCCGGCCATATGCTATGGTCTGGAACGGGGCTAAAGGCGGCGGATGTTGATGGATTACCTGATGACCTGTGCAGTCGAATTAGACAACTTCATCCTGGGTTTCTCGAGGATCCATTTGGCATGGATGGAACACCTTATGGCACACTTGCACAGATGCGAAGGCTAAGGGACGACGGTCGTTTATGAGGCTCGTCAAGTTCCTCTGTTTTACGCTGGCCCTTTTTGTGAGCTGTGCAACAGCAATCAATAAGGGTGCGGCTCAAAGCGGCTTGAAGCTTGCTGTGCCTGCGCTGCCGCCCGGACTTGGCAATCCATTTACTACAGGTAGCATCCCCGGGGTCGATATCTATATGTCGATGTTTGACGGGTTAGCAGAGCTTCACGAGAGCGGCGAATTGCGACCATCCTTGGCAACATCCTGGGAAGCTATAGATGCTCTTACCTGGGAATTTAAGTTACGCCAAGGTGTGCGCTTCGCTAACGGAAAACCATTTACAGCCGATACCGTGGTGCAGGTGTTTGAAATTCTTACAACACCTGAAGCTGCCAAGTGGTCGATGATTCGAGAGGTCAATAAGATTAGCGCAGTAGAAGCAATATCACCAACGTTGTTGCGGGTACGGACACGGTCGCCGGATCTAATGTTGCCTGCACGCTTTGCTGCGCTGTTAATGGTTGAGCCTGACTATTGGCGTTCACTTGGGGCCGAAGAGTTCGCCCGTCTGCCAATCGGAACTGGACCCTATTTGGTGCAGGAATGGTCCGCGCAAAGCATAGAACTAAGCGCAAACACACACGCATGGCGACCTGGGCCAACTCCATCCTTAGACATTATAGTCGTACCTGAGCCGTCGTCTCGCTTGGCGGCTTTGCAAACAGATGCAATTGATATTGCATTATTCATGGGACCAGAGGACATATCGTTTGTGGAAGCTGCTGGAGGTCGCATGGTCTCTCATCTCCAGGGCGGAGTTATGGGTTTGTCCTATATCCTCGTCAACGACACAGTGTTTTCTGATCCCCGTGTTCGTCAAGCCATGACTTATGCGGTCAATCGTGAGCTGATTGCAGATGTTCTCTTTGCAGGGGAAACTGAACCTGCAACTCAGGCGGCGTCTCGGCTGACTTTTGGGTATAATAACGATCTTGAAGGTTACCGTTTTGATCCAGACCTGGCTCGCATGCTACTTGCAGAGGCTGGCTTCCCAGACGGTTTTTCATTTACAGCAGACGTTGTGACACCTCAGCCCACAGACGCTTTAGTGTGGCAGCAGGTTGCCGCTGATTTGGCTAAGGTTGGGGTGGAGATGAACATCAATACCATGACTTTCAGCCGTTATATACAAGGTCTGTATCAGGGAACGTGGACCGGTGAAGCCTTCGGAATGAATTACGGCTCATTGCCAGCCTTAGATCCAATGATCGGCTTTCAATTCCATTCCTGTTTGTGGCTTAAGCCTTGGATTTGTGACCCTCAGCAGACTGATATTATCGAACGAGCCCTGGGTGAATTTGACCGAGACATAAGGCGTAGTCTGGTGCAGGAATTATTACGCATCACATACGATGAGCCTATTGGATTGTATCTCCACGAGCGGGCGCGTTTTGATGCTGTTGGCCGCCGCGTAGCCAAATATAGAGCGCCTTTTGGCTACACTTCTTTTCATGACATAGAGTTGATCGATGATTAACACTGTTGCAGACCTAAAAATCAAACTGCCCGTCCTGGCTCGCAATGAGGGAGTCTGGGAGGGGGATTACCGACGCTATGGCTCAGACGGTAGGCTAATGACTGAGTTTAAATCCCGTGTTGTGATGCGTTTTCGCACGAATGTGCCAAGCCAAGAGATGTATCATCAAACAAACATCTACCGTTTCGCAGATGGTAAAGGCCAAGTTATAGAGTCAACTGGTTGGTTTGATGGCCAACGGCTTCGATTTGGCAGTGAGCGCGATATTTCTGGATGGGCGGCTGATAATAAGACAGACCCTAACGGTCAAACCTGTTTACTTTTTATGTCGGTTCATTCTGCTACTCCCCAACTGGCCAAGGGCAGCACTTGTTATGAGCTTGTTCAATTGAGTGACTGTGGTCGTTATCGCGCCCGTGCCGCTCAATATGTTCATGATGGGCGTGTTGTAATGCGCACGATGATTGACGAAGAGTTCGTCACTTCTGACTGGTCGCAACGGGATGATTGGTCCGAGACTTTCTTGGATACGCCTTAACTTACTCGGCACTACTAGATCGAGCCGACCAAAACAGTTAGTGCGATTAAAGGGTTTTGTCTCACGGCCGGACAATTACCCCCGTCGAAAAATATTTGTGCACACTGAAAATGGCGGAGAGGGTGGGATTCGAACCCACGGTACGCAAGCGCACAACGGTTTTCGAGACCGCCCCATTCGACCACTCTGGCACCTCTCCGCAGTGTTCATTAGCCGCTGTGAACTGCGACTCTCAAGGTCGAAAAGCGGGCGGACCCTACAGGAAGGCTGTCAGACCTGCAATCTGCTAGACAATGATTTCTCATCCCGTTCGTGACCTTCATAGGAGTGGCGCGCATCCCCCTTAAACCTCTGAAAAAGCCTGAAATTCTGTGATAAAAAGACCTCCCCAGGCGCCAAAGGCGTTGACTCTGCGGAGGTGGTGAGTATATTCCCGCCCAATCGCGCGGGCTTTGGCTCGCCGTTTTCGTTTTTCGGAAGGTTGAGTTATGCACGCAGTCATCAAGACAGGCGGGAAACAGTACCGCGTCGCAAAGGATGATGTGATCACCATTGAGCGCCTCAAGGGCGACGCTGGCGAAAAAGTCACGTTCGACCAGGTTCTGATGGTTGGCGACAAAACGGGGACGCCCCTCGTTGCTGGCGCAGCCGTTCAGGGTGAGATTGTCGAGCAAGCCCGTGGCGACAAAATCATCGTGTTCAAGAAAAAGCGCCGCAAGGATTACAAGCGCACAGCTGGTCATCGTCAAGATCTGACCATTGTGAAAATCACTGATATTGGTGATGCAGCAAAGAAAAAAGCACCAGCCAAAAAGGCTGCTGCTAAAACAGAAGAGTCAGCTGAGGCCCCTGCGGCCGACGCCGACAAGTAGGAGGCCGCTTCCATGGCACATAAAAAATCTGGTGGTAGTTCCCGCAACGGTCGCGATTCAGCAGGCCAGCGCCTTGGCGTCAAAAAGTTCGGTGGCGAGAAAGTCATTCCCGGCAACATCATCGTTCGTCAGTGCGGCACCAAGTGGCACCCGGGTGATAATGTTGGCTTGGGTCGTGACTATACCATCTTCGCGTTGACCGAAGGTAAGGTCAGTTTCCGCAAAGGCTTTAAAGGCCGTACGTTTGTGTCTGTGGATCCGGCGAGCTAACGTTTCCCTCTGAGGCGTTCCGTCACCAAACAAAGTTATGCGAGGGGAATGGACGTCCATTCCCCTTTTTCTTTTGTTTAATGCTATGATAGTTCGGCACTCACACCATGAAGTTCCTCGATCAAGCTAAAATCTACGTCAAAAGCGGCAAAGGCGGTAATGGCTGCGTTGCGTTTCGGCGCGAGAAGTATGTTGAGTACGGTGGCCCCAACGGCGGCGACGGTGGGCGAGGTGGCGACATCGTTTTTTACACAGACCCCAACCTCAATACGCTGATCGATTTCCGCTACCGTCAGCATTTCAAGGCTCCTGTCGGTCAGGACGGGCAAGGCCGTGATCGTTATGGGCGCGGTGGTGATGATTTGCGCATCGCTGTGCCTGTAGGGACGGAGATTTTGGCCGAAGACCGCGAGACGGTTTTGGCTGATCTAACCTCTCCTGATGAAGAACTGGTGTTGCTAAGCGGCGGTAACGGTGGCTGGGGTAATGCCCGCTTCAAAAGCTCGACCAACCAAGCCCCACGCCATGCCAATCCTGGTCATCCCGGCGAAGAGCGGTGGGTTTGGCTGCGTCTGAAACTCATTGCCGATGTGGGTTTGGTGGGTCTGCCCAACGCAGGCAAGTCGACTTTTCTGTCTATCGTGACAAGTGCGCGGCCCAAGATTGCGGATTATCCCTTCACCACGTTGCACCCCAACTTGGGTGTTGCTTATCTGGATGGGCGCGAGATGGTGTTGGCAGATATTCCCGGCTTGATCGAAGGGGCGCATGAGGGGTCTGGTTTAGGCACGCGGTTTCTCGGCCATATCGAACGCTGTCGTGCCTTGCTCCATCTTATTGATGGAACTGAGGCTGATGTAGTTGCGTCTTATCGCACCGTGCGTAACGAGCTTGCAGCCTATGGCGCGGGTCTCGATGATAAAACAGAGCTGGTTGCGCTCAACAAATGTGATTCCCTATCCGAAGAACAGATCGCAGAGAAAAAGGCAGACCTCAAAGCCGAGGGCATTGGTCATGTATTTGAATTGTCCGGGATCTCGGGCCTAGGCCGCATAGAAATTCTGCGCGCTCTGTTTGAAACTATTCCCGCGAGAAGAACCACATCTGAGGGCGACCTGGAGGAGGAAGGCGAGGTCGCATGGTCTCCGTAACAACACCCGATATCACCAAATCACATCGGGTTGTCATAAAAATTGGTTCAGCCTTGCTGGTGAATGATGCGACAGGCACGCTGCATCGTCCATGGCTAGATGCGGTCTGTGATGACATTGTGGCCATGCGCGCGCGTGGACAACAGGTTGTAGTGGTCACATCTGGGGCCATTGCCATTGGTCGAGGGCCGCTCAGTTTGGCCCGCCGTGCGCTCCGTCTTGAGGAAAAACAGGCCGCTGCTGCCACCGGTCAGGTGCGGCTAATGCAGGCGTACCAGGAGTCTTTTACGCGCTATAACCTTATCGTGTCGCAGGTGCTGTTGACGATTGATGATACTGAAGACCGCCGCCGGTTTCTCAATGCGCGCACCACCTTAGACACGCTATTGAGTCTCGGTGCAATTCCCGTGATCAACGAAAATGATACCGTGGCGACTCAGGAAATTCGGTTTGGCGACAATGATCGTTTGGCGGCGCGTGTTGCTGCCATGATCGGTGCGGATGCCTGTATTTTACTGTCAGATGTGGATGGCTTGTATACGGCGGATCCCAACACAGATGCCGCTGCACAGCACCTGTCTGTCATCACCACGATAGATGCAGCGACCCGCCATATGGCGGGGACCGCTAAGCCTGGTCATGGCACCGGCGGGATGGTGACAAAGCTCGCAGCGGCTGAGATCTGCATGGGTGCCGGGTGTCATATGGTCATCGCCCGTGGCACGGTATTCAATCCTCTGACCGAATTGGAACGCGGCGCGCAATGTACCTGGTTTGTCAGTGCAGCAGAGCCGCGCACAGCACGGAAGCAGTGGATCGCCGGAACCCTTAATCCCACAGGTAAGCTGGTGATAGATGCAGGCGCCGTCGCGGCTTTAAAGGCTGGTAAAAGTCTTCTGCCTGCGGGCGTGATTGAGGTCACAGGTGCGTTTGGCCGCGGCGATGCGGTGACGATTGTCGACCAGGAGGGCGCTGTGCTTGCAAAGGGGTTAACCGCTTTTGGGGTGGAGGATGTCAGCCGTATCAAAGGGCATCGGTCAGACGAGCTTGAGCAGATTCTTGGCTACAAAGGACGGTCGGAAGTGGTGCATCGCGACGATCTCGTGATGGATTGATGAATCTAAAGTAAGCTGATGAGCCAAGACTTGGCTCTCATCTAAACAGGAGACAAGATCATGGACGGAAGCGGAAAAGCAACTGAACCAGACATGAATATTGAAGAAGTAATGGAGGGGGTTGGCCGGGCGGCTGTTGCTGCCTCCCGTGTGTTGGCCAAAACACTGCCCGAGAAGAAAAATGCGGCCCTCCTAGCCGCCGCAACAGCCCTGCGCGAAAACAAGACAGATCTGTTAGCCGCTAATAAAATTGATATGGACGCCGGTCGCAAAAAAGATCTGACCTCGGCCTTGATGGATCGCCTTGAACTGACCGAGAGCCGAATCGAAGCCATAGCCACTGGCTTGGAAGATATTGCAAAACTGAAAGATCCTGTGGGCGAAGTGATTGCCGCCTGGGATCGCCCCACCGGATTAAAGATAGAACGTGTGCGCATGCCTTTGGGTGTGATCGGGGTTATTTATGAATCCCGTCCCAACGTCACCGCCGATGCCGGCGCTTTGTGCCTGAAAGCAGGCAACGCTTGTATTCTGCGTGGTGGATCTGAGAGTTATCACAGTTCAAGTGCGATCTTGGCGTGTTTGCACACGGGCCTGAAAGCGGCGGATCTTCCTGCCGCCGCCATCCAGATGGTGCCCACCACGAATCGCGCTGCCGTCGGCAAAATGCTCACCATGACCGATTATATTGATGTCATCGTACCGCGCGGCGGCCAGTCTTTGACCGAGCGCGTCATGCGCGAGAGCAAAGTCCCTACGTTCCAGCACTTGGTTGGTCTCTGTCACACTTACATTCACAAAGCCGCTGACGGAGAAAAAGCGCGTCGCGTGGTCCTCAACGCTAAGATGCGCCGGACGGGCATTTGCGGCGCTATGGAAACATTGTTGGTGGATAAAGACGTGGCGGCAACACTGTTGCCGCCTATTTTGGAGGATCTGTTAGAGGCAGGCTGCGAAATTCGCGGCGATGAAGCCGTGCAGGCGCTGAATGAGAAAGTTGTTGCCGCAACCGATGAGGATTGGGATACGGAGTATCTTGATGCCATCGTATCTGTGCGGGTTGTGGCAGACATTGACGAAGCGATTGCGCACATCAATGAGCATGGCTCAGAGCACACCGAGGCGATTATCACGGAAGACCTCACCGCTGCAGAAGAATTCATGAACAGCCTGTCCAGCGCGATTGTGATGCACAACGCCTCAACACAATTTGCTGATGGCGGCGAGTTTGGTATGGGGGCCGAAATTGGCATTGCCACCGGCAAGCTTCATGCCCGAGGACCTGTCGGTGTCGAGCAGCTCACAACCTTTAAATATAAAGTGCGTGGCGATGGCACGACCCGGTCTTAAGAATACCTAAGCCGATGTTTTCACCCTCCCCATGGGGCGATCGTCGGCGTATGCGCATTGGCTTGCTTGGGGGGTCTTTTAACCCCGCCCATGCCGGTCATCTGCACATCAGCGAAGAAGCGCGCCGCCGTCTGGGCCTAGATCAGGTCTGGTGGTTGGTGAGTCCGCAGAACCCTCTGAAATCTTCAAAAGGCATGGCGGCGCTGGAAAAACGTTTGTCACAAGCCCGCGAGGTTGCCGAAGCGCCCTGGATTCAGGTTACGGGTATTGAGCAGCATCTGGGTGTTAATCTGACCTGGCAGACGCTTACGCTCCTACACCAGCGTTTTCCCAAAACCGACTTCGTTTGGCTGATGGGAGCTGACAATATGGTTCAGATTCCGCGCTGGGTGCGATGGTCAAAAATCTTTCAAATGGTTCACGTTGCAGTTTTTGACCGTTCGCCGTATTCTTACGATGCGTTGTCTGGTCAGGCAGCGCGGCGATTCGCTCACCGCCGCCTTCGGTCCTCAAGGCCCCTGGCTTTGTGGCAGAAGACCCGCTCCACTTGGGTGTATGTGGCGCAACGGCGGCATAGTGCATCGTCAACAGCAATACGGCTTGGTGATGCGGGTAAACAGTTTTAATATCAATCTTGCATCTAGCCTTTAGGGGGAGTTGATCATTCACTCACCACGTACTCTGGTCGGCCTGGAGAAAACGGTCGAAAACATCGTTGCGTCCCTTGAGGATGATAAAGCCTTAGACATTGTCGAGATCGACCTTGTTGGAAAAACATCCATCGCCGACAGAATGATAATAGCGTCTGGTGGCTCGACCAGATTGGTTAACGCCATGTCTGAGCATGTCGTCGAGACGCTCAAATCTGTTGGCATACAGCCTAAAACAGAAGGCAAGGGCCAGTGCGATTGGGTTCTGATCGATGCCGGTGATATTATCGTCCATTTGTTCAGACCCGAGGTGCGCGCTTTCTACAATATCGAAAAGATATGGGCGCATACGTCTGAGCCTGACGTGCCAGAATTGGTATCTGCCTAAACTGCGGAGTGCCGACTTGGTCTCGTGGTCACGCGCCGGATCAATATGGGCAGATAGCCACGGTGAACCAAGATGAATATCGCCATAGTTGCGGTGGGCCGCATGCGTGCCGGACCAGAAAAACAGCTTTTTGACTCCTATGTCTCTAAGACGCCATGGACTGTAACGACCCATGAGATTGAAGCGCGGGGCAAGGGCGATGCCATTGCGCAAGCCAAACAAGAAGCAGACGGTATCCTGTCTGTTTTGCCGCAAAGCTCCAAAGTGATCTGTCTCGATAGCCGGGGAAAAACGCTGACCAGCGAGAAGTTGGCGCAAAGATTTGGCCAATGGCGTGATGGGGGGGAGCGCGATGTCGCTTTTGTGATTGGTGGGGCCGATGGCTTAGAGGCGCGGGTTATCCAAAAGGCAGATCTTGTTTTATCCTTTGGCGCGGTTACCTGGCCCCATATGTTGATGCGCGTTCTCGTCAGCGAGCAGATCTTCCGTGCCCATTGTATTTTGACGGGCCACCCGTATCACCGTGGACACTGAGTGTTAGGTTTAAAAATCTCATGACACGCAATTCTTCAGTTTGGCGACTGACTTACACCGGTGTTACCCTGGACCGGGCGTCAGCACTCCGGTCGACAGACTCTGATGTTGAAAAACTGCGTCTGAACCCGAACACCCGCGTTTTGCCAATCTGGAACGGTAATCACTTGTTCGATGAACAGGGGCAAGGTGCGGTTGCGGTAACGTCCGAGCACTTCGATCTCTTTGACCAGGCGGATTGGATATTTCTCGGTTCTGCGGAAGACTCACCGTGGTTTGCCGTGGTGATTCAATCTGATGAAGCACCACCGTCTTTGACAAATCTAGGTATCCTAGAACCGCTGCACCCCCGTGTTGGTGCACTTGAGTCAGATCAGGCAGCCCTTATGGCTTATGCCCGTGGCATGGCCCTGTGGCATCTTAATCATTTGCATTGTGGTCGCTGCGGTGCCCCCACCGTATCCTGCGACGGCGGGCACATCCGCCGTTGTTCTGATGAAAGCTGCGGCTACCGCGCCTTTCCAAGGACGGATGCTGCAGTGATTGTGTTGGTGGAGCACCCGGATGGAGAACGATGTCTGCTCGGTCGCCAAAGCAAATGGCCTGAGGGTATGTATTCTGTCGTTGCGGGTTTTGTGGAGCCTGGGGAATCCTTAGAAGAATGTGTCATCCGCGAAGTCAAAGAAGAAACCGGAATTCAGGTGACGGACGCCACCTACCATGCTTCTCAGCCCTGGCCATTCCCGTCATCTCTAATGCTTGGGTTTTCAGCCAAAGCGCTAACCACAGATTTCAAACCGCATGATGATGAATTGGACGATATCCGGTGGGTCACCCGGAACGACCTAGCCCAATACGGTGAAATGGGTGATGGAACGGATGGCCCCAAGCTGCCCAATCGTCATTCCATCGCCCGGTTCCTCATCGATACTTGGCGCGGCCAAGCGTCAGCGCATCACGCTTAGTTGCCCTCAGTCCTCTTCGGCGGGGGCAGACTCTTGGCGGTAGGGGTGCGCAGGGTAAGTGCCAAGAAGAGTTACTTCTTTTGAATAGAAGGCCAAGTCTTCCATCGCCAGCTTGAAATTCCGGCTGTCGGGGTGGCCTTCCACATCTGCATAAAACTGCGCTGCTGTAAAATGACCATCAACCAGATAACTCTCCAACTTGGTCATGTTAACCCCATTGGTGGCAAAGCCACCGAGCGCCTTATAAAGAGCGGCCGGCACATTGCGTACCTTGAACACAAAAGAGGTCACCACGGTTTCATCCGACAGCGGCGGAATATCAGAGTCCCGCGCCATAATAATGAAGCGCGTCGTATTGTGTTCCGCATCTTCGATATTTTCCGCCAGAATTTCGAGACCATAAATTTCTGCTGCCAACGAAGATGCGATCGCCCCAGCGGTCCGGTCGCCCCGTTTGGCGACATCACGGGCTGCGCCTGCGGTATCTCCGGCTGTGACCTGTTCTAAGCCATGGGCACGAATAAAATCACGACATTGGGACAATGCTGGAAGTTGGCTCTCGATGGTCTTGAGCCCCTCTAGCGTCGCGCCCTTCACCGCCAGCAGACAATGTTTAATGCGTTGGAAATGCTCTGCAACAATCTGTAAGCCGGATTGCGGCAAGATGTGGTGAATGTCAGCAACACGGCCCATGACCGAGTTCTCGACTGGAATCATGGCATATTTCGCTACACCGTCATTGACGGCTGCAAAGGCGTCTTCGAAAGACGCGCAGGCCAGAGGCGTCATGTTTGGATACACAGCTTGGCAGGCCATGTGCGAATTCGCGCCTAATGCACCTTGGAACGCGATGGTTTGCGATGGATCGGTTCGGGTGAGATCAGGGAATGTTGCCATGAGAAACGCTTTTGCGACCAAAATTTAAGGAGCCAGAAGGTCTCTGGCACGTTCGAGGTCGGCGGCAGTATCGACGCCGAAGGGAACAGTGTCAACGAGGCCAGCCGCAATTCGCATTCCGTTCTCAAGAGCGCGCAATTGCTCTAGGCGTTCACGTTTTTCCAAGGGGCTTGGGTCCAACGTGACGAATCGCTGTAACGCGTCACGTGTGTAGGCGTATAGCCCAATGTGGTGATAAAGCGGTCCCTCTCCCCATGGCACCGGGTTACGGCTGAAATATAATGCGCTGGCGGTTGTTTGCCCTGACGGAAAGGTCACAGCGGCTTTCACCGTGTTGGGGTCATTTATTTCATCAGCATCGGTCATCTCTGCGACCAATGTCCCAATATCCGCCTTCCCCGCGACGAGGGCGGATTGCGCTGCTGCGATCAGGCGCGGTTCTAAAGTTGGCAAGTCGCCCTGTACATTCACAATGTGCGAGTAGGTCGCATCTGCGTCGAAGCTTTGGGCTGCCGCCCAAACCCGATCGGACCCGCTTGGCAGGTTCGGATCGGTCATTACGGCAATGCCGCCAGCTTTTTCTATGGCTTCGCCGATCTCAGCATCACCGCAAGCAACGATCACAGGGCCAATATTGGCTTCTAATGCGCGTCTCCAGACATGCACGATCATCGGATCTCTGCCAATAAGGGCGAGGGGTTTGTTCGGTAAGCGTGTTGACGCCAATCGAGCGGGAATGATCACCAAGGCATTGTCTGTCGTCATGTCGCAATCACTCTTATTCTCGGTTAACCGTCACGAGCATCAAATTGCTCCCAAGGTACGGAAAGGCTTCACTTTTTTTCCTAGAACGGGATAATAGGTTCAAATAAAGGATAGCTGTTGAGATTCAGCGCTGAACCCTTTAAGTCAATGCAAAAGTTACCCACTGGGGACCAGAAAATGGCCGAAAAACCTTCACCCGACAAGTTTAAGTCTAACTCTGCTATGATGGCGGGCTTCGCCGCCATATGGCTTACCGTTGGCGTTAATGAAGCCAGTCACTTTCTGGTGCCTGACGATGAATCAGTTTCAACCTTTGGCTATGAGATCGAAGTGCCAGAAGGGTTTGGCGCGGGCAGTGGTGGTGAGCCAGAAGTTGAGATGCTGGTTGATATCAAACCTATGCTAGCCTCAGCCAGTGTAGAGGACGGGGCCAAGGTTTTCCGCAAGTGCCAGTCCTGCCATACCTATGAAGCTGGCGACCGCAACGGCACAGGACCAAACCTATACAGTATCGTCGGTGCGAACATTGCGACTCGCGATCACGGTGGTTTTGAGCTTTCAGACTCCTTAAAGGAAAATGTTGAGGTCTGGACCTATGACATGCTCAACGCGTATCTGGAAAACCCAAAAGCTGTGGCGCCTAAAGGAACGATGTCCTTCGCAGGTTTGCGTAAGCCCGAGGATCGCGCCGACGTGATTGCTTTCCTGATGGAGTACACAGAGAATCCGCCAGAAGTTGTGCTGGACCCTGTTGAGCCTGCAATTGAAGAAACCGCAGAAGCCATGAGTGATGATATGGGTGAGGCTGTCGACGACGCCACCGACTCTGTCGGTGAAACCACCGACGCGGTTGAAGACGCTGTAGAGACACCGTAACAGCATCCGATATGTCGGGGTCCGCCCAGGCGCAAATCTATATCGATTTTGCTCATAAGCTTGCCGATACGGCGGCAAATATAACGCGCCCGTATTTCCGGACCTCTTTGAAAATCGAAGATAAATCCGACGAAAGCCCTGTCACCCGCGCTGATCGTGAAGCGGAAGCAGCGATGCGTGCGCTGATTAACACCACCTTTCCCGATCATGGAATTATTGGCGAAGAGTACGGCACGGAAAACGCTGACGCAGAGCTTGTCTGGGCTTTAGACCCTGTCGACGGCACGATTTCCTTCATCAATGGCGTGCCTCTTTTCACCACAATTGTGGGGCTGTTACGCAATGGGTCTCCGTGGCTTGGGTTGGTTGATCAACCGATTTTGCAGGATCGTTGGGTCGGCGGCGCGGGACAGGCAACCACGCTGAACGGATCACCCGCGTGTGTCCGCGCGTGTTCAACGCTTGACCAAGCCTCTGTGTATATTACGGCGCCTGATTTTTTTTCTGCCGACGAATTGCAGAGTGTTGAGAACTTAACAAACGCTGTAAAACTGCGCCGGTTTGGTGGCACGGATTGTTATCATTACGGTATGGTCGCCAGCGGTTGGACCGATATGGCCTGCGAAAAACTGAGCGTTTACGAATTTGGTGCAATGGTGCCAATCATAGAAAGTGCAGGTGGCGTCATGACGGATTGGCAGGGCAAAGCCTTAACAGGCACGGAAGGCCGACAAGTGCTGGCCTCTGGTGATCAGCGCATCCATGATGCTGCCGTTGAGATTTTATCTAAGGAGTCTGTGTAAGGTGGTCGTCTCGCAGAGTTGGTTTAAATTTTTTGTATTGGCTGTTGCGCTAGGTTTTGCGGCATTTTTAGTGCTTACAACCTCAGCGCAGGCTATTGAACGCGGTCGCCCTGTTCATGCACTGGCCCTGCATGGCGAACCGATGTACGGACCAGGCTTTACTCATTTCGGATATGTGAATCCCGACGCGCCGAAGGGCGGCACCTTAACGCTTTCAAACATGCGGTTTTTGACTTTTGACACGTTCAATCCATACAACATCAAAGGCACTGTCGCCGTATATCTTGAGCTTATGCATGACAGCCTTATGGGGAGCGGGCTTGACGAACCATCGACATCTTATTGTGTGGTGTGTGAAACTGTCGAAGTTGCAGAGGATAACAGTGCAGTAACATTCGTTCTGCGGGATGAGGCCCGGTTCAATGATGGTTCATCTATCACCACGGAAGATGTTGCCTTTTCTTTTGATATTCTGGTGTCTGATGGCAATCCGGTTTACCGCACAGTTTGGTCGGATATTGATCGGTATGAAATTGCCGATCCCAAAACAATCACTTTTTATTTCAAGGTGACGACACAACGCGACCTGCCACAGCTTATTGGTGGTCTGCCAGTTTTGTCCAAGGCCTATTGGTCAACAAGAGACTTTAAAGAGAGCTCCATGGATATCCCCGTGACGAGCGGAGCTTATACAATCAAGGATTTCGATGCCGGACGTTCTGTGGCTTATGGCCGCGTTGAAGATTATTGGGCCTCTAACCTGCCTATTTCCAAGGGCATGTATAATTTCGATACTATTCGCGTCGAGTATTTTCGTGACGATGATGTAACGTTTGAGGCTTTTAAGCGTGGAGTCTACGAGTTTCGACGAGAGACAACCTCTCGCTTGTGGGCCACGGGATATAATTTTCCAGCAGCAGAGGATGGACGGGTAACGCGTATTGAAGTTGAGACGAGTTTGCCCATGACGGTGCAGAGCTCTAGTTTCAACTTGAGGCGTTCGCAGTTTCAAAACCGACTCGTGCGTCAAGCCATTAACTATGCCTTTGATTTTGAATCGCTCAATCGCACCCTCTTTTACGGATTATATGAACGCCAACGCAGCTACTGGCAAAACTCAGAGTTAGAAGCGCAAGGCCTGCCTAGTGAGGCAGAGTTAGCCATTCTTGAGCCGTTTCGTGATCAGATTCCGCCCGAGGTTTTTAGTCAGCCGTTTGAGCAACCGAAAACGGATGGTCAGGGAAACGTGCGTGACAACCTCTTGGAGGCGCGAAAACTTCTTCAGCAGGCTGGGTATCAAGAAATTGACGGCGAACTTATTGATCCTGAAACGGGCGAGCAGTTAGCCATTGAGTTTCTTCTTGTTCAAGCCAGTTTAGAGCGCATCTATTTACCCTTTACGCAGAATCTAAAGCGCTTGGGCATAGATGCGACCATTCGTATTGTCGACACTTCCCAATACACCAATCGCGTCAACGACTACGATTTTGATTCAGCAGGCTATGTCCAAAGTGCTCAACTTTCTCCCGGATCGGAACTGAGACAGTATTTTGGTTCTGAAACGGCTGATCAGCCAGGGAGTCTAAACTGGAGTGGTGTTAAAGACCCGGTGGTCGATGCCTTAATTGATCAGATTGTGAATGCGGAAGATCGCGAGACCCTTGTAGCAACAACCCGCGCATTGGACCGTGTGCTGCTGTGGAATTTCTATCGTATTCTTACTTACGGCTCTGCCGTCGAGAGATACGCCTACTGGAGCAATCTTGAGCGTCCGAGTCGTTATCCAGCGCGTGGTTTGGATCTAGGAAGTGCGGTGCCGGTGTTGTGGTGGCATGACCCGAACGCGCCTGACTCTGCGCAAGACTTGATTGAAGGCAATGCCTCTGAGCAGACAGAAGCGCCAGGTGAAAATGCGGTAGAGGTTGCGAATTCAGGTGGCGAAGACTCTCAACCGCCGTTCTTAATTATTGGTATTGCAGTGGTGGGTGTGGGGTTGTTGCTGTGGAGCAATATCCGGCGCCGGAACAGGAAATAGGCGAAAGACTAACCCTTTGACATGACCGCCTATATTGTCCGCCGCATCTTTTTGATTCCACTGACGTTGTTCGGAATCATCGCGCTGAATTTTGTGATTGTGCAGTTTGCTCCCGGAGGACCAGTCGAGCAGGTTCTAGCCCAGGTGCGCGGGTTGGGAGCCGAAGCGACGTCTCGGGTGTCAGGCTCAGGTGGTGATGTTGGTGCGTCTGGCGGCAGCAGTTATCGCGGTGCGCAAGGCCTAGACCCAGAGTTTATAAAAGAAATAGAGCGCCAATTCGGCTTCGATAAACCACCGCTTGAGCGGTTTATCCTCATGCTTGGCAATTATGCGACGTTTGATCTCGGAGAGAGTTATTTTCGCTCCGAACGAGTCAGTGCCCTCATTATCGATAAATTGCCTGTTTCTATCTCGCTGGGTTTGTGGTCGACGTTAATCATCTACCTCGTGTCTATTCCGTTGGGCATTGCCAAGGCGGTACGTGATGGCACGCGGTTTGATGCGGTCACATCCTATGCGGTTTTTATCGGGTATGCGATGCCGTCTTTTCTATTCGCTATTCTGCTCATTGTTTTGTTTGCAGGGGGACAGTATTGGGCGTGGTTTCCGTTGCGCGGCTTGACCTCTGAAAACTGGGAAGATCTCAGCACTCTTGGCAAGGCGCTGGATTACATGTGGCACTTGGTTTTGCCGGTCACGGCTATGGTTGTTGGCGGCTTTGCCTCCCTCACCATGCTGACGAAAAATTCGTTTCTTGAAGAGATCAACAAGCAATACGTCTTGACCGCACGGGCCAAGGGCCTGTCGCCCAACGGCATTCTCTATGGCCATATTTTCCGCAATGCCATGTTGATTGTTATTGCGGGTTTTCCGGCGACGTTGGTGGGCATGCTGTTTACTGGCTCGGTCTTGATTGAAGTGATTTTCTCTTTGGATGGCCTGGGTCTGCTTGGTTTTGAAGCCATCATAAATCGTGATTATCCGGTCGTTTTTGGAACGTTATATGTTTTTAGTTTGATCGGTCTTGTTCTGAATTTGATCAGCGATCTCACCTATCACGCGATTGACCCGCGCATCGATTTTGAGGCGCAGTCGGCATGACTGCTCAAAACCCTTCAAAAATGCCATGGCTTTCTCCTCTTAACCAAAGGCGTATCGAAAACTTTAAAGCCAACGGTCGCGGTTGGGGCTCCTTCAGGATTCTTCTGGTGTTGATGGTTATTTCGTTGTTTGCCGAGTTTATCGCCAACGATAAGCCGATCTTAGTGTCCCATCAGGGCGATCTCTATTATCCGGTCTTGTTTGATTATGCGGAAACCGACTTTGGCGGAGATTTTGAAACGTCCGCAGATTACCGTGATCCTTATCTCGTCAATCTGATTGCGCAAGCGGGGTGGGCGATCTGGCCGCCTGTCAGATTCAGCTACGACACCATCAACTTTAATCTGGCTGTGCCCGCGCCCTCTCCTCCTACATCTGAAAACTGGCTGGGGACAGATGGTCAAGGTCGGGATGTGTTCGCCCGTGTTCTGTATGGCTTCCGCTTGTCCTTGTTCTTCGGGCTTACTTTAACGCTTATTTCGTCTGTAATTGGCGTCGCGGCTGGCGCGGTTCAGGGCTATTTTGGCGGTTGGCTGGATCTTGTTTTCCAGCGCGTTATCGAAATTTGGAATGGTCTGCCGCAGCTCTTTATTCTCATTATTGTGTCGTCTTTCGTTGTTCCTGGGTTTTGGACCCTTCTCATCATTCTTCTCCTATTCAGCTGGACGGCTTTGGTTGCGGTGGTCAGAGCTGAGTTTCTGCGGGCGCGGAATTTTGATTATGTCCGCGCGGCCAAAGCCCTGGGGATGGGTGACGCCAAAATCATGATGAAGCACGTATTGCCGAACGCCATGGTGGCGACAGTAACATTCCTGCCGTTTGTTTTGTCTGGGTCTGTGATTGCCCTAACTTCGTTGGACTTTCTGGGGCTTGGTTTACCCCCTGGCTCTGCGTCTCTTGGCGAAGTTCTGCGTCAGGGCAAAGAAAACCTGCAAGCCCCCTGGCTGGGTTTAACCGCCTTCTTCACGCTTGCTGGCATGCTGACCTTGCTCGTCTTTATAGGCGAAGCCGTGCGTGATGCGTTTGATCCGCGGCGAGGTGTGTCGTGACGTCTGCGGTTCACCCTGAAGTGCCTGCAAATCAGCAGTCCGCCGTCTTAACTGTTGATGACCTGCATGTCACCTTTGGTCATGGCGAGAATGCGGTGCAGGCGGTGAAAGGTGTGTCATTCACGCTTCATCGCGGTGAAACGTTGGCTTTGGTGGGGGAAAGTGGGTCCGGTAAGTCTGTGACCGCTCTTTCGACACTCCAGCTTCTTCCTCCGTCAGCCCATTATCCAGCTGGTCGCATAGACGTTTCGGGCTTGTCTGTGATTGGCGCGCCAGAGAACAAACTGCGTACCATCCGTGGCAATACGGTCGGGATGATCTTCCAAGAGCCTATGAGCTCATTGAACCCGCTTCACTCCATTGAAAAGCAGGTCGGAGAAGTTCTGCAAATTCATAAGGGTATGGCACCGGGAGCAATCCGCACCCGCGTTTTAGAGCTGCTTGAAATGGTTGGGTTGTCAGATGCTGCAGACCGATTGACTGCCCTACCGCATGAACTGTCCGGCGGGCAGCGGCAGCGGGTGATGATCGCCATGGCGCTGGCTTTAGAGCCCGACATCCTGATCGCCGACGAGCCAACAACGGCTCTGGACGTTACCATTCAGGCTCAGATTCTTGAACTGCTTGAGAACCTTCAGTCTCGTCTTGGTATGGCTGTGTTATTTATTACTCACGATCTCTCGATTGTGCGCCGCATTGCGGACCGGGTGTGTGTGATGAAGGACGGGGAGATTGTCGAGCAAGGTGGAGTCGCATCCATTTTTGAAAATGCCACGCATCCATACACGCAAAAGCTTCTCGCCTCGCAGCCGCGCATGGGAGCACCCCAAAAAGACGGCCCGTCAGAAGACGTGATTTCCGCAACAGATCTCAAGGTCTGGTTTCCCATAAAAAAAGGCGTCATCCGGCGCACGGTCGGGCATGTCAAAGCGGTTGATGGAATTACGTTTTCATTAGCCCGGGGTCAAACGCTGGGTGTGGTTGGAGAAAGCGGATCAGGTAAGACAACACTTGGTCTTGCTCTACTCAGGCTCATCGAGAGTGTCGGGGAAATAAAGTTCGAAGGTCATCGCATTGATGACCTTGGTCGGAAGGGTGTTCGACCCCTGCGCCGGCAAATGCAGATCGTGTTTCAGGATCCTTACGGCTCTTTGAGTCCCAGGTTATCAATCGGTCAAATCATTGAAGAAGGCTTGATTGTCCACAATATGGAGCCCGACCGCACCGCGCGCCGGGACCGAGTTGCCCATGCGCTCGTCGAGGTTGGCCTCGACCCCGGCAGTCTCGATCGTTACCCCCATGAGTTCTCGGGTGGTCAAAGACAGCGCGTTGCGCTGGCGCGGGCGTTGGTGTTGCAGCCGCATCTCCTGATTCTCGACGAACCAACAAGTGCTCTTGATGTGTCAGTACAAGCCCAAATGGTTGATCTGCTTCACGATCTTCAAGACCGGCATGGTCTTGCTTATATATTTATCAGTCACGACCTTAGAGTTGTGCGGGCCTTGTCTGATCAAATACTGGTCATGAAGGCGGGGCGAGTCGTCGAGAGCGGAGCGGCGGCTGATATCTTTAACTCACCGCAGCAGCCCTACACACAAGCGTTGTTGGCCGCTGCGCTGGACCTGAAAGCGACGCATTCGGATATCATTTCAGATTAAAGTTCTAGAGCTAGCCGAGCGGTTAGGAATCGCCTAAACAATCCCCATGCGCGTTCTGTATCATCATCCTCTTTGCACCTCATCTCGCCTTATCCGTATGGCGCTGAATGAAAAACACCTCGATGTTGATCATCAGGAAGAACTCTATTGGATGCGACGAGACGAACTTCTGGTTCTTAATCCTGCTGGCGAAGTTCCGATATTGGTTGAAGATGACGGCCTTGTGGTAGCTGGAGGCCGTGTGATCGCCGAATACCTTGAAGATGTGTACCCTGAAATACCTCTGTTGGGCGCAAACGCAAAGGGCCGGGCCGAAACGCGACGTCTTGTCGAGTGGTTTGAAGTCAAATTTAACACTGAGGTCACAGAGTTTCTCGCTGGGGAGAAACTCACCAAAAGGGTGACCCGCGGAGATGCACCGGATTCCCGGTCCATGCGCGCTGGGCGCGAGAATATTCACGCGCATTTAGAGTATATTGCTTGGCTGACTGACCGACGCAGTTGGCTTGCGGGCGATACGCTGACGCTGGCTGACCTTGCTGCCGGAGCTCATATCTCGTTGATTGATTATTCTGGTGATGTGCCGTGGTCAGATCACCCGCTGGCCAAGGAGTGGTATGTCCGGCTCAAGTCACGGCCAAGCTTCCGTCCGGTCCTGATGGACCATTTCCCCGGTATTACGCCAGCACCGGTTTACGCCGACTTAGATTTTTAAAGGTTTGAAATTTTAAGGATCTGGGCGGAGGTCCATGTCTTGTAGGTGGGTGCGAACGGCATCTGCGACAGCTGAGTCCGGCGCAATTTGTAGAACTTGAATCCACGCCTCTCGGGCCGCGTCTGTATCCCCGTTCGCACGGGCCAATAGACCCCGCTCCAGTAGCGCATCTGTATACGTTGCGTCGAGGGCCAAAGCACGTTCGATATCGTCAGATGCGAGGTCTGGAATATCAAGGCGACGATAAGCCCCACCCCGCAATGTAAGGGCTTCTTTATTATCCGGCTCCATATCAAGCAGGTAATTCAGATCATCAATGGTGGACCAAAAATCAGCCAGAGCAGCGTTGGATAACGCTCTGTCAAATCGCAGCATTGGGTCATTTGGGTTGAGTACAATGGCTTTGCTAAAGAGATCACGACCACGGTCATATACAGCGGCGTCCATCCAGGCCCGTGCGGCTTGAGTATACAAACCTGCTTTCACCGGGGCGGTGGCTTCAGGGGCCTCTGCCAGCATTTCTAGTTGTGCGGCGGCGGCTTCAAAATCACCAAGCGCGCGTAGGGCAACAGCTTTGCAGTGTCTGGCCGGATTCCCCCCCTCCAATCCAATCCATCGCAGAGCCATATCCAGTCCAGCTTCAGCATCATCCTGAGCGAGGGTAATGCACCTTTCATAGGTGTCTTCTTGGTTGTCAGCCAGAATGGCTGTGCTGATCTCTGCGCGGGCCGTATTGGCGCTTATTGCAAAAACAATAGTAAGCCAGACGCATGAAACGGGGCTACGGCCGAACATTAAACCCCGCTTTGGTGTGCACAAAGCGCCGTACACGCCGAAACAAACCTGTTCGAGTATCAATCTCTCCCTCGGCTCCAATCCCGCCATGTTTGTACCCGATAATGCCATTGATGAGCCCCAGAACACCAAGCTTGTATTCGCCATTGTGAGCCCGGGTCTGAACGGATTTATGTTTGGTCAGTTTTTCGTTGCAGGTCACACGGGCATTGACCAATAACGTCAGCGCACGTGGATCACGTTCCAGAGCGTCGTTCAACGCGTCTAACGCGCGTTGCACATTGGGGTCTGGGGATTTCATAACGCACCTACTTTGGCGACGAGGCCGTCGAGTGTTGAGGTTAAAAGGTCTAAGTCTTGTGGGCGAGACAGATTATGCAAGCCGTCTTTGACCAACGTTAGTGTTACGTCGTTGCTTGTGAGTTGCTCTGAGATTTTAACAGCCGTCTGCCAGGGGACATCGCTATCCTCTAGGCCGTGCAATAGCCTTACGGGACCTGTAAATGCGATGGGAGCCTTGAGCAGAAGGGCGCAGCGCCCATCTTCGATGAGTTTAATGCCAATGTCGTAGGGTTCATCTTCATATGACGTCGGCAGCGAGAGGCGGCCCGTTTCTAAAAAGGCTTCGCGTTGGTCCTGTGTCAGCGACACCCACATTAAATCTTCGGTAAAGTCTGGGGCCGCTGCAATTCCAATGAGCCCTGCGACGCGGTTTGTTCGTGCTAATGCTGTTTTAAGCATGACCCAGCCGCCCATGCTTGAACCCACAAGAATTTGAGGCCCTGTAGTGAGTTCATCAAGGATGGCCAAGGCATCTTCAGTCCAGCGAGTAATTGATCCCTGAACAAAATCCCCAGACGACTCGCCATGGCCAAACATATCAAAAGTTAAGTACGGGATATTTTTGGATTGGCAATACTGCATGAGGTGAGCCGCTTTGGTGCCGCCTCGGTCTGATTTTAATCCATGAAGAAAAATGACCCCAGGCCCTTCTCCGCGAATTTGGTCAAAGGCGATTGTCGCGCCATCGGAGCGTGTTAAACTAGCTGATTGAATTAGTTCTGATCCACTCATTGGTATTCGGCGTTCTTCCTTTAAGAGTCTGTCGATATCCTACGGTTCTTACCGCATCACTCAGAAGAACAGTACCACCGAATTTATGTCTAACCACACATCCAAAGTGTGCCTCCAGATTTTACCAGCAATGGGCACGGGCGGCGTCGAGCGCGGCACCATCGATATCGCTGAGGCCTTAGTGGCGTCGGGCTGGCATGCTGTTGTTGCGTCTCAAGGTGGTCCCAATGTCAGAGAATTGGCACGTGTTGGGGCCGAGCACGTGACTCTACCGCTAGCGACTAAATCGCCGTTTCATATGCGCCGCAATATCGACCTGCTTTCTGATCTGATGCGGCGTTATTCAGTTTCAGTGGCTCATGCGCGGTCGCGGGCTCCGGCCTGGAGTGCTTTTTATGCCGCTGAAGCCGTTGGTGTTCCATTTGTGACCACATTTCATGGCGTCTACGGCCTAGGCATGTTTGGTCTAAAAAAACATTATAACCAGGTTATGACCCGCGGCAGACCAGTGATTGCGGTCTCAAACTTCATCAGTGACCATATCCAGAAACATTACAACCTTGACCCGGCGAGGATCAGGATCATTCCCCGTGGCGTCGATTTGACTGCCTTTGACCCCCAAAGTGTATCCTCCGCTCGTATGGTCAAGCTGGCGACCGAGTGGCGCTTGCCCGACGATGGACCAGTGATCATGCTGCCTGGTCGTCTCACAAGTTGGAAAGGCCAGGCGTTGCTGGTTGACGCCCTCGCCTATCTCTCTCGTGTTGGTCGCCTGCATCCAAATCTGCGCTGTCTGATGGTTGGCCCATCCTCCAACTCGTCTTCTTTCAGGGACCGGCTAGACGCCAAACTCAAGGCGACAGGTCTGGACGGTCACGTCCAAATCATTGAGGACTGCCGCGATATTGTGGCAGCCTATATGGTGACAGATGTCGTTGTGTCGGCGTCGACGCGGCCGGAAGCGTTTGGGCGTGTGGTTGCCGAAGGACAAGCCATGGGGCGTCCTGTTGTTGCGCCGGATCATGGGGCTGCGCCAGAAATTCTCGTGCCAGGTGTTACGGGGTGGTTGTTCACACCAGGCGATGCACCATCATTGGCGGGTGCCTTGGAACACGCCCTTGCTGTTGCTCCGGATCACCGTGCGGGATTGGCGCATCAGGCGCGAGCGCATGTGGCAGAACACTTTGATCGCTCAGGTATGACCAAAGCGACCTTGCAAATCTATGAAGATGTGGTTGCCGCACATGACGAAGTTTTACCCTAGGGCGTGTCATGACATCAGAAAAAACTGAGCGGTCAGAACACAATATTCTCATCATCAAGACGGGCGGTATCGGCTCTTTTGTTCTGGCCCTGCAAGCCTTCGCCGCGATTCGTATGCACCATGACCAAGCCAAAATCACTCTGGTGACTGATCAAGCCGTGATTGATTTTGCAACGCCAGCACCCTTTTTCGACACGGTAAGGGTGATGCCAACAACTCGTGCCTATTTTCGCGCGTTATTGAATGAGAGGTCATGGCAGATGGTCTATGACTTAGACTGCTCGCGAGCTACCAACCGCCTGTTTCGAGCATCGCGGACGTGGCGGCAACGTTTCGCACGCGACTCTCCCGTTCCATGGTGCGGTGTTGCGAAAGGCTGCGCGATTCCACATACGAATCCAAAACGATTGGCGATGCACGTTAGCGAACGTCATATGGATCAGTTGAGTGAGGCTGGTATTGAAGATCGCCCCCCGGTCAGCTTGGCCTGGGTATCCCGCGCAGTCGGTACATTTTCATTGCCGGTTTCTTTAAGTGACCCGTTTGTCTTGATCGCAATTGACCCTGGCGGCGAAGAAAACGTGCAATGGTCCCACGCAAGGTGTGTCGAATTTGCAGAACTTGTGACCGCGCGGGGACACCGGGCTGTACTTATCAGCGAGTCTGCTATGCCAAGCTATGCCGAGACTCTTGCTGAACGAGTTCCCGATGCCGTGGATCTGTGTGGTCAGGCCTCATATGTGGAGGTGGTTTTTTTGGCGTGGGCTGCTCTGGCCGCTGTGGGTAATGACAATGGTTTGATGCATCTGATTGCCGCGTCTGGCTGCCGCAGTATCGTTTTATATGACCCAGGGTCTGATGCTGCTCTCTCTGGGCACCAGGGACCAGATGTGACGATATTGCGGCGTCATGACCTAACCGCGATCACCGCCGCTGAGGTAATGCAGCGGCTCTCAAGTGAAGCGGTTGCTTGACTTAGTGGCCTATCCTCTTAGATTGCGCCCGCTTTCTATATCAATCAAAGTAAAGGGAAAATCATGGTTGCCATAACCCTGCCGGATGGCAGTGTGAGGAGCTTTTCTGAAGCTGTTTCCGGGGCTGACTTGGCCGCGGACATTGGCCCTGGCCTCGCGAAAGCGGCGCTGGCGATGCGCGTCAATGGCGAACTCACAGATCTGGCAACCACCATCACGACAGATTCCGACGTTGCTCTGGTGACAGCCAAAGATGATGACGGGCTAGAGCTGCTGCGTCACGATGCCGCCCACGTAATGGCTGAAGCCGTGCAGGAACTTTTCCCCGATACACAAGTCACCATTGGCCCCGTCATCGAGAACGGTTTCTTTTATGATTTTGCACGGGAAAAACCATTCACCCTGGATGACCTTGAACTCATCGAAAAGCGGATGCAGGAGATCGTTGATCGCAATGAAGAAATCGTGCGTGAAGTTTGGGAACGTGATGACGCGATAAAATATTTCAATGATGCCGGAGAGACTTATAAAGCCGAGATTATTCAAGGCTTACCGGAAGGGGAAGCAGTAAGCATCTACAAACAAGGGAATTGGCTGGACCTCTGTCGCGGGCCACACCTGCCATCGACGGGTAAGCTTGGTAAAGCCTTCAAGCTGATGAAGTTGGCCGGCGCCTATTGGCGCGGTGATCATCGCAACGAAATGCTGCAGCGTATCTACGGGACCTGCTGGGCCAACGAGAAGCAGCTCAAAGCACATCTTCTTATGCTTGAAGAAGCTGAGAAGCGGGATCACCGCAAAATTGGTCGCGAAATGAACCTGTTTCATTTGCAGGAAGAAGCCCAAGGCTCGGTGTTCTGGCATCCTAAAGGTTATACGATTTGGCTGGCCCTTGAGGCATATATCCGCCGCCGCTTGGACCGTGCAGGCTATGTTGAGGTGAAAACACCACAGCTCTTGGATTCACGATTCTGGGAACAATCAGGGCACTGGTCGAAGTTTCGGGAAAACATGTTCGTGGTGCCGGATGAAATTCCAAGTACAGAGGATGACGCCCCGGTCGTTTCAGGCGATGCTAAGCTCATGGCCATTAAGCCTATGAACTGCCCAGCTCATGTGCAGATCTATAAGAACGGCATTCGCAGTTATCGTGACCTCCCGCTGCGCATGGCAGAGTTCGGATGCTGTCATCGCAATGAACCGCACGGAGCCTTGCATGGCCTCATGCGCGTCCGCCAAATGACACAGGACGATGCCCACATTTTCTGTCGCGAAGACCAGGTCACTGAAGAAACGACTGCGTTTTGTGCACTGCTTGAGTCGGTCTACCACGATCTCGGCTTTGACCAGATCGAAGTGAAGCTGGCAACGCGCCCTGATGTGCGTGCCGGTGAAGATGAGACCTGGGACCGAGCCGAGGCTGCCTTAGAAACCGCGGTACAGGCTGCTCATCTTGATTATGAAATTACGCCTGGCGAGGGGGCATTTTATGGCCCCAAACTGGAATTCCATCTGAAAGATGCCATTGGGCGGACTTGGCAGTGCGGCACAATTCAGCTCGATTTCGTTTTGCCCGAGCGACTCGATGCCACATATGTTGGCCAAGATGGCGAGAAGCACCGGCCTGTGATGCTTCATCGCGCGATTCTGGGCAGTTTGGAGCGTTTTATCGGAATTCTAATTGAGAGCTATGCGGGCAAGCTGCCGCTCTGGCTTGCGCCGGTGCAGGTGGTTGTCGCGACCATCACGTCCGACGGCGATGATTATGCCCGCCATGTTGCAGAAGTACTGGAATCCAAAGGACTCCGCGTGAATATTGACCTTCGAAACGAGAAAATTAACTACAAAGTGCGCGAGCACTCGCAGGCGAAAGTGCCAGTGATTGCTGTTGTGGGCCAGAAAGAGGCGGAAAGCCAAGCCGTCGCCTTGCGCCGGTTGGGCGGAAAAACTCAAGAAATCCTTGCCCTTACAGAGGCAGCGGATACACTCTGGAGTGAAGCGGCGATGCCTGGTGCATAATTTAAGTGCCAGGGCGTTTTAACACCTTGTGACATGAGATTGGTTTTTTGACCGGCTGATAATAATACTCAAGGCCGTCGCTAAAGATTACTGACAATTGAAAGAGGAGACTCATCCATAGCTAGACCCATGATGACGACGCCGCCGTCCAAGGGGGGACCGCGCGTCAACGAAGATATCGATGTACCCAAAGTGCGTTTGATTGGCGCTGACGGCGATAACGTTGGTGTTGTGACGAAAACAGAAGCCATGGCCTTAGCAGACGAAGCTGGCCTGGATTTGGTCGAAATCTCACCCAATGCTGATCCACCAGTGTGCAAAATTCTCGATTACGGCAAGTATAAATTCGAGGCCCAGAAGAAGAAAAATGAGGCCAAGAAGAAGCAAAAAGTAATCGACATCAAAGAAATCAAGCTTCGGCCAAATATTGATGATCACGACTATGACGTGAAAATGCGCAATATGCGTCGCTTTCTGGATGACGGAGATAAAGTTAAAGTCACCTTGCGATTCCGGGGACGTGAAATGGCCCATCAAGAGTTGGGGGCCGAAGTTCTTAAACGTGTGAAAACGGACACGGACGAAATTGCAAAAGTCGAACAAGAGCCGAAAATGGAAGGTCGTCAGATGGTTATGGTGGTTGCGCCACGTTAAGTATGACCGCTTTTTCCTACGCTTTTCCGGGGTTTCTAGCCCCGGGATTGCTTGCAAATCCAAATTTCAACCTGTATAAACCGCGACTTCTGTAAGGTTTCGGCCCTATGGAGGCCTTTGAATAAAGGCCAAGGACGGTCCGGCAAGAGGCACTTCGAGTGCCTGGGCATGCCCATCCGTTATCTTAAGAACTCTAAACTCGAGGGACCAAAAATGCCCAAAATGAAGACGAAAAGCTCCGTAAAGCGGCGCTTCCGTACGACTGGATCTGGCAAGCTTAAAGGTAATTTTGCCTATAAGCGTCACTGCTTAGGGTCCAAATCACAGAAAATGAAACGTAAGGCGAGAGGTTCTTTCCTCTTGGCGGATTCTGACGCCAGGATTGTGAAGAAGTTTCTGCCCTACGGCACACCGTCGTAACGGAGGTCAGCCATGTCACGTGTTAAACGGGGTGTGACCACTCACGCCCGTCATAAAAAAGTCCTGTCGGCCGCCAAAGGCTACCGTGGGCGTAATTCTAAGAATTTTCGCATCGCTAAGCAAAAAGTCGAGAAAGGCCTTCAATATGCCTATCGCGACCGCCGGGTTAAGAAGCGGAATTTCAGATCTCTCTGGATTCAGCGCATCAACGCTGGTGTCCGCGAGCATGGAATGACCTATTCACGATTTATGGACGGGCTCCGGAAATCCGGTGTTGAGCTCGACCGTAAGGTTCTCGCTGATATCGTAGTCCGTGAGCCTGAGACCTTCGCAAGCCTGGTTAAACAGGCTCAGTCGGCACTCGCATAAGGCCACGCCGGCGCTCATAGTGCGCCGGGTTACCCCATAAGAGCTTTGTCTCTGTGAGGGGGCCGCCAGAGGGTCGGCCCCCTTATTTGGTATGGACCTCCAGTGATTGGAGCGAGGCAGTAAATATGGATCAACTTGAGCAGCTTCGAGAGGAGCTTTTAGCTGAGGTCGCCGGTGCGGCAGATCTTGCAGCCCTAGATGGCGTGCGAGTCAGTGCCTTGGGCAAGAAAGGCCGTATTACGGCCATGATGAAAGACTTAGGCGGCATGGAGCCCGAAGCGCGAAAGGCTGCTGGCCAGGCTCTAAATGTCCTCAAAAACGATATCGCTGAGGCTATTGATGGCAGAAAAACCACTCTTGAATCGGTCGCGATTTCTGCACAATTGGCCTCTGAAATACTTGATGTTTCACTGCCTGTTGCCCCTGAAGCAGAGGGGCTGCTTCACCCCATAAGTCAGACCATAGAAGAAATCGTAGAACTCTTTGCGCCTATGGGATTCGAGGTGGCTGAAGGGCCAGATATTGAAGACGATTTTCATAACTTCACAGCGTTGAACTTTCCGCCGGATCACCCCGCACGTGAAATGCACGACACGTTCTTCTTACCTCGCAAAGAAGACGGTACACGTCATTTGCTTCGCACCCACACTTCCCCGGTGCAAGTGCGAACCATGCAAACCACGAAACCGCCCATTCGCATTCTGGCCCCTGGCCGGACGTACCGGTGCGACTATGATATTACGCACACGCCGATGTTCCACCAAATCGAAGGATTGGTCATCGACAAGGCGATTCACATGGGACACCTGAAGAGTTGTCTGATCGAATTTGTCACTGGATATTTCGAGCTTGAAGACCTCCCGGTTAGATTCAGGCCGTCTTACTTTCCATTCACCGAGCCCTCGGCGGAAATGGATATCGGCTGCTCTCGCGCCAATGGCGAATTGAAAATCGGGGCTGGTGCAGAGTGGTTAGAAATTCTCGGCTGCGGCATGGTTCACCCGAATGTTTTAAAAGCCTGTGGTTTAGACCCTGACGCGTATCAAGGCTTTGCCTTTGGTCTGGGTGTCGAGCGTGTGGCCATGCTCAAGTACGGCATTCCGGATTTGCGGACGTTCTTTGATACCGACTTGCGGTGGCTTCGCCATTACGGTTTTTCTGCTCTGGATGTCCCGACTTTGGCAGGGGGGTTGAGCCGATGAAATTCACCCTCTCATGGTTGAAGGATCATCTGGAGACGGATGCGGACCTAGCTGCCATTGCTGACAAGCTGACGGCGATTGGTCTTGAAGTTGAAGGGATTGATGATCCAACAGCTGGGCTTGCCACCTTTGTTGTGGCTGAAATCATCAGTGCAGAGAAGCATCCGGATGCCGATCGCCTCAAGTTATGTAAAGTGTCTACCGGAGACGAGATTTTCCAGGTTGTCTGCGGTGCTCCAAATGCGCGGACTGGGCTAAAAGGTGTTTTGGCGCGTGCTGGCGATGTTATTCCTGCCAGTGGCGATGTACTTAAACCAGGTAAAATTCGGGGTGTCGAAAGTCAGGGCATGATGTGCTCTGCGCGTGAGCTTAAGCTCGGCGAAGATCATGATGGCATCATTGAGTTGCCAGAAAACAGTGTTGTTGGTGCGCCAGCTGCCGAGGCTTTAGCTCTCGAGCCGGTGATAGATATCGCGCTCACGCCCAACCGTGTTGATGCCCTTGGTGTGCGCGGTGTTGCTAGGGATTTGGCCGCCGCCGGTTTGGGTACACTGAAGCCTGTCAACATAGAGTCCGTTCAGGGTACGTTCGAAAGTGCGACACATGTGGCGATGGGATTGTCTGAGTCTGATGCGCATCTCTGCCCGCATTTTGTGGGACGGACGATTCGCGGGCTTAAAAACCAGGACAGCCCAGACTGGCTCAAGGCCAGACTGACGGCCATCGGTCTGCGTCCCGTTTCAGCCATTGTCGATGTAACCCAGTATCTGACCATCGACCTTGGCCGCCCTCTGCATGCCTTTGATACCGCCAAGCTTAAGGGTGACGTGGGTCCGCGCTTAGCCTTAGACGGCGAGTCCATTCAAGCGCTCAATGGCAATACTTATGATCTCAATAGCTCCATGATGGTTATTGCAGATGACAAGGGACCTCAGGCCATAGCAGGAGTCATCGGCGGCGAAGCGTCGAGTTGCACAGAACAGACAACTGAAATTTTCCTCGAGTCGGCTTTCTTTGATCCCATCACGATCGCAAACACAGGCCGTGCTTTAGGCATCGTCTCCGATGCCCGGTACTGCTTTGAACGCGGTGTTGATCCTGCGACGTCTGCGAGCGGTGCAGAGATTGCGACGCGATTGATCATGGAAATCTGTGGCGGTGAAGCGTCGCATGTCGTTGTCGGAGGGGTTGAGCCCGCCGTCGGCTCCGTCGTGCCCTTCAGGCCGACTCGTGTTCACCTGTTAGGCGGGGTGAGCCTCGATAGTGAAGTCATTCGAGGAATTCTCGAGGGTTTAGGTTTCAAGATCAATGCCACCTCCGATGATGAGTGGTCGGTAACGGCCCCAACATGGCGGCGTGATGTTGAGGGTGAGCATGATCTGATTGAAGAAGTGCTGCGGATTCATGGTTATGACAACATCCCTGTCGTGCCTTTGCCTCGTCCGACAGTGATCAAAACAGCGTTCAACGAAGACCAACGCATTGCCCGCGCGGTGCGGCGCGCACTTGCCGGGCGTGGTTTGTCCGAGACGACGACCTGGTCTTTTTTGTCTGTCGCGCAGGCTGAGCTATTTGCCGGAAGCACCCCAGCGGTCGCACTTCAGAACCCCATTAGTTCTGATCTCGGTGTGATGCGGTCATCTTTGCTGCCAAATCTTATCGCGGCTGCAGGTCGCAATGCTGCGCGCGCACTTCCTGATATTGCGTTGTTCGAATTAGGTCCGCAGTTTCATGGGGGCGCTCCGGGGGAGCAGACGCTTGTTGCGTGTGGACTTCGGGCTGGCCGCACAGGTCCGCGCCACTGGGATGTCAAAGCAAGGAATGTATCCGTTTTTGATGCCAAGGCAGATGCGCTCGCGGCGCTTAAAGTTGCTGGTGCTCCGGTTGAGCGCCTGCAGATTGGAAACGCCGAATCTGTTGTGGCACCAGAATGGTATCATCCGGGTCAATCTGGAACGCTCTGCTTAGGTCCAACGGTATTGGCAGAGTTCGGTGCGCTGCATCCTCTTACCTTAAAGGGTATGGATGTGGATGGTCCAATGGTTGGGTTTGAGGTGTATTTAGAGCGTATTCCGAAACCGAAGCGCAAAACAGGACCCGCCAGAACCAAATTCACGCCCTCACAGTTTCAACCTGTAGATCGCGATTTCGCATTTTTGTTAGGTCATGATGTGCCTGTTGGGGATGTTGTTCGCGCCGTGCGTGGGGCTGATAAGGCTTTAATTGCAGACGTCGAGCTGTTTGACGTGTATTCAGGCGATAAGGTTGAGGCTGGGAAAAAGTCGATCGCATTGTCGGTTCGGTTAGAGCCTGCAACATCAACGCTAACAGATGCTGAAATTGAATCCGTAAGTTCTAAAATCGTTGCCGCAGTTGAGAAAGCTGTCGGCGGTCAGTTGCGAAGTTAAGGAGAGCCGCCGCGCCCCCATGACCGACACCGCGCAGATAAGAAATTTCGCCATCATTGCTCATATTGATCACGGTAAGTCGACGTTGGCTGACCGTCTGATCCAGCACTGTGGTGGACTGACGAACCGTGAAATGAAAGAGCAAGTCCTGGATAACATGGACTTGGAACGTGAACGCGGCATCACCATCAAAGCCCAAACGGTCCGGTTGAATTACAAAGCTAAAGATGGCGTGACCTATCAACTCAACTTGGTGGACACACCAGGACACGTTGACTTCGCTTATGAAGTCAGTCGGTCTTTACGGGCCTGTGAAGGGTCTTTGTTGATTGTCGACGCGTCTCAGGGCGTTGAAGCTCAAACGCTGGCAAACGTCTATCAGGCTTTAGATGCCAATCATGAAATTATCCCGGTTCTCAACAAAATTGATTTGCCTGCAGCTGAGCCAGATCGCGTACGTCAGCAGATTGAAGACGTCATCGGCCTTGATGCCTCAAATGCTATAGAGGTGTCCGCCAAAACAGGTGTTGGTATCCCGGAAGTGCTTGAGAATATCATCACCCGGCTACCTGCGCCTGTTGGTGATCCTGCCGCCCCCCTAAAAGCGCTTTTGGTCGACTCTTGGTACGACAGTTATCTTGGTGTCATCATTCTGGTTCGTATTGTCGAAGGTACAATGCGCAAAGGCATGAAGGTGCGCATGATGTCGAATGGCGCAACCTATGAGCTTGATGGCGTGGGTGCTTTTACGCCGAAAAGGCAAGATTTACCTGCGTTGGGCCCAGGTGAAATCGGCTTTATCAATGCCAGCATCAAGTCTGTTTCAGATTGCCAGGTCGGCGATACGATTACTGAGGAAAAACGCCAGACAGAAACGCCCTTAGACGGCTTTAGACCATCGACCACTGTTGTGTTCTGTGGATTGTTTCCTGTTGATGCGTCTGACTATGAAGATTTGCGTGATAGTCTTGGCAAGCTTCATCTCAACGATGCAAGTTTCGAGTACCAGGCTGAAAGTTCTGCCGCCTTAGGGTTTGGCTTTAGATGCGGATTCTTGGGCCTGCTCCATATGGAGATCGTTCAAGAACGATTGTACCGTGAATTTGGATTAGAGCTGATCACAACGGCTCCGAGTGTTGTGTATCGCATTCATACGACCACAGACACAACGTTGGAATTGCACAATCCTGCCGACATGCCTGATGTGACCAAGATCACCGCCATGGAAGAGCCTTGGGTGAAGGCAACAATTCTGGTACCAGATGAATTTCTCGGCCCCGTCTTACAGTTGTGCACCGAGCGTCGCGGCGAACAAATGGACCTCACTTATGTTGGCTCACGAGCGATGGCTGTGTATCGTTTGCCGCTGAATGAAATTGTGTTTGATTTCTATGATCGCCTAAAGTCTATCTCGAAAGGCTATGCTAGCTTCGACTACGAAATGGATGATTACGTTGAAAGCGATCTTGTACGCATCAGTATTCTGGTGAACGCTGAGCCTGTCGACGCGTTGTCGTTTATCGCTCATAGATCGCAATCAGAGGCGCGTGGCCGACAAATTTGTGCCCGCCTGAAAGACCTTATCCCGCGCCACATGTTTAAGATTCCTGTGCAAGCCGCTATTGGCGGAAAAGTTATTGCGCGGGAAACCATCAGCGCGATGCGCAAAGATGTAACCGCGAAGTGCTATGGCGGAGATATCTCACGAAAGAAGAAACTGCTCGATAAGCAGAAAGAGGGGAAGAAAAAGATGCGCCAATTTGGACGCGTCGCGATTCCACAAACAGCTTTTATTGAAGCTTTGAAAATGCCCGAGCCTTAGGGGCTAAACGAAGCCGCTAGTAGGCTGTGCGGAACAGTCGGCCCGGAGGAGGACGACGTCTGAACATGTGGGCAAGAATAACGCCAATCGGACCTAAAATAGCCCAGGCTGGCATGGCCATCACGAGGACACCTAAAAAGCGCCAAATGTCACCCGTGAGGTCAGCTTCAAGAAAATCAGGGGTCTGCCCCCAAAGGAGGGCTAAAATGTCAGATGTGGCGAGCCCTTGGTAGCTGCCGCTGCCAATAGCCATAACAGCCTCGCCAGATGCCATAAGAATGGCAGCAAGAACCATCGTCCAGCCGAGTGCCCGCCCAATAAACATTGGTGCTATAAGTCCCTGAGTCGTTTAGTTACCCTTTAATGTTAAATATAGAGTCCAAGCTACTCTAATAACAAGCCTTTTTAGGGTTGTTTCGATAAAAACCTAAATAGAGAAGCGTTGCCAGACTGCAGCACCTGCGCTAGGTTCCGCGCCTTCTGTGCAGGAGGGGTGGCCGAGTGGTTGAAGGCGCACGCCTGGAAAGTGTGTATGCGGGAAACCGTATCGTGGGTTCGAATCCCACTCCCTCCGCCATTTTCTTCAATAAAATCAACGATAGCTATAATTTGTAGGGTTGTGATTGTCATATCCATCTTTCTAGCCTTCCCGCCAATTGCGTCCCAGTTTCTTGGGGGATTGCGAGCAATATATACCTCACCTTCAAATGTTTATTTTCCTCAAACGGAAAACAGAAGATTTCGCATATTATTTATGAGGAATAGAGAATTTTCGTCCATGCGGATTGAATTTCTTTAAATCCATCAAGTTCTATTTGGATATTCGGCACCAGCGCGGTCTATGTGATGCGAGTCGTTGCTTTAATTAGGTAAGCCTCGAATGTGTCTCTATAGCGGGTTTTTTGACGAAGATTTCACATCTGGGTCGCGGCAAATAACCGTTTCATAAAGAAGTATGGATTTAAGGGGGCAATTGTGGACTGGGGGTTATTCCAAATAGGGTTTGTGCTGGTTCTTATTGCCCTTGTTTTTTTCGGTTTCATCAGGGAACGCCTGCCGCCCGATATTGTGGCATTGACTGCGGTTGGATTATTATTGGCAACGGGTATTTTAAATACCAGTGATGTGCTGAGTGTATTCAGCAATAGCGCGCCATTTACGATTGCCGCGATGTTCGTTCTAAGCGCCGGACTGGAACGAACAGGCGTCATTGATGGCCTAGGCCGCTACATCACGAAATCTGCTGCCAGTTCCCCAACTCTTGCGCTCGCACTAATGATGGTCAGCGTGATGGTCGTATCTGCTTTTATTAATAACACTCCGGTTGTAGTGATTCTGACCCCAGTTGTTATTAGCTTGGCTCGAGCCCTAAACCTTACCCCTTCAAAACTACTAATACCGCTCTCGTTTGCCAGCATATTTGGAGGCACTACAACACTCATCGGAACGTCTACGAATATTTTAGTGAACGGTGTTGCACAGGACTATGGCCTGAAGCCGTTTGGTATGTTTGAGATCACCGCAGCAGGTGCGATCCTTGGGGGCATCGGTATCTTGTACCTTCTATTGCTGGGTAAGTGGCTACTTCCCGACCGAGAGACCCTTGCTAGTCTGCTGCCCTCTTCTTCGGACCGACATTTTCTTGCAGACGTACTGATCCCACTTGGGTCACCCCTCGTAGGGCTCCAGTTGTCGGCGGCCGGTTTCACAGAACATCGTGGCTTACGCGTCATTGATTTAATCAGGGGCGATGCCTCAATGCGTAATAAATTGAACGACATATTTCTGATGGCGGGGGATCGTGTGGTCTTAAGAAGTAAAGTGGGAGATATGCTTGGTCTGCGAGAAGCAGGTGATGTTGCTTTCGGTGGGCGCGAGGCACATGCCATTGAACCTATGGTTACACGTGAGACCGTAATCATGGAAGGTATTGTTGGACCTCAGTCGAAATTTCAAGGAAGGCATGTGTCTGATCTGAATCTTCGCCGACTTTACGGCTCATACATTTTGGCAATTCATCGACAAGGCACGGGTCTTCCAGGAAACTTCGACCGAGTCCAATTGCAAATGGGTGACACTCTCTTGCTCGAGGGGCCAGCAAAAAAACTTCGTCAACTTTTCGATTATCGCGAGTTGATAAATCTCTCGCACCCGAGTGAGCGGCCACTGCGGCGAGACAAAGCGCCAATTGCAATATTGGCTGTCTTCTTAGTAATGGTGCTTGCCGCTTTTGAAATTTTGCCGATCGCGGCCCTCGCACTTATGGCTGCCACTTCCGTAGTGGTTCTTGGATGTCTTGATTCTGAGGAAGCCTACAACTCAATTCACTGGAACATTTTAATGCTCATCTTTGGAATGCTGGCGCTCGGTATTGCCATGGAAAAAACAGGAGCCGCTAGCTTGGTTGTCGATAACTTGGCATCCCTTGTTGGCGTGTTTGGGCCGATTGCGGTGCTGTCGGCCATCTACATAATTACATCGTTATTGACAGAAATTATGAGCAATAATGCCTCAGCGATTTTGCTTACTCCGATAGCTGTAGGCTTAGCCAATGAGTTGGGAGTGGACCCGCGACCGTTTGCTGTCGCTGTAATGTTCGCTGCAAGTGCGAGTTTTGCGACGCCAATCGGCTATCAAACTAACACTTTTGTTTACAATGCTGGTGGGTATCGATTTTCTGACTTTATCAAAGTCGGCTTGCCATTAAATGTCCTGCTTTGGGTTGCTGCGACTTTCATCATTCCAATTTTTTGGCCACTCGAGATTCAAAATTGATGTAAGTATTTGAGAGCAAACTGCTCTGTGCGGTGCGATTTAGAAATAATGATGGGAGGCGCCTCCCTCCATTACCTTTGCTAAAATCGCTAAGCTTATCAGCCTCATCGTTTGACCAGACTGTTACGATAATAGGGTGATTTGTTCTATTTTATCCACCACCGGAGCTAAAAGCAGACTGCCGCCACTAAAATGCATTTCAATTGCCATAGTTGGTAATTCTATACGAAATACCAAAGCTTAATTCAGGTCAGTCGCATCATCTTAAGCCTTGTCTTTAATCACACCTGACATGAACCCGGCTTGACCAGGGTCTTCTATGCCATCGTAGAGGCTGGAGAAGATGCGTTGTGTGAAGAGTCGACGGGCATTTTTGAGGTTTTCTTTCATATCGTCGTCGGGTTTGAACTCTTCAATCATCTCTGGCGTCACTTTGCCTTTGGTCGCCAGTAAATGCTCAATGACGGTTTGGCGGTCGCGATTGACCCAGATCTCTCCCGCCAACTGCATGCAAATTTCAAGCAGATGATCAATCATCGGATCGCGAAAATAATGTGGATGCCCTTTTTCAAACCCAGGCAGGTCTTTCACATAATCGAGTCCCTCGTTGAGGTTCCTTCTCGGGTTTTTTTGATCCGACATATGTGTGCTCCTTTTGTACAGTCTCGTGTTGAATCTTTGGTACGCTGCAGACTGATGATCCGCAAGAGTGCCGTGCAGATATTCTTTATTCATATGACCGGGCGGTGGTCGCGGAACCGGGTCTCTACTCGCCACTCAGGCGGGAGTAGGGCAGCTTAGGGACCATGAAAACGAAACCTGAAAGACTCCCCCTTCGCTTGGCTCATTTATCTGTGATTACGGCGCTTTGGGCGTGCGGGCCTGTCACTGACTCTCTGGCGCAAAGTCCCACCTCAAACAACACGCTTAGACTGGCGGTTAACGTTCTGCCGCCGGGATTTGGCAGCCCGTATCGCACCACGGCAACACCTTCCATCACCACAACGTCAGCGTTATTCGATGGTCTGACTAGGCTTGACCATCTTGGCAATGTGTCTCCTTGGTTGGCTGAGAGGTGGGAACCTATCAGCCAAACACGCTGGCGTTTTTATCTGCGCAAAGATGTGGTGTTTTCCAATGGGGTGCCCTTTGATTCTTCGGCGGTGGTTCATGTGATTGGGTATCTGACGGAAAAAGGATCGCCGTTAGAAAGTGTGCGCCGGGATATGCCGTGGCTGGCTGGCACCGAGATCATAGATGAGCATACCGTTGATATTCTGACCAAGGTTCCCGTGCCAACGTTTGATCGCTATGCAGCGACTCTTTTAATGTCCGAGCCGGGTGCTTTTACAGACCTGGGGCCAGAAAAATATGCGCTAAACCCTATTGTGACTGGCCCGTTTCTCATCAGCGCATGGCAGCCAAATAGTGTGCATATGGAGGTCAACTCAACAACATGGCGTCCACCGAAGTTGGCTGGCGTTGAGATCATTGCCTTACCTGACAGCACAACACGTGTGCAGGCGGTGTTATCTGATCGTGTGGATGTGGCCGTGGCGCTCGGCCCTGATGATGCGAAAATGATCGCCGCCGCAGGAGGGTCCTTTGTGACCTTCAGCTCTGGACAAATCGCAAATGTGACTTTCAATACTTTGGGGGATGCACCGTTCAAGGATGTTCGCGTGCGCCGCGCCCTCAACATGGCCGTTAACCGTGATCTCATCATTGATGTTCTTATGGCGGGTTCAACGGAGCCTGCCAATCAGCCAGCGACCAAAACCTCTTTTGGCTACAATCCTGATTTGCCGTTGTTTCCCTATGACCCAGAGCGCGCACGGGCGTTGCTGGCAGAGGCTGGGTATCCAAACGGCTTTAGTTTCAAATTGCGCACGTCATTGTCAGGTCCGGGTCAGGCCAGTGTGTATCAGCAGGTGGCCGGTGATCTTAGAAGTATCGGTGTCGAGATGGTTTTCGATGTTGTGCCGCCCACATTGTATCTCAGTGAGTTGATTCGCTTGGGAGACATCGCTGACGCTTTCACGCTTCCTATCGCTCTGTTTCCAACGATGGATTCTATGCGTGCGATGTCGTTTCACTCCTGTCTCTGGCCGTCTCCGGGCTATTGTAATGAGACTATTCAACCGGTCATTGAGCAGGCATTGATTGAATGGGATCAGGACAAGGCAATTGAGTTGCGGCAACAGGTCATGGCCCACTATCATGACCGAGCCGCTGTTTTGTATTTACACGAATCACCATCTTTTGTGGGGTTAAGCGCCCGCGTTCGAAATTATGGCGATGTATTTGGGTTTGTTGGATATGACGTTATCGAACTCGTGGATTAAGCACATCCTGATTCTTTCGGCGGCTGTCATGGTGGGCTTTGCGAGCCCTGTGCAAGCTGAAAAAACACTTCGCGTTGCGGTCCACGCCTTACCGCCTTTCTTGGGTCATGCCTTTGCGACGACGGCGCGGCCGACCATATTTACGACCGGTGCGATCTACGATGGCCTGGTAAAATTCGATCGTGAGGGGCAGCTCTCTCCCTGGCTGGCCGTGGCCTGGGAAAACATCGATGAAATGACATGGCGTTTCACACTGCGGGATGGCGTGTCTTTTTCCAACGGAACACCGCTTACCAGCGCGTCAATCGAGACGGCGGTGCAGTGGCTGACCAGCGATGCGTCGATGCGAGATGGTGTGCGTGGTGATGTACCTTTTCTGAAAGATGTGCGGGTTATTGATCGTCTAACGGCGGACATAATCACGAATATACCAGTTCCCAATTTGCCCAATTATATGGGTGCGATGGTTATGGTCGAGCCGGAGCGTTTTGCCGCCCTGGGCCGCCAAGGATACGCCGATGATCCGGTTGGAACCGGGCCGTTTATTGTCGATGACTGGGGCGCAACCACGGTCACAATGGATGCCTATGCGGGCTCGTGGCGGGCGCCGTATGTGGACCGACTAGAAATTGTCGCGTTGCCAAGTATTTCAGGTCGTGTTCAAGCCCTCCTTTCTGGGCGTGTCGATATTGCGACCGCGCTCGGACCGGATGAACGTCTAGCAGTCGAAGCTGCTGGTTTCGTACTTGAGGAGTGGCTTGATGCCTCAGTTGCGGCTGTGACGTTTATTACAGCACATGGCGGGCCTTTGGCAGACGTGCGTGTCCGGCAGGCACTGAATTATGCAGTCAATAAAGAGGGGATTATTGCCAGTTTGTTTGGGGGCTTGACCTCGCCCGCGACCCAAGGCGTGTCTCACCAGGCTTATGGTTATAATCCTGAGCTCAAACCTTATCCCTATGACCCAGAAAAAGCGCGGTCTCTGCTTACTGAAGCCGGTTATGAGGACGGCTTTACGTTTGAATTTCTGACTCAGACCGGCTTGGGATCGGGGGACTTGGTGTTTCAGTTGGTGGCGTCAGACTTGGCACGCGTCGGCGTCACAATGGAAATCCGTCAACTGCCAGCAGCGGCTTTTTTGCAAACGGTTTTAAGAGATCCAAACCATGGCGGCGCTGGCGGTCATGCCTTGATTTGGCCCGCCTGGCCTATTTTTGATGCCATGCGGCCAATGCTGATGCATTCCTGCCGTCGTTCCACACCCTGGCATTGTGATCAGGCTATACAGCCCAAAATTGAAGAAGCTTTGGTTGAGTGGGATCCGGATCGCGCTCTGGCCTTGCGGTATGAAGTGATGGCGTATACACGAGATACGGCGCCCGCGATATTTTTGTATGAATCTCCAGAATTTGCCGCAACCTCGCCTCTCGTAAATGGCTATCGGCAGGATCACGGCCATATCAACTATCATGAAATTCAACTTGCCGATTAACCAGGCTCGGCACTTTCTAGAAACGTCACGATGTTGCGGATAAGTTCGTCCCTCTGACTATTTTGAGGCCAGCTGAGAAAACCGTGTGTTGCACCCTTGTAAACCGTAAGGGCCACGTCATGTCCGGCCTTCAAAAGGCGCTGATGGTAATCCTTAGAGGATTGCAACAACACATCATCACTTCCTATGGCTAAAAAGCACCGAGGGTGCTGGTCGAATGATAAATCCATTGGCGTTATTGCGTGATCAACATCTACGGTTTCCGCCAAGACGGTTTGTCCGCCATATGCGGCCAGCATGGCTTCGCCGCCGGCGAACATCTCATCTCGACAGCTTTGTCGATCAAGAATGCCATACAGGCTTGAGACAGAGACGACATCGGGTATGTCCCGGCTTGCTTCGTCATTATTCAAACCGTCATCGTCTAACACCTTCTGGAGTTTTGGATTCGCCCAAAAAAGCCCGGACATTATTGCCAGGTTGCCGCCAGCGGAGTCTCCAATCAGGTGAAGTTGATCTATACCTTGATGATGTTTGCACCAGCGCAAAGCTTTGAAGATGGATTTGAGGATGTGGGGATGCGGATGGTCTGGCGCTTTTGGGTATTCCACATTGATCACACAGTGTCCGGCTTTGCAGATGGGATTAAGGTCGGCGCGATAAAACTCTTTGTGCCCCATGGTCCAGCCACCGCCGTGGATAAATAACACGGCTGTTTTTGTGGTGCCGTCTATGGGTGTCATGACATCCAATTGTTCATCCGCATGATCACCATAAGAAAAAGTTTCAATTGTTGAGGGGCCGTCGTCCCGGAGCATGGTTACCATGCTCATTGCCATAGTCGTGTAGACACGGCTCCAGGCGATCATCACCTCTTGACCAATTGTAAGCGGGGTACGTTTAGGCTTCACGAACTTGTCGATGATGCACAAAAAGTTGCTGAGTCAGAAGCAATGCCTGCGCCGGGTTTATCAATCCATTGATCGATCAGCGACAGCACGTCTTCCTGCTGCTTAATCTGAAACATCAAATGAGGTTTGTCTTCGAAAATACGAAGTGTCCCTTTGTCTTTTAATCGTGACATAAGTGCGCACACAGATTTGGGATGAATCTGACTATCTTCTGTGCCGAAAAGCACCAAGGTTGGGGGTAGCGCTGCAGAAGCTGTGTTTGAGGCGGCATCACTCAAGCGAATGAGTCCATAGTAGGTGTCAATGCGAACCTTATCGATGATCTTTTCGTCTTCCGCCCATCGCCGGGCATGATGTTCGGCCAGCCGGTCGTCATAGATACGCGGGACATCCACAGTATAGCTCGGCCAAATTTTATCAGCGAGCCAGAGGGCAGCATTGTACCCATATCGAAAGGGCCGGTCTTCGCGGACACCTGGTCCCGAAAGAATAAGCGCATTAGCCTGCAGAGTGTTTGTATCTGCCAAGGCTGATATGACCACAGCGGCCCCCATGCTTTCGCCGAGCAGGATTATCGGTGCTTCTGGCCCCGCGACGCTGTGTGCGGCCAGTACAAAATCCTGAAAGTCTTTCACCATAACGTCTTTCCCGGCCCAAATGCCGCGTTTGGGTGCCGATCCAAAGCCACGTTGATCGTAGGTCCAAAGGGCAATATTGCGTTGCGCTAGATGTTGACCAATGAGCGCGAACGCATCACGGAACTCACCAAAGCTATGAGCCGCGATCACAATTTTATCGGGCGAGGTTCTCGGCCCCCAGACTGAATAGGGTAAGCGAGCGCCATCACGTGCAACGAAGGTATCTTCCTCGAAGCGCGGTGTTTCTTCCGCTTCAGTGGTTAGGGACATATTCAAAATTAGAATCAGGGCGGATGTAAGTCTGGCAAACCAGATGGCACACGCCTTTCCAACCCGGCTCAAAGGCTTTTCGCGTAGGCTTCGACGTCCGCCAGAACCCTGAGAAGATTATCCCCCCACAGGAGCCTGATTTGCTCTTCCGTATACCCGCGTTTGACCAGTTCTAACGTGACGTTGAACGTTTCAGAAGCGTCTGACCAACCTGCGATGCCGCCGCCGCCGTTGAAGTCTGAGGCGATTCCCACATGTTTAATGCCAACTTTTCCAACCGCATAGTCAATATGATCCGCTAAGTCTTTGACTCCTGCTTTGGGAAACTCCAGTTCGATCTCAGCCATGCGGGCGTCGTAGACTTCCAGGTCGTCCTCGCTTAAGCGGCGAAAATCTCCAAAAGACTTTATCCCCATGTCCTCCCATAGCTTTGCAGTTGCGTCTTGCTTGCCTTGTGGAACAGCGCGCAAATAACTATCGAACGCAACCACTTGAACAACGCCATTAGAGTTGGCGATGGCCAAAAGTTCTTCGTCGCTCATGTTGCGGGGATGGTCGTAAACACCCTTCAAACTGGAATGAGAGGCAATAACCGGCGCTTTCGACTCAGCGATAATGTCTAATGTGGTTTGTTTTGAAGCATGAGATACATCCGCCATGATGCCGAGTTCATTTAAACGCCTCACAACTTGGCGGCCCAGATCAGTGAGTCCGCCATGCTCTTCGTCGGTTTCCCCGAGACGCCGGCTTGGGACGGCAGAGTCCCCAAGGTCATTGTGTCCATTATGAAGCAAGCCAAAGTAGCGTGCGCCATAGTCGTAAAATTGATTGAGTAATCTGAGGTCCTTACCCATTGGATAACCGTTCTCAATTCCAATAAGGGCGACTTTCTTACCGGCGGCATCAATGCGCCGCACATCCTCAGCAGTCCGCGCGAGTTGGATTTGATCGGGATACATATCGCTGGTCAGGCGGTGAATGGCCGCAAACTTAAGAAAGGCGTCAGAGAGCGCCTTTGCATACCCTGCTTCAGTCCGTGGTCCTTGCCCCACAAAAACGATAATGAACGTCGCATCCAGCCCCCCTTCAATCATTGTGGGGATATGCACCTGTTGGCCGCGTGGGCCAGGCTTCATGGGGTCATAGGCTGGTGTTGCGAAATTTGGGGGAATGTCCACGTGGGTGTCGACGGTGATGACATTGTCGTGAATGGCGCGGGCACGCGCGATAAGATCATCAGTAGTTTCAGCAGCGAGGCCCGTTGCGCCTGTGAGCGTCAAAAAAAGGGCTAAGATCAATGCGCGCATCAGAGGTTCCTTCACTATAAAATCAGTTGCAACAATACCCGGCCCGTCCAACCAAATGCCACATCTAACGAAAGACCACTGTTTTGCTGCCATTCAGCAGCACGCGGCGTTCTGCATGCCATCGCACGGCACGGGAGAGGACAGTGCTTTCGATATCTTGACCGAGTAAGACCAAATCTTCTGGCGTTAACGTGTGGTCCACACGTTCGACCGCCTGCTCAATAATGGGACCTTCGTCCAGGTCTGGGGTTACATAGTGTGCTGTGGCCCCGATAATCTTAACACCACGCTTGTGCGCCTGATGATAAGGCCGCGCGCCTTTAAAGCCTGGTAAAAACGAGTGATGGATGTTGATCACGCGGCCGTCTAATTTTGTGCAGAGATTTGTCGACAGAACCTGCATATACCGCGCTAAGATAAACAGTTCTGCGTGAGTGCTGTTTATGACATCCAAAATTTTAGCTTCCTGGTTCTGCTTGCTGTCTTTCGTTACGGGCAGATAGTGGAACGGTATTTCGTGCCACTCGACCAGAGTGCGGAATGTTTCATGGTTTGAAACCACCGCGGTCACCTCAATGGGAATCGCTCCAATTTGAACCCGGTGCAGAACATTATTCAGGCAGTGGCCAAATTTTGAAACGGCGATCACGGCTTTCATTTTTTTAGATGAATCGACCAAGGCCCAGCGCATATAAAAACGTTGCGCAAGGTCACCAAATCCTTCAGAGAGCTTGCATTGCGACAAAGCATGGCTAGACCCAGACCGGAAGACCGTTCGCATAAAAAAACGTCCTGTGTCTGGGTCTCCGTAGTGCGCGCTCTCTGTAATGAAGGCGTTGTGATCTGCAAGAAATGTCGATACCGCAGCCACGATCCCAATCGTATCTGGGCATTGAATGGTAAGGATGTAACAGTCTGAACACTCGACGGATGACGTCACGTCTTAAACCCCGAATGCTTTCAGCATCTTATCGACAGCCAAGGCCGGCGTGAGCGTGCCCGCTTTAACGGCGGCCTGAAGGTTTGGCACCATAGTCTTAATATCCGCATGAGATTTAAGTTTTGAAATGAGCCGGTCTTCAAGCATCGCCCACATCCATCTGACTTGCTGTTCTTGGCGCAGAATCGCAAGGCCACCAGTTTCCGAGAGAGCTTTATGACGCCGGGTGATTCTGTCCCAAAGGTCTTCAACGCCAGTGTTGTGCAGAGCGCTAATGGTCACCACGGGCGGAATCCAGTTTTTATCTTTGGGCGTGATGATGCGCAACGCATGCTGATATTCTGCGGCTGAAGCTTTTGCCCTGTTTTCATTGTCGCCGTCAGCTTTGTTCAAAGCGATCATGTCAGCGATTTCCAGGACGCCCTTTTTTATGCCTTGAAGTTCATCTCCTGCACCAGCCACCAACAGTACCATAAAAAAGTCGACCATCTCTGAAACGGCCACTTCTGACTGACCCACACCAACGGTTTCAACCAGCACCACATCAAAGCCCGCAGCTTCACACAGCAAAATGGTTTCCCGCGTGGTACGCGTCACGCCACCCAGCGTGCCGGACGTTGGTGAAGGGCGAATGAAGGCTTGGTCGTTGGCGGCCAATTTGGCCATACGGGTTTTATCGCCCAGAATTGATCCACCAGTCCGGGCCGAGGTGGGGTCAACGGCCAGCACCGCCACTTTATGGCCTGCTGTCGTTAAGTTGGTGCCAAGCGTATCTATGAACGTGCTTTTTCCAGCCCCCGGAACGCCGGATATGCCGACCCGCACAGACTTTCCGGTATGGGGGGTGACTTTCAGCAGCAGATCCTGTGCTTGGGTTTGATGGTCTGGCTTGCGGCTTTCGATCAGGGTGATGGCCTGGGCCAGCTTCGCCCGCTCACCAGACAGCACACCTTCTGCGTAATCGTCTACCGACAACTGCGGTCTCCCAGAGCGGAGCGTCACAGGGGGGGGTGTCATAAAATCGCCCTACTCAGCGGCGGCGGACGTGTGGCCCAAAGATTGGCCGAGTTTTTCCAGCAGGCCAATTGCAGCCTCACTGATAATGGTCCCCGGCGGAAAGATGGCGGCGGCTCCTGCGTCTCTCAGCGCCTCATAATCTTGAGGGGGAATAACCCCACCCGCGACGATCATAATGTCGCCGCGCCCAAGTTTGGTCAGTTCAGCTTTTAAGGCAGGCACCAAGGTCAGGTGACCCGCTGCCAATGAGCTTGCGCCGATAATATGAACATCGTTTTCAACCGCTTGGCGCGCAGCTTCTTCTGGCGTTTGGAATAGAGGCCCAATGTCGACATCAAAGCCCAGATCAGCAAAGGCCGTAGCAATTACTTTCTGACCCCGGTCATGGCCGTCCTGGCCCATTTTCGCAATGAGAATGCGTGGTCTGCGGCCTTCGTTCTCTTCGAAGGTCTCAACCATAGCGGCCACGCGGGATACGGTTTCGTCTGACTCACCCACTTCTTTACGATACACTCCTGAGATTGATTTGATCTCCGCCACATGACGACCATAAACGTCTTCAAGGGCGGTTGTAATCTCTCCAACGGTGGCCTTCGCCCGTGCTGCATCCACGGCGAGAGCTAATAAATTACCGTTGCCGTGCTTTGCGGCCTCGGTCAAGGCCGCGAGGGCCGCTTGGCAGGTCGCATTATCGCGATCTGCCTTAAGCCGCTTCAGTTTATCAAGCTGAGATGTGCGCACAGCCGCGTTATCAACCTTTAAGACATCAATGTTTTCTATTTCATCCAGGCGGTATTTGTTAACGCCGACTACAGTTTGACGACCAGAGTCGATCCGGGCCTGGGTGCGTGCAGCGGCTTCTTCGATGCGTAACTTAGGGATGCCAGCTTGAATGGCCTTCGCCATCCCACCCAGTTCTTCAACCTCTTGAATGTGCTCCCAGGCGCGCGCGGCAAGGTCATATGTCAGGCGTTCAACATAATGACTGCCGCCCCAGGGATCGACGGTCCGGCACGTCCCCGTTTCCTGCTGGATAAACAATTGGGTGTTGCGAGCGATCCGGGCCGAGAAATCCGTCGGCAAAGCCAAGGCTTCATCCAAGGCATTAGTATGCAGCGACTGGGTATGACCATGAGTTGCGGCCATGGCTTCAATGCAGGTGCGGGTGACGTTGTTGTAGACATCTTGTGCGGTCAAAGACCACCCAGAGGTTTGGCAGTGGGTGCGCAGGCAAAGCGATTTATCGCTTTTTGGGTCAAAGGGCTTGATCAGCTTCGCCCACAGCAAACGTGCGGCGCGCATCTTCGCGACTTCCATAAAGAAGTTCATCCCGATCGCCCAAAAGAACGACAGGCGCGGCGCAAACGCATCAATATCCAGGCCAGCGGCTTGTCCCGCGCGGGCATATTCGACGCCGTCGGCCAGCGTGTAGGCAAGCTCCAAGTCTGCAGTCGCTCCGGCTTCCTGCATGTGATAGCCCGAGATGGAAATGGAATTATACTTCGGCATATTTTCAGACGTGTATGAGAAGATGTCTGAAATGATCCGCATGCTGGGTTCGGGTGGGAAGATGTATGTGTTCCGCACCATGAATTCTTTCAGAATATCATTCTGAATTGTACCCGAGAGTTGCTCAGGTTTAACGCCTTGTTCTTCGGCGGCCACGATATACAGAGCCATAATCGGAAGGACCGCACCGTTCATGGTCATGGATACTGACATCTGGTCCAGCGGAATGCCGTCGAACAATTGGCGCATATCCAAAATGGAATCGATGGCCACACCCGCCATCCCGACATCTCCAACCACGCGCGGATGGTCGGAATCATAGCCACGGTGTGTTGCTAAATCGAACGCCACCGATAAGCCTTTTTGACCGGCGGCCAAGTTGCGGCGATAAAACGCATTGGAGTCTTCCGCCGTCGAAAAACCGGCATATTGACGTATGGTCCAGGGGCGGCTCGCATACATTGTCGGGTAGGGGCCACGCAGAAATGGTTTTACGCCAGGTAACGTATTGAGAAAGTCTAAGCCTTCGACGTCTTCAGCGCCGTAACTGGATTTCACATCAATACCTTCTGGGGTGGTCCAAAGTGAACTGGACGACTCTTTGGTGGTTTCTGGCCCTGTGCTGTCAGAGTCCACAGACATATCCTCTAAAGGCACATCGGCAAAATTTGGGATCTGGTTCATGCGGAAACTCCCAGGCGTTGATGAGTCTCATTCAAAACAGTTAGAACATCGCAGCCCATGAAGACGAAATCATCCACGCCGGCTTCGCGCCATGCGGCTTCGTGGTCTCCGCCACGACCAGCGAGGTAGACGGCTTGCGCCCCCGCAGCCTTTAGACGTTTTGCCACGTCAGCCACAGTGTTTTCATAAAGCGCATCGGTCGAGCAGATCACGGCCGCTTTGGCTGTTGACGCTGCGAAATCTTTTTCAATAACTGCGGGCTCTAATCCACCAGGGCCTGGCAGAGCCTCAACACCGCCCGCTTCAAACAGGTTCGTTGCAAACGAGGCGCGCGCTGTGAAGTCAGCGACTTTGCCTATATTGGCCAGAAAAACCTGCGGTCGTTTGCCATGTGCCTCTTTGTGCGCATCACTGGCATCGCGCAAGTGTTCGTAATCTTCTGCGAGCCGGTGCTGTGGCAGAGGGGTGATCTCTGTGGGTGTGCCTTTCAGGGCTGCGCCAATCGTTGCCGCGGAGGCATCACCCGAGGCGGCCTTTACCAGGGCTTCCATCAGAACGCCATCGCCGTATTTTGGCAGTTCACCCGCTTCACCTGTTGCCACAGCGGCACGCTCTTCGGCAGCGTTTAAAATGCTCTCCACGTCAGGTGTATCGACTGTGACAGGCGTTTCCGCAATGTTGGGAAACTCGCTGATACCAGTCAATGCGTCTTTTCGTGTGGCTATGTTGCGCGCGCGCGCGACTTCTGTTTCAGCGATCTTCTCGGCCAATCGTCCGCTGACCAGATTTTCGGTCAAACCACCTGAACTCTCGATGTCTCGAAACAAGGCCCAGGCTTTTTCGGCAAGCTCATGGGTCAAAGATTCTACCAGCCAGGATCCGCCCGCCGGGTCGGCGACGCGGCTGAGGGAAGATTCTTCCTGAAGAACAATCTGGCTGTTACGCGCAATGCGCCGGCCAAGGGATGTCGGCAGACCAACGGCATGTTCAAAGGGCAGGACCGTTATGGCATCTGCGCCACCAGCGCCCGCCGCAAAACACGCTGCCGTGCCGCGCAGCATATTCACCCAAGGGTCGCGTCGGCTCATCATGCGCGGTGCTGTCAGGGCGTAAAGCGGGGCATTCAAAGACGCGCCTGTGCCGCGACAAACCTCTGCAACACGCGTCCAAAGCCGACGCGCCGCACGAAATTTTGCAATGGTCAGAAAGACGTCCGTGTCACAGGTTAAGGTGAAGGCCACTTGTTTGCAGGCGTCATCAATGCTCACACCGGCTTGCGTGATGTGCCGGAGGTAATCAACCGCCGTGGCCATCGCAATCGCCAACTCTTGGGCCTCAGAGCAACCTGCAGAATGGTACACCGCCGTGGCAATATTAAGTGACCTGGCGCTTGGATAGGTCTTGGCTGTATGGGCCGCCAAATCGGCCATCCGACCTAGAAGGGTCTCGATCGGGACGATGACTTTGCCCACAGCGGCCAGTGTGCTCAGAGGGTCGGCTCCAAAATTTCCGGTGAACGATTCAGCAGCAATATTTTTCCGGGCCAGCACATCCATCAGGTAGGCGGCTGGTGGTAAAGAAGGGCCACCTGGATCAAGCACCACTCGTGCGAGGTCTAGGAACACACCCTCTAACAGAAGTTCCAGATCGGCCCGAGATTTGACAATGGTTCCGCTGCGTCCGGTCGGGTCCAGCTTCAAGGTGATGGAGGTTGCGCCTTTTTGCAGGTCGCTAAGAATCTGCCGATTGGCTTCAACCGGGTCGGGATGTGCAGACAAGCAGCGAATGTCCCATCCGGTTTGCGTCAGGTCAGATATCGAATGTTTTAATCGCGGCGCTGCACTTGAGGCGGCGGCAGTGTACAGCGGTTTAATGTCCAAACCGTCATAGCTCTTGGTGGTGAGCTTGTCATAGGGCCTGCCTCCCAGCGATTTCTCGACGAGGGCCATCCACGTGTCTGGGTCTGCGGCTGGAAACTCAGCTGCGAGGGAAAGGGTCGGGGTGTCGGATGCCGCTGGCTTGGTCACCGCTTTGCTCCACCTAAGATCAACTGGGAAAACGGGCGCAAAACGCCTGATATTTGTTTGTTATTATGCCTTTTGCTGCATTGCGTCAAATTGGCTTAGCGAACGGCTGCATTGTCTACGGTGCGCCAAACCCTGGCAAAATTACCCCACCAGAGTTTTGCAATTTGATCTTCGGTGTAGTCGCGTGCGACCAATTCTTTGGTCACACCATCTGCTTCACCGGCGTTCATCCAGCCGCGCACGCCGCCGCCATGCTCCATATCGGAACTGATCATGACATGGTCAATGCCCAACAGCTCGACCGCATAAGCAATGGAATCGACATATTGCGCAACAGTTGCGGGGGGGAAATTCTTTTCATAGGCCGCGAAGTCCACCTTGAAGGACTCTACTTTTTCCGCCGGAAAACTGGCCGTGACTTCTGCCAGATTGGTTGTGCCGTACTCGCTCATGATCGCGCTGAAGGCTTCACGTTGTCCTGGCAATCCGGGTCGTAAATAGCTTGAAAAGGCAACGATTCCGACGGCACCTCCGGTCTCTTTAATGGCGATCATCTCCGGGTCTGTGAGATTGCGCGCCGTGTCTATGATGTTTTTTATGCCCGAATGTGACGCAATGATAGGCGCGCGTGACAATTCAGCTGCTTGAAACACCGTCTGCGGCGTGACCTGAGACACATCAACAATGATGCCCAGGTCATTCATGGCCATAATCAAGCTACGGCCGAGTTGGGACAGTCCGACATGCTCCTGCTTGCCATCGCCGAGTTGTGCACGCGGCCGTGAGGAATCAGAGAATTGATTATGCCCTGTGTGGTTGAGCGTAATGTTTCGCAGCCCTCGCTCATACAACTCGGGCAACCACGTCAGGTCTGGACCGAGCGGCCAAGCATTGACCATCCCCATGACGGCAAAGTGCTTACCCTCGGCCACCAACTGTTCGGCCTCGTCAGCGCTGCGGACAAGACCGATTCTTGCTGGATAAGTTTGCACCATTTTCTCTATGGCTGCGAATTTGCGTTCCGCATCCTCCCGGGCTTTGGCATAGGCCGATGGTGTGCGCTCACCTTGCAACACCCAGTTAACGAATAAGGCGCCATCTAGGCCGCCGCGGTCCATTTTTGGCAGATCGATCTGCATGCTGGTTTCCGTGCCAACATCATTGCCTTCTTCCATGAACTCAAAGGGGATATCCATTTCGGCATCAAAGGTGATTATGCGGTCGTGCAGGGCGCGCGCGTCTTGTGCAGATAGTGCCGACGGCAGAATGGCCAGTGCTGCAGCGAGTGAAAGCCCCAAGATGTTTGAACGAAACATAGAATGATCCTCCCCGGTTCCCGCCATGCTACCTTCGACGGGTGGTGAGAGTCGATGCGGAGAATTGTTCTGCTGAGGGTTGTAGGTAAATTAAGTCATGCAAAGTTTCGATCGTCCTGCTGATACCGATATTCCGCCGTCCCCTTGGGTGTCACGATTCGCGCACCTCGTCCGGCAGGGTGGCTCTGTCTTGGATGTGGCGGCTGGTCATGGTCGCCATTCCAATTTTTTCCTAGAGCGCGGCCACGTCGTCACAGCTGTTGATATTGATGTGACCGGGCTGGTGTGGCTGGAGGGTCGGCCTGGTTTTGACAGTTTGCCGCATGATCTGGAGGGCGATGGCTGGCCTTTTGAATCTGAGGTGTTCGCTGGAATCGTTGTTGCCAATTACCTGCATCGGCCCCACTTTCAAAACCTGATTGAAAGCCTCGCACCTGGCGGTGTTGTTCTTGTCGAAACTTTTGGCCAGGGCAATGAAGCATTGGGTCGGCCACGAAACCCAGACTTCCTATTACGACCGGGAGAGCTTCTAGAAGCGTTCTCAGGCCACCTGCAAATTGTCGCGTACGAATGTGGGAGAGAAGATCAACCCCGTCTGGCAATTCGCCAGCGCATTTGTGCTGTTAAGTCGCATGCACCTGCTTTGCTTTGTTGAAAACAATAACGGCGCTCACATGGAGAGCGCCGTTAAGCTGTTGCATTCTGAGAGCGTTAATTACGAGTCGAGTGGACCGTAATCCCCGGTCAGATCAGTGATGATTTTCTTGACTAAAGCCTGTCGGCTGGCGGCCAGCTTTGCCTCCATTTCGGGATCAGGTTGGAAGGTATCAATCGCTTCCGCGATATCTATATTCCGCGCTTTAAGCACTTGTTCTGTTACCATTTGCCGGTCTTTCACAGCCCACAGCTCTTGGGCGAGGGTGAGAATGGCATGGCCAACTTTGTTGATATCGTCAGGCTTTAGCGAATCACGCCTGCGGGCCTGTTTGGTCGTCGGATGAAGTTTGACGTCTGACATAATGATCTACGGCTTCCGTCCGTAGGTCACCCACGGATAGTTATTTGGGGCCATGCCTTCATAGCGAACATCCACAAACCCGATGTCTGCCATCAGACCAACCATGTCCATAGTTGAAGATCCGCGCCAATAGGGCTCTCCGCCATAACGGGCCATAAAGTCCGTCCGCCAGGATGCGATTTTATTCAGCGCGTTGTAAGGTGCCACGTCGCCAAACAGCAGATCGCCACCGGATTTCAAAGTGCGGAACCCTTCGCGCAGAATGCCCTCAATCACTTTGACCGGCAGTTCATGAAGAATGATGTAAGAGGTGAACAAATCGCAACTCTCATCATCTAAGCCCGTATCTTGGCCGTCTGCTTGAATCAGACTCCAGCTATGGCCAAGTTTGTTGCCATTACGCTGGGCCTGCTCAAGTTGCGACAAGGAAATATCCATGGCCGTAATTTTCGCATTCGGGAAAACTTCTGCCAGCTTCGTCGTGTAGGGGCCAGATGAGCATCCGATTTCGACCACATGCTCATAATCCCGACGGGGAGCTTGCTCAGCAAAATTCTTACGGTCGGTATAAATGTCCGTTGGTGCACTGCCTGCTGCAGGCGGCTTGGCTGATTTGCCAACAAGGTAGCGATGGATCAACTCGCCGTGGATAAAACCCATATGCCTGTGTCCATCCCAGCCGCCAGTAGTGCGGTGAATGGGGTACAGCCAGTACTCAGGCACCTCTAGGTCAGGATTGGCGATCAGTGTTGTGCCGCCCTTGGCCAACTCTTTAAAGGATGGATCAAGCTCAGCTTTAATCTCATCAAAGGCCGCTGCGGCTGTTTCAGTGTAGTGATCGCCATGCCATTCGCCGACGAGATTGCTTGCGCGAAAGGCCGGCACATTGTCCAACACGCCTTCAATCTGCTTGGCGCGGGTATCAATATCTTCGTCCAAGGTCTCATCATTGAGATTGGCTTTGTCTAACGCCGCTTGCTGCTGCTGCATCAGTGGACCGATGGAAGGCCCAAAGGCGGACAAAAAGTCGAGCTTGGCGCGTCCCTGTTGACGCAGCTTATAATCCATCATGAGAGAAATCCTCTTTTAGCCTCAAAATATGACGTATCTTAGCAATCTGATATGGTCAAAACCATAGCACCTGATGTGACCGCCGTAGAATGACCAATATCAACCCCATTCTGAGCAGGTCGCCTGCTTTGATATGATCGCCGTCCGAATACCAGGCGAATGCCGATTCGTCAGCTTTGGTCTTGGGATGCGCTTATGCTAAACCTACATTTACCGATACGAACGCTTTTTGCCCGTTTAGAGAGGCCGAATATGACCCACCATTCTTCTCGCTCGATTCCATCCAACTCGAGCTTAAGCCGCCGCACTTTCTTTGTAACGTCTGCCGTTGCTGGCGGTCTGATACTTGGTGGGAGGCTGCCACAGTCCCACGCGGCGGTGGCAAAGGGCGAGACAGCTGAACTGAACGCCTTCGTGCAGGTGATGCCGGACGAGCGGGTTTCTATTGTGGTGCCAGGGGTGGAGATCGGTCAGGGCGTTTACACGACGCTGCCCAAAGTGGTTGCCGAGGAAATGGACGCCAACTGGGATCTGGTTGAAGTGCGTCTTGCCACAGCCAATCCGGCCTATGGCAACCCCGCCAAAGACGGTCGTCAGTCCACGGGTGGCTCGGATGCTGTCATGGGCTATTACGAGACACTCCGGAAAATGGGTGCTGCCGCCCGTGAGATGCTAGTGCGCGCTGCTGCAAAAGAATTGAATGTGTCGCCTGAGAGTCTGTCGGTGAGCGAGGGTATTATTACGCATGGTGCATCAGGCCGGACCCTTAGCTTTGGAGCCGTGGCAGAGGCGGCCGCCAAGCTCACGCCGGTTGAACAGCCCGTTCTTAAAGACCGCGCAGATTTTAAGCTATTGGGCAAAGAGGTCCGGCGCAAAGATACACCGGCCAAAGTTGATGGCTCGGCTGTTTACGGGGCCGATATTGACCTTCCAGGCAAGCTTTATGCGGCCTTGCATACATCACCTGTTTATGGCGGTGAAATCCTCAGCGACAACAGAGAAGAGATCGCAAAGCGCCCGGGTGTGGTCGCGGTCACGGAAGTGGACGGCGGCTTGGCGGTGATCGGCGAAACCTTCTGGCAGGCGAAAACAGCCGCCGAGTCCATGGTTGTTGACTGGGATTTTAAAGGTGGCGACACCGTTAATTCTAATGATCTGTGGGCCGAAATGCGTGCGTCGCTGGACGATGAAGCGCGGCCCTTCTTTGGTGCCACCGGCGATGCACCCGCGACGATTGACGCCGCGGAAAGATCTTTTGAGGCCGAGTACGAAGTACCATTCTTGGCCCATGCCTGTATGGAGCCAATGGCGTCCACGGCCTTGGTCACCGAATCAGAGTGCAAGATGTGGTCGCCGCACCAGCAACAAGATGCGGCGCGTGAAGCTGCTGCCAAAGTCACCGGATTCTCGATTGAAAATGTTCATCTGCAAAATACATTTGCCGGTGGCGGCTTTGGCCGGAAGTGGGAGGTGGATTTCGCCGTACAGTCTGTGCAGGCCGCGATGGCCGTGCCGGGTCGTCCTGTCAGCCTGATCTGGACCCGCGAGCAAGATATTCAGCACGACTTCTATCGTGCGGCCTATGTCGCCCGTGTGAGGGCCGCGCTTGATGACGATGGCAAATTGATTGCTATGCACAGCCGCTTGGCGGGTCAATCCATTCTACAGTTCCAAAACCGTCCGCGCAATTTTCCTGACCCAACCTCTGTTGGCGGGGCTGTGGGCGGCTCGTATGCGATTGAAAACAAGCTGATTGATTACGTTGAATACAAGCCAACCGTTCCGGTTGGGTTCTGGCGCGGTGTAGCCTCGTCCCAGAACGGGTTTTTCTCAGAAAGTGCCATGGACGAACTGGCTGTCATGGCTGGTAAGGACCCCTATGAATTCCGTAGGGATTTGATTGTTGATAAGCCGCGCGAACTTGCTGTGCTGAATAAGGTCGCTGACATGGCAGGCTGGGGTCGTGATATGCCTTCAGGCCGAGGTCTTGGCATCGCGTTTTGTCCGGGCTTTGGGTCGGTCAATGCCCAGGTGGCCGAAATCGATGTGTCGTCTGGGGATTTGCGTGTGGTCAAAGTCTGGTGTGCCTATGACTGCGGCTTTGCCCTTGATCCGTCTAATGTTGTGCATCAGATGGAGAGCGGCATTACCTATGCCTTAACGGCTGCGCTGTTTGGTGAGATCACATTGGAAAAGGGTGTGGTTGTGCAATCCAACTTCCATGATTACGACGCGGTGCGCTTGGCGAATATGCCTGAGGTGGAAGTCGCGTTAATCGAATCTGACCAGCTGGTCGGCGGCGCGGGGGAAGCGGCTGTGCCGGCAACAGCGCCTGCGGTGGCCAACGCGATTTATGCTGCCACAGGGCAGCGGATTCGTCGACTGCCCTTGCCTAGTTCTGGGTTTAGCGTCGCTTAACGGACCTTCAAAAAACAGGACTCTTCCCTAAACTCTTCCCTAAACTCTTTCCATGGCACAGGATAAGCTGTGTGAATCGGGAGGGTTTGGGTGAAGCTATTTTATAGTGTTGTTATAGCTGTTGTTGCTCAGTCAGCAGTGGCTGTGGCCGAGCCTGGCGACGTTCTGAAAGATTGTGAATTTTGTCCCGACTTGGTGATTGTCCCAGCTGGTGAATTTCGGATGGGGACTCCGCTGGGTGTGCCAGTGGACAATGAAACCGGTGAACAGCCGCCAGTGCAAATGACGATCCCCAATGACTATGCGCTGGGGCGCACTGAAGTTACAAATCGTGAGTTTGCGGCCTTTGCAGAAGACACAGGTTTTGAGCCCACGGTGCTCTGCCGGGTCTGGAACGACAAACTTCAGCGCTATGACGATGACCCCAACCGCACATGGCGGCGTCCGGGTGTGCCGTCAAACCCAAAGCCGGATCATCCGGTCAGCTGTGTGTCATGGCAGGATGCGAAAGCCTATGTGGCGTGGCTGGCTGAGCGCTCTGGGCAACCCTATCGCCTGCCGACGGAAGCCGAATGGGAATACGCCGCGCGGGCCGGGTCGGATGATCTTTACCCTTGGGGCGGCAACCCTCACCAGGGCTGCGCCTGGGTCAATGCCTATGATCTGGACAGTCTGGAGCGATATCCCCTGGCCTGGACGCACATGGCCTGCCGCGATGGTTTCGCGGGTGTGGCCCCGGTGGGGTCGCTCAAGCCGAATGCGTTTGGTCTTTACGACATGCTGGGCAATGTGTGGGAATTTGCCGAAGATTGCGCGACTAAATCTCACATCGGGCGGCCCAAAGACGGCAGCGCCTGGGTATGGGACGGGGGCTGCGAGCGCATCATTCAGCGCGGCGGAGGTTGGATGACCTCTGTGGCGCGCATCCGGCCTGGGTATCACGGCGATGCCAACGCCACACACCGCTTCGACTTCGGCGGGTTTCGTGTCGCGCGGGACCTGACGCCAGCTGAGCGGGGGGCGCCATGAAGTACGCTTTTGGACTTGCTGCTCTGGTGCTGCCTCTGGCGGTGCAGGCGCAAGATGCCGGCACGGTATTGCAAGACTGCGCGGAATGCCCGCGCGTGGTGGTTATTCCAGCGGGTCAGTTTGAGATGGGAACGCCAGTCGGGGCCTATGAAGTGAATGTAGAGTCGGGTGAAGGCCCGCCGATCCGCATCACTGTGCCGCAGCCTTATGCGATGGGAGAGACCGAAGTCACCATTGGTCAGTTTGGCGCGTTTGTCGAAGCAACCGGATACGATGCCGGTCAAGGCTGTCAGGTGATTGGAGATGGCGGCGGTGGTCGAGAGGACCCGGAGGCCAGCTGGCGCTCTCCGGTTCAGCCAAAACGGGCTAAGGATACTCACCCGGTCGCCTGTATCGATTATGTGGCCAGTGTGGCCTATGCCGACTGGCTGTCAGAGACGACAGGGCAGGTCTATCGTCTGCCGACCGAGGCGGAATGGGAATACGCCGCCCGGGCGGGCAGCACCGCACCCCGCCCCTGGGGGGCAAATAATTCCTTCGAGGGGGTTTCGATTTCCCTGACTTGCGAACATGCCAATGCCTACGATGTGGAGTCTCAAAAACACTACACCTTCGCCTGGCCCTATGCCCGCTGCAGCGATGGCTATGCCGATGTGGCGCCGGTCGCCTCTTTTGAGAAAAACGCCTATGGCTTGTACGATATGATGGGCAATCTGTGGGAGCGTGTGCAGGATTGCTACACCGCTAGCTACTGGGGTCGCCCGCGTGACAGCAGAGCGTGGATCTGGGCCGGTGGCTGTGAACGCCGGGTGGTGCGAGGGGGCGGTTGGTATAGCCGCCCGACGAACGTGCGGCCCGCCCGCCGGGCCAGCGGCAGTGTCGATGGCCGCGGTAATGATTTAGGGTTTAGAGTGGTCAGAGAGTTGGGCTCATAGAATTAAGCTCAAAACATTAAACGGAGGGGACACATCATGATGCGCGTGTTTTACGTTTTGGCAGCGGGGCTGCTTTCATCAGCGGTTCAGGCACAAGCGCCGGGAATGGTCATTCAAGACTGTGAGGATTGCCCGGAATTGGTGGTGATCCCGAGCGGCACATTCATGATGGGCACCCCCATCAGTGACCGCGAGGTCGACCTGACCAGAGGGGAAGGGCCGCAGGTCAAAATCACGATTGATTACCAGTTTGCCGCCGGACGCTATGAAGTCACCCATGGCCAGTTCAAAACATTCGTCGAGGCTAGCGGGCATCAGGTCACGGAAGAATGCCGGGTATGGAGTGACAGCATCGGATTTAATGATGACGACACCGCCAGCTGGAAAGACCGCCGTCAGCCCAAACGCGTCAAAGACGAGCATCCGGTGGGCTGTGTGTCGTGGAATGATGCCAAAGCCTATACAGAGTGGCTGACGAAAACCACCGGCAAACGCTACCGCCTGTTGACCGAGGCCGAGTGGGAATATGCGGCGCGGGCGGGCACAACAACCTCGCGGTTCTGGGGTGAGAGTTCCGGTGAAGCCTGCGCCTGGGCCAACACCTTTGATCTGGATGGGGCCGAGGAATACCCGTTCCCCTGGTTTCCGGCGACCTGCCGCGACGGTTATGCCGATCTGGCGCCTGTGGGGCAGTTCAAGCCAAATGCGTTTGGTCTGTACGACATGATCGGCAATGTCTGGGAGTGGACCGAAGACTGCTGGGCGGCAACACACATTGGGCGTCCGCGTGATGGCTCGGCCTGGAAGTGGTCACCGGGCTGCGACATGCACACCACACGCGGTGGCGGCTGGTTGTCGGCCCCAGAGCGCAACCGCATCGCCTGGCCGGGCCGGGATCCGATTGATAAGCGCAACACCCAGTTTGGCTTTCGGGTCGCTCGCGATTTAGGGCCTAACAGTGAGGTCAGCGAAGGCGGATCTATCCGTCGCATGACCTTGTTCACGTCTGACGTAGAACGGTCGAAAGCGTTTTGGTCTGAAGCCATGGGCTATCAAGTGAGCTTTGAAGACACAGAATTCGGCGGCGAAGAAACCGCTGGATCGCTCAACCTGGACGAGGGCAATCGCGCGCATTTTGTGATGATGGACCCGGTTGGCGGGGAAGGCCCGATGATCGGCCTGCTGGGCTCAAGCGGTAATGAATTTGTGCCCCTGGAGCGTGAAGGCGCACAGCGTCCCAGGGCTGGAGAATCCCTGCTGGTGGTCAAGGTGCCCGACATTTTCGCAACCTTCGAAAAGCTAGAACAGATGGGCGCGCAAATCGCCTCAAAGCCGTCTCGCTTGTCGGGTCAGATGACCAGCGTGGTGGGCTATGAGGGCACGGTGTATACGCCGGATGGGACCCGCATCAACGTGCAGGAAATCGAGTCTGGAGGCTGACATTTTTTGTCATTGGCCCTCATGCTCGAAACGAGCCCATGCACGACGTCACTTTTGAGAGAAAATGTTTTGATTTCAATGCGTTAACTCAGCGCGTAACGAGCCCATGCACAACATTATGACTCTAACGCGACTGATTGTTACCCACTGATTGTTACCCAAGGCTCATTTTGATACCTGCGGAGACGAAGATCATGACGACAAACCTGCCCCTTTCACGACGCACAAGCCTGGGCCTGCTGGCGGGCACAGCGCTCGTTGGGACCCTTGCAACGGGAGCGTCAGGGCTTGGGTCGCGCCGGGCGTTGGCGGCGGATACGGCTGATGTGGTGATCGTCGGCGCGGGGCTGGCGGGTCTCACAGCGGCCAGCTGGCTGGAAAGCGAGGGCTATTCCACCACCATCGTCGAGGCGAAAGATCGCATCGGCGGGCGCTGCTACACCATGACCGATCTGCCCGGCAACCCGGAAGCCGGGGGCTCATCGGTGGGGGCGATGTACGCCCGCTTCCTCGATTTCTGTGATCGCCTGGGCGTCAAGCGCACGCCCGCAACCAGCAGCGGCTTCGGCACGCATATTCATATCAAAGGCACCAACATCCTGAATTCTGAGTGGGCCGACCATGCGCTGAATCCATTCCAGGGCGAGGTCCGCACGCTGACCCCGGCGGCCTATCGGTTTCGCATGATCGATAAATACAAACTGTTTGATGATCTGGAGTCCTGGTGGGAGCCGGAGATCGCCGCGCAAGACCGCTCCTTGCGCGATCTGATGCTGGCCAACGGCCACAGCGAAGCAGAAATTCGTTTGGGTCTGGACACCAACCCGGGCTACGGCCATAGCATTGATGATCTGTCGGCGGTGCACATGATGCATGTGTGGAACTTCGCCCGCTCGCAATTCGAGGCCGAGGCCCCTAACTTCTGGAACATCGAGGGCGGCAATTCCAGTCTGGTCAACGCCATGGCCGCCGCGATGACCGGGGCGATTCATCGCAACACGCCAGTGGCGGGCATTCGCACAGGCGGTGCCGGCGTTGAGGTGGTGGCCGAAGATGGCCGCGTGTTTACCGGCAAGCGGGCCATTGTCACGCTGCCGTTTTCGGCGCTGAAATTTGTGGCGTTCGATCCGGTGATCACCGGGGTGCAGGCGGAAGCCATTCAAACCCTGCCGTATGGGGCGTGCTTCCATGCGTTTGTTGAAACCGACGCGCCCTATTGGGAAGACGATGGCCTGCCCGCCGGGATGTGGATGGACACCTCCCCGGGTCGCATGGGCCCGCAAACCGAGAACGGCGAAGCGGTGGGCCAATATGTGTTTGCCACCGGGCGTCTGGCGTCTTACCTCAATCGTCTGCCGCAAGCGCAAGCTGAGGCGCGGCTGATTGCCGATCTGGTGGCGGCGCGTCCGGCGGCCAAAGGCAAGGTGCGGGTGCGGCGGTCGTGGTCCTGGAGCAACGACCCCTACGCCGGGGGCATGTACGCCTATTGGCGGCCCGGCATGATTGCCAAATACAAAGAAAAAATGATCCAGCCCACCGGCGGCATTCACTTCGCCGGTGAGCACACCTCGCAATCCACCCGTGGCTTGGAAGGCGCGATGGAATCCGGCGAACGCGCCGCCTTTGAAGTGATGGATGTGTTGGGGTAGGGAGAATTTATCAGGCGAGACTTCGTCAGTTGCCGTTGAAATCCATAAAAGTGTGTTTTTTTTCCAATACCATCTGAAATAGACTCCACATATCCTTTGATAGCGCTAAGATAATGTTATTCAACCTAGGGAGAGGGGTGTGGCATGTCGAAGCATACGGTAGTGATCTGGTGCGTTGTTTTGCTGGTATCAGGAAGCGCCACCGCGCAAACCTTCGATGACATCGTCGGCTTCCAGAATTCTGACCGCGTTTTACCCTCAGAAACAGAAAACAGAATATTCCAGCCGCCGCCGCGCAAACTCGATAAGCAGGACGTTCAGGGCGCGCCTGATGTTGATGACTCAAACGGGACGGAAAGACGTCAGACCAACTCGGATCGAAACCGTGAAGGTTCTTCAGTAACAACGTCATTAGGCATTGTATCAACTGTCTTTCCGTTCAATACGTCTAGCAGTCTGGGTGCCAATCAAACTTATTTGCGACTTGTAAATCCGGAATCGTTTTCAAATGAAATAACAGTCTCTGTCTATTCTATAGACTCGGCAGACCGGTTCGTTTTCGAAGGGGATTGCACCATAAGTGTACCGGCTAAAGCAGCCCCACAACTCGGCAACGAATATTTTGAAGAATGTATTGGCTGGTCGCCGAGCAGTTTGGAGCAGACCATGTTTCTCGATTTTGATGTTGGCCAATACGTGTATTGGCAAAACATTATTTGGTCACCGACTACGGGTTACTTTGGCAATCTGTCAACGTGTCGTGAGCCAACCGTGAGTGATCAGTTTGTGCACAACGTTCATACAACTAAAATATCTAATTACCCGTCAACGCTGTTTGGCCTGATCAGCGTTTTTGAAGATTACCACGTTGACGTCAATATGTATGACGCAGGTAACGGGGACTTGGTCGGTCAATATCGCAGCCAACTTTTTCCCCAGAACACCGTCTTACTTGCTTTGCAAATGTCCGTCGTGGAGCAGTTTACAACGTGGTTCATCCCGTTCGAATCAAGGCCCTTTCAGGTCAATTTAGAGTTCAATCTAGTGAACCGGTTTGGTGTACCCCTTACGCAAGGCCTTGCTGATCTTGTAAGCCATTATGTGCAGCAAACATCCCGTGATGAGACATACAATATGCTCAATACCTGTGCATACTGATTGAGATGTAACGTCTATAACGTCGCTGTGTTGGGCCGATGTCACACGCTCTGACTCTCTGGTAGAGTACACCTCTGATCTGCGGTGAGGAGCGGGGGTGTGACTCGACGTATTCTTCTGGGCGTTGTTTTGGGTCTGTGTCTTGGTCAGCCCGCCCGCCAACCTGTGACCACCCCTCCAAAAGGCGCAGCGCATGGCATCCAAGACGTTATGATGACGGCACCATGATACCATGTGTTTAACGCAGTAGGCTTCAAGCACCTGCGTAGCAGACACACGCCCATCGTCAGGAAGGACCGGACCATGAGTCAGCGATTCAAGATCAAACCGATCAGTAAGCGTCATTTGTTGCTGGGGGCAACGGCGGGTCTCGCGGCAAGCGTGCTGCCCGCCTGGCGACGGGCCGAGGCGGCTGATCACTATGGTTTAATCGTCATTGGCGGCGGGACGGCCGGTATGCCGGCGGCGATTTTTGCGGCGGCGCGTGGCGCGCGTGTGCTGGTCATCGACAAGGCGCCTATTCTGGGCGGCACGCTTGATCGGTCGAACGGCCAGATCGCCGCAGCGGGCACCGTCTTTCAGGAGGCCAAGGGCATACAGGACACCCCAGACGAACATTATGCCGACAACATGCGGATCAACCGCAACACCGCCGACCCGGTGTTGACGCGGCTGTTTGTCGACAATGCCGGAGAGTCGGTGAACTGGCTGGCGAAGAATGGCTATCGTGTGATGGAGGATCACCCCACCACGGGAGGTGGCCATGAGCCCTTTTCCAAGGCCCGCTACATGTGGGGCGCGGAAGAAGGCGTGTCGATCTTCAATGCCATGGAGCCCGCCTTGCTCAAAGGGGTTGAGTCGGGGCGCATTGATTTAAGGATGAGCACTGGGGCTGTCGACCTTATTCAAGATGCCATGGGTGCTGTGCTTGGTGTGGTGACTGAAGATGAGACTGGCAAACTGCAAGACCATTATGGCCAGCATGTGCTGATCTCGTCCGGTGGGTTTGCCGCCAACCCGCGCATGTTTCAGGACATGCACGGCGTGCCGCTGACCCGCGACATCGCCTATCCCTACAGTCAGGGGCAGGGCATTCTGTTGGGCCAGAGCGCTGGCGGATATGTGCGCGGACAAGACAAGTTCGCCAGTATTTTTGGCGGCTTGATGGCAGACAATATTTATCCAACCCAGTTTGAAGCCTACTTTAGCGGCAACCCTGCACGGCGTCCGCCCCGGGAAATTTACGTCAATGTGCATGGCGATCGTTTTGTGCGCGAGGATTACCCGGGACTGGATTATCGAGAGCAAGCCCTGGGCAAGCAGCCCGGGCTGCGCATGTGGATCATCGCCGACCACGAAATGATGACAACCAGCACGCCGTTTGTGGGCCGTTGGACCCTTGATCAAATGATGGAAGGGTTTGACACCCATCCCATGTTCTTCAAGGCCGACAGCATTGATGCCCTGGGCGTGAAGGCGGGGGTCAACCCACAAGGCTTGCGTAAGTCGGTTGATCAATTCAATGCGGCGATTGAGAACGGTGCGCCGGATCCGTTTGGGCGGGTGCATCGCCCTTCAAAAATTTCCAAGGGGCCGTTCTACGCGGTGATCATGACCGGCTGGACGGTGGTGTCGTCGGCTGGGCTGACCGTTGATGGGCGGCTCCGTGTGATGCGGCCTGATGGCACGCCTGTGCCCAATCTTTATGCGGCGGGGGAAGTGCTGGGCGCTGGCGTGACCTCGGGCCAGGCTTTTACCAACGGCAGCTTGGTGACTCCGGCGATTACCTTTGGCCGTTTGCTTGGGCAGAAGTTTCTGAATTTTGAGGTGTGAAGCAGCACCAGCGCAGAAGCTCCAAAATATCTCGTCTGCTAAATGATGGCGCTTCCGAGGCCCGAATTATGTTGGTCGCACGCTCATTATGTTGGTCGCACGCTCATTGTGTTGTGTGGGTGACCTCATAAGATTGCCTTGAAGACGATGATTGTGCAGCTATTTAGGCACGGCCTTTACGACGTATTGCAGCGGCAACGCGTCGGTGACAGCCATTTTGGCATCGCCGCCCGCGGCTTCGGCCATCTGCGCGATGAGCGGCAGGAATTTATCGCGCTGGGGTTCATCGAAGGTGCGGGGGAAGCCTTCGGTAACGGCGAACCCGGTATCGGCAAACAGTTTCAGCAGCGTCTGCCGGGTGAACCAACGCAAGTGGGTTTTGTCCATCAGCCCTGCGTTTTCGTATTCAAAAGCGCCGACGCTGAGTTTAACCTGCAATGACCAATGCTGGGCATTGGGCACGCAGGCAACGATAACGCCGTTTGGCGGGATGACGGCACGGATTTTACTTAAGACGGCCCAGGGGTTTTTGAAGTGCTCAAGAACATCGCCAAAGATCCAGCAGTCGCGGTCCGCGACGGTGGACCAGAAATCATCACCAGACTCTTCCAGATTCAGGTTGAGGCAGCGGTCACAAGACCGTCGCGCAAGGGCGGCGTAGGCGGGCTCTATTTCTAGGCCCAGATAATCGCAGGCCGGTGATATTTTTTTGAATTCACGGGCCAGAGCACCGGAACTGCACCCGACCTCAATCAATCGCTTGGCGGTTACCGGAATTATTTTGAGAAGGTCGGGGTTGTGTTGCTCGTGAACGGGCGTTTGCTCCATCACTCGCCCCACTTGGCGAGATAAGTGATGTAGGCGTCTTGCCATGCCTGCGATGCGTAGTTTCCGGCGCTTTCATGGATCAAAGACAGGGGCCAGGTGCCGCAGGTGATGTTTTTCTGTTCAGCCTGACGGCAGAGGTCCATGTCGTAGAAATGGAAATCGAAGCGTTCGTCAAAGCTTAATCCATTGGCGGTAAAGGTGGTGCTCTCGGCGGCCATAAACAGGCCGTCCATCAGTTTTACGGGCTGGCCGACGGGGCCAAAGATACTCAGATTTTCCGGTGGGAAGCTCGTGCCGTGGCCGACGATGCCGCTGAGATGCTCCTGGGAGTCCCACGTGCCTGTGGTGTCGATGAAAGCCCAACTCGGTTGGCGCGGCAGGCGGCGCGTGTTGCCGGCAACGCCGACGATTTGAAAGCGCTTCAGGGCGTTCGAGATCTGATTGATCCAATAGAAATCGAGGATGTGCAAATCGTCGTGGGCGAAAATCAGCGTGCAGGGATCGTTTACGCAGTCTTTAATGACGGAATTGTAGAGCTTCGGAAGGCCCGTGCTGTTCGCCGGAAACAGCCTGACATCCAAAAAGGGAAAGTTGTAGAGCCGCAGTGACTGCCCGGTGGCAGTCTTTTCATAGAAGTCTTCCTCGCTGGCACGCGAGGCGACGACGAATCTCACTTTCTCCAAAGTTCAGTCCTCAAAACAGTGTGCGGGGATTCTACAGAACTATATCTAGCACCGCCCTCAAAATAGTATCACCGCATGTAGGCGTCCGCCATCGACAACGGACGTAACTGGCTGGCAGGGGCTGTGGAGTCCGACGCGCGCGGCGTTTATGTGCTGGATGTTGTGGGGTGAAGGCTGGTTCAAACTAGACTTTTCAAGTTTTCTGCGACAGCAACCCCCCCTTAACCTTTTTGCCGCACTCTTCTGAGAGTGGAGTCCCGCCCACATGGCACGGCCAAATCTAAAGCCCTTCACTCAGGGCGCACGAGAGAAGAGACAGATGGCATACAAAACACAAAACAGTACGGCTGGGTCGTTGTTTTTCAAACTGCTTGAAAACGCGACGTTGCTCATCGTTTGCCTCTGCTGCATCGGCGGCGTGTTTATGTGTGGGGCTGTTCTGTTGGCCAGTTTGCATGACCCTGTCCCCATCATCATCTTGGCCTGTCTGTTTGCCGCCGGCACCATGGTCTCGGCCAGTGAGCTGACAAAGCCGCTGAAAAGACGCGGTGCATAGCGCCAGCCACCAGCCACCAGCCAATTATACCCGTAACCGTTCAGAGCAAAAAAAGAGGCATCGTCGAAACGATGCCCAAGTGTTGGAGAGATCTCTGTAACCTTATTCGGCGGCTCGTTTTGCCTTCTCTTTGGAGGCGTTTGCTGCGGATTTGAGCGGCACGCTGTCGATCACCCACCCTTTTGAGGACCGGCGCGCGGGGCTCGGTATGGCATAGGCGACCCGCTTGCGGGTGCGCTCCACTTCTTCGGTATCGATCCGCCAGCCTTTGTCTTGCCAGGCTTTCATTTTTTTGCGGTAGAGGGCGATAGGATGATCGTGCGGCATGAACACTTCGTGGATGTTGGTGGATGGCGAGATGACGGGTTCGACATCTTCCAAGACCTGTTTGTCCTGCCCGGCGACATACAGGTTGCGGCCCATCATGCGTTCGTCATGCTCTGGTGTGGCCAGGAAGTTGCGCAGGTTGACCAGATAGAACTGGGTTTCGTCTTCTTCAATGGGGGTTTCAAACAGGTATTGATGAATGTGCATCTCCGGTGTGGGATGAATATGGGTCCACACGCTTGAAATACCCACGTGGCCGGTGCCGGCATCGATAAAAGTCGCCTCTTCGCGGCCTGAGGCTTGGCGCATTTTGCCTTCGGCCAAGGGCGGCGCGTACATTTTATTCCAGAAGCCGGTCGACCATTCATCTTCGACCAGATTAAGCTCATGCACACGATAATCATCGTCATCGCCGCCAAAGCCATGGGTGTCATGAACAAATTCGTTGTGGGCGGGGTCGATGGAGTTTTCGATGGAGCGTTTATAATCAATGCTCCATTCAAACTTCTGAACGGTCGCCCGCCAGCCTTCGCTGCCGTATTCCTTGATGTCGAGAATTGGGGGGCGTTCGTCTTCTGGTAAATCGCCCAGGAAGGCAAAAATCAAACCGTATTTTTCTTGGACCGGGTAGCTGTCAATTTTTGTGCGGGCGGGGACTTTCCCGTCTTTGCCGAGTGATGGGATTTTTGTGCATTCCCCTGCGCCATTAAACTGCCAGCCGTGATAGGGGCACTCGACGCAATCCCCGCGCATCTTGCCACCCGCTAGAGAACCGCCGCGATGGGTGCAGACATTTGACAAGCAGTGTGCTTCGCCAGAGGAGTCCCGGAACAGAACAAAGTTCTGCCCTAGCATGCGCACTTTGGTTGGCGTGTCGGTCAGATCGGCGCTGCGGCCAGCGGCGTACCAAAAATTGATAAACATGCGTCCCTCTCCCTCGCATCGCGTTGAATCTCAACGTCACCGCATGGCCACCGCATGGCCACCGTGATGGGTGATGTGAAGGGAGTGTGCCGGAGCCTAAACCGGCCTGCCCATGATCTGAGTCAATTCTGGTCGAGGCGGCTGCCGTATTTAGTCTGCCACCGTCAGGGCCACACGAAACCCGAGCAATTGGCTGTGATAGAGCGCCCAATCACCGGCTTGTGCGGCCGCGCGCACCCAATCCGTACCGGACACCCAAGAGCCGCCGCGCGGCACGCGGCGTTCACAGTTGCCGTTGTCTTCGCCACGCCAGGCGCGGCCATCGGTGGGCACTTTGTTCATGTCGTCATGGGCGCAATCATCGGTCCATTCCCAAGCGTTGCCGAGCATGTCGTGCAAGCCCCAGGGATTGGGTTCAAACGCGCCCACGGGCGAAGTGCGCTCGAAATGATCCTCACAGGCAAACACGGGGGCATAATCATACAGTCGGCGGAAGGTTGAGTCGGCGACGTTCGCGTAGGTGCAGGCGTCGGCATTGGCGGTGCCCCAGAACCAGGGTCCGCGAGTGCCCGCGCGGGTGGCGTATTCAAACTCGGTGGAGGACAATAGGCGATAGGGTTTGCCGGTGGTCTCGGCCAGCCAGGCGGCATAGGCCGTGGCGTCGGCCCAGTTGACGCAGACCACGGGGTGATCTTCGCGTTGATCGTAACCCGGTGCATCCCAGGTGTGATCGCGCACGAACCCCAGAATGCGGTCATGGGTCCAGGTGTTGCAGCCCACGCGACCCTCTTCATAGGAAGTTGCATAACCGGTGGCGTCGACAAAGGCGCGATATTGACCCCGCGTGACTTCATGTTTGCCCACGGCCAGGGTGTAATTGATTTCGACCTCGCGAATTGGTCCGTCGCCGCTTTTGCGATTGGCGCTCCAGGGTTCTGAGCCCAATATGGCTTTGCCTTTGGGCAGGGTGACCATCGGCGGGCAGTGCGTGCAATCGGAGAAGGTTTCGCCGCTTTCAGCCGCAGCGGCTGGGATGCTTGGAATGGCAGGGGCCAGTATAAGGAGAGCGATCAACAGTCGGAGTCGCGCCATGGGGGTGCTCCTGTGCATAAAGCCATTTGATTATTGCAGCGTTACACGATGTTACGCCCAAAGGGCTTGCCAGAGGAAGCCTGCTCGGGTGTCATAGGGGTATTCATGGACGACTTTGAGCTGGGGAGGCAAACATCATGCAGAAACAGGTTATAGGATCACTGGTTGCGGGTGCGGTGCTGGCAGGTTGCGCGGCCAATACCACATCGCAAATGAGCTCAAATGCCAGCGCTGCGTTTGGCTCCGGTAATCCAAATATTGAAATACGCTACGACGAAGCGTTTCCGTATTACGATATTCCGGATATTCCCGTATCGGCGGAGGCGTACTTTGCGCCGGACAGTTATCACATGATTGCACAAACGAATGACTCGCGCGCCGTGAAGTCGCCCTTCGGCACCACCGGCAATCTGACCTACACCTATTCTATTGATGGCACGAATTTGCAGGCGGCCAATGATCGCGGACAGGATGCCTGCTCGTATTTCTTCCCGGATCAACAGCGCATCGTCTGGACGTCGACCCGCGACAATTTGGATATGCCCGCGGGCAACTGGTCGGATCAAGATGAATATCCGCAAGGCGCGGAGCTTTACAGTTCAAACATCGACGGGTCTGACCGGGTGCGGCTGACCAACAATAAATATTACGAAGCGGAAGTCTCGGTGTCGCCCAACGGTCAATGGATTGTCTTTGGTCGCATGATTGATGGCCAGATGGACCTTTGGAAAATGCGGCCCGATGGTTCCGGTGAGCAGCAAGTGACGTTTACGGAAGACTGGCAAGAGGGCGCGCCGTTCTTCATGCCGGACAATGAAACCATCATGTTCCGCGCGTGGCGCAAATCCGAGTACGGCAAAGTTAGTCCGACGCCGATGACGGTGTTTACCATCAAGCATGATGGCTCTGACTGGCGGCGTTATACCTTTGACCAAGATATGAATTGGGCGCCTTATCCGGCCCCGGACGGACGCCATTATGTGTTTGTCAAAATCCGCGGCGAGAACAACTGGGATGTGTATCTTGGCGATCTTGCGGGGGGCAAGCCGTTCCGTTTGACAACTTATGAAGGCTTTGATGGCCTGCCGTCTTTGTCGCCCGATGGCACCAAGCTGGCTTGGGCACGGTCCACCGCCGGGTTCATGCGTGGCATGCGGACGCACATCATGGATATCTCATCGCTGAATATCGGACCTGAGTCCTACGTGCCGCTGGAGCCCGCATGGGGTCAGGCGATGATGGATGATTGACCGGGGTTTTTTATGATCAGAGATCAAGTTGGGTTTTTATGATCAGAGATCAAACTGGGCTTGAAGTCACCGCCGCCAGTCAAGAGGCGGCGGACGCGTTTGATCGCACCCTTGTGGCGTATCTCAGGTTTGGCAAAGACATTGGTGATCTGCTGAAAACCACTTATGCGCAAGACAGCGAAATGGTGCTGGCCAATGTGCTGCGCGGCTATTTCATGCACATGATGGGGGTGCGTAAGTTGGTGCCCAAAGCGCAACAGGCGTTGGCGGCGGCGCAGCGCGGTGCTGAAACCGCCACGCCCCGCGAGCAACTCCATGTCACAGCTTTGGAAGCGTGGTGCGGCTTAGATCTGGTGGGTGCGACAGCGGCCTGGGAAGCGGTCATCCGCGACTATCCTACGGATGTGCTGGCCGTGAAGATGTTGCACTACACCCACTTCTATATGGGCGATGCGGCCAACGTCAGAAATTCCGTCGGACGGGTGTGGTATGCCTGGGAAGGCCGCGAAGATCTGCCGACATACGGCTACATGTTGTCGATGCGGGCGTTCGGGTTGGAAGAAACCGGCGACTATGCGCGGGCAGAGTCGCTTGGCCGCGCGGCGTCCAGCCTCAACGAAGCCGATGCCTGGGCGGTTCATACCGTGGCCCATGTGTGTGAGATGGAAGATCGCCGTCAAGATGGTATTGCCTGGCTGGAGTCCAGGGGCGGTTACGAGAACTGGAATAACTTTCGGCATCATCTGGCCTGGCACAAAGCCTTAATGCTGTTTGAGTCGGGACGGCACGATGAGGTGTTGGCGCTTTACGACCAAGAGATTTTTGATCCGACGTCTGATGAATACCTGGATTTGACCAATGACATTTCCATTCTGGCCCGGCTGGACCTTGAGGGCGTGGATGTTGGGGATCGCTGGGCTGCTCTTGGCGATAAAGCCAAAGGGCGGATTGACGACAAACTGCTGGCGTTTGTGGACGCACATTTTGCATTGGCGCTTGGGGCAACCGATCCGCAGGCTGCGGCAGACTATGTTGAGTCCATTGATGCCTATCGCGATGACAACGACGACACCTATGCGCATGTGGCCAGTGCGGTCGGGTATGATTTGTGTGCGGCGCTGGCGGCATACAAAGCAAAAGATTTTGCTGGCTGTGTGGCGCGGCTTGAGCCGGTGCGCGATCATATACATCTGATTGGAGGCTCAAATGCGCAACGGGATTTATTTACCGAAATTTTGATTGATGCGGCGATCCGTGCCGAGCAATGGACGACCGCGCGGGGTTTGCTCTCGGAGCGCACGGCCTTGAAGCCGAAGAATATACGGGCCTGGCGTCAGTTGACGATGGTGCTGAAAGCTTTGGGCGATGACACCGGCGCGCAACGGGCGACGATTAAAGGTGATGTTGCTGGCATGGGCTAAGTCAGCTCCCACTCTCGAGGATCGTCAAAAACTTTTCAGACAAGCGGTCGTGGTTTTCCAAACGCCAATCAAACGGCACATGGACCACGCGGCGGCCCTCTGCGTATGTATTGAGCGCCGTGCCTGGTGTTTCCGCGAGCGAATAACTCCGCGCTTCTTCTAAGGTGGCCTGGCCTTCTGGTGACACGGCCCACAACGCCCAAAGTTTCGCGGCGGCGGGGTGCGCGGCGTCTTCTAAAACAAACGCTCCTGAGGACGAGAGCACCAGGAGATCAATGTCTGGGTGGACAACAGGTGCGCCGCGTTTCTGCAGCGAGAAAATGTCGGTGCCGATGGCGACTGGGAATTCACCGCTGAGCACACGGGCGCGAATGTCTGCATAGCGGGCGAGGAGTTTCGGCTCTTGCTTGGCGATGATGGTCTGTAGCAAATCGACGGTTTCCTGTTCGCCCAGGGCGTAGCTCATGGCCATCCAGGGGTAGGGCGAACGCGGCATGACAATGCGCCCGCGCCATTTCGGGTCCAACAGATCAAAATAGGTTTTGGGGGCCTCGGCTGCGGTGATCCGCCCGGTGTTGACGGTGACCATGCTCTGATGCCCATCGTGGGTGCGTAAGCCCCACGGTCCCATGGCGAGAGACGGATCGGCCCCATAGGTGTTGATCCAATCGATCTCCATCAGCGCCCCGGTTTTGGCCATGGCGGCGATGAGGCCGGTCCAAAACACATCAATGCCGGTGGGGACGCCAGCGCGATGGGCCAGCGCCACTTCCGAGGCTTTGGCTGAATGCAAGCCGCCGGACATGGTGAGGTCGATATCCATGTCGTAATAGTCATTAAAAGACTGAGAAAATGCCCGCACCTGTCGCGGATTGAGTGTGGCCCCGAAGACCTGAAGTTCGCCTTCTGCTTCCGCCTGCGGAATCAGCGCCTGAACAGCTGGGGGCAGGGATTCGGCTTGTGCCAGAACGAGCGTTGGCAGACAGACAATAAAGATAGCAGCAATGATTTTCATAATTTCAGTCTAAGCAAGGGGGTGATGAAGCGCTAGTCGCACGGAGCGGATTTTGATCAGGGTGTTCGTTCTAAGCCCGGTTCGGCCATGCCGGTGAGTTTGCGGGCGGTGAGGGCCAAGGCCACCAGCACAACAATCATATACAGGGCGACGGCGGCCGCACTGGCGGTTTCTCCATTGGTTTGCAGATCAAAGATCAAGACCGAGACCAGAGGCGTGCCTGCGCTGTTCATAATCAGCGGTAGGGTGAGGTCGCGGGCGGCGAGCATACCGACCATCAGGGCTGCATAGAAAATCGCCGGGGCCATCAGTGGCAGAAACACCCCGCGGAAGGTGCGCCACCGGCTGAGACCGGACACCCAGGCGGCTTCTTCTAACTCGGGGTGAATTTGCAGCGCGGCGGAGTTCATGGTGCGGGTGCAGTAGGCCAACATGCGCGTGCCCATGGCTGCCATGATCAGCCATAAGGTGCCATACAAGGGCAACCATTGATAAACGGCAATGCCCATCACCTGAAAGGCGGTGGCCGTGACGATGGCCGGGACCGCCGGTGCGAGAAACACCAAGGCGTCGGCCCACGGGGCAATTTTGGACCGGCTGCGGGTGACGACCCAGGTCAAACAAATGGCGAAGGTCATGGCCATGATGATGGTCCCGGCCATCACAAAGCCGGTGTTGATCAAAGGCTCGCGCAAGTAAGACAAACCATCAAGAAACCCGAAGAGCGATACGTTATCCAAAGCCCCGACCGACGGCGGTTGAATAAAGGGCACCAGCGCGACCCATACCAAGGTAATCACAGGTAAACCAACCGTCAGGAACACCCAGAGCCACACAAAGGCCGAAGCCGCGCCATGCCATTTACCAAGGCGGACCAACCCCGGGTCACGCCGCTTGCCGCTGAGGACCGCATACTTTTTGGCCTGCCTCAGAAAGCGCACGTAAAACAAAATGGCCCCTGCACTTAGAACGAAGAGGAGAACGCCCGCAGACCCCGCCAGGCCGTAATCGGGCAAACCATCGACGGCGTTTAGGGCTTCGTAAATGGTCAGCACCAGAACATCGCCGGGCGGTGCGATGATGGCGACAAAGTCGAACATTTCAACGGCGACAACGAAGTAAAACACAGCGACGGCCATGACGCCGGGGGCCAATAATGGCAGTACAATATGCCGGAATGTTTTCCAGGCTGGGACGCCAGCTGTGCGCGCGGCTTCTTCCAGGCTGCCATCCAGATTGCGGAGCGCTGGAATCAACATAAACGCTGCGCCGGGCACCAGCACCAAGCCTTGCAACATACACAACCATTTAATCTGATAGACATCGAAAGCGGCTTCGCCGGTGTAATTGGTTTGACCAAGCATGGCATTGACCAATCCGGCGGACGGATTGAACAGCCAGACATAGGCCATCGCTGTGATGAAGCCGGGAATGGCCAGCTTTGCAGCGAGCAGAGTGAACAGTCCTGTTTTCCAGCGGAAATCTGTACGCGCCAGCAACCAGGCAAAGGGCAGCGCAAAGGTGAGTGTGACAGCGATCGAGCCAAACCCAAGGCCAAGGGTGCGCATCAGCGTCGCGGGCAAACCCGGGTCGGTTAGCAGCCGTACATAAGCGTCTGTCGTGAAGTCATTAAACTGTGCGTCACTGGTAAAGCTGCCGACCACATTGCCGGCCAGAGACACCAAAACAAAACTGAGGCCGATGAGCGCGCCGCTGTAGACCAACCAAAGAGGATTGAGGCGACTCATGTTTGGTGGGTCCGATTATCCGGGGCGGGTTTGACTGCGATGGTGCTGTCCGGTGGCAACTGGATCCGGACCTCTGATCCCATCCCCAACCGCACGGAATGATGGGTGGACACATCGAGAGTGATGGTGCCGGTTTTAAGGCCGCTTGCTTTAAGACCATAAACCATGCGGTCGCCCTGAAACCGGCGATCCGTCACCGTGACGACGAGGCAGGTGTTTGGATCTGCGTCCGCTGGGGCTGGCACGACCACATCGCCTGGGCGGATTCCCAGCAGGCAATGCGCCCCGTCTGGCAGCACAACGCCCTCAGCCGTCATCCCGAGAAAGGTTCCGGCCTCGGTTTTGACTTGGGCGGTGCCGTCGGACCAGCGCACGACGGAGCCGGGAATCATATTCATATCGCCGACAAACCGGGCGACGTGCTCATCGACTGGGCGGTGGTAAATGGTTTCCGGACCGCCAATCTGTACAATATGGCCTGCATCCATCACGGCAATACGGTCGCCCATTTCAAGAGCTTCAGCCTGGTTGTGGGTGACGTGAACCGTGGTGAGTTTGAGCTCGTGCATCAGCGCGCGCAGTTGGCTGCGAAGCTCAACCTGGAGCCGGAAATCCAAGTTGCTCAGTGGTTCGTCCATCAGCAGCACGCGGGGCTGTAAGGCTAAGGCGCGGGCCAACCCCACCCGTTGTTGCTGCCCACCGCTCAGGGTGGTGACCGAACGGTCTGCCAAGTGGTCAATCCCTAGCAGGTCAAGGACATCGTTCACCCGTTTCGGGACCTCATTGACGGGCGGGCGGCGGCGTCCGGCTTTGAGGGGGAAGGCCACATTATCGAATACGCTCATATGCGGCCACATAGCGTAGGACTGAAAGACCATGGCCAGCGGCCGTTCTTCTGGTGGCACAAAGGTGCCAGAGTTTGCGTCTGATAAGACCTCGCCGTCGATCTCGATGTGTCCGGCGGTCGGCGTTTCCAGTCCCGCGAGGCAGCGCAGCAGCGTGGTTTTGCCACAGCCCGATGGCCCCAAGAGCACAAACACCTGACCGTGGCCGATCTCAAGATCAATGCCATCTAAAGCCGTCACCGTATTTTTGCCCATGCGGTATTGTGCTGTCAGGCCGCGTATTGATATCACGTCTTATGGTCTCCTCGCAGGGGCAGAGCACGCAGGCTCAAGCCCGGATGGTAGGCTCTTGGGTCGATCAATCTGGACGATGTTTCAGAACCGATCAATCGAGAAAGCCGATAGATAAAAATCAAATTATTCGTTTGAGTATGGCCGGTGAAACACCGAAAGTCCCGCCCGCCGATGTGAATAGTCCATCGGATGACCTTGGACGGATATTTTTGAAATGAAGTATTGGCTACGCGGCTCATATGCTGTGCTCGCGGCGATGACTCTCGCTGCGTGTGCTAGCAAACCCGAAGTAACAGAGAGTGCGTTATCGTACGCAGATCGCGACATGGTTCCGGTCGCCGCACCCTTTGCTCCCGGCAGTGCACAAGAATTTATCGAAGTGATCGGCAACACTGTGCTTTTTGGTTATGACGAAGCAACCTTAAACGATAAAGCAGTCGCCGTTTTGAAACGTCAGGCAGATTGGCTAAACCAATACCCCAGCGCCTTGCTGGTGGTTGAGGGACATGCCGACGAGCGTGGCACACGCGAATACAACCTTGGTTTGGGTGAGCGTCGTGCGCAAGCAGTCAAAGAATACCTGCTCTCCTCAGGTATTGCTGCCGGTCGCGTTGAAACCATTTCCTACGGCAAAGAACGCCAGGTGTGTGTTGCTTCCGGAGAAGCGTGCTGGTCACAAAACCGCCGTGGTTTATCGGTGGTGCGGGACATTGAAGCCCAACAGGCGCAGCGTTAACGCCGCTTTTGAATATTAGACATTAGGTGCCATTCCTTTCATTTGGTCCAGTCGACCAGTGAAGGGATGGCACTTTTTGTTTGAATGACGACCTCCGGTTCTCATCGTGTGAACTGAAGGCTATGAGCGCACCGCAAAGCTCAAAGCAGACTGTGACGTCGCATGTGAAGATGGAACACCAGAGCCGAAGGCTAACGGCCTTGCGTTCAAACAACGTCGCAGCCACACTCTCCTCTGTTTTATACAGGGGATTTCTATGACAATTGAAAGCGAAAACGTGGGCGCCAGCGCGACAGCTGATCGCCCGGGTGGTTTTTTTGCCCAGGTGCGCGGTTATCCCTTAGTGATTTTTGTTGTCTGCCTGTTCGGCTGGACCCTGACCAACTTCGATCAATCTTTATTTGGATACGCCATTCCAGGTATTCGGGAAGAATTCGATAAAGACCTGACAGATATCGGTCGGATTTTGTCACTGTCGTTTCTGCTTGCCGCAGTGTTCGCTGTTTTTATGGGAGTCTTGGCCGACCGCTATGGCCGCAAGATCGTGTTCGTTGGCACCCTTGGGACGTCGGCCTTGCTGGTGGGGTTGCATTTCTGGGTGCCGAATTTTCTGACCTTGGAAATTCTGCGCGTTCTTGGCTTTGCTGTTTCGATCGGTCTCGCCCCAATTGTCGTGACGTACACGTCAGAGGCGGCTCCGGCCCGGTATCGCGGGCTGATGACGGGCTTTTTACAATGTGGTTATCCCATTGGGTGGTTCATCGCGGCCATGGTCGCGGCGCCCATTATGGCCAACTATGGCTGGCGGGCGATTTTTCTACCCGCCCTGTTGGTTGTGCCGATTGCGATTTTGTTGGCGCGTTTTCTGCCTGAGAGCCAGCGTTTTCAAGAAAAGCGCACGGCAGATGCCGGTCAAGTGGCTGAGCCGTGGTCGGCGCGCATTAAGGCCGTCTTCGCGCCTGAGATTCGCCGTCGTACGCTGCTGTGCGCTGTCATTTATTTCATGGTTGGTGGGGCCTATGCGGGCACGGCATTTTATTTCCCGTCGTTCTTTAACGAAGTGCGCGGGTACGACGCAGAAACCGCTACGCTGATTGTTGGGATTGCTTACGGTATTGGCATCCTCGGCTATATCGGATCGTCGTTAGTGGGTGAGTTTATCACTACACGGCGTAACACCATCGTTATTTGGTTGTGGCTGGGGGCGCTGGCCATGTGCGGTCTGATCTGGATTCCCACGACCTTTGCCGGCGATGTGTTGTGGTTCAGTTTGATGGCGGCATTTTTCTATGGTGCAAATGCGGTTATGGGCACGTTTCTCACCGAGCAGTTCCCCACTCATATGCGGGCAACGGGGTCGGCCATTGCCGGCACCTTTGCGATGAACCTGGGCCACGTGCTGTTTCCCCTCGGCGTTGCGTTTGCGGTCGAGCCGTTGGGGTGGGAATGGGCCTTTGCACTGGCCACTGTGCCGCCTCTGTTTATTGCTGGCCTCGCGGCCTTGGCCATGGAGAACAAAGCATCGGGCTTGGATATTGATGAGGTTGCCGGGTAATGAGCAGTCCGCTGTCGGCCGCGGTGCTCGGCGTGTCGTCTCTTGATCTGGCGCGGTCGTTCTATGGCGATCGCATTGGTCTTGACGCGAGCGCGGACGTGAAACTTGCGGGCCCTGGATTTGAAGCCCATTGGAAGTTGCCTGCCGGATCAACAGCGCAAGCTGTGATGTTTGCGGCGGGCGCGTCAAAAGTTGGCCGTGTTCTGGCCATCGCGTTTGATGCGGACCAGCGCGTTATGATTCCTGAGCCCGGGGATCGAACCTATCGGGGCTTATGGAATCTCAACTTCTATGTGGACGATATTCGCGCAACCACGAAAACTTTGCGGGCGGACGGTTATACGTTTTGGTCTGAGCCTGTGGGTTATGAGGTCAGTGCGCGCGCTGGGCAGCCGGTTGAAGTATTGTTTGATGGCCCGGATGGTTTGGCGATCAACCTGGTGGAACTCACCGGTGATGACTCCACCTCCATTGGCAAACTGCGCCGTGAGGTCGAAGCCGAAGGAAAAACGCCAACGGGATTCACGCCCGTTTCAACCACGTCTCATTCGATCATTGATCACGAGAAAGCCCTGGCGTTTTATCAGGGCGTTCTAGGGCTGCATGTTATTATTGATGATATTTTGGACAAGCCCGAGGCCAACCATTTTCTAGGCCGTCCGGAGGGGGCAAAAACACGGGCGACGTTCGTGTCGGCGGATCATCCCTTTGGTAAAATAGCCCTCTCACATCCGCTGAATTATAACGCCCCGACAAAAGGTGAAGCTCAGGTACCACCGAATGTTGGGTATTTGGCGCAAAGTTTCCTGGTGTCCGATCTAAGTCAGGCCCTCCAGATGTGTGAGGGTGTGGGCGCCTCAGTGTTTTCTGATTCCGTGGATATCGACATTCCTGGCGCGGGTTCTTGCCGTGCTGCGGTGGTGCGCAATCCGGGATCGGGGGCGTTGATGGAACTAGTTGAAGGGGAGCCATTGTGAGTAAGGCGAAATGACACAAACCATGCGTGCGATACAAATGGACGCCTTTGGCGGACCCGAGACGATGCAACTGCGCGAGATTGCGGTCCCGACACCTGCTGCGGGTGAGGCGAGACTCAAAGTCGCCTATGTCGGCATGAACCCCTTCGATGCCATGGCTCGCGCGGGTAAGATTGGTTTTATGCCTATCACTTTTCCGTTTACCCCCGGGTTGGAACATACCGGCATTGTGGATGCGGTTGGTGACGATGTGGATGAAAGTCTGATTGGTCAACGTGTGATATCGCGCGCCAACTTCGGGGCCTATGCGGAATACTCCCTCGCCAAGGCGGCGATGCTGCTGCCGCTGGATGCGCGGATTGATCTTAAAACCGGCTGTGTGTATCGCGGCTGTTCGTTTACCGCCTGGCATGCATTGTACAAGGCCGGTCGGTTGCAGCCTGGGGAAACCTGTTTGCTGCATTCGGCGGCGGGACCGATCGGAATTATGGCGACGCAAATCGCCAAGAGTGCGGGCTGCACAGTGATTGGTTTGGCTGGCGGGGCAGACAAGGTTTCGTTTGCGCAAACCTTCGGTGCGGATCATGTTTTTGACTATACCCAAGACGATTGGGCTGATCAGGTGAGGGTGGCCACAGGCGGTCGCGGCGTTGATGTGATTATCGATGGCAATGGCGGACCCAATGCGGCGCATAACATTGGCGTGCTCGCCCCCATGGGACGGTTGGTTTACATTGGTGCGACGGCGGGGGATATGCCCGCGCCGGTTGATGTTTCAACGCTGATTTTCAAGAACATCAGTGTGGCAGGCATGAATCTTGCGCCCATAGAAGATCCGCCGGGGAGTGAGACCGACAAGACCATTATCGAAAATGTGGCAACCGGGGTGTGGCGCGTTCCGATCACGGAAGAGGTAGAGTTGGCAGACGTGGCTGACTTGCACCGGCGTTTGGAGGCGCGACAGATCCGCGGGCGTGCGGTGATCCGCGTTGGCGGCGATCTATCTGAGGGCGATGTGACTTAGGGAAGCTATGGTGCTGCGCCTTCATAACCTCGAACCGTTTGGATTGGCCCCGGTGGAATTGGAACTGGAGGACGGGGCGTGCTTGTGCATTACCGGGCCATCAGGATCGGGAAAATCCATCCTGCTGCGGGCCATCGCTGATCTGGATTTAAATGAAGGTGACGCGGCCACAGAAACGGTGTTGCGCTCACAAGTCACCGCGCCGGAATGGCGTCGCGCGGTGGCTTATGTCCCAGCGGAGTCGGGGTGGTGGGGTGATGTTGTTGGTCCGCACATGCCCGACGGCGATGTTGCGACCTTGCTCGCTGATATCGGATTGGACCCTTCTTGCCTGGCGTGGGAGGTGGCGCGCTTGTCGACCGGCGAAAAGCAGCGTTTGGCGCTGGTGCGGGCGTTGCTCGCAGACCCAGAGGTTTTGCTGCTGGATGAACCGACTTCAGCATTGGATGACGAGGCGACAGAATTGGTCGAGCGCGTGATCAAGCATCGCTTGTCGTCTGGAACAACAGTGGTGTTGGTGACCCATGATCCGGCGCAGATTGAACGCTTGAGTGCGCAGCATGCTGTTGTTGATCAGGGACGCGTTGAACGCATACCCGACGCGGGTCTGTCGTGACCTACATTAGTCTGTCAGTTGCCGATCTCGCGGTTGGATCTCTGTTGATCGTCGCAAACGGTGTGTTGTCGCTGATGCTTGGCTTAAAGATCGAGCGCACGCTGTTGGTTTCGACGCTGCGTATGATCGTTCAGTTGACGCTGGTTGGTTATATTTTAACAATCGTGTTTGATCTGTCATCGCCAGTGTGGACCGGACTCATTGCGGTGGTGATGATCATCTTTGCGGGCTACGAAGTGGCGGCACGGCAAGACCGTCGTCTGACGGGATTTTGGTCTTATGGACTCGGTGCCGCCGCCATGAGCTTTTCGTCTGCGTTGGTGACGGTGCTGGCGCTGACCACGCAAATTGGCCCCAACCCTTGGTATGATCCGCAGTATGCTATTCCCCTGTTGGGTATGATTCTCGGTAACTCGATGACGGGTATTGCGCTGAGTCTCAGTACGCTGACCACGGGAGTTGCGCGTGATCGCGCCGCCATAGAAGCGCAGCTGTGTTTAGGCGCGACTCGCTGGGTCGCCTGTGGTCCGCTTGCGCGGTCTGCGATCCGCACGGGCTTGATGCCGATGATCAATGCCATGGCCGCGGCGGGTGTTGTGTCATTGCCTGGCATGATGACCGGGCAAATCTTAGCGGGTGTGCCTCCAACGGAAGCGGTGCGCTATCAAATCCTGATTATGTTTCTCATTGTCGGGGCAACGGGACTCGGCGTTTTGATTACGGTCTTCGGCGGATTGTCTTATTTAACGGACGCACGTCACAGGCTTCGGCTTGATCGGTTGCGACAAGCTCGCTTGAGGTGAAGTCGTTTACGAAGCGCGATTCCAATTGACCCAAATCAATGAGGGTTGTTCTTGCGCCGTGCCAAAAATCCCGCTACGGCTGAAAGCAGCAAAATTATAAGTTATGGGGATGGTCTGGGTGACGCCTGAATTAATTGTGCTAAGTGCAACGGCTGCGTCGATTGGCTTTTTGCATACTTTGCTCGGCCCGGATCATTATCTTCCTTTCATTGTTATGGCCAAGGCCCGTGGCTGGTCTAAGGCTAAAGCGTTGACCGTCACAAGCCTGTGCGGATTGGGTCATGTGGCGGGATCAGTGGCGCTTGGGGCTGTTGGTATTATCTTCGGACTAACGGTTGGGAACCTGGAAGCGATTGAAGCCGTACGCGGCGATTGGGCGGCTTGGGCCCTGATTGCGTTTGGCATGACGTATCTAGCTTGGGGTCTGAAGAAAGCGTTTAAAGACCGCCCTCATGTTCATGTCCATGCTCATGGCGACGGCGATGTTCACAAGCATAAGCACAACCATCACGGCAGTCATGCGCACGTGCATACTGCGACGGCAAAGGTCAGTCTTACGCCGTGGGCGCTGTTTATTATTTTTGTGCTTGGTCCGTGCGAGCCCTTGATTCCCATTTTGATGTATCCCGCAGCGCAGCAAAGTTGGCTGGGTGTGATGGGTGTTGCTGCTATTTTTGGCACTGCAACATTAATCACCATGACCACTGTGGTCGCCATTGCCCTGTTTGGTTTGAAGCACTTTTCCTTTGCCCCTGCGGCACGATTTAGCCATGCGCTGGCCGGAGGTGCAGTTGCAGCATCTGGTGGGGCGATTGTGTTTTTGGGTTTGTAGAGGGTTTGCGTGAAAGTTTTTAGAAACCGGAAAAAATATTTCCAAGCCATGGAATTCGTGCAGATAATCTTGCTATGAATAGAGAGAGAGTTAAAGAAGGAGGAACGCTGTGACACTTGGAAGCCTGACAGGTAAAGGCAATCTTCGGCCAGAGATGACGGCTGATGAAAAAGCGTGGTTCGCAGAAGAACTGCAAGAGCAAATTGCGCGTTACGAAACCATCGTCAAAGAGATGGAAGATTTGACCGCTGAGCGCGAAAAATGGGTCGCTGATTTTCTGCACCGTGTTCAAACACGCGGCTTTCACTGGCACGCGGAAAATCGCCGCGTGATTCCCAAAGAGGAAATTCGCCCCCGCGACGGTCGCCCGCTCCAGGTCATTTACTAGAAACGACTGTCATTCGATTGGTAATAGTTTGATACGCTGCCGCCTGAAAACGATTTTCGGAACCGGCGCTACACTTTAAGGAGACGCACTATGGCTCGCCCACATATTGAACCTTTTGTAGATCGTGACGTCGGCTTCAAGAAGATGACCATGTCTGGCATGCCGAATGGGATGCAATACAAAACCCTGAGCATGGATACTGATAACGGCGCTGTGACCATGACGGTGCAATACGATGCTGGTTTCAAGCAACCGCCCGGTTTCTGCTACAACGAAATGGAAATTTTTATTCAGGAAGGTTCGCTGAAGTACGGCGACCAGCTTTGTGTGAAAGGGCATTACCTTTTTGTTCCGGCTGGCAAAGCGATGCCCGCAATGTCGTCTGAACAGGGCGCGCTGTGCTTAATCTTTTACAACTATGGTCAGCCCAGCTTTCAAGAGTCTGACGCCAATCATGATGACTGCGATGAAACACACTTCGCCAGCGTCAATTCTTATGATGGCTTAGACTGGTCGGGGAATGCGTTGTTTCCGGCCACGGCGCCCGGCTGCTTGCTGAAGATGTTGCACTATGACGAGAAGACTCATGGCATGACCTTCTTATATTGCATGGTGCCGGGCTTTTGGCAGGATAACATCAGCTACCACGACTGTGCTGAAGAAGCTTACCATATCTGGGGAACGTCTTGGATGATGCAGTTCGGTAATCTACCCACCGGGGGCTACTTCTGGCGTCCCGCCTATATCAATCACGGCTGCTTTGCGTCCGAGCATGGCATTCTGGCGATTGGCCGAACGGACGGGGATTTACACAACCATTTCCACCATGATCCGTATTCTTCTCCACAGGAAAATGCCGAGCGCGCTGCCGCCCGTTTGGCGCGTCAAAAACCGGCCATGTACAAATGGATTTTGACCCAGGACCATAACCACGTGCCACATGACTTTGAGCATCCACATGATCACGTGGATCCGATGACGGCGGACACGGCGCAGGTAATTAATCCTGATGGTAGCCATTGGCCGTAGATAACAGACCCATCAAAATTTATTTTTAGGAATAGCCCGGCCATGTGCCGGGCTTTTTCTTGCCTGGCTTTTTCATAGCTGCGCTACACTTCATAGTAGTGATTAAAGGAGTGTGGTGATGAAGTTTTCTCCCGAGTTGAAGTCTGCAATCATAATGACAGTGCTCCTGTTCACGGGGCTGGTTTTAATACCTGCCGCGGCGCCGGGCGCTGCTGAGAATGTTGGTTCAGGTCTCGCTAAGATCATTCGCGGCAAAACAGAATGTGTCGACACCAATAAAAATAATGCGTCATGCGGTGTCGAGCGCTGGACTATGTATGTGCATAACAATGGGGAGCGATATCTCCATGTCGTCGCGGCCAGCAATACGTTTGATGAAGCCCGTCACGCCCTGATTCGCGTCGGCGCAGACCATCACGTGAAAGAGGCTTTCATGAGCACTGTCGCGGGCGCTGGGGTGTTGGGGTCCACCTATGTTGTTTTGCAGGGCCTTGGGGCACATGTCACGGCAACGGATATTGGATTTGAAGGTGCAACAGGCACCCCAAAAACAGAATATGTTGAGGCGTTCGATGCGGCGGACTCTATTGGTACCGGGCCCAACTCTGGCGATGGCCTGAACTTTCTCGATTACGATTATGATGCGCCGGGGGAGCAGCCGCATTCCGTGTACTGGGCGGGTGGCGCGCGGCAAGGCACCATGATTGGCGGCTTTGTGACCTCTGAGTATACATTCATGGGCACGGAGGACTTAACTCTGGCCAATGGTATGATGGTCACAGCCAATCACTTCCGCATGTTAAGCGGCACGGAGATTTGGGTGACAGATCCGGATTGCGGTCTTCTTAAAATGAAATTGAATTTTGGCCCGGGCATTGGCCTAGAGTTTGAGACAACCGAGTTGGAGATAGTCACCCAAGGACTGTGAGCCTTGTTAAATTCGCAGTGTGTCTGAAAAACAGTGTATCTAAAAAAAGTGGTCACGAAAAAAACCGGCCCGAAGGCTTGGGCCTGTCGGACCGGTCTATTGGTAGCGTCACAGATCTGTCCTGGGTAAAACGAGGGGTGTCGAATTTACTGTAGGACTTTAAGCGACCAGAAAGCCGGGGAGGCAATCAATCGCGTGATCTGTTAATGTTACTTCTTGCCTGATGCAGGTTTTGCAGAGGACTTGCTTGTGCTGGCACCCTTGCCGGCAGGAGCTGATGGCTTTGAAGCTGGTTTCTTGATGGCACCCATGAGGGTTATCTCCGAAAAATCCCGATGAACCATTCATCGAGCAATTGAACAATAAGAGTGCGTGAAACATCTAACAAACAAATTTAATGAATAGATATTATCGATAAATTCGATATACATGCGTAGCATTCAGGCGGCGTCAGACTTATGGACTTTGAGCAGATCAGGACGTTTGTTGAGGTTATCGAAACCCGAAGTTTCGTGCGTGCCGCCGACGTCTTGAACGTAACCCAGTCTACGGTCAGCGCCCGCATAAAAGAGCTTGAGTACCGCCTTGGCCAGGAACTGTTTATCCGCCGCAAATCTGGTGTTGTGCTAACCACTGCGGGGCGCAGGTTCCAACCCCATGCCGCCAAGCTGTTGCATGTTTTGCAACAGGCCCGCCACGATGTTGCGTTGTCGCCAGAAACGCGCGCGGTTATTTCTGTGGGCGGTCAATACGGTTTGTGGGAACGCATCCTGCAACAATGGATGGGCGAGGTGCGTTTAAAACTGCCTGACGTGGCCATACGGGCAGAAGTCGGTAGCCCCGACGCTTTGATGCGCCAGTTGTCCGAGGGGCTATTGGATTTTGCTGTTCTATATAGCCCAGAGGCACGTCCGGGATTTGATCTCGAATTGCTGCTTGAGGAAGAATTAATTCTTGTCGCAACGCATGCGCGACACAAAGGTACAGCAGCGAAAGATTATGTGGCTGTTGACTGGGGTCCTGATTTCGAAGTCTGGCACGGGGTCATGCATCCAGCGCCTTCGGCACGGGAATTACGTGTGAGTTTGGGGTCGGTGGGCTTAACGCACATCCTACAATTCGGCGGCGCAGGGTATTTTACCAAAACTTCTGTCCAAACGCATTTAACAAACAAAAAGCTTTATCGCATCAAGTCGGCGCCAATTTTTCTGCGTCCGGTACACCTTATCTATCCAACTGAAATCAATGCCCCTGGTGTAGGCGAAGCCCTTGATTTGTTGCGGTCGTTGGCCACGTCATAAATCAGTCGAAACTGTTTAATGCAATCCGACGCTTATGGCGGCATGAGTGTCTGGGAGTCGCATGGTGTGTCTATTTCACAACGTGACCAAGGCGTCGATGTTGCTTTGAGATGTGCCCAGGGTTGGGCACACTGACCAAAATAAAATATGAGAGAGTCCTAGAGCCATGCGTGACCCCGTTCCATTTCTTGATACCCATGCGATGCCGTGGATGAAGCCTGGTCCGCCGGGTATTTATTCTAAACTTCTCAGTCGCGACCCGGTAACGGGAGAGCGTACAGCGTTGAATCGCCTGCAGCCTGAAGAAGGGATGAACCCGCCGGGCGCCGCTCACTACCATCACACCACTGAAGAGTTGCTGATTGTGAAGGGGCGCATGTCTTTTGACAGTCAGGTTTGGCTGACACCCCAATCCTATTGCTTTCACCCACCGGAAACCGTGCATGGCTTTAAAAGTGCGGTGCCAGAGGAGTCTTGGTTTCTGTCACGTGTCGGGCGGGAGTTAGACTTTAACTTTGTTGAAGAACCCGAGCGCCTGTCGCCGTATTACGTGAGTGAAGCGCCACCGCGCCGCATTGTTGCGTATCACGCTGAACTGCCCGATGAAGATTGGGAAAGCCAGGGCACCTTTGACCGGTTTGTGCTCAGTCTAGACCCGGCAACCAATGAAGGTTCGGTGTTGTTAAGGGCTAAGCCGGGGTGGTCGTCTGGTCAAGAAGGGGAAAAGCTTTGCCGTTTTGAAGAATTTTATATTCTTGAGGGAGAAGTGAGCGGCTCAGATGGAAATGTTTTCGGCGAAGGGTGCTACTGCTTTGACCCCCCTGGCACACCTCGACGTGAACTAACGTGTAAAGATTCAGCGTTGCTTTACTTTACCGTCGGTCCACGCGAGCGTTAAGAGTCAAAGATATCTTTCGCCTTCAAGGCTCTTAGTCTTTCGCCTTCAAGGCGAGGGCCTCTTCTTCCGTAATGTCGACGATCTGGTCGATCATGCAAATGCCGCCGGACCGCAAAACACGCAAGGTATCTTGAATGCAGAGTTGATTTATTGAGGTGGCGTAACTAAAGCCACCCTCGATTTTCAAGCCGCTACAGCGGTTAACCAGATCGATCCGCTTATACTTATTGCCCTTCATTTCGACCAAAATGGTTTTGTTGTCGATGACGGGGGTTTGTTCGATGGCCTGGAGTGGGATGCATTGTTGCGTTTTACCTTCTGTCTCGGCGAGAGCCGGTGCAGTTGCCAATCCGGCTGATAATCCGGCTGACAAGGCGACAGCAGCGAGTGTAAGTGCATTGCGGGATTTCATCTTCATCTCCTTAGAATGACGGCTTAACGCAGTGACTACGTTTCGATCTTGACTAACATGCACTGCAATTAAGGCAAAACTTTGGAGCTTAAAGGATAGCCCGGCATGGTATTATTAAACGGGAAGTGTAAGGCATTTCGTATTGTGTAACGTCTTGTAATGCCTATGTTTATGCAGCTTTAGGGGCCTAGCATTGCAATGCTACCGCGCTAAATTTCGAAAAAGAGAGTTTCTGTGCTGAAAACTGAATTCATAATGTTGAGCTTCGTAAGTGTCATCACTCTTGCTGGGGTGATTACTGCTGGCCTTGCTTTTCAGTCCAGCAAAGAGACAGCGCTCCCAATTGATGCGGATAAAATGGCGGAGTTGTTCAGCCCCGCTGGGACCGCCCAGTCGATTTGTGGTCCGGCCGGTCAAAGGGGGCAGCAACCTTCACTGCTCAAGCAAGCTTTTGAAGCTGCCGCTATGAGTAAAGCATACGCTGCAGAAGAGACCGAGGATGAAGAGGTGCTGCCGCCGTTGTACTCTGATCTGGGTACGATTGCCTTTACTGTCACAACGGAGTCTCAAAAAGCCCAAGCCTATTTCAATCAGGGGCTTCGATTTATCACCGGCTTCAATCATGCAGAAGCAGTGCGCTCTTTTCAGGCCGCGCAGAGCTTAGACCCAGAGTGTGCCATGTGTGATTGGGGTGAGGCTTATGCGTTAGGTCCCAACATCAACGCCGCTATGTCGCCGGAAGCTGGCGCACAAGCCTTAAAGGCGGCTCAGCGTGCAGAGAAGAAAGCCAGCGAGGCCGCGCCGCGAGAGCAGGCGCTGATCGCCGCGCTGCAACAGCGATATGGAGATCGAGCTGCGCAACGCCCGGGCCCTTTTAATACGGCGTTTGCCGATGCCATGATTGAGGTTCAGGCTGCATACCCTGAAGATCACGAAATTGCTCTGCTGACGGCGGATGCCATTATGACAGAATCGCCCTGGCAGTACTGGGAAGCCGACGGGCGGACGTCGGCGGGTCGTGTTGGCACAGCTATCGAACTGGTTGAGGGTGTGTTGTCTTATAACCCGAAACATCCGGGCGCGATTCATCAGTATATTCATCTGGTTGAAGCGTCCACGACACCAGAACGGGCGGAACCCTATGCAGATCAGATGCACGGTCTAATGCCCGGAGCTGGGCATATCGTGCATATGCCGTCGCATATTTACTATCGCATTGGGCGCTATCTTGATTCGCTGGAGACAAACATAGAAGCCGTCGCTGTGGATGAAGCCTATTTTCAGCGTCCTGAGGCGATAAAAGGTGGCATGTATGAGTTTGGGTATTACCCACACAACATTCACTTTGTGCTTGTTTCAGCGCAGATGGCCGGAGATCGCGCTCGGACTCTGGCATTTGCAGATAAACTTGATGCGTTACTGCCGATTGAAATGGTGAACACAGCTCCTTGGGTTCAGCCGGTTAAGGCGTCTTCACTATTTGCATATGCGCAGTATGGCAGTCATGAGCAAGTTATGGCGTTGCCGGACCCTGGTGAATTATCACCGTACGTTAAAGCCATGTGGCACTACACCCGGGCGGTGTCTCTGGCCGGTGCGGGAGACTCAGCTCTCGCGCTGAACGAGGTGGATGAAATTGCGGCTCTTAACGAACAGGCTGATTTTAGAGCCCTCGTTCGGGGCGGTGTGCCAGCGCCGACGTTGCTTTCCATAGCCCAACAGGTTGCCCTAGGCCGTATCGCCCAAACAGATGGGAATCTGAACGCCGCGATCCAACACTTTGAAGCGGGTGTCTCCTTGCAGGATACGGTAAACTATATGGAACCACCCTACTGGTATTACCCGGTGCGGCAGTCTCTTGGCGCAGCCTACATGGCGGCTGGCCGCACCGATGATGCTGTGCAGGTCTTTAAAGCCAGCCTCATCAATGCCCCGAACAATGGCCTCGTCTTGTATGGTCTTTTAGAGACCTACAAAACTTTGGGAGATGATGTGGCTGCCAGTGCCACCGAAGATTTATTGCTCAATGCCTGGGCTGGCGAGGCCGCAGATTTAGACCTCAGAAACCTCTAGGCGGTCCACCGCTCTCGTTTGGTTTAGGCGGTCCACCGCTCCCATTTAGTAATGTCGCCATCGCTGACGGCCATGCCAATCTGATGCACGCTGCCGAGCTCGCCACCTTCGCCATCGCGCTCGTTGGATCCGATGTAGTACATACGCAGACTGCCATCGTCCATGGGCACCACCCAAGGACATCCCAGCCGGTGATCCCAGAGCCCCGATCCTTTTGGTGACTGAGGTATGATCGACTTGTTCTCATGAGGCCCGTCGACACGTTCCCAGTTTAATCCATCATCAGAGACAGCCAGACCAATCTGGCGATCAACCTCAGGTGCGGTGCCGACATCCTGGCAGCCTTCGTAAAACAGGCACCATTGATCTTTGATTTTAATGACGTGGCGGGTGGCGAGGCCGTAATCATCAAAGCGCCCCTTTGGACCAGCGCCTAACAAAGGTCCGCGTTTTTCAAATCGCAGGCCATCTTCAGACTCTGCCCAGGCCATCACATAGCCCTGGCTTGGATCAAGAGTGTGATAATAAAGCCGCCAGCTGCCATCGTCCCATTTTACGATTTGTGGCCAGGATGCCATAAAAACATCGAATTCGCCGGGCTTACCGGCGTCGAGAAGGGCGCCGTTGTAAGGACCTTCGATGCGTGTCCAGTGAACACCGTCGCGGGAAATGGCTGCGCCCGAGCGCATCGGGAAGCCTTTCATTTCGAAGCCGCGCACATTGTTTACGGTCTGGTCCCCGCCAAAGTACCACATCCAATACAGATCGCCTTCTTTGTAGACATCGTTGACGCCGACATGGGCTGAATCAAATCGGCTTGAATCAGGGTGTGGATCGAGCACGGAGCCCATAACACCAGGGCCTTTGATCCGCTCCCAGTTAAGGCCATCCTTGGAGGTGGCTAAGCCAACACGACCCGTCGGCAGACCGATTTTACGATCAAAGGTCTCGTCGCGTCCGTAGTACCACATGCGCCAAGCACCATCCTCGCCGCGCATGACCTTTGGGCAAGAGACGCGTTCAGAATCCCACCATCCTTGCGGGCCGGGTCCAAATATCAATCCGGGGCCACTGGGGCGTTCTTTTGCTGTGGTCATGGGGCGTGTTCCTTTAAGGCAGCGGTTTAGGTGCGGTCAAGAAATGCTGTCGCGGCGGCAACTTTAGCCTCTGGGCCGCGGCCAACAACAGACATTTCAGCAAGATCAGAGAGTAAGGCCATTTCTTTGGTGCTCGAGATTAAATGCGGCGGGTCGCCTTCACCAGCCATGATCAAGGCGGGCACTTTAATTTGCGGCACACGCTCACGCGCTGGATAACGGAACGCGGCGAGATAGGCTTTGTGATAGGTGGTCAGACCCTTCAAAACATCCACGGTATGTGCGTGCAGATGTTCCGGTGTCCGGGCCGGGTTTTGCAAGGCGTGGTTCGCATCACGCATGAAGTACGGAAAGTAATAAGCCTGGTCGCGCACAAACTGAAACGCCCAGGGCAGATGGCCGCCATGATCGTCTGGTTCGATCGCGGGTGCATAGTTTTCGAGAATCTTTTGCTTTAAGTCCGGATCATAATCCACCAGGCCATCAATCACGACCCGTCGCACACGATCTGGGTGACGCACGGCCATCTCGCATCCGATTCGTCCACCCGTATGACTGCCATAAAAATCCACTTGGTCCAGGCCGAGTGCGTCTAGTGTGCGCACAACGCTGTCGGCGAAATAGGTAATGTCGGGCTGATCTTCTGCGGGAGGCGCCGAATCGCCATTACCTAATGTGTCTGGTGCAATGACGGCACGTGTTTCCGCAAACCGTGCAATGATGGGTTCCATGCCGCGTGCGGAGGCTGGAGACGGGTGAACCACATACACAGGCAGGTGGGCGCCTGACGAATCGCCACAGGTCCGAACGTGGACGAGTCCTTCCTCAAGGCGTACAAAAGAACGATTGATGTCCACAAAAAACCTTTTCAGTATCGGCGACAGCATTGCCGGAACGTGCTCATATTGAACCACGAATCTGTTCATCACAGAATAAGCCTTTGTGTCAGGTGATTATGGAATGATCATGGATCCATACAGGACTGAGAAGCAGGAGGCCGCGATTGGATAACAGGCACGGCATTTCCACAGATAGCTGCTGGAAGTTCTATACCTTGTGGTATGAGCTTCGTAATGGTGATGCCATCCCACATACGCGCTCGTTCTTGAACAACCCTGAACCTAAGTTTATTCCCAGCGTTCTGATCCTTGAGGTGACAGAGGCTGGCTTGCTGATTCGTTTTATGGGCACGTCTGTCGTCGAGCGCTGGGGACGGGACCAGACCAACACGCTGTTTGGCAGCGCAGGGTTTCCACAAAGTGTTGTAGAAGCGATGCTAGAAAATTGCCGGGAGTTGGTTGATCAGCCGTGCGGTGTGGTTGAAGTCGCGGCCTTTTCCACCCGAGTGGGATTGCCGTTTCGTATGGAGACGGTGATGGTGCCTCTTGGGGTAGATGCTGGCAGGCCCCCCAGAATTTGTTCCTTTAGCCAGATGCTGGATCACGTGAAAGAGGGCGACAAGCAAGAGCCGAGGTTCAAAGGAAAGCGCTCAATGTCTTGGATCGATATCGGATTTGGAACGCCGTCGCCTGCACCGCGAGTGGTGAATCCGTAAACGGCATTTCAGTCACTCAAAATAATATTTTCGACTGGCAGTGTATCAGCGCCGGACCAGTAGGTTTGGACACGCGGGCCTAACCCTTCAAAGGACACATTTTGCCACAGAAAAATACCCGGCGGATGAGCGTGCTCGTGCGCTAGGACGTTTTGGGTCAAGCGCCGCCGGTCTTCCAATGTCGTCGCGTCTTGTGCGTCTTTAATCAACGGCATGATGGAAGGGTCACAATGGTAAGGGTGTGTCCACGAACAAGATCGGATGCGATAGGCGGCGAGTGGATCAAAGGTATAGGTCGACATGGCGAACCCCAGACTCGGCCATCCGCCCTGATAAATGTATTCAAGATAATTTGGCAGGCGTGTGGGCCTGATCTCAACGCGCACGCCTATGTGTGACAAGTCAGACGCGATTTGCTGATACCAGTCTTGTGAATTGGCTGATCCACCGGGCACCAAAAGAATTGGCAGGTCAAAACCGTCAGGATAGCCCGCTTCAATAAGGAGTTGTCTGGCCAGCGGGACATCGTAGGCGTAAGCCTCAAGGTCATGGTTGTATCCGAAGGACATGGTGTGCGCGATTTGGCTGGCAGGCGCGACAGTTCCATTCATAAAGACGTCAATCATGCGCTGTTTGTTGACGGCGTGGTTGAGGGCGCGCCGCACGCGCACATCCTTGAGCGGACTCTCTTTCACGGTTACGAAGGCCAGAAAATTGACGCCGGGTTCTTTGCGCATCCAGAGACGTCCACCGGCGGCCTCTAGCGGATAGACATCTTCGGGGGAAAGCGCGAGGGCGATGTCGATAGAGCCAGAAATCACGCCCTGCCGTCGCGCGGCGCCGTCCGAGAGCTGTATAATTTCCAAACCTGTTTCTTTTGGAGTGCGCCATGAGTCTGCGAAGGCTTCAAACTGCGCGCGCCCTTCGCCCCAGGATGTAGCGCTAAAGGGTCCGGTGCCAACCGGGGTTAAGGCGAAGGCGTCCAGGCCCATCTCCGCCATAGCGCGCGGCGCGGGTATGCGCAGCGCTCGCATGTATTGGGCAAACAGAACGTCTGCGTGTTCTGTGGTGATGGCAACCGTGAGCGGGTCGCGCGCGATCGCTCCTGTCACGGTCATGCGTTGGAGCGTGGTGCCCAATGAGGAACTGGCGGCGGGTCCGGACAGCAGGGTGTCGATAACCGCGACGACCGCATCGGCATTGAAGGGTTCGCCGTTTGAGAAGGTCACACCCTCGCGTAGTTGAAACACCCAAGTGGTTGCTGACTCTTGTCTCCAAGTGACCGCCAGGGCGGGTTGCGTGTCGCCGTTTTCATCAATGGTTGTCAGGGCATCAAACACCGCGTTTAAGGGCAAGGCCGTGGGGATGTTGAATGATCCAAAAGGTGAACCCAGGCCGACAGGAAGATTCTGAACTCCAATGCGTATAGTGTCTGCCTGTGCGGTGGTTGCAGACAAGCCAACACAACAGGCCAGCCATAGTTTGGCAGCCGTGTATCGCATGGTCTGATAAACTGCATTTTGCATGCTGTAACTCTAACCTGCACTGTAAAACAGTCAAACCCGCACCGCTGAAAATTGTAGCCCACATGTGCTACGATTGTGTGCTGGTTTTTAGCCGCGTGATGGTTTAGGCCCCCGGTATATCGTGGTGCTGCACGCCACTCATTTATTCCTGGTTGAGCTATGACCTTAAAGTCACATGTGTTCGGATTAAGTGTTTTCACCTTGGTTGTATTGGCAACAGGTGAAGCAGCGGATCTTGCTGCTCAAGATGTTGCGGTCGAAGAAGTGGTGGTTACAGGCTCTTACGTGAAGCGCGACGCCCTGAACACCGGGTCGCCTCTGACGGTTATTTCTGCGGACGATCTGCACAATTATGGTTTGACAGGTCTTGCTGACGTTATCTCGTATCTGCCCTTTAATAGCGGCTCTGAGTTTAACGCCGATGTGTTTACCCAAAATCTGTCGACGGGCACGTCGAACTTTAATCTGCGTGGTCTAGGTCTGAATTCGACTCTCGTTTTGATCAATGGACGCCGTCAAACTGTGTCGGGCGGTGTGGCGGACGATGGATCGGTCTTTGTTGATCTCAATGCAATCGCACCCCTTAGCGCGATTGAGCGTGTTGAAATTTTAAAAGACGGTGCGACCGCTTTGTACGGCACCGATGCCGTTGCCGGCGTGGTGAATATCATCACGCGCAGTGATGTTGAGGGCTGGCAGATTGATGGTGATCTTGCGACAACAACTCGGTCTTCACAAACCGACCTGACGTTGCAAGGTCTCTATGGGTGGCAATCGGACGCTGTAAAGCTGTCAGGGGCGGTCAGTCATCTGCGCCGGTCATGGCTGCCGTCTCCTGAGCGGGCCTATACCGAGGGCAAAGCCTTTTCCTCGTTTGGCCAGCCAGGCGCTTACGTGTTGCTCGCGCCGTCGCCAACCTTTCCTGACCTGCCTTTTGGGCAAGTTGATCCACAAAGCGTCATTGATCCTCAGTGTGTTGAGGGCGGCGGCGCGCTACGAGAAACGACTCCGGGCAGTGGTTTAGGTGCGTGTACCTTTGATTTTGCGCCCTACTACCATCTGGTGCCGCGCGAGCGCCGTTGGAACGGCTTTGCCAGCGCGTCTTTAGATGTCGGTAATGCGGAAGTTTTTGCCGAGGCGGCCTACGCTCACACAGATGTGCTGCGCGGCACCTCGCCCTCTTTTCCGATTCTCAATTTGGCAACGGTCCCAGCTGATAACCCAGGCAATGTTTTTCAAACACCGGCCCTGTTTCTAGGTCGGCCTTTGGGGGCTGATGCGCCGGTGAACCTGGTGACACATCGGTCTGAGACCTGGCGGGCCGTGGCCGGTGCGCGTGGAGTTTTTGGTTTTGGCTGGAATTGGGATGTGGCCGCAGCCTATAGCGCCAATCAGCACGTGGTGAAAATTCAAAACGCATTGGCTGACCGGTTTGATGCAGCGCTGAATGGGCGCGGTGGACCGAACAACGACTTGTATTTTAACCCGTTTGGATCAGCGGCTTTATCCCAGCCGGGTGATGCCACTTACAACGAGCCGGCTGTTATTTCTGATTTTCTGTCACTGGCCACGTACGACTATCAAACCTCATTGGTCACCCTGGACGGCCACGTGACCGGTGACCTTGTGGAGCTGGAAAACGGTTTCGTTGCTGTGGCACTAGGCACGCAAGTGCGGCGTGAAAAATTGAGCGGAGATCTGGATGATCAGTTTAATGCCGAGAACTATTTGTTCTTTGTTGGCGGGCCTGATTTCTCCGGTGCGCGTACAGTGCTTGCTGGCTTTGGTGAGCTGAATGTGCCCCTGGCTGCTGATCTTGATTTGCAACTGGCACTACGCCACGAATCTTACGAGGGTGGCGCAAGCTCGACAGACCCTAAAGTCGCACTGTCGTGGCGACCGATTGATCAAGTGGCCTTCAGGTTTTCATATGGAACATCCTTTCGCGCGCCCAGTGTGTTTCAACAATTCTCGTCGCAAACGGTTCTGCAAAATATTTTTGACCCGGTTACAGATTCGCAAGTTTTCCGTGGCGTGCGGACCGTTGGCTCTGAAAGCCTTGAGCCTGAGCAAGCAACAACTGCGAATGTTGGGCTAACGCTGATGCCGGTAAGGGGGCTGACGTTAGACGTAGATTACTGGAACTTTGACTATGACAGCATCATCGTTAAAGAAAACGCCCAGTCCATCATTGATGCGAATCCGTTCGATCCAAAAATCATTCGGGAAGCGGGCCAGGTCTTGCGGGTAGAGACCAACTACATCAATGCCCCGGCCGTCGAGACAGATGGCGTGGACCTGTCGTTGTCCTATCAGGTTGAGCGCAAGAGCAAGCAGTTATGGGGCCTGACGGCTGATCTCACCTACATCAATAAATACGTGATTCAAGAGGTTACGGGCGGCCCCAAGCGTGATGTCGCGGGCAGCCGGAACTTTAGGACCTTTGCAAGGTCTTTGCCGCGCTGGCGCACAACGCTCGGTCTGAACTGGGCCGGTCAGTCGCTCGGGGCGTCAGCCTATGTGAAAACCATCTCTGGTTATATTGACGACCAGAACAACGTAGATGTTAATTCGCATATCACGGTTGATGGACAAGTGCGCTACACACTGGTTTCGTCCGGACAGCTATCAGCTGGCCCGACAACGTTAACCCTCGGGGTTATCAATGCCTTTGATAAAGACCCGCCAGCAGTGGACACTAATGTTGGATTTGATTCTAAAGTCCATGATCCACGCGGGCGCGTTATTTATCTTCGGGCTGCGACAACCTTTTGATAAGGCTGTTCATGTCACTCAGGATTTTGATTTAGCGATAAAAGCTGCACGTGCAGCGCGGGCCTCTGTAAAGGCCCCTGACAACTGGCTTTGATCTGCGTCTGCATACGCTGAGGTTTTGTGCAGGGCGTTGGCCGTTGCGTTAATCGCTTCTTTCACCATCCGCACTGTTGGCGCGGGCATCTCGAGCGTTTTTTGTGCCCATTGTTCGGCGTGTTTGGTTGTTTCGCCAGTTTTGGCCAAACCATCGACGAGACCCCACTCTAGCGCTTGATCTGCTCGCAGTTGCTCGCATAACAAACAAATACGTTTAGCTTTGGCGGGTCCAACCAGGGTGATGAGGCGGGGCAAGGCCCCCCACTGCAGATTGAGACCAATCTTGACTTCGGGCACTTGCAGAAATGCATTTTTATCTAAAATGCGAAAGTCGCACGCCAGCGCCAACGCACAGCCCGCGCCGATGGCAAACCCCTCAATGGCGGCTACGGTCACCTGCGGCATGTCTTCCCAGGCTTGGCACAGTCGAACACCGCGATAGAAAATCTCCCGCTTTTCCAGGTCGGTCTTGGAGTCGATATCCCACATGCCTGGATCTTTCAGGTCAATCCCTGCGGAAAAAACGGTTGGAGCCCCGGATAAAACGACAGCCTGGATTTCAAGGTTGGTGTGAAACGAAAGCGCGATTTCAGTAAGAGCTAAAATGCTGTCTTGATCAAAGGCGTTGAGGCTGCCCTGTCGGTCATAGATAACGTGGGCCAACGGGCCATCACGCTCGACTGTTACGCTGGTGCGGGGCATGGTATTCCTTATATACAGATGTAGCATGGGGGCTACCAATCTAGAAAAATGTCTTCAGCCAGACAATGGCGGAGCGAAGTTGGTTAGGGGGATTTAAAATGAATTCACTGCTGCAAGATATAGCAACCTCAACGACATTTGCTTTCATTGAGCTTTTCGCACTGACCTTTGTTCTGGTGTTTGGTCTTGGACTTGTGTCGATTCTGGTCCTGTATGTGATTGACAAAACGCAGACCAAACATGCCATTCGGCGCAACTATCCTGTTATTGGCCGCTTCCGTTACCTGTTTGAAGAGTTGGGCGAATATTTCCGCCAGTACTTTTTCGCTATGGACCGTGAAGAGATGCCGTTTAACCGCTCGCAGCGGTCCTGGGTATACCGGGCCGCAAAAGGTGTCGATACAACACAAGCGTTTGGATCGACCAGAGATGCGCGGGCCACGGGGAATATTTTTTTCGTCAACACTCCCTACCCAACGCTTGAAACCGATGCTGTGGCGTCGTCAACCGTGACCTTGGGCCCCTATTGCAAACAACCGTATGCAACCAACTCTTTATTTAATATTTCGGCCATGAGCTACGGTGCGATTTCTAAGCCAGCTGTGCGCGCTCTGTCGAACGGAGCTCGCATGGCCGGGTGCTGGATGAACACCGGCGAGGGTGGTTTGTCGCCTTACCATCTTGAAGGGGGTGCCGACATCGTCTTCCAAATCGGCACCGCTAAATATGGTGTGCAGGATGAAAATGGAGCCTTAAGTGATGAACGTTTGAAGGCTGTGGCGGCTCATGAACAGGTGAAGATGTTTGAACTTAAGTTGAGTCAGGGGGCCAAGCCAGGGAAGGGGGGCATTCTTCCGGGGGCAAAGGTCACTCCAGAGATTGCTGAAATCCGTGGCATCAAAATCGGAGAGGCGTCTATAAGCCCAAACCGGCACCCTGAAATTGATAGCGTTGACGACCTGCTGGACATGATTGGGCGTATCCGCGACGTCACCGGAAAGCCGGTTGGTTTTAAACTCGTCATCGGTGGGTATGCGTGGCTTGAAGAACTGTGCCGGGGTATTCTCGCGCGCGGAATTGAATCCGCCCCAGACTTTATCACCGTGGACAGTTCTGATGGTGGGACAGGGGCTGCACCGCCAGCGTTGATGGATTATGTGGGTTTGCCAATTTCTGAAAGCCTGCCAACGCTCGTGGACCATCTCACCGAATACGGCTTGAGAGACAGAATTAAAGTGATCGCCAGTGGGAAGTTGATCAATCCAGGAGAGATTGCCTGGGCGCTCTGTGCTGGGGCTGATTTTATCTCATCAGCGCGTGGCTTTATGTTCGCGCTGGGGTGTATTCAAGCCTTGCAATGCAATAAAAACACCTGCCCCACTGGCATCACCACCCATGACAAACGCCTGCAGAAGGGCCTCGACCCTAAAGACAAAGCCGAGCGTGTGCGCCGTTATGTCGAATCTGTTTTGTATGATGTTGGCACCATTGCGCATTCTTGTGGCGTGCCAGAGCCACGCTTGCTCAAGCGGCATCATGCGCGCATCGTTACAGAAACGGGCCGTTCCCGCGGTTTTGATGAAATTTTCCCCGTTCCGAAGCTAAGGCAAGACATTCCGACAGCGGCACAATAAAAAGGTCTCAGAAAAAGACCTGAACGGATCAAGAGGACGCACATGGCTAAAACGCTTTATGAAAAGATTTGGGACTCCCATGTTGTTGAACAATCTGAGACTGGCGAGTGTCTGATCTACATTGACCGTCATTTGGTCCAAGAGGTCTCAAGCCCTCAGGCTTTTCAGGGGTTGCGCGATGCGGGGCGATCGGTCCACCGGCCCAGGGCGGCCTTGGCTATGCCCGACCATGCCATGCCGACCACTCCGGACCGTTTGCAAAAAATAGATGATCCAGAGGCGCGGGCGCAGTTGGCGGCGTTGATTGAATACACCAACGAGTTCGAGGTGCCTTACATCCAACTGGCAGATCAACGACAGGGGATTGTGCATATCGTGGGGCCAGAGCAGGGTTTTACGCTCCCCGGCACAACATTGGTCTGTGGCGACTCTCATACATCGACCCATGGCGCTTTAGGGGCCTTGGCTTTTGGCATTGGTACGTCAGAGATTGAGCATGTGCTGGCGACGCAGTGTCATATTATGCGCAAAGCTAAAACCATGCGGGTGACGGTCGATGGCACATTGCCTCTTGGTGTGACCGCGAAAGATTTGGCGTTGGCGATTATTGCCGAGCTTGGCACGGCGGGTGGCACGGGTTGCGCTATTGAGTACGCCGGTGAAGCTATCCGGGCGTTGTCGATGGAAGGGCGCATGACTTTGTGCAATCTGACCATTGAAGCTGGCGCGCGTAGCGGCATGGTGGCCCCGGACGATACGACCTTTGCCTATATTAAGGGACGCCCCTATGCACCGAAGGGTAACGATTGGGAAAAAGCGGTTGCCTACTGGCGGTTGTTGGTGACGGATGCTGATGCAATCTTTGACCATGAAGTGACGCTGCGCGGCGCCGATATCGCCCCGCGTGTGACCTGGGGCACGAGCCCTGAAGATTCTGCGCCGATCACGGCGAATGTTCCTGATCCATCCGATTTTGCAGACCCAGACAAGCGTAAGGCGGTTGAGCGCTCTCTGGCGTACATGGGACTGAAGCCTGGGGTGGCGCTGCAAGATCTCAAGGTGGACCGGGTGTTTATTGGCTCGTGCACCAATGGCCGCATCGAAGATATGCGGGCCGCGGCTGCTGTCGCCAAGGGCCGCAAAGTTGCCGCTGGTGTTGGGGCCATGGTGGTGCCTGGGTCGGGCTTGGTGAAAAAGCAAGCTGAAGAAGAAGGGCTGGATAGAATTCTCTTGGACGCCGGATTTGAATGGCGGGAGCCTGGGTGCTCTATGTGTGTCGGCATCAACCCTGATCGTATTGAAGCGGGCCAGCGCTGCGCCTCAACATCGAATCGCAACTTCGAAGGTCGTCAAGGCCGGGGTGGCCGCACCCATTTGGTCAGTCCGGCAATGGCCGCAGCGGCTGCGGTAATGGGTCATTTGGCGGATGTACGTTCTTTGAAATAAAGCGCGCCACTAAGGTCAAATACGACCTCATCCCGGCGGTTCCAATCCGGTTTGTAGGCAGGACTCTCGTCCTAAATGGAGTGATTTGCTCTCATTTCATGGGATTCTATGGTCGTTAGATGACGCTAAAGGGCCTTATTTTTTACCAAAATGTGCTAGAAGGCTGAAAGAATACGTTTGAGGGGGAACCATTTGGCCATGGCTAGAACTGCCACGTCTGAGCAAATTGTTACGGGGCTGGTGCTGAGCAGTGATCGTGCGTGCGTTGCTCAAACCTACGTTTTGACTGGCTCAAGTGTTGATATAATAACGTCATGATTAAGTTGGGCCGAAATTTCCTACGCGGCGCGTACACACCGCTCATCACGCCCTTTAATGGGTGGTCGGTGGATTACGATGCTTTTGCGCGCTTTATAGATTGGCAAATTCGTAACGGCGCTGATGGGCTTCTTGTTGGCGGGACCTCTGGCGAACCTATGGCGCTCTCATTGACCGAACGGCAGAACCTGCTGCGGATTGCAGTCAGCTCTGCGCGCCGTCGCGTGCCTGTTGTTGCTCAAACCGGTGGTGTGTCATTGGCCGACACCTGGGCGCTTACGGAGCACGCCGAGCAGGTTGGCGCTGATGCGGTGATGATAATGATGCCGCCGTTCTCCAAGCCGCCGCAACGTGGCTTGAAGGCGTATGTGTCTTATGTTGCGCGCGCCACGTCTAAACCCATATTGTTATATCAAATTCCCAGCCGGACGTGCGTCACCCTTGAGCTGAATACGCTGGAAGATCTGTGTGAAGACGTACCATCTCTTGTCGGGTTGAAGCAGTCGTCTGAGGATGAAGCCTTTGACAGTGCGTTATCGTCCCGTTTGGGTGATGAATTCCGGCTGTTCATGGGGCTCCCGAAGATGGCGTTTGAACGCATTCCCAAAGTGGCGAGTGGTTTGATCGTGGCGCTTGGAAATGTCGTTCCTGGGAAAATTTCGCAGTTGTGTACTCATGCAGAAGAGGGGGAACTCTCAGAAGCTATGGCTTTGCGTGATGAACTCTCAGATCTCAATGCCGCGGCTTTCCTTGATACCAGCCCCATCGGCGTCAAGTATATGGCGTGGAAGATGGGGTTGATTACGTCTGGGGAATGTCGTTTGCCTTTGATGCCGCCACGGCGTGAGGACGTCGAAGCGATGGACGATGCGCTCGAGTCAGCGGGTTTGCTCTAGTCGTTTTCTCCACACAAAAACAAGCCAAGATTTAAAGGAATTCATTGATGGGATCCATGATCACATTAACGGCAAAAGACGGTCATGCTTTTAATGCCTATGTGGCCAAACCGAAGGGTGAGGCAAAAGGCGGCCTGGTCATTATTCAAGAAATCTTTGGCGTAAATGACCATATGATGGAAGTTACGGATGTGTTCGCAGAGCAGGGCTATTTGGCAATTTGCCCGGCTTTTTTTGATCGCGTCGAGCCGAACTTGATTTTGTCTTATAGCGATTTTGGTCGGGGGCGCGATATCGTCGGACAGATCTCTGATGAAGCCGTGCTCTTAGACATTAATGCGGCCGCTCATCACGTGAGGTCGGCGGGAAAGGTTGGCGTGATTGGGTATTGCTGGGGCGGAGCTATGGCCTTTCTTGGTGCGTGCAAGGCTGACGTTGATTGCGGTGTGTCCTACTACGGAACGCGGTTGATTCACTATAGCCCTGAGATGAAACCGCGCGTACCAATGCAGTATCATTATGGCGAGACAGACCAATCCTTTCCCATGGACGCCGTTGAGAAGGTCATGGCCGAGCAGCCGGAAGGGGAGCACTTTGTTTATTCTGAGGCCGATCACGGCTTCAGTTGCACCGGACGGCCGCAATATAACCCTGAGGCAACGAAACTGGCGCTCCAGCGTGTATTAGCCTTTTTTGAACAAACGCTTTAGTTGGTCGCGCTTGACCACGGTCTTGCACCTATAGGATGCCCGATCTCGACCTCTTATCAGTGTTAATTCTGGTGGCTGGTTTTGCCGTTGGTGGTTTGGCCAAAGGTGTGTTTGGCCTTGGTATGCCCTTTATGGCATTGCCCATTTTCGTCATTGTATTGCCGTATCAGGTCGCGGTGGCGCTTTTTCTAGTTCCAAATTTTACAGCAAATTTTCAGCAAGCTGTGCGCAAGGGAGTATGGCGCGTAAATCTGAAGCGGTTTCTATGGCTTATCATTCCGATGCTGATCATTGTACCGTTCGCTGTTCAGGTGCTGGTGCGCATTGATCAACAGACCGGGTTGCTCATTCTTGGACTCATCTCGTTAATTTTTGTTTTTAGTCAGGTTCAGCCCATCAAGCTGACACTTCAGGCGACAGCTGAGAAGGTGTGGAATCCTGTTGTTGGTATCGCGGCCGGTGTGTTGTGTGGGCTCTCCGGGCTCTATGGACCGGTACTGATTGTTTATCTCCTGGCTTTGCGTATCCCAAAAGATGAATTTGTTTCCGCCTTGGCTCTTATGTATTTCTTAGGCTCATTTGCGCTCTATGGAAGCTTGGCCTTTGCTGAGGTTCTAACGTTAGAGGTTGCCGCCATAAGTGCAGCCGGTGCGATCATCATTGCCCTCATGATTTTCGTTGGCCAAAAACTTAGGGACCGGCTTGATGAAGACCGGTACCGCAAACTCGTTCTTCTCTTACTGTTTCTTGTGGGTTGCGATTTAATCAGACGCTCTATTGTTTCAGGTTAAGTCATCCGATGCCTGCGTAGATTTTTGCATCCAGGGTTGATTCGCTCAGGCTATACTGACGCGTTACTTCTCCTCGTACTCTGCTAAAGTTACACGAATCGGCTCTCTGAGGTTGAAGGCGGCGCATGAATATAACGGGCAAACGGTCCGGCAAAAATGTGATAGTTGCGCTTGCTATAGCAGGGGCGGTCTTTGTTGCATCAGCTGTTGGCATTAAGGCTGTTCATGATCGCGTCATTGTGCCCATGGCAACTGCCGCTGATGATCCTGAACTGAACGTTCTGATTTTTGATATTTTTGTTGGGGTGTGCGTTCTGCTCGTCATTCTTGTTTGGTGGGCGCTGCGTGGTTTTATAGCACAGCGTCATGCTGCCAAGGACCGGGAAGATCACGCTGAGACAGAACAGAAACTTAAATACAACGAGGAACAACTCGACCGGGCAATCGAAGCCGCGAATGCTGCCATTTGGGACTGGGATCTCAATAAAGATGCACTAACCACGTCGCCAAGATTTGCAGAAATATTGGGTATGCCTGCGGACCAATGGCACCCTTCGATATCGTTACATCACAAGCTTTGCCATCCAAATGATTTAGCCGCTGTTAAATCTGCTTTTGAGGCGCATCTTAATTCGGGCAGTCCATACGATATTGAATACCGTATGCGTCGGCCAGACGGAACGTATGCCTGGGTACATAGTCGCGGCCGGGCCGTGTTCAACGATGATGGTGTGGCTGAGCGTATGGTTGGTACCGTCACCGACGTCACCAAAAGACGCGAAGAACAAGAGAAGTTAAGGCGGAACGAAGAAACACTTGAACTGGCTATTCAGGCTTCACGGGCAGGCTACTTTGACCGCCGGTGGGATTATGAGGAGATTTACTGGTCTCCACGGTTATTGGAAATTCTGGGTATCACAGATCCGGACTTTAAGCCGACCACAAACAGCTTTGATGAGATTCTACACCCGGATGACCGACCTCAGTTGTTAAAAGATGTTCGCGCCTTTCAAGAATCTCACGTGACTTTAGATACAGAATGCAAAGTGCTTCACGCAAATGGACATTACATTTGGGTGCAACTCAAGGCGATGATTCAACGCGATGAGTTGGGCCACCCCCTTCGCAGTATCGGGTTCGTCATTGATATATCCGACCGGAAGCGAATTGAGCTTGAACTCGAAGCGCGTAAAAAGATGTTTGAAGATGTGGCGACGGCTGCTGGAGAATACATCTGGGAATTTGATCAGAACGGTGTTTTTACCTTTGTTTCCGACCGGGTCGAGCTGGTGCTCGGCTATGAAGCGAAGGACGTTCTTGGCCGTAGACCAATCGACTTTATGGATCCCAAACAAGCAAAACGGGCTCTGGTTGAGTTCGCCCGAAAAACACGAGCTAAAGAGTCCTTTAAGGGATTTGAAGTGCCGGGACTGAAGCGGGATGGCACAACTGTTTGGCAGCAGCTTAGTGGGACGCCAGTATTGGATAGTGCCGGTGAAATGCAAGGTTACCGGGGTGTCTCACGAGATATCACGGCACAAAAAGATGCTGTACTTGCCGTGGCCCGCAGCGAAAAGAAATTTCGAGACCTCATAGAGGGGTCGATACAAGGCCTGGTTGTTCACCGCCGCTATAAGCCGCTGTTCATAAACGACTCTTATGCGCGCATGGTTGGCTACGAGACTGGTGCGGAGATGTTGAGTCGTGTCAGTTCATTGTTAGAAGTCTTGCCTTCAGAGTTTTTAGGAAAAGCATGGGAGTTCTGGGCGCAGAGCATGTCCGGTGCCCTGGATGGGCAGATTGTTCGTGGGGCTGTTCTAAACAAGCATGGCCGCACCGTGTGGACCGAAGCGATCGGCCGCGTGGTCGATTGGGATGGAGAACCAGCTTTTCAGATCACCGTCATTGATGTGACGGAACAACAAGAAGCTGAAAATGCACTGCTGGAAAGTGAAGAACGATTCCGTGTGGTTGCTGAGAACGCAAAAGATCTCATCACCATACGGAATTCAGATGGCACGCTGATGTATGCCTCGCCATCTGCCTTTGCGATTACCGGTTATTCACCCGAGGAGTTGATCAATAGTTCGCCGGGTTCGTTGACCCATGAGGAGGATAAAGAAAAAATAGATCAGCGCAGGATGGCACGGTCCAGCGGCAAAGAAATGGCGGGGAGTTCATTGCTATGGCGGCTGCGGCGTAAAGACGGGCAAGTGATTTGGCTTGAGACGTCTTCATCAACCCTTCCTTTAAAGGTAGGCGAAAGCAGACCCCGTGTTCTTTCTATGTCGCGCGATGTAACGGATCGTGTCGAGCGCGAACGGGAGATGGAAGCAGCGCAAGATCGCCTGACGCGCCAAGCGCAGGAGCTGTCTGAGCTCGCTATTCGTTTGGAGGAGGAGCGAGAGCGCGCAGAAGATGCAAATATCGCTAAGTCACAATTCTTGGCCATGATGAGCCATGAGTTGCGAACACCAATGACAGGTGTTCTTGGCATGGTCGATTTGCTGAATAGAACACAAGTCGATGACAGTCAGCGTGATATGCTCAAGACATTGCATCGCTCAGCATCGGCGTTGTTAGGGCTGCTGAACGATATTCTAGATTTCTCAAAAATCGAGGCCGGTGAGCTCGAATTAGAGATTATAGATTTTCGCTTGTCTGATCTTATGAGTGATGTCGGGGAATTGTTTGATCCGGTGCTCTCTCTCAAAGGTTTGTCCTTAAATATAAATATTCATGAGGGTATAGACGATGTTGTGCGCGGAGATCCGACACGAGTACGGCAAGTCCTCCTGAATTTGATCGGGAATGCCAATAAATTTACCGAGGTAGGCGGGGTCACGGTTAATGTTAATCAAGATGATAGCTTGTCCGGTCCTATTAATCTGCGCTTCCAAGTGATTGACACGGGGATCGGGATCGCCTCTGAGAATCAAAACAATTTGTTTAATGCTTTTGTTCAAGCAGAATCTAATACCACACGAAAATTCGGTGGGACTGGTCTGGGATTGGCAATCAGCAAGAAACTTGTTGAGGCCATGGGCGGAGTGATCTGGGTCGACTCAGAGTTAGGTAAAGGTTCCACGTTTACATTCATCTGCCCGTTTACTGCAGGCGATGGCGTTGTGGCGGATGCCAACCGACCGGGTGTTGCCCCTGCTGATGATATCAAGCTCGCGCCCCTTCGTATCTTGGTTGTGGAGGATAACGCGACCACGCAGATGTTGGTCCGCACCATGCTAGAGCGCGAAGGGCACACTGTGTCTACGGCTGATAATGGCGCCATTGCTGTAGACGTAGCTCGAGAAAATAATTTCGATATTATCCTGATGGATATGCAGATGCCGGTGATGGATGGTCCAGAAGCCATGCAGAAAATCAGGGCCTTACCGGGCAAAATAGCGACCTGTCCGATTATCGCTTTGACCGCTGATGCCATCCGAGGGCATCGCCAAGGTTATCTAAAATCAGGGGCGAATGTTATTGTAACGAAGCCCATCGCATGGCCGGTTCTTTATGCACAGATGGCTCAGTTGACTGGGAAAACTTATAAAGTCCAGTCAGGTGAGGTTGTGGCGGCAGCCCCAGAGAACGCCAGCGATATCACCAACGGCATAGAGGCAGAGTACCAAAAGCACCCTATAGTTGATTCGACGATGCTTGATGCTTTGCTTGAGGTTCTCGATCCACAAACGTTGTCTCCAATGCTCGTAAATTTCCAGCAAGGCTTGGAAAAATATATGAAAGACTTGGAGCAGTTGGTCGATGAAAAGAGTTTGGAGCAAACAAAAAGAACAGGTCATGCCTTAAAGGGGCTATCTGCTCAGTTTGGTGCAGTTCGGGTAAGCGCGATAGCGAAAACAATAGAGGAATCAGATCTGGAAATAGAGCAGATTAGCAATTTATTACCTTTACTACGCCAAGCAATTAACGAGACACTCATTGAGTTTGATCGCCGCGAATAGGGTGATGACGATTTGCACAATTATTTTTACACTTTTCGTAAAGTGAACAGGAGTTTTTAGTTTGGCCCTACCAAAACTAGATCTCTCAGAGTTAACGTTTGTTGTTGTGGACGATGAGGTTTCAATCATCAATCTCATATCCGCACTGCTTGTCAGTTCTGGTGCGAAGAAGGTTCACAAATGCAAATCAGCGATTGAAGCGCAACAGATTATTTCTGATCATAACGTTAGGATTGATTGCATTATTTCTGATTATGGAATGGAGCCTGTTTCAGGTTTAGAACTCTTACAAAAAATCCGTGTTGGGACTAGTCCTGGTGTCTCCCGCAACATACGGTTCGTCATGCTTACCGGTCATGGTGAAGCCGAAGTTGTTAAAACGGCTATGATTCTTGATGTAGATGGATACGTCATTAAGCCTATTTCGCAAAAAGGCCTTATTTCTGCGTTGGAGAGGGCGTTTGCGCGCAAGCGTGTTCTTAAGGCTGGGTCAGGGTATGCGGATGTTATCTTGCCTGAAGATGTCGTTGGGTCGGCCTCAAATTAAACCTATTGTTTGAGATTCTGTTCTAACGTGTCGCCGCGTTGAGTGTTGACACTAAAGCCTGTCCAATAAGGTGAATATTGTCTTCCGTGAGTGTGGGGTGGACCGGGAGTATAAGGGTTCGGTCTGCAAGGGCTAACACGTTTGGTCGCGCGTTAGAGGTATTTATGCGGCCATTGAAGAAAGCCCGTTCGTGAGAGATATCAGGGCAGGCCCCTACGCCTGCTGGGATTCCCTGTGCATTCAGATGGTTAAGAATGCGATCCCGTGTCCAGTCGGTTTTGAGAGCTCTGTTGTTTAGTAATACGTAGTACTTGTAATAACTATGATGCACCTCCTCTGGCGGCGTGAGGTCTGCAATCAGCGGAGAGTCGGCAATTGCAGCCGATAGGACCTGTGCGTTTTTACGTCGCGCATCAATCCACTTGTCGAGTTTCTGCAGCTGTATGCGGCCAATGGTGGACTGCATTTCGGTCATGCGCCAATTTGTGGCAAAGGAATCTACAAGCCATCTAAATCCTGTGTTTGCACTTTTGGTATGCGCCTGCTTGTAGTTCCAGCCATGGTCTCTGAGAGACCACATGCGTTCATAAAGGTTTTTATCATTCGTCAGAATGAGGCCGCCTTCGCCGCCAGTCGTAATAATTTTATCCTGACAGAATGAAAAACAACCAACGTCTCCCAAGGTACCAACCGCCTGGCCCTTGTAGAGCGCGCCGTGGGCCTGCGCACAGTCTTCAATAACATACAGCCCAGAGGATTTGGCAATCGAGATGATCGAGTCCATATCCGCGGGCCAGCCTGCCAAATGGACCGGAATAATGGCTTTGGTTTTCTCTGACAGCACGGCTGCAATAGAGTTTTCATTTAGGGTTTGAGAACGCAAGTCAACGTCTGCGACGACCGGAATTGCACCGCAGCGCACAACAGCGGATGCGGTGGCAATGAATGTTCTGGCAGGGACGATAACCTCGTCCCCGGGTCCAATCTCAAGTGCTTCTAAGGCAAGTTCAAGCGCCGCCGTTCCATTGGCCACGGTGAGCGCGTGTTTGGCGCCGGTGGCTGCAGCGTATTCCGCTTCAAACAGTTTGCCTTCTGGGCCTGTTCTGTAATTGACCTTCCCAGAGTGCAGGACTGCGGCAACAGCGGCGATTTCGTCTTCCGCATAAAAGGGCCACGGAGCAAATATTGGAGCGCTCATATTTTGTCGGAATCCCGTAAGCAAGTATAAAATAGTGGCAGCGTTTGCGATTGAATGCCTAGACTATAACGCCCAATTTGGATTGATGTTAGGAGCGGTTACACTATTTCAGTTTAGAAATTGCTGAATCCTATAATTGCGCTTGATGAGAGGCGCGTGCGATTGTCTGTTTCCTGATCAGGACTTTCTCTGATTGATCTTTGAACTTCTATAAAGCGTCATGACTGTCTAAGGTCAATTTATGGAGAGCAATTTATTAACACCGCCCGCTGCAAGGGTGGGCGCTGTGATTGTTGCTGCGGCCTCTGTTATTTTTTTGGCGCATCTTTCTTATTTTGCGATCAACGTGCCGCCGCTTGAAAAAGAGGCACTAGTTTTTAGCCGCACGATTGCATGTACATCTGCAGCTCTTAGTCTTTTTCTACTCAACAAAGTGTTGTCGGCCTGGACAGGCGATGGGGTTGTCGGAGCTTCAGCCGCATTGGGTTTTCTTCTGTTTCCAGCAACAGCTTTTGTGTATGGGCTCTTTGTTCCGATTGCGATGCTGGTTTTTTTGTTTTTGCTGGGTGTTTGGCTTGCAACGGTTATTGAAAGTGGTGCGCGCTTTCTCGTGCCGCTCTTGATTGGAGGTATTGTCGCTGCGTTGCCGTTCTTGGCGAGCGGTGGGTTTTATCTGAGCGCTGCTCTGTTGTGTTTGGTTGCTATTGAGCGACCGCCAAAACGATTTCTAATGATTGCTGCTGGCGCGGTGGTCCTTTCTGGAGTGGCGCTGAGTTATTCTTTCCCCGGAAGAGAGAACATCGTTCCGAAGGCTTGGGGTTTTGTGTCGGCGCCGGTCCTGTTGGATGGGGTCGTGCGACCCTACGCCATGTTATGGCTCGGGTTGGCGTTTAGCTTTTGCAGCGCGCTCGGATCAAAATCTTTGAGACAGCGTTTATCTTCCGTGTTGGTCAGGCGATTGGTGGTGATCGCCATTGTGTTTTGTCTGGCAATGCTGAGCATGATAATTGGCGATAGAGATGGTGGGACTGATCTATCTCTAGCACTCGCGTTAAATGCTATTCTTCCTCTAGGGGTTATGCTCACATTGCCTATGGTGATGTGGGTCAGGTTTGTGATGCCTCAGATCAAGTCGGTATGGATTTGGATCCTATTGCCGGTGGTTATGTACAGCTGTTTCTGGGTTGTTTTGGGACCGATTGATTTAGGCGCTTTTCCCTACGATCAAATCGGTTCGCGCTCAAAACCTTAAGCCGGTGGCCAACGCCAAACGCTCTGTAAATGAGGGCTCGAGTCTCAAAAGCCATTCCAAACCAGCGGTTATCACCATATGAAGCTCAAAAGGGTTATACAAAGAATAGTCTTAAGCTTATGTTTTATAAGGATTTATCTGTATTGCTCAGTGGTCAGCGCTGGACATCGGGCCTGTAATTGGGTCATATTCACAAAGATCACATATGGGCCGGTTGACTGAGCCGGGTCACGTTAGTTCTGAGGTTGGCGCGCGACGTAAGTTCGTATCGCGCTATTTTGCGTTGGACGCTACCGCTTTATTGAAATGGCGTGTACGACTGATGAATCTTAAGTCTGGAAAATTTACAAGCCCGCTCATTGGCTTTCTTGGTTGTGTGGCCGGCGGCTTTTTTAACCATGCAGCAATGCGTTCGGGAGCTTGGGGTTCTAGGACCTTTGTCGGTTTTGTGCTGGCACTGACCTTGATCGCCCAGCCTGCTCAGGCTCAGTTGGATCAGATTATTCAACAGCTGGAAGCTGAGGGTCAGGCGCGCGTCATTGTGCGCATGAAGTCCGCTGGCCAACAGCCGGACTGGGCTCAGGCTAAAAGTGTGGTGCAGCAACGCAGCAGCGTGAGGCAAATGCGTCAGCGCTTTGATCCTGCTTTGGCAAAGCGTGAACTTGTTGTGCAGCGCGGGTTTTCATCCCTACCTTTCGTCGGTGTTCAAGTGGATCGTGATGGTCTAGGGGCGCTGCTGGCCATGGAAGAGGTCGCGGATGTGTATCCGGTGATGGTTGAGCGTAAGGCGGAAGCGCAACGCACCATAGAATCTCAGTCTTTGGCCTCTTCTGTCAGTTCCATTGATGTGCAAGGGGCCTGGGCACGTGGGTACGAAGGCGAAGGATTTACTGTCGCAGTGATCGACGGGGGGATCGCAACAAGCCATCCCATGCTGGCCGGAAAGTCGGTTGGGGATGCCTGCTTCTCTGCAACCTTTGGCAACGACACGTTTACGCAATGCCCCTCCGGTAACACACCAGAAATTGGTACCGGCGCGGCGTCAAACTGTCCGCTCGGGTCGTCCCGATGTGATCATGGAACCCATGTCGCCTCAATAGCGGTGGGCAACGATGGCACAACCTTTGGCGTTGCCCGCGGCGCGCAACTGATGCCAATTGATGTTTTTTCTGAGGTCACGAGCAGCAGTGAATGTGCACCTGATACCGCGCCGTGCGAATTGACGGACTCACTAGCTGTGCTGGATGCGCTCAATTACGTCAACGAGAATGTTGATACCTATAATATAGTCGCCGTTAATTTGAGCCTCGGCGGTGGCGCTTTTGCAGGTGCGTGTGATTCAGACCCGCGTAAAGTTGTCATTGATATGTTGCGCGAAAAAGGTGTGGCCACGGTCTCGTCGGCTGGCAATCAAGGCTCAAACTCTATGATCAGTGCGCCCTCGTGTATTTCTGCGGCAGTCGCCGTCGGTGCAACAAATGATAATACAGTGGTGGCGTCCTTCTCTAATTTTACACCCTCCGTTGATTTAATGGCGCCTGGTGTTGCTATTCGGGCCGCTCGTGCCTCCGGTGGCCTTGTGTCTTTGAGCGGAACATCTATGGCGGCACCGCATGTTGCTGGTGCCTATGCGCTTATCAACTCTGCAGTTTCTAATGTCTCCGTCGACGCGATTGATGGCGCCTTAAAGGCGACGGGCACAGCCGTGAGTAGGTCAGGACAAAACTTCAGCCTGCCGCGCATTCAGGTCAACCAAGCAATTCTGGACATGCAGGGGATCAATATAAGAGTGTTCAACAACGTCATTGGATCGCGGACGACGGCAGTCGGCGAGTCTTATGTTCGGTTACACAACGCAAGCACAACGCCCGGACGTGCCCGCGTCACATTGCGCGATGCTGAAACAGGTGCCCAGCTTGGCCGCTGGACCAGTCCTGATATTCCGGCGCATGCGTCTTTTCAGTTCAATGTTAGCCGCCTTGAGTCTGAGGCAGAGTCAGAAGTGCTCATCGCTCGAGATGACCGCACGTACTACAATCTTGTTGTCGAGTCTGGTTTTGCAGGATCTATGCAACACATTTTGTGGCAACAGGCCGCTGGTGTTTTATCGAACATGACAAGCTGCACTGACGGCGTGCGAGGCGGAGAACGGACGCTTCTGAACGTGCACAGCCCAAGTATTGTTCAGTATCAATCATCTGTGCGGATCTATAATTCAGGGGCGCTTAATGCGCGCCCAGAACTTGATATTTATAATGCGACAACAGGCGAATTGTTGGGCCGCTGGGCAGCGCCCCAAATCGACGCCGGGGCGGCACACGAGGCCGCGATGGGCGAAATCTTAGCTGGCTTGGACTCAGCGCAAGCGCTCGGGGTTATACCAGTCCATCTTAATGTCGAGCTGGCTGAAGGTTTTAACGGCTACTTACAACATACCATCCGCAACATGTCTGCTGATGTTCTGACGGATATGTCTGCAAAGTGCGCTTTGGGCCGCAGCCGTTAAATCCTTTAGGTGTTCATCACCTCATGAGCGTGATCAGGTTGTCACCATACCCTGACCCGTCTTGATAAGGTCAGCTTCAGCAAGAACTTCTAGCTGCTCAGGAACATCCACACCGCGCTGACAGGCGGGGCGCGCAGCCATTGCTTCGTGCCAACGCTTCACATGATCTAATCCATCAATTGAGATTCCCGACCACTCGTGGGTGCGCACCCAGGTCCAGTTGGCGATGTCGGCAATGGAATAGTCGCCCGCAAGCCACTCATTGTCAGCGAGGCGAGTGTTCAAGACTCCGATGAGCCGACGGCCTTCTTTCTGATAGCGGTCTATAGCGGGTTGAATTTTTTCCGGAAAATAGCGGAAGAACACATTCGCTTGACCCATCATCGGGCCAATGCCGCCCATCTGAAACATGAGCCATTGCATCACTAAGGATCGCCCCTTTTGATCGGTCGGCATCAGTCGGCCCGTTTTCTCGGCCAAGTAAATGAGAATCGCGCCCGACTCAAACACGACGAAGTCCTCTTCATCATGGTCAATGATGACAGGAATGCGGCCATTTGGATTGAGGGCTAAGAACCACGGTTCTTTCTGTACCGACTCTTTCAAGGCGATCGGTGTCACCGTATAGGGTACGCTGAGCTCCTCCAGAGCGACAGAGACTTTGTATCCGTTGGGCGTACGCGATGTGAGAAGCTCGATCATGAAGTGTATATATCCCAGGTTATGAAATGAGGGCCCTGCAATACACTGTCAGAACGGAAAGCTGAAGGGGACGTGTGGTCTAAAAGAGTTACGCTTGGCTAGACCGCAGCACCACGTTTCCTAAACTTTCGTTTCCGAGGTTGGCTAAAGATGAGAACCAGTGGAAATTTCACGATCTCATAAATGATCAGGGTGCAGACGATACCTAACCCGATGTAAACAAAGGCATTGATATCTAGGGGAACGGCCGGAACAAAATCTGTCCAAGTTCCCGCCATAATGGCCTCATCGGCATGTTGGAAGAATGTAAATGGACGGGTGATCACGTCAGAAGTGGTGATGGCGTCATAGCCAGACTGAAGCTCTGAAACGCGCAACTTGGCATCTGTTTCTAGTTCCCGGCGGACGGTGTCGCTCATGGTTTGATAGCGGACACCGGTCTCGATGCGATCCAGGTTTAATTTAGCTTCGTCAAGGTGGCCGCCGAGTCGTTGCACATATTGATCGATAAATGCTTGGATTTGCGACGCACCCATCCCGGCAATAGCCGCTAAACTTGCGCCAATCAGCATATCGATTTTTTGTAAGAGCCAACCCAAGGCAACACCTCTCCGAGAAACTTATCTATCTTAACGGTTATGAGCCGTTCTTTCCAAACAACATGTGTCCAGTCTATAACCCGCCCGGTAAAGCCTAACTATGGCGATCCTATGTCGCTTAATGATCAACAGGGTTCTATGCGCGTCGACGATTTTGATTTTAAACTGCCGACGGACAGAATCGCAGCGCGACCTGTAGTTCCGCGGGATGCGGCCCGCTTGCTGCATGTTAAGCCGGATCGTGTCTGTGACCTCAGCGTACTTGATCTACCAGATCTTCTGAATGAGGGTGATGTCCTCGTTTTTAACGATACGCGCGTAATTCCGGCGCGGCTTTACGGCACACGCGGCACGACCCCAATTGAGGTGCTCCTGCATCGTGCTGTCTCTGCCAATGAATGGCTGGCCTTGGCCAGGCCCGCAAAAAAGCTGAAGGTGGGAGACCGCCTCGATTTTGCCAAATCATTCTCGGCCTCTGTTTTGGGGCGTACTGATGATGGTTCTGTGAGACTTAACTTTAATCTTTCAGGCCAGGCGTTAAGCGCGGCTTTAGAGGCGCATGGCCATCTGCCCCTGCCCCCCTATATGGGTCGGGATGATGATGCCCAAGATGCAACGGATTATCAGACCATGTTTGCTGACGAAGACGGGGCTGTTGCGGCACCAACAGCAGGGCTCCATTTTACGCCGCGATTGATGGAGCGCTTAGCTGCCAAGGGCGTGCAAATGGAGTTGCTCACTTTACATGTCGGCATTGGCACCTTCCAGCCGGTTAAGGTCGAGAACACAGATGATCACGTTATGCACAGCGAATGGGCGCGTCTCAAAGACGATGTTGCGGCCCGATTAACGGCTGCAAAAACTGATGGCCGTCGCATTGTCGCGGTCGGAACCACCAGTTTGCGCACGTTGGAATCCGCAGGCGATGAGCGCGGCGTAATCCATCCTTTTATGGGCGATACGGATATATTTATCGTGCCTGGCTATCGGTTCAAGGCGGTTGATGCGCTACTGACCAATTTCCATTTACCCAAATCTACCTTATTTATGCTGGTGTCCGCATTTTCCGGGTTAGAGCGGATGCGCACAGCCTATGCCCACGCGGTTGAGTCTAATTATCGCTTTTACTCCTATGGCGATGCCTGCCTGCTTGAACGTGCGAGGACGCCATGAGCACTCCGACTTTTGGTCTCACTGTTGAAGCGATAGATGGACAGGCGCGCGTTGGCCATTTGACCACAGCCCATGGGCTGGTTGCGACACCGGCTTTTATGCCTGTTGGAACCGCGGCGACGGTTAAGGCGATGACGGTTGAAACTGTGGCATCAACCGGCGCGCAGATGATTCTGGGCAATACCTATCATTTGATGTTGCGACCCGGTGCTGAGCGCATTGAACGTCTTGGCGGTCTGCGCGATTTTATGCGCTGGAAAGGCCCGGTTTTGACGGACTCCGGCGGTTATCAAGTGATGTCGTTGTCCCAGTTGCGCAAGCTGACGGAAGAGGGTGTCGCCTTTCAATCCCACATTGATGGCAGCCGTCATATGTTGACCCCGGAGCGGGCCGTGGAAATTCAACATCAATTGGGCTCAACCGTGACCATGGTGCTTGATGAATGCACGCCTTTTCCGGCGACAGAAAAACAGGCCGCAGACAGCATGGCCTTGTCGATGCGCTGGGCCGAACGGTGTAAGACCGCCTATCAAGAACGTCCCGGCTATGCATTGTTCGGCATTGTTCAAGGCGGCGTCTATCCTCATCTCCGCGCGGAGTCTGCAGCAGCGCTGGGCGGGATCGGTTTCGATGGCTATGCGGTTGGCGGTTTGGCCGTGGGTGAAGGCCAAGACCTCATGTTCGATGTAACGGCTGCAACAACCCCGCACCTTCCGGCCGATAAGCCCCGCTATCTAATGGGGGTTGGCAAACCGCTGGATATTATTGGGGCCGTTCAACGCGGCATTGATATGTTTGATTGTGTTTTGCCGACGCGATCAGGTCGCACGGCGCAGGCCTTTACGCGCTATGGGACGGTTAATCTTCGCAATGCCAGACATGCAGACGATCCCAGGCCGTTGGATGAGAGCGTTGCATGCCCGGCCAGCCAAGAATACAGCCGCGCTTATCTGCATCATCTGATAAAGTCCGATGAAATTCTCGGCATGATGCTTCTGACTTGGCATAATGTGGCGTTCTACCAACAACTGATGGCAGGTCTTCGTGACGCAATCCGCACCACCACCCTCGACGGATTTGCAGACGCCTTCAAAGCCGATTGGGCGAGAGGCGACATCGAACCCCTCTAATCAAAATACAGCGCTCAAAGCCGCTTTGGTGACTGAGGCCAAGCGGCTCGGTTTTGATGATGTACGCGTCAGCTCTCCGGACTTATCAGATGACATTGCGGCCTCCGTGTCGGACTTTGTGGCAGGGGGCTATCACGGAGATATGGCGTGGATGGCAGAGACATTGCAACGCCGTCAGTCACCTCAGTCTTTGTGGTCAGAGGTGCGCTCCGTGATCTCCGTCGCTGTTAACTATGGCCCAAAGGCTGACCCCTTGGAGCTGCTGAACCGCGCAGACCGCGGCGCGATCAGTGTGTATGCACGTGGTCGTGATTATCATGATGTTTTGAAGAAACGGTTGAAGGCCCTTGCACGCTGGTTGATCGAGCAAAGACAAGATTCTGAATTGAAGGTGTTTGTGGATACGGCACCCGTGCTTGAAAAACCGCTGGCTGAGTCCGCAGGGTTGGGTTGGCAGGGAAAGCACACCAACGTTGTGTCCCGCGCATATGGGTCTTGGATTTTTCTGGGTGAGTTGTTCACGACGCTGGCGCTTCCTGTTGATGACGCAGAGCAAGATCATTGTGGATCATGTCAAAAATGTCTGGATGTTTGCCCAACACATGCCTTTATCGATGCGCGTCGTCTGGATGCGCGCCGCTGCATCTCTTATCTGACCATTGAACACAAAGGCCATATAGATCTGGAATTAAGATCCTTAATGGGCAACCGTATCTATGGCTGTGATGATTGTCTCGCTGTATGTCCGTGGAATAAGTTTGCCCAAGTTGCCGATCCGGCTGTTTTTAACCCTCGGATCGAATTGGAAGCGCCACGGCTGGCAGAGTTGGTGCAGCTGGATGATGCGGCCTTTCGACAGGTTTTCTCTGGCTCTCCGATTAAACGCATTGGGCGGCACCGGTTTGTTCGTAACGTGTTGATTGCGATTGGAAATAGTGGTTTGGCTTCGCTGACTAAGTGTGTGGAACCTCTGTGTGACGACGAGTCTCCGTTGGTGCGTGCTATGGCCGTTTGGGCTTTGTCGCGTATTGCGCCTGAATGTGCGCGGCAGAAAAAAGGCTCTGCACTTTCTAAGGAATCTGATGCAGATGTGAGGGCGGAATGGTCAGCCGTTTAATCATCAATTTGAGTGCGCTTCTGCTTTATGCGTCTGCGCTGAGTATGGACGCGCGCGCCACTGTGCCTCCCGAAGTCATTCAGGACTGTGCAGACTGCCCTAAAATGGTGGTGCTGCCGTCTGGTCGATTTGTGTTTGGGGCCAATGATCAGCGCGACACCTACGGTCCGGCACAGGATGTAGCGATCCCTTATCGGTTTGCCATCGCGGCCACGGAAATTACGTTTGATCAATACGAGGTCTGTGTTGAGGCAGGAGGCTGCGCGGGCAATAAAAGCGATCATGGTTGGGGGCGTGGGACTCGACCTATCATCAATGTCGCCTGGCAGGACGCGGTCGATTATGCCGCATGGCTCAGTGAACAGACCGGGGAGTCTTATCGTTTGCCCTCAGAGCAAGAGTGGGAATATGCCGCGCGCGGTGGCTCAGTGACGCGATTCCCATGGGGAGACGAGGTTGGCTCCGGGCACGCGAATTGTCGTAAATGTGGCACCAAGTGGAGCGGCACAGGGTCGGCGCCTGTCGCACAATTCGCGCCAAATGGTTTTGGCTTATTCGATATGAGCGGCAATGTATCCGAATGGGTGGCGGATTGCTGGACGCAAAATCACGGAGCTTTAGAACAGCTTGAGGTCGAAAGCCCTCAATGCACATCCCGCGTCACGCGTGGGGGCGATTGGTATTACGTGCCTATTCTTGCAACATCGGCGGCCCGAAAACCCAACGCGCAAACCCTTTGGAGTTACACCATTGGGTTTCGCGTGGTGCGTGATCTAGGGTCTTAGGTGTACGTGCTAGGCTATAGGAGCCAACGCGCGTGCCAGTTGGCTCAATGCTTCCTGATGCTTTTCATTTTCAATGCTTGAAAAGTTGCGCGCGAGTTCAAGGCACATCCGCTGACGCGGCGCGGGCGAATGCGTTTCCATCTGCTCGATGCCTTCGAAGAAATAGGAAATGGGAACATCTAAAACCTGTGTGATCTCATACAGGCGTCCAGCGGAAATCCGGTTGATCCCCCGCTCATATTTATGGGCTTGCTGATACGTCACGCCAATCATGTCTGCCATCTGCTGCTGACTGAGGCCCAGCATGATACGTCGCTCTCTGATGCGATTGCCCACGTGTTTGTCGATATCGCTGGCCTTGTTTGCGGGTTCGTCCGGGTCGCGCGTAAACGAGACAACTGTTGCGTTTGAGGCTGCGTTGGAATCAGTCATGAGATACTCCACTCGATGAACTCAGGGACCATGCCATTTCAGATCACCATCAACTTTAAGATGTAAAACCTGTAAGGATGTTGACGCAGTCTACGAGGGTGGCGGCCTGATTACTGCAACCAGTTTGTAAATAAATGTTAAGTGAACTGCGACCCGTTAAACCCATGGTTTAGGGAGGGGTGTTCTCTCGCTCAAGATTTTCGGTCTCTCATCAGGCCTTCTATTTGGCTCTGCATCGCATCAAGCTGGGCCTTAAGGTCATCCACATTGCCACCTGATTTGGAGTCTCGGTCCTGCGTGCCCGCGCTCTGTGACTCCGCTTCGGGCGATTTTTGATCTGTGGATTGGCCGGTTTCCTGTGACGCAAAAGGAGTCATCATCTTCATGGCATTCTCAAACATCGCCATATTTTGTTTGGCCATGTCCTCGAATTGTTCGACTGGAAAAAACCCTTTGAAAGCATGCTGCATGGTGTCGCGCATGCGTTGCTCATTCTGAGAAAATGTCTCCATACTTTCTTCCAAGTAGCGCGGTAAAACGCCACCAAGAGAGTCGCCATAAAAACCTATGATATGCCGCAGGAATTTAATCGGGAGCAAATTTTGCCCTTTGCCTTCTTGCTCAACAATAATCTGAGTTAAGACTGAGCGCGTCAGATCTTCGCCAGTCTTGGCATCGACCACTATGAAATCTTCGTCTTTTTTGATCATCTCGGCCAAGTGATCAAGCGTGACATAGCTAGATGTCTTAGTGTTGTAGAGCCGCCTATTGGCGTACTTCTTGATCTTGATCACGTCACCATCTTTGGACTTGTCGGCCATTAACTGTGCCTTTCCATAGGTCTACCAGACTACGTCTCAGCGCAAATCTGCTGAAGTCTATTGTGCTTTGCACAACTTAAGGAGTCAAAGCGTGCTTTGCACGATTAACGATTCTCTACACTGACTATTGGTCTTAGAGCGTTCACCAACAATCAAGTCTGGCTCCAGAAATCCAGACGTCTCAAGTCTGGCTCTTGGGGGATGTCAGCGATATAATAAGTACATGGCGGATACGGAAGATATGGATGCCCTGGCAAAGCGGTATATTTCGTTGTGGCAGGACCAACTTGCTCAGGTTTCCGGTGATCCGTCGGTAATGGAAGCGTGGCGTCCCGTTTTTGAGGGCGCAGCCAAAAGCTTAGGATGGACCCCTGACGCAGTCGACACTTATGCCGCCGCCCTTAGAGGGGCTGTTCAAAACGCTGCCGCCTCCGCAACTGGCGCAACGGCTGGGGCCAAGACCTCTGCCTCTTCATTTGACGGCGGAAGCGCTGGTTATGCAGATGTGCTTCGCCGGCTTGACGCCCTGGAGCAAAGGGTCGCCGCTCTCGAACCCGATAAATCAGGCGTTGGACGAAATCCTGGGAAGTCAGGATCAAAGCGAACCTCAAAACCGGGGGCAAAAAAAGAGCCCACCAAACGCTCAAAAAAACGCTCAAAGTAAACCGTGGACAGAGCGGGTTGACCCTAAAGCCTTTCTGGATGCCCTCACCCGCGTTAGCCAGGACCAGATGGCAAAGTTTGCCGCTGGTGTGGCCTCATATCAAGGTCATGCGCATCGACGCGTTGTGAGTCCCCCTCATAAATGGACAGGAAGCACGATTGCGCCGGTTCTCCGCTATGGCACTCAAACCGATGGCCCGCCTGTGCTTGTAGTGCCCTCACTAATCAATAAGTCTTATGTCCTTGATCTCTTTGAAGACCGCAGTTTCATGCGGCATCTGGCAGCACGGGGTTTGACGCCCTACCTATTGGATTGGACTGACGATTCTGTGTTTCGCGCTGATGCAACTGTAGACGATTACATCTCCAACGTGCTTGTGCCCGTACTAGCGGACCTTAAACGCGCGCACGGCCAGCCACCGGCAATGGTCGGCTATTGCATGGGGGGCACGCTGGCGACGGCCCCTCCGGTTTTGCGTCCTGACCTGGTTTCTGCTTTGGTGCTGTTGGCGGCTCCTTGGAATTTCCATCAGGACAGCGACGGTCTCCGGCATTGGCTGAGTCGTGCAAAGCCATCGCTAGAGGCGACATTGCAGTCTCTTGGCCAAGCCCCAGTTGATCTGTTGCAGGCGTTGTTTGCGGGGCTCGACCCAACACTGACCGGGCGCAAATTCCGCTCTTTTGCTGAGATGGATCAAGCGAGCGATCAGGCCAAACGCTTCGTGGTTCTGGAAGATTGGCTGAACGATGGCGTGCCTCTGGCTGGACCTGTTGCTAAAGCCTGTTTGTTGGACTGGTATCTCGAAAATGCCCCTAAATGCGGCCGTTGGCTGGTTGATGGCATTGTTGTTGCGCCTGAAAAAATAACATGTCCTACCCTCGCTGTGATTCCGGCGAGAGACCGGATTGTGCCGCCAAAATCGGCAGAATCCCTGGCTTCACTGGTTCCGGGGGCCACTGTTCGGTCTGTGGCCTTGGGGCATATTGGCATGATGACAGGGCGCCGCGCGGTACAAGAGGTCTATGATCCGGTGGCGGACTGGATTATTAATGCTGCAACGCAAAAATAATAATATCGCGCTGCGGCAAATTGTCATGTTCCTGCCGCCGTGATTCTGGACAGGAGACCTTCATGACAAACATCGTCATCACTTCGGCTGTACGCACACCCATCGGAGCTTTCTCAGGCAGTCTTTCAGGTCTTCAAGCTTCTGACCTGGGCGAGATCGTGATCAAAGAGGCGTTGTCTCGCTCTCAAGTCGAGGCCGCTGATGTGTCTGAGGTCATCATGGGGCAGGTCCTGGCGGCAGGTGCCGGACAAAACCCCGCACGCCAAGCGTCTATTGGTGCGGGTGTGCCGAAAGAAGTGCCGGCCATGACCATCAACCAAGTCTGTGGATCTGGCCTCAAAGCCGTGGCCTTGGGGGCGAGCGCTATTATTGCGGGCGACAATTCCATTGTGGTGGCCGGCGGCCAGGAAAGCATGTCCAACTCCGTGCATTGCACGTACTTGCGCAGTGGCACCAAGATGGGTGACACGCAGTTGACGGATACCATGATCAAAGATGGTCTTTGGGATGCCTTTAATGGGTATCACATGGGCACCACGGCAGAGAACATTGCCGAGAAATGGCAACTGACCCGCGCCGCGCAGGATGAATTCGCGGCTCACTCACAACAGAAAGCTGAGAAGGCGCTGGACGAAAATCGTTTCAAAGATGAAATCGTGCCGGTCACCATCAAAGTGAAACGCGAAGAAAAGATTTTCGATAAAGACGAATATCCGCGCGCTGGTGCGACCGCTGAGTCCCTTGGCAAATTGCGTCCTGCATTTTCCAAAGATGGCACCGTCACAGCGGGTAACGCCTCTGGCATTAACGATGGCGCTGCCGCGGTGGTGTTGATGACCGCAGATGAAGCGAAAAAGCGTGGTCTCAAGCCACTGGCATGCATCGTCTCGTGGGCCCAGGCTGGCGTTGATCCGGCCATCATGGGCACAGGTCCCATTCCGGCCTCTCGTGCGGCGCTCAAAAAAGCGGGCTGGACGGTCGATGATCTTGATCTTATCGAAGCCAACGAGGCGTTTGCAGCGCAATCTCTTGCTGTATGTGGGGATCTTGGTTTTGATCCAGAGAAGGTCAACGTCAATGGTGGTGCGATTGCCCTGGGCCATCCCATCGGTGCTTCAGGGTGTCGTGTACTGGTCACGTTGTTGCATGAAATGCAGCGCCGTGATGCCAAGAAGGGCCTAACAACGCTGTGCATTGGCGGCGGCATGGGCATTGCCATGTGCGTTGAGCGCGCTTAAGCGGCGTTCCACGTCCTCTTGCGTTCTGTCCCTAGTACTCGGTCATGGTCACGGTTAAGCTGATATCAAACAGCATCCGGAGATCAAGATATGCGCGCTTTTAAGGCACAGTCAGTCGCAGCCCTGTTCGCGATGGTCAGCATACCTGCTTTAGCTCAGCAGGGTATGAGACCTGTGGTCGATGAGGACGGCACAATCCGTGGCGAAATCGCGGGCGTGCCCATGTCGAGCTTTCTTGGCGAGGATATTAAGACTGAGTTTACACGTCGCCTGCGCGAGTCTGATCCGACCTCAATGACCGATGGATTGGATGCGGTCCGCGCGCGATCTGACAAGATGTCGAAAACGCAGCTCGATGCCTGGCTGAAGATCTTTCCGTCCAACGTTGAGGACACCATGATTGACGGTGTGCGCACGTATGTCGTGACACCGCACTCAGGCATTGCACCAGAGAATGAGAACCGCGTCCTGATCAATGCCCATATGGGCGGCTTCATGTTTGGCAGCGCCTATGGCGGTCAATTGGAAGCTGTGCCGTTGGCAGGGTATGGCCGTGTCAAAGTGATTGCCGTCGATTATCGTTTAGCTCCTGAGCACGGATATCCGGCGGCCAGCGAAGACATGGAAGCAGTGTATCGCCATGTCCTCAAAACCACCAAGCCGGAAAACATTGGTCTGTATGGGTGTTCTGCTGGGGGGACGCTGACAGCGCAGATGATCCCCTGGTTGCTGGATAAAGGCTTGCCACTGCCGGGTGCTATTGGTGTGTTTTGTTCCGGCGCTATGAGTACATTCTGGTTTGGCGGTGATTCTGCCACAACCAGTGCTTTGATGAACGCCTCTGCCCCGGTCTCGGCAGCAGATTTAGACGCCCGCCCGCGCAACTACTTTGAAGGTGTTGATCAAGACACCCTGTTCATTACGCCTGGCGAATATCCTGATGTGTTAGGCCAGTATCCGCCGACTTTGATGTTGAGCGGCACCCGCGATATTGCCATGAGCAACGCGGTCATAACCCACACCAACCTGCTGAAATCGGGCGCCCGTGCAGAGCTCTTTATTCAGGAAGGTCTGGGGCACGGCCACTTCTTTTTGTTCCCTGGCACAGAAGAAGCGGCCACTGCTCATCAGGTCATTTGGGACTTTTTTGATCGTCACCTTGGGCGATAAAACGCAACATTACGGTTAAGCATTATAGTTTTACGGTAGAGCCGTGATCGCTCTTTTGCTGATGACCAGGAATCGTCCGCACAGCAGAATGGCGGCGGCGGCGAGTCCTGTCGCAAGGCCCCACCAGAGCCCATAAGGACCTAGACCCAGAGGGAAGGCGAGCGTCCAGCCAGTGGTAAAACCAACCCCCCAGTAACCAATCGTCGCCAGGACAACAGGCACGCGAGTATCTTTGTAGCCGCGCAGCACACCGGCGCCGATGGCTTGCGCCCCATCGAAAATCTGAAAGATGGCGCAGATCGCAAGCAGTTCGACCACGAGCGCGATGACCAGGGCATCCTCTGCGTTATTGGGGTCCAATTGGAACAACAGGGTGAGTTCCAGGGGAAAGAGGATGATCAGAGTCGCTGAAACGATCGTAATCGCTAACCCAATACCCAGCGCTGTTTTGCCGGCGCGAAAGGCCGCATGAGGCAGCCCTGCGCCCATGTGATACCCAACACGGACGTTGGCCGCCTGCCCGACAGCCAGGGGCAGCATAAATACGGTTGCCGCAATCATGATGGTCACTTGGTGGGCGGCCAAGGCCGTGGTGCCCAAGGTGCCCATGAGCAAAGCCGCGACCATAAACAACATGGTCTCGGTGCTGAAAATAACGGCAATAGGCCACCCCAGGCGGTTTAACTCGGCAAAGATGTTCCAGTTGATCGCAGCAAACACGCGCCCGGTTTTGAGGGCCGGCGTGATGCGAATGGCGATGGCGGTGGCGATGGCAACAACCCACATCACAACGACCGAGGCCGTGCTAGCACCTAGGTAGCCCATCTCCGGAAAGCCCCAGGTGCCGAAGATCAGGGCGTAATTTAAAAAGCCGTTGGCGATGAGACCGATCACTGCTGCGATGAGAATCAAACGCGGATGATTCATCGCAGATAAATAAAAGCGCATGGCCGCCATGATCATGGCCGCGGGTGTGCCGAGCACGATGATCTGAAGATATGCGGTGACGTCTGCCGCCAGCCTGGGCGGCTCCCCAATCCACAACAAAGCGGGTTCGATATTCCACAGCAGGAGGACGAGCGGCAACGTGCCGAGTAGTGCCAGCAAAAGCCCAGCCCGGAAAATATCATCGATCTGACTGGTATCGCCAGAGCCGCGCGCGTGCGAAATCAGGATGGCCACGCTGGCCACTACATTCTGGAACATGCCTGCGACCATAAAAAATACCGAACCACCCAGCCCGCCAGCAGCTAAGGCGTCGCGCCCGACAGCCCCAAGCATAATGGTATCGGTCAGGCCCATACCCATCTGGGCCAGTTGCGCCCCAGCCAAAGGCAGAGCGAGATGTAATGTCGCGCGCAGTTCTTGCTGCGGGGTGGGGGGCGAATGAAGCTGGGGAGGGTGGGTCACGAGTCGGTCTTTCGTCAGGAGCGGTTGTGCAGTGCACGCTGGCTCCAAAAAAGGACCGCGGCACTTTAGATCAGGACGTTCTTTCGAACAGATGTGAGAGGAGACATATGCATCGTGACGTGACCAGTTGAGCGTTTATTGAATGAACGGGGTGTTAAGAGCCTGAAACTCGAAAGTCAACAAGCTGAAGGCCAAAATTTTATCACCACAGGGTCAAATGAGTCCTATCATAACCCCGTAAATAGAAATGAAATATTAGGAGTGGGACATGCTGGCACAACGCGTTGCATTGGTGACGGGCGGAACACGGGGTATTGGACGGGCGATCGCAGAAGCGCTTCTGGGTGCTGGATATAAAGTTGCAGCGTCTTATGGTGGCAACGATGAAGCGGCGAAGCAGTGCCAGGAAGAAACGGGCATACGCTGCTATAAATGGGACGTGTCAGACTTTGGGGCCTGCCAAACAGGCGTAGCCAAGATCACAGCTGATCTTGGGCCGATTGATATCCTGGTGAACAACGCGGGCATCACTCGGGACGGCACGATGCATAAAATGGATCACACCCAGTGGCAGCAGGTGATCGACACCAACCTCGGGTCTTGCTTCAATATGTCGCGCTCGGTGATTGAGGGTATGCGCGAACGTAAATTTGGCCGCATTGTTAACATTGGTTCCATCAACGGACAGGCCGGGCAGTATGGCCAAGTCAACTACGCTGCGGCTAAATCGGGCATTCACGGGTTTACCAAAGCCTTAGCGCAAGAGGGTGCCAAAGCTGGTATTACAGTCAACGCGATTGCGCCTGGATATGTGGATACAGATATGGTGCGGTCCGTGCCGGAGCCGGTTCTTGAGAAAATTATCGCTGGTATCCCTGCGGGGCGTTTAGGAAAAGCGCACGATATCGCACGGGGCGTTCTGTTTTTGGTGGCCGATGATGCAGACTTTGTAACCGGCTCGACGATGTCGATTAACGGCGGCCAGCATATGTATTAGACCTGTATTGGACGCAGTAAGAGGGGATTAAGCATGGGACTACGACTCATGACAGCGGTTGCGATTCTGGGCGCAATTGTGGTTGCCGCGCTGACCACACTTGCGGTGTTTCGCTCCGATCAAATGCGCCTCAGCCTTGCAGACCTGCGGAATATTTATGCTACGTCCCAGTCTCAGTTCGTCGATATTGCGGGTCTATCCATGCATTATGTGGATGAGGGTGAAGGCTATCCCATTGTGCTCATTCATGGCTCCGAAGGTACGTTGCACACGTGGGACGGAGTCGTCGCCGGTCTTAAAGACCGCTACCGCATGATCCGTATGGAACTCCCTGGTCGCGGCCTATCAGCGGCCGCAGGTCCCAATGAGGTAGGCGAAGATGTCACGCTGCATGGCATGGTGATGGACCTCCTGGATCATGTTGGGGTCGAGGGAACTTTTCACCTTATTGGTCAGTCCAGTGGCGGCACGGTTGCCACCCGGGTGGCGGCAAATTATCCGGATCGGGTGAGCAAACTGGTGGTGATGAATATGCCGTCAGCGCCGGTGAACGTGCCGCGCAGCGCCCGCCCGCCCGAGGTCCGCAGGGCCATGATGCTCAGTGATGACCTTTTGCAATTTCGCACCTGGGGCTTTTGGAAGACGTATTTCACCTACTTGTGGGGGCAGCCTGAGCGCCTGGGGGACGACCTGATTACGATGATGTATGACCAAAACCGTCGGGTGCAGGAACCTCTGGCCAGAGTTTTAATCCCCGCCAATTTCTCGCCTGACCAGGCCAACCGAAATCTGGGGGCAGTGACAACACCGACTCTGGTGATCTGGGCGATGAATGATCCGGTGCTGCCGCCGCAGCAACTTGAGGAACTGACCAGCCGCATGACTCAGGCGCCGAAAACCATTCATAAGTTGCCGCTCACCGGACATTTCCCAAGCCTGGAAGCGCCGGATTTGATTGTGCCGCCGATTGCGGACTTCTTAGCGGACGAACCTCAATAGGGAGCGCATCTTCGGACCGCGATATTTTTTGTGTTGGCTTGATCCTACCGAACGAGCCCATGCACATTGGTTTTTGAAGGTGCTTTTCTTTGTGAGTCAGAGGGTTACGCATTTTTGAAACGAGTACAGCTGAGAGAGTCCGCGTAACCAGTTGACTCTCCTTCAGAATCCTCTGACTCGTCACGGACGAACGAAATTTTTTGAACCTCGTTCACCAGCTCCGTATTTAGACGTCACTCATTGTTTGCGTCCGCCTGTGAGGCCGCGCGGATGGCGGCCTCAGCGGGCAGTCGCCGTTTACGGGGCGGTGAAACCAGGAAGTAGCGTGCGACCAGGTCCTGAAACAGGCCGACGTGTTCGACGCCATATAAAGCCTTCAACTCCTCTGCAACCAGTGACGGCGCGAGGAACAATCCGGTTCCGGCGGCTCCGAACACTTCACGCAACGCGGCGTCGTCGAACTCGCCCACGACATGCGGCACAATGTCGCGGGAGGCAAACCAGGTGTCGACCAATCGGCGTGCGTCGACGCCTTGGGTCGGCAAGAGCATCGGCGCGCCCTGCAAGGAATTTGGAAACGTCTGCCGGTAGCGTTTTGCCAGGGCTGGCACGCCATAGGCGCTGACATCGGATTTAGCCAGTAACATGTTTTCCAGACCGAGGTCGGGCGGAGTGGCGCTACTTAAGATCAAGGCATCCAGGCGGCGTGCCACCAACTCTTTGATCAGACTATCCTCTGACCCCTCGCGGCAGACCAGTTGCGGCATGGGTGTCATCTCAGTCACGGGACGCAGCAGGCGGCGCACGACCAGTTTGGGAACCAATTCTCCCACGCCGACGGCAAACCGCGCGGGGCCATGGCCGTCGGTTGCTTCAAGCGCCTGCAGGAGGTCTTCGCCACACTTCAGCATGTCCGCGCCGTATTCCAACACCATGCGGCCAGCGTCGGTCAGTTGTACGCCGCGTCCAACGCGCTCCAACAACGGTTGGCCGAGGCGCTGTTCTAACACCTGAATCTGGCCACTGATGGTTTGCGGGGCGACATTCAAGGCCGTGGCGGCGGCAGTGACGCCGCCGGCGCGATCGACATGGCGGAGATAGTCCAGCTGGGTCAGGTCGAGGCGTCTGAGATTGGTGCCCATGGATTGGTGCTCATTATTTCATCAGGAATTAAAGGATAATAAAACAGTATAATCCTGATTTTCCTGAATTATCAAACCCCCTAAATTGACTTCAGTCCTTTTCTTACGGGAGTCCTTTCATGTCCACAGTCCCTAACCCTTCCCCAACTCGGGCCGTGTCAGGTCATAATAATCCTCCGCTTGCGCAAGTGGATGTCGGGACGTTACCGCAGCCCTGGGATACCATTGGCCGCCATGCCGCCCTGCCCAGTTTGCAGCATGATGATCGCGCCCGTCTCGATGGCATTGCACATCTCAACCATTTCCTGTCGCAAGCCCTGGTGCCGCGCATGCAGGCTGACTATGAAAAGAAGGGCGTTGAAGATTTTGCGGCTCAGCATGGCCGTGCTCCGGAAACCCGTGACGAGGCGCGTGAGGTGCTGGAAGCGGGAGTGCTGTATCCCGCGTGGAGCCGTCTGCGCCGCGGGGCCATGGAGCACCGGCAAAAACTGCTGACCGACGCCCTCGTGCCGCAACGCGCGGAACACGCGGCGGTGTGTTCTTCGCTCTCAGAGTCTGCGGGTAATCTTGAATTGGACCCGGATTTGAAAATGCCTGCGTACCTGACAGAGGTGCATGCCCATTTGATGCCAGGCGGTTACGTTACTGATCGCGTTCCCGGTGATGCCAGCGCGGGGGCCTCGTATGAGGCTGGTCTGTACTCGACGGTGCCCGGACGCTCGGGTCCCAACTCTGACGGTGCTGGCCGCGCGTTAAGCGCTTGGTTGAAAGACCACTATCCTGATGTGAAACCCACACGCATCTTTGATCTGGGCTGTGGCGCTGGACTGAACACGGTTGCTGTCGCTCAAGCGTTTCCAGAGGCTGAAGTCATTGCCTTCGACGCCGGTGCCCCCATGTTGCGCTATGCCGCGGCACGTGCTGCCGCGATGGGTGTGTCCAACGTGAAATTTATTCAGGCCAATATCGAACAACTCCCGGACGACCTCGGCACAGCGGACGTCGTTTACACCTGCATTGTGTTGCATGAAACCAGCTTGGATGGCCTGCGGGCGATCTTCCGCACCGCACGAGCGCACACCACTCCGGGCGGCCTAACCCTGCACGCTGAACAACCCGGCTATGATGGTAAGCCTCTGTTTGAGCAAGTGTTGCGCGACTGGGATGGACGCCACAATAACGAATCCTTCTGGAGCGAGTTACATCAACTCGACTTGCATAAAGAAATGACCGATGCGGGTTTTGCGTCTGATGACGTCTTCACGGGGTCTATCTCTGCCGTGCCGTGGACCACAGACGCTCAGACCCCTGGCAAGTTTGAAGACTATGGCCGAACCGGCAACTGGACTGTCATCGGAGGCGTAAAATGACCCATCACCCAACATCTTTGCACATCAACCCGCACACCACAGTTGAGCAAAGCGCCGTTGATGAGAGTGCCGCCTCTCGCACGCCGCGCCCCGTCTTTATGGGGGACCCGGTGACAGATGCGCAGTGGGATATGATTATCGCTCTCACCAATGAACTCGGAGCCACGCGCGCCCGGTTGGATGCCCTGGAACGGGTGTTGGTGGAGCGTCAGGCGATTCCCGAAGGCGTGGTCGATGCTTGGCTGCCAGACGAAGAGGCCGCGGTGGCGCGCACCTTAGACACCCAAGCTTACATCCGTCGGGTGTTCAACACACTCACTCAGGGCACGTAAGACCGACTCTGCCTGACGCGATCACGTTGCCGCTTTTACCTCAGCGGCCTCCACGGCCCGGGCCAGGGCGCAAAAATCTTTCACAGACACTTGCTCGGGCCTCAGCGTCGGGTCGAGGCCGACCGTGTCACACAGAGCTTCTGCATCGCCGAGGCTTTTGAGGCTGGAACGCAGCATCTTGCGGCGTTGACCAAAGGCGGCAGCGGTGACCCGTGCGAGTGTATCCGGATTGGCGTCGGCGACCGGCTGCAACAGCGGCGTGATGTGAATCACGGTGGAGTCCACGCGCGGCGGTGGCACAAAGGCTTGCGGTGGCACGTCCAGCATCAGTTTAGAGGTCCACCGCCAGCCTGCCAGAATAGACAATCGCCCGTAGGTCTTTGAGCCAGGCCCTGCGGCAATGCGTTCAGCCACTTCTTTTTGCACCATGACCGTGATCGCGGTGAAGGCTTCGGGCTTTGTCAGCCAGCGGACCAGAAGTTCGGTGCCAATATTGTAGGGCAGATTGGCGACAATGCGCCGCGGGGCCGACCCCAATGTTTCAACCTGAATTTTAAGTGCGTCGTGTTGCTGAATGTCCAATTTACCAGGCCAGGCGGCGGAAACGTCTGCCAGGGCGGCCAAACACCTTGAATCTTTTTCAATGGCAATAACCTGCGCGCCTTGTTCCAGCAGGGCGCGGGTCAGGCCGCCGGGGCCGGGGCCGATTTCGATGGTGGTGCCTTCGGTGATGTCCCCGGCCTGGCGGGCAATGCGGGCGGTTAAGTTGAGATCGAACAGAAAGTGCTGGCCGAGCCCTTTGCGGGCCGACAGGTCGTGATCCCGGATAACATCACGCAACGGCGGGAGTGGGTGCAAGGGCGGTGGCACAGGCTAGGCGTCGTCGTTTGCGGCGTTGCGGTGGGTGGCGATTTTATGCGCCATACGTAATGCGGCCACCAAACTATCGCAGCGCGCTTTTCCGGTGCCCGCCAAGTCAAAAGCCGTGCCGTGGTCGGGCGAGGTGCGGACAAACGGCAAACCCAGTGTGACATTGACGCCGCCATAGAAATCCAGGGTCTTGAGGGGAATCAGGGCTTGGTCATGATACATGCACAGCACCGCATCGAAGGACTCCCGGGCATCGCGATGAAATAAGGTGTCGGCCGGCAAGGGGCCAATCGCGTTGAGGCCATGCTCAATCAAAGCTGTGACGGCAGGTGTGATAATCCGCTGTTCTTCATCGCCAAATTTGCCGTCTTCCCCGGCATGGGGGTTCAGGGCTGCAACAGCCAAACGTGGGGTTTCTATCCCAAAATCCGTGCGTAAAGCCTGCGCTGTGATCAGCCCATTGCTGATGATTGCTTCAGCGGTCAACGCGTGCGCCGCCTCTTTATGGGCGATGTGAATGGTGACCGGCACAACGCGCAGTCCACCCACAACCGTTGCGCTGGCCAGCATCATCACCGGGTCATAGCCCGGTCCGGCCAGATGCCCCAGATATTCCGTATGACCCGGATGGGTGAACCCAGCCTTTTGAAGGCTGGCTTTGTGAATGGGGTTGGTGACCATGGCCAAGGCTTGACCGTCTTGCACCAACCGCACGGCCTGATCGATGGCCCCGATGATCGCGGCGGCATTGCCAGGGTCAGGCGTGCCGGGCGTGGCCGGGGTCGCAAGGGGTGGGTCAACAGCCAGCACGGGCAGAGCGCCAGCAAAATGCTCCAAAGCGTCTGCCGGGCGTGCAATGGTTTGGATGGCGCAGTCCAGTTTGAGCTGAAGGGCAATGGCGCTGAGGCGACCGGGATCATCAATGACAAAAAACGGCGGCAGCGTTTCGCGATGCGCTGTCCAGGCTTTGAGAGCGATGTCGCCACCGATCCCTGCGGGATCCCCCATGGTTATTGCAATCGGCAGAGCCGCACTCTGTATGGGCGCAACCGGTGAGGCCGGTGCGGACATTACAGTCGAACGTCGATCAGCGCCTGGCGGCGGAGATCACGCAATCGCTGACGTGAGATCGTGTCCAGCTTTTCGTTTTCCAAACGGCTGTAGACCTGGTTTGGTGAGGGCAATCCTGAATCTTCCTCCCGCTCACAGATCATGACGAACAGCTTTGCCCCGGCGACGTCAATTGGCGGACTGACCCTGCCGGTGGGCAAATCTAAGACCGTATCGCGCACGGCTTCCGGCAAGCCGCCGATGCGGATGAGATCAACCGGGCCTGAGCCCGGCCCGCCAATTTCGGTCGCCCAATTGTTCATCTGTTCGCAGCTAGAGACTTGGGTTTGCAGGGCTGTGGAGAGTTGATCGATGCGTTGTTCTGAGAGCGCCGCCCGCCCGACCGTCGGCAGATACACTTGGCTGAGGGTGACCGCCGCCATCAGCGGCGAGGCTTCGGCCGTGGCGCGTTCGTCACGTAGGGCCAGAATGGTAAAACCCGAGACGGTGCGAATAGGATCGGAAAACTCGCCCGGGTTCATCCGCACCAGGGCCCGGTCCAATTCCGGCTCTAGTTCACCGGTTGTGATCCAGCCGAGGTCGCCCCCGACCGCAGCGGTCGGGCTTTGCGAGAACTGTTGGGCTAAGGCCGGAAACGGGGTGCCCGTGCGGGCTTGTTCAGAAAGGCGTTGCGCCAGATCGAGCACATCGGCTTCCCGCGAACCGAGCCCGATGGGCAGAAAGATTTCGCCCAGCAGATATTCCGGTTTGCCCTGATTGGCGATGAGGCGGTCAATCACGGCCTGCACTTCTTCTTCAGAGACGGAGATGTCGCGGGCCAGGACTTCCCGTACCACGCGCAGCCACACCACATCGGCCTCCACTTGGGCATAAAATGTGCCGGGGTCGATGCCCTGCTCGTTGAGCATGGCGCTAAAGGCGCCGGGCTGCATGCCGTTGTTCTGTTCAATCAATTGAACCGCGGCCAAAACGTCTTGTTCGCTTGCCTCTATTTCCTCGCGCCGGGCTTCCTGAAGTTTCAGCTTCTCTTCAATCAGGGCATTCATCACCTGAGGCAGCAGGCGTTGGCGGATCTCAATGGTGTCTTCAATACCAGAGGTGATCAGAAACAGTTGAATGCGGGACTGAACGTCAAACAGGGAGATGACGTCTTCGTTGACCACGGCCGCAATTCTCATGGCTTCTTGTTGGGCTGCCGCAGGCGTTGGGCCACCGAACGCCAAAAGGCCGGCGAGCAGCGCGACTTTAAGCGCTGCGGCTCTGGTGACTGGTAGGGCTGCCGCTTTACGGATTGAATTGACAAGAAGGCGGTTCATGGTCCGCACCCTGGCTCCTATAGATGGGTTGGAGGGTTAGTATTACGGGAAACCTTAAGGAAAAGGCGTTCCCAAGCTTTACACTGCGCTGCGTACCATACTCACCTCTGCCAAGTCATTCCAGTCCGCAATATCGGCCCTGGAAAACCGGTGTTTTGGGCATCCTTGGTTGGCACATGTGTCCAGGCTTCGGCGTTCAGCATCAGCGGTTTAGGGCGCTCTATTGGAAGGATCGGCTGGATCGTTAAAGTTGTACATATAATTCGAGTAGGTCAGATCTCCGTCTTGGCGGCGGTTTTTGGCGCCCTCGTATTGCGGGTAAACGGACGCGGGGCAAAAATGCCCGACCAGACTTTGACGTGTGGCTTCGGGATCAGTGACCTGACAGTCGCCATGCACCAGATCTGCGTGCCAGATCAGGACATCGCCTTTTTTGGCCAAAAAAGTCTCTTGTTTTAAACTGCGCTGTTGCGCCTGGGTGATCAACCACGCCAGGAAAGACTCCACTTCCGCCGGGGATGTGCCGTGAGAGTCCCGCCGTCCATTGGAAAAGACGTAATCCGGTAAACGGTGACTGTTCACCAGATAGCGGAGTTCGCCCGAGCCCACTTTAATGTCTTCCAACGCGACCCAGCAGGCGGCCATGGACAAAGGTTTGTCATACACCACAAAGGCTGGATCCTGATGAAAGCCTTGTTCAGAGCCAGTTTGAAAGATCACGGATTGGGTGAGGACAGGCGTTTCATTAAAAATCGTGGACATAAATTCTAAAAGTGCTGGGGCGCTGAGCGCCCGGCGCACCTCGGGCAGAATCGCATGGGCTTCAACAATGCGCTTGCCTTTCGGGTCCGTGCCGGCTTCTGGCACATGGTTTTCTGCTCCGTCGGTGTGATAGCGCAGGCGCGAATCCCCTTCGGCATAGGCAGCGGTGATCACCTCTGTCAGGTCATTGGCAACGGCCTCGGGGACCGCGCGGGGGAGGATGGCGTAGCCCTTGGACATGAAATGGGCGACGGCCTGCCGGGTTATTGGCAAAACCTCTTCAATGAGGGCGCGACGTGTCAGTTCCAGGGAGGCGTTTTTACGGTCTATCCAAAGACCGCCAAACTTTGAGTGATACGCGCCAAGCTCGACGGGTGGGGGTGTTCTTGTGAATAGTCTTTTGAGGCGTGTCAGCAATCTGTCGTCCTTTTAATTTTGGCTTTTGTCTTCCGGTCTTGGTGAGGTCTGATTCGGTAACGCTCTATTTCCTAACTCACTGGATCAACGTTTGAGATGATGATAGGGTCCAAAATATGGCAACTCGACGGCATATCCGGGCAGCGTGGTTCTGCCTTTTGGCAGCCCTGCTGATTTCTCCGCCGCTCACCAGTGCGGTGGCGGATGGTTTGGGCATTGATTTAACCCATCACCATTGTGACGCCGATGATCATAGTGTTCTGGCCAGTGTCGCACACGACAGTGAGCCATCGATCTCTCATGATGCCGCTGAAGTCGACCCCTACACCTGCGATCATTGCCATGTTGTTTTTGCGGCCCTGATGATTGACGCCGCAATCTCTATCCCGAATGGGATGCCTCTGCCCCTGCCTGATCGCGTTACGGCTCTGTCGGCTGTGCGCGTTTCACCGGCCTTTAAACCCCCCATCGCCTAACCACTGTCAGTTCGGTCTGACCTTCAATAACTGACGTGCCACGCATGTCAGTCGGACGCGTCTGGCTGAGAGCCAGCGTGTGATGAGGATGAGAAAAGAGGGGTCATGCTAATGACCAGACAAACAATTTTGGCGCAGACCATCCAGCGATTGAGTCTCGCGGCCGGGGTGGCCTGTGTTTTAGGGACGGCTGCACTGCCAACGTTGGCGCAAACACCCGTGACGTTGTCGGATGTGATCGCCCAGGCGCTGCACAACAGTGGGCAGGTGGCGCAGCTTGATCGTGACTTGGCCTTGCGCTTGGCCGATGCGATTGAGGTGGAAACCAAAGCCAACCCGGAAGTGGGGGTGCTGGCCCGGTATTCTGATAAGGGCGCGGGTGCGGGCATTGAGTTTGAAATCAGCCAGCCGTTGCGGTTCTCTGATTTTAAACTGCGCCCGTTGTATGCTGCGGCAATCCGGCAAACGGCGACGGTTGAGCAGGAAGCCGGGTTGTTTGATCTGGTCAACCGTGTGACGGAATTGTACCTCGCCCATTGGGCGGCCCAGTCGCGCGAAGCCATGGCCCGTCAGGCGGCGGCGGAAGCCAAAGAAATCACCGATCAGATTGAGCGCATTACCCAGCAGCAAAATGTGCCAACGGTTCAACTCAACGTGTTTTTGCCGGAGGCTTTGCGTCGGGCCGAAGACGCGACCCTGCATGCGGCGGAACGGGCGGTGTTGGAAGCGCAACTGGGGTTTGAAATGGGCGGTGACGGTCGTGGGCTGGTGACGTCTGCTGCTGCGCCGTCTCCTTTGCCGCCGCTCAATCAGGTTCTTGCGTTTGCTCTGCAGAACGACTTTGGAGCCCGCTTGGCGCGGGCCCGGATCACCGTCAACGAAGCGCGGTTGTTGGTCGCCGAGAAAGACCGCTTGCCGCTGATCACGCCCCGGGCCAGTTATGAAATTGATCCCGGTGGTGCGGACCGGGTGTGGGGCGTTGGTGTTGCCGTGGAGATTCCCTTATGGAACACCAACGCAGCCAATGTGGCTCGCGCCAGATCAGCCGTGCAGGACGCCCGGCAAGATTTGGCCCGCTTGAATGGCGGCGCGCGGGAAGCTCTGGTGACCGGTCTGTACCGGCAGCTTGAATTGCTGGACGCGCGGGCAACGGCCTACAACACCCGCATTGTTCCGGCTTATCGCAAAACCTATCAAGACGTCCGCGCCATGTACGACCAGGGGCAAACGGACCTGCTGGGATTGTGGCAAGTTCAGGCTTCGCTTCTCGATGCCGAAGACGATGCCATTGCAACCGTCATCGACGCTTTGAATGCCCGGGTCGCTCTGGAGCGGGCCATCGGCGGCAAGATTGAACAGGTGAATTAAATGACTAATAATTTCTTCAAAACGATGAGTCTGATGTTAGCGGTGCTGGTTATGGCCGCGCTGCCAGTGATGGCACCGGCGTTCGCGCAAGAGCAGCATGACGATCACGATGATCATGATCATGAGCATAACGACCACGACGACCATGACCATGACCATGACCATGATGATCACGATGACCACGATCATGCAGACGAGGCTGGCGGGCCGCTGACTCTGACCGCCGTGCAAATGGCCAATCTGGGCATCGCCACCGCGACGGCAGACATTCGCCCCTTGCAAGAGACGGTCACACTGATCAGTTCTGTGGAGGCGCTGCCCGAGCGGCAGGCAAATGTGAGTCCTCGCTTTGAGGGTCAAATTCGCGATGTGCGCGCCACTCTGGGCGACCAAGTCACCGCCAATCAGCGTCTTGTGGTGGTGGAGCCCATTATCGCGGGGGCAAGCACGTTGACGTTGTCTGCGCCTATTTCCGGTGTGGTGTCGGCGCAATCGGCGCGGATCGGCCAGACCGTTGCGGCGACATCCGTGTTGTTTGAAATCTCCGATCTGTCACGCATGCTGTTGCACGGCACGATGATGGAAAGTCCGGATATCACCCGCATCAAAGCAGGGCAGACCGCCACCGTGTATCTCGATGCGTTACCCGGCACGCCTTTGGTGGCGGAAGTGGCGCGGGTGTATATGGCGCGCGAAGACGGCACCGGGTTGTTCACGGTGCATGCGGAGATCGATAATCCGGACGGCAGGCTCTACCCCGGCATGATGGGCCGGATGTCTGTGGCGGTGGGCGAGGCGACGCCCGGTATTGTGATTCCCCGCCGGGCGGTGTTGGGCGGATTGGGAGATCGCTTCGTGTTTGTTCGCATCGGCGATGAATTTGAACGCCGCGCAGTCATTGAGGGCCTGGTAAGCGGCGCGGATACGGAAATCCTGGAAGGGGTGTTCCCCGGCGAAGAGGTTGTGGTGCAGGGGCATTACCAACTGCAATACATGGGCGAAGGCTCTGCCGGGTTGCCGACCGATCCCCACGCCGGCCACAGTCACTGAGGCCGGGGGGTATGTTGAATTCTATTATCTCGCTGTCGATCCGCCATCGCCTGCTGGTGGTGGCGGTGATTGCCCTCAGTTTTGTCTACGGCGGCTTGGCGATGCAAAGCCTGCCAATTGATGTGCTGCCTGATCTCAATCGTCCCACGGTGACAATCTTTACGGAGTCCGAAGGCTTGTCGCCGGAAGAGGTGGAAACGTTGGTGACCCGGCCCATTGAGGCCTCTGTCTATGGGGCCAATGGTGTGGTGCGGGTGCGCTCGGCCTCGTCCATTGGCCTGTCGATTGTCTGGGTCGAATTTGACTGGGACATGGACATTTATGTGGCGCGGCAAATTGTGTCGGAAAAACTCAGCCAGGCCCGCGAGGCGATTTATGGGCGGGTGAATCCGACACTGGGGCCGATCACCTCGATCATGGGCAACATCATGGCGATTGGGGTGACCAGTGAAACTGTCACTGGCGAAACTGCCACTGGCCCGATGGAGCTGCGCACGCTAGCGGAGTGGGACATTCGCCAACGGCTGCTGGCCATTCCCGGGATTGCGCAGATCACTGTGGTCGGCGGGCAGTTACAGCAGTTCCAGGTGCTGATTGATCCGCAACGTCTGGTGTTTCATCGCGTGCCCCTGTCGTCGGTATTAGAAGCGCTGGATGAAACCAATCTCAATGCCACCGGTGGGTTTTTGTTGACGGACTACACCGAAGGTCTGATTCGGGTGCTGGGCCGGGCGCAAACGGTCGAGGAAATCGCCAACACTCTGGTGCCGATCCCCGGCAGCGCAGCGCGGCGCGTGACCATCGGTCAAATCGCCGAGGTGAAACTGGGCGGGCCAATGGCACCGCGCGGGGATGCGTCCATTAATGCTTCACCGGGCGTGATTCTGTCGATCCAGAAACAGCCAGATGCAGATACGGTGACTCTGGTGTCCGCGATTAAGGCCGAGTTGGCGGCCATACAGGAGACGCTGCCTCAGGATGTGACGGTGCATGACGATATCTTCAGCCAAAGTAAATTTATTGAAACAGCGGTCGCAAACGTGGAAGAGGCGTTGCGCGATGGCGCGATTTTGGTGGCCATCGTGTTGTTTCTGTTTCTGCTGAACGTGCGCACGACCTTGATTACACTGACGGCCATCCCGCTGTCGCTGGTGCTGACCCTGATGGTGTTTCAGGCTTTGGGGCTATCCATCAACACCATGACGCTCGGTGGCATCGCCATTGCCATCGGGCAGTTGGTGGATGATGCCATTGTCGGGGTTGAAAACACCTATCGACGTCTCCGGCAGAACCGGCAGAAGGGGGAACCGAAAGACCCGCTGGTTGTGGTGCGCGAAGCCACCCAGGAGGTGCGCGACCCGATTATCTTTGCGACCTTTATCGTGATTTTGGTGTTCCTGCCGCTGTTTGCTTTGTCAGGCGTTGAAGGGCGTATCTTCACGCCTTTGGGGATCGCTTATGTGACGTCCATTGGCGCGTCGTTGATCGTCTTTCTGACCGCAACCCCGGCATTGTGCGCCTACTTGCTGCCGCGGATGAAACAGATGGACGCGGAAAAAGACGGCCTTGTGGTGCGGGGCATCAAATGGGCGCAGGCGCAAATTATCAGAGTGTTGTTGCCGTTGCGCTATGGGGTGTTTGCGGTATTTGCCGTGCTGCTGGGTATTGGCGTGTGGTTGACCAGTGAATTTGGGCAGGCTTTTCTGCCCGAGTTTAACGAAGGCGCGTTGAATGTATCGGTGGTGATGGCGCCGGGGACCGCGTTGGCGGAATCAAACCGTATTGCGGCGACGGCGGAGCGTCTGGTGTTGGAGGTGCCGGAAGTTATTAAAGTTGGTCGCCGGTCTGGCCGCGCCGAAAACGATGAACATGCAGAGAGCATCAATGTGTCTGAGCTGGAGTTCTTTCTGCAACCCTCGGACCGTTCACGCGACGAAATCATTGAAGACATTCGCACCCGGATGGAGCAAATCCCCGGGGTGTTGACCAATATTGGCCAGCCTCTGTCGCATCGTATTGATCACGCCTTATCCGGGGTGCGGGCGCAAATTGCCCTGAAAATTTTTGGCGATGATATGGCCGAGTTGCGACGGCTGGCGCGGTTGGTCGAAGCCGAGGTGGAAACCGTAGCGGGCATCGTGGATCTCAGTGTCGAGCAGCAGGTGCTGACGGAGCAACTGCATATTCGCGTCGATCGTGAGCAAATTCTCAACCGGGGTCTGACGGTGGCCGATGTGGCCGACTACACCGAGTTGGCGCTGAACGGCAGAACCATGGGTCAGGTGATTGACGGCATCCGGACCTATGATTTGATTGCCCGCTTTGATGATGAAACGCGCGCTTCGGAAGACTCTATTCGTGCGTTGCCAATTGAAGTGGCCGAGGGTGGGTATGTGCCTCTGGAGTTGTTAGCTTCAATAGACGAAGCGCTGGGCGCGAACGTCATCAATCGCGAGAACAGCCAGCGGCGCATCATCGTGCAGGCCAATGTGGCGGGCCGTGATTTGGTGAGTGTGGTGCAAGACATTCAAGACCGTATCAACGCGGATGTGGACATTCCCTCCGGGTACTTTGTGGTGTACGGCGGCGAATATGAGAGTCAGTCAGCGGCCTTGAACGCCATCGTGCTGTTGGCGGGTTTGGCGTTTCTTGGCATGTTCCTGGTGCTGTATGCGCATCTGGGCAGCATCAATTTTGCCATCCAGGTCATGCTCTCTGTGCCCTTGGCGTTTGTGGGGGCGGTGATTGGCGTGTGGGCGACCGGCGGTGTGTTGTCCATCGCCACGGTGATCGGCTTCATTACGTTGACCGGCATCGCAGCCCGTAACGGTATTCTGATGATCAATCACTATCTGTATTTAATGCGTGAGGAAGGAGCTGCGTTTGACACCGCGATGATCACCCGTGGCACGCAAGAGAGAATTATTCCGGTGCTGATGACGGCGTTGACTGCCATTCTGGCGTTGGTGCCTATTTTGCTGACACCAGATGAACCGGGGCGGGAGATTTTGCATCCTGTCGCCGTGGTTATTTTCTCAGGTCTTCTGTCTTCAACGCTCTTGGATCTCACCCTGCGGCCACTGGTGTTTTGGACCTTTGGTCGCAGTGCCGTTGCGAAAAGGTTACCCGGTCATCTGGCCGCCGTTCCTGCTGAATAGAATGCGGGCTCCCCGCTGAATAGAATGCGGGCTCCCCGCTGAATAAAAGGAAAATAAAATGAAATACGCGTTCACACTTTTAATGGCTTTGATGTGTACTGCTCCCGCTTGGGCGCAGACCCCTCACAGTCATGACCATAACCACACGCACACCGTTGATTTCTCGACATTGGACGAGGGCTGGACTCAGCTGGAAATGGTCGCGGCTGAAATCAAGGCGGCGGTGAAGGCAGAAAATCTGGACGCGCTGCATGACCTGTCTGATCAACTGCATGAGGTTGCGGATGGGCTGAAACGGTTTAACAAGGATGTGCCCAAGCCCAACCAGATGCGTTACACCTCAAGCCTTAACCAAATTCTGAGCTTGAGTGACCGCCTGCATCAGGCTTATGAGCGCAATGACTTGGTCGCCGCCCAGCGCCTAGTGCCACAACTCAACGGCATGGTGCAGTTGCTGATGGCGAGCGCAGAAAGTTAAAGGACTTGCATATTGGTTTTCAGAGCCAAGATCAGAGAGGCAAAGTATGACCGGTTGCTGTGACGATGATGACGTTGGATTCGACGGCAGCTCGGTGCCGTATCGCAATGCGTTGATCGCCGTTATTCTCATCAATGGTGTGATGTTCGGGATTGAAGCCACAGCCGGTTTTGCCGCCATGTCGCAGGCCCTTAAGGCCGATGCTCTGGATTTCCTGGGAGATACACTCACCTATGCGATCAGTTTGTGGGCTGTCGGAAAATCCCTGACCGTGCGGGCGCGCACTGCGTTAATTAAAGGTCTGAGCCTTGGCGCAATGGGGCTGTTGGTGCTGGGGATGACCGCCTATCGCGTGATTGTTCAGGGCAGTCCGGATGGTGAGGCCATGGGCCTTATTGGCGGTCTGGCGCTGGTGGCCAACCTTGCCAGTGCGCTTATTCTGCTGAAATTCCGCAACGGTGATGCCAATGTTCAATCCGTCTGGCTGTGCACGCGCAACGATGCCATTGGCAATGTGGCGGTGATTTGTGCGGCTGGCTTGGTGATCTGGACGGCCTCACCGTGGCCGGATCTGATTGTTGCCGCAGCGATGGCCGCGCTGTTTTTGCAGTCGTCGGTGAAAATCATCCGCCAGGCGCGGGGTGAGCTTGCCGCAGCCGCATAACAACGCTTACTGATCGACACCAACGCTGGAAGACAACCGGACCTCGCCGATGGTCTTCAGTGTGAAGCGCAGGATGACCGAGAAGCCACTCTGGAAATCGCGGTCTTCAGTATTGTCATCGGCAATGTCGAGGCCAAACACAAAGCAGTCGTCTTCGTACTCAATGCCAATGGAGGAGCGGATCGAGCCGCCGCCTGGGCCAAGGTCTTCGCGGTGGGTTCCTCTCAACGACCAGAATTTAGACAGGCGGGTGTCGAAGAAGGCATAGAGTTCTTCGCGATCGCCAAACTCAGGCGTCAAAGGATCGCTTTGCTTGATATAAATATAGTTGGTGCCAAGCCGGAACAGATCATTACCGGCCACAGCGCTGACCTCGCTGCGTTCGGTGCTGAAGTCATCTTGATCGAGACGGAAGCGGTAGGACAGATTGAGATAGTTTGACGGGCGGAAGGTGACCCGTCCCACATAATCTGAGAACCGGTCGCGCAAGCCTGATTCCAAAGCAAAGGTTTCATCTTCGTGGAAGCGATAGCTTTGGCCCAGCATGAGATCCAGCGATTTGCCGGTCGCGCCAAAGGCGGACCACCGCAGGCCATAGTTGATTCGCGCGCCGCCTTCGACCCGGTCATAACCGGAGAACCGCTGCTCTGAGAACAGGTTGGTGTCATCAAACTCGAAGTCACGGCTGTCTTCGTTGGGAATGGTGTCGGGGTTTTGTCCAATGGGGCTGACCACGCCCTGGACGATGGGTTCCAGGGTTTGCGTAATGAAAGAGCCGGATTTAACCAGCGGATAACGCCACTCCACTGACAGTTGTGGAATCGCCCGCCCTTCAAACCCGGTAAATGTGCCGCCGGTGATCGGGTCGGTGACATCTCTGACGTAATACCCATCGCCGCGCACGGTGGCCCGCAGTGTGTACATGTCACCCATCTCGCCGATGTATGGCACGTTCCACCCAAGGGTGGTTGAGAGTCTGGTCTGGTCGCTGCCGTTGTCGCGGTAGATGGCTAAGGCGCTGGCATCCGCGGTGAAATAGCCGCCACCGCGCACTGGCTTGCCAACAAAGCTGTAGTCGATCAACGGAGCCACCAGCGGTGTTGAGCCGGCAGCGGTGGTGCGGCGTTGTCTCTGGAAGTGGTAGGCATTGACCGCAAAGTAAGACTGTGTGCCGAAGCGTTCAACGAAGGCATTGGTGGTCAGCCAGGTTGGAGCGTCAAAGTCGTAACGCCTTAAATAGGTGTCGTCTGAGGCAAGGTGGACGTCAGCCCCGGTGCGCCAGCGTTCATCAATATCCCAGCGCGCGCGGGCCCTCAGATGTCCACGGAAGTCTTTCGGGTTGTCGTCATCGTCGGCCACGACGCTGCCGAAGACTCTGAATTCTCCTTCAGAAAACAGCTGCCGGTATTCGCCAGTGGCACCGCGCCCCGCCGAAGACGTGTAGAGCGGCGTCAGGGTTGCGTCTTTGTCCGGTGCGATGCTCCAGTAATAGGGTTGCGCGTAAGAGAAGCCTAAGTTGCTGCCGCCGCCAATCGATGGGGCAAGGAGACCGGACTTCCGGTCAGCGGTTGGATCGGGGTGGGCGAGGTAAGGACTGTAAAAAACCGGAACACCCAACAGTTCGATCCAGGCGTCGTTGTAGGTCATCATTTGGTCATCCTGATCGTGGATGACTTTGCGGGCCTTGATTTGCCACACCGGCTCGCCGTCGCAATTCAGGTCGCAGGCGGTGTATACCGCATTGCGTAATTCATTGATGTTGCCATCCTGGCGCCGGATAAGGCGCGCGGCCATACGCGAGTTATCGGCCAGAAGCACTTGAACTTCGCGGGCGAAGCCTTCTTTTAAATCGCCGGTGACCTGGGCTTCATCCAGGAACATCACCGTGCCATTGGTATCAACAATGGAGACGTTGCCTTTGGCGGTGACCAGATCGGCCTCTTGATCATAGGTCACTTGATCTGCCAGCAGGATGCGGCCATCCCGTTCAATTTCCACGTTGCCAATGGCGGTCACGATGTTGGTGTTTTCGTCAAACCGCATTTCATCGGCCAGGAGCAGCGTTTCGTTGGCTTGACTTTGGGCTGGCGCCGGGGTCTGCGCGTGCGCCGGGGGTGCCATCAACGTTGCGGCGGCAGACAGCACTGAGACAGATAGTCCCGGAACAGAAAAGACCGAAATCAGCAGGGCCCGCCTCAGCCGCGCGCCGTAAGCGGGGCGCTGCGAAATTCGGTGCCTAAGGGTGGAAAACAAAATCATGCAGAAGGCTTTAGACGGAACCAGGGTGTGGACGCAATGAAAAGGGCAACAAAGCGCGTAAACGATGCGGCGCAAGAACAAGAACGCCAATCATCAGCGGCACCAAGGCCACGATATACAATAAAGGTACGAACAAAAGGTTTTTAGCGGCCAGGCTGGCGGCGCTGAGGTTTGCAGCTTCAACGAGCACCACGCAGATAATCGCAACACTGATCCGTTTCACCTGGCCCTGGCGATTAAAGGTGCCGGTTAAGATGAACGCCAGGGCAATCGCGGTCAGGGACAGATTGAACAGCGGATTGGTCAGGCGCTGGTGGCCTTCGACCCTGAGACGCCGGACATTGCGTGGCTTGATGCCATCCTCTTCGCTAAGCGTGAACAGCTCTGTGGTTGTGCGTTCGCGGTTGTCGGTAAAGCGGGAGTCGCCTGTGGTTTCAATCAGGCCCAAGTCGACCGTGTAATTGTCAAAGTACAGGAGCGAAATATCGCCGCGACCGGGTGTGACTTCCTGGCGACTGCCCTTGGTCAGTTTGACACGAGGGCCGTTCGGTCCTGAGATGACGGCTCCATCTTCGGCCATGAGAGTGATGCTGGTGTTGGTGTCCCGTTGATCGTGAACCAGGATGCCCAGAAGTTCTCCGGCGGGGCCGCGCTCGCGCACGTACACCGTCAATCCTTTGCCCACTTGATTGAACGTGCCTTCGCGCAACATGACTTGAGACATATCGCTGCGCGCTGTCCATTGAATCTCTTTAAAGGCGCGCATCGACATGGGGCCGTAGTGCAAAGTGAGGGTGTATCCAACAATCGTGGCCAGAACGGCCATAATGGCAGCAGGTTGGGCCAATCCCCATTGGCTGATCCCGGCCGCTTGCGCGACGACCAATTCGCGGTCCAGGGTCATCTTATTGTAGATAAACAGCACCACGAGAAATAACGAGATGGGCAGGATGATGACGACGACATTGGGCAGCAGCAGTAGGGTCATCTCCAGCCAAGTGCCGATCGAGAGTCCTTTGTTGATGATCAATTCAATAAAGCCGAGCGACTGGGTCAGCCACAAAATATACACCAGCACGCCGGTGACGATCAGGGTGCCAACAACGAGGTGACGCAGGATATAGCGGGTTAAGCCGGTCATGATGCGCGAAGTATAGGGTGCATGGCCGATCCGGCAAACACTGGAGACGCGGTTATTTGTCTTAAAGTCCAGTAGCTTATGACGATTTTTGTGTCTTCAGGGTGGCATTTTTAGGGCAATATGCCGTAATGTTCCTGCACTGAGCGCTCAAAGGCATATTTTTTCTTAAGTGATGCCCGATTGATACGTGATGATCTGAATTAAGAAGGCGAACCTATTCCATGAGACGAGCACAAAAAATGAGCCTCTTGGGCGCGGTTGCTTTGGCCAGCAGTCTGGTCACGCCGCCTACGCTTGCCGCAGATATGAACTGTGCAAATCCGGCCACGGTGGACGCGTTCACCGTGCGGGACTTGCAAAGCCGCTTAACGGTAGCAGGTTTGGCCTGCGGGCAGCGGACTTCTTACAACGCTTTTGTTAAGGCGTATGAGTCCGACCTCGGTCGCTCGGGACGAAATCTCGTGGCGCATTTTCGGGCTGGCGGGAATGGGGTACGGGCGCTTGATAGTCATGTGACGCACGCGGCAAATGCGGCATCGCTCTGGCATAGCAAAGACTCAGAAGCTTTTTGTGCGGAGTCAGCACGTTTGTTTCGTGATCTGTTGAGTGAGTCGAAGCGCTCGTTGATGCAGGTGGCGCGGACGGCCATGTTGGCGTCGGTTCAAAAGCCTGTGGTCTGTACAGCAGAGGCGTCAACACCTGCTGACGATCCTGAAACATCTTTAGTGAATTATTCCGCCCAGTAACATGTTTTCGTCAGTGACGGTTCCCGGCCCGCAACACGTGCTGGAAAAACCAGCACGTGTGGGGTGTGTTGTTTAGTCGATGATGATTTCAACACGGCGGTTTTGTGGTTCGCGCACACCATCATTGGTGGGAACCAGGTTGTCTGATTCACCTTTCCACAGGATGACGATTTCGTTTTCAGGAATGCCGCGGCTAACCAGTTCTGCTTTTACAGCCTGGGCGCGACGCTCTGACAAGCCCATGTTATAGGCGGTTGACCCTGCACGGTCCGCGTGGCCTGTCGCGGTGATGCGGGCAGAGCCCTCACGTGAGGCATAGGCTGCGGCATCGTTAACGATGTTGGCCGCAATGCCGGTCAGGTTGGATTTATCAAAGTCAAAGAACACGATGAACTTTTCTGGACCCTTGGGCTCAGGCATCGGGGCTGGCGCTGGCGCTGGCGCTGGTGGTGGCGGAGCGGGTTGTGCAACCGGTGTCGGCTCAGGCTTTGGCTCCCATAACGCAAAACGCAGACCAACAACAATGTTATGGCTGCGGTTATCATGATCCAGAGCGGTGAGGCCAGCGGGGACTGAGCTATAGTCCAGGCCGGTCGAGTTCAGGTAGCGATAATCGAGAGTGAAGTCGAGACGCTCTGTGATCGGGAAAGATGCACCGACGATGCCCTGGTAAGCAAAGTCGCGCTCATTGCCATCGAAAAAGGCAGGGGCTGTTGCTGATGTTGAAACTGTTTCCCAGCCGGTCCAGGCAAGGCCAACGCCTGCGCCGATAGAAACCGTGAGATCTGTGCCAGTATCGATATCAAACAACAGATTACCCATTGTGGTGATCGTATCCTGGCTGCCACTTGCGTCAAACGGACCAACGGTATCGACATTGGCGTCGCGATAACCCAGCTCAAATTCTGTTCGGAAGCCTTCGGCCCATTTCCAGCCGACGGCACCAAGACCGACGATACCGTTTTTGATGTCAACTTCGGTTGCTGTTCCACCGATGGTTACATCGTTGGTGCGTGGCTTGTGGAGCCCAATGCCGCCTGCGACGTATGGCCCTTCTTCAATGGCCATGGCCTGGCCGCCAAACAAGGTGCCGCCAAAGGCGAGACTGGCGATCATGGCTGTGGTTGCCATCAACGTACGGGTAGAAGACATATTGTTAAGCTCCTGAAACGCGAAAAATTAGTATGCGACCCTTATGTTTATAGGAAGGGCTGTGACTATTCAAACTTGTGTACACGGGGGTGTACCTTAAGTACATGATTTCAATCATATAACACTTTGCCAATAGGAAACGATATGATTGGCAAAAGGTTCCCAGTTCATGGGCTGATTTTATATCTCAGTATCATTATTGCACCACCAGCGCCGCAGAGAAAAATGCTGGCGGCAGATGCGCTCAGGCACTCCGCTAGATTAGAAAGGGCTTAGTTGACCACCTTGCCCGGGTTCATGGTGCGCTTGGGGTCCAGCGCCGCTTTAAGGGTTTTCATTAAATCCAGCTCAACCGGGTCCTTATAGTGCTCCATCTCACCGACCTTGAGGCGGCCGATGCCGTGTTCGGCTGAAATCGAGCCATTCATCTCAACCACCAGGTCGTGAACAATGCGGTTCATCGCCTCCCATTCTGCCAGATAGGCGTCTTTGTCCATGTCCAGGGGTTGCGAAACATTAAAATGCACATTGCCGTCGCCGACATGACCAAACGGGCAAGGCCGCGCCCCAGGATAAGCTTTCAGCACCGCAGCCATGCCCCGTGAAATGAACTCCGGCACGCGCGATACGGGCACGGAGACATCGTGCTTGATGCTGCCGCCTTCGTGCTTTTGCGCTTCGGGTAAGGATTCTCGCATGCGCCAGAGATTTTCGGCCTGGGCCTGACTTTCGGCAATGACCGCATCGACAATAATGCCGTCTTCAAAGGCGGCTTCCAAAAACCCTTCAAAGGCCGCCCGCACATTTGAATTGGGCCGCGAGGTGGAGAACTCAATCAGCGTATACCACGCGTGGGGTTCACTCAGCGGGTCGGAAATGCCGTCGATATGTTTGGCGCAAAATTCCAAGCCAATGCGCGGCACCAGTTCAAACGCGGTGACGGCATCACCGGACAACGCGCGGGCGCGGTTGAGCAAACTGGTCACGTCGTCCAAGGCGCTGAGGGCACAAAATGCAGTTTCGGTTTCTTTTGGTTTCGGAAAAAGCTTTAGAACGGCGGCGGTGATAATACCCAATGACCCCTCAGAGCCGACAAACAGATGCTTCAGGGCGTAACCGGTGTTGTCTTTGCCCAGCGCGCGCAGGCCATGCCAGATGCGACCGTCGGGCAGCACCACTTCCAAACCCAGGACCAAATCGCGGGTATTGCCGTAGCGCAGCACGTTAATACCGCCGGCGTTGGTCGCCAGATTACCGCCGATCTGACAGCTGCCTTCTGCGCCTAGGCTGAGGGGGAACAGACAGTCGACGTCGTCGGCCTGATTTTGTATCTCGGCCAGAATACAGCCCGCTTCGACGGTCATGGTGAAGTTGGTGGGGTCGATGTCGCGGATCTTATTCATGCGGCCCAGTGCAAGGACAATTTCTGCGCCGCTTTCGGCAGGCACACCGCCGCCGCACAATCCTGTATTGCCACCCTGCGGGACGATGCCGATGCCGGCCTCGGCACACACTTTCACCACGGCGGCAACTTCGTCCGTTGAGCCGGGGCGCACGACCAAGCTGGTCGCGCCCTGAAACAGACCCCGCTCTTCTTCTAAATACGGAGCGATGTCGGAGTCAGAGGTGAGGCAACCACTGGGGCCGACAATGGCGGTGATCTGGTCGAGAAAAGTTTGATCAAGGGGCACGGGGGTTGCCTTCGCTAATGCTGGTAAAGAAGAACGATCTCTCGTCTTGAACGGTTTTGCAGGCCCCTGTTTTAGCGGCCAAGGGCGGCTCGCCGCAAGCGATCGTTGATCGCAATACCAATGCCCACCTTAGGGATAGGGGCAACGGCAATGCCGGAAAAGCGTTTAGGGTCATCCAGGTTGCGCAGGGCGTGAAAGAGGTTTGCGGCGGCTTCGGTCAAATCGCCCACCGGGCTGAGATTGATGTCAGCGTTGGCGGTGCTGCCAAATCCGATGAGCGCTTCACCGGCCTTGGCGGCGTCTGCTTCAAGGCGCACCGGAACGCTGGGGGCGTAATGTTTTTCCAGCTGGCCGGGCGATTTTAGATCCTCAGCTGTTGTGATGGCATCGGAGGTGCCGATGGGGCCGATGTGTGCGGTGATCTCTGCGGCGCTGATGGCCCCCGGTCTGAGCAGACACGCTGTGGCTGTGGAGAGATCAAGTACAGTCGATTCCAGGCCCGTTTGACACGGGCCGCCATCAAGGATGAGGTCTAAGGCCGCGCCAAAATCGGCTTCTACATGCGCGGCGAGCGTTGGGCTGACATGCCCAGAGAGATTCGCACTTGGTGCGGCCAACGGCCGTTCAACGGCGTTCAGCAAGTGCGTCGCGATGGGATGGTTGGGTTGCCGCACGGCGATGGTCTCGAGGTTGGGGCTGACGAGTTTTGAGGCTGCGCAGGTCTTTGAGCGCGGCAACACCAGAGTCAAAGGGCCGGGCCAAAAGACCTTCGCCAAAATCACGGCGCGGTCATCGGTTGTGGCGAGCGTCTCCAGCCAATCAAACGCCGCGATGTGAACAATCAGGGGATTAAAAGCGGGGCGTTTCTTCAGCGCATAAATTTTTGCGATTGCGGCGGCGTTGGTCGCATCTGCGCCAAGTCCGTAAACGGTTTCCGTCGGGAACGCGACCAGTTCACCAGCTCGGAGGTGCTGTGCGGCGGCGGCGATACTGTCGGCATCTGCCGCATGAATTGTCACGGTGTGCTGGCGGCGAGAAACGTCCCATTAAGATAATTCGCCGTTTCTTTTTTGTATGGGAGGTCGTCACCGTCAAATGTTTTCACACTGCCTCCGGCGGCCCGCAATACGGCGTGACCGGCGGCGATGTCCCATTCGCAGGTGGGACCAAAGCGCGGGTACACATCGGCTTTGCCCTCTGCCACCAGGCAGAATTTTAAGGAGGAGCCGACCGCGATCATTTCTTTCACATCCTGCCCGGCGAGATAGTCGTCCATGGCCTCTTTAACTTGATGAGACGCGCTTCCGACAACCGTCAGGCCGTCGCTCGGAATATCACGAACCGACAAGACAGAGCGTTCACCGTTCCGTACAACCTCGGCCCGGCGTTCTCCTGTGTGCGGGCAAATCACGCCACGATACAGGGTTTTGTGCACCGGGGCATAAACCAGGCCCAACGCGGGAACACCTTCAACGAGAAGGCCAATATTGACGGTAAAGTCGCCGCGCCGTTTGATGAATTCCTTGGTGCCGTCCATCGCATCAACGCACCAAAATGTAGTGCCTTCAAATTTTGGAAACCCCTCTGCGGCACATTGCTCTTCGGCGACCACAGGGATCTCGGGCGCGATACGGGCGAGGTCACGTAGTATGATGGCTTCCGACGCTTCATCGGCAGCGGTCACCGGCGAGTTATCCTCTTTGGTGTCGACGTCGAAGTCGGTTTCGTAAACCGTCATGATGGCACGACCGGCTTCAAGAACGGTGGGCTCAAGCTGGTCGGCGTAGGATTCTAAATCTTTAAGCGTAAGAGAAGTCACAGTGAGTGTTCTAACCTGTTAAGCCGCCTTCGCGGTGGCGCGCTGAATGGCCTGCCAGATTTTGAGCGGCGTCATCGGCATGTCGATGTCGCTCGCGCCCAGCGGGGCGAGCGCATCAATGACCGCATTAGCGACAGCCGGTGTTGCGCCGATGGTTCCGGCTTCGCCAGCCCCTTTAACGCCGAGCCGATTGCTCGGAGAGCGCACCTCGGTGTAATGAAAATCAAAGGGTGGCATGTTGTCCGCGCGGGGCATGATGTAGTCCATGAATGAGCCGTTCACCAATTGCCCGCTCTCATCGTAGACCGTTTCTTCATAAAGGGCCTGACCCAGACCTTGGCCCGCGCCGCCGACAATCTGGCCTTCCAGCATCATCGGGTTGAGGATCAACCCGATGTCATCCTCGATTACGTAGTTGATGAATTCGATCTCACCGGTGTCACGGTCAATCTCGATTTCACACAAGTGGCAGCCGTTGGGAAAGGTTGCCCCGTTTGCTGAGGCTTCCACCGTTGTCACCAGCCCGGGCTCAACACCATCGGGACGCAGTGAGTCGTCGAACGAGGCTTTCGCAACGTCAGCCAAAGAGGCAGAGCGATCAGTGCCGGCTATGGTGAATGCCCCATCAGCAAATTCAAGGTCCACCTCAGCCGCTTCCAAAAGATTGGCCGCAACTTTTTTGCCGTTTTCAATCATGGCTTCGATGGTGGTGACAAGGCCGCTGCCCCCCGCAGCCAGCGCACGGCTGCCACCCGTGCCCATGCCTTGGGGCACATCGTCGGTATCGCCCATGCGGATTTCAACGTCATCCATTTCAATGCCAAGGGTGTCAGCCGCTAGCTGAGAGAACGTCGTCTCCTGGCCCTGGCCATTGTTCTGGCTGCCGCTTTGCACCAGCACTTTGCCGTTTTCATCAACGGACAAGCGGGCGTATTCGGTTGGGCCCCCGCCACAGGCTTCGATGTAGTAGCTCATGCCAAGGCCACGCAGCTTGCCGCGGTTGGCAGCTTCGGCGCGACGGGTTTCAAAACCGGCCCAATCGGCGCGTTTCTGGGCGAGTTCCATCAGCTTCGCATACTCACCGGAGTCATAGTTCATGCCCAGTGGTGTCTTGTAAGGAAAGGATTCAGGTTTGATGAAGTTGCGGCGACGCAGTTCATCGCTGGCAATGCCCAATTCACGGGCCGCTTTGTCGACCAAACGTTCCACCACATAGGCGGCTTCCGGGCGGCCCGCGCCACGGTAAGCATCTACGGGGGTGGTGTTGGTCATGGTGACCTTCACGTCCACATGAGCGGCTTCCAGATCGTAGCAGCCACAGAGCATGCCGCATCCGGCCATGGTCGGGATCATGGCGCCAAACTGAGATACATAGGCACCGATATTGCCCAAAGAGGACACGCGGATGGCAAGGAACTTGCCGTCATTGGTGAGGGCAAGATCCGCATGGTTGAGTTGATCGCGGCCATGGGTGTCGTTGAGGAAACTCTCGGTGCGGTCGCCGGTCCATTTCACCGGGCGGCCCACGGCCTTGGTGGCAAACAACGCAGCCAAGGGTTCATTGAACAGAAAGTTTTTCATGCCGAAGCCACCGCCCACATCAGGGCAGATGACGCGCAGCTTATCAGCCGGAATGCCCGTGGCCGCTTTGCCGTTTTTACCCGTGATCCACTGGCGCAGCTTATGCGAGCCCTGTGAGCCTGTGGTGAGGGTGTAACGGTCTGTTGTGCTGTCGTATTCGGCCAGCGCGCCACGTGGTTCGATGGCGGTTGGCGCGATGCGATTGTTTACCAAATCTATGGAGATGATTTTGTCTGCTTTGGCAAAGGCGGCTTCTGTGGCGTCTTTGTTGCCCATGGACCAATGGACGAGAAGGTTGCCTTTGACGCTGTCAAACAGAGGCTGCGCCCCGTCCGCTAGGGCGGACGTCATGTCCGCCACGACCGGCAATTCGTTGTATTCCACTTCGATCAGCTCAGAGGCATCGCGCGCCAGGGCCAGAGTTTCGGCCACCACAATGGCGACGGGCTCACCCACATAACGCACCCGGTCTTTGGCTAGGATGGGACGATGCGGGGCTTCAGGGGCTTTGCCGTCTGGGCCGGGAGGAATGGTGTCTGCGGGCATGCCGGTAAACCCGGCGGCGTCCAGATCAGCGTTGGTATAAACACCCAGCACGCCGTCGGCGGCTTTCGCGGCAGAGGTGTCGATGCTGCTAACTTTCGCATGGGCATAGGGCGACCTTAGAACAGCGAGCCAGGCTTGGTTCTCTCGGTTGACGTCGTCCGTGTACTGTCCGGTGCCTGTGACAAAGCGATGGTCTTCAATACGGCGGATCGATTGACCCATTCCGAACTTACCCATGAAATCCGTCTCCTGAACGTAAATTTTGAGGCCTCAATAAGCCATTACGGCACACCATACCCGCAGGATTTCGCCTGTCTAGTGGAACAAAATTTACGATCTGACGCTCCCCCCTTGTTCCCGGTCAGGCCGGACCCTAGGGTATGGGGAACATAAAATATAAGAGGGACCTCCTATGAAAGTATCATTCTCAAAACTGGCTCGTCCGGCCACAGGCGCTGTGGCCATTGGTGTGGCTGATGGCGGAACCCTCGGCACGACAGGACAAATCGTGGACCGGGCCACCGGCGGGGCGCTGTCGGCAGCCATCAAAGCGGCCAAGTTTACGGGCCAGTCGGGAAAGACCGTGACCGTCTATGCGCCGCCGCGCTCAAAGTTAACCAGTGTGGTTGCCTTTGGTCTCGGCAAGGCGAAAAGCATGACGGTGCAAACCCTGGAAGAGGCCGGCGCAAGTTTGTTCGGGGAGCTGTCCGGAGAGCCGCGTGCGACCATCGTTTTGGATGATTTGAAAGAGGCCGCGGTTTCGAGCGTAGACGTGGCTGCTGCGATTGCATCCGGTGTGGTTCTGAAATCCTACCGTTTTGATAAATACCGCACCACAATGAAAGCTTCTTCAAAACCGAAGCTGAAATCTGTGTCCCTGTCGCTGACTGATTTTTCAGAAGCGCGCGAAGTTTACAAAATTAAAGAAGCCGTCAACGACGGTGTCCTGATGACTCGTGACCTGGTCAGCGAACCCCCCAATGTGTTGACCCCGGTGACCTTCGCCGCGCGTGCCAAAGATATGGCCGGCGATGGCTTGAAGGTCAAAGTGATCGGCCGCAAAGAAATGGAAAAGATGGGCATGGGCGCGCTGCTTGGTGTCGCCCAGGGCTCGATCCATGAGCCCCAAATGGTCGTGTTTGAGTGGAACGGCGCGGGTAAGGACGATCCGACCGTGGCCTTTGTCGGCAAAGGGGTGTGCTTTGATTCCGGCGGAATCAGCCTCAAACCCGGCGCGGGCATGTGGGACATGAAATGGGATATGGGCGGCGCTGGCGTGGTCACGGGCTTGTTCAAAGCTCTGGCCGGACGCAAAGCCAAAGTGAATGCGGTGGGTATTCTGGGACTGGTTGAAAATATGCCGGATGCCAAGGCGCAACGCCCTGGTGACGTGGTGACGTCCGCTGATGGCCAAACCATTGAAGTGCTCAACACCGATGCAGAAGGCCGTTTGGTTCTGGCCGATGCCCTTTGGTATGTGCAGGAAAACTTCAAACCGGACACCATCATTGATCTCGCCACCTTAACCGGGGCCATTATTGCGGCGCTGGGGCCACATTATGCGGGCTTATTCTCCAATGATGAGGAACTGGCGACACAACTGACGGAGTCCGGTGACGCCGTCAAAGAGCGCTTGTGGCGGATGCCGGTCGGGCCGGAGTATGACAAGGAAATCAACTCCCCCATTGCGGATATGAAAAACCTGGGCGGAAAATATGCCGGGGCCACCACGGCGGCGCAGTTCCTGCAACGCTTCATTCGCAAGGGCACGTCGTGGGCGCATATCGATATCGCCGGTGTGACCTGGGCCGAAGCGCCAACCAAGTTGGCCCCGAAAGGCGGAACCGGTTATGGCGTGAGATTGCTCAACCAGTTTGTGGCTGACGTTTACGAACGCTGACGTTTACAAAAACTGAGCTTTTGTTAGCGCGCTGAAGGCCGGGTGTGCTTGGCCATTTTGAAGGCATAAACGTACACGGCGTCATCTTTGATGCCGGCATCGCCTTTGGCGCCGAGGTCGGTGAAGAACTCTGCGATCTCCGCTGAGCGAATCTCTGACTCAGCGGTGCGGAACAAGCCTTTATCGCCGTTCTTGAACTTATGGTACTTGAACAGTTCCATTTTCGGGTTGGTCGACGTCGAAACGTACCATTCCTTATAATTTGCGCCGTGCTTTCCCATGAAAGCCTGGAAGTCATCAAGAATGTCAGATTTAGATTTCGCCATCGGTCACCCTCTAGAATTCACCCTTTAGTCTGTAGGGGAAATACCCCTGCACAACGAAAGGTCTTTTTGACTCGCTACTAAGAAATAATTCCCAGTCACAGTTAACGCAACATAATCCGGGTCTGTCATTGATTGGTTAACATCAGGAATCAAGGATTTCTGCCAGTTTATTGTAAAAACAAATTTTCATGACGAGCCGCGACTGTAACCGCAATCTGAGGGCTTTTTTAGGCTCTGGGCCAAGTTGTACAAAAGATAACGATTTTATGCGCTCACGGTTGCGCAGGCGCTACGCCAGCAGGTAAACCCAGCCGGTAAACAGAAGTCCCGATTCGATCCTGTCTCTATTTTTTCTTCTAGTGAGAGTCCTCATTTCATGCCTGAACTTGTCCGCCCGTTTGCCGCCCTTCGTCCCACCCCAGAACAGGCCGCTGCCGTCGCGGCCCCGCCTTACGATGTCCTGAACACGGAAGAAGCGCGCGTGCGGGCCAAAGGCCGCCCCAACAGCTTCCTGCATATTTCAAAGCCCGAGATCGACCTGCCCGAAGGCACGGATGTGTATGCCCAGGAGGTTTACGATAAAGGGGCTGAAAACCTGCAGCGCCTGATCGCCGAGGGCGTGCTGATTCGCGAAGACAAGCCGTGTTATTACGCCTATCGCCTGACCATGGGGGCACACAGCCAAACCGGTGTGGCCATGGTGGCCTCGGCGGCGGCTTACGATGCCAATGATATTCGCAAACACGAGTTTACCCGGCCCAAAAAGGAAGACGATCGCGTCAACCAGGTGAAGACGCTGAACGCCCAGACCGGTCCGGTGCTGCTGGCCTACAAATCCTCTCAGGCGGTGAAAGACGTGTTGGATGCGGTCACGGCACACCCGCCAGTTTATCATGTGACGGCGGATGACGGTGTGGGCCACGCCGTCTGGGTGATCAACGATGACGCCGACATTGCCGCGCTGACGAAGGCTTTTAACAGCATGCCCGCTTTGTATATCGCGGACGGTCATCATCGTTCGGCGGCAGGCTCGCGGGTCGCCAAGATGAAGCCAGAGACGGAAAGCGCCCAATACTTTTTAACGGTGGCCTATGCGGATGATGAAATGCGCATCTTCGATTACAACCGCGTGATCAAAGATTTGAACGGTCATTCGGCAGAAGACCTGCTGGCTAAAATCGGCGAGCGGTTTGATGTCACCCGGGCTGACGGGCCCGGTAAAACCATGGCGAAGCCGACCAAAGCAACCCAGTTCGGCATGTATCTCGACGGGGCGTGGTATCAGCTAGATCTGCATCCTGAGTATGTGCCGGAAAATGACCCCGTGGGCCGGTTAGACGTCAGCTTGTTGCACGCCAATCTGATCGAGCCGCTGTTGGGTGTGTCTGACCCGCGCACTGATGAGCGGATTGATTTTGTCGGCGGCATTCGCGGCATGGAGGGACTGGAAAAGCGCGTGGATTCCGGCGAGATGGCGGTGGCGTTTGCGTTATTCGCCACCAGCATGGCGGATTTGATGTCGGTCGCCGATGCCGGCGAGATCATGCCGCCCAAATCCACCTGGTTTGAACCCAAACTGGCGGACGGTTTGCTCAGTCACGTGTTGGATTAGAGGGTTTCGCAGGTTGAGTGAAGCCGCGTCTCCTGTCCTTGTCATTGCCGGGCCAACGGCCAGCGGGAAATCTGGTCTGGCGCTGCGTCTGGCAGAAGACCTCAACGGCGCGGTTATCAATGCCGATAGCATGCAGGTGTACAAAGACCTGCATGTTCTGACCGCTCGCCCAAGCGCAGCGGACGAAGCGCGTGCGCCGCATCATTTGTATGGCACTATGGATGGAGCAGAAGCCTGTACGGTCGCGGCCTGGTCCGATCTGGCGGTGCAGACGATCAAACAGGTTCAGGCCGCAGGCCGTTTGCCCATCGTGGTCGGCGGGACGGGGCTGTATTTAAAAGCGCTGATGGAGGGGTTGTCGGACATTCCCGACATTCCAAGTGACGTTAAAGCGGCGTCCCGGCGTCTGCGCCTGGAAGAGGGCAACGACGCGCTTTATGCCAGCCTGAAAGACAAAGACCCGGAGGGCGCGGCGCGCCTGAAGCCTAAAGATCGCCAGCGCATTTTGCGGGCCTGGGAAGTGGTCGAGGCCACCGGCACGCCGTTGCATGTGTGGCAAGCCAAGCCGGTGTTGCCGCCGCTGGGGGAGACCTCTTTTTACAAGGTGCTGTTCCAGCCGCCACGGGACGACCTGTATGCCGCCTGTGATGGCCGGTTTGAAAGGATGCTTGCAGAGGGCGCGCTGGACGAAGTGGCGGCGCTGCAACAGCGGGGTCTGGACCCGGCTTTGCCCGTCATGAAGGCGCTCGGTGTGCCGGAACTGGCGGCGTATCTGCGCCAAGAGATTGGCCGAGGCGACGCGATTACGCGCGCCCAGCAGCACACCCGAAACTACGCCAAACGCCAGACAACCTGGTTTCGCACTCAGTTTACTGCGTCAGAAACCATCAATGCGCAATATTCAGAAAGTTTATATGAAAAAATCTTTCCAAAAATTCGCTCCTTGGTGTTGACCTAGGCAAATCTGCTTGATAGTTACCTCTCAGTGCCGCCTCCTCACCGGGGCGGTTTGTGTTTTTTTGGGATGTCGGCGTGGTTCGCAATTCGGGCGACCCGCCTCAACATTTAGGCGACGCGCCTAGAAACGGATTGCCATGTCACGGGACTCACTCGACGGACGCCAGATGAAGGGCGCAGCCATCATTCTCAAAGCGCTTGAAGAGCAGGGTGTGGAAGTCGTGTTCGGCTATCCGGGCGGCGCTGTGCTGCCCATCTATGATGAGATTTTTAAGCAGAACAAGATCAGGCACATTCTGGTGCGTCACGAGCAGGGTGCGGTGCATGCGGCGGAAGGCTATGCCCGCTCGACCGGCAAAGTGGGTGTGGTGCTGGTGACCTCGGGTCCGGGGGCAACCAACGCCGTGACCGGCCTGACCGATGCCCTGATGGATTCCATTCCGGTGGTGTGTCTGACCGGCCAGGTGCCGACACACCTGATTGGCAATGATGCGTTTCAAGAGGCCGATACGGTTGGCATCACGCGGCCCTGCACCAAGCATAACTATCTGGTGAAAGATCCGAACAATCTGGCCAAGGTGATTCACGAAGCCTTTCATGTGGCACGCTCGGGCCGACCTGGCCCGGTGGTGGTTGATTTGCCAAAAGACGTGGTCATGGCGGATGGCACGTACAGCACCGCACCACGTGGCGTTTATCGCGAAAAGCATAAAACCTATCGTCCAGCCTTTAAGCCGGATCCGGCGTCTATCGAGGCAGCGGTTGATCTGATGGTCAAGGCCGAGCGGCCCTTGTTGTACACCGGCGGCGGCGTCATCAACGCGGGTCCAGAAGCGTCCAAGACGCTGACGGAGTTGGTCAATGAAACCGGTTTTCCGATCACATCGACGCTGATGGGGCTTGGGTCTTATGCCGCGTCTGGCCCCAATTGGTTGGGCATGGTCGGCATGCACGGCACCTACGAAGCCAATCTGGCGATGCACGACTGCGATGTCATGATCAATATTGGCGCCCGGTTTGATGACCGAGTCACGGGTAACCTTGAGCACTTTTCTCCGGGGTCCAAGAAAATCCATGTGGATGTGGACCAATCCTCCATCAATAAGAGTGTGATTGTGGATGTGCCGGTGATCGGCGATGCGGGTGAAGCCTTGAAGGCGATCTTGAAAGCCTGGAAGGCGCGCAAGGAACGTCCGAAACCGAAAGCTCTGAAAGCTTGGTGGGCTGAGATCAAACGCTGGAAAGCGGTGGATTGTTTGAACTACACCCAGGCCGGAAAGGTCATCAAACCCCAGTATGCCATCGAACGTCTGTTTGAGCTGACCAAGTACAAGAAGACGTTTATCTCCACGGAAGTGGGCCAGCATCAAATGTGGGCGGCGCAGTTCTACCGCTTCGACCAGCCCAACCGTTGGCTGACGTCAGGGGGGCTTGGCACCATGGGCTACGGGCTGCCGGCAGCCATCGGCGCGCAGTTGGGCAATCCGGATGGCCTGGTGATTGATATTGCCGGGGAAGCGTCGATCCTGATGAATATTCAGGAGTTGTCGACGGCGGTACAGTATCGCCTGCCGGTCAAGGTGTTCATCATCAACAACCAATACATGGGAATGGTGCGTCAATGGCAGGAATTGCTGCATGGGGGCCGCTATTCCGAGAGTTATTCAGACTCCTTGCCGGACTTCGTCAAACTCGCCGAAGCTTATGGCCTGGCGGGGCTGCGGGTGACCGACCCGGCCAAGGTGGATGACACGATTAAAGAGATGATGGCGATTGATGGTCCGGTGATTGTGGACGTCGCGGTGGATCAGAAGGAAAACTGTTTCCCGATGATTCCATCAGGGGCGGCACACAATCAGATGATTCTCGGGCCTGAGGATGAGCCGGAAAAGGCAATTTCAGGCGCAGGTTTGGCGCTGGTTTAACCCAGATCTTATTAAAACTGGCCAGACCTTAAATTAAAACTGGAGTGACTGCCATGAGCAGTAATTTATATGAAGGCTCAGTGCCCGTCTCGGTGCTGAAAGATACGGTCGTTTATCGCCACACCATCGCTGTGCTGGTGGACAACGAAGCTGGTGTGTTGGCCCGTGTGGTCGGTTTGTTTTCTGGCCGGGGCTATAACATTGAAAGTTTAACGGTTTCAGAGGTAGATCCTGAAGCACAGCTGTCGCGCATCAATCTGGTGACGTCAGGCACGCGACAGATTGTGGAGCAGATCAAAGCCCAGCTGGGCCGTTTGGTGCCGGTGCATACGGTTAAAGATTTGACCGATGAAGGCCCCTCGGTCGGCCGCGACCTGGCTTTGGTCAAGGTGAGCGGCGTTGGCGAGGATCGTGTCGAAGCCCTGAGAATCGGCGATATTTTTCGTTGTAATGTGGTCGATTCCGCTCCGGATTCCTTTGTCTTTGAAGTGGTGGGGAGCTCCGAGAAGGTGGATGCCTTTATCGCGCTGATGAAGCCGCTTGGATTGATCGAAGTGTCGCGTACGGGCGTTGCGGCCATTGCCCGCGGGGCTGCTGGACTGGTTGCCAACACAGTGGCGCCGAGCGCAAAGGTCAAAAAAGTTGCCAAGAAACCCTCGCCTAAACGCAAATCCGCCGTTAAGAAGGCGCCAACATCTTCCAAAAGAAAGCGTTAAGCAAAACGCCAAGACCCCGAAAGGACGAAAATCATGCGCGTGTATTATGACCGCGATGCTGATGTAAACATCATCAAAGGCAAGAAAGTGGCCGTTATTGGCTACGGTTCACAGGGCCATGCCCATATTCTCAACATGCGCGATTCCGGGGTTGCCGACGTCGCCGTTGGCTTGCGGGAAGACTCAAGCAGCCGCAAGAAAGCTGAAGGCGCGGGCCTTAAGGTTCTCACGCCAGCTGAAGCTTCTAAGTGGGCCGATGTGGTGATGATGCTGACGCCTGATGAATTGCAGGGCGATATCTACCGTAATGATATTGCGCCAAATCTTAAAGAAGGCGGGGCGCTGGCGTTTGCCCATGGCCTGAACATTCACTTCAGCCTGATCGAAGCGCGCAAAGATCTGGACGTCTTTATGGTGGCGCCAAAAGGCCCCGGCCATACGGTGCGTTCTGAATACGACCGTGGTGCGGGTGTGCCGTGCCTGGTCGCTGTGGCGCAGGACGCTTCAGGCAATGCCATGGACATCGCGTTGTCTTATGCCTCTGCCATTGGCGGCGGTCGCGCCGGGATCATCGAAACCAGCTTCCGCGAAGAATGTGAAACCGATTTGTTCGGCGAGCAGGCGGTGCTGTGTGGTGGGTTATCTCACCTGATTCGCGCGGGCTACGAAACCCTGGTGGAAGCTGGATATGCCCCGGAAATGGCCTATTTTGAGTGTTTGCACGAGGTCAAATTGATCGTCGACCTAATGTACGAGGGTGGTCTGGCCGATATGCGCTATTCCGTCTCCAATACCGCAGAATATGGCGATTATGTCTCTGGTCCGCGGGTGATTACCGAGGACACCAAAGCCGAGATGAAAAAGATTCTGACTGATATTCAAGAAGGCCGCTTTGTACGTGACTGGATGAGTGAATGTCAGGCCGGTCAGCCAAGCTTTAAGGCAACCCGCCGTATTTGGGCCGAGCACGGCATCGAAGAAGTTGGTCAACGTCTGCGCGCGATGATGCCATGGATCGGCGGCGACAAGGCGCTTGTCGATAAAAACCGTAATTAGCGATGAGACCGATCAAAACCGTTTAAGACAAAAAGGGGCCGGTTTGATCGGCCCCTTTTTTTTTAATCCAAAATCTTTGGACTTCACCTCAATTTAACCATTTTTCGTGCTAAGTTATTGACTTCGTGGGTGGAACGTACTTTTTAGGATCGGTAATGCCGTTCTCAATGGAGAGTGAGCGCGGTTTCGAATAAGGATGAACAGGTGATCAACACGGTCACAAACACGCAAAACGCAAGCATTTCTGCCGATATTTCGGTGGGCATGTCGGCGCACGCGCGGGTTTGGGCTCGTCTTGGTGGCCTGCTCCTCACAGACCTGGGTCTGCGACTTAACAGCCCCTGAGCGTCATTCCTGTCAGAGCGACGGGATGTTCAGGGGATCAAGCGCAGCACTGTTGTCGCTCGAACGAGCCTTCGTACCTAAACCCAAGTCGTGAGAATGAACATGAATACCGATCGCGTTATTATATTTGACACCACGTTGCGTGACGGCGAGCAATCGCCCGGCGCGTCTATGAATCGTGAAGAAAAGGTGCGTATCGCCAAACTGCTGGAAGCGATGCGCGTCGATGTGATTGAGGCTGGCTTTGCTATTGCCTCGCAGGGTGACTTCGAGGCCATCAAAGCTGTGGCCGACGTTGTGAAAGACTCAACCGTGGCCAGCCTGGCGCGGGCCGCCAAAGGCGATATCCAACGGGCCGCCGACGCCATCAAGTCGGCCAACAGTGGGCGCATCCACACCTTTATCTCTACCTCGCCGTTGCACATGAAATACAAGCTGCAGATGGAGCCCGAGGCGGTCTATCAGGCCGTGATTGAGAGTGTGCGCTTTGCCCGCCAGTTTACCGATGATGTGGAATGGTCGGCGGAAGATGGCTCCCGCACCGAGCATGATTTTCTGTGCCGCTGTGTGGAAGCGGCCATCGACGCCGGGGCGTCTACCATTAATATTCCCGATACCGTGGGCTATACGGTGCCCGACGAATACAACAAATTGATCACGATGTTGTTCAACCGGGTGCCCAACATCGATAAGGCCGTGATTTCGGTGCACTGTCATAACGATTTGGGATTGGCGGTGGCCAATTCCTTGGCGGCGGTGCAAGCTGGCGCGCGTCAGGTCGAATGCACCATCAATGGCCTGGGGGAGCGCGCTGGCAATGCGGCGTTAGAAGAGGTCGTGATGGCCTTGCGGACCCGCAAGGATCACATGCCGTTTGAAACCAACATTGATGCAACCTTAATTACCAAAGCCTCGCATATGGTCTCGCAGATCACCGGTTTTCCGGTACAACCCAATAAGGCCATTGTTGGAGCCAACGCCTTTGCTCATGAGTCGGGCATTCACCAGGACGGGGTTCTAAAGCACGCCGAAACCTATGAGATCATGACGCCTGAGTCTGTCGGGTTGGTGAAATCCAATCTGGTTATGGGCAAGCACTCGGGCCGCCATGCCTTTCGCGAGAAGTTGAAAGAGCTGGGCTTTGAACTGGGCGACAACGCCATGAACGAGGCGTTCAAACGGTTCAAGGATTTGGCGGACAAGAAAAAGGATGTCTACGACGAGGATCTGATTGCCATCGTTGATGATGAGGTGCGGGACAATGACCGCATCAAGTTTGTGTCCTTACAAGTGGTCTGTGGGTCCAAGGTCAAACATCAGACGGCCGAATTGGAGCTGGAGGTCGACGGCGAGATCGTCGCGACGACAGCCGAAGGCGATGGCCCGGTGGATGCCACGTTTAACGCCATTAAAGCGCTGACCTTCGATACGCAGCATTTGCAATTGTATCAGGTGCATGCCGTGACCGAAGGCACGGATGCCCAGGCGGAAGTGACAGTCAGGCTTGAAGAAGACGGCAAGACGGTGATGGGGCAAGGCGCAGATACGGACACTTTGGTCGCGTCCGCGCGGGCTTATGTGAACGCCCTGAATAAGTTGTTGGTGAAACGAGAGAGGACGGCTCCGGAAGCTGTGGCGGTATGAGGCGTATACTCCACGTTGACGGGAGTCTGAATTAAGAGGATACACGGAGCGTCCAGCGGTTTGCCTTTATGGCAGCCGCCTGGGCGTTTCAAGCGTTAGAAACAAGACTGTCAGGTGCGCTTTGAAACCTGACCACAAGGAATAGAGAGACAAAGTTTATGTTCGCGAGTTTGTTCGGATGGCTGTCCGCCGATATGGCGATTGATCTTGGGACCGCTAACACGCTGGTCTACGTCAAAGGACGCGGCATCGTCCTGAACGAACCGTCCGTGGTGGCGTTGCAGGAGGAGAAAGGCCGCAAGATTGTCCGCGCTGTCGGCAACGAGGCCAAGCAAATGCTGGGCCGCACGCCGGGCTCCATCCAGGCCATCCGCCCGCTGCGGGATGGCGTGATTGCGGACTTTGAAGTCGCCGAGGAAATGATCAAGCACTTCATCCGCAAAGTGCATAATCGCAAGGGCTGGGCCAGTCCGCTGGTCGTGATTTGCGTGCCGTCTGGCTCAACTGCGGTGGAGCGCCGTGCCATCCAGGAATCTGCAGAAGCCGCAGGCGCACGCAAAGTATTCCTTATTGAAGAACCGATGGCCGCGGCCATTGGGGCCGGGTTGCCGGTGACGGAGCCAACGGGCTCGATGGTGGTTGATATCGGCGGTGGCACCACCGAAGTCGCCGTGCTGTCGCTGGGTGGCATCGTGTATGCACGTTCTGTCCGCGTCGGTGGTGATATGATGGACGAAGCCATCATTAACTACATCCGGCGTCACCATAATCTGTTGGTTGGGGAAAGCTCCGCCGAGCGGATCAAGAAAGAAATTGGCTGTGCGTGTCCGCCGGAAACTGGTGATGGCGAAACCATCGAAATCAAAGGCCGCGATTTAATGAATGGCGTGCCTAAGGAAATCGTCATCAGTCAGCGCCAGATCGCGGAAGCTTTGGCCGAGCCCGTCACCGCCATAATTGATGCGGTAAAGGTGGCTTTGGAACACACCGCGCCAGAACTGGCGGCTGATATTGTGGACAAGGGTATCGTGCTCACCGGCGGTGGGGCCATGCTGACCAATCTAGATTTTGTGCTGCGCCATGCGACCGGCTTGCCTGTATCGATCGCAGACGAGCCTTTGAACTGTGTGGCGCTGGGCACCGGGATGGCGCTTGAGCAAATGAAGCTGATGCGTGGTGTTTTGACATCTATGTACTAAAGCACTTTTAGTCATAGTTATGCTGTGTAACTCATCGCTGGCTGTTGCAGCTAGCGCGACGGAGGGGATGACGTGAAGCAACCGACGGGACAAATTTCCCGGCTAGGTAATCTAAAACACCTAGCGCAGCGGTTCGCCTTTCTCAGCCTGATTGGGCTGACGTTCGCCCTTATGCTGATCGGTAAAGCGGATACCATTCTGGTCGAACGGGCCAGGACAGCGGTGTCAGATGCTGTGACCCCTATTCTAAAGGTGATGGCAGAGCCGGCGGCGGCCATCTCTCAGGTCGTCAGCAACATCCAAGAGCTTGGCGCTATTCGCACACAAAATGCGGAACTGCGTGAAGCGAATGAGGATTTGCTGCAATGGCAAGCGGTGGCGCAGCGCTTAGAAAACGAAAATAAACAATTGCGTGCTCTGTTGGGTACCGTTGCTGAGCCCCAAGCCAGGGCAGTCTCTGCCCGTGTTATCGCGGATGCGGGTGGTGCGTTTGCGCAAAGTATACTGATCACAGCAGGTAGCCGCGATGGCGTTGCAAAAGGCCAGGCTGTCGTCACCGGCGCTGGGCTGGTCGGTCGCGTGACCCAGGCTGGTTTTCGCTCGTCGCGAATTCTTTTGATCACAGATATTAACTCTCGCATTCCTGTGCGGGTTGGCGAAGCTGGCGACCGTGCAATCCTGACCGGAGACAACAGTTCTCGTCCGAAATTGATTTACCTTGGGGTCACGTCAAGCGTTGCGCCTGGTGATCGCGTTGTGACCTCTGGTGATGCTGGGGCATTTCCACCCGGCTTACCGGTGGGCCGCGTTGTGGCGGTAGAGGAGTCAACCGCCCTAGTGGAGCCGTTTGTCTCGCGCGACCGCTTGCAATATGTCGAGATACTCGATTTTGGTTTGACAGGTATTCTCGCGGAGACGGGTCTTTCGAGATGAGTGGGATTTCACAACGCCGGACTCCACTGCAAAAGCTTGATGCACGGGCGCGCACAATTCTGCCATTTGCTTTAACCGTCATTGTTTTACTGTTCGGTCTGACGCCAACCTATGTGCCGGGACTGGCGCAGATAACGCCTTTGTATTCTTTGGTCGCGGTTTACTATTGGGCTGTTTATCGTCCGGATTTGCTTGGCTATGGATTGGGCTTTGCGGTCGGCGTGTTGGAAGATTTGTTGACCGGGGCACCGCTCGGCGTTGGCGCCCTGACGCTTCTGTTAACGCAGTGGATTGTGTTTAATCAGCAAAAGTTCTTCCATGCGAAACCCTTTGCGATTACCTGGGTGGCCTTTGGTATTGTTGCCTTCGGGGCGTTTTTGATTAAGTGGCTTTGTATTGGTCTCATCACCTCCGGCGGATTAACGCCCTTTGGAGACATGTTTGCGGCGTATCTTGTTACGATCGCCGTGTACCCGCTTATTGCCTGGTTGTTTTCCAAAGCCCAAACCGGATTGATGTCTGAAGTATGATTATCAACCGTGATAATGATCGCATTCGTTTGTTCAACCGCCGCGCCGTGGTGTTGGGTGGCGGACAGGCTCTGCTGATCTCAGCGCTGGTCGGGCGCATGTATTACTTGCAAGTGGTGGAAGCCGACCGTTACCGGATGCTGGCGGAAGAAAACCGGATCAACTTGCGTCTGCTGCCGCCGCCGCGTGGCCGGGTGGTTGATCGGTTTGGTGTGCCACTGGCGCTGAACCGTCAGAATTTCCGGGTGCTGGTGGTGTCTGAACAAACCAGAGATTTGGCGGCGACCCTTGATGCGCTGGCCGATGTTATTGAACTCTCTGAATATGACCGTGATCGGGTGCAGCGCGAGGTGCGCCGTCGTCGCAGTTTCGTACCCGTCACCGTGCGTGAGAATCTCAACTGGGAAGACATGGCGCGTATTCAAGTGAACGCACCAGACTTGCCTGGGGTGATTGTCGATGAAGGTCTGGCACGCCATTATCCGCAAGTTCAAACCGCCGCCCATGTGCTGGGCTATGTGTCCAGTGTTGATGAAGATGACTTAACGGGCGATCCGCTGCTGCAGTTGCCGGGGTTCCGCATCGGGAAAGCCGGCATGGAACAAAAATTTGATTTGGCGCTGCGTGGCGTCGGCGGGAACAGCCAGGTTGAAGTGAACGCCCTGGGCCGGGTCATCCGCGAATTAGAGCGCAAAGAAGGTGAAGCCGGAGAAGATTTGGTACTCACCCTTGATGAGCGTCTGCAACGGTTTGCCGCGGAACGCCTGGGGGCGGAAAGTGCCGCCAGCGTGGTGATGGATATTCATACCGGCGAAGTGCTGCTGATGGCCTCAACACCCAGCTTCGACCCCAATGCGTTTAACCGCGGACTCACCCAGCGCGAGTGGAACGCGCTGTCTGGTGATCCACGTGCGCCGATGACCAACAAGGCGATTTCAGGCCAGTATTCGCCGGGATCAACGTTTAAGATGGTGGTGGCTCTGGCCGCTCTGGAACAAGGCGCGATCACGCCGGAGCAAACCGTGTATTGCCGCGGGCACACGAACTTAGGGTCGCGCCGGTTCCACTGCTGGGAAAAACGCGGACACGGCAACATGGATATGGTGCAGGCCATTGCCCAATCCTGCGATGTCTATTTTTATGAAGTCGCGCGGCGGATCGGGGTTGATCGCATTGCCGAAATGGCCCGCCGCTTTGGTTTGGGCGCGGCCACCGATGTCGGCCTGCCCGGTGAGCGCCCCGGTCTAATTCCCACCGAAGCCTGGAAACGTGCCACACGTGGCGAGCCCTGGCATCAGGGCGAAACCTTCAACGTCGGTATTGGGCAAGGCGCGGTTTTGACCACGCCGATGCAACTGGCCGTTATGAGCGCCCGCTTGGCGACGGGGCTTGCTGTCGAGCCTGTGCTGACGCGCCAAATTATGGCGGGTAAAAGCATGATGAAGCGCCCGACAACAGCGTTTGCGTCTTTAAACATCAACCCGGCCCACTTGGCTGTGGCCCGGCGCGGTATGTTTGAAGTGCTAAACGGGCCGCGCGGCACGGCGCGGGCCTCGAAGCTCAAGCTTGATGGCGTCCAGATGAGCGGCAAAACCGGCACAACCCAGGTCAAACGCATCACCATGGCCCAGCGCGATGCAGGTTTGCCCGATAAAGATGAGATTCCCTGGAATGAGCGCACGCATGCTTTGTTTGTGGCCTATGCGCCAGAAGATAGCCCGCGGTATGCACTGTCGGTCATCGTCGAGCATGGCGGCGGTGGTTCTGCCGTTGCAGCTCCAATTGCCCGCGATATCATGACCGAAGTGTTGCGCCTCGACCCTTCACGCAAACCCCGACGGGATGAAGAGCAGATCGCAACAACCGATCCCGGAGCACCTGCATGATTGATCGCGGAGCGATAGCATGACGGATCCCGGAGCAACACCATGACGGATCCCGGAGCAACACCATGACCAATACCGGGTTCCTGGCCGCGCGCTTGCGGCGGGGCGATATGACCCTGACCGAGAAGCTGTGGCAGATGAGCTGGTCGCTGGTGTTTTGGCTTTGCGCCATCGCGGCGATTGGCTTTTTCATGTTGTACTCCGCCGCCAACGCCAGCCTGGATCCGTGGACAACTCGCCAGGCAGCGCGGTTTGGTCTGGGCCTGATGCTGCTGCTGACCATTGCGATCATCGATATCCGCCTGGTGATGCGGTATGCCTATGTGTTCTACGCGCTTGTCCTGGTGCTGCTGGGTTTTGTTGAGGTGCGGGGTGTGATCGGCGGCGGGGCCCAGCGGTGGATTGATTTGGGGGTGATCAATCTCCAGCCCTCAGAACTGATGAAGGTGGCCGTGGTTTTAGCGCTGGCGCGTTACTTCCATTCTCTCAGTTTGGAAGATACGGGGCAGGTTCGGTTTCTGGTGCTGCCGTTGGTGATTGTGGCGCTGCCGGTTGTGCTGATTTTGCGCCAGCCTGACTTAGGCACGGCCTTGATGGTGGTGATGGGCGCTGGGGTTTTGTTTTTTATGGCCGGGGTGCGGCTGTGGAAGTTCATTACTCTGATTGTGGCCACCTTGGCGGCCATTCCCATTGCGTGGCCCATGTTGGCGGAGTATCAGCAAAATCGCATTCTGACCTTTATTAACCCCGAGCGCGATCCTCTTGGCGCAGGGTATCACATTCTGCAGTCTAAAATTGCCTTGGGGTCTGGCGGATTATTCGGCAAGGGGTTCTTGCAAGGCACACAAAGCCACCTCAACTTTTTACCGGAACAACAGACTGACTTTATTTTTACCATGCTGGCGGAGGAATTTGGCCTGGTGGGCGGTGTTGGCCTAATCGGGCTTTATGTCATTGTGCTTATTTATGGCTTTGCCATTGCGCTGAGGTGTCGTCACCAATTTGGCCGCTTGGTTGCCATTGGGGTGATCACCACCTTCTTCCTGTACGTGTTTATTAATGTGGCCATGGTGATGGGCCTGATCCCTGTGGTGGGTGTGCCGCTGCCGCTGATTTCCTACGGGGGGACGGCGTTGCTCACCATTATGATGTGTATGGGCCTGTTGATGAGCGTGTATGTGCACCGTGATGTGCAGATTGGTGTGCGCGGCGGCTATGATGATGGATGAGGCGGGCCGTTAGGCGGCGGAGCTGAAAGATACGACGCTGCGCCACGGCTGCAGCGCTTGCCACAAGGCCAGTGACCCCGTATAAACCGCGACTTCCGGCGGAGTGTTGTTTTAGCTCCGTGACCCGATGGCTCAGGTGGGGCGCATAGCTCAGTTGGCAGAGCAGCTGACTCTTAATCAGCGGGTCCGAGGTTCGAGCCCTCGTGCGCCCACCAATTTTTTCAATGACTTACGTGACAATTGGATGCGTGATTTGCAGCGTGGGTAGCGCTATGGGTAGCGTTTCATAAGTTTGATTGCCTGAAAATATTTTTCATGGATGAGCGATCTACCCAAACAAACTCAAGGCGATAGCCTTTGTCTATGTTCCTGGGTATCCCCTATGCAAATCAAAAAGGTGGGAGGGTTTAAGTGAGCTGCGTCTGCACTATGATGTTAGTCATCACGCTCAGGTTTTTTGAATAGCGAGCACATGCTGTCACACATTAATATTAACGCATCACCTGCGCGTAAACGCCAAAGTTCGACGTGCAAAATCGAGTAGCTCCGTGTCGTTAATCAAAGCGGTACGCCAAGCTGTATTGGAATCGTGGTGAAAGTTATTAGCGTAGTCAAGTAATGCCCTAAGTTCCACGCGATCCGCTTCTGACAAAATTTCTTCCGTTGAGCCTTCCACATTCAAGCACCGACCAATAAACCTGCCCAGCAAGTCGCCGGGACGAAAGTGAGTCGGATAGGCTACTCGCATAAATGACTCCAGAATTGGTCGCAGCGCTTCGGCGACTGCCCTATCGTTTACGTCTACGCTGCTGCGAATATAGCTTGAAACGAGTTTATGCCGTTTATCGTGCTCGGTGATGCAGTCCTGATTTACGTCCCACGATGCAAGTGTCGATCCTGCGTTGGCCCTTACGATTTTGATCGCTGATTGCTCGACGCTATCCGAAAGTGAATCAGTCCACAAATTACAAAGAAAAGTTTTTGAGTGCGACAGCACAATTAATTGCGAGACTGACCTGCACAGTAAACGCATTTGCTGAATGGTCGCTAATGTTCTGTGTTCATCAAGACTCGTCATCGGATCGTCAATGACGACAGTCTTCTGCGACTTGTTTGGGTCTACATCAAGAGAGGCAAAAAAGAATGCGAGAGCAAGCGCGTTTCGATCACCTGCACTCAATGTATTGCGAAATGTCGGTTCGCCGTCATTCTGCGTTGATATTGGCACAGAGACGTCGTTGATCAAAACGCTATAACTGCAGCTTGAACCTGAACGATTGTTTACCGAGGTTACGCTTTGTAAACGAAAACTGGCGTTAAAGTGCTCTAAGTATGAATTTATGGAATTCTCGTACCTTGGGAATACGTTCTGTCGATAGGCATTCAGCGCTGAGCGTGCTGCATCACGTTTTGCTTCTGTCTCTTCTTTTGCTGTCTTCTCTGCGTTATAGGCGTCGCATAGTGCAGCGGTATCTGTTTCGTATCTCTTCTTTAGGGCACTAAGTTTTACAAGGTCGTTTTCCAGTATGGATACATCGGCAGCAGCAGCCTTCTCTTTGACTAAGTCTATTTGTGCGTTCTTGTCGACCAAAGCGTCAAACTCAGTAGTGATCGCCGCACGTTTTTTATTGAAGGCTTCGACTTTCTCTATAACTTGATCATCAACCGCATGTTTCTGTAATGGATTTTTTTGCTTCGCCTGTAATGCTGTGAGTACAGCATTGAATGCTTCTTTCCATGCCAACGCTACCTCAACTGTGTTGATTTCGTAATGCGGTATATCAACATACTGTGACCAAAACTTTCCCGCTTGTGCAAGAATTGCAACATCACGTTCGAACGCTGCTGGGATGTCTCCAAAGTGTTCGTCTTTCAATTTGTGGATGGTCTCTCTGATGGAGTCATTTAAAGCCTGATAAGCGTCGCTAAAGTAGGCTTGGTAATGGCCAATCAACGCAGATTCGGATAGCTCTTGAGCACAAAATGGGCATAAATCATTGTCGGTGTCAGCGTCAGCGTTAAGCCTAGCTACTCTCTCCATGCCACTGCTAACCCAAGACTCACCTCGGTCACCAAGTTTAGCAACGTGGTCCTGAACGCGCGCTGCCGCATTTTCTTCGAGATTGGGTAGGTCTGAATCCAACAGTTTCGCTACACTATCAAGATCGAAAGTTGGTAGTGATGGCGGAACAAACTTTCCTTGTTTAAGTACGGCGTCTGCGTCACGTGCAGCGGCTAGATTACGTTCGGACTCTTGTATGGCATCATCTATACCGGGACGTTGCTCCAAAGCACAAAACGTTTCCACATTATATGGTCCGCGCATATCTGCTGAGATGGCAACTGAGTTGGCTTGTTGATCACGGTTGTGTTTTTCAACTCGCTCGATATGAACCTGCAGTTCATTGTTAAGCTGGACACCTTGCGCACCGATAATGAGTTCATGCAGGTTCTGACGATGTGAAGGCTCGACAACCATACCTGAACACACGTTCTCAGATACAAATTGATCGTCGAAAACAGCAATGTCGCTAAATGGATTTGTCCACGCCCCATTCTCAAACACAGCGCTATTCGTTGTATTGTCGTTAATCACAATATGTGGAGGATTCGTGGAACCTAGACGTTTGCGTTCCATGATAGGTAAGGGGTCATTGTTGCCAAGCGAGCGAAGAATCGCAGCTAAAGTTGTCTTGCCGCGCCCGTTCTCCGCGTAGATAAACGCGAGCTTGCTCATCGGTAGCTGTCCACCAGCATCCGTGCGTTGGAAGGCACCAACTTCGCTGAGTAGGCGTATACTTTGAATCATTGTTTCGTACCTTAAGTGCGAAAAAGGCGGCCAATGATCCTGCAATGTCTCCCACTACAATCGTTTGTAGCGTCGGGGCACTTCCCAGGACTTCTGACTACTCTTTGTCCGGCTGTGTGGTTGCATGCAATATGAATGCGCGCTGGGGTTGTTGCAATGGCCCGCTTTCAAAGTGCGTATTACGCATCACTGAGTGTGCTGACTATTTTCGTAGAGCGCTGTTATATAAGGATAAAACCGATCTGGAGTTTTGTTTGTTTTTACCGGCTGACGCGGTCGAGTCGCCAAGGCAGTTGGTCTTTACGGCCGAAAACGATGGTGTCGGTGTTGTCGCGGCCGGCAAACGACATCCACAATGCGCTGTCGCCCAAGATGTAAGTCCATTCCCACGATAGCACCGGACGGGTGGGGGAGAGTGCGCCAAGGCAGGGCTTGCCGGAGAGGCCCCGGGCCACACTGTCAACCGCGCGCCAGTAGATGATGCATCCTGCCGCGCCCTCTGAGGCGATCAGCTCGGAGGCTTTCAGTCCCTTCATCTTTTTTGGATCCCGCCCAATGGGGGCATAGGTTTTTGGGTCTTTGAAGCGGTAGGGTGCCATTTTAATGGCGTTGCTTGGCGTATCAATGCTCAACGTCCAGACCTGAAATTCGACCATATCAATCGGTCCGTTGGGGCCGCCGTTGCGCAAGGTCACCACAAACACATTCTGTCCCACGTCCGGCGCGTCAATGCGGGTGAAGGTGCGATGCACGCGCTGGTGCTGAAGTTCTGCTGGTGTGTTGCTGAGTTGTTCAGCCCGCAATTGAGCGCCACTATCGAAGGCACCATTTAGTCCGTTGACCAGCCGCTCCAGTGTGACCTTAAGGCTAAGGGTCTCAGCGGCTTGTGCGGTTTGCGCGTTTCCGCCCAGAAAGCTCATAGCCAGTATCAAAATCACACTTATGATAAACAGGCGGTGGTTCATTTGTTGGAATTTCCCCAGTGTGCAGCGTCCGTGAGCGTCGCGGCCTTCAGTTTTTTTGTTGTTAGATCATAGAGCATCAAAATGGCGTCAGTTACAATGGGAGGGCCCCTGGGGTGAGGGCGACGGTGATGCTTGAGAAAGACATGTGCATTCGCCACAACATGCTGTCTGGCTGGTCCACGGCACCTGGTTTGTTGAGCACCTTATTTCTCTGCGACGAGAACGTTGATGTCCCGGAAGCCGCCAGCCATGTAGCCCTTGGTGCCGTCCTCGGTCACGTGAGTCGTGGTGATGTAAGGGGTTTTCTGGAAGCTGCATTTGGTCCGCTCAAACCCGCAGGCTTCTAATTCATCGATGATGTCGATGCTGCGCAGTTGCTTCAAGAAATATTCGTTGTTGTTGAACACTTCCCACGTGGCCAGAAACTCTTGAATGGGTTCGTTAGGCTGGCCTTGATTGAACGCGTCCATATGCACCATCACGCCACCCGGTTTTAAAATGCGGTGCATCTCAGTCATGATGTTTGTCACCGCTTGTCGTGCGGTCTCATGGAACAGAAGCGCCGACACGATGACGGCAAAATGGTTGTCAGGGAAGTCGGTCTTCTCGGCGTTTTGCTGACTCAGATGAATCGCGTGCCCCATGGCATTGGCCCGGGCCTGGCCGTAGCGCAAGCACGGCGCGGCGACGTCGATGCCGTGGACCTCGGTGTCTGGGTAAGCCTTCGCCCAAGGCACCGTTGAGTTACCAATGGCGCAGCCGAGATCAAGCACCCGCTCCGGCGTTCGGTCGGGGTAGGTGTTTTTGTAGTAATTGACCAAGGTTTCTCCGGTGGCATCGTTTTCTGGTCCCATCATGCCCATAGCGTAAATGGGGACGCCGGTGTCATAGATCATGCCGGCGGCAATATCGTCTTCCGCGCTGTCGGTATGATAGCCGCCTGGCTGAAGGTGAATATCGTAGGAGGTGTGGTAGCGCGGCAATTCAAAATCATCGCCCGCCAGCTTCAACGTCGAGGGGCCATTGGTGCCACGGGCTTTTTCAATCATCTCGGGCAGCACGCGTTCGCAACTGTCGATCACCGAATCCCACATCATCATCTGACTGTTGCGTTGCATGCAGCTCCAGATTTGATAGTACGGATCTTCCACCATCACTTTGCGCACTTCGTCATGGTCCACTGGTTTGCGGCCATATGCTTTTTCAAAGGCGGGCTCGACTCGATTCTCATAGGCGACGGTGGTTCCGGGATTGACCTGCCGCGCCAAGTGACGCCGAAAACTAAACACGAAGTCTTGCCGCGCGTTTTCGTCGTGCTCAATGTTCGGGAGCATATCGTGAGGGGTTTGCCGGTTGGCCATGTTAGTCGATCCTTATCAATACGCGTATCCGCTTGCCAGATGCTCTTGATTGCTCGGGTGCAGTTTACGCAATGTCCCCACTCAATTCGACCAAATCATACGTCTGACTGAGCAAGTCCCACCGCAACCTGGCCGGCACACAATCGTCGCCGATGGCCCAGATGTCGATGGGCGGATAATCGGCCACCAGAAACTGAAAATGCTCGGTCTGAAAAGTCCCCGCCGGAACCGTGATCTCTTCCACGCCGATATATTCATGCCGGGTGACCGTGTCAGACACTTCCAGCTTCGGCCCTGTTCCGCCGTTGGGCATGTGCGAGGATGAAAAGGCCATGCCCAGTTCGCTTGGGTCTTTGTCTTTATCCCGTTTCCAGCGTGCTAAACCCCAGGCATCTCCATGGACCGGATGCGCTCCGAAGGTGCGAATGGGATGCTCGGACTCAAAGCTCTGCCGGAAGCGCCCGTCTTCAGCCGTCACGCCTTCACATTCAGCCGTGTGGCTTGTGAAATTATACCATGTGCTGCCGACTAATTTTTCATTGATGGTCAGTCGCACAAAGGCATCCACTGGGTGCCAGTCGGCATCGACACTTAACACCGCGTCGCGCAGCAATCTGTCGTCATCCATTTCACAGGTGGCGCGCATGGTGCGTGAACCATCGGGCTGAATGGTAACGTAAAACATTTCTCGGCCCATCTCGCCCTTACCATCAGTGAGATACAGAACTTTGCCTTGATAACTGCGATGTTTCATCGGTGTGTTGGTCCTTTAGGGGTCAAGAAAGTCACGCACCAGTTTTGCTACTTCGTCTGTGTGGGAATCCAGAAAGCCATGGGTCCAACCGGGTAGATCATGGACACGCCCGTTTCTGAGCAACGGCGCAGCCCGTGGGGTGTAGTCCCACAGATCATCCTCAGGATTCAGAATAAGCACCGGTATTTTTGCGTTTTCCAGAGCCGCTTCCATATCGAAGTTAAAGGCGGCGCGATGGCCCCAGTGCATCACATCATGATGGCGCTGTCCTTCCAGGAAGATTTGCCAGCGACGGCCCGGGTCTGCTTCATCGCGCCAGAATTCCTTGATGAACTCCCAGCGTTCCGAAAGACCTTTACCTTTTTCATCAACGGATTGCTGCGTGTACTTGGCGCGAAATCCGTCACGTTCTTCCGCGGTGAACACAGTCGCGGAAATCATCACGACTTTGCGCACCAGATTCGGATAGAGCCGCGCCATTTCCAGCGCGGTCAATGAGCCCGTGTGGTAGCCCATAATATCGATGGACCCCAGACCGATCTCTCCCGCGAAAACTTCCATGGCTTTGGCATAGTCGGCGATTTCCGGCGGCCTGGCAGGTGGGGCAGATTCCCCAAACCCGGGGGTGTCGGGCGCAACCACAATGCGGTCGGTTCCCATCGCGGGCAGGAACCCATCCCACACCAGGCCCGACAGAGGGCTGGGGTGAAGCAACATCAGCGGCGTTTGCTCTGCAGACTCGCCACAGCGCCGGTAATGGATTTGTCCGAACGGCCCTGCCGCATATCCACGCTGAACTGTTGGTGCTGAAGCTGACATGATGTGGTGGTCTCCCTTTTTCTCTATCTCTAAGTCCGAATGACCCAACGCGGGCCTTTTCATAACACCGGTATTCCATGACCGGCCCGTGGATGCGGTTCAATTTGGTGAGGACTCAATGCATTTTCGCTTTCTAAGCTAACCCCATCATTCGTCGCAGTAAAATGCTGAGGGAGTTTTATTATGCCGGGTCCGCATTCCAACGACGTGCCAACACGCCAAGAGGTGATCAAAGCTGCAGCAGATTTGATGCCGGTTCTTCGAGAACGCGCGCAAGATACTGAAGACTTGCGCCGGTTGCCTGATGAGACCATTGCGGATTTGCGCGCTGCGGGCCTTCACAAGCTGTTCACCCCCAAACGCTATGGCGGATTTGAAATGCCCTGGGGCACGCATGTTGATATCTCGCGCACGCTCGGTCAGGGCTGCGGGTCAACCGGTTGGGTCTCTTCTGTTGTGTTTACGCATACGTTCCTGTTTGGCCGCTTCAAAGAAGAAGCCCAGGAAGACGTTTGGGGCGAATATCCGGACGCGATTATCTCCACCGGGTTTGCTGGCGGCGGGCAGGCGACGCCGACCGAGGGCGGGTTTACGGTCAGTGGCCGCTGGAAATTTGCCAGCGGTGTGGATCACGCTGATGCCATGCTGGTCGGGGCGAAGCTGCCCAATTCGACCGCGAGCTTTAATGATTTGTGGATCGTTCTGAAGAAAGATGATTTTGAAATCCTCGACACCTGGCAGTCAGAAGGTCTGAAAGGCACGGGGTCGAAAGACATCAAAGTCGACAACGCGTTTATTCCTGCCCACCGCACCCTGACCATGACAGAAATGTCAGACACGCCGCCCGGTGCGAAACTGCACGACTACTATTTATATGGCGTCGAATTTCACAGCTATTTCCTGACGCTCCTGGCCGGTCCTATTCTTGGGGCCGCCCGTGGGGCCTATAATGAATATGTTGCCCAAACCCTGACCCGGCGCGGCGCGATGATGGGCGAGTCCATTATTGATCAGCCGGCAGTGCAGGTGCATGTGGCTGAGTCTCTGACGGAACTCGAAACGGCGGATATGTTGATCGACGGTCTGTGTGATCGCCTGCATGCGCGAGGGATGAAGGGTCAAGACATCACCGGAGCATTCAAACTGCGGGCTTATCGCGATCTGGTGATGGCCGGAAAGCTGGCCCATTCCTCCGCTGATCGTTTGTCGCGGATGATGGGGGTCAGCGCTCAAACCGGGCGCAATGCCGTGCAGCGTCTCTATCGTGACGTGCGCACCATGTCGACACACTCCGCTTTGCATTGGGAATCAGGCATGCAACGCAGCGGCAAATACATCTTTGGTCTTCCCACCGGCGACCCAAAAGTCGACAATGAGATGAAACTCAAACAGGCTGCTGAATAAGAATCGAATTTCATCTATGACCGTTCCCATTGACCGCGCTTTTGTCCGGATAGACGAAGGGCTCGTCCATTATCGCTATGCCGGAGTTGCGCAATCTGGCGTATTGCCCCTGTATATCGCTCACGCTGGCCCCGGTTCTTCCACCGGCTATGCTCCGTTAATCGGGGCGCTGGCCGCGCAGCGCTATGTTGTGGCACCTGATACGCTGGGTCATGGAGACTCAGCACCCGCTGCGCCGGATGTGCCCAATGTAGAGTACTATGCCGACAGCGTTTGCCGCGTGCTTGATGCGTTGGGTATTGATCAAGTGGATTACTTCGGCAGTCATACCGGGGCGCATATCGGCTGCGAGCTGGTCCTTCATCATCCAGATCGCGTGCGTAAAATCATCTTTGATGGCCTTGGTGTATTTGAGGATGAGTTTCGCAAGACATTGCTGGAGCAGTATGCGCCGGAGAAACAGCCCGATGAATTCGGCACCCAGTTCACCTGGGCGTGGCATTTTCTGCGCGATCAGATGATTCACTTTCCCTACTTCATGCGTGATCCTGAACACCGCATGCAAAATGATATGCCACCGCCAGCGGAGTTAAACATTCACGTCATTGATGTACTCAAGGCGCTGACCACCTACCACAAAGGTTATCGTGCCGTGTTTCGTCACGAGGTCGCCGAGCGTTTGCCGCTGGTCAAAACACCCAGTTTGTTCATGTCGTCTGAAATGGACCCGTTGCATAAGTATCTGGATGATGCGGCGACGCGGGTGCCCGGCGCGCAAAAACATTTGGTGAAACGTGCGGATGGATTGCAGGGTATGGCGGATACGATCCTCTCGTTCTTCGCGGATTAGAACGCGCTTATTTTTCCTGCGCTATTTTTCAAAATACGCGTTCATGCGGGCCACAGCGTTGACTCGAATGTTTTCATAAAACAAATCAAAATCGTGCATATGTAAATTATCGCCATCGAAGATCACCAGATCAAAGGTTTCGCCGGTTGGGATGTCGGTGTATAGCGACCCATCTTTACATTGTGCGCCATAGCCGGTGGTCAGGTCTGGTTGGGCGTCAACGGCTGGGCTGCCAGGCAAAGCCCCCAAGTTGGCGCTGGCGGGAACGTCAGTGCTGGAATCCGTCCAGCCGACCGGATTCCAGCAGGCAATCTCTTCGCCCTCAGACGTGCCAAAGCGGTCCTGGTAGCGCTGCTTTAAGCGGGCCACACCGGCCGAGGGGTCGCCGTCACGGCCAAACGTATTCCAGGAGGCCACGCAGCCCGTATCCGTCGCGCCGGTGCAGCGAGTGATGGTATTAAGGCTGCGGCCGAAAACGCCTTCGTTGATGCCGATGCCAACGATGTACGCCGCGATCATCCGCTCAGCGACAGGCGTGCCATCCAGAACCTCTTCCAAAAGCCTGATGGCGTGGAACGTGCCCTGGCTGTGGCTGACAATCATAAATGGGCGACCGTCATTCCAATTTTCTAAATAATAATTCCACGCTTCAAGAACGTCTTGATAGGCCAGGCCGTAGGCTTGCATGCCACTGTTGTCTTCGGCGGCCATGGCCATGATTGTCGCCTGTCGATAGCGCGGCGCATAGATCTTGCAGCAGCCATTGAAGGCGCTGGCCTGACGGGCCATGACCGTGATGTCGGTCCAGGTGTTGACCTCGTCCATGCTCAGGTCTTGGTTCCAGTTTTCTACACCTTGGTAGGTGGTTGGGTGGATATAGAACACGTCAACCGGGGCATCGGCTTGGGCTTCGGGCACGCTGGAATTCCTGGGCCACACATCTGCGGCATCTTCGCGATCAGGCAACGCGGCCCAGGAGTCTCTGTCGCTATAATCGGGCACGGTTGGATGTGCCAATTCAGTAAACGTGCCGGGCGGCATGGCGCGATTTTGGGCGAGGGTGGGCTCAGAGACAAATGCTCCAGATGCCATTAGAGAGACCGCAAAGAGACCGCGCAAGATGTGCTGTGATGCCATGGTGAACTGTTCCCAATCAGCTGTTGTAGACAGACCGTGCACCAATGCTACTGTTCTAAATGAGAAATGACCATGCGGGAGAATGGATATGTCGCTAGCTGGACGCCTCGGCGTTGGTGTTGCTGCGCTGCTGATTATAGCGGCTGCCTGGGCCTTTAATGATCGGGTGTTTTGGATACGTTGGTTTTCTCAGCCGCCGGGCGAGAATGTTCTGACCGATTACGCGTGGTACACCCCCGTTGACATCATTCAGGAGGGGCCGAGTCCGCCGCTACCCACCAGTGAAGAACCTGTGTTTACAGAAGCAGCCCTGGCCGAAGCCCTGGCCTATGCGGAAGCGTTCGATAGCATTGCCTTTCTGGTCGCCCATAACGGCAAACTGCATCTGGAGCATTATGGCGAGGGGTATGACCGCACCACCGTTGTTGATTCCCAATCCATGCACAAAGGTTTGCTGGGTGTGGTCGCGACCATTGCCCTCGATCAGGGTTTCATTCCGTCTTTAGACACGCCCGCGTCCAATTACATACCCGCCTGGGCGGAAGACGACCGCCGTAACATTACGGTGGGGCAGTTGCTGGATATGACCAGCGGGCTTGCCCAGGCCGAGTTTGGCACTTCGCCCTTTGATCCCGGTCAACGCCTGTTCTTTGGGGATGACCTCGACGGCCCTGTCAATGCGATGCCGTTGGCCTTTGAAACTGGTACAGCCTACGATTTTAATCACGTCAACAGTCAGGCGCTGCACGCGGTGCTCACCGGTGCGACCGGCATGACTTATGCTCAGTTTGTCCGCGAGTATTTGTGGACGCCTATCGGCGCTGGCTTTGCCCAGGTGCGATTAGACCACGAAGGCGGCGCCGCGCGCATTTTCTGCTGCGTTCAAACCCGCCCCATGGACTGGATGCGCATGGGCGTGATGCTCGCCAACGGGGGCCGCGTTGGCGACACCCAAGTGATCTCGGAAGAGTGGGTCACACGGATGATGACGGGCAGCGCCCAAAATCCTAATTTTGGGTTTCACGTCTGGCTCGGCTCCCCCTACACCGGCACGCGCCTGGTCAGCGAGATCAGTGGTCGCCGTGCGCCGGTGTCGGCCCCCTTTCTGGCCGATGACGTGATGTACGCAGAAGGCCGGGGCGGTCAGCGTCTGTATGTGGTGCCCTCGGCAAATTTGGTCGTCTATCGCACCGGGCGGATCGACTTCGCCTGGGATGATGCCAAAATTATCAACATCCTTTTGAGCGGCATGGTGCCGCGTGATGTTGCGCTCGATGCGGTTGAGGAGTAACGCCATGGTGAACCATGCCAGAGATTATGGTGCCCGTGGTCGGGTCGGCATTGCCGTGCCACAGGCTAACCCAACCGTTGAACCGGAAGTGGGGCTGCTGTTGCCGCCGCAGACCACTCTGCTCACCTCACGTCTGACCAGCACCTGTGCTGAACCCAAAGAGCGGTATCGCGAATACTTTACGGGTTTGGAACAGACCATCGCCACCTACGACACCTTAAAGCTCGATGTGCTCGGCTTTGCCTGCACGGCCTCCACCTATCTGATTGGCCGGGCCGAGGAAGATGAGGAACTGAAACGTTTGTCCGACCTGAAAGGTTACCCGGTGATCTCGGCTGGCTTGGCCATCGAGCAGGCGTTGCATCACATCGGCGTTGAGAAGCTGGCCATTGGCGCACCCTATCCTGAGTGGTCGGTCAATATGAGCCGCGATTATTGGATCAGTCGGGGCTTCGATGTGGTCAACACAACACGCATCGCCATAGCATCAGAGGATACCCGCGCCATTTATGAACTCAGGGCGCAGGATGCCTTGGCGACTCTGCAAACCATCGACTACAGCGGGGTCGATGCCATTCTGCTCACCGGCACGGGCATGCCCAGTTTGTCGGCGGTGATTGCGCTGATGGAAAGGACTCGCAAGCCCGTTGTGTCGTCGAACCTGTGTCTGACTTGGGCCATGCGTTTGGCGCTCGACCTGCCCGATCAAGGTGATCCGGGTCACGCCCCGCGCCATCCGTTGCTGAATGGCTGGCAGACTCAGATCGCCACACTCTAGCCACCCTCACTCTAACCAACCATCGGACACGATTGTATTGGACACCGCGTTGAACCATCCCCCTTGATGGGGCCCACTATATTCCTGAATCGGACCCTTGCTCCTAACGGCTGGTCGTGGTCCGTTATTACAAATCGCAAAATATCAATGAGGACGCTATGCCGAACGATCTTGCCATCAATCCCGAAGTTGGGTCCGACGCCCTAAAACCCTTTACCGCCGGAGACTTATTCCTGGGCGCGACCCTGCTCAACAATCCGGACGATGATCACGCCGGAGATGGCCGCATCTTTCAATTCGACAAAGAGGGCAAACAAAAAGCCGTTCTGCATCTGCCCGATACCACTCATTTGGTGAAGGGTTTGATGTTCGGGCCTGATGGCGTGCTGTGGGCTTTTGACTCCAGCGAACACATGATTGTGCAGGTCGGGCCAGATGGCAAACGCCTGCCCAATCCATCCTACCCCGCACGGCCCTGGTCCAGTGGCTTTTTTGATAAAGCGGGCAATCTGTTTTTGTATGAGCACATCACTGGCACCATGTCCGATGTGCCGGAAAAGTACCGCCAGATGCAAAAACTTCTGCCTGGTGAGTCCGAGAAAATCGGCGATGGCAATGTCTATAAGTTCGCGCCCGATGGCACGTTGTTGGACACCTACGAGACGGAAACCTCAACCAGTTTTGCAGGTTACCTTGGCGTCACCAGTTGCACCCTGCATCCCAGCGAAAAATACATCACCTACACCACCGAAACCTGCAAGCGCATCATGCGTTACGATATCGTCAACCACATACAAATGGATGATCTGGTGCAATTGCCCGCCGATCAGCCGGAGTTTGTGTTCTGCCTGAATTACACCGCCGATGGTTTGCTGCTGGTCACCCGTGGACCGAAAATCGAAGTCATTGATGACGCCGGCAAAGTGGTGCGTACCCTTCCGCTCGAAGGGCGCGGCTGGGCCACTGTTAAAGAAAGCGTCGATCAGAAACACATTCTGGTGTCGTCCTTCTTCGGCGGCGTGCTGATGAAGATGAACAAGGAGAGCGGCGAAACCGTGCTGACTCTTAAGTTGGATGTGGAACGCTCCTTGGCCGGTGTGGCGGAGTTTCCGGGGTAACGGATTCATCGCACGTGCCTGAAATCTATATCGATGCCGACGCCTGCCCCGTGAAAGAGGAAGTTCTGCGCGTGGCGGAACGGCATACGCTCAACATACATGTGGTGGGCAATGCCTGGATGCGTCGCCCCGAAGGTCCCTTGGTCAATAAAGTGGTCGTGCCCGAAGGACCAGATGTGGCCGATGATTGGATCGCTGATCGCATCCAGGCCCATGATATTTGCATCACCGGCGATATCCCTCTGGCCAGCCGTTGCCTGGAGAAGGGCGCGGCGGTGCTCGGGCACTCCGGCAAACCGTTCACGCCCGACAGTATTGGTATGGCGCTCGCCATGCGCGATCTTAAGGCGCAACTGCGGGAAACCGGCGACATCAAAGATCATCACGCCGGGTTCACCAAGGCGGATCGCTCGCGTTTTCTCTCGGCATTGGAAGAAATGGTCCGGGCGGTTAAGGTTGCCTCTCAATAACTGTGTTTTGAGCGAGGATGAGTTATGAGCGGCGACGGACAACCAGGGTTTCTGTTCAACACCGGGCCAGCCGGGCGGTGCGACGATTACAAGGTCGGGGGCGCGATGATGCGCTGGAACCCGGTGCTCGAGAAATTCTGCATCTGGTATTACGGCCGCAGCACCGATTTTCCCGCAGGCATGGCCCCGGCGTTGGGCTCTGGCTCTGTCGCACTGACCACGTCTGACGATGGCCTGAACTGGACGCGCACTGACGGTCCGCTCAAGGGCGGCGCGGTGATGGTGCCCAACGATGATCCTAAAGCGTTCGACAGTGTGCATCTCGGCACCGGCGATATCGAGTGGCGCGAGGGGCTATGGCACATGTGGTATTACGGCGGTGATGACGGCACGCCGGACACCGACAACCCGACCTATAAATTTCCTGGCTATAATTTGCATGCGGGCTTGGCGGTCAGTGCAGACGGTCTCACCTGGCAACGCCGTCCCGGCAAAGCCTTTGGCGGCGCGTTGGTTGGCAATGACGGCGAAATCTATGGCGCGTTTCCCAATGTGTACCAACTGGGCAAGCGCACCATTTTGCAGGTGACGATCAAAGACAAAGAGTTCAAAGGCTGGATCACCCGCGTCTGGGCGTCCGAGGATCTAGAAACCTGGGATTATCTTGGCCCCATGACCTGGAGCGATGATCCCCGCTATTACGATTCCATGGGTGTCATCACCCGCCATGTGCTGCCGGACTCCGGCGGCGCAGGCGCGCCGTGGATGATGATTTACACGGCCGTAGATGGCCGGCCTGAAAAGAAACAACAGCGCACCATTGCGGTGGCGGTGTCCGATGATGGTCTGTCCTGGCGGCGTCAGTTTGATGGTCCCGTGTTTACCGCAGCGGCGTCTGGCGCGTGGGATGACTACAACGTTGCCAACCCGCAGATTTGTGTGCGCGGCGATGAGTTGTGGATGACCTACTTCGGGTTCGCCGATCCGGTCTTGCCTGGTGCCGCGGAACTGCGCGGTATTGGCCTTGCGGTCAGCAAAACCGGCGACCTGCGCAGTTTCGAGCGGATCAACGCGTAAGCGCGTTCTGCTGCTTCACTCTGCTGGCGGGTTCGGCACCCAGATTGATTTTTTGGGGGCCATCAGCAAGCGTCGCATCATCGGCTCGAAGTCGTCCAGGCTCATGAACGCCATATCCGGATCAAACGCGGGCATGTCGTAGGCATCGCAAAAGTGCACCGCGTCTTTAAACCACGGGTGGTCGCGATAGCGGTCGCGCAGGTTTTTATCCAGGCCGATGTTGCCAAAATAGTAGTAGCCCTGAAAGGCATGATGGTTGGCAATCAACCAGTGATTCTTTTCACTGATGAACGGTTCCAACAGGGCGGCGGCGAACTCACCATGGTTAAATGGGGCCAATAAATCGCCGATATCGTGCAGCACGCAACACACCACATATTCTTCGTCTTCGCCCGCCTGATGTGCCAGCGTTGCGGTTTGCAGGCAGTGATCGAGGCGCGTGACTTTGTCAAAGCCCGGCGCTTCGGCGCGCGAGTCATCCAGCTCTTTGAGATGGGTCAGAATCCGATCCACAAAGGCTTTGGTGAAGGCGGATTGCTGCAGTCCGGGGAGCACCCAAGGGGCAAATTGAGTGCCGCCTTTTGTTGGATCTGTCTTTGGATCGCTCACATGGTCCTCCTTGGCTCTGGGTCAACTGTATCACTTTAAACCGCTGTCCCAAGACCTCTGTGCTGTGTCGGGCTATGATTGGAACAGAGTCTGAGTTCTTCAGCCTTGCTGATGGCGTTTCGCCCCATTAGGGTCGCGACACTATGACCTCTGATTCTCTTTTGCCGTCACCGACTCGTGATGCGATTCTCGATCATATCGCGCGCACCACCTTTGCCAGTTTGCCTGCTGATGTGGTGGCGGCGACCAACCTGGCCATTGCCGACACCCTTGCCTGCGGCATGGCGGGCAGCGCAGAGTCCAAGGCCAGTATCGTCCGGCACCTGCAAATGTCTCACTTTGGTCTCGGCGGCGGACCAGTGTGGGGCACAGATCAACTGATCGCGCCCATCGGGGCGGGTGTGGCCAATGGTTATCAGGTGCATTGTCTAGACAATGCGTGCCTGCATGAGGCAGCGGGCGTGGCACCCATGTCGGTGATCGTACCCGCCTTGTTTGATTACGCAGATCGCTTTGGCCGCGTGACTGGGCCGGATCTGATTACGGCGGTGAACATCGGCAACGACGTAGCAGTGTTGCTCGCGCTCGCGGCCACCAAAGAGGCATATTTTTCTCGCACCGCTGTGTGTGGAGCTATGGGCGCCGCGGCCGCGTTGGCCAAGCTCGAAGGGTTTGATCGCCCCACCACGGCGGAATATTTTGGCCTTGTTTATAGTCAGTTGTCGGGACCCCAGCAGGCCCACACTGAAGCCAGCATGGCCCTGAGTCTGCAAATCGGGTTCAGCGTCCGCAATGTTCTGACCGCGTTGGATTTGGCGCGCTATTACCTGACGGGTCCGGTGGATGTGTTTGATGGGCCTTACGGGTACTTTAAAGTGTTTGAGAGAGACGGTGATCCCAAACCGCATCTTGATATGCTCGGTAAGGTCTGGCGCATCACGGAAATGTCCTTCAGACCAGTCCCATCTGAGCGGGTATCGCAGGCTTCAGAAACGCCCATCAGTGCCGACATGAGTGCCGACCAACTTCGCGCTAAATTTATGACCTGTGCGACCGCTGCTCTTCAACCGCTGTCTTTGGATAGGGCGGAGAGTCTTTACACCCGGTTGCTTACGCTTCAGAACGAAAAAGAGGTTTCAGTGCTGAGTAATCTAGCCGCCGGATTTGACCTAGAGGATGCCCCCCAATGACCTTCACCCGTTTTTCTGTGGCCTTGATCGCTGGTGTGACGTTTTGCGTCAACGTGATGACTCAGCCCTACGCGCCCGCACAGGCTCAGGACCGCAAGACCATGATCATCGGCGCGTTTACCTCACCCGACACGCCATGGGATTTGAATTGGCAAGAGGTGCAAGCGGCCTTCGATGCCAACGCCGATCTGGGCTTGGATCTGGAACTCCTGGTGCGCGGCGAAACCGGCAGCTCGGAAGAGCGCTTGAATTCCCTGCGCCGTAATCGCCTGCAGTTTGTCAGTTCCCCTATCGGCTCAGGCGCGGCCATGATTCCGGAGCTGGCGGTGTTGCAGCTGCCGTTTCTCTTTAACTCCACGGCTGAAACCGATTTCGTGCTGGATGAATATGCCTTGCCGCGCTTCCGGGAGATGTTCGCAGAAAAGGGCATCGTGTTGCTGCGTTGGACCGAAGCAGGCTCCAATCACATCTTCGGCGATCGCCCGTTCTTAACGCCAGGCGACGTGAAATCTTTTCCCATGCGGGTGCAAACCACCAAAGCGTCTTCCGTGTACTTTGAGGGCCTTGAGGCGGATGCGGTTTACATGACGGCCAATGACACCCTGCAAGCGTTACAGACCGGTATGATCAAAGGCGGCGAGGCGGTCAGTCTGTATTATTGGATGACCGGTTTATATCGCGAGGCAACGCACTTTACGCTGACCGAACACGCCATTGAGCCGGGCTCTATTCTGCTGAATGCCGGCTTCTGGAACAGCCTGACACCGGCGCAGCAGAACCTGGTCAGCACCGCCTATCCGGATTCCCAGCGGGCCCGCAATCGGGTACGTGAGTGGGTCACGCAGGTGGAGGCCGATCTGCCGGGCCTTGGCGTGAATCTACACCGCCTCACCGCAGCCCAGCGGGCGGTGTGGCGAGTCGACGCCCAGAAATCCTACCCGGCCATTCTCGATTCTATTGGTGGCACGGCGGAAGAGATTTATGCCCTTGTGCGCGAGGGGCAGGCGGCGTACGCCCGTCAACAGCAAGACGCGAACCAATAAAGACCATCAGGAGAGCACTGTGGAACGTTTACAAGGCAAAGTCGCCATCATCACCGGCGCAGGCCGTAAAAAGGGTTTGGGCGAAGGCATCGCCCGGCGGTTTGCTGAAGAAGGCGCAACGGTCGTCATCACAGATATCGGCAAAGCCTCGGGCGATCACCTGCCCGCCAATCATATCGGCACGTCCGAGGAAATGGAGGAGGTTGCCGCCGCCCTGCGTGCGGAAACCGGTGGCGCCATTCATACCATGGTGTGTGATGTGCGCTCAGAAGACGACATCAAACGCACCATCGCAGATACGGTCAGCCAATTTGGCAAGCTGGATATCGTCGTCAACAATGCGGGCATTGGGTACATCATGAAGCCGTTGATGGAGATGTCGATTGAGGAATGGGATATCGTACTCGACGTCAACCTGCGCGGACCATTTCTGTTTACCAAACATGCGGGCCAGCAGTTTGTGAAACAGGGCGATGGCGGACGCATCATCAATATCGCCAGCCAGGCCGCCAAAAGCCCGGCCCCGTTGTTGGTGCACTACACCTCGTCCAAACACGGCATGATCGGCCTCACCCGCACCGCCGCCGCTGAGTTGGGCGAGCACGCTATCACTGTCAATGCGGTCTGCCCCAATCATGTCACCACCGGCTTGGGCGCGGCGCAAAACGACCGACGTGGCAAAGTGCTCGGCACGGATACCGCTGGCGTGTTGGATTTCCGCAAAGCCAAAATTCCCCTTGGCCGGGTCGGCCTGACGTCGGACACGGCGAATGCGTGCGTGTTTTTGGCCTCAGAGGAGGCGTCTTATATTACCGGCGAAGCGATGAACGTCTCCGGCGGCGAGGAAATGCATTAGAGCTTGCTAAGCTGGCGCTTCCAGCTCCTTCGGCATCGGGCGCTTCTTAATTAAAAAGTGTTTGGCGAACCGCAGCAGGGCTTTGCCGCGTGTGAGGAAGGCGATGGTCGCACCGTGTTTGGTGTTGGCCAGCACGCCCTCCACCAGCATCGGCGTCACCGTTTCAACCCGTTCGGCCAGAATGCCGTAGATAAACTGCATCCGTTTCCAGCGCTCGGGCGAGACCTCATGCTTGGCCTCCAGCAGCATATCGGTCAGCACGATGCCGGGGCTCATGGAGCCCACCAGCACAGGGCCGCCCTGGGTTTCTTTGATTAAGCTTTTGGTGAAGTAGCGCAGGCCAAACTTGCTCGCGCCGTACACACTCATGCCAGCGCTTTTGGCCCCGTCAGACCCAAACCCTTCAAAAGTATACAGCGCGCCATGACCCTGTTTCGTCATACCGTTCAGGGCCACGCGGCAACCGTACATCATGCCCACCAGATTGGTGCGCGGTACGCCGGTCATATCGTCCGCTTGCAATGCGCCGATGTCGCGGTTGACGTTGATGGCCCCCGCATTGTTGATCCAAATATCCACCGTGCCAAAGGCGCTGACGGCGGCGTCCCAGAGAGCTTGCACCTGGCGGATGTCGGTGATGTCGCAGGGTTGCCCAACAACCTTAGCCGCGCCAGTGGCAAAGTCTTTTAAGGCTGCAACCGCCGTATCCACAGACGCTTGACTGCGGCCCGAGACCATCACCGAATGTCCGCGCTTTAAAAAGTCACGCGCCAGGCCATGACCGATGCCACGGGTGGAACCCGTGATAACAACATGGGTCGAACCCGTTACAACAATATGTTTGCTGGCTCCGCTCATGGTGGGTCTCCGTTGGTCTCGCTTGGTTTTGGTCGGTCTCTGAAAAGCACATTGTCTGTTTGTATGCGCCTATCCCTGTCAATTGAAGCACGGTAAACGCGGACGGTCTCAGGTCCCCGCCCACGCCTAACCACATAGTGGACAGGTGGTGTAATCCAGACCTCGTCCGATCAACACCATGGCTAAGGTAGCGTTTAGCGTTTCTGGCCCGGAGTCTTTCCAGCATTGTTATCAGCGGGCGGGAGCGCTCTTTGTTTTTTTGGGGATAAACATGCAACCGGATAAAACCTGTCAGACTCTGGGGCCGATCTGGCTCGCACCGGGCATCAGCCGGTTGAACTGTGCGGCGTTTCTCTATGCGTCCTTTGTCAGCATTGCGTTCATTTCGCTGATCAATGTGTTGCAGGCCTATATTCTGACCGAGCATCTGGCCATTCCGGAAGCCGGGCAGGGCACGCTCACCGGCGATCTCGCGTTCTCGCAGGAATTGATCGCGCTGCTGCTGGTGGCCCCCGCGGGTATTTTGTCCGACCGCATTGGCCGCCGGCCGGTGTTTGTGTTTGGTACCCTGATGCTGGCGGCTGGGTTTGCCTTGTATCCTATGGCTGAATCGGCTTTTGAATTGACCATCTACCGTTGCATCTATGCGGTGGGGACGGCCTGTGTCGCGGGCATGATTGGCACCGTCATCGCCGATTATCCCCAGGAAGTGTCGCGTGGAAAACTCATCGCGGCCTCCGGCATGCTCAACGGTCTTGGCCTGGTTGCGTTTGCCGGCATCATGGGGCGTTTACCACAGATGTTTCGCGATGGTGGGGCAACAGCCATTGAAGCGGGGCAATACACCTTTTGGATTATCGCGGGCCTTTGTGTGCTGTCGGCAATTCTCTTGCAGTTGGGTCTGAAAGGCGGACCGGCCGCGCGGGTCGAAGAGCGCACGCCCGTCGCGCACCTTGTCACGGCTGGTTTTAAAGAAGCCCGTAACCCGCGCATTGCGTTGGCGTACGGGTCAGCATTTGCGGCGCGGGCGGATTTGGTGGTGGTCGGCACCTTTGTCACTTTGTGGGCGGTCCAGGCGGGCAAGGCCGCAGGTCTGACGACTGCTGAGGCGCTCGAAAAAGGCACGTTGATGTTTGTCATCGCACAGGTGGCCGCTATTTCTTGGGCACCGATCATGGGGGTGATCATCGATCGTTTTAATCGTGTCACAGCCCAAGCCGTGGCGATGACCTTGGCCGGGGCAGGGTATCTTTCTATGGCGCTTGTCTCTTCGCCGCTCAATTTATCGGCCTGGCCTGCGTTTGCTTTGCTCGGGGCTGGTCAACTCAGTGCGTTGTTTTCCTCGCAAGGGTTGATCGGTCAGGAAGCGCCCGAGAAAGAGCGTGGCTCTGTGGTGGGGGTGTTCGGCTTTTCTGGCGCGATTGGCATTTTGTTCGCGACCGGTGTTGGCGGACGGCTGTTTGATTCTATCGCGCCGTCAGCCCCGTTCGTGGTGATGGGCATTGCCAATGTCATTCTGTTGATCTGGGCAATTGCGGTGCGGTTCAAAGCGCCAGGACTGATGTTACGTAAGGCAACCAAGACATCCCAGGCAGACGCCTAAGCGTCTGTAAAAACGGGGACAGGCTGAAACGAGAATGGGGAACACCTTATGAGCGGTAAGCTACACCAGGCCAGCATACGCCCCATGGGCGTACGCATTGATCTCGCCGATGGCATCAGCGCGAAAAATGGTTGGACGCTGATGTATGCGTCCTTCGCCACCATTGGCTTCCTGACCTTCATCAACACCGGCCAGACGTTTGTTCTGAATGCGAACCTTGGCATGTCGAGTGACGAGCAAGGCCGTATCACCGGGGCGCTGTCCTTCTGGAATGAAGCCATCACCATTGCTCTGGCTGCGCCCTTTGGCGTGCTGGCCGATCGCGTTGGGCGGCGCCCCGTGTTTTGCTTTGGTATGATTGCAATGGCCTTTGGCTATGCCCTTTATCCTTATGCTGACAGTGTTGCGGATGTGTTTGTCGCCCGGACGATGTACAGCTTTGGCACCGCAGCCGCGGCGGGTATGATTGGTATTGTTGGGCAGGATTATCCGCGTGAGTATTCCCGTGGCAAACTGATTGCCTGGACCGGTGTGATGAACGCCCTTGGCGTGATTGTTACGGCCGTGGTGTTTGGACGCATCATGTTCGGCGCATTGGAAAATGCGGGTATGACCGCCAAACAACAAGGGCTCTATACGTTTTGGTCTGTTGCCATTGTGCTGCTCATCTCCGCTTGGATTCTCAAGTGGGGCCTTAAAGGCGGCGTGCCACCGGAAGCGCAAGAAAAGCAGCCCATCAAGGATCTCTTTAAGAGCGGCTTCAGCAACGCCAAGAATCCGCGGATCGCGTTGGCCTATGCGTCCGCTTTTGTGGCGCGGTCTGATCTTGTGGTGATTGGCGCGTTTACCAATCTCTGGGGCTCTGTCTACGGCCAATCTCAGGGCATGTCGCCGGCTGAGGCAACCCGGGCAGGGGCGCTTATCTTTATCATTGCGCAGTTGTTTGGGTTGGTGTGGGCGCCGATCATGGGCATGATCATTGATCGGGTGAACCGGGTGTCAGCCGTAACGTTTGGGATGGGCTTTGCCGCTGTCGGATATGGCTCCATGTTCTTTGTCGATGACCCAACCAACCCCATTTACTATCCGTTGTTTGGATTGCTCGGCATCGGGCAGATCAGCGCCTTCTTTGCCTCACAGGCGTTGATTGGCCAGGAGGCCCCGGCCAAAGAACGCGGAGCTATCATCGGCTTCTTCAGCGGTTCCGGGGCTATTGGAATTCTAGTGGCGACGTCGATCGGTGGGATTTTGTTTGATACGTGGATGTTGGTTGGCCCCTTCATTTTTGTTGGGGCTCTGAACTTTATCATTTTCGCGTTCGGCCTTCTTGTCCGCATGAAATCTCCTGGCATGATGCCCGATGAAATCAAAGCTATGCGTGCCGCGCGTATAGAGGCATTGGCTGCAGACAAAGAGTCTGCCAGCGCTGCCCTGGCTGCCGCTCAACCGGTTATCACCACCGCTGACGAAACCAAACGAGAGGACTAACAGGCTGATGGCTGTTGCAGTAATCACAGGTTCCACACGGGGCATCGGCTTAGGTCTGGCCCGAGAGTTCTTAAAGCACGGGCAGAGTGTTGTGGTTTCCGGGCGAAGTCAGGCGGCGGTTGATGAAGCGTTGTCGTCGTTGGCCCCTGAAATCTCAGGTGAGGTCCGCGCCATTGGGGTCCCCTGCGATGTCAGTGATCTCAGCCAAGTTCAGGCACTGTGGGACAACAGCGTGTCCGCGTTTGGCCGAGTAGATTATTGGATTAATAATGCGGGCCTCATCCACGAATATAAAAATATTGCCGAGCTGCCGCCCGACGAGTTTGCCCGCATTGTGCAAACCAATCTCACCGGCGTAATGCACGGCACCCAAGTGGCCAGCGCTGGCCTGCGCGGCCAAGACGGCGGTGGTTGGATTTACAATATGGAAGGGTTTGGCTCCGATGGCATGACGCGACCCGGTCTGACGCTCTATGGCACCACCAAACGCGCCACCACCTATTTTACAGGCTGTGCCGTGAAAGAACTGAAAGATACACCGGTTAAGGTGGGCTATCTGAACCCGGGTATTGTCATGACCGATCTCGGTATGGGTGATACCAAAGCGCTTCCCAAGGAAGAGCGCCGCAAGAAAAAATTCCTGATGCTCATTGGCGATACGGTTGAAGATGTTACGTCTGATTTGGTGACACGCATTCTTGCCAACACCAAACACGGCAAACGCATTGCCTGGATGACCACATGGAAACTCTTAGGCCGCGTTCTGCTGTCGCCCTTCGTGAAGCGAGATCCCATGACCCCTGCGGGGTATTAAAATAAGACCCCTGCGGGGTATTAAAGCATAACCCCGGCTGGGGGCTGGGCCGTTCTGTTTGACCTGAAGGTCTGTCCGCGCTTTGCTGCCTGAACACAATCAACAGGGAGGACTGTCATGACAGACGAAGAGCGGCTCAAAGAGGGATTGGCGGTGCGTCGGGCCGTGCTTGGCGACGATCACGTCGAGCGCGCCCGTAATGGCCTGACGGCCTTCGATCAAGAGTTTGATGATATGTTGACGGAGTGGGCGTGGGGGTCGGTGTGGACTCGCCCTGGTTTGGAACGCAAAACGCGCAGTCTTCTCAATATCGCTTTACTTGCAGCGCTTGACCGGCAACGCGAACTGGGTCTCCACATCCAGGGCGCGCTGCGTACCGGTTGCACCGAAGACGAAATCAAAGAAGTGTTGTTGCACTGTACGGCGTATTTGGGCGTGCCTGCTGGCATTGCGGCTTTTAAGACCGCGAAGGAGGCGTTGGTCGCAACGGCAGGTGACGGTCAACCTGACCAGAAAAAAGCCGGTCAACCTGACCAGAAAAAAGACGGTCAACCTGACCAGAAAAAGGATGGTCAAACTACGGACTAACCAGAACCAAATTCATTCGAGACCTGGCAAAGCCCTTGAGCCACAGCGAAAATGTCTGCAGCATTGATAATATCGGAAATATACAAGACATAGTGAAGGACCCCGGACTTATGCCGGATCGTGCTGCCCACGACATATCCCCCAGCTTGGACGACATTTGCGCGCGCACCGAAGCGTTGGTAGAGGGGTTTCGCGAACGCGCGCCCGCCACAGAAGCCAATCGGGTTCTGCCGCGTGAAACGGTCGACGAGCTTTACGACGCCGAGCTGTTGCAATTGTTTGCACCCAAGCGTTATGGCGGTTTGTCTTTGGATTGGCCAGCGATTGTGCATGCCTCTCGCATTGCGGCGCGGGGCTGTGCGTCTACCGGCTGGCTGGTCAGTGTGGTGGGGGGCCACATCGCCATTGTCTCGCGTTTGCCCAAAGCCTGTCAGGATGAAGTGTTTAAAGATGGCGTGCGCAAAATCATCACCACCGCCTCGGCGCAAACCACGGGCACCATCACCAAAGAAAAAGACGGCTATCGCCTGAAGGGGGTATGGCGTTTTGGCTCGGGCATTGATCATGCCGACTATGTGATGGTCACAGGTCGCTGCGACAATCACCCCAACCCGCCCGAGCCCAATGTGTTCCGCGCCACCGTGCCGCGCCGTGCGGTCGAGGTCGATGATACGTGGCAGGTGGCGGGGATGCGGGGCACAGGCTCCAAAGATCTGCGGTTCGAAAACGTGTTTGTCCCCGACGAATGGGTGGTCACCTCGCCCGAGTGCTTTGGCATGCATCCCGCCGGGGCCAAGGTGAATCCGGAAGCCTATTTGTTTGATGTGCCCTTCATGCCTTACTTCACCAATTGGATGATTGGACCGCTGCTTGGCTGTGCGGAGGGGGCGTTTGACGCCTATGTCGCCGTCACCCGTAAAAAAATCGGTGCGATGAGCAAGATCACGGTGGCCGATCAGCCCACCGTGCAAGAGCGCTTGTCAGAATCCTCAGCCGAGTTGGATTGTGCCCGCATGATGTTTGATGCCATCACCAACACCTTACATAGCGCTGGGCTGGAGCGTCGGGCGCTAACGCCAGAAGAAAACGTGCAGATCAATCGCAACCGTGCGTATCTGGCGCGGTTGTGCACCAACGCCATTTATCGTTTGGTGCGGGTGATGGGCGCGACTGGGATTTTTGATACCAACCCAGTCCAACGCCATTGGCGCGATCTGTCCGTCATGGCCAGCCAGGTCAGCGTCAACTGGGATCAGAATATGACGACGTATGGGCGCTATCTGTTGGGGCTCGATTACGACAAAGCCAAAACCGACCACGCCCCGTCTGAAAAAATCACAAAATAATAAGGGAGCGGTTCAACCGCCCCCTTATTGTCACAGGTAAATGTTTATTGAGCCGCGACCGGCGCTTCCGCAAGCGGTGTAATCGAAATCGTGGCCCGGCCCCGCAGTTCCGTCAGAATGGCATCTACGGCTTCGTCCGATAAAGCGTTGCGCAATTCCACGCGCATCTCTTCAAAGGTCGGTGGTGGCTTCATGCGGCGGTCTTCCACCTTAATCACATGCCAGCCAAAATCAGTTTTTACCGGGGCGGAACTGACTTCGCCGGGTTGCAGGGCGTAAGCCGCTTCAGAAAACGGCGGCACCATCATGCCCCGGGTGAAATAACCCAGGTCGCCACCATTGGGACCAGAAGGACCTGTCGAGCGTTCGCGGGCCAAGTCTTCGAAGGTTGCGCCGTCTGACAGATCGCGCAGAATGGCTTCGCCTTCTTCCTGGGTTTCAACCAGAATGTGACGGGCCCAAATTTCTTCGTCTTGCACATAAGTTTCCATGGCTTTGTCATAGGCTTCACGAATGCGCGCGTCGTTCACCCGGTCTGAAATTTCATCGCGCAAATACGCCTGACGCACCAGTTCGTCTTCAAGGCGTTGCAACTGCTCTTGCACTTGCGGGTCTTTTTCCAGGCCACGACCCTTCGCTGCAGCCATCATCAGTTTTTGATCAATATAAAATTCAATCAGGCGCGGCAGGATCGAGGCCGTATCCATCTCAGCCGCATTTGGAATGCCCTGCTGAAACGCGACAATGTCGGCAAAGGTGATGGGTGTGCCATTCAACTCGGCCACAACTGTTTCAGGCGCTTGCGCGAGCGCAACATTAGAAAATGGTGCGTGCGCCAACGCCGCAAGGTTAAGGCTGAGGGCGAAAGCCGCCATTTTAGCAAAGGTGCAAACGCGCATGTCTATTCAATTCCTACAAGTTCAAGATCAAAGGTCAGGTCTTGGCCGGCCAAAGGGTGGTTGGCATCAATGGTTACTTCGGCGTCCTCAACGGCTGTCACAGTCACGGGCATGGGTTGGCCAGACTCGGTCATCATTTCGTAAGTCTGCCCCACATCAACGTGGGCACCGTTCTCCGGAAACATCTCCCGGTCTAAGGTTTGTACCAGGTCTGCGTTGCGTTCGCCGTAAGCTTCATCGGCGGGCAGGGTCACGGTTTTGCTGTCGCCAGCGGCCATGCCGACCAACGCCGACTCAAAGCCGGGAATCAATTGACCTTCGCCCAAGTTGGCGCCCATGGGGTCGCCACCAATAGAGGAGTCAAACTCGGTGCCGTCCGCCAGGGTGCCGGTGTAATGGAAGGTAACGCTGTCGCCGGTTTTTGCTGTTGTCATGCTCTGCCTCTCGTGTCGTGCGGTGGGTCTGTAAGCCGAACCAACAAAAGTGAGCGCCAGCACGGTCTGCTTGAAAAACGGCGGCAGCATAAGGGGGCAGGGGGGAGAGTACAAGGGAAGCGCGGGGGACGGATAAATGAGCGCTGATCGCCGCTGGTACAAGGTAAGGCGTGCCTTATTCTTCGGGGGCGTTGTTTTTCAGCAAGTCTTCACCGCCAGCCGCGCGATCTGCTTCAACGGCGTCAATAATGGGGTTGTCTGTCTGCGTCGCTTCCGGATCAACGGTTGGCGTCACCACTTCGGTTTTTGAGTCTGGCACGGGTTCGGGCTTTTGCGCGTCTGGTGAAGTGGGCGTGCTGCCGAATGCGAGGCCGCCCCCCTCCGGAACTTCTGTTAAACGAACGCGGTAAATGGGTTCCGGTAATTCAAAGCCACCGGCTTCCAGGGCGTCTTTCACCAATCGAATGGCTTTGCTTCGGGTCCGTGCGAAATGCTGGGTGTTTTGATTGACCCATGCCCCAAACCACAGAATCATATTCGAATCCCCCACGGACTCAATCCAACCATCGGGTTCCGGATTCTTCAGAATTTCTGGAATGTCCGTCAGCACCGTGAGACCCGTGCTCAAAGCGGCTTTTAAATTCGCATCGGCGTTGACGCCCAATCTAAACTCGAAGCGCCGTTCTGGGTTGCGCGTGTAGTTGATGATTTCAGCCTTAAACACCACAGCGTTTGGAATCCGAACGTGGTTGCCCTCGGGTGTAATTAAAATGGTTGCGCGGGAGCTGAGCCGTGCCACATGCCCCGTGTGCGGGCCGATTTTAATGAGTTCGTTGGGCCGGAACGGTTGACGCACGCTCAGCATAATACTGGCAATATAGTTCTCGATGGTATCGCGCACGGCGAAACCCACCGCCAGACCAATAATCCCGGCCGCCCCTAACAGCGTGCCCAGCAATGTGGTTGCGCCAATCAGGTCGAGGGCCAGCACCAAGCCGGCCGCGATAAAGATCAGCGTGATCAGTTGTTTCACAAGATCGGCGACAAAGGCGTTGGGCGTCAGCCGCGCCCACAGACGATCGATCCGTGCGATCAGTAAGCCCGCCGTGACCACCACCAGAAATACGATCACGCCGACCCCCAACAAGGGCAGCAATGCAATGGTGTTGTTGATTCTGGTTTTGAGCCGCTCAACGGCGGGGGTCAGGCGCTGCCCCACATCGTCGGCCACCTCAAGCTTGTTGCGCAGGGTCACAGCCCCTTGAACACGATTGGCCAAACGCACAGCCTGTTGCTCTAAAGCTGGATCGGCAACAACGCCAGACAGGGTGACCACGCCGGACTCCACCGTCACCACAATGTTTTCTGTGCCGTCAATTTCGGCGAAGATGGCGCTCAGCCGATCCTTGATCGAGGCATCACTGACGCTCTGGTCGCCTACCGCAATGGCTGTTTCGTTTTCGGCGGATGTCGTTTGGGCCAGCGCTGGGGTCGTTAGCAAGTTTTGGTCTGCCAGTAGCGATGTCGACAAACCCACGAGCAGCGTAAGAGCAGCGATCACGAAGCGCCCTGCGCTTTTTCTCAATCCGTCATTAACCCTACGCACAGCACAAAACTCCTCTATTCTTTGTGAACGATGACGCTCTGGCAATGTTCCGCCCTCAGTGTTAGCAGAAACGTCAGTTTAGACGGAGTAAGATATGACCATAAAACTATATGACTTGGCAGATGCCGAGGGCCGCCGCTTTTCGTCTAATTGCTGGCGTGTCCAGTTTGCCCTGGCCCACAAGGGCCTCGCGTATGAAACCATCCCCACGCGATTTACCGACATCTCAACCGTCGGTAACGGCCGTCACAAAACCATACCCGTGATTGACGATGCCGGCACAGAGATCTGTGACAGTTGGGTCATTGCCAATTATCTGGACGATACATATCCGGATTCACCCTCCGTATTTGGCCCGGAGGGCAGAAACGGCTCCGGCTACACCTTCAGCCAGTTTCTTCAGCAGTGGAGCATGCGCGCCATCAGCTTCCCGCTGCTGCATGTGATCATCAAAGATATTTATGACCGTCTTGATCCCGCCGATCAGCCCTATTTTCGCGAAAGTCGCGAAAAGCGTTTTGGCAAAACACTGGAGCAGATGGTCGAAAACCGAGAGGCCACGTTGGAGGAATTTCGCGGCGGTCTGAATCCGCTGCGCGTCTGCTTGCAAGATCAGCCGTTTTTGTCGGGCGCTGCGCCGGCCTATCCGGATTACATCATCACCGCCGCGCTGCTCTGGCCGCGCGCCACATCACCTGTAAAAATACTCGACGATGACGACGCGCTGGTACCCTGGCTCAAACGCATGCTGGATTTGTATGACGGCCTGGCGGGCCAGCAACCGAAAGAATGGGAGGGGGTGTGAGGGTAAAGTTTTTAAAGACCCATCCGCGGTTGGCCATTTCCGCCGATGCGTGTATGTGAAACGCCTATGAGTACGTTGCACGTTCTAACACCGCATATTCTGATTGTCGGCGCGGGCATCGCCGGGGCGACCATTGCCGCCGGTCTGCGGGGGCGGGGCTATTCCGTGGTGCAGCTGGAAGCGTCCAACCAACCGCTCGATACCGCCCGGGGCGATCATCTCGGCCCGCGCGTGGTGGAAACCCTGGCCGAGTGGAACATTCTCGACGCGTTTTTTGCCGCCGGGGCGGAGAAACGCCTGGGTGCGAAATGGTTGCTGCCCAATGGCGATCTGGTTCTGCACTCCCGCATGGATGATCTGCCTTTGCCGCACCCGTATTACATCGTGCTCAACCACGATCTCATCGCCACCACGGCGTTGGATTTGGCGCTCCATGATGCGCGTTATGACTACACTCTGTTCCGCCCTGTCGCGGCGCGTCAGATTGTTGCGGGCCCAGATGCACACGGTGGCGTCAGTGAAGTGCACATCAGCGCACCCGATGGCACGCCCCGTGGCAGGTCAGTCACCATCCGCCCGCAGATGACCATCGCCTGCGATGGCCGGTCCTCCAAGGTGCGCAGCGCCTGCGGTTTTGACATCGCCAAAACTTACGATTACGAAAAAATGTTTGTCGTGTTATTTGGCCCGCGCGGCGAGTTGCAAGATCCGCGCAATGAACTCTATTCCTATATGTCCCGCTACGGCGGGGTCAGCCGCATCCCGCGCATGAACGGGCAATGGAAGGTCGGGTTGTCGATCACCAAGGACGAAATCGCGCGCTGGAAGACGACGACCTCGGAGCAACGTAAAGCCCTGTTGGCCGCGCGCGCGCCGGTGCTGGGTGATTTGGAAACCGAGGTGGCCGGGTTCTATCCGGTCATTCGCCGTGAAACCGCCGATTGGGCCAAGGGCACCACCGTGCTGGTGGGCGATGCCTGTCACACCATTCATCCCACTCGGGGGCAGGGCATGAACTTCGGCGTCCGCTGTGCCGCGCAGCTGTTTGATTATCTGCCCGATCCGGCTGACATGGCAGATGCGGCGCTGGTGACTCGGCAACTCAAAGCCTATGAGGCGGCGGTGAAACCTCTGACCGACGCCCAGCTTGAAGACAACCACCAAAGCGGGTTGTATGCAGACTCCGCTGGTCCCGAGCGCCTTGAGGCGGAGGTGCCGGCGCTGCGTGCCATTGCCGCCGATCCCGACGCTTATTTCCGCTATCGCATGACCATGGCCGGTTATCCCGACCGGCTCCCGCCTGTTTAATCCCGCTTCGTTCAATCGTTAAGGTTTTTTGCATGCCCCGAAAAATTGACCCCGCTGTGCACTTCGATGATGAGATGTCTGTGCGCTATGATGCCTTTGTGCCGCGCTTGGTGCCCGACTATGCCCACCTTCATGAACTTGTTGTGGCGCAATTGGGTTTGGCTTTGGACGCGCATGCGCGTCTGCTGATTGTGGGGGCTGGCACCTGCACCGAAATTCTAACCCTGACGGACTTTGATCCCACCTGGACCTTTGTCGCCGTAGAACCCTCCGCGCCGATGATCGACGTGGCGCGTGCGCGCATCGCAGACGCGGGATTAACGGATCGCGTCACCTTTCATGTCGGCACCCTGGACACCCTAGCGGACCAAGGTCCGTTTGAGGCCGCCACCGCCATTCTGATGATGCAGTTTGTTCCAGCGGACGAAAAAGCCGCATTGTTTTCTGAGGTGGCTCAACGTCTCGCCCCAGGCGCGCCGTTCCTCATGGCCCATCCCATTGGCGACCCAGAGTCAGACGAGCACGCTCTGGCCATGCAGGCGTGGCGCGATCATTTGGCCGAAGCGATGCCAGATCGCGTGGATACGGTGTTTGCAACGGTTCAGGACACGCTTCATTTCGTCTCCGATACCGTACAGACCAATATGCTGCACGATGTCGGGTTCGACGATGTTGTGCGTTTTCATTCCAAGCTGGTGTTTGGGGCTTGGATATCCGTGAAAGCGCGCTAAGCTGGCATCCGTTCTTGATCGACAGCGGCGTTATGCCCCGTTCCAATGCAGCGCTTCACGTCAAACAGTGGCACTTTAAGCTCCACCACAAAATTGATATAACGCCGTGCAATGGGCGTCACACTCCGGACAGAAACGCCGTGCAATGAGTCCGGTGTATTGAGAAAAAGAATCAGCCGGTTGGCCTCGTAGGGCACGGTGGCGACATGTTCAGCGTCGCCATCATCAACCGACACGCCATGAATGTCATTGTACTGGCGAGTCTTTTTAAATTTATAAATCAGCAGGTCGCCGCCAGTACTCCGGTCGTCCGGATGGCGCATATACAAAAGTCCGCTGATCAGTCTGATGGTTTTGTCTGCATGAATCGCCCGCACACGCGATGGTGTTCGCACCGGCGTGTTAAAACCGAACTGGCAATCCAAACCGACCTGAAAATCAGTTGCGCTATTTCGCAACCCCGCACGCAGCGTCTCTAAGGGTGATCCAACTCTCTGGTCCAGGCCCGGATAATAGTGATCAATATGAGGCCGGAAGAGGGCGATCAATTGACGATAAAAGTCAGGACTGAGATGCGTCGCAGAAAACTGATGCCAGGCTTGATCAAGCCCAAAGCTCTGAATCACCTCAGGAATCGATAATAATTCTAAGGTGTTGTTTTCTGAGGACTCATCGTATCTCAGCTGCGGTGCCGTATTGTACAAATGCTGATAAGCGTCCGGCGGCAGACACCCCTTTTTGCTAATGTACGGAAAAGGGGCGTTGGCAATATCGTCCCGAGATATCCCATCAAGAATACACACCATATCCCGAATGCCTCACGGAGCCTCAAACTCAGACGTTACGGCCTCAGATGTTAATGTCAGAGATGCAGAAGTCTTTCACGTTGGGCAAAAACGTATTGCGAATCACGTCCACATGAGTGTCGTGCTTTTCATAGGCATCCCGGGCGGTTTGATCCTTAAAATCGCCAATCAAAATCCATTTGTACGGGCTTTTTTCGCCCACCGGCAGGGCATTCTGTTCGATCATCATGGCCTCAACGGTCGGCAGGCTGCCGAGGATTTTCATGGATTCAATAACCGCTTCTTCGTCGGATCCGTCGTTGAGATTAAAAAGAACGCAATGGCGATGCATGAGGAGGCTCCCTGAGATGTATCTGTGCTTGGTTTACGCATGTTAGGTTGAAGTGTCATTTAACCTAAGGCGGCGGCCCCGGCCTTACAAGTCTCCAGTAGGGTCTATAGCCACTTAAGGACCGGAGAGCATGAAGTCTTTTTTCGCCACAGTCTTTCGCCGGTTGCCGGGCGGTCTGCTGCGCTATGGTTTGTTTCTCGCCAACGCCAAATTCAACCATGGCGCTGTCGGCGTGTATCAAGATGCGCACGGCCGTGTGTTGGTGTTGCGGCATGTGTTTCGGAAATCCTACCCGTGGGGGTTTCCCTCCGGCTTCGTTGGTGTTGGCGAACAGGCCAGCTCGGCGGCGCAGCGCGAGTTAACAGAAGAAACCGGTCTCACGGCTACGGTTGACCATGTTGGTCCGACCCAGCTTGTCGCACCACGCCACTTGGAAACCGTGGTGTATGGGCGCGCGGACTCGGCGCAAGAGCTAAAACTCAGCCCTGAGATTTTTGAAGCGCTTTGGGTGATGCCCGGGCAGGTGCCGGATGACGTCGCCAACGGTTTGCCGCCACAGCACCGGGCTATGTTGTCACAGCCATTCTCAGGCCCGCTGTCGCACAACACGTAATACGCGCAAGAAACCAGTTGTGTTTTCTTCTCTTTTTGATCCGCGAAAGAGAACCGTATTCCAATTTGCGCCCCCTGCCTGTGGCGACCATGCCACAGTTGTCGTAAATTTGTACGGACACAAAGACGTAAGCGTGCATCTCATCCTCCTCTGCGTATAGTCCTGCGCAACTGGGTGGTCCGCCTCACAGTTCATGACAAAAATGGAGAGAGACAATGACTCGTTCAACACGAACATCTTACTTATTGGCCAGCACGGCCCTGGTTGCGCTCGCAGCGGCAACACCGTCACAGGCGCAGCAATTGGCGCTTGAAGAAATTGTCGTCACCGCGCAAAAGCGGTCGCAAAACCTGCAGCAAATTCCCATTTCCATCACCGCCATCAGCGGCGACGAGTTGGACCGGATTGACCTCAACGAAATCCAAGATATCGCCATTCAAACCCCGTCACTTGAATTCAGCCGGGCGGGTGGCGAAGCCCAACTTTACATTCGCGGCATCGGCACGAACATCTTTGGCGTCACGGTCGATCCCAGTGTCGCCGTCAACCAAGATGGCGTTTACCTCGCACGTACCCAGATGGGTCTCACTCAGTTTTTGGATGTTGAGCGCGTCGAAGTTCTGCGGGGCCCACAAGGCACACTCTATGGCCGCAACGCCACAGGTGGAGCCATCAACCTGATTTCCCGCAAACCGTCTGACGAAGTCGAAGGCTATGCCCAAGCCAACGTCGGCAACTTTGGCCGCTATGAATTTGCTGGCGCGGTCAGTGCGCCCCTCAGCGACACCATCAAAACCCGTCTCGCGGCGCGTTTTATTGAAGACGATGGCTTCACCACAGATCTTGACCCCCGTGGTGCCGATGAGATCGACGATCAAAACCTGTTCGCCATGCGCGGCACCGTCGAATTTGACCCCAATGATGACGTAACGTTCACAGTCGTCGCCGATTGGAGCGACTTTACCAGCCACAACCGCAGCGTTGTGCCCCGTGATAATCTCGGTCTGGCCGAAAGCCTTGGTGCGTTGCCGCAAGAGTTCGGTCAAACCCGCAACGACCTCCCAACCTATTATGATTGGGAATCCGGGGGCATCACTGCCACCTTGGACTGGCAGATCACCGATGGCATTCAACTGAAGTCCATCAGCGCCTACAAAGAGTTTAAGGGCGATTTCCTGTTTAATACCGATGGCACCGAGATCGATGTCACCCGGTCCAACTTCCAGTACGACACCGATCAGTTGTCTCAGGAAATCCAACTCAGCTCCACCGACGATGGCCCGTTCCAGTGGATCGCGGGTGCCTACTACATCACTGAAAACAAGTACGGTGCGTTGGGTCTGGTGCGTGCGCCGTTGGGCCTCTCATTCATCATTCCCAATGATGATGAAGGCGAAGCCTACGCGGCCTATGTGGAAGGGTCTTATCAGATTTCTGACACCCTGAAGGCTACCGCCGGTGTCCGCTATTCAGACGAAAGCAAAGACGACATCACCACTGTTGGGGCCGTGCAAGACCTGGATGGCCTGGACTCTCTCTTGCCGGTTGGCAACTTTGGCGCCCCCCGTGAAGCCAGTGAAAGCTGGAATGCATGGACTCCGCGTTTCGTGTTGGAGTTTACACCCAACGACGACATGCTGTTCTATGCGTCTGCAACGCGTGGCTTTAAGTCTGGAGGCTTTAACGCCTTCGACCGCACACCGTCATTCGATCCTGAGTTCATCTGGAGCTACGAAGTTGGTAGCAAGACCGACCTGACTGATCGTGTACGTCTGAACGCCTCAGGGTTTTACTACGACTACTCTGACCTACAGGTATCGACCTTTATCAACGGCCTGACGCTCACCACCAATGCGGCGGAAGCAACGGTCAAGGGGGTCGAGTTTGAAGTGAAGACCCTGGTTACCGAAGAGCTTGAGTTCAACCTCACGGGCACTTGGTTGGATGCGGAGTACGATACATTCTTGTCGGCCCAGGGCATCAACACCGATGGCTCACCCCGGATTCGGGATCTGTCTGGCAACAGCCTGATCAATGCACCGGAATGGTCTATCAACGCCAACGCCAACTACACGGTTGATCTCAGCAATGGCGGAACGGTTGAAGTGTTTGGTCAGATCACCTACCGCGATCAAGTGTATTTCACTCAGTTCAACGAAGCCGCTGTCGGTCAGGATGATATCACATTGGTGGATGCCCGCATTGCTTACACCACCCCCGATGGCAGTTGGCAGCTTGGCGTCTACGGTAAGAATATCTTCGACAAGGAGTACTTCCAAAACGGGGTGCGCTTTACGTCGACGTCCGACCCTGCGACAGATACGTCAGCGATTGGTAACGCTTTGGGCTATCCGGCCCCCGGCGCACAATATGGCGTGCAGATGAACTACCGCTTCTAAGCGGCGTTGATCTGAACCGACATGAAAAACCGGGCCCATCCCCCTCAGCCCAACTCAACGTGAGTTAATCCTGAACGATGGGCCCGGTTTGGTGTCTGGTCTTTGCGGGGGGGCGCAGACCAGACGGCTCACAGCCGCTCCTTAGTCGATATTTGAATCCTGTTTCACCACCGAGACGGTGCAGCCGACGATGTATCCAATATCGTCGTTGTCCGGATTCAGGAGCGGCAAGTCCAATGCGACAAAATCAATGGGCGAGGTGTACGGCGGGTCGGCCACCCCTTCCTGCAGGTGACAGCCGCCATCCGTCATGACCGGGGCAACGCGCGCGGCCCAATTCACTTCGGCACGGGTGCCGTCCTGAAACGTCATGGTTTCTCCGGTCAGGTCTTGGCCAAACAGCGCGGAGACAGCAGAGCCGCAAAATTCAAAGGCAAAATTCTGCTCGTCGTACTTGTGCAAAATCGTCACATAGGGGGCGGCTTCGCCCAGCGCGGTCATTTTGAATTCCCCCCACCGCGGGGTTTGCCGTTTCTCTGCATGGGCTGCGGCCAGGGCCTTCCAATATTTGGCAACACCAATCAACGGCGCGGGCAAGCCGCCAACACGGGCGTTGGGCTTGGCGCTGGTCACCGCATCTAAATCCATATCGAGATGGCGCATATCATTATACTCCGCAGAACCACGCATTTTTGTTCTTACCAAGCATTAACGTTTTGAGGTCGAAACGGGTTGCACCACTGCATTGACTTTTTGGGGACTCCTCCCGCACGGTAGGGTCTGACTAGGGGAAACAAAGATCATGATAAAACGGCGTACAATCGCGGTCCTGGCCTGTGCTTTGGCGTTGCTGCCCAGTCTGGCGGTTTCGCAGACTCTCACCCCGGTGCGCCGCACCACCATTGTCACCGCCGATCCAGAAGCCTCCTTACATTTCTATCGTGACCTTCTGGGCTTTACGGTCGAGTACGATGTGCCGGCCTCAGACTCCGGCCAACTCTCGTTGCTTGCCCCTGGGGCCACGGAAGGCCGGGTTATTGCGCTGCGATATGGCCCTAAACTGGGGGGCTCCATTGGCTTGTTCTGGACACCGGGTTTGCCGCAACAAACCGCATGCCAATCCACGGCCTTGCCGGGCGCCACTTCACTTCTATTGCTCACCGATGATCTGCAAACCCTGCGCGCGCAATTAGATGCCGCAGGTGTTCCATCTGTCACACCGGGCACGTCTTATGATCAAAGCCGCGGCCCCACCGATGTTTACGCGGTGTTTGATCCCAATTGTGTGCGGGTCACCATTGCCGAAATCAAAAATGAAACGCTGGAAGAGAGCCAGAATAAATGAGGCCCTTGTTCAGCATCTGTTTGGCCATGGTCTTGGGTGTCACCGCGCTTCCGGCTGCCGCGCAATCTTCTGACTCCTGCGCCGCCTTGCGCGCACAGGATTTTACCAGCATCCCTGATGCCGCCACAGCGATCACGGGCACCGCGATCATTCCCGCTGCTGCGGATTTGCCCGAATACTGTCAGGTGCAGGGCACCATTGCCCCGTCCATCAATTTTGAACTGCGCCTGCCCACGCAAACCTGGAACGAGAAATTTCTCATGCAAGGCTGTGGTGGCCTATGCGGCATCATCAATATGGCGGCCGCTGACGATGCCCTGGCCCGCAACTATGCGGTCATCAATCAAAATATGGGCCATGTCAGTCAACCGTTTGTCGCCACCTGGGCCTACAACAACCTGCCCGGCGAGATCGACTTCGGGTTTCGCTCCACCCACATCACGGCGGTGGCGGCCAAGGTTTTGGTCGAAGCCTATTACGGCAAAGCGCCAACGTATTCTTACTTTAAAGGCTGCTCCACCGGCGGACGCCAGGCCATGGTGCAGGCGCAACGCTTTCCTTGGGACTTCGATGGCATCATCGCGGGCGCCCCGGTGCTCAATGAAATTGGCGATGGCATGTTGCATCTGGTGTGGTCGGGCCGCGCCAACTTAGACGCAAACAACAGGCCCATTCTCACGCCCGATAAACTGCCGTTGATCCGCGATGCGGTCATGGCGGCCTGCGATGCCAACGACGGTGTGGTGGACAACGTGTTGCAAGATCCGCGCACCTGCGATTGGCAGCCCTCGGATCTGCAATGTGAAGACTCAAACGCAACCGCCTGCCTGACGCCTGCCGAAGTCGGTGCGGTCGAACGTATTTATGCGGGTGCGCACAATTCCAAAGGCGAACGCATTTTCGCGGGCGGCATGTCCAAGGGCTCCGAGTATGAATGGGCACCGGCATTTGTGGGGAAAGGCGGCGCTCTGCCCGCCGTTCTGAATCGCAATGGCATGATTGGCCAGTTCGCGCGTTATCTCGCCTTCTGGCAGGACGGAAACGGGCCGGGCAGTGATCCGCTGACCTTCGATTGGGATCGTGACCCGCCCCGTCTGATGCTCACCGAAACCTTGTACAACGCGCAAAATCCAGACCTGCGCAAATTCCGCGATGCGGGCAATAAGCTGGTGCTCTATCACGGTTGGGACGATCTGGAGATTCCGCCCGCCTTGTCGGTGGATTATTATGAAACTGCGTCCAAGACCATGGGAGGATACGCGGCGACCCAGGAGTTCTTCCGTCTGTTCATGATTCCCGGCATGGCCCATTGCCGCCGGGGCCCCGGGGCAGATGCCTTTGATACGTTATCGGCGCTGGAGCAGTGGGTGGAGCAGGGCAGCGCGCCGGCGGCACTGACGTCTTATCATCTGAAACAACCGCAGGCGTACAATGGCCTGCCGCGCCTGCGCTATCCGATTGCCGAGGACACCTACGACTGGTCCCGCCCAGTGTATCCGTACCCCGCCTCAGCGGTGTACTCGGGCGAGGGCGATTGGAAAGTGCCGCAGAGTTGGGTGGTGCGCTCGTGGCATTAGAAATGGTCGACGATACAAATCAAGAAGCAGCTAAGACTCGACTCAAGATCCTTTTTGTAGATTTGGCGATAGTCTTGACATGTTTGATTATCGCACCCGCTGCAGCGATATATGGTTTTTATAGGCTATAGCCTTCAACAGGTGTTTTCTATCTTTTGAGTCTCGTGTTGCTTCCATCTATTCTGGCGCATGCCATTATATTACTAGGGTTAGCGATGTCGGCTCGCAAGTTTGATGGGCCTATCTTCAAATGGTTGCTGACAGCATATCTAATCTATCTTGCGCTGATAGTTGTAGTGGCATCTGAGTGGCACATTGTATCAATTGCCGTTTTACTCATGCTGGTTATCCTGATGATCTTCGTTTTAAGAAGTCAGATTCTTTTGGGACAGTTTCTTTTTTTATTTGCGTTTGCTGTTACGCGGGTTCTGCTTGTGAAGATATTTTAAAACGAGTGCGAGACAGCTCGGAAGCGCAGAACTAAATCGCCCGCCGCCCCAACACGTTCATCTTGCTGAGCCAGCCCTGCCGCTTTTCGTCGCTGACGGTTTCCACCATGCCGAACAGGCTGGAGCGGATGGGTTTGACGCCGACAAATTTCAGAATGTTGCGCTCCAGGTTTTTCAAACCGTGGGCAAAAAAGAAAAACCGGTAGGCCAGCGCAGGCATGCCCATGGTGATGATCACACGGCAACTGGTGCCCTTCATCAGCCGGCCGAATGCGCTGTAGCTTGGTTGCTGGCCCGGTGTGCTGGCGGCGAGGCTGGGCCGCAACACTTGCTCTAAGAAGCCTTTCAGCAGCGCGGGCAGGCTGCCCAGCCACAGCGGATAGATGATCACCAAATGCTCGGCATCAAGAAGTTGTCCTTGAGCCTCCAGCAATCCGGCGGGCGTTGCGCCGGTTTTATAGTCCTCCTGGGTGCGCAGCAGCGGAAAGTCCAACGTGGCGACGTCGATGACCGACACATGATGTCCCGCCGCTGTTGCCCCGTCCGCATAAGCTGCCGCCAGCGCATGGCACAGATGCCCGCCGACAGGGTCCGGGTGTCCTTGAAGAATGGCGATTCGTTTTCCCATCCCAGAACGCTACGGCGCATGGCTTGACTGTTCTTTGATTCCCGTCAAGTTGGCCGAAACCTTATAAAAACTGTGGGAAATAGCGTTCTAAGCCTTTGATTCTAAAGCTGAATTTCGTGCATGGGCTCGTTCGATTTTCGCTCAAGTCCTTGTTTCTAAATACTTTCTCTCTGTTTTGAGGGGGGTGCATGGGCTCGTTTAGTTGGAACGAGCCCCTATAAAAAATAAGCCCACGACCTCTGTCTTGGTCGTTTTTTACTCGGGGGTTGATCATTTGCTGCGGTTTGCTCTGGCCAAGACCCGCTCTGCCCGGCAGCATGCAGTCCAACAACGGTTTACATTCAGGGGATGTTTTTATGCGTAGATTTCTCATGGTTGGTCTTGGCGTAACTTTCGCGTTTGCTTCATTTCACGCCGCTGCTGAGCCTGACCCTCGTCCTGCGAATATGACGCCGGAGCAAATCCAGGAGAAAATCGACTGGGTCAACGATGCTGAGAACAATAAAAACTTCGAGTTCTGGCGCCGCTTTCGTGACCAGCCCGATGCGGGGGCCTTCCGCCAGCCGCAGGACTGGTACAACCCGATGATCTTGGTGGCCGGGGGCAACTCGCAGCCGTACTTCCCGCGGGCCAGCGCAGAGGATGCGCCGACGATTTCCGCCGCGGCTCTTGAGGCCGCCACCCAGTGGGCGATGGCGCGCGAGACGCAAGCCTTTATCGTCTATCATAAGGGCAAGATCGTGCATGAAGCTTACATGGACGGCGTCCATGATACCTTGCCCATCAGCTCTCACTCCTGGGTAAAAACGCTGCACGGCATTGTTGCGGGATTTGCTGTCGCGGATGGCGATATCGAGAGCCTGGATGATCCGGTTGAAAAGTACATTGAGGAGTGGAAGGGCGATCCACGCGGTAAGATCACGGTGCGTCAAACCCTGGAGAACACCACCGGCCTGACCAGCGACCTTGGCGCGCCCGATCAGCCATGGTCAGCCGGCACGCAGTTTGTAGAGGGTCAGGACGTCAATGCTGTGGTCTTGTCTTTGCCCTTGTCTGATGAGCCCGGCACTGTGTTTCGGCATAATAATCCCAACACGCAATTGGCGGGCATGATCATTCACCGGGCCACCGGCAAGAACTTCGCCGAGTATCTGAGCGAGAAACTGTGGCGGCCCATGGGCGGGCAATGGGGCGCGCTGCGCCTGGACAAGGTCTATGGCAACGTCATCACGTATTGTTGCTACCTCTCTGCCCCGGCGGATTGGATGCGCATTGCCCACCTCCTGAAAGAAGATGGCAAACTTCCCGATGGCACACAGTTGTTGCCCGAAGGCTGGGTCGACCAGATGCTGGAAGGCTCAGAGGCCAACCCCAACTACGGTTTCAAGATTTGGATCGACAACGAGTTCAAAGCCGATCGGCCCTACGACCCTAGGTATCCGCTGGAGTTCGCCAACAAGCACTCCGAACCTTTTGCCACGGATGACATGTTCTACCTGGATGGCGGCGGCAAGGTGCGCGTCTGGATCAGCCGTAAGCATGATCTAATCATTCTGCGCAACGGTTATCCGCCGCCGCAGGGCATGGGCTTCGATGAGCCTTTCCTGCCCAACACGATCATCCGCGGCATTTTGTAGAATTTAGGGGGCGCGCAGGGCGCGTGGGTTTGTCATCGCGCGTCCCGCTTACTTTGCTGCGTGAGTGGCGCTGTGTCCTGTGGTAAACATAGCCGCTTAAAATGTTACCAAGACCCTGAAGCCCAAGAAGGATTTTCTATGCCCACACGACGCACCGCGCTTTTTGGATTTGGAGCCGCCGGGCTTGGCGCGTCCGCTTTGCAAAATACGGCGCTCGCTGCTGTCGGGCGTTATGATCTGACTAACCCTGTGGATGTGGTTGAGGCCTATGCCCGGATGCGCGGCAATCTGGATGGGACCCCCGGGATGTGGTGGTATCGCGGCAATATGTTCGCCAAACGCCCCGATGACGTGGCCGAGCGTGTCTTAAAGATCGAAGGATTTAGCTTCAATCGTCTGGCCCGCCGCGCTGATGGCACATTCGATCAAATCATGGCCGAAGCAGGGTTCTTTATTGACCCTGTGCGCGATGAAATCGTCGACAGTTGGGTGAACCCGCTCAATGGCCGCACCTGTGAACCGAGCCATTACAAATCAAGCCAGACCATTGTGGTTGGTCCAGATGGCGTGTCCGGCTCCGAGGCCGCCGCTGTGCCGGTGCAGTTTACTGGCACGGTTGAAGCACAGAGCCACAGCGGTCGCGTCTGGACCACGGAAAACATGGTCACCAAGCTGCCCAATCCGCGCAGCGAAGCGGAAGACCCGCTGGCCTATTCCGGCCCGGTGATTACATTGACGTCGCTGGCCTCGTTTACCGGGCAACTGGCAGATTTGAACAATGAAGAGATGGCTTTTATGCCCGCCACATTACACTTCCAAAACCTCTCACCGTGGTTGCCGTGGATGAAGATGGGGCAAGACCCAGGGCTGACAACCTGGCAACTCCTGGGCACCAAAGTGCGTTCCCCTGACGATATGCCCGACCGCTTAAGTCGACGCTTAGACGCTGACTATCCGGGGTGGCTCGACGACCCCGGCGTCTAATGAATGGGAGTATGATGATGCGTTTTCTGACGGCTACTTTGCTCGTAATTGGGATGCTTATCGCCGCGCCACAGCCTGGTGATGCTCAGGAAAACCACCAGGAGAATACTGGTCCTAATATCAATGTGACCCGTGAAATTGTCGGCACGCTGCGGCTGCAAACCAAGTCCGACAAACGCTACCGGGGCGTTGAAGAATGGCGCTTGTTTGTGCATCCAGACGACTCCCGCACGATGATGCTCAGCAAAGACTTTATCGCGGCCAATGCGCTGCAAATCATGACGGCGCATGTGGATGCGAACTTTCGTCCCATAGATGTATACGCCACCTACTGGGTACCCGGCGGCTACCGTGGGTCGATCCGGGTTGGGGTGGACGGCTCAAAGCTGCGGGCGGTCTCCGAAGGTCCTGCGGGTCCCTATGCTGAAGAAGTGAACGTGCCGGAGGAAATTTCCGTGGTCACCCATGGCGAGGCTATGAACGGCTGGTATCTCTGGCAGGGACAACGAGACGCTGACGGCAATCACCAGGCAACATATTACAATTTCAATCCGGCGGCGGATGGATCTGAATCGGTCCGTGGTCGACTACATCCCGCGACGTTTAAGTATTTAGGCGAGGAAACCATCACGGTTCCTGCGGGCACTTTTGAGACCGAACGCTATTTGCTAACCAACATCGAAATCTGGATCACCGGGGAGCATCGCATTTTGGTCAAACAAGCCATCACGGATGAAGACAAAGAATACGTGCTGACCCATCTCAAAGATGTTGTCGTTGATTAAAGCTACTTGCTGTTGGCCGGAATCTGTAAATCTGACCGGTCTATTTTAACACCGCCTTTGTATACGGCAGCGATACGCTGTGTGTTGCGTATGTCTTCACTGGGGTCAGCCTCCAGCAGCACCATATCGGCCAGTTTGCCAGGTTCCAAGCTGCCGAGGTCAACCTCGTGACCGAGATACTTGGCCGCGTTCAGCGTGCCGATTGTGATCGCCTCAAGGGGCGAAATTCCAGCCTCGACAATCAGTTCTAACTCGCGCTGGGTCAGCGGGCCAATCGGGCGATCTGTGCCGAGCGCAATGATCACGCCAGCGTCATGCAATCGCTTCACGTTTTCCATCGCGTAGGTCAGCGTCGTTTTAAACCAGCTTCCCCAGCCAATCGAGGCGTAGCGAGGACGCGCTTGGGTTCGGAGCTCCTCAATCTGTTTGGCCGTGTAAACCGCCTGAAACAATGGTGCGTCTAAGAAACTGGGGTCGTCGACAAGCCGGGCGATGTTATCAAACACGGCCAGGGTGGACACCACGATAGTGCCGCTGTCGGCCATCATCGGAACAAAGCTCTCGGACATGCGTCCTATAGCGACAGGGTGCGCAAAGGTATCAACCCCGGCTGCCAGTGCGATACGGGCATGAGCTTCATCTGAAATATGAATGGTCGTGCGTACCCCCTTTGAAGTGGCGTACTTGATAATCTCTGCCACTAAGTCGTCTGAAAACGTGGGTACCCAGGGGTTGGCACCAGCCCCAAAACTTTCGTAAGTGATTTTCTGGATATCCGGCTGTCGCGCAAAGTTGCGGTCTAGTCCCGCCCGACCGTCCGGCCAACTGTCGATCAGCACAGCGTTTGGTCCTGCGCCCCAGCTGCCGGGGAACGTCACGGTGCTGCCAGAGGCGAAAATCCGTGGGCTGAGCAGTTTGCCCGAGCGCTCGTCTCCACGTAGACCCATGATGTAGTCCGCTTGATTTCCAGCGTCATAAACAGTGGTTACGCCGCTGTAAAGAAAACTGTGCAACGCTGAAACCCCAGCCTGTCGGTCTTCGGGCCGAGTCACCTCACCTGAGCTTGAGGTCACCGGACTTCCCGGCACATGGATATGCACATCCATTAAGCCGGGAATGAGGAATTTTCCGCTCCCATCTATGCGATCCGCAGAGCTGGATGGCGGCAGCGAAGCCGCCCGGATGGACACGATACGTCCATCCGCTACGACAACGGTCTGGCCGGGTTGAGGAGCCGCGCCTGTGCCGTCGATGACCGTGACGTTCTCAAGGGTCAGGGATTGAGCTGAGGCTGGCGCTGCGCCCACAAGGGCTGTCAGGGCGCAGAAAACTGAAATCAGATGTCGTTGTCTTTGTCTTTGTCTTTGTCTCATTCTAACCCCCCTATCCAACCGCTGCGTAAACTTGTTTGAGGTAAAGCCTTGAATGAACTGCGCGCAGAGTCAATCTTATGTCGAAGCCCGTTCACCTTTAGAGAGCTTAATATTCACATGTTCATTTATTCTTCATGTTTAGCTCAGTGCGGGAAATACAGCACCAGGTGGGTCATGACGGGTCTTGCCCTGGCCGTTGGCATGTGCGCCCCTTTAGCCTCGGCACAGACCCTAAAAGTCGGCACGGCTTTCCTTGGTCCCAACCGGGGTCATGCCTATCAGGGCATCACCATGCCAGCCATCATGCCGTTGAATGCGATCTATGACACGCTGACAGTGGTGGAAGAAGATGGGTCTATCGGCCCCAGTTTGGCGGTGTCGTGGCAGAGTGAAGACGCGATCACCTGGACGTTTAAGCTGCGCGAGGGCGTTACCTTTTCCAACGGCAAGCCGTTCACCTCCGATGCCATTGTCCGCTCTGTCGGCCATATGCGCAGCCCAGAGGCCGGGCTGTGGACCATCAGTACAATGTTGTATCAAGTGGCCAGCGCGCGCGCTGTCGATGATCTGACGGTCGAGATCGAACTGAATGAACGTGATGCGTTGTTCCCCTTACATGCTGCGGTCTGGCGCATTCCAGAACCGGAGGCGTGGGAAACCCTGCCAAGCACCGAATACGAGGCGAATCCTGTTGGGACGGGTGCTTTTCAGGTGGAGGCTTGGACGGACTCTCGGGTCAACATGATTGCGTTCAATGAGTCCTGGCGGGCCCCAAAGTTGGACGGATTGGTTTTTGTGGAAATCCCAGATCAAACGGCCAGGCTTCAAGCCATTCTTTCTGATGCTGTGGATTTTGTTGTGGGTTTGGGCCCCGATGATGCCCCCTTTCTGGAAGCGGAAGGCGGACGGCTTGCCCTGCGTCATATGACCACGACCGTGTTTCTAGGTTTTCTAACCGTCAACGGCGGGCCGATTGTGGACCCGAGGGTGCGGCTTGCCCTCAATTATGCGATCGACCGCGAAGCGATGATCACTGCATTCTTGCAGGGCGAGGCAGAGCCTCTGGCCCAATTGGCCTATCCCGGTGCCTTTGGGTATGATCCCAACTTGCCACCCTATGGGTATGATCCGGAACGCGCAAAGGCCCTGCTGGCGGAAGCGGGATACCCAGATGGTCTCGATTTGGTCGCGACTGTGGCCTCGCGCGTTGCCAATGATCTTCTGTATTTCCAGCAGGTGGCCTTAGACCTTGCCAAGATCGGCGTGAATATGGAATTGCGGGGCAAGCCACCGTTTCAGAATATGCAAGATCTGTTTTTTGGCAATACAACCGGCGAGGTCATCAGCATGACCGTGCGCGGGGCTGATCCTCTCATGGCCTATCGTCACCGGGTCTGTCAGGGCATCTTGCCGGACCGCAGTCCCTACCATTGCGATGAAGCATTGCTGCCCGTGTTGGCTGAGGCACGGAACCAGGTCTCTGCCGAGGCCGCGTTGCCGTTTTATCGACAGGTGATGGCCCACGAGCGGGAAAATCCGCCGGGCATTATTCTCTGGCAAGGGATCGATTTTGACGGCCTGTCATCCCGTGTTACTGGCTATGCGCCGGTACAGGACGTGATGAACTTTGAAGACTTTGATTTGCTGCCGTAAACCGTTACGCAGGTTTTAGTGGTCTTTGCAGGGTCTAGCGATCCTTCGGGTCGAGTGCGTCGCGTAAACCATCACCGATAAAGTTAAAGCAAAACATTGTAATCGCCAGGAACGTGGCCGGGATTAGCAGCAACCAAGGTGCTGTTTCAATGCTGTTGGCCCCGCGTGAAATCAGCACGCCCCAACTGGTCAGCGGTTCTTTCACGCCCAATCCCAAGAAACTCAGATAGCTCTCGACCAGAATGTTTGTGGGTACCAAAAGCGTCACATACACAATCACGGGGCCAACCACATTGGGCAAAACATGACGGCCGATAATGCTGGCGGGTCCTGCACCGCTGGCCTTGGCGGCTTCGATGTATTCTTTCTGTTTTATGGACAACGTTTGACCGCGCACAATGCGGGCCATGGTCAGCCATTCGACACAGCCGATGGCGAGAAACACCAGATAGATATTGCGGCCAAAGATGGTGACGAGGATGATGATGAAAAACAGCAACGGCAGCGCGTAGAGCACGTCGATAAAGCGCATCATGGCGTTATCGGTGCTGCCCCCCACATATCCTGCCGTTGCCCCGTAGATAACGCCGATAGAAAGCGCTACCGCCGTGGTCATGATGCCGATGATCAGTGAGACACGGGCTCCCATCCAGGTTAGGACAAACATATCCTTGCCTGTGTCATCGGTACCGAACCAATGGCCGCTTTCCAGTGAGGGGGGGGCGCTAATGTTCATCCAGTCTAGGTCTTCTGCCGTGTAGGAACTTAACGAAGGTGCAAAGATGGCCCCTAAGGTTATGAGACCGAGGACGACCACGCCTGCCATAGCGGCTTTATTGGCTTTAAAACGTCGCGCGGCATCTTGCCAGAGCGAGCGGCCTTGCAAAGCGGTTGCGCTTTCCATCAAGGCCATTTGAGCGTCACGTTGTGCGGCGAAAAGAGCCATCAGTTCATCTTCACTTTCGGGTCGAGGAGCCCATACATCAGGTCGACGATCAAATTCAGAATGATCACGGCGACGGCGTAAACAACAACAATACCCAGTACCAGCGGATAATCCCGGTTGATGGCACCCTGAATAAAGAATCGGCCCATGCCGGGCAGTTGGAAAATCTGCTCAATGACAACGGAGCCGGTGACCACAGATGCGGCAGCTGGTCCGATGTAACTCATCACGGGCAGGGCGGCGGACTTAAAGGCGTGAGTCCATACCACGTGTCGTTGCGATAGTCCTTTAGCGCGTGCGGTGCGAATGTAATTTTGTCGCAGGGTCTCAATCATCGCCCCGCGTGTCAGTCGCGCCAGAATAGCGATCTGCGGCAGCGCCAAAGCAATCACCGGCATGATGTAGGGTGTGATGGGAGCCAAGAGCGGCATAGACTCGGCCAGCCCACCGCGCGGTTCTAAAGTCGCCACGGGCAGCACTTGCAGGATGACTCCGAAGATCAAACTCATCAGCGGCGCCATGACAAAACTTGGCACGGCGATTCCAGTCATGGCGACACCCATCACGGCGTAGTCGGTAGAGGTGTTTTGCCGGAGCGCGGCCATGATCCCCAGGCTACACCCAATCATAATGGCCAACAGCATGGCCGAAATGCCGAGTTTCAAACTGACGGGCAAGCCGATGGTCAACAGTTCCGTGACCGTGCGGTCGATGTAAATGATCGACGGCCCAAAATCGCCGTTGGCCACTTTCTTGAGATACAGGCCATATTGCACAATCACCGGTTTGTCTAAGTCATAGGCTGCTTGCAGATTGGCAATGATTTCTGGCTCTAAAGAAGCATCGTCGTCGAAGGGCCCACCCGGTGCCAAATGCATCAGGAAGAACGACAGGGTGACAATCAGGAAAAGAGTTGGCGCTGCAATCAACAAGCGGCGCACCGCATAAGACGTCATAGTATATCTGCGATCTGGCTAGGTGGTTTCATTTATTCGGCCGCTTCACGACTGTGTATGGGGCGTTTCATAGGTACAGGCTCAAGCACCCAGTTTTTGGGGTCTTCGCGGCGTTTGGGCGACGGGATGACTTTGACCATTTCATCTGCGGTCTGTTGAGTTTTTAGATCCAGCGCCCGTCCAGCCAACTCCTGTTCTTTGACCCATTTACGAAATTCAATGCCGTGTTTGTCATTCTCTAATGCCAGTTCATCGGACAATGTTAGCGGCACCATAGCGGGCCGGATGAAATCGATCACTTTGGCATCTTCCTGGAACACCAGCAGGACGCGGTTGTGAGAGTCAGCATCGTATTTGTCATCGGTGAAGAAGTTGCGACCGTGACACCACCACACTTTGGTGCGGTGCTCATCAATGGGCGTGTAGCCGGACACAATCATCTGCCACATGGGCGGCTTCAGATGCATTTCAATTCGAATAGACGGTGCGGGTTTGTAAATGCGCACCATGGTTTTGACATCGGGCCGGTCGTCGTTAATTTTTTCAGCCCAGACACCGCGCTTGCTGACCGGCTTTGCATAGGTGATGGATTCGATCTTATGCTCATCAATGTCGAGGTCGTAATCATCAATAGTCGGCTGGCCCGGATTGCCGAAATCAGTGTGCACATAAAAGGCGTGCGTGTGATCGACACCATTTTCAATAGCCCGCACCCAATTGGCCTCGAAGGTGAAGGTACCCTTTACAAATTTCCACTCGTCGGTTTCGCCCTGTTCCCAGGCTTCGTACTCGGGAAAGTAATCGGGCAATGGGGGGCGCTCTGCTTCAGGAGCATCGCCGAGAAAGACCCAGAGCCAGCCATATTTTTCAGCGACCGGGTATGAATCCACGCGGGCGCGTTTCGGAATATTGGCATCCGGCCCAAGAGAAGGGATTTCGACGCAATCGCCAGCGCCATTAAAGCGCCACCCATGATAAGGGCATTCTACGGCATCGTTGACCACTTTGCCCCGGCAGAGCGAGCCGCCGCGATGGACGCAGACGTCGCTCAAACAGTACGGCGTTCCCGCGCTATCGCGGAACACCACCAAGTCTTGCCCCAACATGCGGACGCCCTTAGGCGTACCGGTGATGTCTTTGGCTTCGGCGGCCACATACCAGCAGTTCATCAGCATGGGTGTTCGTCCTCCCCGGGTCCCGATTACTCGGGACGGTTTACCGCCTTAATCGGGGCGGTTCACGGCCATGTAACGCGACAGATAGTTGTTACCGGCGTTCTCGACCCAGCCATCGACATATGTTTTGACCAGGCGGCGGCTGACATAATGATAGACGGGCAGGATAACATAATCTTCCATCAAAACCGTCTCGGCTTTGTTCATGAGTTCATTGCGCTTTTGCTGATCGGAAATGGAATTTGCTTCTTTCATCAGGGCGTCAAACTCTGCGTTGTTGTAGCCGATAAAATTGCTCGGGTCGTCTGATCGCAACAGGTTCAGGTAGCCAGAGGCGTCATTGAACGGCGAGAACCAGGCCCAGCGCATCACATCGTAGTCACCCGTGCGAGCCTTGCGATTAAGGTTGCGAAACTCTGTGTCCATCAGGTCGGCGTTGACCCCAATGCTTTGCCACATGGATTTCATGGCGGACGTGATTTTGCGATTCTCTTCCTGGGTGTCGTAAGCCAGCTCGAAGGTCAGTGGATTGTCCGGAGTGTATCCCGCTTGGGCCATCAAGTGCTTAGCTTCAGTCATGCGTTCGGACATCGACATGGACGCAATAGAGGCGCGCGAAACTTCATACCCATCAACCACCGGCGAGACAAAGCTATAGGCTGGAACCACCCCGGTATCGAGCAGTCGCTCGATCAGGGTCTCCCTATCAAAGGCCAAAGCCAGAGCTTTGCGGACCCGAATATCATCAAACGGTGCCTTCTTTGTGTTGATCAGAAAGTAGTAGATACCAAGCGTTGGTGAGATTCGCAGCTCATCTGCCATATTCTCTTTGATCCAGTCCATTTGATCGGGCGGGAAGTTGAGAATGGCATCCAGTTCACCCGCTCTGAATCGGTTGAAGACTGTGTTAAGGTTTTGGGTTGGGTAGAAGTTGACGGTTTCGATTTGCACTTCATCGGCCGCGTAGAAGTTTGGGTTTTTCTTCAACGTCAGCCGTGTATTGGGAACCCATTCTTCAAGCGTATAGGCTCCATTACTGACGAACTGTCCAGGCTTGGTCCAGTCATTGCCCAGTTCTTCCACCTTATGACGCGGCGCAGGCGTAGCGGAAAAGCTGTTCAGGGCCTGGGGCAACAAAGGGTTTGGAACCGAAAGCTCAATGCGTACGGTGTGGGCATCCGGTGCGCTGACGCCTAAGCTTTCTGGGGGCAGATCGCCGGCGTTGACCGGGCGGCCATTTTTTACGGAATAGAAAAACTGGGCATAGCGAGAGGCGGTCTCCGGCTTCATCAAGCGTTGCATAGACCACACCATATCGGCGGCGGTCAGAGGCGTGCCGTCCGACCATTTCAGACCCTTGCGCATGGTGAATTCCCAAACGAGGCCATCATCCGAGACGGTGTGGCTTTCCGCCAAACCATAGGTGAGTTGGCCGTTGGCGTCCGGCGTCATGAGGCCAACAAACAATTCGTTGAGGATCGGGACAGCTGTATTCCCGGTCGCTTTTTGCGGGTCAAGCGAAGACGGATCGCTGCCACCGGAGCGGTTCAGCACCATTTCAGCGGTAGCGGCTGTCGCCAGTGGTCCTGCCATCATCATGACGCCGAGCATCACGGCACCAACACAACGCGTTACTGTCTGCATCTTAACTCTCCTGCCGTTGTTCTCTTCAAAGGCGTGTCCTATGAAGTATTGCGGTCGAGATTTAGTAACTTGAATTTACCAATAGTGTATCCATCGGGCGCGTTCCGCGAACTGTTTGCCAGCCGCACGTCGATCTTGCGGCAATTCGCCCTCCAAATACATCCCCGTATCGTAGCGTTCACGGTATTGATCAAACACGGGCCGGTACAGGGCCATATGCACATCGGGGATTCGGTGTTTTTCACGGAAATCCTTAATGGGCACGATGGTTTTTCTTTGGGTCTCAAAAGGCCCCGCTAATGCCAATTCTACGCCTCTCGGACCATAGATGGCTGATCTGCCCGGGCCGCCATAGGCGGTGTCCTGGAAGAACGACTTATTCTTTCGGCTGAGGGTGACGGAGTTGTTGGTGATCATGGTGTAGACGCTGTTGTGATAGGACGTAAGTCGCATGTCCTCGGACTCAAATCCACCGGTCGCGACACGGCAGATAATCTCAGCGCCCTTCATGGCAAAGCAGCGAAACAACTCTGGCTCAAATTGAACGGCCGACATCGCGATGTTGCCGATGTCGGTTTGCGCCACCGGAATAACGGCGTCCTCGCCGTACATCTCAATGAAGCGCGGGTACACATCGTAAATGTTTGTCGTGAACTGTTCCGACCCTGGGAACATGCCGCGCACGTTACGTTGTTTCCAGTGTTGCGCGACGATGTTGCCGTCGGGGCCAATCAACACCATCAAGTGCAGAATATGACCGGGCCAGTTTACGGGATCTTTGGCATAAGTTCCAAAGGCCACGTAGCAGCCATATTGTTTGGCCTTTTGTCCGATAGCTTCGGTTTCAGGCCCAGGGATTTCACGGCATACGTTGTAATGTTGCTCGCGTGTCCAAGTGCTGAATCCTGTCAAGGGAAACTCATGGAACAGCAGTAAGTCACTGGGGCCGCCATAGCCGCTGGCCGCATCAATGCTGTTGAGCATATACTCTAGATTTTCCTTCAGCGCGGGCTCCGGGTTGTCGCCGGGCACGCCATGCACTTCCGTCTGAACCACAGAAATAGTGATCCGATCTTTGCGCAGCGGTACTGTGGGGTAAGTGCCATCTTCGCGTACCATGCGGTCTTCCCCAGTTTGTTCTGTCGTCATGTTGTCGTCCCCTGCTGCTTTACGTTTAGGCTAAGGTCCACTGCTTCCGTCGGTCAAGAATTACCCGGTGACAAACCGTGATACGGGCGCTCCATCTATCGATTAAGCGAAAGATAACGCGTGAGATTGGCGCTGCGTGCATTATCGACCCAGCCTTGCACAACTGGGTTCACCAAACGTCGCCCGGCATGGAAATACAGAGGAATGATTGGCTGGTCGATGTTGAGGGTCGCTTCAGCCTCGGCCAATAAGGTTTCCCGTTTTTGCGGATCGCGTTCCGCATTGGCGGCGCGGTATTTGGCATCAAAGACCGGGTTGCTGTAGCCAGTGACGTTGGCCCCGTTCGTTGATTCCAACAGTCCTAAAAACGTGGCGGCGTCATCAATGGGACCAAACCAGGTCCAGCGAATCATTTCAAAATTGCCCGTCCGGCCATCCCGGTTCACATCAGAGGCACCGGTTGTATCGGTGTTGACCTTAGCGCCAATGGCTTGCCACATCGCTGTGAGCGCCACCGCAATGCGGCGGTTCTGCTCAATGGGGTCGGTTTTGAGCGAAAACGTCAACGGTTTGTCTGGTCCATATCCGGCCTCTTGCAGCAGGGCGCGCGCTTCTGCCATGCGTTCGCCGATCGGTCTGTCTGCATAATCTGCGGGTGTGCCGTTATAACCCTCGGTGATTGGTGGAACGATGTTTGTGGCGGCGGCGGTGCCAGGTGGCAAGAGTCGCTGCACAATGGCGTCTCGGTCGATCGCCAAAGACAGCGCGCGTCTCACCCGCAGATCATCAAACGGGGCGTTGCGAATATTTGGGGCTAGATAATATATGCCCAGCGCCGGCGTGATGTGCAGGGAATCCGGCATACTTTCGCGTATGCTGTCAATCTGATCGGCAGGAAAATTCAGAATCACATCAAGCTCACCTGCGCGGAATCGGCTTAAACTCGTGCCCTGGTTTTCTGTGGGATAAAAAATGACCTCATCAATAGCGACATTCTCTGCATCGTAAAACGCATCATTCTTAACCGCCCGAATGAAGGTGGCGGGCATCACTTCGGCCAGCTTATACGCTCCGTTGCTCACCATAACTTCCGGTCGCGTCCATCCCCGGCCTTCGGCTTCAATCACATGGCGCGGCACCGGTGAGGCTGCGTTAGACGACATCAACTGCGGCAGATACGCCGTCGGCTGATTGAGTGTGACCACGAGGGTGCGGGCGTCGGCGGCTTCAACGCCTAGAGCTTCCGGTGGCATCTCACCTTTATTGATGGCTTGAGCATTCACGATAGGAGACAATTGAGAGGCAAACCGCGCCGCCGTTTCCGGCGTCAGCAGACGACGAAAGGAATAGACAAAATCGTCTGCCGTAAGCGGGGTGCGATCAGACCACAAAGCATCCGGTCTTAAAGTGAATGTATAGATCAACCCGTCGTCGCTGACCGTATAGGATTCGGCGACGCCCGGAACCAGCTTGCCAGCGGCATCCAGAGTCATCAGTCCGGTGAACAGATCGTAGAGAATAACCGCAGCGCTATTGCCGACTGCCTTATGGGGATCAAGGGAGCGAGGTTCAGAATTGGTCCCGCGATGTAAGGTCGACGCTGTTGCTATGCTTTGTGTTGCCAGCAATAGAACCAGCGTGAGGGTACCAAAAGTGCGGAAAAAAACGTTCATAAAGGCCATACGGTTTCTTGGGAAATTGGTCATATATGTATGATGTTTCGAAATGGGCTTGGTCCGCAAGAGGGGATCGCCCAAACTAGATCAGAATTTCACTTATGGGAGATGACGATGACACGACGAGATTTACTGGCAAGTGCCGCTATGACGGCTTTTGCCGCTAATACAGGCGCGCGCGCAGCGGTTGCGGCTGAGCGCAAGACATTCGTACTTGTGCATGGGGCCTGGCATGGTGGGTGGTGCTGGAAGTACGTGCGCGACCCTCTGATTGCTGCTGGCCACGCTGTCTTTACGCCCTCCCTGACAGGACTCGGTGACCGCGTTCATCTGCGCAACCCAGAGGTCAACCTCAGCACACATGTGACAGACATCGTAAACTTGATCGAATTTGAGGAATTGGAGGATATTATTCTCGTCGGGCATTCCTATGCCGGGCATGTGGTCAGCCTGGTGGCCGATAAGGTCAAAGAGCGCCTGCAGCATGTTGTATATCTGGATGCGGTGCTGCCGACTGATGGTAAGCCGTTCTTGCCTCCCGGTGTCGGAGAGGAACGCATGCCGGATGCCAAAGACGGCTATCTTATGGCCCACGCCGGGATGGCCTTTTTAGGCATCCCAGACGGGCATCCGCTGTATGACTGGGTGGAGACCAAACTGGTCGAGCATCCGCTGCCGACGTTGATGGAGACCGTCGTGTATGAAAATGGTGGCCCTGCCGGATTGCCGAAAACCTATGTCCGATGCACCCAGAATGCGCGTCAGATTGGCGAGAATGGCGATCCAGTCCAAACCATGACGGCTGCTGATCCTGAATGGACTTATCTGACTCTGGACACCGGACATGACCTGATGGTGACGGCTCCGGAAGAAACAGTTGAAATTCTTTTGTCGATATAGGGGGGACTAGCTACTTAACGGGATGGTCACTGAATGTTGCGAAATTTTTGCAACGCCTAGCTTATTCGCCTGCTGCGAACTCATCCGCAAGTTTTTCCGGATCAGTATTCAGGCTCTCGTTTTCGAGGGCCTCCAGTTCCTGATGAACGATTCGCAGGATGCGGGCGATGTAATCTGCATGCCACTGCTGCCGCTCTCGGGAGGCATCATCATCAGGCCGGTAGGAATCGATATTGGCTTTCGTCACAGGCACGCCATCTTCAAGGAGGCGCTCAACAGTGTCTAAGCGCTCGCGGGTGACAGCAAGCTCGGTGGCTACGGCCATAGTGATCGACAAAACACGTTCAACGGCAGGATCGTCAAAGAAATAAGGGCGTTTGCCTTTAGATTTGGCGTTCGCAAGTTTGTTGACGTCAATATCGGCCATTGTGTGTTCCTATAGTTCCTTCTTTGTGTGCGACTTATTTCCAACCGCCAAATAAATACCAGCGCTCGCCTTTATACTTGGAATCTTTCCCGTCGCCACAGTCTTTCGAAACATCGTCAGGGTCACCGTTTCCATTCGCTCTCGGACCTTTATGCAACTCCGCTGAGTGACGTGACATGGTGCTTGACCACGGCTGGAACTGTCCTTGCTCAATATCAGCTTCGGTGCCGCCTTCAAACATGTGCTTTTTAGAAAAGCCCGCTTTAGCCATAACGTCGAAGACATCCATGACATGCAACTTCGACCAAAAGGGCTCATTGTTGTACCAGGCATCCCAGTCGCGGGTGAATTGATCGTACAAAGATGTATCCGGCGTGAAATTGGGCTGCTCCACATTCAGGCAGAGCCCCCCAGGAGTCATCATCGCGTATATCTTTTTCATCATGCTTTGAAAGGCTGAAGTTGAAGTTTCATGCCAGAACATGGTGGTCTGCACCCAGTCGATGGAATTGGGCTCGATATCCAGTGCGTCTCCATCAGCCTGAATAAAACGTACGTTTTTATATTCCAGAGCTTGTGCTCGAGCGTGCCCCCAGCGCAACATTGGCGCGCCAACATCAACTGCAATGACCTCAGCCTCCGGATAAGCTGCGGCGATTGGCAAGGTGTTGACTCCAATCCCTGCGCCCAAATCCAAAATACGACGCGGTTTGAAGTCCGGTGCATTTTGTTTCACGAAGTTCACAACAGCACGTCCGCCGCCATCTCCTCTTGACGACATCGACCCTGCGGTTGTGACAAAAATGCCAGCTTCATAGTTCACGCCAGCAAGCACATCATCGTCTACAACGCCGGTGTGGTAACTGCCCGGCATGCAGTGATTGTCGACTGCCGCAAGATAGCGCGGCACGGTCGTGTCTTTATTCAACAGGAGTGTCTCTTTGCCGGTGTTATGCGCTTTGGCGTTGTTCACCAGATTGTCCAACTGGCGTAGAACCATATGCCGGCCAGCTTGTTGACGTTGTTCCATAGTATTGCGCCGCAGTGCGGCCCAAGATTGGTAGTGTGGATCTTTTCTCATCGCATCACGGACCTGCTGTCGTGTTTCCAGCGCTTTGCCTTGGGTTTTTTGAAACGCCGGCGCAACGCGTTTCTCAAAGGCGAGGCGATTCCCGGGGAATACCTGCTGATTGAGATGCACATTGAGGTTGGTCAAAAAATTGAATCGCGCCGTTTCATCGTGGTCTACGGCAGGTGACAGAGGGTGTGTGCTAGCGCGGTCGTAGGTGGGTGGGAGTGTGCTGGCCATAGCGGGTATCCTTGCCGTCATGCAGAGTATGAGCTGCGAATTGCCAAGGAGTCTAATGCTCGCTCAACTCATGGCAAGGGGATGCGCGCCGCCGCGTGCGCTGTATGACTTCGGCGCAATTAGCGATCTGCGCTGATGTTGATGGCTTGCTCGTAGGTTTCCTCGGTGTCACCACGGGCCGTATCTTCGGCTTCTTCCTGAAACACATAAAAAATACGGTCCAGCAATTCCTGACGCATGCGTTCCCGTTCTTCGGCGCGCTCGGGAGACGGCTCAAAGGTTTCAATGTCTTTTTCTAAAAAAACACCTTTTTGAGCTGCTACCGCCTCGACTGTATCAAGACGTTCACGCATCACCCACATTTCTGTGATCATCGACATCATCATGGCGATGAGCCGATCGTTCACCGGATCATCAAAGAATGTCGGGCGATGCCCCTTTGCGGTTTGCGGTACCTTGACTTTAGATGTCTCATTCATGGTTGTTACCCTATTTTTGACCGACCATGAACCAGAACCCCATCATGTTTTTCTGAGCGGTGTTCGTAGAAGTGACGGGGGCATGGCCAAACGGTTCGAGATGCAGTTTGGTTGATCCTTCAGGCCATCCCGCGTCTGCCATTGCTTTCTCAAGGTCCATATCTCGATAGGTCGACCAAAAGGGTTCATTATTGTTATAGGTTTCGGCATCGAAAACGGTTTGCCGCCACAAGTCGAAGTTTTCGAATTGGCCAGCCTCTAAGTGCACCATCAGACCACCTGGTTTGAGCAGGCGTCGCGTTTCTTCCAGGATACGAGGCACGGCTTTACGAGATGTCTCATGGAAGATGATACAGGAGACAACGAGGTCGAAAGACTCATCTTCAAAGTTTGTCTTTTCCGCGTTCTGCTGACTGAAATGGATCGCTTTACCCAGAGACTCCGTTCTTGCATGTCCATACCTCAGTAATGCCGCGCCCAATTCGATGCCGTGTACTTCTGCGTCTGGATACGCATCACAAAAGGGGACAGTGTTGTTGCCGGTGGCGCAGCCCATATCGAGTATACGTTTGGGAGCGAAGCCGGGGTGCTCCCGTTTCAGATACCCAACAATGGACTGGCCAGACCTGTCCCCCTGGGGGCCGCCGCGCCCGCTGCCGTAGATGTAAGAGCCTTTATCGTATATTGCACCTGCCGCGATATCGCCATCGCCCAGGTCTGTGGTGTACCCGCCCGGCATACAGTGGATATCCAAGCTGTCGATGTATTTAGGAATTTCCATACCCGGATTTAGGGTCAGGCTGCCGAGGGTGTCGCTGCTTTGCTTAGCCCGCGCCTTCATGTCGTCGATCTGACGGTTCAAAGAGTAAGTCACTGACGCCCACATCAATTCCTGGGCGGCGCGCTGGATGCTGAGGTGCGCCTGATAAAAGGGCTCCTTGCGCATCTCGGCTTTAATTTCCTGGCGGGTTTCAAAGGGTCGGCCCTGTTCTTTCTCGAATCGAGGTGTGACTCGGTTCTCGAAAATGACCCGGCTCCCGTTGGACAGGTTGCGAATGACACATTCCCGCAGGGTCCTTTGAAAAGCTTGCCGGGCCTTATCATCCGTTGACCATTTGGGCGTGATGCCGTGGGTGGCTTGGGGTGGTGGTAGCAGCATGATCCAAACTCCTTCCTTTTCTGTGAGAAACTATAAGCTGCCTGCCTTGCGGATAAAGTCCTTGTTTTCGGGTGTGTTCATTCTTGGAGAACGGCTAAGGGGTTGCCCGCAACCCTGCCTTTGGGGTACCAGCGCTCTCATAGTATTTGCCTTAGATATCAGGATCGGAGTTTTACCCCATGGCAACATTGAATGTCACGAACCGGGCTGGCGAACAAAGCCAAGTTGAAGCCAAAGCAGGCGCGACCTTGATGGAAATTCTGCGCGACAACGATCTTGATGTTGAAGCCATTTGCGGCGGTTGCTGTTCTTGCGCCACATGTCACATTTTTGTCGATGCCGCCTGGGCCGATAAACTGCCTCCTTTGTCGGAAGATGAGAAAGAATTGGTGGAAGAAACCGAGAGCTATCAACCCAACAGCTCGCGCCTCAGCTGTCAGGTCACGATGACAGACGAGCTGGACGGCCTGACCATCGTTGTTGCGCCTGAAGAATAAAGAAGCGGCTGAGGTCCTAATCTGCGTCATTGTGTTTTTGGACCTTCTCGCTATTTGCGTTGTGCACCAGGGGGACTATATCCCCCTCACAACAAAGGGCTTGGACGCCTGGCTTCAGTTATCATGAGGTTGGAACATGTAATGCGGCTTCTTCTGGTTTTTGTTTTGGCGCTGCACGTGAATGTTGGGCAGGTTGGAACAGCCGCCCGGGCAGATGACAATGTCCTCCGGTACGCGACCAAGGGCTTGCCGATCAATTACGGCAATCCTTATCGCGCCAACGGCACCCCTTCTAATTTCATATGGCTTGGTATCTTTGACGCGCTGACCCGGTTAGACCCAGATGGAAATCTGGTGCCTGCCTTGGCGACGTCTTGGGAAAACATTGATCCTAACACCTGGCAATTCCAACTTCGGCAGGGTGTCACGTTTTCAAACGGAGAGCCGTTTACGTCTGCAGCCGTTGTGGATGCGATCATGTGGCTTAAAACCGACGAAGGTCGACGCTCCATTATAGGCAATGAAGTGCGCAGCATCACTTCGGCTGAAACGGTTGATGATTACACGGTTCTGATTCGCACCGACCCGCCTGATGCCATTTTGCCAAATCGCCTCAACGCCATGTTTGTCGTCGCACCGAAAGCATGGGCAGAGCTTGGACCGGATGCGTATGCCAAAGATCCGGCAGGTACGGGCTCCTTTGTTGTGTCTGATTGGGGCGACACCTCTGGTGTTGCAGAGCTAACGGCGCGGCCTGAGTCCTGGCGTCCTCCATATGTTGATGGCGTGCGCATGACCAACCTGCCAGACAACGCGGCACGCATTCAGGCCCTGCTGGCGGGCCAAATCGACATTGCCGGGAACATCAATATTGATGACATCGAATTGGTCGAACGCCTTGGATTTAAGACGGTGAATGCTCCGATTTTTGGGGTTATGAGCATGGCATTTCGTCTCGAAGAGGACAGAGAGACGCCACTTAAAGATATCCGTGTGCGTCAAGCGCTAAACTATGCGGTCGACAAACAGGCCATCGCGGACGCCTTACTGCTTGGGGTTACGGTACCAGGAGGGCAGCCAGCGGGTCGACGCACTTTTGGCCATAATCCAGATATCGAGCCTTATCCTTACGATCCAGACAAAGCCCGCGCTTTGCTGGCTGATGCTGGTTACCGAGATGGCTTCGACCTGACTTTTGCTGTGATGATCGAGCGCGTCCCCGGTGACAGTTCGATCTATCAGACGGTGGCTGATTATTTGTCTCAAGTTGGGGTGCGGCTCAATCTGCAAACTGTAACGTTTCCAACATGGATCAATAATTATCTGCCAGGGACATGGAACGACAATATTGACGGCTTTACGCTGTCTTGGAATGCGTTGCCCTACAACGATGTGCTGCGTCCAATGGAGTACTTCTCCTGCCTCAAAGCGGTGCCGTTCTATTGTGACGAGGCGCTGACGGCTAAGGTCTCTGCAGCGGCGGCGGCCATGGAGACCGAGTTGCGTCAGGAACGCCTCTTTGACTTGGCCCAGGAGTTTCATACCCGAGCGCCCAGTTTGTTCTTGGTGGAGATGTTTGACCTATTCGCCCATGCACCAAATGTTAGCAACGTGCAGGTAGCTAATAAAGTTGTGATGTACGAGAACGTTAGGGTGAAGGCGGACTAGCTGGGCTGAACTCTCAGTCGCTTTGGGACCATTTGAAACCTCCGAGTTCGCCGGGCTCCCGTACCAAGTGAATGCGATGCTGATAGAAATCCGCGAGATAAACAGAATCGTGTCGCTGGACAGGCTGATAATTGGTATCGAAAACGATAAGCCGAATACGCACCAGGGGTGTTCCTACAGCGCAACCCAAGACATTTGCATCTTGCATGTCGGCCAACGTGGCCCCGATCAATTGGTCTGCGCTGAGGATGTTGATGCCCTTGCGCTCCAATATGCTCACTAAAGACAAACTATCAATTTCAGCAACGTCGAGTTTAACCTCTAAGCTGGCAGGGAAGTAGGTTTTTGATCGACCGATGATCCTGCCCTGCATGACACGTGTTAGCGAGACGCAGGTGACTTCGGCACCAATATCCAACTGCAAGTCTGTCGCTGTATCGGCGTCCGCTGAGACCTGTTCGACCTTAAAATTGCGGGCTTGAGAACGTTGCGCGAGTGAATCGATGCGTTTTAAGACTTGTCCCATGTCGCCAGTGAGTGGTGGTGTCGCATCATTGCCCGTGACAAATGTGCCGCGTCCTTGTTCCCGGCGCACCAGTTTATCTGTTGCCAGCAGATCAACGGCTTTACGGACTGTGATGCGTGAAACACCAAAGGTTTCGCAGAGCTCGGTTTCGGTTGGGAGTTGTTTTCCAGACCGATAGTTGCCGTTGTGAATCCAATCTCTCAGCGTCAGGTAGACTTGGTAGTACCTTGGAAGCTTTTGGCTCTCTGCAACAGTGTCCGCAGTTAAAGGCTTCATTAGGCCGCTGTCCCCTTGATCACAATTTTATTGCACGTTACGGCAAATCAGCCTGAGACACAGCCCCACGCGTGCAGAACGCACAATTATTTTTACGCGCGGTCGAACACTTCAAATGCAGCACGTTCACCAGATTCCATCGCGCCTTCCATACCTTGCTGCAGGAGAGCTGTGTGCTCGCCTGCAAAGTGAAGGCGTCCGTGAGGATGTGCGACGATGTTGCCGTATTTGGCGATTTGCCCTGGAGCACGATACGCGTAGGTGCCGCGCGTGTAGGGGTCGCCGCTCCAATTGCGGACAGCAATGCCTTCGACGCGCCCTTCCATGCTGGGCCGCATGGCGATGAGTTCACGCATCACATACGCCATAATATCTTCATCGTTCCATGTGCGAAGCGTGTAATTGACGATACCATTCAGATAGACCCAGATATACTTGCCGTTGGGTGTGCCCCAGTCATACGCGCGACCGATTGGTCCGTCTGACCAGAGTGATGAGCCCAGACCATCAACTTCCCAAAACGGTTCATTCGCTTTGAGATAGACGCTGGTGGCCTGCCCGTAAGGAATAGTTGATACGGCTTCTGCCTGCAGGGGCGGTAGGACGGGATCAAGTTTCAAAGTACGGAGCAGCGTCAGGGGGAGACTAGAGATCGCGTATTGTGCTCTCAGAACTTCGCCAGACCCTGTTGTTACTTCAACGCCATCGGCTGATTGGTTGATCGCAGCGACAGGTGTGTTCAGCCGCACGTCTCCTTTTAAAGCATTTGCCATGGCTTCTGGAACTTTGCTCATCCCACCGACAACCAAATTGAATGGCTCGCCCGTCATTTCAAAAGCCGATACGCGCGCTTTGCGCAGGTTCCAGAAATAAGACTCTGTGTGTAGGCTGTCAGACTGCGCAGCCAGTTGCAGATAGCGAAGACCTTCTGGACTTGCACCGGCAGCAACGTAATGGTCGTACAATGATTTGTCGTTGGCGTTGAACTCTGCCTCTAGCCAACTGTCAAGCTCTGGGAGACCCGTTTCCTTCGGCATGAAGGCGCGGGTCAGGCCAAAAGGCGGAATATTTCTGGTTTTGGCGGGAAGCTGATTGACGCTGGCTTGAGGCCAGTCCGCTACGGACACCCTTTGGCCTCCAGCATTAATCATGAAATTCAAACCCGCGATTTGCCAGGGTTCTAGTGTGAGGCCAAAGCGATCAACGGTGCTCATAATACGTGCGTACATGGGGCCGATTTCAGACCCGCCGCCTTCTGGCATTTCAGGCTTATCTGCCAGCGTGTAGACCCGCCCACCCACGCGGTTGCGTGCTTCCAGCACAGTGACGGACATCCCGAAATCTTCCAGTAATAGTGCTGCGTTGAGACCCGACAACCCGGCTCCAATCACGATCACGTCTGATTTTGACTGCGCGTGTGCCTTAGATGCTGTGTGTGTCACTGCTGTGGCAGCGGCGGTCTGTAGCAGTGTTCTACGGTTGATCATGTGCGCCATCCCAATAGATTTGGCCAGTGCTGTTGGTATTACTTCAGTAAAGCGTAGGGCTAATCCACCGCATGAGGCAAGCAATGGTCTTAAATTTATGATGAATTTAAGCCTTAGGAATTAACGCGCATCAACAGAGCGGGGCCGTACATGCGGTCAAGGATATCTTGCGCAGAAACCGGGTTTCCCAGATATCTTAGGGCCCTCGCTTCACGAATTGGGCGCTTGAGATTTGCCCAGAGACGGCGGAAAGGTCGCGTTGAGAAGATGTCGCGCAATCGCGTATTTCTTCTGAGGTGCCGCTCTATTTCAGCGACACGGTCAGAGTTTGGAGTGCTGGGTGATCGGTCAGATTTTTTAAAAACCACATTCAGGTGTCCAGTTCCAGGCAAAATAGCCAAGTCTGTTGCCACTAATCCTGCCAGACTGCCTGCGTAAATCAGCCCGGTATGAGAAAAATTGTGGAGGTGTGCCAAATGGAACAACCGGTGGGGTCCATGGTAGCGGGCTTCTACGTTAGGAACTTCAACAATAAGCACCCCCGACTCTGATAGCTGCTGGCCTAGCGCGCGTAAAACATTTACGGGATCAGCCAGATGCTCCAGCACATGGTGCAGGGTGATGACATCCCACGCAGAGCCGGTTTGAGGCGTGGCTTCCACGGTGCCGACATCGACATCAATTTCATAAGATGTTTTGGAGAAGTCTGCGTATCCACGGTTTGGTTCAATGCCTTTCGCTTGAAATCCTGCCCGTGTCATCAGATAGATGAACTCTCCACCGCCAGACCCAATATCCAGCACCCGGCCTGCCGGTTGCGCATAGGGCAGCAGACGGTCCAAACGCTCTAACGCCCGCAAGCCAGCCCGATAAATGTGTTTTGGTTTTGGCGTCATCACGCCTTTATAATCAGAGCGGTAATTGTCCGAATAAAAGGCGTTCAGTTCCGCCTTTGTGGGTTGTGGATTGGTAAAAACATGTCCGCAGTTACGACAGAGATCTGTCTTAAGTGGAGCACTATGACGGTCCTTCTGGCCAATACAAATCAAGTTCGCAGACGTGCACAGTGGGCATGAGATCGATTGACCAATAAACGTGAGAGCGCTCAATTTTTGACCTCGTCACGTGGCCACCTATTATGAAGCCATAACCACTGGCCTGGCCGGTTTCTCACCCAGCCCTCAATGGTTTGGTTGATTTTAAGCAGTGCTTTCTTAACATCCGCTTCTGTATCGCCGGTATTTTCTGCGAACCAAGGCTCTTCGTAAGTCACGCGAAAATGGCAGCCATTCACACGTTCTGAATGCGCTGGAAGCAGAGCGCATCCGTACTTCAGGGCCAGTCGTGCAACGGCATCCCCCGTCATAGCATCCCGCCCAAAAAATGGGACTGAAACGCCGGTGTTCATTTTCTGATCGACGGCCATTTGAACAAAGCCGTTCTCTTTCAGCACGCGTATAATTTCACGCGCACCCCCTGCGCCTTTTTGAATTAATGCGCCGGTTCCGCTGCCGCGTGCGTGTCTTAATAGATCTTCTATTAACGGGTTATTGGGTGCCCGGTAGACTAAGGATGGTGGCGTTACCGCCCATCCTATTGTTAAGGCGCTGACCTCCCAGTTTCCAATATGGGCTGAGAACATAATGACTGGCGCATCCGCGTTCGCGATCTTTTTAGCAAAATGCAATCCATCAACTTCGACATATCCTTTTCCGCCCCTCCAAAGCCGTGACAAGGTCGCATACTCAGCCATGACACGGCCAAAATTATTCCACACATTTTTTAGTGTTGCCCGACGTTCGCGGTCTGTCATGTCTGGCAAAGCCAAGGCTAGGTTCCGCTGGGCAGTGAGTTGGGCGCGACTGAGCGGCCCAAATAATTCCGCCAATTTTCCGCCAATAGCCGACGCCATCGTGACCGGCAGCACGCGAAATAGACCGAAGACGGCATAGGCCAGTGCTGCTTCGAGTCTGTGTTGAATTGGTTTAGCAAGGGCCTTGCGTGTCATGTTTTTTTATTCCGCTGATTTTGACCTTGCAAGGTCTGTCCATTCTTACGGTAAGTGTGCGATAGGGTACAGTCCGGATGCTGCCCAAAGAGATAGAAGTCAGATAGGACCTTATGCGCCTACTTCATATTATTGCAGGTGGAGAACATGGCGGTGCAGAGCGGTTCTTCGTTGATCTTACCACAGCGTTGTCTGCCCGCGGTTATGAACAGCACGCTGTTTCGCGGCTTTATTCCGACAGGTCTCAGTCTTTGATTGAAGCCGGTTGCGGTGTGACGGTTGCCCGTATGGGCGGCCCGTTGGATATGTTGTCTGGCTGGAGGGCGGCGCGAGCAGCCAGAAACTTCGGCCCTGACATCCTGCTGGCTTGGATGAATCGGGCTGCGGCGCTGGCACCGCGCGGACCATGGCGTATGATCGGCAGGCTGGGAGGGTATTACAATCTCAAGTACTACGCTAAGTGCGATCATCTGATCTGCAACACGCCGGATTTGGTGCAGCACTGTATCCGCAATGGCTGGGCTGAGGATCGTGTAGATTATATTCCTAACTTTTCTCCACGAATTGAAAATGTTGAGCCCGTGCAACGGGCCAGTGTGGCGACGCCGGAGAACGTTCCTGTCTTGCTAATTTTGGCCCGCTTGGAAGAGAGTAAGGCCATTGATGTTGCGATTGCCGCACTGGCAGAATTACCAGAGGTTTACCTCTGGGTCGCGGGTGAAGGGTCCTGTGAGCATGCGCTGAAGTCAAAAGCGATGTCTTTGGGGGTATCTGATCGCGTTAAGTTTCTGGGGTGGCGGCAAGACCGGGAGGCTTTGCTGGCCGCAGCGGATATTTGCTTGGTGCCGTCCCGGCATGAGCCCTTTGGTAATGTTGTGGTGAACGCTTGGGCTTCGGGTACGCCTTTGGTCGCGGCAGAAAGCCAAGGACCCAGATATTTAATCACCGATCAGGTCAATGGACTATTGGTGCCTGTTGATAACTCATCAGCTATGTCTGTAGCTGTGCGCCGGGTGTTATCTGATAAGGATCTAGCCAAGACATTGGTCTTAGGAGGCCAGGACGCCGTGAACGACAGGTTCTCAGAAAATGTGGTGATCTCAGCGTATTGTCGGCTTTTTGAACGTCTCAGTTCGAGCTAACTCTTCTTGAAACTGAGCGTAAGGGTATCTGATGATTTACCTGATCAACTGTTCCGGGCATAGTTAATCCATGTCAGAAGCCGTTGATGAGATTGTTCAAGCTGTAGACGAAGGTGAGGTTAACAATCACCTTGGCCTGATTGCAGCTATGACCCGGGAGTTTATTGCCACCCGCGATGCAGACATAATGGCGAAAACGGGTCTTGAGCGAATCACGACGTATGTTGGAGCAGAGGCGTCTTCTCTCTTTCTAATTGATGACGCTGGGAAGGAATTAGTGTGCTCGGCGTGCTTTGGTCCGGTCGATATTACGGGCCTTCGTATTCCCGCTGACGCAGGCATTGTCGGGCGCTCTTTTAAAGAAAATTCTGGCCAAATGGTCCGCGACGTCACAAAGGACGCTGATTTTGGCGCGATGGTTGATGAGCAGACGGGCTTCACGACGCGGTCAATTTTATGCGCGCCGCTCTCCTTGGGAGATGCATGTCTTGGATGCATCGAAATCATCAATAAAACCGGTGGGACTGGCCTTTTCAACTCTGATGACCTGACCTTACTTGAAACGCTTGCTGGAGCTGCCGCGCTGGCGATTCACAACTTCCGCCTGACTCAGCAAGTTGTGACTCAAGAGCGCGAACGGCATGAACTTGAATTGGCCGCGCAAATTCAGCGGCAGTTGCTACCGCCGAATGGAGGGCCAGAGTTCCCGGTTCACGGTATCAATATGGCTGCGCGAAGCGTTTCAGGGGATTTTTATGACATTCTACCGCTCTCTGACGGTCGCATCTGGTTCAACGTTGGGGATGTTTCAGGCAAAGGTATGAACGCCGCGCTCTTGATGGCGAAGACATCGAGCCTGTTTCGCTGTTTGGCAAAGGGGACGGATAATCCTGGGCGGCTCTTTGACGCCATTAATAACGAGTTATGCGAGACCGGAACCCACGGGCTGTTTGTAACCATGGCTGGAGGTTTGTTTGATCCGGCAACCGGCAAAGTCAGCATGGCAAATGCGGGTCATGAGCCCCCGCTGTTGCTGGATGGCTTCGATGAGTCGTTTACGTTCTTTGAAGCTGAAGCGCCGCCCCTTGGTATTATGAGCGGAATTGCAGGCCCAGAGGGTTATCCGACGCATGAAATAGAGCTTAATGGCGGGACTTTTTACATTTTTACAGATGGCCTCACAGAAGCCACTACATTTGGTGGGGGGATGCTTGGTATTGACGGTGCACGCGCCCTAATTCGCCAGCATGCTGAGGAAAGTCCGGATCTTCAACTCAATTCAATTACTGGGGCAGTAAGATTACCTGGTCAGTCTCTCCGTGACGATTTGACGATGTTGATCATTAAAGATACCGGCTATGAAGACGGGACGCGGGTTGCAGTTAAGCCCTTAGAAACGGACGATTCTCCGGTTGGTCAAATTCTCAGACTTCGCGTTCCAGCGAAAGCGGACCGGTTGAAAGTGATTCGCGCTGGAACCGAGCAAGCCGCAGCATATTGTGGGGCATCAGAAGCTTGGACCATTGATCTAGTTATGGCCGTTGATGAAGCGTGCCAAAATATCATCCGACACGCCTATACGGGCATGGATGAGCCTGGTGACATAGTGGTTGATTTTATTCGTAAGCAAGACTGTCTGATCGTACATCTCATGGACTTTGCTGAACCCGTAGACCCCTCAAAGATCAAATCTCGTGACCTTGATGAGATCCGTCCCGGAGGACTCGGCGTTCACCTCATTAAATCTGTCACAGACGAGGCTATATTTGTTGAGCCTCCGCCTGGAGTTGGCAATTTATTTAAATTGACCAAACGTTTATAGATCACGCTAGACTGCCAGTTAACGCAAGGGGGATTTATGGCGTTGGAAATTATAGAAAAAGACGGTGCGACGGTTGTGGCCCTGTCAGGAGACGTTGATCTTCAAACCTCGCCGCAAGTGCGACAGGGTTTGCTTGAGTGTCTTGAAACTCATGATCGTGTTGTCGTGGATATGTCAGAAGTGAATTACATCGATTCTTCTGGTGTTGCGAGCTTGGTCGAAGCTTTTCAGGTTTCGCGCAAGAAAGGAACCTTTTTTGCGCTTGCGCACGTGAGTCCGGCAGCAATGCGCGTATTGAGCCTGGCGCGTCTCGATAAAGTGTTCTCGATCCACGAGAGCATTGAAGGCGCATTGGCATCGAACGGTTAGTCATATGACGGACCGTGTTGCAGATAGTCTAGAACGCGTTGGTCGAGCCGCTGTTGCAGGCGTAGCTGAAGTTGGTTTTGCAGCGGTGTTGTTTGCGCAAAGTCTGTTCTGGATGGTGCTTGGCCACAAGCGGGCGCAACCCGTTCGTCTCACTATGATTTTCGAGCGTGCGATGGAAGTTGGGATTGCTGCGATTCCTATCGTCACTTTGATGTCGATCACCATCGGAATCATGCTTGCGATTCAGGGCATCTATACTTTGTCCACTTTTGGCGCCGAGCAGCAGGTGACGATTGGGGTAGGCATTTCTGTCGTGCGAGAGTTCGGTCCCTTGATAACGGGGATTCTCGTTGCAGGTCGCACGGGTTCATCCCTTGCAGCGCGTATCGGCACGATGAGAATCAATCAGGAAGTCGATGCTTTAGAAGTCATGGGCGTGAATCCGGTGCGTTTTTTGGTGACGCCTGCGCTAGTTGCAATGACAGTTATGGTGCCGGTTCTGACCTTTTGGGCTGATTTGGTCATGCTTGCGGGAGCCGGTTGGTATATTTCAATCGAACTTGGTATGAGCATGGGTGCATACGTCGATAACTTACGTGAGATTATCGTTGTTGATGATGTGATGCATGGCCTGGGTAAAAGCGTTCTCTTTGGTGTTTTGATTACGTTGGTCGGTGTCATTAACGGCGCGTTGGTCGAGGGGGGGGCGGAAGGTGTCGGCCGCATGACGACTCGCTCAGTGGTGCTTGCCATAAGCGCAATCATCGTCACTGACATGATTTTTGCATTCATAACGACGCGCTGATATGGCTGCACCCGCACTCTTAGAGGACCCGAACGTAGATAGTCCCCAGGCGGCACCAGATCGGGACGTCGTAATTGAAGTGCGCGACCTTGTCACACATTACGGTCCACGTGAGATTCTGCATTCTGTCAGTCTCGACGTTTATCAGGGCGAAACCTTGGTTATTATGGGTGGGTCTGGCTCGGGTAAAACCACATTTCTGAATGCACTTTTGGGATTGGTAAAGCCCACGTCAGGGTATGTTCGGCTCCTGGGGCAAGATCTCAATGGAATTGATGGCGTGGCCCGGACGAAGTTGCGTCAGAAAATGGGCGTTGCGTTTCAGAGCGGGGCTTTGTTTACGTCAATGAACGTTCTTCAAAATATCATGCTGCCCTTGCGGGAACATACCACTCTTGACGAAACGACCATGCAAATTATGGCACGGCTTAAGATGGAAGTGGTGAATCTGTCAGGGTTTGATAATCTGATGCCAGCCGAATTATCTGGAGGCATGATTAAGCGCGCGGCTTTTGCTCGGGCTATCGTTATGGATCCACGTGTTTTGTTCTGTGACGAACCGTCAGCTGGCCTTGATCCGGTCGTCGCATCTGCTATTGACGATCTCATTATTGATCTGCGCGATGCCATGGGCATGTCCATTGTTGTGGTGACACACGAGCTTGAGAGCGCGTTTAAGATCGCTGATCGCATTTGTGTGCTGGATCAGGGTAATATCTTAATGGTGGGGACGGTTGAAGAAGTGAAAGCCAGTGATAATGAGCGTATACAAAATTTGCTCAATCGCCGCACTGAAGAAGAAGTGCTGGACCCGGATGAGTATCTTCGCCGGTTAACAGCCGCAAAAGACTGAGGGAACAGGGAAGGGGCGTCGGCGTATTAACGTCGTCTAGATAATGTCATGAAAGACAGCAGTATTAACTACGTGGTTGTCGGCGGGTTTGTGTCCGTCATGATCGTCGTTTTCGTCGTCATCATTAGCATGCTTGCGGGAAGCACGGGATCGACCGACAAGTATTACACTGTTTACAGCAACGTGGGTGGTCTCAAGTTTGGAACCCAAGTGCTTTACGAGGGCTATCAGATTGGGCAAGTCGATAGTGTTGAGCCCATATTTGAAGATGGGAAAGTCCAGTTCCGCGTAAACATTGAAGTTCAGGAAGGATGGGTCATTCCTGATGACAGCGTTGCCAGAGCAACGGTGTCCGGCTTGTTGTCGGCGATGACGGTCGATATCGCCGGCGGAGATAGTGACGTTAGACTGCCGCCCGGATCACAGATTCCCGGCGTTGCGCCGAGTAACTTTTTTGCAGCACTTTCTGAAATCGGCGCTGAATTTGGAGACCTGAGTCAGAACTCGATTAAGCCATTGATTGAGAGTCTTGGGTCTTACGTTACCCAACTAGGTGATGCGGCTGTCGATAACGCTGGACCAATGTTGGTGAACCTCAACTCCATTTCAGCGGATCTCAATACAAAACTCCCCGAAATTTCGGCGAGTTTAACACGCACCGCACGTTTGATTGAGACCGATGTTATGGGTGAAGAAAATCGCGGCAACCTGACAGCCGTATTAAGAAATTTTGAAGTGGCGTCATCGGATATGGCTGGCCTTGCGGCAGAACTTAATGAGACGCGGACGCTCATTCATGAGTCTGTAAAGCAGATCAATGCTGTTGTGTCTGAGAATGCGACGGATGTTAACGATTCCGTCAAGGACCTGCGTTACACCCTGGCGACCATCTCCCGGACGATTGATGACATCACCGGAAACCTTGAGGCGAGTAGTCGAAATTTTGCAGAGTTTAGCCGCTCAATTCGCCAAAACCCTGGTCTATTGTTGGGTGGTTCGCCCCAGCAGGACGAATCCTTGGTAAATTCCGGGCGGTAACGGAGAGCGGTATGGCACATTCAGTACTTATGCGTAATAGGGTGTTTGCAGCGATCAGGCACGTTGGTTTTGCCAGCATATTGATCGTTGGGGCTGCATCCTGTTCGTCTCCGCCGGTTCCAACCGATACATTTTACAATCTAACGGCCGGGCGTTCTGTAGGCGTTAAGTCTCAGTCGAAGATATCTGCAGCCTTAGAGGTGCCGCCGTTTCGTGCTGAGGGTGTTATTAACGAGCGCGCCATCGTCTATCGCGAAACCGAAACTATTCAAAAGCAATACACGTATCATTATTGGTCTGAGCCCCCTGCTATCATGATTCAACGCAGTGTCATTGATGCGTTGCGGTCAGCGCAGGCATTTGATCAAGTCGCTGCGCCTGAAATTCGCACCAATCGTGACTATGAGTTGACGGGGGTTTTACGTCGTCTTGAGCATGTTGTTGGTGGGACAAGTAAGGTCGTTGTAGAGTTTGATGTGGGCTTACGCCGCATTCGGGGCAACGATTTGGTGTTTCTGAAGACGTATCGCACAGAAAGAGACACGGGTCGTGGAGTTGCCGCCGCTGTTAGTACAATGAGTGCGGCTCTTGATGATCTATTGCGTGAAATGCTTGGCGATATTGACCGGGCCAGGATCTTAAGTCCCTAGTCGTAGGACCTGTGCAGTTAGGTCCTTTGTAACCGGGTCCTATGCAACATTATCGTTCTGGTAGTTGTGACGATTGCCGCTCCCGGTTAGTATCCGCGCCTTTCCGGCCTGAACTGCCGTTGTAGGAGTGCCCCGTGCGATTTGAGTCGACCCGTGGACAAGCCCCAGAGCTTGGTTTCGACGATGTTTTGCTGACTGGTTTAGCCAGAGATGGCGGACTCTATTTGCCTAAGGCTTGGCCACAGCTTAGCGCCGCCGAGCTAAAGTCGTTCAGGGCGCTGTCCTATGCTGATCTGGCCACTGAAGTGACCAAGCCATATTTAGCTGAATCAAATGTGGCTGATACTTTGCCTGAAGTCATGAAACAGGCGTACGCGTCTTTTGATCACCCCGCTGTCGCGCCGATGGTGCAGTTGGCGCCAAATACATGGCTGATGGAGTTGTATCATGGGCCAACTCTGGCGTTTAAAGATTACGCCCTGCAGGTTGTTGGCCATCTGTTTGACCGCGTGTTGTCACAGAAGAAAGCGCGCATCACGATTGTTGGGGCGACATCTGGCGATACAGGCTCTGCCGCTATTGCAGCCTGCGCTGATCGCGATGCTGTTGATATTATCATCTTACACCCCAGGGGCCGTGTTTCTGAGGTGCAGCGCCGTCAGATGACAACAGTGACTGCAGGTAATGTTCAAAACGTCGCCATCGACGGTACATTTGACGATTGCCAGGCGCTAGTTAAAGCGATGTTCAACGACCAGTCTTTTCGTGACGAGATGCATCTGTCGGCTGTCAACTCCATTAACTGGGCGCGTATTATGGCGCAGATGGTTTATTATTTTTATGGAGCGTTGGCTTTAGGTGCACCAGATAGGCCGATAGCATTTGCTGTTCCGACCGGGAATTTCGGCAACGTGTTTGCCGGATATTGTGCTGCTAAAATGGGATTGCCGATTAAGGCGTTTTTGGTCGGTTCAAACCGGAACGATATTCTGACCCGGTATTTTGAGACGGGTGCCATGACAACCGAGCAAGTCGTGCCGTCGCTCAGCCCCGCTATGGATATACAGGTCTCCTCTAATTTTGAGAGGCTTCTCTTTGAATCGTATGGACGCGACGGTAATGCCGTGAAGCGTTTGATGGATGGCCTTGCTCAAAGCGGATCTTACACTGTTGAAAGCACGGCGCGCAGTGCTATCGACAAGCAATTCGCCGGCAGTCGCTTGAGTGACGATGAGACCAAAGCCGTGATGAAATCCATATACCATGAGACAGGTCTGCTGATTGATCCTCACACGGCAATTGGTGTTGATGCGGCACGGAAGTCCAAACTGGACCCCTCTGTTCCTAAGATCGTGCTATCGACAGCCCATCCAGCAAAATTCCCGGATGCGGTTGAAGCGGCGACCGGTGTCCGCCCTGATTTGCCGCCCGCGATGGCCGATCTTTATGATCGCAAAGAACGCTATACAGAACTGCCCAATAATCTTTCACAAGTACAGGCGTTTGTCCGCGCCCACAGTCGAGTCTGAGGCAAAGTAATTTGATGAACAGTTTATGAGTGGAACTTCTCGCTTAAAAACAACGACTCTCGATTCAGGTTTGCGTGTCGTGACAGATCTCATTCCCTCTGTTGAAACCACCGCGGTTGGAGCTTGGGTGGAGGCTGGTACGCGACACGAAACGCTCGAACTTAACGGTATTTCCCATCTGCTGGAGCATATGGCGTTTAAGGGTACACATCGCCGCACAGCGCTTCAGATTGCTGAGGATATGGATAACGTTGGAGGCCAGTTAAACGCCTACACGAGCCGCGACCATACGGCCTATTACGCTCATGTCTTGAAAGAAGACTTGCCGCTGGCAGTCGATATTCTCTCGGATATTTTGCTCAACGCGACTATGGATGAAGAAGAATTTAGGCGCGAGCAGCAAGTCGTGGTGCAGGAGATTTATCAATCAGAAGATACGCCCGATGATATTGTCTTTGATTGGCTGCAAGCCACGGCCTATCCGGAGCAAGCGCTGGGGTGGCCGGTGCTCGGCACTGTTGAGTCAGTTAACCGAATGACGGCTCACAATCTACAGCAATATATGTCTAGTCATTATCGGACCGGAAATATGGTTGTTTCTGCGGCAGGTCGCGTTGATCATGATGACTTTGTTCAGAGCATTGCAGATGCCTTTGCGTCCTTACCAAAAGGTGACGGACCTAAAAGCCAACTTGCCCATTATGTGGGCGGTGATGTTCGCGCTGCTCGCCCAGTCGAACAATTGCATCTCGTTTTGGGCTTTGATGGCGTGGGGTATCACGATCCCCATTACTATCCTTTATCGGCTTTGTCGGTGCTGTTCGGAGAAGGATTATCGTCTCGACTCTTCCAAGAAGTGCGAGAGAAGCGGGGTTTAGCCTATTCAGTGTTTTCGTCGACCAATGCTTGTGAAGATTCCGGTGTATTTACGGTCTATGCAGGAACCAGCCTGGATCAGACCGAAGAATTGGTCACGGTTCTGACCGAAGAAATTAAGAAAATGATGGAAGGGGCAACCGCTGACGAAATCAAACGTGCGAAAGCTCAACTCAAGGCCAGTTTGCTAATGGGGCTTGAAAGTATAGGAAGTCGGTGTGTCCAGCGCGCCCGGCAGATTTTAGTTTATGGCCGTACATTAGATTCTGCTGAGATTATTGAACAGGTGGAAAGCGTCTCTATGGCATCCATACAAGACGCCGCCCATCGAGTTTTTTCAACATCCCCGACCATCGCAGCTGTTGGACAGATTGACCGATTGGCTGACTACGACTCCATCAAAGCCCGTTTGACTTAAAAAGCATCCCAGGGGGCATGCCGCTGTCTAAGTGTTCACGCGCACTGCACGGTCACATACCGGTCATGTGAAAGTGGGGACTCGCCTCAGCGCCGCGCGTGGATAGTGTGCTCTTCACACGTAGACACTTGGTCAGCTTGGAGATATTGACATGGCGACTTACTTAAAACGCGGCGCAACGGCCGAGGAAACTGAAGCTGCGGCTTTAAAAGTGCGCGATACCGTGACTGAAATTTTATCTCGGATCGGCAAAGAGGGTGATGCTGCCGTCAGACATTACTCCGAGACGTTTGATAAGTTCTCGCCCGAAAGCTTCAGGTTATCTGAGGCCGAGATTCAAGCCTGTGTGGATTCGCTGGACGAGCAAACCATCACGGATATCAAGTTTGCGCAAACACAGATTCGCAAATTTGCAGAAGCCCAGAAAGCATCTCTCCGGGATATCGAGATTGAAACCATTCCTGGCGTGCGGCTTGGTCACAAAAATATCCCCATTGAAAACGTTGGGTGTTATGTCCCTGGTGGACGCTATCCTATGGTTGCCTCGGCGCATATGAGTGTGCTGACCGCGCGCGTCGCTGGATGTAAACGGGTTATTGCCTGTACACCGCCGACCAACGGCGCCGCCCACCCGGCGACTATTGCAGCCATGCATTTTGCAGGCGCGGACGAAATTTATCTCATAGGCGGTGTGCAAGCCGTAGCGGCGATGGCGCTTGGAACAGAAACCATCGCGCCAGTCGATATGTTGGTCGGTCCCGGTAATGCCTATGTGGCTGAAGCAAAACGTCAACTCTTTGGCCGGGTAGGTATCGATCTATTTGCTGGCCCCACGGAAATTCTCGTGATTGCTGATGATACGGCGGACGGTGAAATGGTTGCCACAGACCTGCTCGGTCAAGCTGAGCACGGCCCGACTTCGCCCGCTGTTTTACTCACAACATCACAACGTGTTGCCGACGAAACCGTTGCAGAAATCGAGCGTCAACTTGGCGTTTTGGCAACGGCCGATGTCGCCGGCGCGGCGTGGCGGGATCATGGTGAAATCATTCTGTGTGAAGATGATGCTGAGATGCTGCGTGAGGCTGATGCTTTAGCGTCTGAGCATGTTGAAATTCTGACCGCAGATCCCAAGTGGTGGCTGGACAATATGACCAACTATGGCGCCTTATTCCTTGGTAAAGAAACGAACGTAGCTTACGGCGACAAAGTAATCGGAACAAACCATACTCTGCCGACCAGCAAGGCGGCTCGCTATACGGGTGGGCTTTGGGTTGGGAAGTTTATTAAGACCTGCACCTATCAAACCTGCACAGAAGAAGCCTCGCGTATTATTGGTGAGTATGGGTCTCGGCTTTGTGCGATTGAGAACTTTGCGGGCCACCAGGAACAATGTGATCTGCGGGTTCGTCGCTATGGCAACTCCTAGAGATTTGGGATGAAGGCTTCTATTGCAGTAGTCGGTGCAGGTTTGGTCGGTGCGGGCTGGGCCATTGTCTTCGCACGAGCCGGTTTCCCGACGCGTATCTATGATGCTGATCCGGGCATTAGGTCAAAGATATTGGCCAGTATCCGCACAAACTTGGAAGACCTGGAATCCTTTGATCTGATTGAATCTGCGGGCACTGTGGCTGAATTACTCACAGTTCACGATACAATCGAGTCTGCTGTTGATGGTGTGAGTTATGTTCAGGAATCAGTGTTTGAGACGATTCCCGTTAAGTCTGAAATCACCGCTGCTCTTGATACTTCCTGTGCCCCTGATGTGGTTATTGGCAGTTCGTCCTCGGGCATCCCGGCTTCGGCCTTTACGGGGGCATTGCCCGGCCGGAACCGCTGCCTGATTGCTCATCCGGTCAATCCTCCCTATTTGGTGCCCTTGGTCGAGCTGGTGCCTGCACCCTGGACTGATTCTTCTGCAATGGATGCAGCCTTTCAACTGATGACAGAAGTTGGCCAATCGCCAATCCGCATCACCCGTGAAGTAGACGGCTTTGTCCTTAACCGTCTGCAAGGGGCGTTGCTCAATGAAGCGTGGGCCCTATTTGAAGAAGGGTATGCCTCTGCCGAAGATATCGATAAGACGGTCTCTGAAGGGCTCGGGCTTAGGTGGTCATTCATGGGACCTTTTCAAACCATTGACCTGAATGCGCCCGGTGGTGTCGCTGATTACGCTGCACGACTAAGCCCTCTTTATCATACTGTTGCTCAGTCCCGGGCTGAACCAAAACCCTGGAGCGATAAATTGGTTCACGATGTTGAAGCTGAGCGCAGAATTCATTTATCTTTAGAAGAACTTGCTTCCAGGCGTGAATGGCGCGACCGTCGGCTTATGGCGTTGGTGGCTCATAAACGTAAAGCGGCCAAAAAACTAGGCGATTAAGAAAGAGGGCTGTCATGCAAGCAGGGACATCACTGTTTGATCTCACGGGCCAAACAGCTCTGATCACAGGGGCTTCGAAGGGCCTGGGTGAAGGATGTGCGTTGGCTCTGGCAGATGCCGGTGCAGATGTCGTTTTGGTCGCGCGTTCGGCAGAGCCATTGCAAGATGTGGCCACCCAGATCGAGCGCAGGGGGCGGAATGCACATAAAATTGTCTGTGACGTCACGGATGGGGCGTCGTTTAATAAGCTACTTTCCGATGCGCCGCCGGTTCACATTCTTGTGAATAATGCGGGCACAAATGTGCCAGAGCCATTTGAGGATGTAACAGAAGAACACTTTGATAGAATTATGGACGTCAATGTTCGTGCAGCATTCTTCGTGGCGCAAGTTGTTACGCGGCGCATGATTGCTGCTGGAACCAAGGGCTCTATCATTCATATGTCGTCACAGATGGGGCATGTAGGTGCAGTCAATCGCACAGTTTATTGTGCGTCTAAGCATGCCATTGAAGGTTTGACGAAAGCCATGGCCGTCGAACTGGCACCTCATGGTATTCGGGTGAATACAGTCGCGCCAACATTTATAGAAACGACTCTCACGCGACCGTTTTTTGAAGATTCAACCTTTAAAGATTCAGTCTTAAAACAGATTCCACTTGGCCATATAGGTCAAATTATCGATGTTGCCAGCGCGGTGGTTTATTTGGCATCACCTGCGGCGCGCATGGTTACAGGTTCATGCCTTAAAGTAGATGGCGGCTGGACTGCGCATTAACCTTACCGATTATAACTGATTAGGCGTGACCGGCGTCGCCGACTAGGGATGCCGGGCTAATGCCTAGGGTGCCCAATGCGCGATCCCACTTAGAATCTGAGTCCTCGGACCATAACAGCCCGCTATCGACGGGCACGTTAAGCCAGGCATTATTTTTAATCTCTTCATCCAACTGGCCTTCTCCCCAGCCTGCATAGCCAAGCGCCATAAGGCATTTCTTTGGGCCAGTCCCATAAGCAATAGATTTTAGAATTTCTGTTGTTGCGCTGAGCGCGACAGACTCATCAACAACTAACGTGCCATCCATTTGATAGTCGGAAGAATGTAATACAAAGCCACGGGCGGATTCTACCGGTCCACCGCAGTGGACGATGATCCGATCGCAGGCAGGTGTAGACTCTATGCCCATCTGGTCGAGGATGTCTGGAAATTTTAATTCTTCGAGCGGCTGGTTAACAATCAAGCCCATCGCACCATCTGCGGAGTGCGCGCAAATATAAATTAAAGCGCGTTCAAAGCGAGGATCACCCATGGTAGGCATCGCCGCCAGAAACTGGCCAGATAAATATCCAGGTTCAGTTGAGTTGCGGATCATATTTAAACAATGCGCTGATCATGATGGCAAAACAAGGGCGGTATTTGGAAAATTTTTCTTGCATTTTTAGGTGACAGGCTTCGTTCAAGCGCCTAACACCTTAATCAATATATTTTGTTTAGAGTCCGACCAGTATGACAATTTCGACCGGATCCGCTATTCCAGACATCTCCCTTTTTGTTGCAGGGGCAAACGGCCCTCAGCCTGTCACGACAGGTGATATATTTTCGAACAAACGCGTGGTGCTTTTTGGTCTTCCTGGCGCGTTCACGCCAACATGTTCAACACGACACCTTCCTGGCTATCTCGAAAAAGAATCGATGTTCAAAGAAGCCGGAATCGACCAATTGGTCTGCATGTCTGTGAATGATGCGTTTGTAATAGGCGCTTGGGCGCGGCAGCAAGAAGTGAATGATCGAATTTTGATGCTGGCAGATGGCAATGGTGATTTTGCTTCTGCCCTTGGTTTAAATCGGGATATGAGTGAGAGGGGTATGGGCGAGCGGTGCCATCGGTTTGCTTTGATTGCAAACGACGCTCGGGTTCAGGATGTGTTTATTGAGCCTTCGGGCAGCTTCGGTATTTCAAGTGCTGAAAACGTCTTAACGCGGGTTTAAAACTGAAATTTGATATTAACGTGTGAGTGTTGGTTCTTTTTTAGCAGACCTGATTAACCGCGTTGGATTTTCTCTGCTTCCCAGCGTGCCAGGTCATCAACCCGCTCGTTTTCTGGGTGTCCGGCGTGACCCTTTACCCATTTCCATGTCACATCATGTTTCTTTCTTGCGTCGTCGAGAGAGAGCCATAGATCAGCATTTTTTACTGGTTTTTTCGCTGCTGTTTTCCAGCCCCGCGCTTTCCACCCTTGTATCCATTCGGTGATACCTTTTTGTACATATTGGCTGTCGGTATAAACAACGACCGTACACGGTCGTGTTAAGGCATTGAGCCCTTCAATCACGGCCTGCATTTCCATGCGGTTATTGGTAGTGTCTGGTTCTCCCCCAGCTAGTTCTTTGTCTGTGCCATTGAAGCGCAACAAAGCCCCCCAGCCCCCTGGCCCTGGATTGCCGAGGCAGGCACCATCGGTGAAAAGCTCAACTGAAATAGCCTTGTCGTTGGTCATGATAATCCGTAAGCCGCGATGCTGCTGACGCTTTGATGAAACCGCAGTTTCTGCAAATATTCAGATGGATCTTTAGGGCGGACCAGAGCGCCTTCAGGTGTGTTGACCCAATCATAAAGTCGAGTCAGTAGAAACCGGACTGCAGCCCCACGCGCTAAAATCGGGAGGGCAGATTTTTCTTCTTCGGTCAGGGGTCTTCCTTTTTCATAGCCGACGAGTAGACGATGCGCCTTCGTCACATTCATTGCTCCATCGGGCTCAAAGCACCAGGCATTGAGACAAATCGCAATATCATAGGCAAGAAAATCAGAGCACGCGAAATAGAAATCAATCAGACCTGAGCACTTATCATCCAGAAAAAATACGTTGTCAGGAAAGAGGTCTGCGTGAATGACGCCTTTCGGCAGATCATGTGGCCAAAGCTTTTCCAATTTAGCTAACTCTTCTGCTATCTCAGTTGATAACCCATCTGCAACCTCACCTGCATGGTCTGCGACGGAGTCAAACAATGGGCGCCAACCGTCAATCGATAAGGTATTACGTCGGTGACCTTCATAATTCTCACCAGCTTTATGCAAAGCTGCCATCGCCTGACCTAGCTCTTCACAATGGTATGGTGCGACACGTCGCGGCCACATGCCTTGTAAAAAAGTAATAATTGCAGCGGGGCGGCCTTCGAGCGTGCGTAAGGCATTCCCGTCGCGGGCTGCGACTGGCAAAGGGCATTTGACCCCATTGTCCGCCAAATGATGCATCAAATCGAGAAAGAAGGGGAGGTCGTCTGGATCTACACGTTTTTCATAAAGCGTAAGGATAAATGGCCCTTGCTCGGTGTGAAGCATGTAATTCGAGTTTTCCACACCTTCAGCGATGCCTTTGCAGGAGACGACTTTGCCTATGTCGTACTCCTCAATGAATGCCTCTAAGGCTTGATCATCGACTTCTGTGTAAACAGCCATATGTTGATACTTTTATGCCGTAAGGGCGCGAGGTAAATTGAAGGTGACGTTTTCTTCCGCAACCTTGATTTCATTGACTTGAACATCAAACCGTTCACGCGCTGCTGAGATAGTTTCCTCGACCAAAATCTCAGGTGCAGATGCACCAGCTGTAATTCCTAAGGTCTGCCCGTCGGATAGTTTATCCCAAGATATATCGTTCGCGCGTTGAACCAGGTTAGCTATTGGACAGCCAGCCTTAAGCGCCACTTCAACAAGCCGTTGCGAGTTTGAAGAATTCGGCGCTCCGATGACGATCATCATGTCGCATTGTTCCGCAATTGCTTTTACGGCCGCTTGCCGGTTTGTTGTAGCGTAGCAGATATCCTCTTTGCGCGGAGCAGATATATTTGGAAAGCGTTTGTGCAGAACTTCAATAATTTCTGCAGTGTCATCGACAGATAAAGTGGTCTGTGTGACATAGGCCAAGGAATCAGAGTTGTCTGGTTTAATTGTTTCAGCATCTTCCACGGTCTCTACCAGTAACATTGTACCTTCTGGCACTTGTCCCATGGTGCCGATCACTTCGGGATGATTGGCATGGCCAATAAGAATAGTTTGCAGGCCATGCCGGTGATGGCGCTCGGCTTCGACATGAACTTTGGAGACCAGAGGGCAGGTGGCGTCGATGTAATCTAAACCCCTGTGTTCAGCTGCCGCAGGCACGGATTTTGGCACGCCATGGGCAGAAAAAACGACGTGTACACCGTCTGGCACTTCATCAAGTTCTTCTACAAAGATTGCGCCCTTAGCTTCCAAAGATTCCACCACGTATCTGTTGTGGACAATCTCATGGCGCACATAAACCGGCGCTCCATGAGCTTCAATTGCTTTTTCTACGATGAGAATAGCGCGATCTACACCAGCACAAAACCCGCGTGGACCGGCAAGCAAAATGGAAAGAGCGGGCTTAGTCATAGGATTCACAGTCCGGGTTATTTATAGCACGCATTAAGTCAGCAGCTAGGTGGTCTAGCATCCAGGAGACAGGCCCGCTATTGTAACTGTTGTTGATAGCCTAGGGTTGAACTGCCAAGCTCAACAACGTCATATATAATATCCCTAGCAGATATAGTTACCCTTAAAAAGGTGGATTGCATGTCAGAGTCTTCGAGCGCAGAGACACCCCCAAATCAGGCTGTGGTCGCTGAAAAAGCACCGTTTGCGGTCGAAGTTGAGGCAGGAAAGAAATATTGGTGGTGCTCTTGTGGTCGAAGCTCTAAACAACCCTTCTGTGATGGGGCACACAAAGGCACAGAGTTTTCTCCGCTAGAGCATACCGCGGAGCAGGCTGGTAAGCTGTACTTCTGTGGATGTAAAGCCACTGCTCGTATGCCGTTGTGTGATGGCAGTCACAGCAAGCTCTGACCTGATAACCCTGACCTGATGAGTACTTTTTTGCTTTCTGATCTTTTTTTCCCGAAATCCATCACTGCTTTTTTTGCGGTAGGCATCGCAGCTACGGTGCTCTCAGGGTGTGCGCTTGAGCCTGTGCCACCCTGCCCAGAGATTCGCATCGACTCTAACACCTCACAGTTGACCTATTTTGCCCCTGGCATAGCAGGGCGCGGCATTTCCGACGTAGGCTATCAGGCTGAGATCGTTTCCTTCGAGGGAACCTGCGAATTTGATGATGACGGTGTAGAAGCTGTTATGGACATTGACCTCATGGTCGCTGGCGGACCTGCTATGGAGCCGGGTCCTGTGGATTTATACTACTTCATCGCTATTCCGCGTTTCTTTCCCGATCCGGCCGGCAAGCAAATTTTCAAACGGACTCATCGGCTTCGTGCAGGTGGCGCGCGCCGGGAGCGTATAACCGAGTCGAATGTACGCATTTTTATCCCACTGGAGGACCGCCTGACCGCGGCTGGCTACGATATTTATATCGGTTTTCAACTCACAGATGAGCAGTTGGCTTACAATCGTAACCGTTCCCCTTAAGGAATTTCGAGGACCTCGAGTCACTGCCTTGACCTGTCCTCTAAACTCAGTTTAATCAGTACATCCCGCTATACCCTGGTGGAAGAGTTCGGATTTTGCGTTCGTGGCAAGTATCCGGCGCCGAAGGAGCAACCGCCCTCGGAATCTCTCAGGCAACCGGACCGTTGGGGTTGGGGGACTCTGGAAAGTAGATGATCAGCTATTGAGCTGAATATCTCACCGACGGGGAAAGCAGGAAGTTTAACCCTGCCAAACTCTCAGGTTTATCGACAGAGGAGGGCATCGACCATGGCGCAAGCCAGGGTTGGTGACGACTCCGATTGTGTGATGTGAACCTGGAGAGAACTTTTGCCAGATACGGTTTCCACCGACTCGCTCCTCGCTACGCCTTTAGATGCGTTACATCGCACTCTTGGTGCCAAAATGGTGCCCTTCGCAGGTTATAGCATGCCCGTGCAGTATCCACTTGGTGTGTTGAAAGAGCATCTTCACACGCGCGCCGCGGCGGGGCTGTTTGATGTATCCCATATGGGCCAAGCAGACTTGGTTGGCGAGGATATTATCGCCGCGGTCGAAGAACTGGTGCCCGGCGATATCCAGTCGCTTAAGGCTGGCCGCATTCGTTACACCCAATTACTGAACGAAGAGGGTGGCATCATTGACGATTTGATGATTGCTAAACCTGTGGACGATGACCCCAATCGCCTTCATTTAGTGGTTAACGCCGCGTGTAAAGACAAAGACTACGCTGTCTTTGAAGCGCACTTGAAAGGTCGAGGCTCTCTGGAGCGAAAATCACAGCATGCGTTGCTGGCCCTGCAAGGCCCAAAAGCGGCTAAAGTGTTGGCGTTGTTAGACCCGCAAGGCGCAACAATGCCTTTTATGTCACTGCGCGCAGCTAGCATTGCCGGGACTGACGTTGTGGTCTCACGCTGTGGGTATACGGGTGAAGATGGATTTGAAATTTCCGTTCCGGCAGTTTCAGCCACAGAATTAGCAGAAGCTTTGCTCGAACATGCTGATGTCGAGCCCATTGGCCTCGGCGCTCGAGATTCTTTGCGGCTAGAAGCAGGATTGTGTCTGTATGGCCACGACATTGATGTCACCACGTCTCCTGTTGAAGCCGATCTGGTTTGGTCCATTGGTAAGCGCCGCCGCCTCGAAGGCGGCTTTCCGGGTGATGCCAGACTTCTAAAAGAGCTTCATGAGGGGCCGTCTCGGGTGCGTGTTGGTTTAAAGCCTATTGGGCGCGCTCCGGCCCGCGAGGGAACGGTCATTGAGACGGTCGACGGTGATGGTGTTGGTGTAATCACGTCTGGCGGCTTTGGCCCAACAGTCGAAGCGCCTATTGCCATGGGGTACGTCGAAAAAACTTACGCCCAACCTGGCACCCGTCTTCATCTTATCGTTCGTGGCAAAGTCTTAGAGGCAGACGTCACGTCAATGCCGTTTGTACCACAACGTTACTATAGGGGAAGTAAATGAGCGACACGCGCTACACAAAAGAGCATGAGTGGATTCGTATGGATGGCGATATTGCTACGATCGGTATTACTGAATATGCCCAGAGTCAGCTTGGCGATATCGTTTTTGTTGAAGTTCCTGATGAGGGCAAATCTGTCAGTAAGGGCCTTGAGGCGGCTGTTGTTGAATCAGTCAAGGCGGCGAGCGAAGTCTATGCCCCGGTGTCTGGGATCGTGACAGAAGGAAACGCGGTTTTGGCCGATGCGCCCGACACCGTCAATTCTGACCCCGATGGGGACGGTTGGTTCTTTAAAATGACTCTCTCTGATCCCTCTGAGCTTGATGAGTTGATGGATCAGGCCGCGTACGACAGTTACCTCAAAGAGATTGATGGATAAGGACTAACCCAATGCGATACTTGCCCCTGACCGATGCAGACCGAGGCGCGATGCTGTCAACAATCGGCGTTGAGTCCGTGGATGCCTTATTTGCCGAACTTCCACCAACGCGCCCGGTGTTCGATTTGCCGGATCATAAAAGTGAGATAGAGGTTGAACGAGCGATGAACGTTTTGGCCCGGGAAAACGTGTCGTGTGCGGATGTGCCGTCATTTCTTGGCGCTGGAAATTATCGCCATCATACACCTGCTTCTTTGGATCACCTGATGCAGCGTGGCGAGTTTCTGACCGCTTATACGCCGTATCAGCCAGAAATCAGCCAGGGCACACTGCAAACAATTTTTGAGTTTCAATCCCAGGTCGCTCTGATGATGGATATGGAGGTGGCCAATGCCTCTATGTACGATGGTGCGACTGCCTGTGCTGAAGCCGCCGCCATGGCCTGCCGGGTGACCAAACGCAATCATGTTTTGATGTCTGGTTCGGTGCACCCACACTACCGCGACGTCACGCAAACACAGTTACAGCACTTAGGCCTGAAGATTGAGTGTCTCGCTCCAGACCCCATCGGCATTGAAGATCTCGTCGGTCGTATCGACGAAGGCCTCGCCTGCGTGGTGGTGCAAAACCCAGGATTCTTTGGCCAGATCAAAGATCTGACGCCACTGGCCGACGTTTGTCATGAAGCTGGGGTCTTACTGGTGGCCTGTGTCACTGAGCCTGTCTCTTTGGGTTTGGTAATGCCACCTGGCGCAATGGGCGCTGATATTGTGGTGGGCGAAGGTCAGTCGTTGGCAGGTCCTGCCTCATTCGGTGGTCCGGGTGTTGGATTGTTCGCAACTCAAGAAAAATTCATCCGGCAAATGCCTGGGCGGCTCTGCGGCGAAACCGTTGACGCCGATGGACGACGGGGCTTCGTGCTGACGCTGTCCACACGTGAGCAACATATTCGTCGCGAAAAAGCGACGTCAAACATTTGCACCAACTCTGGACTCATTGCATTGGCCTTTACGATGCATATGACTTTGCTTGGCGAAGCTGGCTTTGCCCGGTTGTCTGAGGTCAACCATGCCAACGCGGTTACCCTGGCGGAGCGATTGAATGATATTGCAGGCGTTAAAGTTATTCCGCAAACCTTCTTCAACGAATTTGCAGTGTCTCTGCCTAGTGCGGCCGATACTGTCGTCGAGGACCTGGCGCGCAAGGGCGTCCTTGGTGGTGTGCCTGTTTCGCGGTTTTATCCTCAGTACGAAGAGCTAAATAACATACTGCTTGTAACGGCGACTGAACTCACAACCGAAGACGATATAGATCAGCTCGTTTCTAACTTGAACAAGGTGCTGTGATGACTGATCAGGCCACTCATATCGAAACCACATCAGGAAATCGTGGCCTTCAATTTGAAGAGGCATTGATCTTCGAGCTGGACTCGCCGGGGTCCACGGCGGTCGATTTGGAGCCGCCGGCACACGATAAGGATCGCCTTGGCGGTTTGCGGCGCAAAGGGTCCATAGGTTTGCCTGGGTTATCAGAGCCCGAAGTAGTGAGACACTACACGCGGCTGTCGCAGAAAAACTATTCCATCGACACTGGATTCTATCCTCTTGGCTCGTGCACCATGAAGCATAATCCTCGTCTTAATGAAAAGATGGCCCGCCTTCCTGGCCTTGGGGACATCCATCCGTTTCAACCGGAATCCACGGTTCAGGGGGCCTATCGCCTTATGGATACGCTGGCAGCCTGGTTAAAAGAGCTTACCGGGTTGCCTGCTGTCGCCCTATCTCCGGCGGCTGGGGCCCATGGTGAGCTCTGTGGCCTTATGGCCATCCGTGCAGCTCATCAGTCGGCAGGAAACGACCACCGCATGGTTGTGTTGGTGCCAGAGTCCGCGCACGGCACAAATCCGGCCACAGCAGCCATCTGCGGCTATTCGGTTGAATCTATTCCCGGCAATGCAGAAGGGCGTGTTGATTTGGACGCGCTCAAGTCACGGCTCGGGCCGGATGTTGCGGCGGTCATGATCACCAACCCAAATACCTGCGGATTATTTGAAAATGAAGCGCGGACGATCGCGGATGCTGTCCATGCGGCCGGGGCTTACTTTTATATGGATGGCGCGAATTTCAATGCCATTGTCGGGCGCGTTACGCTGTCCGAGCTTGGCGTTGATGCTATGCACATCAATCTCCATAAAACCTTTTCCACGCCTCATGGCGGCGGCGGTCCAGGGGCAGGGCCAACCGTCTTGTCTGAAGCCCTAGCGCCGTTCGCACCTGTTCCCTTTTTGGTGCACGACAGCAATGGTTTCCATATGGCTGAGCATGCGGGTGATAAAGATGCGCCGCAAAGCTTTGGTCGCATGAAAGGCTATCACGGCCAATTTGGCGTCTTTGTGCGCGCATTGTCTTACATGATGAGTCTAGGCAAAGATGGACTGCGTAAAGCATCAGGTGACGCTGTGCTCAACGCCAATTATCTGAGGGTGCGCTTGTCAGAAGAGCTAACGTCTTCGTATGAGGGTATCTGTATGCATGAAGCCTTGTTCGATGATCGTTTTCTCAAGGGCACTGGTGTCTCAACACTCGACTTTGCAAAGTCGATGATTGACGAAGGCTTCCACCCGCCCACCATGTATTTCCCGTTGGTGGTTCATGGGGCTCTGCTGATGGAGCCGACTGAAACCGAGAGCAAGGCGACGTTGGATCAGTTTTGTGAATCTGTTTTGGCTTTGGCGCGTAAGGCTAAGCGCGGCGATACGGCGTCAGAGTTCTTGTCGGCTCCGCAGCTTACACCACGCCGTCGTCTTGATGAGACTCAGGCCGCGCGGAAGCCCGTTTTAAGGTGGAAGCCAGAGCCGCTGAAACATGCGGCTGAGTAGGGCCTAATGCTGATGCGATTGGAATATTTTATCCGATCGCTTGTCCTCATCTTTTTCTGCGTTATCGCGTCGAATCTGATCTGGCTGTCCCAGTCTGGTGCCGACGAGGCCGCCTTTGTAGGGGCTAAAATTTACTCCGCACCCGGCCGAGCACCTATCGAGCGAGGTTCTATTCTTGTTCGCGATGGCATTATCACAAGCATAGGCCGGTCTAGCGAGATAGACGTTCCTGCCTCAGCTGAAGTGATTAATTTAATTGGGAAAACCATTACGGCTGGGCTTTCAAACTCCCATGTTCATTTTAACCTGCCGTCCCTTGATGTGCTAAGTCAGGGTGACGTAGTAGCTTACGTCACAGATATGCTGCTTAGCCGTGGCTTTCTCTATGTTCTTGATACGGGGTCGATGCCTGGGATGGCCACAGAGATCAGACGGCGTGTTGAAAGTGGCGAAATGAAAGGACCTCATATTTTGGTCGCTGGTGGATCTCTGGTGCCCGCTGGTGCCTCACCGTTCTATTTGCGCCCAACTGTATTACCTGATGCTGAATTACCCGTACGCGCCCAAGCACAGGCTGATTTAGCACTTAAGATGGGCGCTGACGCGATCAAAATTTATACAGGCTCAATTGTTGGGCTGTCTCCTGCCGGGCCAGAGGTTGTTCCCATGGATGTTGCTGTGGTGAAGGGCGTCACAGATGCCGCCCATGCCCGCGGTATGTTTGTCATAGCCCATCCAAGCAACAATACAGGCGCTTGGGCAGCTGTGCGCGGTGGAGTTGATATACTGGCTCATACATTTCCTCAGGAAGGGTGGGATCGCACTATTCCCTCGGCGATGATCGAGAGGGAGATGGCCCTTATCCCCACATTGAAGCTGTTGCGCTATGAGGGTGAACGGTTTGCTTTGCCTGAAGCTTCTATTGTGTACGCTACCAGTATAGCTCAGGAACAGGTCTTCGCAGTCTCGCAGTTAGGTGGTGAAATCCTATTTGGCACGGACGTTGGGTACATGACCGATTTTGATCCGACGGATGAATACCTCTTGATGCGAGAGGCCGGCTTGACCTTCGATCAGATACTGTCATCGCTCACAACAGCTCCAGCTAAACGGTTTGGCCGGTCTAATAGCACCGGTCAGTTGGCCACAGGTATGGACGCTGACTTTATTGTTTTGCCCTATGACCCAGCCAAAGACATCACAGCGTTTTCACATCCTGACATTGTGATGAGGCGCGGTCAGATATTGTATCAGCGTCAAGGGACTGGGTCGTTGCGACAACCCTAAAGCCACCACATAAAAAAAGCCCCAGTCATTGACTGAGGCTTTTTGTACGTCTGTAAAGCGACCTTATTAGTTCAAGCGGCCCGGTAAGTCTTTGATCGATTGATCAATCAACGCAGCTTGACGATCCCCGTTCATTTGATCGGTGATCAATTTTTCGGCTGCTGCAACGGCTACATCGACGGCGGTATTGCGGACGCTGGCAATCGCCTGGGCTTCTGACTGTGCAATGCGTTCAAGGGCTTGGCTCTGGCGGCGCGCGATAGAATGCTCAAGGTCCTTCTCGGCCTGAACTTTCATGCGGTTGGCTTCTTCTTTGGCCTGAGCCACAATGTTCTCGGCTTCGGAAAGCGCGTCCCGTTGTTTGCGTTGGTACTCGGCCAATAAGGCTTGCGCTTCTTCGCGCAGCTTGCGGGCATCTTCAATCTGCGTGCGAATTTTATCTGCGCGGCCGTCGAGTGAGGCAGACACACTGCGCGCGATTGGGCGGGCCAAATAACCAACAACCAATACAAAGGCGAGACCAACCCAAAAGGAGGGATCCGAAAACATCAGGCGCTCCTCTTCATTGCGGCGCTTACGGCGGCTTCCGCATCGTTGTTGCTAACCTCTAGACCTGCCAAACGACGGGCAGCATCTTGAGCAGCATCCGCTGCAATTGTTGTCAGACTAGCTAATGCCTCGTCACGCGCAGTCGCAATGCGCTTTTCGGCCTCTGCGATTTGCGTTGTCACTTCAGCCCCAATAACTTTGTTACGGGCTTCAGCTTCAGCTTTCGCCTCACTGGTGACCGCAAACATCATACTACGGGCCTGTTCGCGGGCATCAGCCATGGCTGCTTGATAATCAGCTAGAGCTTGCTCAGCTTCTGTTTTGAGGCTTTCAGCACGGTCGAGATCGTCTTGCACGACGCGCTCGCGTTGCTCCAGGATGTCTGCAATCCGCGGAATCGCGAATTTTGAGACCACCCAATAAAGCGCAACAAAACTGATCACCAGCCAAAACAGCTGAGAAGAGAAGGTCGAAGGGTCGAACTGTGGCATGACGCCTCGCAGTTTTCAGAAAGCTTAAATCCCGCCACTCAATATCAAGTGGCGGGGCGGTGTGACGACTCAGGTAAAGAGAACGATGAGTGCAATCACGAGGGCGAACAACGCAGTCGCTTCTGACAGGGCGAAGCCCAAGAATGCGTATGTACGAAGTTCATCTTTGAGTGAAGGGTTGCGCGCGGCGGCAGTCATATAGTTGCCGAACACGATACCCACACCAACGCCGCCACCGATAACACCGATAGCAGCCAAGCCAGCACCAATCATTTTTGCAGCTTCTAATTCCATTTTAGAGTCCTTCCTTAGGATGATGTCTTAAAATAATACGCGGTTGTTGTAGTGCTATTCTCAATGAAGATGAACAGCGTCGTTGAGATAGATGGTCGAGAGCAAAGCAAATACGTAAGCTTGAATGACAGCCACCATGATTTCCAACATGGTCACGGCACCTACGGCCAGGAATGGCACGATGCCGAAGACGCCCAGGGAAATGACAAATCCAGCCAGCACTTTAAGCAGTACGTGTCCGGCCAGCATGTTGGCAAATAGACGCAAGCTCAGGCTTACGGGGCGAATGAAGTAGGACATAATTTCAATCGGTACCAAAACAATAGCCACAGGCAGTGGTGTTCCAGGAGGGCAGAACAGGCGCAAGTAATGCAAGCCATGAGTGGCAAATCCGATGATGGTGACAGCGATAAATATGAAAACCGCCAAAGCTCCATTCACAATAATGTGGGACGTAAAAGTGAAGCTGTAAGGCAATAGCCCAAGGACGTTGCCAAAGAGAATGAAAAAGAACAGGGCGAAAATGAAGGGGAAGTATTTCATGCCTTCCTTACCCACGTTTTCTTTGATCATTCCAGCGACGAATTCAAACATCAATTCGCCGATAGATTGAATGCGACTGGGCACCATGGTGCGCTTCCGCGTGGCAGCCCAAAACAGACTAAATGTGCAGATTACAGCCAGAGTCATGAAAAGCGCAGAATTGGTGTACGAAATATCATAGCCACCCAGATTGAGGTCAATCAGGGGCTTGATTTCGAACTGTGCCATTGGGCCCTGTCCAGCTGCCATGATATTCGTCCGCTCCGTTTTGTGGTGTCTAGACCGATATGATCCAGACCACTTTAATTCTTCGTCTCAGTATCCAGGTTTTCTTTGTCCTGGGCTTCTTTTTCTCTGATCGCGCGACCGAGGCCAACCGCCTCATCCAGCCCCCTGGCAATACGCAGCACATTCATAATGCCTGCGGCAAACCCAAGAAACAAAAACACGATCATAAAAAGCGGCGTAGAACCAACCCAATTATCGATGAAATAGCCCAATCCAGCGCCGACGGCGACGGAAACCACCATTTCGATCCCGATACGGAGACCTTGGCCTAGTCCGCTTTGCGTTCCACGCCCACCAGAGGCTGATTCCGTGTCTCGTTTGCCTCGAGCAGCCTTTAAACGGGCATTCAGATCATTTAGCGGGTCTTGCGTCGCCATGAAGGTCCTCTAGACCGATTGGCATGTTCCGGAACCGCGGTTGATTGAACATTTAGGGCTGAAAACCCCACCTTTTAAGACGATCGAAGCTCGGGCCGGAACCGGCCTGTTGCAGCGCGAAAAGCGGGCGCACAATAGGAAGCAGCCGGACTCCTGTCAAGGCGGAAACGCCGCCGAATTCCGGGCTTTTTGAGGCTTGGGCCTAATCTACGATGGTCTTAGGCCTGTGGCTTGTCTAGCGCGTTCATGCAAAACCTAAAAACCGGCAAAAATTAGCACAGATCAGGCTGTATTACGGAAGGACTCCGCCTCATTGAGGTTTACTGAGACCAATTTTGAAACGCCACGCTCGGCCATTGTGACCCCAAATAACCGGTCAACCCGCGCCATGCTCATACGGTGGTGAGTTACGACAATAACCCGGGTGCCTGTGGCTTCTGTGATCTGGGTGATAAGATTACAGAACCTATCCACGTTTGCGTCATCTAAGGGGGCGTCAACTTCGTCCAGCACACAAATTGGGGCTGGATTGACCATGAATACGGCAAACAGCAATGCAATGGCTGTCAAAGCTTGTTCTCCGCCTGACAATAAACCGAGGTTCTGGAGGCGTTTTCCGGGCGGGCTGGCCATGATCTCAAGTCCGGCTTCAAGGGGGTCCTCTGCTTCCGTCATGGACAGGTGTGCCCGACCGCCACCAAATAATTTAGTGAATAGGGTGCGGAAATGGGCATCTACTTCCTTAAAGGACTGCAGAAGTCTCTGGCGGCCTTCACGGTTGAGCTTTGAAATGCCGTCTCGCAGTCGTGCAATGGCGTTAATGAGGTCTTCCCGCTCGGTATCTAGGGTTTCGATCTGCTCACTCAACTCTTCACTTTCTTGCTCGGCGCGCAGATTGATGGCTCCCATATTATCGCGCTCATTGATCAGGCGCTGCAGGCTCTTTTCAGCCTTTTCAAGAGGAGGTAGCTCTTCATCGTCCTTGAGGCGCGTTTGGGCGCGGACCTCAGATGGCGCACAGCCAATACGTTCTTGAATGGCGGCGGCCAGTGTTTCTAGGGCCTGATTTGCTTGTGCGACCGCTGATTCGCGACGCACACGCTCTTCGCGCGCCGTGGCGGCACTTTGTTCAGCCTGCCGGAGCGCTTTATTGGCGTCGTTCAGTGTTGTTTCTGCGCGGAGCAGAGCATCAGCAGCCGTTCGGCGTGCGCTTTCCGCTGCGTCCAGTTGGACCATCAGTTCTTGCCGTTGAGCGGCCAGAGCTTCTGGCTTGCCGGCCAGGTCTTCAACTTCACTTACAGCTGATCCTTCACGCTCTGTTAATGCTGAGAGCTGCTTCTCCGCTTCTGTTCTGCGGGTTGACCAGGAGTCTGTATCTTCAGCTAGAGCGACCAGCCGCCGGTGGCGTTCTTCCGATGCGCGTGTCAGTGCATCATAAGCCGCACGGGCTTCCATTAATTCATTACGTCGTCCAGCCAGCTGACTCTGCAGCGTAGATTGCCGCTGGCGTTCTTCGGACCCGTCGCCCAACTCATTGAGTGTGCTTTGTGCGGCCCGCTCTTGGCCACCCGCTTCATCTCGTTCGCCAACCAGAGTTTTACGTGTTTCTTCTAGGCTGGTAATTCTGCTTTCCAGCGCGGCTGCGAGGCGCTGGCGTTCCGCCAGAGCAGCCCGCGCCGTTTCGAGCGCTTGTTCAGCTTCGCGAACTTTTGCGCGCAGTTCTTTTTCAGCTTCGGATGTAGTGTTAACCAATGTCCGTGCTGTTGTTGCTTTGGTTTCTGCGTCTTGTGTCGCAAGGCGACGCGTTTCGATTTCGCTCCGCAGTTCTTTAAGCCGATTCTTATGTTTCAGACGCTGCGCTGCAGCACTTGGGGCTCCTGATGCACTTACAAAGCCATCCCAACGCCATAAATCTCCACTTTTTGTGACCAGGCGTTGACCCGGCTTCAACGTGCTGTGCAACGCGTTACCAGCGGCCTCATCGTCCACAATACCAACTTGTGATAGACGGCGTGAAAGCTTGTCTGGTGCTTGTACGATGCTGCTGAGAAGGCGGACGCCATCAGGTAATAAAGGTGCGGGCGCGAAAGGCGGAAGACTAGACCAGTGCACGGCTGAAGTGTCATCTGCGGCACCATTCAGATCATCACCAACTGCAGCACCAAGAGCAGCTTCATAACCGGGTTCAACAGTCACGGAGTCAAGGATTGGACTCCATGTCGCGTCGGTCTCGCGCTCTGCCAGCAGACCTTCAAGTGCGATAATCTCGGCTTGAACTTTAGATTCTTCGCCACGTCGTTCCTGGAGCTGGTCGCGTAAAGACTGATCTTCTTCTTGGGCTTGTGCCCGCGATGTTTCAGCTTGTTCCCATTGTGCGCGAACCGATGACATTGTTTCTTCGCATTGTTGCGCCGTTACTTCTTCAGCTTTTAGATCCAGTGCGGGTTGAGCTTGAACGCGCGTGGCATCCAACTGTTCATCAACCTCTTCCAAGCGACGCAGTGCGCGTCCGCCACGAAGCTTAGCTTCTTCAGCTTTTTGGCGAGCTGTTGCACGAGCTGAGTCTGCCTCAGCAAGTGCGGCGCCGAGATGCGCGATTTCAGATTCTAATTCTTCAACAGCCTGAGCGGCGGTTTTTAGTGTCGTCCTGGCATGCTCAAGGGAGTCGGCTTGACTGGCTTGTGCTTCTTCCAGGTCTGACTTTTCCCGACCCAGCCGGTCCAAGGCACCGCGCGCATCTGCAATACGTTCTTTCTCGCGCGCCATATCCTCACGTAATTGAGAGAGCCGCATTTCTGCTGCTTCTTGCGCAGCTGCAAGGCGCTGCTCTTCTTCATCCAATTGCTCGCGGGCCAGATTCAAACGTTGAACTTTCGCAGCTTCGGCGGCCTCTGCTTGGCGCAGCGGTGGAACCGCTTCCGCCGCGTTCGCCTGCAATGTGGTCGCCTCGGCTACGACTGCCGTTCTTTCATTCACGGCGGTTTCTGCTGCGTTCAGACCTTCGTTCGCCCGGCTTAAATCAGCCTCTGTCGCGCTTTGCCGTATTGTCAGCACCATTGCGTCAGCAGATCGTATGGAATCAGAGATGGTTCGATATCTGGCGGCCTGGCGGGCTTGTTTCTTTAAGCTTTGAAGTTGTGTATCCAAAGCTTGGATAACATCATCTAGCCGTTCCAGGTTGGTTTCGGCAGCTTTCAGGCGCAATTCAGCTTCATGCCGACGACTATGTAACCCAGTGATGTTGGCGGCTTCTTCCAGAAGGTGCCGCCGTTGCTGTGGTTTCGCATTGATAATTGCGCCAATACGACCTTGGCTCACCAATGCGGTCGAGCGCGCACCGGAAGACAGATCGGCGAACAGCAGTTGCACGTCTTTCGCCCTAACGTCACGACCATTAACCCGATAAACTGAGCCTTTGCCGCGTTCAATGCGGCGCGTGACTTCTAGTTCGTCCGTGTCGTTAAACTGTGCGGTTGCTTTGCGCGTACTATTGTCCATTACCAAGGTGACTTCGGCAATGTTGCGGGCGGGCCGATCACGTGTGCCGCCGAAAATAATCTCGTCCATCTCGCCGCCGCGCATCTGCTTCGCGGATGTTTCGCCCATAACCCAGCGCAGGGCTTCAACGAGGTTCGATTTGCCGCAGCCGTTGGGACCAACGACGCCAGTCATACCTTTCTCGATCAATAGATCGGTCGGATCGACAAAGGATTTAAAGCCGGTCAAGCGCAGCCGGGTAAATTCAACCAAGGATCAGGTCTCCGCAAAAAACGTTCTGTTACGGGAAAAAAACAATTCTAAAGGATTAAGGCCCTAAACTTTAGGAGCCTTTCTCCGCCAATTTTTCGTCAATGACATCGGCCATGAACTCATAACCGCGATTGCCTTCGACTTTGACATCCTCAATGAAAAATGTCGGCGTGGAGCCAATTTGATACTGAGTCGATGCAGTTTCTTGCCCTTCTCGAATAGCGTTCATAATATTTTCGTTTTCGAGGCACGCATTAACATCGTCTTCTGAAAGGCCTGCGAGTTTTGCGTATGAGGTCAGAGGCTCGATGGGACGTTGAGACGTCACCCAGGTGCCCTGTTGACGGAACATAACGTTAATCAAAGCTTGGCCGCGGTCGCCTTCAGCGCACCGTGCAAGCATCGCGCCGGCCATCGCTAGGCCATCAAGTGGAAAATCACGAAACACCAAGCGGACTTTGCCAGTATCAATATAATTCTTTTTGAGTTCAGGTAGCACAGTCGTGTGGAATGTGGCGCAATGGCTACACGTCAAAGACGCATATTCAACGATTGTCACCGGAGCGGCAGGGTCGCCGTAAATCATTTCCCTATACACAGGACCAGACGCTGGCATGGCCGCATCTGTGTTTGTTTCTGTGTCAGCCTGAGCGAGTTGAACCGAGTCGGGCGTGGCCGATGCCTCTGACGTCGAGTCGCTCTGAGCTTGGCCAACGGTTGCAGCGCTTTCTGGATTATCTTCTTCTGCGCACGATGTCGTGCCGACCAGCGCAAAAGCCATAAAGGCGCAGCCAAAAATGGCGGAAGCAAAGGGTTTCACAGGTTTTCCTCACAATATGAAGTGGGTCAAAGAATATGGATCCACCAAGTGTAGCTATTTTAGGCGCGCTGGCATTCAGCCCGCAAGGGGGCAGGTATTTCTGTGTGCCGACAAAATAACCAGTTCTGAGCGCGTATGAGTCGCTAATGCAGGACGATCTTGCAAGAAGAATCCCACGATTATGACAATAATTTGCCGGGGCCGAGGAAAGGGGGAGATTGATTTATAAATAAGATAAATATTAGGGTATTATTCGACACAGTTATGTTTTTATGAAAACTTATTCCATCAACCTAATGGCCGATCTTCCGATTGTCATTGGTACAGGGAAGAGTAGAGGCTTTAATTTTGAGTAGGATTTTTGCGACTCCAACTTAATTGGAAGTCAGAGGAAGGGGATCTCAATGACACATTCGAGCAAACTTAAGGCTCGGCATTGGACCGCATTTGCGTCGGTTGCCGTTGGCTTCACAATGGCCGCAGCTGTAAATGCTCGAATGCTCGACCCAGCCAATCCAGATGATGCGATTTTGGCCGCCCAAAAAATGAACTGTTCGCTCAAGGAAGGTGAACCGATCGTCTACTGGTGGCAGGGCTCTGCGTACAGCCGTGTCCCTGGTGAGAGAGACCGTCACCTGTTTGACGTCGAAGGCATGAACATGCGGGCCTGCAAAAACTTTGAAGACCCGAAACGGGGTCATGGCTACAGATCTGTTTCCCGGGAAATTCTTTTATATTTAGACCCTGAAACGAACGAGCCGATGACCACCTGGGTGAATCCTTGGACCAAGGAAGAGGTCGAGGTTATCCATGTGGCCAACGACCCCGTCAATATGCGCCGCCCGTCTTACGCGCGATCTGAGGATGGGACGCCATACAGGTTTGATGCCAAAATTATCGGCAATCGCGTTATCGAGGGCGGTGAAGCACCACTGTATTATAAGAACCCGTTGGCAGGCGATTACCAAGACTACGTTGGCAACAAATATCACGCCATGGAAGCCCTGAATTCTTACACCTATGCCGATGATCTTTTTGATTCTGAAAAAGACAAACTCGACAGCTATGTTTTGTCCTGGGCACGTTTTTCAGAGTGGCTTCCGTGGATGAAGATGGAGGGCCGCACCGGCATGATGATTTTTTCCACTGTTGGGGGTCGCGTTGATGGCTATGACGGCTTGCCTGCACGGCTGAAAGCCGAGATTGAAAAGAATTACCCGATCTACAAAGAGCCGCCGCCGCTGGACGATGCTCGTCCAAATGTCACCAGCTGGAGTTACTTCAAGCAGGTGTTCGATGCACGCACCGCAAAGGGGGAATGACGTGATGAACCGTTTTTCAACAGGACTGATTGCCGGCGTGTGCGCTCTGGTGCCGTTGACCGCAACTGCCGAGCGCTTGGATCCAAATGACCCTAACGACGTGATCAAAATGCAGATCAAGCAAAGCTGCTCGTTGCTTGAAGGGGAAGAAGCCATTTTTTGGTGGGAAGGCAAAATGTATAGCCGTCGTCCCGGCGAGAAAGACCGTCACCTGTTTAACGTGCAGGGTATGAACGTGCGCGCCTGTGACATTCTCGAAGATCCTAACAAGGGTATGGGATATCGCGCGGTGTCACGCGAGGTCATGTTTTATCTGGATCCGGAAACCAATGAAGTTGTTGATACATGGTTAAATCCATGGACCGACGAAGAAGTGAAGGTCATTCAGGTGGCCAATGACCCGGTGAATATGCAGCTCGGAGACGGGCGCTTTCCGGTCTATGCTTATAATGAGGACGGCACGCCGAGGGCGAAGTTCGAAGCGATTGAGTTGGGAGGGATGTATCTCAACGGTGGCGGTGCTGCGCGGTTGTTTTATGACAACCCCCTCGCGGGCGACTATCAGGAGTATGTCGGAGGAACCTATCATGCGATGGAGTTCGGCACGGGCGCAACACCCATCGACGACCTCTTGGACGGTGACGCGAACTTCGTGAAGGACCGCGTTATTTCATGGGCCCGGGTTTCAAAATTTCTGCCGTGGATGAAGATGGGAGATCGCGATGGCGTCGTGATTTTTCACACCGCCGGTCTGCGACTCAACAGCTGGGAAGACTTGCCTGACGTTGTGAAGAAAGAAATCAAAAGTAACTACCCAGCCTATGTTTCCGCGCCACCTCTGGATGATATGCGTCCAAATGAAACGTCATGGACGGTAACCCAGCGAGCAATCGACACTTGGCGAGCTGAAGAGAAAGACTAAATTCTCAAATCAAAAAACGCCCGGGCAATGCTTGGGCGTTTTACTTTGGCACAATACATTAGTTACGACTGTGCTGCGGCCCAAATGTCTTTGATCTGTTGATGTAAGCTCATTGGGTCAAAGGGTTTGGCAATCACATCCAAAGCTCCCATGGCCTTGTAGGCTTCGATTTCACTTGCTTGCACTTTTGCGGTCATGAAGATAATAGGCAGATGTTTCGTATCTTCTCTCTCCCGCAATTGTTTTAGAACTTCCGGGCCATCCATATCAGGCATCATGGCGTCTAACAAAATGAGATCGGGCGCATAAGCTGCTACTTGTTCAAGCGCGACCTTGCCAGATTCGCAGCTTTCCACATTGAGGTGCCCAACTTTTTCAAGCGCCATTTTTGTGATGGCTCTTATGTCAGGTTCATCTTCAATGTGCAGAATTTTTTCTAAATTTTTTGCCATGCTGAAATTTAAAGCCCTACGAGATTGCGGTTCGATTTCGCTGATGTCTCTCAATAGCAGAAATCACGCATGCGGAAAGATCATCGTTGCTGGTCCTTGATTTTTGTAAAACATGCGTGACCTTCTCAATGGCTGATGACTGGTCCAGGTCATTGGCCGAAAACACGATCACAGGTATGTGCTTCCCGTTTATTGTTCTGAGATCGGGCAGAAGTTCCTCACCGCGCCCATCACCAAGCGCTAAGTCAAGCAGAACTAAGTCAAACACCTGACCATCTTTCAACAATATGCTGCGTGCTGCGCTAAGGCTTTCTGCGCGCGTGATATCTACGGTGTTTCCCAAAAGTTTTTGAACGATAGCCCGAACATCTGGGTCGTCTTCAACATGTAAGATGTGTGGTTTGTCAGAGAGGTTGGCGCTTAAACATTTCCGCAAAATGGCCTTCAGTGTTTCAACATTAACCGGTTTGCGAATCCAGCCGGCTAAGTCTATGGCACCTCCTGCTAAGGCGGTTACATCCTGTTGGCGCTTGCCGGACACAACAATAACTGGCGTATCTTTGTTCAATTCAGACTCTGCCAATGAGTCCAGAAGGTCAACGCCACAAGCTCCATTAAGCCCCAGGTCCAAAGTAATGACATCAAAATGTTGCTTTGAAGCAAGACCTTCAGCAGCGCCCAATGTCAGGGCTACGTCAACTGTTAGGCCCATTTGTTCAAGGATCATGCGCAGCAGAGTTGCCGCATCCTGATCGTCTTCAACAACCAAGGCTGATTTATGGTGCACAATAGCGACAAGGTTTTGTTGAGCTGCCGGCGTAACCTCTGGCAAGTCGAAGTAAAAGGTTGAGCCCTCACCCTCAGTAGAGTCAAAACCGATCTGCCCACCCAGATGTTCAACGATAGTCTTACTGATGCTCAGTCCAAGCCCTGTGCCACCCTTTTTACGGCTTGCTGAAGAGTCCGCCTGCGAGAATTTGCCAAAGATTGAAGCTCTAAAAGCTGTTGGAATTCCAGGACCGTAATCACGCACGAAAAAGCGTATCTTGTCACTCACTCTTCTGGCGCCTATTTCAACTGATGTATTTTCAGGTGAAAACTTAATGGCGTTTGAAAGCAAATTCGCAAAGACTTGCGCCGTTTTATCTGTGTCTGTGTTTACAACTATGTCTTTGACAGGGTCAGTTATGTTGATGACCACATTATTTTTTTCTGCATAGCCGGTGTTCTCAGTTATGGCATTTTCTAGCAGCAGCATGGCTTTCACAGGTGCTAAGTTGAAGTTCATTCGGCCCGCCTCGATTTTTTCGAGGTCGAGAATGTCGTTAATTAATCGCACCAGTCGCTCACTGTTTGAGTAAGCAATGTTGATCATACTTCCAAGGTCCGTACTCATCTCACCAACAGAACCGCTTTTGATAAGGCCGAGTGACCCCATAATAGAAGTTAATGGCGTACGTAATTCGTGACTGACGACAGAGATAAACTCGTTTTTTACACGGCCCAACTCTCGTTGCTCGGTCACATCACGGTTCACTGAAATACGACCAATTAAACGTCCGCGGTTGTCGAACATGCCAGTGGTTGTGTTGTCGAACACACGAATCTCGCCATCCTTACGTTTGATTTCGAATTCTTGCCGCCATATCTCGCCTTTCTCCGTAAGAGCGCGAGCTTCGCTTTGTGCTATGCTGCGAATCTCTTCCGAGCGGTTTGCCATAAGCTCCATCACCGGCGTGCCAAGTAATTCAATTCTGTCGTATCCTGTAAGGTCTTGAGCCCTCTTATTGCAGTCGATAATGCGGCCTTCAGGATCAGCCAGAATGACCGCATCTGCAATGTTCTCCATAACCCAGGCTTGACGCTTTAACACGGTCTCTGCAGTCTTGCGGTCGGTGATGTCGCGGACAATGGCGGTGTAAATATGGGAATCATCAGTCTCTAGACTGCTGACAGAAAGTTCCATGGAAAATTCACGACCGTCTTTGCGAAGGGCGACGATCTCGCGCGCGCCTCCTTTGCGTTCTCCTAGTTTACCCTTGGCTTGCCGCCGTATTGATTCACCAAAGTATTCCATATCACCACGGCGCTCAGTGCTTGGTAAAAGAACCCTGAAATTCTTGCCGCGCACCTCTTTATCTGTGTACCCAAAGATGACCTCGGCGGCTTGGTTGAATGATAAAATGGTTCCTTTGTTATCAATCGTTACAATGCCATCTGCCAAAGTTTTCATAATGGAACTAAGGCGTTTTTCATTTGCTTCTACAGCTGCGGCCAGATCGACAATGCGTGATACGTCTCTTTGCGCACGCTTTGCCATTGGTCGAAATAAAAACAGTCCGACACCGGCCAGCATTGCGATCAACAGTGCGGCAATAATCAATCCCACACCAAGGGTGGTATTCGTTTTATTTGTGGAAATTTTCTCATAGTGGCTGACAGCAGCATCGAGAGATTCCAGAAGTGGGGCTTCCGCTTCTTTTTGAATCGCGGCCAACAGTCGAAAGGCTTGTTCGCTGCGGCTGTCTTCAATAGCCGCGAGGGCTATGGCATTGGCTGCATAAGCGCGAACGCGTTTGTCGAGGTTGTGTGGTTCATCAAAATAGATAGGCCATGCCGACTCCGGAAGCGGTTTTACAACTCCCATATCTTCATCCCCTTTGATCAGCGCTTGGTGGACTGCCAGCATTTGGCGCGCCAGTGTCTCTAATGCCTCTGACGAGAGGCTCGACCCTTCTTGAATGCGCCGTTGCGCAAATTGCGCGATGCGTTGAGATAGCATGCGCTGTTTGCCGCTGATGTTAATGACGGCGGCATCGCCAATTTGCTGTGTTGTCGCGCTGGTCAGAAGAAACGCTGATCCGGCAATCACGCTGGCGATCAGAAGCAGTGCAGACGCATAAGCGACGGTAAATCTTTGAATGAATTTTTCAGATGTCTGCGGCATGCAATTCTAACCTGTATTGACGATTCCTATTGTCAGGCTTGTCACAGACAGCGGCAAGACCGAAAGCTTTAAAGCCCTTTTCTGCCGTGGGTTATGTCATCGTCGTTAAATGTCAGAAATTTTCAGAGCTCAACAGTCTGCCATTGAAGTGAAATTAGACTATTGGTGCTTATATTGTGAGCCGCGACGGTTTCTTGAATAGCAGAGCGAAAAACGTCAATTTTGATAGTAAAATGAGGACTTGAGGTGATTTTTACGGGGGTTATTGGTTAGGCTCTGCTTCAGCCTCGCGTTTTTCCCTTAGTGTTCGGCCGCGTCCTTGAGCTAACAAACGTTCCAAACCAGCCTCATCGAGCTTTGTGATTGATCCGATTGGGCATCTGTCAGGCCGACCGCCACCGCTGGTGACCAAAATCGAATCTCCACCGAAGCCGCATAAGCGGCCATTTGTAGACGTAAACCCAATGGTGTGCGCAAAACGCAGGTTTTGACACGGTCGGTCCAACTGCAAGTGATAGGGATGCTTTCGACTTGGGGCCCATACAATAAGGTTGTGCCGGTTCAGGGGCTTCCAGTCGTACAAGGTACGAAAGAAAATGCACTGATTTGTAGTTTGCGGCAAAGAGTCTGGATATTGCTCAAGAACATACCCTTCATCATTAGCCGTCTTAGGCTTATCCGTTTCTTGCGCATAGGCAAGTGTTGGGTTTGTCAAAAGTGTAAGCGCCAGGGCCGCGATGACTGCTGCACTGAAAAGACCACCAAACGCATGGTGTGTCCCTATCGACACCCCATGATTTGAGAGCTTCTCGGCCTGTAGTGTTTGGTTCGACGGCATGTCACGAATGGTTGCTGATTTCAGTTTCATGACCCAATCATACCAAAGAATATGGATTTTGTAGGGCAGGATCACGTTGATTTAATATCGTCGTTTGCCGCGTCTTCAGACTAAAAGCTGTATACGGCAAAAATTCCACCAACGAATTGGTTTGATGAACCTTGGATTGCTACAATTGGGCTGTTTTTTGCGTCTCCTAAGAGCTTGGAATAACCCGCATTGCCAACCAATGCCCAATGGTCGGACACCGTGTAATTGCCAACAAAGGCAAGGCTGATGTCTTTCAGGCCAGACATGGCATCAAACGCTGGGAGGCCAGACGTCAGAGCTTGAGCAGCAGAGACCCCGAAAAAAGAGTCCATATAGCTGCCGTCGCTCCAGGTGGTGCTCAAATTGCTGGTTAAGGTGAGCGCGTTTGATCGGTATACGGCAACGCTTAAATCACCAATCACGCGCATGCCCGAGTGCCCACTGATAACGTCATGTTGCACCCGAATACGTGCCCGGGTTGGTCCCACAGTGTAGCTTGCAAATACGCCCAATTCGATGCTGGTGCCGACGTCTGCGAGTCCAGCCAAGTCCGGGCTGTCAGTCTCGTCGCGTCCGAAGTCCAGCTTGAGCAAAGGCCCGGCTTTAAATGTGTTGGATTGAAAAATGCTGTCTCGGCCAAATACATTGACCCGGATATTGTTGTTGTCGACCTGGATGAGATCACGATATCGCAGAGAAATGAGAGGGGCTGCTTTGACCTTATAGTCATCAGATCCTTCGTAAGCTGGTGTGATGACTGGCCCCAGTCCGACTCTGAGATTCGTGACACCCGGCAAAACAACGTCTGTGATGTCACTGACGGTTTCTGTCACGTTGCTCAATAGGCTATCAAAAGATTGTGCTTGGGCCTGGTTGAGACTGCCCGCCAATAGCGCTGCCGCAAAAGTGAGATAAATCCGCATGCCGCCCCCTGAGTCCGAAAATGCCCTGATCATACACAAATGATACGGGAAAAGCGGAGTCGCGTATAGAGTCCGGGCCACATTCCATTAGGCTCGGTCGGATCACTTTCGTTCTTTCAGGCGGGCACCAAGTCGCGCCAATGCCTGGCGCAGCGGGTCTGAGTCTAACGCGCCAATCTGTGTGTCAGCCTCTGCCAGTGCTTCAGCGGTCAGAGGCCGTGCGCGCGGAATGGGCTTTCTGACAATACGGTTAGGGAGTGGGGCTTGAATGACTCTCACTTGGCTGACAGTGCCTGCGCCAAGAAAGCCGTTGATACGTTCCATAATCAAGGGAAGCTGAGGATGGATGAGGGCTGCGGCTGCGCCGCTTGCGACCCGCAGGTGCAAGGTTCCATTGCTGCGAGCGCCGCGTTCCAATTGAATACGTTCGGGTATTGAAGCCGCGGCAAGTTCGACGCCAACGATTTCATGCCAGCGGGAGACAATATCGCCTGCGACAAAACCCCTTTTGCTCAACACCGGTTTAGTAATTCTATTTGTAACAGCCGACACGCCGAGCAGGCCGCGCGCGATTCGCTCCGGCACTGCGACGGTATCCCGCCCTTTTCTTTTTGCTCTAAGACTCATAGGATTCAGTGTAGCGCAGCTGCCAGACTTTTTATGCTGTAGTTATCATGAACATTTAAATTAATTAGGACACTTGCGCCACTCAATGGCTTCTGCACGCAAACCCAGTTCGCCAAAGCCAGAAGATTTGCTGGACTGGTACGACCGTCACCGGCGTCATTTACCTTGGCGTGCTTTACCGGGTGAAACAGCAAGTCCTTATGCTGTTTGGCTCAGTGAAATCATGCTGCAGCAGACGACTGTGACGGTGGTAAAACCATATTATGAGAGGTTTCTCGAGCGTTGGCCCAGGGTTGAAGATCTAGCGCAGGCTGAACTGGATCATGTTCTCACAGAATGGGCTGGACTCGGTTACTATGCTCGGGCGCGCAACCTCCATAAATGTGCCAAGACGATCACGAATGACCATGGTGGCGTGTTTCCTGACACTGAAGCGGCTTTGAAGTCTCTTCCCGGCATTGGCCCATACACGGCAGCGGCCATTGCTTCTATTGCGTTCAATCGCTGCGCGGTTGTGGTTGATGGCAACGTCGAACGCGTCATGGCACGTGTTTTTGCAATTGAGCAGCCCTTACCTCAGTCTAAAACAGTACTCACCGAATTGGCCGCTAGCCTAACCAGGGATCATCGTCCTGGCGACTATGCACAGGCAGTGATGGATCTCGGGGCGACGGTTTGCACACCGAAATCTCCGTCTTGCGTGATCTGCCCCTGGCAATCTCCGTGTAAAGCCCGAAAACTTGGCATCGCGGCAGAACTGCCACGTAAATCCCCGAAGAAGAGCAAGCCAACACGCCGTGGCGTTTGTTTTTGGTTGACGCGACAAGACGGCGCTATTCTTCTTCGGCGTCGCCCAGAGAAAGGTTTGTTGGGTGGTATGATGGAGGTGCCATCCACCTCTTGGCAGACAGAGATACTAAGCAATGAGGCGGTCTTCTCTCAGGCGCCGATCAACATCGGAGAGTCTAAATGGACTCCCTTGGAAGGGGGGGTTAGTCATACGTTCACGCATTTTAACTTGGAACTTGAAACCCGCTCTGCTGTTCTAACGGACAAACAGGCAACCGGGATTGGTACTCAAGCAGATTACGTATGGGTAAACCTTGAGGCATTAGGGGATCATGCTTTGCCCTCTGTTATGCGCAAGGTAGTCAAGCACGCCCTTAAAGTGGGATATTAAGAAGTGAGATATGTTTTGAAGCAGAGGGGATGAACCATGTCGACCGAGCAAGCGACCGACGCGAAGGATAAATTGCGCAGTGATGCCTTGCATTACCATCGTTATCCCCAGCCAGGGAAATTAGAGGTTACTGCAACCAAACCGCTTGCCAATCAACGTGATCTTGCCCTCGCTTATTCGCCCGGCGTTGCCGCAGCCTGCGATGCTATCGTCGCTAACCCTGCAGAAGCGGCAAATCTGACCAGCCGCGGAAATCTTGTGGCAGTCGTTACCAACGGCACCGCTGTCCTAGGTCTTGGTGCGATTGGTGCGTTGGCCTCCAAACCTGTGATGGAGGGCAAAGCGGTCCTGTTCAAGAAATTCGCCGGTATTGATGTTTTCGATATTGAAATTAATGAAAACGATCCAGAAAAACTGGTTGATATCATTGCGGCGATCTCACCTACGTTTGGCGCCATCAATTTAGAGGATATCAAAGCGCCTGATTGCTTCATTGTTGAAAAGGCCTTGCGCGAGCGCCTCGACATCCCCGTATTTCATGACGATCAGCATGGCACGGCCATTGTGGTGGCAGCGGCAGTCATCAATGGTTTGAGTCTGGTTCGGAAAAAAATAGCGGATATCAAACTCGTTTCGACGGGTGGCGGAGCGGCGGGTATTGCCTGTCTCAATCAGTTGCTGGCGTTGGGTCTCAGACGCGAGAACGTTATTCTGTCCGATCACAAAGGTGTTGTGTTTAAAGGCCGCACCGAAGATATGACCAATCAAAAAGCTGATTATGCTTCTGATACGTCAGCGCGCACATTGGCTGAGGCTATCGTTGATGCTGACGTTTTTCTGGGATTGTCTGCTCCGGGAATTTTGACGGGTGACATGGTCAAGACCATGGCCAAAGCACCCATTATTATGGCGCTTGCCAATCCAGAGCCTGAAATCCGCCCCGAAGATGTATTGGCTGCCGTGCCGGACGCTATCATTGCCACGGGGCGGTCCGATTATCCCAATCAGGTCAATAATGTTTTATGTTTTCCATTCATCTTCAGGGCAGCGCTTGACGTCGGCGCGACTGAGATTAATGAGGAAATGAAAGCGGCTTGTGTCCGTGCAATCGCTGACCTGGCAAAAGGGGCCAGTTCTGAGGTGGTTGCGGCGGCTTATGGAGGGCAGACCCTTCGGTTTGGCCCGGATTATCTCATTCCGAAGCCCTTCGATCCGCGTTTGATCTCAAACATTTGTCCCGTCATCGCCAAGGCAGCGATGGACTCAGGCGTAGCAACGCGACCGATCGAAGACTTTGAAGCTTATACCGACCAGCTTGAGCAGTTTGTGTTCCGCACCGGATTGGTCATGAAGCCAATCTTTGACAAGGCTTGCGAAGAGCCAAAGCGGGTGGTTTTTGCCGAAGGGGAAGATGATCGTGTTCTCTTCGCAGCGAAGGTCCTGCTTGATGATGGAATCGCCACCCCGATCTTGATTGGTCGCCCGCTTGTTATCTCCCACCGGGCGCGAAAGCTAGGTCTTGGTTTCGTGCCAGGCAAAGATTTTGAAATCGTCAATCCAGAAGACGATGATCGCTATCGGGACTATTGGCAGAGTTATCACAGCATTATGGCGCGCAAAGGCGTGTCGCCGGATTCTGCCCGTACCATCGTTCGCACCAACTCAACGGTTATTGCCAGCTTGATGGTTGAAAAAGGCGATGCAGATGCAATGATTTGTGGCACGTATGGTGAATACAAATGGCATCTGAAGTATGTCGAGGAAGTGCTCGGTTTGTGTTCTGGTGTGCCAGAAACATCAGCCCTATCGCTTCTTGTCTTAGATCGAGGACCCATCTTTATCTGCGACACCTATGTTTCTGAGAATCCGTCAGTTGATGCTATCGTTGATCTAACCGTAAGGGCGGCTGAAAAAGTTGCAGACTTTGGTCTAGTGCCGCGCGTGGCCTTGATCGCTACCTCTACTTTTGGAGCTTCGCAGAATGCAAACGCACTCAAGATGCGGGCGGCCATGGAGCGGCTGCATACAGAATACCCAGATCTTCAGGTCGAAGGTGAAATGCAGCCTGATTTTGCACTGAATGAAGAATTGCGTCGGCGTGTGTTTCCAGACTCAAAACTTGAAGGCCCTGCAAATCTGTTGGTTATGCCATGTCTTGATGCAGCCAACACCGCGTTCCATTTAGCTCGGACGCTGTCCGGTGGCTTGCATGTTGGACCGATTTTGTTGGGTGTAAACAAGCCGGGGCACATCACAACGCCATCGGTTACATCACGAGGACTTGTAAATTTGGCGGCCCTTGCGGTCATCGACGCCCAAGTGCAATCGCGTTCAAAAATTCGGTAACTGATGCGCTGTGCTTATATAAGTTTGTGTCTGCTTGCTGCGTTGACATCGGGAATAACGCAGTCTGCTGCTGATGTTCTGACTCGCGGGAATCACCAGGATCCCACGAGCCTTGATCCGCATCGCATCTCTACGGTTTATGAACAAAACATCATTTTAGATCTCTTTGAAGGCTTAACGACACCCGACGCTAGCGGTCGCCCCACGCCTGCTGCTGCTGAAAGCTGGAGCGTTTCTGACGATGGACTGACGTGGACGTTTTTGCTTACTCCAAATCAAAAATGGTCAGACGGTACGCCTCTTACGGCAGAGGATGTGGTCTATTCTTTTCAGCGCTTATTAAATCCAGAGACAGCATCCCAGTACCCTTATTTATTTCATGCGATTGAGAATGCAGAGGCCATCACGCGGGGGAGCAAGCCAGCAACGGATCTTGGTGTGCGAGCAAGCAGTACGCATGAAGTGAAGATAACGCTGAATTCACCCGTACCCTTTTTGCCAGAACTTCTCTCAAACGGCTTTGCGGTGCTGGTGCCCAAACATGTAATAGAAGCGCAAGATGATGCTTGGACAGAGCCGGGCACCATGGTTTCAAATGGAGCCTATACGCTTAAGGATTGGCGTCCACAAGACCGTGTCAAGCTGATAGCCAATCCACTGCACCGCGATCTGGCGGAACTGTTTTTCGAACACGTCACGTATCTCCCAACTGAGGATCAGTCAGCGGCTGTGGCTCAATTCCGGGCCGGCGCTTTAGATTCTAGTCTGGAATTTCCAACAGCCCGCACACCGTGGCTGCTTGAAAATCTACCCGGCGAAACACGCATCGCGGATTATCTCATCACCTTTTATCTGACTTTTAATACAGAGCATCCCGTCCTAGCCGACGTCCGGATCCGGCAAGCGTTATCCCTCGCAATTGACCGAGAGCTATTGGCGGACCGGGTTTTGCGATCGGGCGAAAGACCAGCCTATAGTTTTGTACCGCCTGCTGTTGTTGACTATGAGCCCCCACGCCCTGATGCAACTTCTTGGACGATGGTGGAGCGCCGCGCCAAAGCCGGCGAGCTGTTGGCGGCGGCAGGGTATGGACCAGATTCACCTTTGCGACTGACGTATAGTTTATCCTCTGCGGAAGATCGTCGCAGAGTCGCAGCCGCGATAATAGCTATGTGGCGTCCATTAGGCGTTGAAGTTGAGCTCAACAACACAGAAGGCAAAGTGCTGTTTTCTCATCTGCGCAGCGGTAATTTTGAAATCGGGTATGCCGGATGGGCGGCGGATGTTAACGACGCAGCTAATTTTCTTGCGGTTTTGCAAAGCACATCGACCACATCCAATTATGCAAGGTACCGTAATCCGCAATATGACTTACTATTGAAAGACGCAGCCCAGGCGATTGATCACGGCACCCGTGCCCAACTCTTGGCCCAGGCGGAGGCGCTTTTGCTCACGGACACGCCGATCGCGCCCTTGTTTCATGGGGTGAGTAAAAATTTAGTCTCCCAGCAAATCATTGGCTGGATCGACAATCCTCGAGATGTACACCTGAGCCGCTATCTCAAGCGCGACCCCAATGTTTCTAAGGTTGATTGACGAGTCGAGGTATCTCGCTGCATAGTCATAACTGCGAACCTAATGGTTGATGGTATGACTGATAGCTCAATCAAAACGCAAACTTATCTGGCTGGTCATGTGTTGTTCCGTCAAGGCGACGTGGCAGATGACTGTTATCTCGTCCGTGAGGGCGAAATAAGCCTCAGTCGCACCTCAAATGCTGGTGAAGACCGCTCCTTCAGCAAAGTGAGAAAAGGAGAGATTATTGGCGAGATGTCGATGATCGGCGACACCCCCCGCACCGCTACCGCGACCGTTGTTAAAGATGTTGAATTGGCGGTGATTTCTCGCAAAGAATTTGAAGCACAATTGGATCGATTGAATCCTTTCATGCGGCGGCTTATCCGACTTATTGTGCAAAGACTGCGGAATACAACAACCGACCTGACCCGCAACTAAGTGACCTCGTCGTTGGGTAATTGACGTGAAGAACGCTCGCGCGGCATAGTTCCATATCCCTCGCAATAGGTGAGAAATTATGTCCGACGCCCCACTCAAAAAGCAGACCTTTAAGGCTGGCCACGTTCTCTTTCGCCAGGGTGATCCAGCTCAAAGTTGCTATTTAATCAGTTCTGGCGAGCTTCAACTCAGCCGGGCGGACTCCAATGGAAAAGAACGTAATTTTGCCAAGGTTGGTAAAGGCGAAATTGTTGGCGAGATGTCGATGATCGGCAATACGCCAAGAACGGCGACCGCTACGGTTTCTGAGGATTTGGAAGTTGCAGAAATCTCAAACACAGAATTTGAGGCTCAGCTTGAGCGGCTCAACCCCTTTATGCGCCGCTTGATCCGGTTGATTGTTCAGCGTCTTCGCGATACCACCTCCCATCTCACGCGCGGCTGACGCTGCTCCTCGACTGAAATTCTCGAAAGGATACGGCATGACCGAGACCTTCAAGGCTCTGGTGATCGATAATAAAGACGGCACTTACACCTCTTCAATTAGAGAACTCACGCTTGAGGCTCTGCCGGATGAGCCGGTTCTGGTCGAAGTCGCATATTCGACGGTAAACTACAAAGATGGCCTGGCCGTTACAGGTAAAGGTAAGATTGCGCGTTCATTCCCAATGGTCGGTGGTATCGATCTGGCAGGGACGGTGTTGGAGTCTGCCGACACCTCTTACAAACCTGGCGATAAAGTCCTTGTTAACGGCTGGGGTTTGTCCGAGTCCCACTGGGGTGGCTATAGCCAGAAACAACGCATCAAGTCTGAGTTTCTCACGCGGGTTCCCGATGGGTTTTCCTTAAAAGACACAATGGCCATCGGCACAGCCGGTTATACCGCGATGCTGTGTGTCTTGGCGTTGGAAGATGCCGGTATTAAACCTAATCAAGGCGAAATTGTTGTGACGGGGGCCGCTGGTGGCGTTGGGTCTGTGGCCATCGCCTTGCTGGCTAAGCTGGGATACACAGTCGTTGCATCATCAGGCCGGACATCGGAAGCAGACTATCTGAAATCACTTGGCGCAGCCGAAGTGATCGGCCGCGACGTTTTAGACCGTGATGCTCGCCCACTAGAAAAAGGCCGTTGGGCTGGTGGTGTGGATTCCGTTGGGTCGAGAACTTTGGCGACACTCTTGGCTGAAACCAAAGACGAAGGCGCGGTCGCCGCGTGTGGACTCGCCGGGGGGACTGATCTGCCGACGACTGTGATGCCATTCATTTTACGGGGAGTCCGCTTGCTGGGCGTCAATTCTGTGACCTGTCCCTCAGCGCGACGTGATCAGGCTTGGGCCCGCCTTGCCCAGGATTTGGACATGTCCAAGCTTGAAGCCATGACAACGGTCGAGCCCTTGGCTCGTTTGCCTGAGTTGGGTGAAGAAATCCTCAAAGGTCAGGTGCGTGGCCGGATTGTTATTGATGTGAACGCGTAAAAACTACGACGTGAACGCGCTAGAATTATGACGTGAACGCGTAATTATCCACTCTTGCTCATCGCTTAAGGTCGCGCGACAATCAGAGGCCATATGCTGAAACCATAAGACCTGCAGGGATGCTCATGCCTGACGACGCACGCACTTCTAAATCCGATCTTTCTTTGCCGCCTGTCGCACCAAATACTGTGCCAGGATATGACATCGAGCCTATCCCACCAGGGGCAACCAAGCCTGGTGTTGATTTAGCAGGTCACAAGGGTTTGCTGGATCAACTGACACAAATTCTCGGCGCAGATCAGGTGAAGTCGGATGATGACTCTCGGGCGTTCTTTGCTGAAGACACTTTCCGTAGTTTTGAAACGCCGTTGGCGGCCATAGCTCCGAAATCTGTTGAAGACCTCTCGCGAGCAGCAGCGGCCTGTCACGATGCTCGGGTAGCCCTGGTGCCTCGGGGCGGCGGCATGTCGTATACGGATGGGTATCTTCACACTCAGCCCGATTCAATCACTGTCGATACCCAGCAGCTTGATCGCATTATCGAGATCAATGAAGACGATATGTATGTCACCGTTGAGTGTGGTTGCACATGGACGGCACTGAATAATGCGCTGAAAGAAAAAGGTTTGCGCACGCCATATTGGGGCCCGCTTTCTGGGTACCAAAGCCGTATCGGTGGTGCTTTATCGCAAAACTCCGTGTTTTTCGGTTCTGGCTTTTATGGCTCCGCCGTAGAGCAAGTGTTGGGCATGGATGTGGTCTTGGCTGACGGTACCGTGCTTCCTGTTGGCGCACATGCGACCCAGGGTGGCCTGCCGTTTATGAAGCATTACGGCCCTGACCTTATGGGACCTTTCCTGGCTGATGCTGGTGCATTGGGGATTAAGGCGACGGCGACCTTGCGTTTAATACGTAGGCCGCAGTATCGCCGTCATCTCGCTTACGCGTTCGATACATACGCGGACATGGCCACGGCCTTGTCACGCCTGAGTCGTGAAGGATTGGCCACAGAGGCCATGGGCTTCGATAAAAATCAGCAGTCTGCGCGCGTCACCGAAGGTGAAACCGATCTCCTCAAAGATGTCGGGACGTTATTTAAGGTGATGAAAGAGTCAGGCGTGATGGACGGCCTGCAAATCGCTATCGCGGGGCGCAACTATTTGAAAGACGTCTTCTACGGCATGCATGTGTCCGTTGAGGACCACACCAAGGGGGGCGTTGAGGACAAAATCAAGCAGGCCAAAGCCATTGCGCGTGAGGTTGGCGGGCGTCCACTACCGGCGTCAATTACCAAGATCTGTCATGCTGAACCGTTCTTACCACCAGACTCAATTCTTGGGCCAAGCGGCGAGCGTTGGGTGCCGTTGCACTGCATTGTGCCGCACTCTAAGGCAGTTGAAGCGCTAGATGCGGTAACGGCTCTCTACGACAAATACAAAGACCTGAAAGAACAGCACGGCATTCGCAACGGGTTCCTTTTGGTCACGGTTGGTAATTATGGTTTTCTCATAGAGCCTGTTTGGTTTTGGCCCGACGCGCGCCTTAAAATGTATGAGGGGGTTATCCGTCCAGAGCATCTCGCAAAACTGCCAATCCACCACGCCGATGAAGAGGGGCGGGCCATCGTCAAAGCCATGCGGGATGATCTCAGTCAGTTATTTACGGAACTCGGCGCTGTCTCCATGCAGCTTGGCAAGTTGTATCGTTATGACCAGAGCCGTAAACCCGAAGCGTGGGAGATGCTGAAGAAGATCAAAGCAGTGGTTGATCCTAACGGTCTAATGAACCCAGGCGCGCTGAAGCTTTAAGGGGGTAGGGCCCCTAAAGATTGTACTTATTCACTTTAAATCTCCAGGATTGCGATTTTTGTCCTTTTAGGTAATTCTCATTTCCTAGAATCAATCTGGAGGTGTGGAATTATGAGCGACTGGTATCTCAGTTCATTTGGTATGAGAGCATCAAGCGGAATAGCCGCAATCTTGGTATGTGGTTTCCTTGCCGCCTGCACTGCGCCAGCACAAATACAAAAAGTACAAGAACAAGAGGCCCGCATCATCAAGCTCGGTGATACATCCAAGCCTATTCAGTTTCGCAAAATTGTTGTGCGAATGCCGAGAAATCAGGTCGTTGGTGCTGTGCAAATTAATCCTTTGTGTATGGGTGAAACGGAGCTGACATATCGTGGTGGCCGCGTTTCAATCGAAGATGAAGCGTATTCAGATGTATTCAGGGAAGAGTTAGAGAACGCCAACTATGTCGTTGTTGGAGACCCAGATGCCTTGTTTGAGGATGTTGATTCCTGGAAGGCGGAATTGCTTATCGCGGGACTTATCAAAGATATTAAGGCAAATATCTGTTATCCAAACACCAGTTTTGGAGACATGAAAAGCTCTAAAGGCGAGGCTTATATGGCGGTCGAGTGGCAAGTATACAGTCGTCTTAGCCGTGAAGTTGTTTATACAGTCACAACCGAAGGGGCAGGTGAAATCCTGTCTGCCCGGTTTGGTGGTGGCGAAGACGGAATTGTCGAAGCCTTTGCGCAAGCCACGCGAAATCTGCTAGCGGATGAAGGTTTTTATAATCTCGTTACAAGTCAGCCAGCTTTGGCCGGAGGTGCAACACAGATTCCAGATGTAGAGACTGCAATCGCGCTGGTGCCGCAGCGCACTGAAAGTTTTCAAGAAACGGTGACTGAAACGCGGGCAAAGGTAGTTTCTATATTTGCCGGTGATGGGCTTGGGTCTGGCTTCTTCATTGCAGACAACATGGTTATGACAAACCAACATGTTGTGGGAGGAGCCAGTCTCGTTGTTGTGAGGACAGTAACTGGTCGAGAATTGGTTGGCGAAGTCATAGCTACGAATGCTGGTCGCGACGTTGCGTTGGTTCGAACTGAATCTGTCGGGCTTGGTGGCCTGCCCATCAACCGCAATGATTCACCGGTGGGGTCCCAGGTGTTTGTTATCGGTAGCCCTTTACAAGAGGAAAATGAAAGCACAGTGTCGTCAGGCATTATCAGTGCGTATCGCACTGAAGATGGGTTGCGCTATATCCAGAGTGACGTCAACGTTTTGGGGGGTAATAGCGGTGGACCGATGTTCGACGACAGGGGTAATGTCATCGGCATTACGGTTCAGGGCACAGTCATTAACAACGTCTCTGTTGGACTGAATAGATTTATACCGATTGGTGATGCGCTCTCTGCGCTGAATGTCAGGATAAAAGGTGACGCAAGTTAAAGGGGCTTTGGAATGTCTTTGCATGTCATTGCTTTTGGCTTTGGCATCACCTGCCGCGTTCGCCCAGTCGAATATGCAGCCAGTAACAACGGCCTTCGCGGACCTGCCAGCTGACCCCGTTTTAGAAGTGCGCGCGGGGCGCGACCTGCCGTTGGAACGTGATCTGGTCGTGGAGGTCTCTAAGCTTCTGGCGGCCCGCGGCTTTAGAGTTGCCGAGCGGGGCTCCATTGTTGTCACTGTTGAAGGGTCTGCACCCCTTCCAGGGGTGAGTGCCCGCAACGCGTTCACCAACGAAGACCGCCTGCGCAGCATGGAGACCCGTCGCAACGATCAAGGTGTTCAAATGCAATTTAACAATAGCGAAGCTGAGCCCGGGGCGGCCATCTTTACCCTCCGCATGTCGGCTTATCAGCCTGGCCAATCCAACTTATGGGTGGGGCGTGTGTCAGGTCCCGATAACGGCGGCGGACGGCGGGCCACAACGTATGCGCTTGCGAAGTCCTTGGTGGATGTTTTCGGCAAATCCACGCCGACTTTAGACGACAACTCAGGCGCGCCATAAAGACCGGCGTCTCCGAGTCTCTGCGTTTATCTTCAGTTCGGACAGAAAGGGCGCTGTTGCTAAATACGGCTACATGTCCTGAAATGCGGGCGTTGAACTTACGGCGAAGCGCCCCTTGAGGAGTCATGACATGACCAAACGGCCAACCCAAACTTTAGGCGCGCCCGATGCGGCCAAGGATGGTCTACCGCCCGGTGCTGATAAAGAGTCAGGTTCAGGCCGTCCGAATCCGACCTTGGCCATGACCTCGGCCATTCAGGGCCGTGAAGAAGAGTTTGGCCGGGCGGTCAACGTGGTGTTGAAAACCATGGCCGACACCATGCCCTACAAACATTACTTTAACGATGCCTTGGTAAAGGCCCACTTATCTCATATTCAATTTGCAAAAGATCATGGCTTGTTGGATGAGATGATTTCTAAAGACCAGCAGACCATGTCCCCTATGCTTGGACGTATTCGCGGCAAGGTCGAAGAAACGGGCGATACCGAACTTGGCATGATCGCCATGTTTGATCGCACCTCGTGCTTTTATCAAATGCTTGATGAGTGGGACTCCGAACCGGGCATGCGTCGTTATAAAGAGCCCTTTGGCTATGTGCTCGAATTTGGTAAGCGCATCGGTCAATTCGATATGACAGTCGAAGAGATTCACGACATTTATACCAAGCCGCGTTATCACGGTTACGCGGCGCAGCTTGGTCTTAAATTGGATGTCTCTAATATTGATCCTGAGGGCTACATCACCGTGAGGTTGATTTAATCTCACCTCTGCACAGTTAAAACCTAGGAAGAGCAGTGGCTTAGAGGCTCTTGTTCTCAGTTCGGTCAGGCGTTTCAGCCAGGTTTTACGACCTATTTGCAATGATACGCTTCAGGTATCATCACTGAAATAACTTGTAATCAATCTCAGAAACGTCTGGAGGTCCACCATGATTTCACGTTTGCTTAAAACGACCGTTGGCGGCGCATTTGCCATCGCCATAGCCTCGTCGTCTTTTGCGGCCGACCGTCAAGTTGGCCAGTACTCCCCCTTCCCACATCGCACGGAAGAGTTGGGTGATATCATGCAGATGGTCTTCAAAACCCTTAATCATTCCAGCAGTGCCTACGAGCATCAGATTAACGATGCCTTGGTGAAAATGACGCTCGGTCATATTCAATTTGCCAAAGATCATGACTTGCTTGCCGAAGTCGTCGATGAAGAAATCCGGGTACAAAGCCCGATGCTAAAGCGCGTCGGACAAATGATCGAAAAGACCGGCGACAAAGAACTGGCGTTGAAAGCTGTCTTTGAACAGACCACCTGTCACTTCCAACTGGTATTGCAGACTGAAATGCAGCCCGGTGTGCGCCGTTTTGTGTCTCCGTTTGGTCACGTGCTCGAGCAGACGGTGCGCATGGGGCAGCACGATCTGACTGAGGAAGAAATTTACAATGTCTGGCTGAAACCGCGGTATGAAAAATATGGTGAAGTGCTTGGCGTGCCCTTGGAGGTCGATCCCTGGGATCCAGAAACACGCCTGATCACGGTCCGTATCAAAGATTTCGAGCAAGTTTCCATGCGTTAAGGCTGTGGCCTAAAGATCTTGAACTTCAAAAGGGGCCCTGTGCATGCAGTGGCTCCTTTATTTTTTGTGAGGTGCACAGTTGCCTCTAATCGGCCTAACATCACCTATAAAGAGGTGTTGGTGCGTTCCAGAAAGTGAGACCCTTTATGCAGTTCAGAATAGCACTCATAGGTTTCCTCACTTTTGCTGTGGTGGGCGGGAGTGCGGATCCAGGTTTTGGTAAAGGGGACCCCGAACGCGGAAAGCGCCTGGCGCGCGATTGTTTTGCCTGCCACGGGGCGGATGGCTATAGCCCGTCCCCGATCAATCCAAAAATCGGTGGTCAACATGAACGCTATATCTTTCTCGCTTTGCAGCAATATCGTGAGGGCAGTCGCACGCACTCTTTGATGCGCGGCTCGGTTCTTGGCAAGGCGGATCAAGAGCTAGAAGATATTGCGGCTTATTATGCGTCTCAGCCCGGCTATTTGACCCGACGCGAAATTCGCCAACGACAAAGTGATGGCATTCCAGAAAATGCAGGAGGTGAGGAGCCCTCAGGTGGTTCGCCACAGGGCGGTGGACAAGCACCCAAGTTCGATCACAGTGATGAGATTGCCAGATATAATGCGATGCTGGCGCAGGCCAAGTATGATGCCGCGCAGATGACCGTGATCGTGAGCGACATCGTCTGTGCAAATATCTCTGGCGACTCTAACGTGGATCGAGACAATGACGGTCTGGCTGATGCTTACGATGCTGCGCCAGATGATGCTGGTGAATTCATCGCAGATGTGAGTGGCGATGGCTACTACGAAGTCTGTAACATTCACCAACTTCAAGCAATCGGCAATCTTGGTACGATCGAAGGTGCTCAATCGACCCTCGATCAAGCAACCCGGATGGCGCGTAATTATCAAATCGTGCGCGATCTGGATGCCTCGGTTATTGAGGCTTTTGAACCCATTGGTGATTGCGGGCCCGAAGGCAACTGCATGATTAGTTTCGACCGCTATGGTTTCCAAGGTATTGTCGATGGTCAGGGCTTCGTGATCCGAGGTCTGCGGGTTTCCAAACCGTCTGGTGGTGGCATTGGGTTGTTTGGTGTGTTGGGTCAGTCCGGCACCGTACGCAACGTCGTTCTTGAAGACGCAGCAGTTGTCGGGCGCGGTGGTGTCGGCCTTTTGGTAGGTAGCAATTTTGGCATCATCTACCAGTGTAGCGTGCAAGGTGATGTTGCGGGTGAATTGGCGCTAGGCGGTCTTGTTGGTGGCAGCGGAGGCTTTGTTGCATACAGCGAAGCTTCCGGTACGGTTTCTGGAAACCAAGCTATTGGTGGGCTTGTTGGTGATATGCGCGGTGCCATCTATTTCAGTCGTGCGAACATGCAGGTTGCCGGCAGCCGTGGTCTGGGAGGATTAGTCGGTCTGAATACGTTTGGGTTTATTTTAAGCAGTTACGCCGAGGGCGCGATCATCGGTAGCAACGATCTCGGTGGCTTGGTCGGGATGAACACTGATGGCAAAGTCCGTAATAGCTATGCGACAAACCGTGTGGAAGGCGATGGTAGCAACATTGGTGGACTCGTCGGTTTCAATTCTTTGAGCGATGTGCGCAACAGTTATGCTACTGGGTCTGTCAGTGGCAGTGATGCTGTTGGTGGCTTGGTTGGTCGCAACAATGGCAGCGTCAAGCGTAGCTACACTGCTAGTTATGTAATCTCTGACGGTTCCACAGGCGGGATTTCTGGCCTCACTGTTGAAGGCGAAGAGCAAGGCAGTTATTGGTCATCGGTTGCTCAGTCTGCAGAGGCAAGTGACCTAGAGGCGCTGGATGGCGTGAAAACGGGATGGGCACCAGCGCAGCCACCTGTTGGAGACCTGCTCGACTACTTCTGCGATTCGAATACCAATGGGTTTATTGACCCTGAAGAGCGTTCTCCAGAAAACTATGTGTGGATTTTTGAAGGGGCATTGCAACCGCCAACGATACGCTGTGCAGTTCAGGCTGGTCGCGGCTAGTCTAAAAAATAACGCGCGATGTGATGAAAATATATCAGATGCAATTGAGTGGGAGAGAGCAAAATGATTAATCGGCGCATTTTTTTTGGGACAGTTGTGGCGTCTATAACACTCGGGCTGTCATTGACAACGCTGAGGGCCGCAGATGAATTGGTTTCAACATTTCAGCCTTTTGCGCCCGGTGACATCTTTGTCGCAGCCACCATTATGGATGTCCCAACGGACGATCACATGGGGACGGGGCGTATTTTTCAGTATGACTCGGATCTCAATCAGAAGGGTGTGCTTTATACCAAAGGCACCAAGCATAAAGTTGGCGGTTTGTCTGTGGCGCCAGATGGGACGCTCTGGGCTTTTGCACAGGGCACACCCGCAGTGATCGAAATCGGTACCGATGGTGTCCAAAAGCCTGTACGTAAATTTTCCGACCGCACTTTGAGCAGCGTCACCTTCGCGCAAGACGGCAGCCTCTTATTTGGTGAGCATCTCATCGGCAAAGAAATTCAGATCGCTTCTAACACCACGGTTTTCAATCTATTGCCTGGGCGCGACGTTATTGGCGATGGCTGGGTCTTTAAGTTTAGCCCAGATGCTCAGTTGCTCGAAGAATACCCCACCGAGGTTCACGGCGGCGTTGCTGGCATCCATGGCGTAACCTCTACTGTGCTCACCGACAATGACACACGCATGATCTATATTTCTGAAACCGGAAACCGGGTGATGCAATATGATCTCAAGAATCGCAAGCAGCTGCCCGATCTCAAGGTTTTTGATGAAGACGAGAATGTGTTCATGGTGCTTACCATGATGCAGATGTTGGACGGCTCCTTACTGATCAGTACCGGCAACGGCTTAGTGCTGCTGGATCAAAACACCGGCGATGTTGTGCGTTACTATGATATGGAAAGTTCTGGCTGGGCAGCCAGCGCTCCGTCAACTGACAGTAAAAACATGATCGTCGGGAATTTCTTTACGGGCCAAGTGGTACTGGTCAGCATCGAAACCGGCGAAGTGGTCAAAAGCGCCTACATCGGTCAGAATAATTCATTATCTGGTGTCGCGCAGTTTCCCAGTTAGAGCCGTTTAAAACGACAGGATTTCAAGATGACGTTCAAACGTATTGCCATTGTCGCAGCTGTATTGCTCGCGGCTATTGTCGCCTATTCCTTCATCCCCAATCAGTACCCAGTCTATGAAACGCAAGTCAGCGCTCCGCCCGAGGGTGGGCATCATGTTCTGATCTTTGGTGCAACCCGCAACTCGGGTTTGGAAACGGCAAAAATTCTTAAGGGCCGCGGGGATCGCGTGACCGCTTTTGTTCGAGAATCCTCAGACATCTCAGACCTGGAAGCGCTTGGTGTTGAACTGGTTGTCGGTGATGCACTTGATCTGCCGTCAGTGCAAGCCGCCTTTGTTGACAAAGATTATACATCTCTCATAACGACCATTGCCTGTTTTAGCTGCGACCCCCGTCCAGATTATGTAGGCAACCGCAATATTATTGATGCGGCTGAGGCTGCAGGAGTTAAGCGCATTGTCTTGATGACAACCATTGGATCTGGCGACAGCTATGATGCTGCACCATTGCCGGCAAAGCGCTTTCTAAAAGATATCCTGCCCCTGAAAACGCAAGCTGAGAATCATCTTATATCCAGTAGTCTCGACTACACCATTATCCGCCCGGGTGCTCTGAAGTCCGATCCTGCGACTGGTCGGGCCTACTTAAGTGAGAGCCGTGAAACGTCCGGTCTTATCAATCGAGCAGACCTGGCAGAGTTGGTCGTCAACGTCATTGATGATAACAGCACAATCGGCAAAATTTTAGCTGCTGTAGATGCAGAAATGGTGTTTCCGTGGGACATGATCTAACCGAATAGAAATGCCTCTGGCTAAGACTTTTTCATAGCTAAAGGCGGTGACATTTATATGTCGCGGTCTTGGGCTATGTAAGGCATCATCTCTTTTGGTATCAGCGCAGGGGGGGCGTCGGATGAGTGATCAAACGCAAGTAAGCGTCGGGGAAGAAGACTATCCCGATGAAAAGTATGCTTGGTATGTGATGGCTGTATTGGTCGTTGCCTATGCCTTTTCTTACATTGACCGCACGATATTAACCCTTTTGGTTGAACCAATCAGGGCCTCCCTGGATATTACCGACACGCAGATTAGTCTGCTACATGGATTGGCGTTTGCACTGTTCTATACATTGTTAGGTATGCCAATCGGCTGGCTGGCAGACCGCGGTAATCGTGTACGCATCATTTCAATCGGTATCTTTTTGTGGAGCATGGCGACTGCTGCGTGTGGTTTGGCTAACTCCTTTCTGCAAATGTTTATCGCCCGTGTCAGTGTTGGTATCGGCGAAGCGGCGTTATCACCCTCAGCCTATTCTTTGGTGACTGACTACTTCAAACCGGCAAAACTTTCCCGCGCGTTCAGCGTCTATAACACTGGCCTTTTTATTGGCTCTGGATTGGCACTGGTCATCGGTGGCGCAATTATTGAAATCACACCTGCGCTTGATGTCCCTGTTATTGGGCATCTTGAGCCTTGGCAGGTGACGTTCATGTATGTCGGGTTGCCAGGCGTGCTGGTTGCGCTTTGGGCGCTGAGCCTCCGCGAACCAAAACGCTTAGGCACAAGAGGCGAGTCTGAACTGCAACTGGGTCTTGGCGGGCATATCCGGCGGGCCATACGCTTTATGTCGACACGCCCGAAAGCCTATGGGTATCACTTTCTCGGCTTCGCGATGTACGCCTTTATTTGGACTGGTACTGCTGCGTGGATACCCACACACTTCATTCGGAATTTCGGTTGGACATCGGGCGAGGTGGGGGGAAGCTACGGTCTTATTGTTGTGGTGTTTGGGTTGTTAGGAGTCACGGCGGGCGGCATGCTTGCTGGATACTGGCGTCAGACGGGCAAAGTCGATGCTGAAGTTAGAACAGGTATTGTCGGAGTACTCTGCACTTTGCCTTTTGGGGTTCTGGCTCCTCTGACAGACAACATCACATTGGCCCTTATTGGCATTGCTGGCCTGACCTTTTTTGCCAGTTTCCCCTGGGGGGCAGCCACGGCCGCATTACAATTGATCACGCCGAATCGTATGCGCGCAATGATCTCAGCCGCTTTTTTATTCTTCGTTAATCTCGCGGGGATAGGTTTGGCACCAACCGTTGTTGCTGCAATTACGGATTTTGTGTTCGGCTATGATGAAGCGGTCAGATACTCTCTCTCAATCTCTGTTGCTGTTGTTGCGCCGATCTCGGCATTTTTCTTATGGCGCTGCCTTGCACCATACCGCGCCGCATACCATGAAGTAATGGCATCCAAGATTTTGATAGAGCAGCCTTAATCGAAAGCGGCGAGGGTTTGTGAAAGCTCACACATGTGCGTAATCACTGCGTCTGCACCAGCTGTCTCAAGGTGAATGTTGTGTCCTGAAAGGCAGTGACCACCACCGGTAAAGCCAATCACAGTCATGCCTGCTGCTTTTGCGGAGACGACACCATGCACGCTGTCTTCCACTGCGAAGCAATCGATAGCTGGAATATCGAGTTGTGCGGCAGCATGCAGATATAAGTCAGGTGCCGGTTTTCCGTTCTCCACATCTTCACCTGAGTAAATATGCGGATCGAAGATCGTAAGCAGGTCTATTTTCTTAAGTTTGAATCTTAGACGTTTTGATCCAGATGAGGACGCGACGGCTAAGGGGCTGTTAATATTTTTTATCGCCTCCGCAACACCTTCAATTGCAGCCAATTCTGAATCTATTTTCTTCGTTTCATCTGCGAGCAATGTGCGGACAAAATTTTCCGATAACCGCGTACCAAACGTATCAAAAAGATCTGCATCTAGTGTGGTAAAAAAAGCGTCCATTGTCGTGCCGACAAATCGATGGATGTACTCATCTTCTGTATAGGTCAGGCCAAGCTTTCGCGCGGCGGCCAGGCCGATCCGCACAGACTGTATCTCGCTGTCCACCAGAACACCGTCACAATCGAAAATTACTGCTTTCATTTGCCTTTCTCTAACAGGTCATCTGCTGGTCGTTGACCGCTCGCCCGCCTTCACTTATCTCTGAGTGCACAGATCATAAAGTCTATTTCTGAAAATAGGGAGCACACCATGCGCGCAGTCGTGATTACAGAAAACGGCGGACCAGAAACCCTTAAAATCACTGATATTCCTAAGCCTGAACCAGGCGAGGGGCAGGTATTGCTTCAGGTCGCGTACTGCGCGTTGAACCCCCTAGATACCCATGCGCGCGCGGGTCGCATCAAATGGGGTGTGCCAGATATGCCTTTTACATTGGGATATGAATATTCTGGTCGGGTCGTGTCCGTTGGTCCCGGTGTCGATGCTGATTTGATTGGCAAGCGGTTTGCTGTTGCTGGGTCTTGGGGTGGCTGTGCTGATTATGCAGTTGCGGCCAAGTCTTCCTTGGTGGCAATTCCAGACGAGTTTCACTGGACCATTGGCACGGTGTATTTCACCTCTACTTTCACGGCTTGGCATATGCTGCATACTATGGCCCGCGTGCAGGAGGACGACGTGGTCGTCATTCACTCTGCCGCTGGTGCTGTTGGCGTGATGACAACGCAGATTGCCAAAGATGCTGGATGTAAAGTGATCGGTCTTGTTGGAAGTGCTGAAAAAATCGCCTGGGCCGAGCAGTTTGGGGCTGATCACCTGATCAACGAGCGCGAAGACGCTGATTGGCCCGCCACGGTCAAAAGTCTCACGGACGGTCATGGGGCCGATGTCATTATTGACGGCAATGCAGGACCTGATGCACCTAAGAATCTTGCGTGTCTCGCGCCTCTGGGCCAAGTTATTTACATTGGCGCGATGGCGGGTCAAGCACCCGATGTGAATATTTCTCGGTTAATTGGGGCGTCGGCGGGGGTGCGTGGTTTTGTGCAATATCATGCCATGGCCAAAACCAAAGGCGTTGAGTTCGCAGAAATTCATTCAAAGCTCGATAAAAAAGACTGGATTTATCCGCTGAATCCCGTTCGGCCGTTGAGCCAGATCGCCCAAGCCCATGACGATTTCGAAAACCGCCGCACAACGGGCCGCACGATTTTCACGGTTGGTGGTCAGATTTAGATAAAATCAGATAGAGCGTGAGTTGTCCGGTAACTTGTTCTTATCTGCGCGGACGTTCACTCCCTCATTTATCAATGACTCTGTAGTCCCCGGTTGGGACATCTGTTTCTGGTTTATCAAACTCTTCAGTGAGCAGGCCGCGGCGCAAGAGTTCTCGAATGGCGGCGGCGCGTGTCGGCATGCGGTGCGTGAAGCGCCAGTCATCAATTGCTTTTAGCTCGTCGTCATCGAGCATAAGTTGCAGTTTTTCTGTGCGCTTGAGTGGTTTTTCATCAGGCATAGACAACGCTCTCGTATCGTAAAGATTGCGGAACTTACCCCAGTTACATCAGCAACTCCAGTTACTATACTTACAGGCTTTATATAAGTAATATATTGTACATATATTGTTACTATTCAGTATATTAATTAATCAATACTATATATGTACACGTTTTTTATTGAAAAATATAAATACGGCGCTAGTATTTGCGGTGTTACGTAAATCGAAACATGAGAGGAGACCATGCAAGCCATCCTACGAATTGTGACCGAGCAAGGCCTGCATGACTATGTGTCAGGCCGCTTGGACGAAGGTGGCAAAGGCGCGGTCTCCCAATTAATGAATGAGGATCGTTCGGTGAGAAATTTGATTTCTCACCTTTCCGAACAATCCCGTTTGTCAGCATCTTCCGATGCTGGTCACACGCAAAGCACAAGCAAAAATAATTAACACTGCGTGTGTGGCCTGCGCTTTCACCAGCGCGGTCTAGGATTTCGATTTTTCACACACCTCTGAATAACTCTCGAAAGGAGTACGTGAGATGAGTATTACAGTTTTAAACCCAAAAGCTGATGTTATTGAAACCAAGACCGGTATTGCTCCTACAGATCAAACGCGTCTTGCCAACGGCCTGTCTGGCCTACTGTCAGATACTTATACTTTAATGATCAAGACCCACGGATATCACTGGAACGTCGTTGGTCCGATGTTTCGTACTGTCCACCTTATGACAGAAGAGCATTATGAAGATCTTTTTCAAGCGGCTGATGACTTGGCTGAGCGAATCCGTAGTCTTGGCCATCCGGCCCCGGCCAGTTTCGCCGATATGGCAGCCTTGACCGTGATTGAAGAAGAGAAGGGGTCTCCAACGGCTCAGCAGATTATTGAAACTCTGGTGGATGATCATGAGAAAATTGTGCGTCGCTTGCGTGAAACCGCCGAGATCGCCGACGACCTGAAAGATTTGGTCACGGCCGATATGCTGACGGAACGCATGCAGTTTCATGAGAAAGCCGTATGGATGTTGCGCTCAACGCTGGCCGAGTAATTCTCAAAAGCCATTAAGCCGCTGCTGAGAAAAACGAGGGAGTCATCTGTGAATGTGGCTCCCTCGCAGCTGTATTAAATGATAAAGTTTTGCGATGACACATTCACCCCAAGTAAAAGACCCGCCAAATCCAGAAACAGCAGACGGAAAAACACGTCGTGTTGGCGTTGAACTTGAATTTGGGGGCGTGACAGCTGAACGAGCGGCCCAAATCGTCCAATCCGTTTGCGGCGGTGAAATCAACGCGCTTTCAGAGCATCGCTACAAAGTAGATACGCCGGATTTTTCTGAGTTTGTCATTGAAGTTGATAGCCAATACGCGCACCCGCGCGAAGAGTGGGAAGATCCGGCGGAGGCAGACTCTTTTTTTGCCGAAATAGACAAATCTGTCAGCAAGGCTGTGGGCGATCTCAGTCAAGGATTTGTGCCGACTGAAATTGTCGGCCCACCAATGCCCTACACGGAGTTGGACACGTTTTCTCCTATCTTGGATGCTCTCAGAGAGGACGGAGCGCGGGGCACTGATCAATCTTTTGTGGCTGGTTTCGGTCTTCACCTAAATCCAGAAGTCGCAAGCACGAACCCCGAGGACATAACCAGCGTTTTACAAGCTTATGTTATTTCCTCGCCAGATTTGCGGGCCTCCATCGAGGTGAATTTAACGCGCAGAGTCTTGCCTTTTATAGATCCGTTCCCGAAGTCGTATATGCAACTGCTCCTCGCATCTGAATACCAGCCTAACTTAAAGCAACTCATTGATGACTACTTAAAGTATAATCCGACCCGCAACCGAGAATTGGATCTATTGCCTCTGTTTAAACACCTCGATGAAGATCGCGTCGTTCAGACGCTTAACGATGCGCGAATTAAAGCGCGACCGACCTATCATTATCGCTTGCCCGATATGAAATTGTCTGACGACTCCTGGTCTGTGGTGACAGAGTGGAATCGTTGGGTTGAAGTGGAACAGCTGGCCTCAGACGCTAAGGCTTTGCGAAAAGCGGCGGATGCTTTTCTCAAAACCCTTGCGACGGATGACAGTTTCTGGCATCGGGTTTTTGGTTCTGTGGAAGATAAATCGTGAAGCCCAAGATCGCCGTCACCGGCCCCCGGCATGGCGGTAAACTTCTCACTTGGTTGAACTGTTTTGCGATCTGGCGCGCTGGTGGGACTCCTATTGCAATCCGGCCGGGCAACGAATCTCAACTTGCCGACACGGATGGGTTTCTTATTGGCGGCGGCGAAGATATCGACGCCGTATTATATGATGACGAGTTGCGATTTAAGGCCGTTCCAGATGGTGAGCGTGATCGTTTAGAGCTTGAGGCTCTGGCCGTTGCCGATAAGAAGAGCTTGCCGGTCTTTGGAATTTGCCGTGGCGCGCAGCTTATGAACATCTTTCGTGGCGGTACTTTAAACCAAGATAGCTACGTGCAGCACGGCGGACCAAAGCGGCATCGTTCTATCTGGCCGCGCAAAATGGTTAAGGTCTATGAATGGAGTTGCCTGTTCGATCTCATAGGTGAGGGCGATTGTGTTCGGGTGAACAGCCTTCATCACCAGTCAGTAGAGCGGCTCGGCGATGGGCTAGAAGTGTGTGCCCGGGATACGCTTGGTATTACTCAAGGGATCGAACACCGCGGTGACCGCTTTTATGTCGGCGTCCAATGGCACCCCGAAATTCTGTTTTGGCGTGAGGATCAGGTGAATGTGTTTCGTGGTTTGGTTGACGCTGCCGCCTAGTATCTGATCCGGTTATCTCTCAGGTCGGCGGTACGGGTTTACTTTGGCGTATTTACGCGGTCCGTGAACGTCGCAACATCTTTGTTAAACCGTGCTGGGTCTTCTAAGAATGGCGCGTGGCCTATCCCCTCATAACGCGCAAGCTCTGAACCTGGAATGAGCCCTTGATTTACCACGCTTAATTCAAAATCAACAACCGCATCCGCGTCGCCGTGAATAAGCAGCGTCGGCAATGTAATTTTACCCGCCAAATCCTCGTAGGAGGTTTGATTGGCAAACATCGCCACGCGCGCATAAGCTGGCATCATCATATTATATACAAGCGCCTCCCGCTGGGTTTCTGAATCAAGCGGTTCTGCCGATAAGCTCTCAACAAAAGCCGATGTGCCGTCCAGGTTTTTAGCCACGTCCGGTGACATCATCATACCCATACGGCTCATCATCTCAGCTTGTTCAGCCGTCATCTCAGCGCTGAAAGAAGTGCTGTCAGACAAAGACATAGCCCCCGCCGCAAAAATCAAACCTGAGACATCTTCCATACCGTGATGCCGCAAATAAGCCGTCATCACCGAGCCGCCAAAAGACCACCCGACCAATACCGGCTTATCCAGATTCTTAGTGGCAATAACGGCGGCGACATCACTCCCCCAATCTCGGCTTTCATAGTCGTTGGATGTCCAGGGTTTGCCCGATGCTCCATGGCCGCGCAGATCAAACGCTACCATCCGGTACTTGGATTGAAGGCCCGGATCATCCAACTGCATTTTCCACGATAAAATACTTTGAGAAAAACCGTGGATAAACAAAATCGAAGGACCGTCAGGATTGCCGGTTTCAGCCACAACCAAAGGCACGCCATCTTCCGCTGGAATAGTCTCGTAAACCCAGTCGGTGGCGTGGGCGGTCCAAGACATAAGCAGCGCTGAAATTATACCACCTAGAAATATTCTCATCATTGCGTCCTCAAGTATTACGGTTCAGCTTACACCATATATCTGACCATAGCATTATAGAGCACAGAGTGTGCAGCGCCCGGTTCTGATCTAAACGTATTTAAGGCGTTTGAGTATCATACTCATACGTCTAGGGGCGACAGGGGCCTTGTCCTGGGTTAGGGTTCAGCCCCGTTCAATTGAGTGTTTCCCGTCTCATGTGGTCTCAAATTCGCGGTTATCCGCTGCAAGCCTTTATCGTCTGCCATTTGGCCTATTTGTTCAGCCAAATTGACTTGGCGTTATTCTCATACGCTTTGCCATCCATCCGGGAGACCTTTGGTGTAAGTCTTCAGGCTATGGGCTGGGTCGTGGCTGTGTCCTATTCCGTGGGCGCTATTTTGCAGGTTTATATCGGCACGCTAACGGACAGATTTGGTCGCAAACATATGTTGATGATCATCACTGTAACGTCCTCACTGTTCATTGCCGCTCATGCCATTGTGCCTGAGAGTGCAGCACAGATAGTGGTTGGGGGTGTTGCGTTCTCGCTGGGTATCGTTGTTATGACGATGTTGCGGGCTTTTGCGATTTCTTCGGGTGGTGCGTTATATCCCACCACCGGGGCAATCGTCACCGAAGAGGCACCGGCACGGTATCGCGGTATCATGGCTGGCATGTTGCAAACTGCATTTCCTCTGGGGGCCTTCTTTGCGGCTTTGTTCGCTGCGCCTATGTTAGAATCCTATGGCTGGCGCCCGCTTTTCCTTGTCGGATTGTTGTCTATTCCTTTTATTTGGGTGATTCATAAGTTTCTGCGAGAAACCAAACGTTTTGAGGGTCATAAAACCGAGGCGCAAAAGACTTCTACTTCCGGTCAGTCCAGTCAGGCGAAGGTGGCGGCGTTGTTCGCCCCGGATATGCGGGTGCGCACGGTCACCTTGTTCATCGCTCAGTTTATTTTTGTGATTGCCTACGGGGCTGCCTCGCTGTGGTTGCCGACATTCTTGATTGAGTCGCGTGGTTTAGCTCAGGCCGATGCCACCTATATTGTCGGCTATGCCAATGCTGTGGCCGTCATCGGCTATGTCGTGGCGGCTGTCACCGGTGAATTTGTGCTAACTCGCCGCACCACAGTGACCCTCTTTACGTTGTTGGGTGCTGCTGCATTTCTTAGCATGGTGTGGTTTACGTCCGGATATTGGGACACCCTCATCGTGTTGTGTATCGCGACGACGTTCTTTTACGGCACAGCTGCTGTGAAGTTCGCCTATATTGCCGAGGTTTTCCCAACGCATCTGCGGGCCACGGGGCTTGCGGTTTGTTCCAGTTTGGCCGTGAACCTTGGCATTGCGATTGGACCTTTGGTCGTCACTTATGGCGTTCAGTTTTTCGATTGGAACATGACCTTCTCGGTTGTCGTGGGCATTCCATTGGCAGTGGCCGGGTTGTTATACTTGAGACTTAAACCAATACAGTCGGGCCTAGAAGTTGAGGAAGTTGATCGCCAAATGCGGACGCAGACCTAACGTCAACCCAGACACATTGAACCTAGAATTAAGAATGCGAGACGGAGAAAAATTATGAAGGGATGGCTGGTCGAGGAATTTGGTGGCCCAGAAGTGATGCAGTGGGCCGATATCCCAGACCCCGTGCCCGGTCCAGACGAAGTGGTGGTCGATGTGCATGCGTCGGGTGTCAACTTTGCCGAGACGCGTATGCGCGCTGGAACGTACACAGGCTTGGCCTCGCCGATCATACTTGGGCTCGAAGGTGCGGGCGTTGTGTCCGCCATTGGCGCGAGCGTCGACCGTTGTGCGGTGGGCGATAAAGTCTTTTTCCGAGGCCGCGGGTCTCATGCCACGAAATGTCTGATTAAGGACTACCATGCGTTTCCATTGCCTGATGGTTGGACGTTTGAGCAAGGGGCTGCGGCTGGCGTTGGCTGGCTGACGGCGTGGCACGCGTTGCACATCGTGACCAAAGCCCAGCCTGGGGAAAAGGTTCTCATTGAGGCTATTGCGTCATCGGTCGGCACGGCTGCCTTGCAAATCGCGAAAGCCAAAGGCTGCTGGGTGGTCGGAACTGCGAGTCAGGGCGAGAAACTGGCTAAAGCCACTGAGTACGGTTGTGACGCACTGATCAATTACAAAACTCAAAATGTCCACGAACGTGTCATGGAATTGACCGAAGGCCAGGGTTTAGATGTGGGTTGCATGACCATTGGCGAAGAAACCGCCTCAGATCTGATCGAATCTATGGGTCATGAAGGCCGCATTGCGATGTACGGTTCCACCGGTGGTCGCATGGTCACTTTTAGTTTGAATATCGGTGCCCGCAATATCCAGCTTCTCTCAATGAGCATTGATAGTTCGGCACGATATGTACATGAGACTATCCCAAGCTTCCGCAATGAGGCGATCCCGATGTTTAAAGATGGCACGTTCCGTCCCATCATCGATACCGTACTGCCTGTTTCAGAAGTGGCCAGAGCCCACGAGATGGTCGGCGAACGGCATCACTTTGGTAAAATCATTCTAGCCGTGCCTCAAGACTAACAGGCGCCCGGCGTTCGGAGGGACTATGCTTCGCGTTCTCTTAATCGCACTGGTTACAGCTCTGCCCGCTCATGCGGGTGTCTTAGATATCTACAAGTCGCTGCGTGGAGAAGAAGATGTCAATGCGGCCTATCCCGTCGTGCTGGACAGGCCGGGTAGGATGATTCCGCTTGCGGTGCGTGTCACCTGGCCGACGGGTGCTGGGCCTTATCCATTGGTCGTGTTTTCACAGGGCGCGTTGTGCCCGAAGAATATGTACACAGCCATGACGGATCACTGGACGTCCCATGGTTACGTCACAATTTCACCGCTGCATCTTGATTCAGAATCCAACGGTTTCGGGTTTCAGGACCTTGCAGATAAGGATTTGGTTGGCGAACGCGTGCAAGACATGAGTTATATCTTGGATATGCTGGACAACATTGAGACCGCAATCCCAGGCTTAAAAGGAAAAATAAATCGCGATCATATTGCGGCGGCAGGCCATTCTTTCGGCGGTCAAATTGCGCTAATCATGACGGGCCTTGATACGATCGATCGGAACACTAGCGAACTCCTGGATGTCGCTGATGATCGTTACGATGTGGCTGTGGTGCTGAGTGGAGTCGGACCATTGCCGAACATCGCCGAGGGCGCTTTCGCGCGTTATACGGGGCCTGTTTATTCTTCGGGTGGCACGAAAGATTTGGGCGCGACAGGCGGGGGACCGGTACATCCTTGGCCCTGGCGCATGGCTGCTTATTTTGAAACCCCTCCGGGCAATAGCTATGGCGTTGTGTTGGACGAGGGAGATCACTACTACGGTGGCCTCATCTGTCGCGAAACAGCAGGAGGATCCCCTGACCACGAAGGCCTCTCCATCATTCGGGGCACATCCACAGCGTTCCTAGACGCGTATCTCAAAGACGATGCCTTTGCTCAAGATTTTCTTGAGAACGCTGAGGTGCAATCCCTGACAAATAACCGTGCAAGCCTGGAGCGCAAGTAACTCCGGGCCTCAATACTAACGCTTAAATTAAGGAATATGATATGACTGACCGTAAATTGCACCCTGACACGCTCGCGCTTCATGCTGGTTTTCGGTCTGACCCTGCCACCACGTCCGTTGCCGTCCCCATTTATCAGACGACGTCTTACGAGTTTCGCGACACGGAACATGCGTCCAATCTCTTTGCGCTCGCTGAGCTTGGGAACATCTACACACGCATTATGAACCCGACCAATGACGTGCTTGAGCAACGTCTCGCAGCTTTGGAAGGCGGCGTGGCGGCCCTGGCAGTTGCCTCAGGCCAGTCTGCATCGACCTTTGCGATCCTCAATCTCTGTCAGGCCGGCGACAACTTTGTAACGTCCACGGATCTGTATGGTGGGACGTGGAATTTGTTTGCCAATACGCTGAAGCAACTGGGGATCGAGGCGCGCTTTGCTAATCCGTCAGACCCGGAGTCTTTCCGCAAGCTGACCGACGACAAAACCCGCTGCTACTATGCGGAAACGTTGCCTAACCCGAAGTTGGAAGTGTTCCCCATTAAAGAAGTGGCTGATATTGGCCGCAGTCTTGGCGTACCTTTGATCGTCGATAACACGGCGGCACCGCTGATCTGCCGTCCTATTGATCATGGTGCCGCCATTGTTATGTATTCCACCACCAAATATATCGGCGGTCATGGCACCTCTATCGGGGGTGTGATTATCGACAGTGGCACGTTTGATTGGGAAGCCCATAAAGAGCGTTTCCCATTGTTATCTGAGCCTGACCCTAGTTATCACGGTGCTGTCTGGATCGAAGCGGCGAAGCCGCTCGGACCAATTGCTTATATTCTCAGAGCGCGTGTTATTTTGCTCCGCGATATTGGGGCATCGATGAGTCCGATGAATGCTTTTCAGTTCATCCAGGGCGTAGAGACCTTGCCGCTGCGTATTCGTAAGCACTGTGAAAATGCGGCCACTGTTGCTGCGTTCCTTCAGAGCCATAGCAAAGTTTCACGGGTCATTTATCCTGGGTTGATGGATGGCGAGGCACGCCGCCGTGCCGATACATATTTGGCCGATGGTCACTACGGTGGCTTGCTGGGGTTTGAATTAGAAGGTGGCGTCGAGGCTGGTCGTAAGTTTATCGATTCACTGGAACTGCTCTATCACGTTGCCAACATCGGTGATGCTCGGTCCCTAGCCATTCATCCCGCCAGCACCACGCATTCCCAATTGTCAGTGGAAGATCAGGCTGCCACAGGCGTCACACCTGGATATGTGCGCTTGTCGATCGGCATCGAACATGTCGCCGATATTATCGCTGATATTGACCAGGCTCTTGGGAAAGTCTGAGCATAAGGTTTTGTAGCTGCGGCCCCTTCAGACCCAGAAATAAAAGCGGCCTCGGGGAAAAACTGTTCTGCCGGGTAAGAGGCCGCGGCTGTCCAGGTTTTCTCTGACCGAGGCCGCAACCGTGATCCCGATGAGGGAAAACGGAACTTCAGCAATTCGGGCCAGCTTGGGTCAAAGGGGCCGGACCTTATGCCACCATTGGGTGGGTCTAGTCCGGCCATGCGCTGACGGGCACGGCATGACCGTAACACTTTGTGGGAATTATTCCCACATATATTTTTTTTAATTTATTTTGCGGTGGGTTTTGCCTGGAATTCTGCCCTAAACGGCGATTTCAAAGACCAGCCCGGTCCGTTGCGCCAGATTCTTTTTGTCCAAATCCGGCCCATGAGCCTCATTATCTTTGACGTTTTCGGTGGCGAGATCGCGGGTCGTCTCGCTGCGCAGAATCACCACCATGTTGGTATCGGCTTCCAAAGCGAAAGGGAACTCATGCCAGGTCCCGATATGCATGGTGAACCCGGCCTGACCGTCGAATCGAAAAGCCTCCAAGGTCTCCACGTCCGGCATTTCGCCTTTGGTCGGGGCGCCAAAAACCGCTACGAAAGGTTTTCCGCCCAAAGGGATAAAGGTTTGGGTATGTTTGAAATGGCGCTCCAGGTATTTTAGTTCAAAGGCTCGGGGCTGGAGTGTGGCGAGAGATAAACAAGTGTCGTCGTCTGATTTAAAGTCCACGGGTGCTGAAATAGCCACTGCGCCCTCGTAAAAGTCACTCACTCCAACGGTCGCTCCGGTTCCGGCGCCTAAAATTTTGCCGTAGGGGGCAAGGGCCTCAGGTGTTGCTGGTTTGACCTCTAAGGTCCGGCGTTGAAGGGATGACCCGTCCATGGTGTGCTCCTTTAAAATATAAATATGTTTGAAAACACTGTAACGCCAGCCATCAGGCGAAACCAGAATTCTAAGTTGCACTGTTCCTCTGGCCAGAACAGGGGTTCACTGGTTAATCTCTGGCCCTTACGAATATGGGAGAAGACGCATGGCTGCCAAGATTACCAGACATATGGCTACGATTCGCGGCGAGCGCCAGGTGCATTACCGCCGTGCTGGCTCTGGTCCGCCGGTCATTCTGTTGCACCAATCTCCCAATTCCTCTCAGGAATATATTCCGCTGATTGAAGATTTGGCCAACGATTACACGGTGATCGCACCCGATACCCCAGGCAACGGCTTGTCAGACCCGCTCGAACTCGACTCTCCGGTGATGACGGACTACGCACAAAACGTCGCCGACCTGATGGATGTGCTGGGTATTGAAAAATGTCCGGTCTATGGATTCCACACGGGGGCGGTCTGCTCTTTAGAACTGGCTTGGCGTCACCCCGAAAAACTCACGGTCGGTGTGGTCAATGGCTACGTCAATATGCCCAAAGACCTGGTTGCGGAAATTCTGGAAAATTATTTTGTGCCCCTTGAGTACAATTGGAGTGGCTCGCACCTGACCTGGACGTGGGCGCGTTTTCGCGAACAGCTCATCTTCTTCCCCTGGTACCGCACAGATTTGGCCTCGCGTATGGATGCGACATTGCCACCACCGGAGCGTTTGCAAACAGCGGTGATTGAGTTTCTGCGTTCTGGCCCTGACTATCGCAAGCCCTACCGCGCAGCTTTTACTCAAGATGCCAATAACTCCGTCAAAGAGATGCAGGTCAAATGCATCATTATGAGCCCTAAGACTGATGTTCTGTATGAAGGCTTGGACCGCATGCCGGCACCGTCTGACTCGGTTGAAGTGTATCGTCCAGATACTGGCCCCGATGCCATAGATATTCTCAAGCGTGTTCTCAAAGAAAATCCATCCCCAAAACCGGCCCCGTCAGTCATCAAGACAGAACCAGTGCCGGGTAAATTGTGGGGCGAGTACGTTCAAGTCGGTGGCGGGTCCCTGTACTGTCGCCGCAATACGGATGGTTCCGGTCGGCCGATCCTCTTCATTCACGCCTCAGCGTCTTCAAGCTTCTCTATGGATCGTTACATGGAGCCGCTCATTGGCACACGTCCAGTGCTGGCTATTGATTTGCCGGGGAATGGAGAGTCCGAAAACCCTATGGGCACCCTGACGGTTGAAAAGCAGGCGTCGTTCCTGGCCGAAGCCGTTCATGCCCTTGGCTATGATGAGGTTGACGTGTTCGGTACCTGGGGCGGTGGCACGGTCGCCGTGGAACTCGCCGTGCAACACCCGGACTTGGTTAAGCATGTGGCTGTGCCGAGCATCATGGCTATGGAACTCAAGGGCCGGGCTTTAGAAGATTTTTCGTCGAAATACACGCCAGATATTCCCTTTGATGACTTCGGCGGCCATTGGATTTTTGTGTGGAATATGGTGCGCGATCAAGAATTGTTTAACCCGTGGTTCGAACGCAAGGCGGCTAATATTTCACGTTTTGGCGAGCCCGATATTGATCCAGAAGTAATTCAGCGCCGCACCCTTGATCTGTTCAAGGCTTACGATATTTACCAGGCGGCGTACAAAGCACACTTTAGCTATCCCATGTCAGAACGTCTGCCGAAGATGCAATGTCCTTTGTTGTTGGGTGGCCCCGAGTCTCCCATGACTAAGTCTGCGGTCGCCTCAGGGCCTGCTGACTACACGGTCAAGGACATGCCAGCGAATCATGCTGGTGTTGCGCGCACTATCGTCGAGTTTTTTGATAGCTAAAGCCGGTCGCTGCGCACCGGCGGATCATTTTAAGAAGGGAGAAGGGTATGGAAAGTTATTTGGTTTGGGGGTTTGTCCACATTCTCCTGTTCGTGTTCTGGCTTGGGGCTGATGTTGGTGTGTTTCTCTCGGCGGTTTATGCCAAGCGTGCGGACCTGAGTTTTGAAACCCGGGCCACCATCATGAAGATGGGTCTTCTTATTGATTTCCTGCCGCGCATCTGTTTTGCGCTCATCTTTCCGGTTGGTCTCCATCTCGCGGCTTCTCTGGGGCTTTATGAGATCCCAACGTGGTTATTTGTGGCGGGCTGGGGCGTTGGTCTGGGCTGGATTTATATGGTCATTTTAATTGGCCAGAACGAAGGCAAGCCCCTAGCTGAAAAGCTGATGCTGGTACAGTTCGGCCTCGAAGGCGTGCTTGGCACGGTCTACGTCGGTGTTGGGTTGTGGTCGTTATTTGGCAATGGGCCACTTCAAGAAGGCTGGTTCGCAGTAAAAATTCTGCTGTTTGGTTGTGTGTTTTATGCGGCCATGGCGATTGACATTTGTTTCCGCCCGTTCATCAAACCGTTCATGGAATTGGCCGAACATGGCTCGACCCCCGAGCGCGAAGCGATCATCACGAAAACCATTAATAAAACACTGGTCGCGGTTCTCACTATGTATGCGCTCATTGCCACCGTAGCGTTCCTGGGTAAAGTGAAGCCCTTCTAACAAAGGACTCCATTCATGCCTGAGCCTTATCGCGTGTTTTGGCAACCTGGATGCTCTAGTTGTTTGAAAGCCAAGGAATTCCTTACCCAGCACGCGGTGGCTTTTGAAAGTGTCAACGTCCTTGCGGATGACGATGGCTTGGCTGCTTTGCAAGCCCTCGGGGCGAAGTCCGTCCCCGTTGTCTCCCAGGGGCAACGCTTTGTCTTGGCCCAAAACCTGCGTGATGTGGCGGTCTTTGTTGGAGTTGATGGCCCGGCCAAAGGTCTCGCCGTTACAGAATTGGTTGCAAAAGTTGAGCGTATTCTAACGGTTGCGCAATCTCATGCGCGACAGTTGCCGCTTAAAGTTCTGGGTAAAAAATTGCCGGGTCGCGACCGCACCTATTTAGCTCTCAGCTATCACATCTTTGTCATCGCCCAGGCATTTCTCGAAGCGGCTAAGGGTGGTGTTCTAACATTTGAGTTTTTTGAACGTCAGCCGTCCGAAGCTATGTGTGATGGCGATGCTGTTTCTGATTTTGGCGCGTTGGTCGCAGTCGATTTTCAGGCATGGTGGTGTGGTACGAATGCTGGAAACCGGCTTCCCGAAACACTCGAAACCTACTATGGCGCGCAGTCAGTCGATGATTTGTTAGAGCGCACAGCTTGGCATATGGCGCAACACACCCGCCAATTAGCAGCCGTCATTGAAAGCCTTAATATTACCCTATCAGATCATCTGTCTATGGCTGATCTCGCAGGTCTGCCGTTGCCAGATCACGTCTATGATGATGAGGTTCCCCTGAACGCTGAAACCCGCTAGACAGATGATCAGTACGTTTTTTCGGAGTACCCCCCCCATGGTGACTAAAGTTTTTGCATTTGCTGCAGCATTTTTCTGTTTGGCCTTTACCTCAGCAGCTGTTGCAGAATCGCCTGAAGAGCGCGGTGAGTATTTATCAGAAGTCATGGTCTGTGTTGAGTGTCACACACCTGGTGTGTTGATAGGAGCACCGCATGGGCCAAGTCTGTCGGGCAGTGAAGTGGGTTACGGCATTCCTGGCCTGGGTGTGTACTATGGCCCGAACCTCACACCCGATATGGAAACCGGTCTGGGGTCCTGGTCGGAAGAGGATATTGTTACGGCTCTACGCACGGGTGTGCGGCCTGATGGCCGCATACTGTCGCCGGTTATGCCATGGCGCGCTTTTGCGAATTTAAAAGATCAAGACGCCTATGCATTGGCGGCGTATCTAAAAAGCATGGAGCCGGTTAGCAACAAGGTGCCAGGTCCGTTTGGTCCCACAGAAACACCCACATCCTTCTACTACAACTTCGTTGTTCCTAGCGCACAATGAGCCAGTCTACCTATCCCAATCTTCTTGCGCCCATAAAGCTTGGCCCAATTGAACTCCGCCATCGCGCGGTGGTCAGCGGCCATGGCATGGCGCTGGGGGATGGACAGGTGGGAATCAGTGATCGCTTTCACGGCTATCTCATGGCCCGTGCCAAAGGCGGTGCGGCGATGGTTGGCAGTGAGTCCGCGCCGGTGCACACCAGCACCGTTAGCCGTAGCCTTGGTATTCGACTGTATACCGATGAGGTGATCCCGAGCTTGCGCCGCACAGCTGAAGATATTCGTGCAGCCGGATCTAGGCTTGCGATCACGCTGTGGCACGGCGGCCATAAAGATAGCTTTATTCGCGGTGGTGTTGCCTTAGCACCATCACCGGTTCCCAATACGGCGGGTGAGGTGCCAAAACAAATTACAGAAGCCGAGATCACGGAACTGATCAAAGCTTATGGCGAGGCTGCGGCACGGTGCAAGCAGGCGGGTCTAGATGCTATCGAAATACAAACGTCTACGGATTACCTATTAGGATCGTTCCTATCACCGGTGTTAAACCGTCGCACAGACTGTTACGGTGGCTCATTCGAAAACCGCTTACGCTTCATTCGTCAAATTTTCGAATCTGTTCGGGAAAATGTTGGCGATGCCATCGCGGTCGGCGTGCGCACCTCCGCCCGTCACGATATTCCAGGCTCACCCCTGGATTATGGGCTGGAAGAATCCACCGCCAACATGAAAGCACTGGCTGATGCGGGTCTGGTGGATTACGTCAGCGTGATGACGGGGTCTGGCTGGTCGCCGCCGCAATCTTCCTCTATCCCACATATGGCGCAACCGCGCGTGCAACTGCGTGATGAAGGTAAGGTGTTCAAGCAGGCGATTTCCGTGCCTGTTGTCCTCGCCGGTCGTATTCGCTCACCGGAAGATGCAGAGCAGGTTATCTCCGAAGGTGGTGCTGACATTGTTGCCATGGCGCGCACCTGGATTGCAGACCCCGAATGGGGCCGAAAGGTGGAGTCCGGGCTAGCTCATACCATTCGCCCATGTATGTCGTGCAACCAAGCTTGTGTCGGTTTTGTATTCCGTGGCATGCCCGGATCCTGCGTTATCAACCCGGCTGCTGGTCGTGAGACAGAGTTGAATGATACGGATGCTACGGGCGCTCCCAAATCTGTCGCCGTCATCGGTGCCGGACCCGCGGGTTTAGAAGCGGCGCGGGTTCTGGCTAAGCGTGGCCATCGTGTCACCGTTTATGAAAAGCATGCGGAGTTGGGCGGTCAAATGCGTCTTGCGGCCGCCGCCCCGCATCGCGCGGAGATGCTGCCTGCTTTGGCCTGGTGGGAAGACGAACTGGAACGCTTGCAAGTCCGCGTGGCACTCAATCATGAAGTGACGTCAGAAGATGACGTTGAGGTAGACACTGTGATCTGGGCCATCGGTGCCGATTCTAGTCACACAGCGCTATGGCAACGTCGGCCCTATTTGTTTGATGGCATTCCTGGCACGGAAGGTTTGCCATCAGGACGCGATGTTCTTTCTGGCAAATCCGGCGTCAGTGGCAATGTTCTGGTGATTGATGAAGAGGGCGGCTGGCCTGCGGTCTCTTTGGTGGAAACACTGGCGGTTGATCCACACGTGTCCCATGTCACAGTGACAACGCCTGAGCGCTCTCTTGGAGAAGCCGAATTAACTCTTACGTGGGAGATTAAATCGGTGACCCCGCGTTTGCGTCAGGACGGCATCACCGTGCTTACCGAAAGCATGGTCAAAGAGGTTGTAAGCAAAACAGTCCACTTGACCAACGGAGAGCACATTGGGCCCTTTGATGCCATTGTGTTGAACACAGGCACCACGGCGAACAGCGTTCCTGAAGGTGCCTTGGCGATTGGCGATTGTGTTGCGCCACGTGGTATTTGGGCGGCGACGTCCGATGCTATTAAATTGGCGCAGACGCTCTAGGCAGCTTTCGAAGTAACCCTTCTATATGGGCAGCCGCAGGTATCCGTCCATGGTGCCATCCGGGCCTGAGTCTAAATAGAAATCCAGAACCAACGGCTGACCAGGCTCAACGGCGTAAGGTGTCAGGTCTGATACGCCTTCTTCCGCCAGAACTTTATCATCCAGAAAGAAATTGCCCGTGGTGATCTTGGCATCGCGGGTCAGAATGGCATGTGCCGCATCCGCAACAATGTCTGTGGTACGACAATGCTTGATCATGGCATCACCTCCCAACTCATGCCGGATGGCTGCCGTGTCGATAGCGGTGCGTGGCCACAGGGCATTGGCGGCAACACCGTGTTCCTTAAAGTCTTCAGAGAGGCCAATGGTGGCAAAGCTCATGCCCATTTTCGCCAAAGTGTAGGGCAGGGTCCCTTTGTACCACTTTGGGTCCAGGCTCGGCGGCGGTGATAGTGTTAGGATGTGTGGGTTGGTCCCAGCCTTGAGGTGCGGCAGGCAGGTGCGTGCAGCCAATAACGTGCCGCGCAGATTGATTTGATGCATGAGGTCGATGCGCCGCATCGGCACATCTGCAACGCCACCCAACGCCACGGCACTGGCATTGTTAATCAGAATATCTATACCGCCGAATTTCTCTACCGTTGCGGCGACCGCCTCAGCCACTTCTGAGTCATTGCGCAAATCCATTTGTATGGCCAGCGCTTGACCCCCAGCCTGTTCAATGTCTTCTGCTGCCGTATGAATGGTCCCGGGCAACTTAGGGTGGGGTTTAGCTGTCTTCGCTGCAATGGCCACATTCGCCCCGTCCTGAGCCGCGCGTTTGGCAATGGCCAGCCCGATGCCGCGGCTGCCGCCGGTGATGAACAATGTTCGCCCTTTTAAAGATCGGTCTGCGGCAGGGGCGTAAGGCGATAGGCTTGTCATGTTTTCGATCTCCGGTTCAGCGGATAATACTCATCAGCGTGTTTCATTAGGCCATATTTTGACCATCGCAGTCTTATTTTCTGTGCTTTAATTTAAAGACCTAAGAATTTATTCAAAATTCTGCAACTATATGTGTCTCCCAAGCGTTACTTATTGGTCGGTGTCCTCCGGCCAGCCCAACTTAGGGAGAAGGAGGTTGAAATGTCTGACGTAAAAACCAAAATCACTCCACCGCGCCCAAAGGTTCCCGAGGATGAGGAACCACTAATGCCTAAGATGCCGAAGAAAACGGGACTGATGGGCCGTCTCCTGCCCACCGGTTTGTCCCGGGCAGTTGTCATCTCCACCCTAATCTTGAGTGCAACAATATGGACGCAGAACCTGTATTCTGCACGCTATGACCTTGTTGCATCCGGTAAATCCGAGACCACGTTTATGTACCGTCTCGACCGTTGGACCGGAATTGTCAGCTTATGCACAACACAGAGCTGCAAACCCCTTTCGACCATTGCAACGTCGCCGCAGAGTGCGCCTGTAGCGACAGACTAAAAGGTTCGTGGAGTACGCCCGCTAATTTTTCCAGGCGGGCGTCACTTCGGCAACGAAGTCTTCAAACCGTCGTAAGGGATGTCCGACAGCGTGTTCACTCTTCGCAATTTCATTGTTAGAGGCCACGCTGCCCATCTTTTGCATCTTGGCAAACCCGGCTTTTAAAGCGCCTAGCAGCCAGGGCGGCATGAACGCTTTGGAGCTTTCTTCCCAGGCGTCCAGATCATCGCCAGCGTAGCGCACCTCCCGGCCAAGGTGCTCACCATACAACGTGGCGATTTCGTCCGCAGTCCAGGTTTTGGGTCCGTACAAGGCGATATCGTGATTGTCTAACTCCTTGGTGGTCAGCGCGCGCGCAGCGGCATCCGCGATGTCACGGGTATCGATTCTGTTCTGTCCTTTATTGCCGATGGGCATGGTGTATACGCCGGCACCGGCAATGGCGCGTCCCAGCAACAGGTCATTTTGAAAGAAGAAATCAGGCCGCAAGATGACAGAAATGATGCCCGAGGCGCGAATGGCGTCTTCAATCGCAACCTTGCTGGCATAGTGCGGCACCTTCATCGCTTCGTCCGAAAGCTTAACCGATAAGAACACAATCTTCTTCACACCAGCATCGACCGCTGCCTGCACCGCATTGGTGCCACGCTGTTGTTCTGTCTCGCCATTGGCGGTGATCAGCAGCAGTTGATCGACACCGTCGAAAGCGGCTGCCAAACTGTTTGCGGTGTCGAGATCGCCAACAACACCAGCAATGCCGTCTGACAAAGCGTCGGCCTTTTCAGCCGAGCGTGTGAGGACACGCACGTCTTTGCCTTGTGCCGCGAGCGCCTGTGCCGTCGGTCCGCCAACTCGGCCTGTGCCGCCAATGATCAATGTTGTCATCTCAGAACTCGCTCTCATTTTATAAAATAGATGAGATGCAGCATGCCCTTTTGTGCTGTGGAATCAATATTTTATCGGGGTTTTATCGGGGTTTTATGAGCACTGTACCGGAAACACTGGACTCGTAGTGGGAAGCAGAGTCATAAATATACACAAGGTAACAACACCGGACATTCCATGCTGCGTCGTTTGACCAAAGCTTTGACCGCATCTTTCACTGCCTTCTCGCTGGCAGTGGCATTGGTTGTGTCGGTTTTTGCCCAGTCGCATCCAGCTGCTGGAGCCCAAGCGCAAGATTTAGCAGCAGCACCCTGTGCTGAGCACAGCGCCCCACACCCCCAAGATTTTTGGGGCGATGCCTGCGCCTCTGTCTGTGATGCAACGGACCTGGACATGTTGCTTGGTGTTCCGTCCGATCGCAGTACCACCTCTGATCTGACATTTGACCTGTTCATCTATGATCAAACCCCACGGCCATCGCTGCAGGTGTCACGTGCGCTAGGGCTGGTCACCGGTCATAATCCGCCTGGGTCACAGCTTTACCTGACCACCCAAAGACTCCGCCTCTAAAAACGCTCTGCGAGTCCAGGCACGGCATAGGCTGCCGTTTCCGCCTGACCTTTTAACGAATGTGTTATATTTGCAGAGAGAAATCTTATGGCTCCGGCCAGCTCAAAGTTTACATCATCCATCCTCCCTCTAATCGCTGTGGCCGCCTTATCGGCTTGCGCAACGCCAGACCCTGACGCCGCTGTGCGTGATTTTGGCACCTTGATTGCTACACGCACGTCAGATCCCATTGTCTGGCGCACCGGTGGTCCTGAAGACGCCGCTGTTGATGCGCGGGTTCAAGGGTTGTTGTCAGAGCCGCTGACAGCAGAGGCCGCCGTTGCTGTTGCGCTTCTCAACAATCGCGGCCAGCAGGCCCGCTATGCCGAGCTTGGCCTTGCCCAGGCGGACCTGGTTGAGGCCGGTCTTTTGGAAAACCCCATGTTCGAGGTCATGGTCCGGCCGTCCACCGAGTCTGGCACCAACCTAGAATTTGGACTGGTGCAGAATTTTGTCTCTTTGTTGATGCGTCCGGCGCGTCAAAAAATCGCCCAAGCAGAATACGAAAACGTTCAACTGGAACTTGCTGCGGACCTGATCGCGTTCACCGCTGAGGTGCGCTCGGCCTACTTTGCCCATGTCGGTGCCCGCAATCAGCGCGAGGCTGTTGCCGCCATAGCCAGCACAGCCCGCGACGCTGCAGATCTTGCCAAAGCCTTTCATACGGCAGGCAACATCACCGAATTAGAACTGGTAGAGTTTCAGGCCGATGCGGAAGAAGCCAGTGTGGCGTCAATGGACGCTGAGCAAGAGGTTGCGGCAACAGAGATCGACCTGATCGAGTTGCTCGGCTTGCCATCAACGGCAGATTGGTCTTTGCCGACTCGCTTACCCGCGTTGCCGGATCAGATCTTGGTCACGGCAACACTTGAAGATCAGGCGTTACGCGAGCGCTTTGATCTCCAGGCCATGCGGGCGGGTCTCCGCGCTGCTGCAGATCATCTTGGTCTCAAACAGAACTTTCGGCTGCTCGATGATATGGAACTTGGGGTCAGCGCTGAACGAGAGCCCGAGGGTGAGTGGTTGATCGGTCCCAGCCTCGAATTTCCGCTACCTATTTTTGACCAAGGGCAGGGCCGCGTGACCCACGCGCTGCTCGAACTGCGTCAGCTACAGGATGAACTTGTGGCCAAAGAAGCCAGTGTGCGCGCGGAAGTGCGCCGGGCCACAACAGCGCTCACCGTGAATCGTCAAAAGGCGGCACATTTATTGGACATACTTTTGCCGCTCAAGCAGCGCCTCACCAGACTCACGTTGGCGGAATATAATTACATGTTAACCGGAGCCTTTGAGGTTTTAGAAGCGCAGCAACATGAGAACGAAGTGTACCGCGAACATCTCGAAGCCCTGACAGACTATTGGATTGCGCGGGCCGAGCTGATGGCCGCGGTTGGTGGTCAGCTGGACCGGCCCCAGCAAGCCCAGACAGAGACCGATCCAAACAGTACAGATGCAAAAATCCTAGGAGACGCCTCATGAACCGCGGTCGCCGCTCTCTTTTATCGTCACTTGTCGCCGGCGCGGGTGCCGCGTTACTCGGTCGTTCCGATGCCGAAGCGCAAACGGTTGCCGCAACGCCTCGTAACGCAACGGGCTATACACCGGTGCGGACCCTCAACGGATCAACGCTGCCTTTTGAAATGAAAGACGGGGTCAAAGAGTTCCGTTTGGTCGCCGAGGAAATCGAGCATGAGTTTGCGCCAGGCACGACGGCCAAGTGCTGGGGCTACAACGGCAGCACGCCGGGGCCAACCATAGAAGCGTTCGAGGGTGATCGGGTCCGTATTCTCGTCACCAATAACTTGCCTGAGCACACCACTATTCACTGGCATGGCCTGTTACTGCCGAGTGGTATGGACGGCGTTGGCGGTCTCAGTCAGCCGCATATTCCCCCTGGCGAAACCTTTGCCTATGAGTTTGACCTCATTCAGCATGGCACCCATATGTATCATCCGCACGCCGATGAAATGGTACAATTGGCCGTCGGTATGATGGGCATGTTCATCATTCACCCGAAAGGCGGCGAACCGAAGAAGATCGATCGCGATTACGCGATTATGCTGCACAACTGGGCGATTCATCCTGGTACCTACCGGCCTGATCCCGCCGTGATGGTCGAGTTTGATCTCTGGACTATGAACAGCAAAGTTTTCCCGGCCATTGAATATCCCATCGCACAGGCGGGAGACCGTGTGCGAATCCGCATCGGCAATCTGTCCATGTGGAATCATCCTATGCATCTGCATGGCCATCAGTTTCAGGTCACCGGCTCAGATGGCGGGCGCTGGCCCGAGGTCCAATGGCGTTCTGAAACCACGGAAATCGTTGGCGTTGGCCAAACCCGGGATATTGAGTTCGATGCGATTCCAGGCGATTGGGCGTTTCACTGCCATTTCTCTCATCACACCATGAACGCCATGGGACACGATGTGCCAAATCCGCTGGGGGTCGATCAAAGTCAGGTGGCTATGCGGATCATGCAAAAAGTGCCAGGGTTCATGGCTATGGGGGAAAATGGTATGGGGGATCACCAGGATCACTCCATGCATATGATGGGGCCGGAAAACACGCTGCCGATGATGATGGGCAACGGGCCGTTTGGTAATTTAGAGATGGGCGGCATGTTTACAGTCGTCAAAATACGGGAAACCCTGGACGGGGATGGCGATCCAGGCTGGTTTGATAATCCACCAGGCACGGTCGCTTACAAGGTTTCCTAATACACACGGATGGGCTTTTTCTGGTCTGTTTGGCTCATAACTCCTCAGTTCGTTAGGTCGTTACACACCACGCAACCAACACATCCTGGGAGGGATTTATGATGAAGAAGATGTTATGCACAACCGTTGCCGCCGGGGCCACAGCACTCCTTGCCGCAACTTCCGCGTCCGCGCACAACTACATGACCACACTGCGTGCACCGGCTGGCTATATGGCGGATATGGAAGCGCGTGTGGCGCATGGTTGTTTGGCAGAAGACGTCAAAGAAGTCCGAGTCAAGATTCCCGAGGGCGTTTATCGCGTCACTCCGATGAACACGCGGGAATGGGAAGTCGAAGTGGAAATGCGCGAAGTGAATCCGCCGGTTGCCGGAGATGGGGGCCGCCCGATCACGCGCACGGTTGATACCATCATTTGGAAAAATCCATCTGCCCCGACTCCGTATAACCGACTCGAGGGTTTCAAGTTTCGCGCTAAACTGCCCGATGAACCCGGAAAAATTTTGTTCTGGCAGATGGTGAATATCTGTGCCGACAGCCGGGATCCCTACACAGACTTGCCAGAAACCGCTTTGGACATCAAAGACCCTGAGTTCGGCAAAAAGTTTGAAGAGTTTATGGGCTCAACTGCACATCCGGCACCCTATACGGTCCTCTACAAACCCGAGATGCCACAGTATCCATGGGAATGGTCTCGCGAGGATCTGGAAATGACGGGCGCAACGCCAACAGAACAGACGGCTGAAGCCAAATAGGCATCGGTTTTGGGCACAGGCTGGCCAGATGGGCTGGTCTGTGCCCCTTCGTCTGAGATAAACTCTCGTACCATCTAAACGCTGCTATACCAGCTCTGGAGGCTGGTTGATTTTGGGGAAGACTCATGACTCGCTTGTACACTCTGCTTTTGGCGGCCATCGCGCTTAGTATTGGCCTTATCGGTCCCGCTTGGTCCCATGCTGTTTTGCTGGGCTCTAACCCGGCGGCAGATTCCAGTCTCGATGTGTCCCCCAAGGAAGTCATTTTCAACTTCAATGAAAACGTCGGCCCCATCTTCATCAAAGTGCTGGACCGCACGGGTAAAGAAGTCGGTGATCCGGGAGAGTGGCGTGTGGATGGCTACGATGTGATCTTGCCGCTGAACGGTGAATTGCCAAATGGTACCTATATTGCCACCTACCGCGTGATTTCAGCCGATACTCACCCCGTCGGCGGCAGTGTTGTGTTTGCAGTCGGTGAAGCTGTTGCGTCCATGGAAGACGTTGCCGCCGGTGGCGGCGAAACCAGTGGCTGGGTCGTGCCCGTGGCCATCAATCGCTTTGTCCAATACGGCACCATGTTGCTGGCCGCGGGAGCGGCTTTGTTCATCCTCACCATGACTATTCCGGCCACCGTTGAAGCGTCGGTCTACAAAATGGGTCGTCTGTCTGCTGTCGTCGCGGCAGTCACCTACGTCCTCGCGTTAGGGTTCGGAGGGGCCGAAATGATGCTTGGCGGAGTCACCGCCATTTTCTCGCTAGACAGCTGGATGCAGAGCCTCAATTCAACCCTCGCCCCCAGTGCGTTAATTGGGATTCCCGGTTTGCTGATTCTGTTTTTTGCCTTTGGCAAAGACCCGGCCCAAAAACCGACAGCCCTTTTAACACTCGGCAGTGTCGTTGCGGTCGGCAGTTTCTTGGTCACGGGCCATGCGGCTACGGCTCCACCGGTGTGGCTGATGGCGACCATGGTCGCTGTTCACCTGTTCTGTGCAGCCTATTGGTTGGCGGCGTTGTATCCGCTCGCGAAAACTGCGCAAGTGGCTGAGATTAAAGAAGCTGGTGCTGTGATGGTGCAGTTCTCCGAGCGTGCTGTCTGGACTGTCGGTGCCTTATTTGTTTCAGGTGCTGTGATCACCTGGTTCCAGGTTGAGTCACCCGCAAACATGCTCTCCACAGATTATGGTCTGCGTCTGACCTTAAAAATCATTGTTTTCCTGGCGCTGCTTGGTCTGGCTGCCATCAATAAGATAAAACTCACGCCGGCTTTAGAGAAAGCGGATCCCACAGCCGCCGAAAAATTACGCCGGACAATTAAAATGGAATACGCGGCCATGGTCTTGATCATCGGGGCAGCGGTTTCCCTGACGCTCGTCACCCCACCGCGCGCCACCATGGAAATGGGCAGCGGCGGCATGGCCGGCATGATGGGGGGGGGCTTCCAGACCACAGTGGTGAAAGGCACCTACACAGCCGATATGAGTGTCGATCCGGCCAGCACGACCGCCTCTAATATGGTCATGGTCGAGTTTAAAGATGGCGCCGGCAACCCGGTTGAAATGGTCGACGTCACCATGAGTTGGGCGCTGCCGACCGCTGGGCTGGAAGGCATTGAAGGACGAGGTGAAATGGTCAGTCCCGGCATGTTCCATTTCATGTTTGATCAATTGATCATCCCTGGAGAGTGGGACGTGCGCATTGATGCGTTTGTGGATGACTTCGACAAACAAATCTTCCGCACCACAGTGCCGGTAAAATAAAGTACCAGTCCAATAGAAATATGCTGGACACGCGCAGCTAAGAAACGGAGCGCACCATGATTTTGACTGTGGCCCGAAAGGAATTTCGGGAAATCATTCGCGACGGGCGAATCAAATGGTCGGCCGGGATTCTGGCCGTGATGCTGGTGGCAGCCTTGGGGACAGCGGCGCAGCGCTTTGCTGATATTTCCACCGAGCGTGCCTCCGCCCAGGAAATCGTCAACATGCAGTTCGCCGCCCAGGGCGATAAAAACCCCCATGCGGCTGCGCACTATGGTTTATATGCCTTTAAACCGGTGACGCCGTTGTCGTTTTTTGACACCGGCATCGGCAGTTACACGGGCGTCTCGATCTGGCTCGAAGCGCACAAACAGAATAACGCCGAGGGTGAACCGGCTCGCGATATGACCGCCATCGCCCGTTTTGGGGAACTCACGGCGGCCTTTACGCTGCAAATGCTCCTGCCGCTGCTGGTGATCCTGTTGGCCTTTCCCTCTTTCGCCGGAGAACGGGAAGCTGGCACCTTGCGTCAGGTGCTCAGCATGCAAATCTCGCCGGTGCAATTGCTGTTTGGCAAGGCGCTTGGGGCCAGCGCGGCACTCGGCGTTTTCATCGGTCCTGTCCTGGTGTTGGGCTTGATCGGGCTGCTGGTCAGCCCAGGGGGAAGCGCGTACTTGGCACACGGCGTTGTTCTTGTGCTGGTCTATATCGTTTATGCTTTGATCTTCTTGTTTTTGACCCTGGCTGTCTCCGCCAATGTGAAATCTGCGCAGGCTGCGCTGGTCGTTATGGTCGGGTTCTGGGCGATCTCCAGCTTTGTATTGCCACGCGCCGCTTCAGATGTGTCCCGATTGCTCTACCCAACGCCAACCGCTGTGGCCTTTCAAAAGAATATCGAAGAAGCGTTGCAATCAGGTTTGGACGGCGTCAGCCCCGATACCATTGTCCAGCAACGCCAGGAGCAAACACTGGCTCTATATAAAGTCGAAACGGTTGAGGAACTGCCTATAAATTTTCAGGGTATGATTTTTGATCTGCAGGAAAAACTGGGTAATCAGGTTTTCGATAAATATTATTCCGAGCTACATGGCATCTTCGATCAGCAAACCGGTTTGCATCAAACTTTTAGCGTCGCTTCGCCGCGCTTGGCGGCACAACTCGCTTCAATGGAACTCTCTGGCACATCCCTGACGCACCACCTCGATTTTACCCGTCAGGCCGAAACCTATCGCCGTGAATTGATCGAGAAAATGAACACCGACATCACCTTTAACTCTGAAGCAGGCCAAGCTGATTATCGGGCTGATTCCGGGTTGTGGGCCTCTGTCGAACCCTTTGAATATCAGCAAGCATCCTTGGGCCAAATTCTTACTCGGCTGGGTCCAAGTTTTATGGTGATGTTCCTGTGGCTTGGCCTCTCAATCGCTGCCGGTGTGCTGTCGGCGCGCAAAGTCAAAGTCACGTTGGGCTAGGGAGAGTGTGATGAACGGTTTTGGATCTGTCTTCGCGCAAGAGTGGGTTATTCTTCGGCACAATCGCATGTGGTGGTTGGTGCTGGGCCTGCTGTTGGTGCTGACCATTCTCGCCGCCCTTAATGGTGCCGCTCGCATCGACCAGATGGCCGAAATGGGAAGCGCTCTCAACAGCGATGAGATGGTGACTCAATCTGCATTAAAGGGGTCTGTTGAGCGCTGGGAAGCCGACACCTCTCAGCCCCCACCGCCAGCTGCAAGTCCCGGGGCTGTTGGCTTGTCGGTGCTCAGTCACTACACAGTTTTGCCACCAACGCCTTTGGCCGGTTTGTCGATCGGTCAGACCGATGTGCAGCCCACCTACTACAAAGTCACGGCACATCCGGCGCTCACCTTTCTAAACGAAACCGAAATTCAAAACCCTTTGAACGTGTTGGCAGGCAGCTTTGATGTTGCCTTTGTTATTGTCTTTTTGCTCCCCATCTTCATCGTTGCCCTCACGTTCGATCTGATGTCACGGGAAAAAGAAAGCGGTGTGCTTAGCCTTGTCCTGGCCCATGGGGTTTCCAAAACAGCCTTTATTTTAGCCAAAGGCGCAGCTCGTGCGTTGCTAATCTTTTTACTTCTGCTGGTGGTAGGACTTGCGGCGGTCGCTTTGACCGAACCGGACTTAGGTTCACAGGCGGTCTGGTTTCGCTTCGGGCTGTGGTTTTTGGTGGTCTCGCTTTACGCCTTTTTCTGGTTTGGTCTTGCATTGTTTGTGAACGCCTGGAACAAGCCTTCCGTCACCAATGGCGTTATTTTGGCTAACTTGTGGCTGGTGTTTGTTGTGGTCATTCCAGCGTTGGTGAATGTCGCCGCCACAACGTTGTTTCCAGCTCCGTCGCGTGTGGAACTGACAACGGAAATGCGCGAAGCGACCGAAGTCGCGGATCAGGAAGCCGCCGAATCCCGCGAAGCCTTTTTCTTCGATCACCCAGAAATGGCGGGCGGAGACGCCAACGCTGATCAGTTTTTCATACAGGTGATGGCCACGGACTCAGCCGTAGAGCGGGCGACACAACCCCTCCTTGAAGCCTTTGATCTTCAAGCCGCACGTCGGCAAGGTCTTGTTGATCTGTTGCAATATGTGTCTCCGGCCATTGTTGCTCAGAACGCCTTAAATGGGGTGTCTGGTACGGGCACGGAACGGTTTTCAGACTTCGTTACGCAGGTTTTGGACTTCCACGAAAACTGGCGTGGGTTTTTCACCAGCCGCGTGGTCAAAGGCAGTCGCATGACGTCTCAAGAGTTCGATCAGATTCCCATCTTTGACTACAGTGATTGGGGGGTCGACAAGGTGGCGCGATCAACACTGGGGCCGGCACTGGGCTTAGCGGTATTCGTTTTGGTCCTCGGGGTTTGGTCGGTGCGCCGCTATGCAAGATATCCTGTCGTCTAAATGACGCGACCTCACTCTATAAATTGCACGATTGCCCGGCGACACCGCGTCAGTGTTGAATCTGGCCGCCCTGTGGCATTTTCCATACTTTAACTGCACAGACTCATTTCACACCAATAGTCGCGCAGATCAATCAGATGTTCGTGCCTGACGTGAAAAGCCGTGATGACAATCTGTCGTCACGGCTTAATAGGCTTAACAGATAGTGCCGAAGCGGGTTCTAAGAGAAAAAATGTGAGATGGTGTTTCGAAAGTTTTTTGGAAACTTTTATCTCGCCTCACCGTTAAGTAGATAATTTCAGCAGATACGTTCCGCGCACTGCAATCATAACCTAATACAGCGCGCGCAAGATCATGTTAGGAATCTTTGTTTCGTTCCATGAAGGTGCCCAGGTGCGCGTTCCGCGCACAATAACCAACTTGTTGGACGGAGAAATCCATACCCGTTGCTCCCCCAACCCAAGCAACACAATCATATCATCTGCAGCATAGCCTTCCGGTGCAACTGGCAGACCGCTGCCTGAAGGGGCTGATTTTCCAGGACGGATGTAATCGCTGCCAAGCCACATCAAATACCCGTAATTTTTGTTCAGCGGAGACCCTGTCGTCATGGCATTTATCCAGTCTGCTGAAACAATTTGATAGCCTTGCCATTGACCATTATTTGCAATCAACAGACCAATCTTGGCCCAGTCGTAGGGGCGCGAGAACGCGCAACAGTGTTTAAATGAGGTGCCACCTTCATGGTCCACGTATAGCGCAGCGTCAGCCAGCCCCAGAGGCTGCCATAGTTTCTCGGATAAATAATCGGCGTAACGTTTGCCGGTGGCACGTTCAATCGCCAGACCAAGGACATTGGTTTCGTCGTTGTTGTACTCAAATGTGGTGCCGGGTGCGTCTTTCAGTTTTAAGTCTAAAACTTCAGCCATGTAATCATCGCCAAAAGCATATTGCCCTTCCCGGCCAAACGGACTGACCTCATAGGACGTCAACAATTGTTCAAGTCCGGCTGTCATCCACAAGGTTTGCTGGATGGTTGCTCTGCCTCGCGGATCATCGCGCCATTCGTCGATATAAAAGCTTAGCGGGTCATCAACCGATGCAATATGCCCCTCGTCAATCGCGATTCCGGTCAGTAAGGCAACAAGAACTTTGGACATGGATTGGGGATTAAAGCGGGTGTCGCGCGTTGCTTCGCCCCAATACTGCTCAGTTTGAATCACGCCGTTATGAACAATGATCAGAGAATGCGACCCTTGCTCGGCAGAATACTGTGTCACAGAGTCTAAAACATCTGGCGGCACACGCCTGTCCTGTCCATCCGCGATTGGCAGGTCATCTTGTTGTGCACCGCGCACAGTTTCTAAGGGGGCATACCAGGCAAGGGGTAACGCCAGCGGGTCCCCCTCGTAAGTGAGATAGCGGGTGAGAAAAACGCGTTCGTTCAGGGCAAAGCCAGTAACCAAAAGTAAAATGGCACCGACACCTAATAATGCATAGATTTTAATGTGACTCATGCAAGGGACTATCGCTCACCCGGTTCCGTCTCACAACATCTGGGGCCTGTGTCTCGCGTCAATTACCCTCACTAATATCACTGTCATAGCCAAATTCTTTGATAAATGGCTGCAGGGTGCGCATGTGTGGCTCAAGATGCGTTGCGTATTTTTTCCAACGGCCCAGCGCCGACGTATACAAAGGTTGTGTGACCTGGCTAGAACTGGCTGTACGCAAGTGGCGCTGCCGGGCATGTTTATGAAAAGACAACACTGCTTCGTCCCAAGGCAGGCCGAGAAAGGTCAATACGCCTTTGATCTGGGCTTCAAAGTCTTGCACGACATCTTCATAGCGAATTGTGTGCACTTTAAATTTCAGTGCGGCATGATGTTTGATCCACAAGCCCATCACCAGGGCATATAAATTAGTTGCGCCACTTAAAGACGTAAAATGTGTCATCGCCATGTTCAATGTAAAACGCTGCATGAAACAGCTGAGCACCACGTCGCAGGGATGACGCAGGGCAAAGATAATACGCGCCTCGGGAAACAGCAGTTTAATGATCCTGATTTTCGCTGTGCTCAGGGGGTATTTGTCGACAAACAGTCGGTTGTCCAGATCGGGCACAAACGTGCGCGCCATATCAAAATAATACCGGCGGGCCGCTTGGCGTTGTTCTTCATCCAACCGGGTGAATGGGGTTCCAGACTTCAGTTCCAACGCGGTTAAGCGTTCGTGCACCTGCACCAACGGGGGGCGCTCTTCCATCACCGCCACATCTGTATGGCTGTTCAGTACTTGATCCAACAGTGTCGTTCCCGATCGTGGAAACCCGATGAGAAAAACCGGATCTGCGGGCTCGTCGATTGGTGGGGTGGATGGGTGGTGCAGAGGGGCCGCTGTTTCAAGCAATTCGGCTTCACGTGTGATCTGGGCGATGTACTTTTTGTGATTGATACGCTGACCGGCCGGGCTTTGAATTTGCGCCGCATTGCCGGTTGAAAAATGTTTAAACGCCTCCTCCGTCTGACCCAGTTTATCGTGCAGTCGCGCCAGTTCAAAGGCCACCGCTTCTCGTTCCGTGAGGGTGTCCACTGTTGCCGACAATTGGGTGAGGGCCTGCAACGCGACGTCATTTTTGCCAGCGCGCCGGGCCAGGGTCGCTTTGACAATCTGTGCGAGCGTATTGTGGGAGTCTTTTGCCAGGGCTTGGTCAGCTGCGGCTCCTGCCTCTTCAAGGCGATTGGTTTGCTCATACATGGCCGCCATGCTGGCCAAAGTCGCGGCACACTCAGGGTCAAGCGCCAGCGACTTTTGAAACAGCACGTCTGCTTGATCCACGTGGTGCATCTCCCATAGCACAGAGGCCAGTTGACGATGAGTCGCCGCATCCCGTGGGTCCAGGGCGATGGCTTTACGGAAGTCTTCTATGGCCGCTTCACGGTTGCCTTGTTCTGCCCGTATTGCGCCCTGACCGCGCCAGGCTTTCGCGAGATTCGTATCGTAGGAGAGCGCCTGTGCGAAGGACTGTGCTGCGGCTGTGTTGTTTCCGGTGGTGAACTCGAGCGTGCCTTTGTGTAACCACGTCTCTGGCTGTTTTGGATTCAGGCTCAGCGATTTAGCGTAGGCAGCAATGGCCGCGTCAAAGCGCATCAGCGTCTGTAATATGGCGCCTTGCAAGCGGTAGGAATCTGGAGTGTTTGGAAAATATCGCGTTGCTTGGGTGTAGGCGTTCAGCGCATCCTCATGCCGCTCTAGAGTCTCCAACACACCGCCGTAGATTTCCCATATGCCGGGCTGTTCAGCCTTGGCGCTGAGAGAGGCGGCCAAGGCGGCTGCTGACTTCTCAGCTTGACCCAATTTGAGAGCCGCGAGTCCAATCACTTGCCACAGCGCAGGATGCGCCGGTGCGTCTTTCAGCGCCTGTTCTGCGTGGTCGAGCGCTTGTTTGGGTTTACCGTCTTTGAGCAGCGTCAGAGAGGCATTGGCAGAGGAGAGAGCCGTGTTTGAAGATCGTCGTTTGGCTCCCATATGCGTTCGTTTTACTCAGCTGCCCGTGGCTTTAGAGCCAGGTCAGTTTCTTCCGCATCCCGGGCGAACATCTCTTCCAGTTCCTTGGCACCTTCTTTCGCCAGGTCCTGCATTTTTTCATCGTCGGAATGATGTGTGTAATGTTCGAACAGCCGCATGCGATCATGATTCTGGAAGATATCAATAAATTCATCCGCCTGTTTTTGCGTTTCTCCCAGGCCAACCAGCAGATCCCGCGTCAGCTCTAGCGAAGACACAAAGGTCTCGCGCCAAATGATGATGATGCCCAGGTCCATCAGGCGATAGGCATGCTGTCGGTTTCGGGCTCGCGCATATATTTCCAGTTTGGGAAAGCTTTTGCGCACCACGGCTGCGGTTTTCAGCGAGGCTTCAACGTCATCTATGGCCAGAACAAAGGCCCGCGCATCGTCTGCCTTCGCAGCGCGCAGCAGATCAAGGCGTGAGGCGTCACCATAGTAGATTTTGTTGCCGTAGCGTTTCACGAAGTCCACTTGGGCGGCGCTGATGTCCATGGCGGTAAAGGGAATTTTTCGAGCCGCCAGTATGCGCCCCACGATCTGACCAAACCGTCCGAAGCCCGCGATGATCACATGTCCTTTTTCTTCCGGCGGTTTCTCATAGGTCGGCTCTGACGTTTTGGTCAGTCTGTTGAACATTTTTTCACTGGCCAGCCCCAGCAGAGGGGTTGCGGCCATGGACAATCCGACCACGACGATCAGCAGGTCTGTCGTGCTTTGTGGCATCACCCCGGCCACCACAGCCGTGGTGAAAATAACAAAGGCAAACTCTCCCCCCTGCGGCAGCACACAGGCCAGTTCAAAGGCGGACCGGTGTTTCAGTTTCCAGAGACGGCCCAACACATACAGGATCGCACCTTTCAAGGTCAGGAGCGCGATGGTCAGTCCGAACACCGTGCCGGGGGTGCCCGCCACCAGACCCAGGTTGACGCTCATACCAACCGAGATAAAGAACAAGCCCAACAAAAGGCCCTTAAAGGGCTCAATGTCAGCTTCCAGTTCTTTGCTATACTCCGAATCTGCCAACAACATGCCCGCCATAAAGGCCCCGAGGGCCATCGACACGCCGACCGTGTACATCAGCAATGAGGTGCCGATCACAATCAGCAAACCGGTGGCGGTAAAGAGTTCGGGTATTTTGGTCGAGGCCACCAGGCGCAACACCGGTCGCAACAGATAGTGTCCGCCGACGATGACGGCGACGATCACGCCCGCCACTTGGCCAATCGCCAACCAAACCGATTCCCCATCGGCTGTCGCTTCCTGCACGCCAAGGATGGGAATCACCGCCAAAATGGGAATGACGGCCACATCCTGGAACAGCAGAATGGCGAAAGCGGACCGGCCATGATGGGTCGGCAGTTGACCTTTCTCAGCCAGCAATTGCAGTACAAAAGCGGTCGATGACAACGCCAAACCAAGCCCAATCACCACCGCTGGGCCAAACCCGGTGCCCGCCATATAGGCAAGGCCGCCAATGAGCAGGGCGCTTAGCGTTACCTGCGCACCGCCCAGCCCAAACACCGCATTGCGCATCACCCACAATCGGCTCGGTTGCAATTCAAGGCCAATAATGAACAGCAGCAGCACCACACCAAATTCAGCGAAGTGCAGAACCTCTTCCGCGTCCGAGATCAGTCCCAGGGCAAAGGGGCCGATAATCACCCCGGCGATCAGGTAGCCCAGAATGGCGCCCAGGCCGAGGCGGCGCGACAGCGGCACGACCAGCACCGCAGCGGCAAGAAAAATGGCAGCTTCCGCAAGAAAATCCATGAGGCCCCCGTCCGACTAAGAAGTTAGGACTTAGGGACCATTGCGCAGAGTTGCAAGGGCTTTGCCCGCCAAACACCAGGGTTTTGCTCGCCACACGCCAGGGCTTTGCCCGCCTAACATTAAGCCTTTGCCCGCTGAACATGAGGTTCTGGGGGCGTTAGGTCCATTTTCCTATTGAAGGTCAGCGCGGTCTTCAGTGGAGGCTGTTGGCGCGCGGGGCGTGGCCGACTGGCTGTCTTCCACCTGGGCGCGCAAGGCGGCGATCTCGGCCATCAGACCTTTGATCACCTTGGCTGTCGGGTCAGGGATGTCATCCCGGGTTACGCCATAGGGTTCAAAGGTGTCCGTGGTTTCTGGTGTTCCGGTCTGGGTGATCACCCGCGCCGGATTGCCCACGGCAATGGCGCAGGCAGGAACATCTTTGATGACGACCGCATTGGCGCCGATCCGCGCGCACGGATTGATCACCACCGGCCCAAGCACTTGCGCGCCTGCGCCAATCACGGCCCGGTCCATGATTTTCGGATGCCGGTTCCCGCCGACCCCGTCATCGGGCGATAAGCCACCAAGAGTCACGCCATGATACAGGGTTACGTCGTCACCAATCTCTGCGGTTTCGCCAATCACCACGCCCAAGCCGTGATCAATGAAAAAGCGTTTGCCGATTCGGGCGCCAGGGTGAATCTCGATGCCGCAGAAAAACCGGCCCAGCTCCGACACCAGACGCCCAAGAAAATACAAACCGTGCCGCCACAGAAAGTTGGCCAGACGGTGAAACACCATGATCCGCACACCGGGGTAGAGCAAAGCGATTTGTAGCAACGACCGCGCTGCTGGATCGCGTTGTTGGATCGACCGCAAGGTCTCCATCATATTTGACATCATGTTTTGGTCTTTATTCGGGGGCATTAGGCTCGTGGGTGCTAAGTTGGCTGGTCTTAAGTGCGAGGCATCAAGTTTCCAAGAGTCTTAATCTTATTCATCAGAAAAATACGCATTTCAGCAGGATATACACGCCCTTGTGTTGGCGTGCCGTTCAAGCCCTCATCAGGTGGTTAAGGCGGTGTAAATATAGAAAAATTTCCTTAAATATTACAAAAAATAGATTTATTTAGAAAATTATTTCCTATATGAGCACAATACACCACGATGTCCAGCTTTGCCGCTTTGGCCATATTCCCAATCAGGATGCTTACGATGGACCTTATAGACCGTAAAATTCTCAGTTTATTGCAGGCCGACGCCTCGTTATCTCTGGCCGATATCGCCGAGAAAGTCGGGCTCTCGCAAACACCGTGCTGGAAGCGCATCCAAAAAATGGAAACCGCCGGAATCATCAAAGGCAAGGTGGCGTTGCTCAACGGCAAAAAACTCAACCTGGGCCTGACCGTGTTTGTGCAAATTCGCACCAAAGAGCATGACGATGTCTGGCTCCGGAAATTCGCGCGCGCTGTCGAAGATATGCCGGAAATTGTTGAGGTCTATCGCATGGCTGGCGAGATCGATTACCTGCTCCGCGTCGTCGTCAAGGATACGGAAGCTTACGATCGTGTCTACAAAACCCTCATCGCCAAGGTATCGCTCCACGATGTGTCGTCGTCCTTTGCCATGGAAGAAATCAAATACACCACGGCGTTGCCACTTGAGGAGAGTCGCGCGGCTTAGGTTTTTCGCCTTTCTCTATCGCACACTCAAAGGCGCCGGTTGCCCGTCAGGAATCAGCGTTTCGAACGGCGCATCGCCGCGGCTTTTGCGCCAGTCGGCTTTGACGCGTTCCATCAGGTCCGGGTCGGTGTACAAATCAATCGCCGTCGCGGTCATGGTTTTGGCGGCGGTCACCAGGGCTTTGGTGCCGATGCTGGTGCCGGTCGCGGCCACCACAGGCCAGGAGTGCGTTGGTAAACCTTGGCCGTAAGAGGCCACACCTAGTCCGCCGATGGGCACAAACCAGGAAATATCCCCCACGTCTGTCGAGGCGCGCGCCGGGGTTGGTTGATCGGGCAGCGGTTCAATATGGGTGGCCAGTGCGGGGGTGTCGTCATCGCCAATGGCGCGGCCAAACGGGTCCTGGAATTCCAGTTGCGTGGTCCGCGCGAACGCCAGTTCCTGGGCTTCCCACTTCGGCGCACCGATGGCGCTCAGATTTTTGTGGGTTTGTTCTGCCAGCGCCCGCACCGTAATCATTTCGTGAATCTCGGACTGCACCTCAACGGCTTCCAACTCCGTGCGGCTCATTTTGGCAGCGGCTTCCGCGATTTCTTTGACCCATTCAAAGTAACTCACCACGTCGGTAAATTTATCGGCGCGGATATAATACCAAACCTCGGCCTCGGGCGGCACCACATTGGGCTGTCCGCCGCCTTTGGTAATCACGTAATGAATCCGCGCGTCCGGTTTGATGTGTTCGCGCATGTAGTTCACGCCGGCGCTCATCAGTTCCACGCCATCCAAAGCAGAACGCCCTGACCAGGGCATAGCCGAGGCATGAGCAGCAGAGCCTTTGAAACGGAATTTCACATTCACAATGGCTTTGGTGTTGCCGTAGGAGGCGCGGTTCCGGTCGGTCGGATGCCAGTTTAAAATCACATCATCCTCTTTAAAGTACCCGTCGCGCAGCATGTAGACTTTGCCGATGCCGGTTTCTTCGGCGGGCGTGCCGTACAGTTTAATGGTGCCCTCAAACGCGCCAGAGGCGATCAATTCCTTAATCGCCATGGCCGCGCCGGCGGAGCCCACGCCAAACACCGAATGACCGCAGGCATGTCCGGCCTCCGGGTTTGGGCCAATGCCCGGGGTGGGGGATGCGGCTTGTGAGACGCCGGGCAGAGCATCGAACTCTGCCAGAATGCCAATCACCGGCTTGCCAGATCCGTAGGTAGCGACAAACGCAGTCTCCATGCCGGCCACGCCAGACTCCACCGAGAACCCATTGTCCACCAACAGCCCTTGCAGTTCCTTGGACGACTTGGTTTCTTCCAGGCTGGTCTCGGCGTAGGACCAAATATTGAGATTGGCGGTTTCTAGAATCTGCGTCTGGCTGTCCAGCCACGACCACGCATTCTGTTTTAGGGCGTCGACATCGGCGGCCTGGGGAGAAGGGATGCCGCCCGCAGCGGAGATCACGGCCAAGCTGATGGCGCTGACCAGAAGCCTTTTTAGGTCGTTCATTTTATGTCCCATTATTTTGTTCCCCTTCTCAAGCGCTTGTGCGCAAAGCCGTTGTGCATCATTAGGAAAATATACGCCCAGGCAGGCCGGTGGTAGGTCAAAACTCAGTCACCGTTCAGAAGGTGGCTTAGCACGGTTTTGTTTAAGGTTTTTGGGGCTTCTGAACGGCCTTGCTTCCTTCGGGATCATCTTTCTCAACATTATCTTCCTGAGGCGTGTCTTGAAGGGACTGCGGATCAATGCCCAAGGCAGCAGCCCGCGCGCGCCATTTTTTCCGGGCCAGGGCCCGCATGTCTTCAACCGTATCGTGCTCGTCAACAATCTCCAGGCCCAGCACCGTCTCCACCACGTCTTCCAGGGTCACCAGCCCCTCAACACCACCATATTCATCCACGACCAGGGCGATGTGATTGCGGTTCTCAATCAGGGTTTCAAACAGCACCGAGAGGGAAAGTGTTTCGATCACTGTTGGGATTGGGCGGACGAGGTCACGTAATGCGACGTCTTTGTCCCCTTGGGCAAAGCGTGTCAGCACTTCGTTTTTAAGCACAAAGCCGGTCACTTCGTCTGGCGTATCGGCGTACACGGGAATGCGCGAGAATGGTTGGGTGGCATGGGCGTCTGTAAACGCGGCCACACTGTCGGTTTCGGGCACGCTGAACATCACCAGACGTGGCGTCATAATATCGCGCACCTGCAAGCGGTCCAGCTTCATGATGTTTATAAACACGTTGGTTTCGTGGCTCTCAAGCTGACCTTGCTTAGCTCCAAGATCCACCATGGCCGCGAACTCTTCGCGGGTGAAGGCAATGCTCGCTTTGCCTTTGGTGATCACACTGGTGATCAATTCCGACAGCCAGATAAACGGTTTGAGCAAAGCGATCAGAATCACCAGACTACGTCCAACCACAGGGGCCAGGGCGCGCCAATGGGTTGCGCCGAGGGTTTTTGGAATAATTTCTGACAGCACCAGAATCAGCAGAGTCAGCACGCCCGAAAACACACCCACGGCCGCGTCACCAAACACAATCGCTGCCTGGGCACCGGCCCCCGCCGCACCAACGGTATGAGCGATGGTGTTCAGGCTCAGAATCGCCGCCAAGGGCCGGTCGAGTTCTTCCAGCAGGGACGTCAGCATTTTGGCGGTGTCTGGTTTCTCTTCCTTCAGAGTCAACACGTAAGAGCGGCGGATGCTCAGCAGCACCGCTTCACTGATGGAGCAGAGAAAGGAGACAACGAGGGCGAGGGAAACATAGATGATAAGTAAGGTCATAGCCTCACATGTTAAGGTGTCTTGATCTATCGCACAAACTTACCATCTTTAAGCCAGACCTCGCCATCAATAGTGACGGTGCAGTCAATCAGCAGGTCGCGCCAGCGGAAAAAGCGGCCACTGACGTTGCCGCCGAGTTCGCCGTTGTTGCCAACGCCGAGGCGCACAACGCCCGCCCCATAACCGTAGTACCCGATCCAGCCTTGAGTCACCTCGGGGCTGAGCAGAGGGTTAAACCCCAGCGCGAATTCCCTGAAGAACTTTGCCGTCTCCGGCGCCCTGTCCAATTCCGCTTGCAGATGCTCCAACCCGGCATCGGCTTTGACGTCAACTATACGGCCATTTTCGTACACCAAGGTGGCGTTGGTCACGCTCTGTCCGTTCCAGGCGGAGTAGGGATACACCACTTGACCCTGCACGGTGGTTTCCAGTGGGGCCACCCGCACGGCCCCGCCGGGAATTTCCACCTCGCGGTCGAGAAAAGGCGCGCCCTGTCGCATGCGTTTGGCAGAGGCATCGCCGTTCTGTTGAATGATATCGCGGCCTTCCACGCGAAACCGGATGTCTGTTCCAGCGGGCGAGGTCACGCGCACATTGCCGTCCCTTAAGGCCGCAATAAAGCGGTCCTGATGTGCGTCCAATGCGGCCAGGTCGGTTTCCAATACGGCAGTTTGATAGACCCGGTTAATCACCTGCATGGGCGGTGGTGGATGTCCCGGCAGCACATTTAATCCGGTGAGCCCCGTTTCGTTGCCCGAGGGGCTGTAAGCGTCGGTCCAATGAAAATGAATGGTCCGGCGTGGCCCCGCTTTTTCCTGCAACAGAATTTGCAGCGCCTTGTAGGCGGGTAAGGTGGGGTTGGCACCCGGCATCATCACGGCGGCGTCGATGTCGTCCAGCATCTCCACATAAGCCTCACTGGATTTGGCAAAGCCATCGCGAATCACACCTTGGTCCCAACCTTCGGGGTAGGGCGGGTCGAGGACATCAATCACACCCATGTCGATGCCACCAGCCTGCATCACGGCATAGCGAAAATGCGGCACGAACTCTTCAAACATGCCCGGCTGCGCGACCGAGATCACTTTTTCCCCGGGTTCCAATTGCAGCTGATCGACAATGCGTTGCGCCAGCGCGGGCCAGTTCATGCTGTGCTGAGGCAGGCCAGATTGGGCCGCGGCGGACACGGCACCTATTGGCCCCAGGCCGAGCAAGAGGCATGTCAGTGCGATAAAAACTCTCGTCATAGGGTCGTCCTTTTCTGTCTTGCTTCTGCTCTGGCAGATCTCGCCCTCACTATAGATCGCGTCCTCGGCTCTGTCTGGCGCGGAAGTGCACACTCGTCGTTCTGTGGCCGTGACGAAATTCACAAATCTCGCCTTGAGTTGCGCTTCCCAGCGCCTACATGACCCTCACAAGGCAGATGTTTTCAGGAGTTGTGAGATGGTCGACGGCAAAGGTTTGTTGAATCAATTCATTGGCGACGGCAGCAGTTTTGCCAAAGGTGCCGCCACCGGCGGTCTGCTTGGTCTGCTCGTTGGGGGGAAAAAAACCCGCAAGATGGCCAAAACAGCGGCCACCTATGGCGGCGTCGCTCTGGTCGGTGGTCTGGCCTATAAAGCCTGGCAGAATCACAAAGCTGGCCAGCAGGCCCAGATGCAGCAGCCTCAGATGCAGCCTATGCTGCAACAACACGCGTCACAACAGCAACTGCACCAACAACCCGCCCCCCAGGCGTTGCCGATGCCGCCAGCCGGCACCGGATTTATTCCTCAGACACCAGACGCCGAGGAAACCCTCGCCCGGGCCTTGCTGCGCGCCATGGTCGCCGCCGCAAAGGCCGACGGTCACATCGACAGTGCCGAGCAGACCCGCATTTTCGAGCGCATGGGCACCATGCCGCTCAGCAACGACGACAAAGCCTTTGTGATGGATGAGCTACGCGCGCCGCTGGACATTGATGCCGTGGCCGCCGGAGCGTCCAACCCACAGGAAGCCGCCGAGATATATGCCGCCTCCTTGCTGGCCATTGATCCTGATGGTCCCGCCGAGAAGGGCTATCTTGGCATGCTTGGCGCGCGGCTCAAGCTCGAGCCGGGTTTGATTGCTCACCTGCATGACAGCGTTGCCGTTGGCGCGCCGCTGCCCGGCCAGACGTCGGTGGTGGCGTAACCTCACGTCCAGAGGGCCCCCACGTCCAGGGCCCCACGTCCAGGGCCAAGAGCGCCCCGTTTCTGACTCCCCCCTTGCACGTCCAGTCACTGGCAGCTTAACTGAGAGGGGAGAGGAGTCACGGCATGAACATCGGTGAAGCGTCGCGCTTGTCTGGGCTGCCGGCCAAGACCATCCGCTATTACGAAGAGACGGGTTTGATTGCCCCGCCTGTGCGGGCTGAAAACGGCTATCGGGATTACTCTGACTCCGATGTGCACAAGCTCAGGTTTGTCCGCCACAGCCGTGGGCTTGGGTTTTCTGTCGACGAGTGCGCTCAATTGCTCTCGCTGTATGAAGACAAAGACCGTCAGTCCGCCGATGTGAAAGCCATTGCGCAAAAACACCTGACCGAAATCGACGCGAAAATTCTCGAATTACAGGAGTTGCGTTCAACCCTGCATCATCTGATCAAAACCTGCCATGGCGATGGCCGGCCCGACTGCCCGATCTTGGAAGGTCTCGCGGCTCCCGCGAAACTTTAAGAGTTAGAGATGGTGCACGGCCGTTCGGAGACGGTGCAGCGCCTTTTTCTCCTTCAAACTCAAAGCTCTATCGTCGAATCTCTATGCATACTCGATTGTCTTCTGAGTAAAGCCTTGAGACACCACGCTTTTGGTTCAAAAAATACAGCGTGCATGGGCTCGTTTGAGAGGAACGAGCCAACGTAAAAATTTACCGCCCCGGTTTCTGGCTCACATCCATTTGCGCCGCCACCAGGCAATCGGCCCGGTGATGGCCAGAATGATCGCCATCAGAGCCACCAGATCATTCACCCAAATAAATTCACTATGCACAATATTGCCGGTGTGAATGTCGGCCAGAAACAGAAAGAACGTTGTGCCTGTGATTGGCGGGTAAGCCACGCCGGAGGCTTCGAAGCCGCCGTCTAATGTGCCTTTTGAAATCATCCGTGAGTTTTTCAAGTACCACATGTCGCCCTGACGGCTGACATCCGTGATGGCCAGATGATCGGCCGGCATATCCACAAAGGTCCACTCTTTTTCATCGATTTTGCGATACGCATTGCCCACCGTGCCGATGCCGACAAACACCATGTCGTCTTCCCGCAGCAGGTTGACCAAACCGGCATCTGTGCCGAGCGTCGCTGGCAAGGTTGTGTCGCCGGTCCACGTTTTGCCGCCATCGTTTGTGTCCAGGACGCCAAAGCGCGTAGACACAGATAGGCGGTTCGGCTCATCGGGGTAGGCAATCACATATCTGATCTCGCCCTCCAGGGACCGGTATTGATAAATGGGCGGCAGGTTTTCGCGTGGCAGATGCACTGATTTGCCGTACTCAATCAGGGTATAAATGTGATCAACCATGATGCCAGTGATGCTGAGATAGAGGATCGGCACGATCGCCAAAACCCCAATCACCGGGCCATGACTGCGGAACAGCCAACGCAAGATTTTCTGCCGGGTTTTCAGCGTGCCATTCGGTTTTTCCGTGCGCCACTTGCGCGGTAGCCACCAGAACAAGAAACCAGTCAGACCCAGAATCGTCATAGCAATGCCGCCATAGTCGTTGATCAGAATTGACCAGGGCTGCTCTAGGAAGCCCTTACCCACATGTAGATCCAAGATAAAACGATTGAGGGTCACGCTCTCGGGTAAGCCTGACACCGTCACGTCATCCACCTCAATCATGGTCACATCTCTCGGCGTGTTCACATCCACCCGGAAAAGCGTGCCGTGATGCAAAGCCCCGACCAGTTCTGTGGCTGTGCTGCCCGCGCTTAATGCTGTGACAACTTCCCCCTCTAAGGCAAAAGGCTTCGCCACGGCGTTAGCGTCAGCGCTGCCTGAGACGGTCCAAATGCCATCGTCTGTGGCCATGTAAATCAGGTCTAATCCGCCAGCACCTGTTGGCATAAAGCGAAATACTTGTGGGTGACCGCTCTGGCCTTCAAAAGGGATGTCTTGCCATGTTGCGCCGCCGTCCGTGGTTTCCCACAAGCCGCGTTCAGAGGCCCCAATCCAATGCTGATCATTGGTCTGGCTGATTTCGATATGGCGCATCACCGTGCCCGGCACCAGACGATCAATCCGCGCCGATGTCACCCAGTCCGGCACCGTCCACTGGTGGGTCCAGCGCCAATCGTGATGATCCAGAATCCAGCCCGTGAGACCCAGCACCGACAACCACGCCACTGCGGCAAGTCCGGCCCAACGATGCACCAGACGCACAGTGATTCGGGTCTTACTGTCTTTGTGCGCGACAGAATCTGAGGTGATATCCGCCATGTTTCCCTCCCCAGAGGCGTTTCCATGGCAGCAGTGTAACGCTTATCGGCCTTCGCGCCACCATGTCAGCAGCGGCAGCGTCAATAGCACCATAAGCGCCAGCCAGGCTGGGATCAGGGCAATTTCCCGCACCCCATCAACAACGTACTGCTCATTTCGTTGCAAGCCGATCCACGACTGTCCCCGGGCGATGCGATCCGGGGCCACCCGGCGCACCGACGGCACGCCCTCATCCACCACCCAGAACATGCCGCCTCCAGTGGCTTCGGTGATCGGGGCGAGGCGCTCTTCCGTGGCAATCACATCGCGATTTTCCAGGGGGTTTGCGGCCCCGACGGCCACCACGTTCGACAGCACACCATCGTCAATGCGGTATAAGCCTTCCGGGCCAGCCGGCACGCGGGCGAGAAACCGTCCGGCCTCGGTATACTCCGGCTGCACCACTTCGGTGTCTCCGTCCGGGGTGGTGATCGTCACTGGACGCACAGTATCTTCCAAGCTGGAGCGCACCACCGTGATCATGCCGTCTTCGACTGTGGCGTTCAGGGCTTCTTCTTCCAGCTCAGGCTCTTTCATCAGCCAGTGGGCCAGACGCCGCAGCATCTCGGATTGCGGGCCACCACCATCAAAACCTTTGCTCCAGAGCCACATGGTGTCACTGAGCAACAGAGACACGCGGCCCTTGCCGACGCGATCGAGCATCAGCAGCGGGCGGTCATCTGCGCCTGTCATCAGTTCCTGCCCGGATGAGGATTGAACATCCACTTGCCGCAGCCAGCGGCCCCAGGCCGGTTCAATTTCACCCGGAGGCGATAGAGATGCGGTGACCGGATGCCGACTGCCCGCATCACTGACGCGGGGCAAGAAGGGTCGCTCAAACACCAGACCTGTTGGTGCAGCAGGCAGGACGTTTTGCAGAGGGCTGTCGAACAGTGAAAAGGAATCGGCGTATTCCGGTCCGACTGAGAGCATCACAGCCCCGCCCTCCAATACGTAGCTCGCGATGTTCATCATAAACTGAAACGGCACCAAGCCCCGGCGGCTGTAACGGTCAAACACCACCAGATCAAAGTCGTAGAGCTGCTCTTCAAACAGTTCCCGAATGGGAAAGGAGATCAGAGCCAGTTCATTGAGCGGTGTTCCATCATCTTTCGACAGCGGCCGTAAAATCGTGAAGTGTACCAAATCTACGTTGGGATCAGACTTCAGCAAATTGCGCCAGGTGCGCTCGCCCACATGCGGTTGTCCGGAAATCAGCAACACCCGCAGGCGATCCCGTATGGCATTGACGCTGATCAGGGTCTGATTGTTGGTGGTGGAAATCTCGCCGTCTACGTCGGCGACAGCCACCTCAAAAACGTTTGTGCCGGGGTGTTCTAACGTCGCGACGATTTCCAGAGTTTCGTCCGTCCGCATGGTAAATTGCTGCACAGCGCCACCGTCGGTCCGCAGGCTTGCAGAGATGGGCGCGCCTGCCTGGAAGCTTGTGTCTTCGGCCCGCAGGCGCAAAGTGACGGTTTTATCCACCAAACCAAATTCCGGCGCTTCGACCACAACGATCCGTCGATCACGTTCGTCCTGGCGACCGGTCAGCAGCACATGCACTGGCGCTTTAATGCCCGACTGCTCTGCCAGGGCCGGCACGTCATGGACAATCCCGTCGGTGATCAGAATGACACCCGCCAGACGGCTATTGGGAATGTCCGCAATGGTTTTTGCAACCGTATCAAACAGGCGTGTGCCGTCACTTTTCAGACCGGCAGACTCTGGTGTCAGCCTCACGGTCCGAACGTCCGTTGCGTTGAGCCGGTCCAGGTTGATCTTGAGCGCTTCGGCTGTCTCCGCCGTGCGCTGTGGTCGGTCTGCCAACTGCTGCGACTGGCTTTCATCAATCACCACAACGGCCACGTCATTCAGGGGGGTGCGGTTTTCGATGGTGGCGCGCGGGTCCATCACCGCCGTTCCCAACAGCAGTAAGGCCAGAATACGCAGACCCGCCGCACGCGACTTCCGTGCCATGGCATAGCCCGCAAGCCCAAGTCCTGCGGCCAACAGGGTCAGCAATAGAGGCAGCGGAACCAAGGCTGAAAATGTTATGCCGGTCATTGAGTCAGCCTCTGCATGATCGCGGGCAGGTGCACCTGGTCGGCTTTGTAGTTCCCGGTCAAGGCGTACATCACAAGGTTAACGCCAAATCGATACGACCATTCGCGCTGGCGTTCTCCACCCGGCACGACCGGATAAATCGGCAAGCCGCGGCTGTCCCGTGCCCAGGCCGCCGCCCAATCATGACTGCCGATGATGATCGATGACACGCCATCGTTGGCCACAGATCCCCGCTCAATATAGACCGGTGCGCCAGTGTAGCGGCCCGGCAGGTCGGGTAGCAGATAAAAGCTGCGTCGCAGCACATGGCCTTCCGGCACCTGCACCAGAGACGACACGTTAAGACGGGCCAACACCCCATTCAGCGCTCGCCCCACTTGATCGCCTTCGCCGCTTTCGTTGGCCCCGATCTGATTGGGGGCGTCGAACACAATCATGCCGCCACGACCGAGATAATCATTGAGACGTGTTGCAGCTTGTTCTGACGGTGGTTCCTGATCTGGAGCAATGCGCCAATACACAACCGGATAGGGAAACAGATCGTCGGTTTCCGGATTGACTTCCGCAGGTTCTCCCATTTCGGCTGAAGTGCGTGCGGCCAGCACGCTGGTCAGAGCCGTCAGACCTTGCGCCGATAACTGATCGAGGTTTGGCCGTCCACTAGGTACATAGGCCAGGCGCGTTTCCAGCACAGCGTCGATGGTTGATGAGTCAATGATCGCATCGTCTGCAAGTCCTGCGTCAGGCGTGAGCATAAAACCTAAACCAACGGCAAGGACCGCCGCCGTGCGTACCATCCTTAAAGTGGGTATTTGTATGATGCCACGCAGCACCAAAGAGATAATGAAGTCCAAGGTGAACAGCGTAAGCGCCGCAAACAGCAACCAGGGTCGCAGTGTGCGCTCCGCCGACACAGAGTCGAAGTTGGTCACGGTCACGTTTGAGGGCCAATTCTGTTGGGCGCTGAAGGGGCCGAGGGTCGGGCCGAGGTTCACCGCAACGCGGGTTGTGCCTGCCCCGTAATAGCCCGGCGGATGCGTCGGGCCTAAGTTTGGTGTTCTCACGTTATCGCGCTCAAGAGCGAGCACTGTGGGGGGCGGGATGATCAATTGTCCTGCGCCATTCAGCACTTCACGTGCTGGCAGGCTGGCGGGCAAAGATGCTGAGCTCTCTGCAACGCCGCGGCTCAAATCGAGCACCCGCCGCAGCATATCAACCATAACGCCCGATAGCGGTAGGCTTGACCATTGCGGTGTGGCCGTCACATGAAACAGCACAATCCAACCCTGGCCACGCCGCTCGGCTGTGACCAGCGGGGTGCCGTCTTCCAACCGCGCCCAAGTGCGGTCTGTGAGGCCGGGTGAGGGCTCCGCAAGAACTTGAGAGGAGACCAAAACGTCATCGGGTATAGGGAGCCCAGCGAAGGGGCTATTGTCAGGGAACGTGGCGAGCCCCACAGGTTCTGTCCATGACATGGTGCCGCCAAAGCTGCGTCCACCACCGCGCAGACGCACAGGCAGGAGGTTATCCACATTGCCGTCGAGCGTTGGTCCAGCAAAGCGCACAAGAACGCCGCCCTGTTCAATCCATGGCTCGATCAAAGTCGCTTCGGGGGCGGTGACCCGATTACCGCTGGCCAGCACCAGCAAGGCCAAGTCGCGTTGCAGCAGGTCGCCCAGCGTACCTCCTCTGACTTCCGCATAGGGAAGCAACGCTTGCGTCACATAATAACCATCTTCCAGCAGCGGCGTGATAATGCCATCAGGGTTGTCGGACACCACGCCGACGGGCCGTCGTGTCCAGCGATCATCCAGGAGAAAGACGCTGCCAGCACTGGCACTGTTTTCAAGGGTCAGGCGGGCCATACGATTGCCCAACTCTGTCGGCACGTTAAAGCGTGCTATTGCGATGGTTTCTCCATCGGCGAATTCTGCAGTGGCTTGGGCCACGGCGCGCGCTGCTTCGTCTAAGGCTCTGACGGTGAGGGCTGCTGCTGGCAGCATATCATCTGCTGGACGACGCACGGTGACTTCGATGATATTCTCATTCCCTTCAGGGACGCGGTTTGCAGGACCTAATACAAATGGGCCAGAGCGCAGGTCATTGGTAAGAACGCTCAGACGGCCCAGTTTTTGAAGAAAAGAAGCAATCTCCGGATCAGACTCAGCGGCAACAGCATCTGTCAGCCATAATGCTTCCGCCGGAGGGCGAATATTGCTGTTCTGCAGACGTTTTAACAAAGTGCGGCGGTCAGCAGCCCAGGGCTTTGCTTCGAGGCTGCGAGCGGTTGCCAAAGCTGTTCCAGCCGTTGCGAAGGACAGTGGATCGGATTCACCTGATTCAGTCGGAGCCGTTGTTGCCAGCAGCACCGCGCGCCGGTCGCGGTCTGCACCTTCGAGAATGCGCACTAGCGCGGTTTGCCGCTCTGCCCAGCCGGAGGCCGCGGCCCAACCGTCATCAACCACCACCACCAGGGGCGACTGTTGCATAGATTGACGTTGGTTTAGGACGGGATCAGCCAGGGCGACAATGATCAGTGCAATACACATCAGTCGCAGCAGCATCAGCCACCAGGGCGTCCGGGCCGAGGATGTTTCGGGGGAGACCAGGCCAAATAATAAGCGAATGGCGGGGAAGTTTAAGGTACGCGCGGCCGGCGGCGTCACGCGCAGCAACAGCCAGATCAATGGCAAGACGGCCAGCGCCGTCAGCACCCATGGGAACGCAAATGTTAAAGCGCCTAATGTCATCGCGGCGGTTCGGACAGGCGCGTGTGCAGGCTCACAAGGGCCGTGTGCGGCGGCCGGTCGGTATGATGAACGCCAAAGGTCCAGCCAAACCGATTGGTGATAGCAACCAGAGCGTCTCGATGTGCGGCCAGTTTCTGCTGGTATTCGTTGCGAATATCTTCCGTGCGCTCAATCAACAGCTGGCCTTCTTCTTCCAGGCCCTGAAACCGAATCCGTCCTGTATAAGGAAGGTTTTCTTCAGCCGGATCTAAAACCTGGAGTAAGTGACCCCGCGCATCACGACCGGCGAAAGAGGCTATGGCGGCCTCTATTGCTGGCAAGGGCATCAGAAAGTCACTGATCAGCACCACGGCGGAATGTCTGGGTAAGCTCTCTGGTGCTTGGGGGAGGTCCGCCGCTTGATTGGCATTTAAGGTGCGTTCCAAGTGATGCGCCATTTGCAACAGTGCCAAGCGCCCTGCCGCTGCAGATTGCGGGGTGCCGAGAAGCCGAACGCGTTCTCCACCGCCCAGCATTAAAGACGCCAGGCTCAATCCCAGCACGCTCGCCCGCTCGCCTTTTGCCGGGAGGTTTTTTGCGGACCGAAACGCCATTGACGGTGAACAATCACACCACAGGGCGGCGGTTTGAGCCGCATCCCATTCCCGCTCGCGCACAAACAAGGCCCCGAATTTTGCCGATTGTCGCCAGTCAATGAGCTGGCTTGAATCGCCTTGCTCATAATGGCGGAACTGCCAAAACGTGTCTCCTGGGCCCGCCCGCCTGCGGCCATGACTGCCCATGGATACTGTTGCTGCGACGCGGTTGGCGTCGATCAGTAATGGCGGTAGCGTTGAAGCCGCATGCTCTGCGCTATGCTGAAGGGATTGAGATGTGATGGGCATAATAAACGCGAACGTCTAACCCTTGCTTCCAGCAGTGTCAGCGGCGTCGCGCAGACGGTCGATGACATCGTTCAGGTTTCTGCCATCGGCGCGTGCGCCGAAACTCAAAGCCATACGATGTTTGAGAACGGGTTTGGCGAGGGCTAGAACGTCGTCAATGGACGGGGCCAGACGGCCTTCCATCAGCGCCCGTGCGCGCACAGCCAGCATTAATGCCTGACTGGCGCGCGGCCCTGGTCCCCAGGCCACCCAATCCCGCACTTCGCTGATGTCAGTTGTTTCCGGGCGGCCAGCGCGGACCAATCGCAAAATGGCATCAATCACACTTTCACCCACGGGCAAGTTGCGCACCACGGCTTGCGCGGCCATCAGCTCATTTGCGCCCATCACCCGCTTGGGCTCAACTTCTGAGACCCCAGTGGTGGCGATGATGATCTGCCGCTCAGCGTCGTTATCCGGATAGGTGATATCCACTTGCATTAAAAAGCGGTCGAGTTGCGCCTCTGGAAGTGGGTAGGTGCCTTCCTGCTCAATTGGGTTTTGCGTGGCTAGCACATGAAAGGGTTGCGGCAACTCATGATAATGGCCAGAGATCGACACCCGTCGCTCTTGCATGGCTTGCAGCAAAGCAGACTGTGTTCGGGGGCTGGCCCGGTTGATTTCATCTGCCATCAGAAGCTGGCTAAAGACAGGACCGCGGACAAAACGGAAATGGCGCTTACCGTCATCACTTTCGTCCAGGATCTCAGAGCCCAAAATATCTGCGGGCATTAAATCCGGTGTGAACTGAACCCGCTTGTCTTCCAGCCCCATCACGGTGCCAATGGTTTGCACCAGCTTGGTTTTGGCGAGACCCGGGACGCCGATCAGCAAAACGTGGCCGCCAGCCAGCAGCGTGATCAGGCTTTCCTCGACAACAGCGCTTTGGCCGAGGATGACCTGTTCAACAGCTTCTTTAGCCTGAGCAATTTGCGCACTGACCCGCTCGACGTCGTCCACTGAGACTTCGCCAGCGTTCTTTGGGGCTGTGTTCTCTGGGACTGTGCTGTCTTTGGAATGTGTTATCGTATCCGACACCTAAATAACTCCAACTAAAGGATTTCTCATCTGGTGTAGGGAGTATGGAGGCTCAGGTGGGTAAGTTAGAAGAAGATTCTGCGTTGCAATCTCTCTCTTCCTTAAGGGCATCCGGTAGCCGGGCGTCTGAGGAGGAGGATTGTGGTGATTTTGGTATTCGCATCGATCAGAATGGGACGTGGTACTATCAAGGCTCGCCCATTGGCCGTAAGCCTATAGTTAAGCTGTTCTCCACGGTTTTAAACCGGCGGGAGGATGGCTCTTATTGGCTTACAACACCTGTCGAAAATGGGCGCATAGACGTTGAAGATGTGCCCTACACGATTGTCGAATTAACCCATTCTGGAGAAGGGACAAACCAAGTTATCGATTTTCGCACCAATCTCGATATGATTGTGCCCCTGGATTCGGAGCATGCCTTGCGCATTGAAACTGATTCGGCCTCCGGTGAACCATCGCCCTATGTGCATACTGGAAAGAACCTGGACGCGCGTTTGGTGCGATCGGTGTTCTATCACCTAGTTGAATTGGCGACGGAACATCACGCAGAGGACGGCAAAAAATTTGGCGTCTGGAGCCGCAATACGTTTTTTCAAATTGGCGATCCGAAGGAATGGTAACGCCGGATCATATACGGCACCGGTTGTCTCGCGCCCGTCCTTCAACGCTAAGAGGTGACGTTATGTCCGGGCGACAGCTTCTCAGCGAGGCTGGCCTGAGCGAGTTCAAAGACGAGGAATACGGGCCTGTTCCATCCAGCGGTATTCCTTACGAAAAAGGAGCTGGTGCGCCGGGCGTGACGGTCAAGCGCGTGCATGCTGGCGTGTTGGTGCCGCTTCTTAAGCGTGAGACGGAGTTGACTGTGTTGCTCACACGACGTCACGACGATCTAAACAGGCATGCCGGGCAAGTTGCTTTTCCGGGCGGACGGATGGATCCCGGTGATGCAGATCAGACTGAGGCGGCGCTCCGTGAAGCTGAAGAAGAAGTTGGTTTGGACCGCAAGATGGTCGATATCTTGGGGTGTCTTGATCCCTATCTCACCATCACCGGATTCGAGGTGCTGCCTGTTGTTGGATTGATTTCTGATCCCCCGCAATCTTTTGTGCCAGAACCCAGCGAAGTGGCGGCTATTTTTGAAGTGCCGCTCTCTTTTCTAGTTAATCCAGTGAATCATCAAAAGGTCCGACGTATCGTCAATGGACTAGAGCGTGCCTATTACGCCATGCCTTATGAAAAGCATTATATCTGGGGTGCAACCGCGGGCATGATTGTTAACCTAAGCGAGGTTTTGAATACGCCATGATTCGTACAATTTTTGTCTATATCTTACCCTTAGTGCTGCCGCTCACGATCTATTTAACCTGGGCGTGGTTCAGAATTGGTTACGTGAAAAAGCACGGCGGCGAAGCCCCAAAGATCGAACAAGGGCCTTGGCCGTTCCTGTTGTTGTTGGGTGCTATCCTCACGGTCGCCTTAATGGCGGCAACGGCTTTGATGCGCGGCGCTGACCCGGATGCGACCAATTATATCCCGCCACGTTATGAAGACGGGCGCGTGATCCCCGGAACAATGGAGGAAAACTAGGCATTGATGTCTGACATGAAGGTCATAGCTTGTCTGGCATGAATATCTCAGCGCCCTGGATGACAGCCCCCCCGGTCCGTGCGGTGCTCACGGCCTTGGGGGCACCTGATACCGATGTCAGGTTTGTCGGGGGGTGCGTGCGGGATGCCATCTTGGGGCGACCCATCACGGACATTGATCTTGCTACGCCAGATATTCCAGACGTTATCGTCGCTAAGCTTGAATCAGCGGGGTTGAAAGCCGTGCCCACGGGCCTGATACACGGCACCATTACGGCGGTCGCCGGGGGGCAAGGCTTTGAAGTCACCACATTGCGCCGCGATACCGCGTGCGATGGGCGTCACGCAGCCGTTGAATTCACAACAAACTGGCAGGAGGACGCATCGCGCCGCGACTTTACGTTCAATGCGATGTCACTTTGTTCAGACGGGCAGGTGTTTGATCCTTTCGGCGGAGCAGTCGATGCAAAAGCTGGACGTGTGCGGTTTGTCGGTGAACCAAAAGACCGTATTCAAGAGGACTATTTGCGCATTCTCCGCTACTTCAGGTTTCTCGCCAGCCATGGCCGGGCGGCTCCTGACCCAAAAACCTTAAAAGCCTGCAAGGACTTGAGGTCCGGTCTTACTCAATTGTCAGCTGAGCGAGTGGCTGGGGAGTTCGTGAAGTTGCTTTCAACAGAAAACCCTTTGCTCTCAGTTCACGCTATGGCGAGTACAGGCGTTTTGAAGGTTCTTTTCGCAGGCGCACGCGTTGCCCCAGACTTCGAAAAACTGATTTCTCAGGAGGGAAAATTTGATGTTTCACGGCAAACAGATGTTTTCTGGCTGACGCGCTGGATTGCTCTAATGTCTGATAGTGCTGTTGATGCTGCGGCGGCGATGAAATTCTCAGTCAAGCAATGCCGCATTTTAGAAGCGATCATAGCAGCGGCCAAGGCCGCGCCGGAGTCACAAGTGCCCCCGAACCTTTATCGATACCTCCACGAGCATGTTGGCGGTGCTTACGGCGCGGAGGTGGCGTTAGCTGGCATACGTTTAGCCTCTGCGCGGGCTAAAAACGATGAACTCCAAGACTGGAGCGCATTCTACAGGGCTGTTCAGGACTGGCCCCCGATGATTTTCCCTTTAATGGGCAAAGATGTTCAAAATTTAGGGGTGCCTCAAGGGCCGGAGATTGGACAGCTTCTGGATGCTGTCAAAGTGAGGTGGATCGAAGAAGGGTTTACGGCCAGCAAAGCTGAGTTGATCCGGCGCCTCAAAGATAATCTTCACTGAGCAAAGTTAGTGTCCACTATACCAAGTGCATTACAAAATTGACCCCGCCTAGGGGAAAGGCGGGGCCAGTTTGCAGCAGCAACTGCAGGACTCTGGGGGGATCCTTTGTCTTTTCGACAATTGCTAGAGAATAATATGGGCTTTTCTGTCTTACAGGAGGATTGCAGGAGCATTACATGCCTGTCATATCGGCCTAATAGGGCCATTTATCCAATTTTTATTGAGGGAATCCGCCAGTTTGCCGCAGGGCTTCCGCAGACGCAATTGCTGCGGATTGGGCCAGATTTAGGGACCGGGCACCTGGTGACATTGGGATAATGATGCGTGCGTCGGCGGCCCTGTGAACCTCGTCGGGCACTCCGGCGCTCTCCTGGCCAAAGATCAAACGATCTTGCGCTGAAAATGCGAATGAATGGTAGGGCAAGGCGGCCTTGGTGGTCAAAAGAACCAGCCGTCCCTCGTTTGCTGACCTTTGATAAGTCTCCCAAGATCGATGCCGCTCGACCCTTGCCAAATCGGTGTAGTCCATAGCGCTGCGTTTGACCCTTTTATCATCCCAGATAAACCCGCAGGGTTCGATAATATCGACTGACATATTGAAACACGCAGAAAGCCTAAGAATTGCCCCCACATTTTGAGGGATATCCGGTTGATATAGAACAAGGCGAATCACGACATTTTATCCAATGTTGATAATGAATTGCAGGCAGTCAAAGGTCTTTTCACGGCCTATAAAATATCCTATACCCCATCTCATTGTTTTCCTTAGAGTTTCGTTGGGGAAGGGAAGCAAGACAGGGAGACTCAAGGTCATTATGGTCTGAAGTCTGCTTTGGCACTTGAGACGGTTTTGCTCTCAATCTTGCCGCGTCTCGCGTATCACTCCTGGCGTAAAAACAAGAACCGAGAGGCCCGAAAGATGGCGGATACGTCAGAAAACCAAGTGGTTCCTACCGAAGAAGAGTCGCGCAGAGATTTTCTGCTCCATGCAACAGTTGCAACTGGTGCCGTTGGTGTTGCTGTTGCGACATGGCCCTTAATTAACAGCATGAACCCGGCCGCCGATACCTTGGCGCTCTCGTCTGTTGAAGTAAGTTTGTCCAGCCTCCAAGAAGGGCAAGCGATTACGATCAGTTGGCGCGGCAAGCCTGTTTTTGCGCGTTATCGTACACCGGCTGAAATTGAAGAGGCTCGCTCAGAGCGCTGGCAAGATATGCCGGATCCGCAGCCAGATGAAGAGCGTGTTCAAGATGAGCGCTACCTTATCGTGGTTGGGGTCTGCACCCACCTTGGCTGCGTGCCTCTTGGTCAGAAAACAACCGAGCCACGTGGCGATTTCGGGGGGTACTTCTGCCCCTGCCATGGTTCTCACTACGATAAATCCGCGCGCATCCGCAAAGGGCCTGCGCCGACGAATCTTGAGGTGCCTGAGTACACCTTCCTCTCTGAAACAAACGTTCGCATCGGTTAAGGAGCACAGCCGCTATGAGCACTGAAAAAGGTTGGGGCATGCGAGCCTTCGATTGGTTTGAAGAACGCCTGCCTATCGTTTCCTTCATCGATGAATCCGTTGGATCCAAGTATCCAGCCCCTAAAAACCTGAATTATTTCTGGAATTTCGGCGCTCTGGCCGGTTTTATTCTGGTGGTCATGATTATCACCGGCATTTTGCTGGCGATGTCATACACACCGCACGTTGATTATGCGTTCGAAAGTGTTGAACGCATTATGCGTGATGTGAATTCCGGCTGGCTGCTGCGTTACATGCATGCCAATGGAGCAAGCTTTTTCTTCATTGCTGTCTATATCCACATCTTTAGGGGCTTGTATTACGGCTCTTATAAGTCTCCCCGCGAAGTCTTGTGGTGGTTGGGCATTATCATTCTGTTGTTGATGATGGCGACGGCGTTCATGGGCTATGTGCTGCCTTGGGGGCAGATGAGCTTCTGGGGTGCGACCGTTATTACGAATTTGTTCTCAGCCATCCCCGTGATCGGCGATGAAATTGTGACCTTGCTGTGGGGCGGTTTTGCCGTTGACAACCCGACTCTCAATCGCTTCTTTGCGCTTCACTATTTGCTGCCTTTTGTCATTGTCGGCGTAGTCATTCTGCACATTTGGGCGCTTCATATCCCAGGCTCCAATAATCCACTGGGCATTGATGCGACACCGAAAGACAAAATCCCGTTCCACCCTTACTACACGGCAAAAGACGCATTCGGCCTTGGTGTATTTCTTCTGGCCTATTTCACAATGGTATTCTGGTTCCCGAATGCTCTGGGTCACGCAGATAACTACATTCCAGCGAATCCGCTTTCGACGCCTGCGCACATCGTACCTGAATGGTACTTCCTGCCGTTCTACGCGATCTTGCGCTCGGTCGATAACAAACTGCTGGGTGTGATTCTGATGTTTGCGTCCATCTTAATCATGTTTGTGCTGCCTTGGCTCGACACGTCACGTGTGAGATCCGCGACCTTTAGACCCATCTATAAAATCTTGTTCTGGGTCTTCTTGCTGGTTTGCGTTGTTCTCGGATGGTGTGGATCACAACCTGCCGAAGGGACAGCTCTTATTCTGACCCGTATTGGTACGTTCTGGTATTTCTTCCACATCATTGTGCTGTTGCCGGTTGTTGGCTGGATTGAGACGCCTAAACCCTTACCCACCAGTATAAGTACGCCCGTTGTGGCAAAGCCTGCGGAGTAGAGACATGAGAATTTTACTTTTTGCTGCCGCAGTTACGCTGCTATTTGGGTATGCTCCAGCAACCGTGAACGCGGCGGGAGAGGCAGCTGAACTGGATCATCAGGACTGGTCGTTTGATGGTGTTTTTGGCCGCTTTGACCGTCAACAACTTCAGCGCGGCTTTCAGGTTTACCGCGAAGTGTGTGCATCTTGCCACGGTTTGGACTACATCGCCTTCCGCAACCTCGAATCAATTGGCTACAGCGAAGATCAGGTTAAGGTTTTAGCGTCCGAGTACTCCGTCGAAGAATGCTGTGACGATCAGGGCGATATCATTGATAGAAACGCGATCCCGTCAGACCGCATTCCTAACCCGTATCCAAATGAGCAGTTTGCGCGCGCTTCTAATAATGGAGCCTTGCCGCCTGATTTGTCATTAATGACCAAGGCGCGCAGTGGCGGTCCAGACTATCTCTACAGTCTGATGCTGGGATATGACGAGCCTCCTGCTGAGGTGGAAGCCGAGCTGATGGATGGCATGTATTACAACACCATCTTTGAAGGCAATCAGATCGCCATGCCACAGCAGTTATTTGACGATTTGTTGGAGTATAGCGATGGCACACCAGCAACTGTTCATCAGATGTCTAAAGACGTTACCGCCTTCTTGCATTGGGCAGCCGAGCCGAAGCTGGAAGTGCGTAAGCGCACAGGCGTTCGGGTGATGCTGTTTACCTTCGTTTTTACGGTGCTGGCCTACTTCCTTAAGCGCCGTATTTGGGCCGATGTTGAGCACTAGAAGCGAACGCGCAAGTCTAATATTAGGCTCAGCTAAAAATTAGATCATTATAAACCGCCGGTATCAAAACCGGCGGTTTATTTTTTAGCTATGCTTTGAGGGCGCGCGCTTAGACGTTGAAGAGGAAGTGCATGATATCGCCGTCTTTGACGAGATATTCTTTGCCTTCCTGGCGCATTTTTCCGGCATCTTTAGCGGCCTGTTCGCCACCTAAATTCACAAAGTCATCGTAAGCAATTGTCTCGGCCCGGATAAAGCCGCGCTCAAAGTCTGTGTGAATAGCGCCTGCAGCTTGAGGCGCCTTTGCTCCGCCTCTCACGGTCCAGGCGCGGGCTTCCTTGGGGCCCACGGTAAAGAAGGTCAGCAGATCAAGAAGCTCATACCCAGCCCGAATGACTCGCGTCAGGCCCGTTTCCTCTAACCCCAGCGTCTCAAGAAAGTCTTGGCGTTCTTCCGGATCATCCAACTGTGAAACTTCCGCCTCAATGGCTGCTGATACAACAACGCAAAGCGCATTCTCAGCCGCAGCCTTTTCTTCGACCTTGGCTGAGAGGGCGTTTCCGTTGGCCGCGTTACCCTCTTCAACGTTGCAAGCGTAGAGAACCGGTTTGGCTGTGAGCAATTGTAACTGTCTGAAGAGTTTCAGCGCATTTTCGTCATCTGGCCGCGCTGTGCGGGCGGGCTTGCCTTCTCTTAAGGCGGCCAACGCCGGGTCGATAACGGCGAGCTGATCTTTCGCGTCTTTATCACCAGACTTTGCTTTTTTGGTTAGCGCGTCGGCTCGTTTTTCTAGACTTTCGAGGTCGGCAATCATGAGTTCGGTTTCAACAGTTTCCGCATCTCGTACAGGGTCAATGGAACCATCCACGTGGGTGATGTTGCCATCATCAAAACAGCGCAAGACGTGGACGATGGCGTCAACCTCGCGGATGTTGGCGAGAAACTTGTTGCCTAGACCTTCACCGCGACTGGCCCCTTTTACCAATCCAGCAATATCGACGAATTCAAGCTGGGTCGGGATTGTCTCTTTAGATTTTGCGATGCCAGATATCTTAGTCAGACGAGCATCAGGAACGGCAACCCGGCCAATGTTTGGCTCAATGGTGCAAAATGGAAAATTTGCAGCCTGGGCTGCTGCCGTAGAAGTCAGTGCATTGAACAGTGTTGATTTACCAACATTTGGGAGGCCAACGATCCCACAATTAAATCCCACAGTTAAATCCCATCGTGCCTATCCTTCTTCATTTCTAGCGAGACTGTCTCGCGGTGAGGGGGGGGTCGGCACACCGTGCATCTGTTGTGCGACCTGGGTCATATAACGGTTATCTTCTCCGCTCACCAGCAAGGGTACTGCATCTGAGGCGGCATCCACCAATGTGTTAACCCAGTCTTCATCAGATTTCGCAAAGTCCTGAAGGACATATCCAGAGACACGGTTTTTATCACCAGGGTGGCCAACGCCGAGGCGAATGCGCCAAAAGGCTTCACCAATATGGCTCACCAGACTGCGTATGCCGTTGTGCCCAGCGTGCCCGCCGCCCTGTCTGACCCTGATTTTGCCAGGGGAAAGTTCAATTTCATCGAAGAAAACCAGAACGTCTTCCAAGGCAATTTTGTAGAAGGTCATGGCTTCACTGACAGCGCGACCGGATTCATTCATGAATGTCATAGGTTTAAGAACGGCGATTTTGGTGCCGTCTATCTCACCCTGTACGGTGTGCCCTTGAAACTTGGTTCGCCACGTGCCCAGTTGATATTGATCAACAACACGGTCAACCGCCATGAAACCCAGATTGTGTCGGGTATTGGCGTATTTGGCGCCCGGATTGCCCAGGCCAACCAGCAGGCGCATGGCAGTCTCGCGATACAATCAGACTAGTAGGGAAGCGAATTTCGAAGCGTATAGGTATTGAGGGTCCGAGCAACCTCGGACCCTCAATGTAGCTTCGTGTTTTATTCTTCTTTGGACTCGCCATCGGCGTTTGCATCTTCGCCTTCGCCTTCATCACCCTCCTCAGCTTCATCTTCTTCGTCAGAAGCTGTGGAGACTGTCGGTGCTGCGATGGTGCAAATCGTGAAGTCGCGGTCCGTAATGGTCGGAGCCACTCCCTCAGGCATTTCAATGTTACTAATATGCACTGAGTCACCAATTTCGAGACCGGTGAGGTCAATGTCAAACTGTTCCGGCAGAGCGTCTGGTCGGGCCCGCACTTCAATTTCGTGACGCACAACGTTGACCACGCCACCTTGCTTGATGCCCGGTGAGGCGTCTTCGTTTGAGAAGTGCACAGGCACTTCAACGGTCACGACGGTGTTTTTGCCAATACGGCGAAAATCGATATGAAGGGGGACGTCACGCACAGGATGCATTTGTACATCTTGGGCCATGGCGCGTTGCGTTTTGCTGCCGACTGTGATGTCGAAAATCCTAGTTGCAAAACCGGGTTTATGCATTTCGACGAACAGATCGCGCGGTGTCATGGAAATCAGGGTTGGATCCTGATTGTCACCATAAATCACGCCAGGCACGAGGCCTTCACGGCGTGTTGCGCGGGCTGCCCCCTTGCCGGCCCGGTCGCGTTCCTGAACTGTCAGGGCGCTAATATCAGCCATTTCTGGTCTCCTATAAGTTAACATCGCAGTACTCTGCGAAGTAAGTCGCTGGCAGGCCTCCAGGGGTGTCGCCGCCAGCATTAATGCCCTGTCCGTTTAGGGCAGGGCCGAGAAGATGGGGGTAATACAGGGATTCGTAGCAGGGCTCAAGCCCCAGGTTACGCTCGGTCTGGCTTAGTCAAACAGACTGGAAACCGAGGATTCCGAGCTGATTCTCTTCACAGCTTCCGCCATCAGCGGTGCAATGGAGATTTGACGCACATTATCAGCCAATCTCACGGCTTCCGTAGCCTGAATGCTGTCCGTAATGACCAACTCTGTCATAGGTGAAGCTGAAACGCGTCCCACCGCACCACCGGAAAGAACCCCATGGGTCACGTAGGCTGAGACCGTTTTAGCCCCATTTTTCATGAGAGCGACGGCTGCATTGCACAATGTTCCTGCCGAATCGACAATATCATCGACCAGAATGCAGTCACGGTCTTTAACATCGCCGATGATATTCATGACTTCAGAAACTCCGGCTCGTTCGCGCCGTTTATCGATAATCGCAAGATCAGTATTGAGTCTTTTCGCAATTGCCCGCGCTCTGACAACGCCACCAACATCCGGTGAAATAATCATTGGGCCACCGTTGCCTTGGTAACGTTCTTTGATGTCATCGGCAAAGACTGGCTGAGCATAGAGATTGTCTAAGGGGATATCGAAGAATCCTTGAATTTGCCCGGAGTGGAGATCAAGCGTTAAAACGCGGCTAGCACCGGCTTGGTTGATAAGATTTGCAACCAATTTGGCTGTAATCGGGGTGCGCGGTGCGGTTTTGCGATCCTGTCGTGCATATCCGTAATAGGGAATGACGGCTGTAACGCGCTCTGCAGAGGCGCGGCGCAAGGCATCCAGTGTGACCAGCAACTCCATTAGATTATCGTTTGCGGGGTATGATGTGGGTTGAACGACGAAGACATCTTCGCCACGCACATTCTCGTGGATCTCGACAAAGACCTCCATGTCTGAAAAGCGTTTCACTGACGCGTTGGTCATCTCCACATGTAAGTAAGCCGCAATAGCTTCTGCGAGCGGCCGATTGGCGTTGCCAGCCAATAATTTCATGAAGTCAGCCCCCTCGCGGCATGCACCCTACAACCCGGCTATTGGTGCCGCTCTCCAGCCGTATCAAACCGGCGAAAACCTACCAACCTGTCACAGGTCTGTAAACGTTCTGTCGCGCTGAATCCTTTGAAATCTAGTGCTTATCCACAGATTGTTGGGTTCATCGCCGCGGTACGACCTGTGAGACAACAATCTGAAGTAGGCCTGGAAAAGCGCTATCGACGATGGCTTCGGCAATTTGCCCCCAAGCCCCGTCGAGCTGACCACGCGGGATTCGATTATCTAGCCTCACGTCACCGAGGTTTTCTCCGTCTGGGGAGAGAATGCTCCAGAGGATTGAGACGTCGTCCTGCACGGCATCGAAAATACTGAGTGAAATGCGGGCGGAGATAATAAAGTCTGCTTCGTCTTCTGGGGGTTGGAAGCCTTCAGCAAGAAGCCGGTTCGCAAGTGCGCGGCCCAAAGCTTGGGCCCCGTCGCCTGGGGCGGTTTCAGGACGTTGGATGGTCACAGTTAAACCCGCCCAGGGTTTGGTCTCTGGCAGATTCGGTGTTGTGGCAACTGGCGGAGCTAAAAGTAAAATCAGTTGGGCTGATATGTTGTTGGCAATCGCATCTAAAGCCACGTCGTCTTTATCGATCCAGGCGAGGCTATTTATTTCAATCTCCTGGTTTAACCGCTCTATGATTTCTCCCAGCCTGTTCAGCAATCGCCAATCGAATGCGACCTGAGCGACGCCGTTTTCAATGGTGGAATCATTAAGGTTTCCTTCGACGGTAAAAGCAAGCACGCCTGCGCGATCCAAGGCTTCTGCTGGAATTTCCTGTTGCCTTAACGTCTCAGCAATGCTGTTCGCAATATAGCGTCCTGACAAGTCATCAAGACCTGCTGGAGGTAATATCCCAATTCCTGCCCCGCTGGGATTTGCGAGCAAGGGGTTGCTAGTGTTCTGTGCGCGCCGGAATGGCTGTGGAACATTACCGCATCCCGCCAAACTGATCAGTGCGGCAAAGCTAGTAAGTTGAAGTGAAACGTTTCGACGGTTCAGCATGTCTTATGGTAGCCAGGCAATACCTGAGAGCTGCCGCCCATAATCTGGTTCTTTCGTATGGCAAGAGCGGCGGTAACTGAAAAACAAATCCTTCTCTTCATATGTATCATGCAGAAGACGTTCCACTTGGCGCACACCAGCCGCATCTGCGAGATCAAAAACGTAACGCCCGATATCGAAAAAGGCATGGTCTGCTTTTGGGGACGGCGTGAAGAATTTCTCAGTTTCTGGGTCTTTATCAATAAATCGGTCTTTAAACTCTGGTCCGATTTCATAGGATGAAGCACCGATACAAGGTCCGACGGCAACTAAAATTTGGCGGCGCCGTGCGCCGATTTGCACCATCGCTTGAACAGTGTTTTCTATAATACCCCCAAACGCTCCTTTCCAACCTGCGTGAGCGGCTCCAATGACTCCTGCTTCCGGATCCACAAAGAGAACAGGTGTGCAGTCTGCTGTTAAAATTCCAATAGCGAGGCCAGGCGTTGCGGTAACCATTCCATCCGCGATCGGCGGACCGTGGTCATCCCATGGTGCCGCGACTGTCACAACGTCTGCGGTGTGTTCTTGATGCACGGTCAACAGGTCGTTCACAGTTACACCCAAGGCATCCGCGCAAATGACACGGTTCTGTTGCACTGACGCTTTGATGTCAGAAGAGCCGAAGCCGCAATTTAGGCTCGTATATAGGCCGTTTGAGGTGCCGTTTTGGCGTGTAAAGAATCCGTGTTTGAGACCCGGTGTGGAGCTTAGAGTCGGCGCTTGTAGCATTATTTAACCTCTGCCTCAAAACCGGCGAGTGGGGCAATATGCGGTGGCGCGATGGCCAGCACTTTGAACAGCGAGCCCATAGATACTGGATCGATGAGGCGCGCAATGCCGGCGCGAATGGTCTCAACATCTTGCTTGGATTTACCCTCTGAGAGTTGTGCTTCTCTCACTTTGATGCCGAGACGTTGCAGCCATAAGCCCTGCTCGACGGGTCCATAAACAGCGCAGCCCACTGACCTCGCGGCCTCGCTCACCAATGCGAAATCCACGTGCGCCGTCAGGTCAGCAATCCCTGGTGTTTTGAGAACGGGAGCGTAGGCGTGGCCTTTAACGGCTTGTAGGGTATCTCCGATGTTTGTGCGGACGTAGCCATAATCAATCAACAGGCCAATGCCTGGGCGTTCTAAGCATAATTTTGAGATGTCACTGACGACATCGTGCACCGCGGTTGAATGTTCCAGGATGCTGCCCTCCGGCGCATCATGAAAGGCATCGTTGATATTCGGGGTCGGAAGGGTGGCGACGTTAAATACAAACTCACGCCCGTTGTGATTTACCAATCGTTCACACCAACCAGAAGCGGTTTTGACATATTGAGTAATGGGCAGTGCGTCGAGAAACTCGTTAGCAACAAGGATCACAGGCCCCTCGGGGAGGGTAGATAGGTCCTCGTGCCAGGATACATTGAGCCCCATTAAAGTTTTTTCTTGCTCTGCTCTCAGCTTCTCGCTGCGCTCGATAAGATGGACAGATACAGCGTAACCAAATCTTGGCGCAGCTTTAGATGTTGTACGAATGATGTCTGCCATCAAGGTGCCACGACCTGGCCCATACTCAACAAGGTGAAAATCTCTTGGCTGATCTAAGCATTGCCACGCAGTGATGCACCACAAGCCAACCAGTTCGCCAAAAACTTGAGAAATTTCAGGCGCCGTCACAAAATCGCCAGACCGGCCAAAAATGTTGCCGCGCGCGTAATACGTGTCGACGACAGTTTCCATAAATGCTGCGATTCTGATTGGCCCGTTGCGCTGGATGCGCTCGATCAGATAATCCGTGCAGCCAGTCTCTTTTGCCGCATCAGCTAAAGGGGGAGGGGGCGACGTGCTCATCAATCTTAGGGCTTGCCCTTTTGAAGGGGTTCGCGGTTCACTGATCTCCAGATAACCCAAATGCCGAATATAAGCAAAGCGGCCGATAAAAGTTGTCCCATTGTTAGTCCGAAGAGGACGAGGCCCAAATGCCGATCAGGTTCGCGGAAGAACTCAACAAAAATGCGGGCTAATGCGTACCCTGCGCAAAAACAGCCTGTAATAACACCTGGACGGTGACGGATGGCGTCTTGGCGCCACAGCCAATGTAGCAGGACAAGTAGAACGAGACCTTCCAGGGCCGCCTCATAAAGCTGGCTTGGATGGCGTGGAACGGGTCCACCCGCTGGGAAAGCCATGGCCCAAGGCACATCGGGTGCTGCGCGGCCATAGAGTTCACCATTGATGAAGTTTGCAATGCGCCCAAGAAATAAGCCGATTGGAACGACACACCCCACGTTGTCGGCTACATACCATTTGTCTACGCCCAGCCGCCGCGCAAACAGGATGATGGCAATGGTCACTCCGATCAAGCCACCATGGAAAGACATGCCACCTTCCCAGGTCATCAATATTTCGCTCAGGTTCGATAAGTAGTAACCAGGTTTGTAAAAGATAACGTAGCCCATCCGACCACCGAGTATCATGCCAACCAGGGTCCACATCAGAAAGTCGTCAACCTGCTTCGGAGTCAGGAGCGCGGGCGAACGAACGACCAAACGCCGCATGTACCATGCGCCACCAAATAGCCCGGCGATGTAGGCCAGAGCATACCAACGTATGGCGAAGGGACCCAATTCAATCAGCACTGGGTCAATATTAGGAAACGTGAGAGCAAAAACTGTCATGTGGTTTTCTGTTACCGGTAAGGGTCTGCCTGACTTAAGTAATCTCGGATGGTTATGGTGACACCGTCTTCAAGTGACGTAAACGGTCTCGCGAAACCGGCTTTCCTTAAACGAGACATGTCAGCTTCTGTAAAATATTGATAATGCGCTTTAAGGTGGTCCGGTGTGTCCCGCCAAGTGATTTTTGATTCAAGACCAGCGCTGGCGTAGACGGCATGTGCCAAATCCAGGAAGGTTCTGGCGCGGCCCGTTCCCACATTAAATACTCCCGACACCGTGGTGTTTTCTAATAGCCACTGAATAACAGCGATACAATCATCGACGAAAATAAAGTCTCGCTTCTGTTCTCCATCAGCAACATCGGTGCGATGAGACCGAAACAATGGATATGGCGATCCTTCGGCAATTACCGGATACATTTGGCTGACGACGCTGGCTTGGGGGCCTTTGTGCATTTCATTAGGCCCGAAGACATTGAAGAACCTGAGCCCCGCCCATTGTGGAGGGGTCGGCCCTCCGGCCTCAACTTGTTCTGTAACAAAGCAGTCGAAGGCCAGTTTGCTTTCCCCATAAATGTTAAGTGGCCTAAGGCGCCGCATCTCCACCAACTGTTGCCTGTCCTCAAAACCCTGCTGTCCGTCCCCGTATACGGAGGCTGAAGAGGCGTAGATAAGCGAGGTGTCTGTTTCTATGCACCACCGCCACAGAAATTTGCTGAGGTCTACGTTAACAGCGAAGACAGCATCACGGTCGGTGGCTGTTGTGGCTGTTTCTGCTCCAAGATGGATAAGGGCTTCTATGTCTGGTGCGTGTTTAAAGAGGAAGGCTTCGATTTCGGTGGGAGCTACCCAAGTCAGCCCTTTTCTTTTTTGTGTGTTGCGTGTTTTCGCCTCTGACTCGCGAAAATCTACAGCGGCAAGGGCGCTTTTTCCGTTTTGCTCCAGAACGGCCAACACGTTTGACCCGATGAACCCTGATGCGCCTGTCACAACAAACATGAATAATTCCGATATCTATACTGTTTTGTATTTATGCCGGAGCATGAGTGAAGCGGCAATGAAGCAAAGCCCAGAGATTGTTATCAAGTGGGGTTGAAGGGAACACCGTTTACGCCGATATTATGAACGTAGCTTTATCTTGGAGCCCCAAAAGTGCAGAGTCAGAAGAGAATTTTTGATGATATTGCTAAGGTCGCCGGTGGTGCCTTAGGAGCGTTGGGTGGCCTCAAGCAAGAGGTTGAAAACCTCGTTCGCCAACGGGTCGATCGCTTTCTCAGCGACCGTGATCTTGTAACGCGCGAAGAATTTGAGGTCGTAAAGGCAATGCTCTCTGAGGCGCGGGCTGAGCAAGAAAAACTCCTTAAGCGCCTTGAAACACTGGAGTCTGGAGCCGCGAGAAGCGTAAAGCACGCGAAACCAGTGCCCAACAAGACGACCTCTGCAAAGACTAAAACGGCGGCAAAATCAAAGCGCTCCGCCCCTTCTGCCTGATTATCCAAAGCCGATATAGCAAGCAGGTCCTGTGACAATAACGTGAAACTGGCCGACTCGGCAGTTCTACTACTATTTGTTATTGAAGCGCTCGGAAACCTACTATATCTTGATTCTCAGGCTACGAATTTGGGGGCCGCTATTTCGAGTTGGCCCGGGGCAAATGAGGGGATTCCATGCGCACCACCACCGTCAGCCAAGACACTCCGGCAGACAATCCGTTAGATCGGATTGAGGAAGTTATCACTGTAAAAGATTGGGTTTTTGATCGCCGCAGCGATGAAGAGATGGCGGTTGAAGCTCCAGGCACGTGGTGTGATTTCGGCTTGTTTTTCGCTTGGTCAGAAGAGCTAGACGCTCTTCACTTCTCTTGCGCACTTGATATGCGGGTGCAGCCAAAAGTTCTGAATAATATCTATGAGCTTATCGCCAAGCTTAACGAGCGGTTGTGGATTGGCCATTTCGCAGTATGGATTGATGAGGGTATACCCATGTTCCGCCACACCGTTCATTGCCATGGGGGCCGATTGGATGCGGGTCATATTGACGAGCTTGTTGATCTCGCACGGAGCGAGTGTGAGCGTTACTATCCGGCCTTTCAGTTCGTGATTTGGGGTGGCAAAAGCCCGGACGACGCGATTTCTTGCGCTTTGCTTGATACGGTTGGTGAGGCGTAAAACTCCAGTCTCTCGATTCAAAACAAAAGACGCCGTTCAAAACGCCCTGATTGTGTTAAACTCTTCATATGATTGAAGGCACGCTTTTATTGGTTGGTTGCGGCAGGATGGGCGGCGCTCTGTTAGAAGGGTGGTTTGCTCACGGGCTTAGCCCGGTGGATATCATGGTTGTTGAACCTGCTGGTCGTTCCTCTATTGCCGCTGCCAAGGGGCACCCTGCCCTTACTGTCTTGAGTCAGGCTTCAGAAATTCCAAGTGACTTTAGACCAGACGCGGTCGTATTTGCTGTAAAACCACAACTATTACCTGACGTTGCACCTGATTATGCACGCTTTGCCAAAGGCGGTACGGTCTACCTATCGATTATTGCGGGGATAACTTTGGGTAAACTGCAATCCTTGTTGGGGGCAGAGGCTGCCATTGTGCGTGCCATGCCAAACACCCCGGCAGCCATAGGGAAAGGGGCAAGCGTTTTATGCGCTTCCGACGTTGTCGGCCCGTCACAGAAGCGTGTCTGTAAGGTGTTGATGGCTGCGGTTGGGCTTACGGCCTGGGTCACAGAAGAAGCAGATATGAATGCGGTCACGGCCGTCTCCGGCAGCGGTCCTGCTTATGTATTTTTGCTCGCAGAAACACTGACTCAGGCAGGAATTAATGCTGGGCTTGCACCCGCTTTGGCTCAGCAATTAGCAAATGCGACGGTTTCCGGGGCAGGAGCGTTGTTGGAGGCGCAACCAGAAGAAGCTAGCCTTCTACGCCAGAATGTAACCAGCCCTGGGGGAACCACAGAAGCTGCACTAAATGTTCTGATGAAAGACAATGAGTTACAGGACTTGATGACCCGTGCCGTTGCTGCTGCTGTAAAGCGTTCGCAAGAGCTAGCTGAATAGCTGAATTAATATCAAGTCTAAAGCAGAGCGTTAGGAGGAGGCTCTTAATCCATGGCAGCTAAAAAAACATCCAAATCATCGCGTCCGGTTAAAACTGAGCGGTCACTCAAAGACAGAGTCGCCGATGTTGCTCTTAAGACTGCGTCTCAGCAGGGCTGGGGTGAGCTGACACTTTCCGATCTGGCGGATAGCGTCAAAGAGCCATTCGGCCTTGTTGTTGAAGTGTTTCCAACGACGGACCGTATCGCAGCGTATTTATTTAGCCGGGTTGATTCGATTGTGTTAGCTGCAATTCCGAAGATTGATCATGACGAGAGCCCGCGCGACCGTCTTTTCGAAGTTCTCATGATGCGGTTTGATGCTTTGCAAGCAGAGCGCGCAGGATATGCCGCTATTCTAAGGTCCATGCAAAGACGACCATTCAGTATGTTCATGCGGATTCCCGGTCTGATTCATTCTATGGCGCTCATACTTATTGTCTCAGGCATTGATGCGACTGGGCCGTTTGGCGTTGCACGCGCGCATGCTTTGGGTGCGATATACATCATGGCCCTTCGTACATGGCTTAAAGATGATAGCTCAGATATGGCGCAAACAATGTCTGCTCTGGACAAAGGCTTAGACCGACTGGAGCAATTGCAGAAAATGTTTATGAAGCCTTCTATTAAGGCTGGGTCTTCTTAAACCGGAAGGCGTAAAGTCGCGCGCAGCCCCCCCAGCGGGCTCTGACTGAGCACTATGTCTCCCCCCAAGCCGCGCGCGATGTCACGTGAGATTGTAAGCCCAAGACCTACCCCGCCGGTTTCGGGATTGCGCGAGGGGTCAACCCTGTAGAAGGCTTTAAACACACTTTCTCTTTGCTCTTCAGGAATTCCTGGGCCGTTGTCATCCACATGTATTTCAATGTGAGCTCCCGCGCGTTTGGCTGATATATCAACACGTGTTCCATAACGGGAGGCATTGCTGATGAGGTTGCTCAGACTTCGACGAAACGCGGTTGGTTTTGTTGTCACAGGCCCACCTAATTCTCGCAGCCTGATATTTAAAACCTTTATGGACTCTTTGAACCGATCATAAATATCTTCGATCAATTCTTCTAAGTTTGTGGGTTCCGGAGCTTCCTCTCCTTCGCCACGTGCAAAAGCCAGATACCCATTGAGCATTTGTTCCATTTCATCAATGTCGCGTTTGATGTCTGCAATGTCTTCTGGGTTGGCTCCAGTTAGCATCTCAGTCTGAAGTCGCAAGCGGGTGAGGGGGGTGCGCAGATCATGAGACACCCCGGCAAGCATTTCCGTCCTTTGGTCAATCTGCCGTTTGATCCGGTTGCGCATGGCGGTAAACGCCCACGCAGCTTGCCGTACTTCTTTGGCTCCCTCTGCCTTAAAATTTGGAACGTCTCGTCCCTTACCAAAACTATCAGCGGCGCGTGCGAGTCTTCTGACCGCCCGAACCTGAACATTCAGAAACAATGCTGCAACCCCAAACAGCACCAGAGATGACCCAACCATCCACAACACAAAAACGTAAGTGGTGGAGCTGAAGAGTCGTTTGCGGGGGGCAACAACATGCAAAACGCCATCCGGAAGTTGCATGTTGATTTCAATTTCAGTCTCTGAATGCTCGAAATCAATTGTGAAGGGGCGCCGTAATTCTCGCCAGAGTTCACGTGTTAAGACATCAGCAAACGGTCCATCTGCATTGATGGTTTGATCCGCTGGAAGGGCAGAGCCTCGGTCAAACGTGATTTCTAGTTGCATGGTTTGTCGGGCAGATACTTCTATCCATTCAAAGCGCTCTTCTTCTGGATAGTCGCGTAAGTAGACCCGAATGAGTGAAATATCTCCGGCGAGCCCTTGTGCCAAGCGGCGGGAGAGGGTTTCCCAATGATTATCATAGAAGATAAAGGTGGAAATGATCTGGACCAGAATGAGCGGGACTAGAATAATCATGGCAGACCGGCCCATGAGAGTCGCAGGCAACCATTTGGTCCAGCCTGACTCTTTAAACCACTGGCTTATTGTTCTCACGATAGCGGTATGATTTGCGGTATGACCGGACATGGCAAGACCCCTTTAGTCGGTACGCAACAGGTAACCGGTGCCTCGAACCGTCTGGAGGTATCGTGGTTGCCTGGGGTCACTTTCAATTTTCCGGCGTAATCGCGTAACCTGAACATCAATCGTACGAGGGTTCGATTGCCCGGTTTCGTCGTTACCCAGTTGACTGCGTTGCACTGGCGTATTCGCGTTGAGGGCAAGCGTTCTTAATAATGTAGATTCGGCTGATGTGAGATGAACAGTAGCGCCATCACGCAAGAGCGTGTTGCGTGTAATATCATAACGGCAGAGTCCAAAGGACAATTCATGCAGGCCATCGTCTTCGGGAGGGGGCGCGCGCCGCAGAATCGCATTTATTCTGAGCATCAGTTCCCGGGGCTCGAAAGGTTTGCCCATGTAATCGTCAACGCCGTGTTCCAAACCGGTGATGCGGTGCTCGGCTTCGCCCATGGCCGTGAGCATAAGAATCGGCACGGTGCTTTCGGTGCGCACATGTTTAGCAAAGCTCATCCCGTCTTCGCCAGGCATCATGACGTCGAGAACGATGAGATCAAACTGCAGAGATGTCAGGTGCTGTCGAGCCTCTTTTGCTGAGGCCGCATCCGACACCATAAAGCCCTGCTCTTTAAGATACTTTTTGATTAGGCGCCGCAGTCGGGTGTCGTCATCCACAACCAATATATGGGCCTTAGGGGTGGCTTGGCTCTGAGAGGCTGCTTCTCCTTCTTTCGGTCCTGCTGGTATCACGCCTCAGTCCTCATGACTTCTCTTCATTAAATCGCTGACGCGCTGAGGCTTCCATGATGCCAAGCATGACTTTGCGGAATCCTTCAACGGCATCCGCGCCGGCATCTTTATAAGCTGCTGCGATGCGGGCCCTTTGCTCGCTGGTCAGGAGTTTTTCCAGGTCTTTACCTTTATCGGTTAGAGACAACAGACGCTGACGCCGGTCTTTGGTTCCGGGTTTCTGTTGAATATAGCCGTCATCAACGAGTTGGCGCAGCACCCGGGACAGACTTTGTTTTGTGATGGAGAGGATGTCTAGCAATTCGCTCACACTCATACCAGGGTACTGCCCAACGAAATAAATCACGCGGTGATGCGCCCGCCCAAAGCTTTGTTTGGCCAGAATAGAATCTGCCTCTGCCGTGAAATCCTTGTAGGCAAAGAACAGCAATTCGATGCCCTGCCGCAGGTCTTCATCGCGCAAAAAGAGTAGGTTTGTGCCGGGTTTTGATTCAACCATAGTTCTGGGTCGCACCGCTGGGGGCTCAGGTCAATAGGATTGAATATAAGTCAGTAATATTGACATAAATTAATTAGGATGTTACGTCTTAAGCTCAATCTGATTAATAATATGTCTCAAATAGGACGTGTAGAGACGCTATAAGGAAAAGTCCCGCAATGTCTATCCAACCTTTTGATGACCGTGACGGATATATCTGGTTCAACGGTGAACTCCAGCCTTGGCGCGGTTCCAAGCTGCATGTTCTGACCCATGCCTTGCATTACGCGTCCTCCGTCTTTGAGGGCGAGCGTATCTATAACGGTAAAGTTTTTAAGCTTGAGGAACATACGGAACGCTTGTTTTTCTCGGCGAAAACACTGGACATGAAAATTCCTTATGATCAGGACGCCATCAACACCGCGAGCTATGAAGCGATTCGCGCCAATAACATCACCGATGGTTATGTGCGTCCGATCGCCTGGCGCGGCAGTGAGCTCATGGGAATTACCGCGATGGCCTCGAAAATAAATGTCGCCATCGCTGTCTGGCCCTGGCCGTCGTATTTTTCGCCTGAAGCGCGACTCAAAGGTCTTAAGCTTGATTTGTCGGAGTGGCGCAGACCCTCACCAAAAACAGCCCCTGTTTTTGCAAAAGCTGCGGGATTGTACATGATCTGTACGTTGTCCAAACATGCTGCGGAGCGAAAAGGTCTTGACGACGCGCTCCTGCTGGATTGGCGTGGGCAGGTTGCTGAAGCGACAGGGGCAAACGTCTTTTTCGTGATGGATGGAAAATTACATACACCCACCCCGGATTGTTTTTTGGATGGGATTACGCGACGAACTGTGATCGGTTTGGCCAAAGAACGCGGCTACGACGTGATTGAGCGCGCCATTATGCCAGAAGAAATGGCTGACGCAGATGAGTGCTTTTTGACGGGTACAGCAGCCGAAGTGACCCCTGTGAGCGCGATTGGTAGCTATACATTTACCCCCGGCGACGTCTGTCGGACATTGATGGAAGCTTACGACATTACCGTTGGAAAAACGGCAAATTCAGAGTCGAGCGCAGCCTAGTCTCATTTGTTCTTCGATTCAGTGGCGGACCTGTTCCATCTGGCCGACCGGTCATCATCAACTGCTTTTGCCTCAACCCAAGAGGCACCTGTGCTGCTATGCTCACGTTTCCAAAAGGGTGCGTGAGTCTTAAGCCAATCCATAACAAATTCGCAGGCGGCAAAAGCATCTCCCCGGTGGGTGGCTGCCGTGCAAACCAGTACAATCGGATCTCCAGGTGTCATCACACCATATCGATGGATGACAATCATATCGTCTAACGGCCACCGAGACTTCGCATCATCACAAATACGCCTCAGTTCTTTCTCGGTCATGCCTGGATAGTGCTCAAGTTCTAAGCTGGAGATCATCTCCTTAGGTAGTGATGGCGACGATTTGATATTATCAATGTCTGGGCTATTGAAATCTCGCACCTGCCCGATAAAATTGGCAACACCACCAGAGTTGGGGTTGCGTGCCAAGAACGTATTTAGTTCAGCGCCTGGGTCAAATGGATCATCTTGAACGCGTATCATAACTATCCCCCCGTAACGGGAGGGAAAAATGCAATTTCACGGGCATTTTTAATTGAAGCGTTGAACGACACATGAGTCTGGTCAACTGCAACGCGCACCCGAGTCATATCATGCAAAGCGTCTGCATGTTGGGGACTCATTTGTTTTAAGACACCGATGACATCTGCGACGGTGGATACATCATTAGAAAATTCTATATGCTCTTCGCCAGTGCCAATTCTCTCTTTGATCCACGCAAAATATAGGACGGTCGTTGCCACGAAGGTCTACTCCATAGTTTTGCTGTTTTTGGAGGCAATAGCTTCTTCTTCATCAAGCATGTGAACAACGCCAGCCTTCAAATAGTCATATCCAGTAATAAGAGTAAGCAGAGCGGCCAACCATAGGCCAATCTCTCCAATCAGTTGCGCTTGTATCCAAGGTGGGGCGTCAGTGCCGACGATTAAGAAGCCAAGTGCAAACATTTGCAATGTGGTTTTCCATTTCGCTAAAGTTGAGACGGGCACACTAACCTGTGTTTGGGCAAGGAACTCACGTAATCCTGAGACCAATAATTCACGGGTTAGAATAACCACCGCAGGTAAATAAGCCCAGGTACTCATGCGCTCAAACCCGACGAGCATCAAAAGCAATGCGGCAACCAGCAGCTTATCTGCAATTGGGTCAAGAAAACGACCGAATGGTGAGACCTGATTGCTCCGCCGGGCGATATAACCGTCAAAGAAGTCTGTGATCCCAGCGATAATAAAGAGTCCTAGCATCACCCAGCGTGTTGTGGGGCTATCCCAGTAAAAAAGTGCAATGACAACAGGAATGATGAAAATTCTTGAAAGTGTTAAAATATTGGGAATGTTGAGCACAGGTAATTTCCATCAGTCCTAAGTTTTTTGTATGACTTATTGATCAGGGTGAAAATGATCATAGAGCTTTTTTGCCAGCCCTGCACTGATACCATCAATTGCGGCTAAATCATCTATTCCAGCTTGCCCGATGGCCTTCGCTGATCCAAAACGGTGCAGCAGTGCTTTCTTGCGCCGAGCCCCAATGCCCGGCACCTGGTCGAGTTCTGATTGCGCGATGGCGCGTGATCGTTTGTTCCGGTGTGATGAAATTGCAAATCTGTGGGCTTCGTCACGCAGTCGTTGCAAAAAATAGAGCGCAGGATGTGACGGCGGCAAAATAAAGGGGGGCTTGTCTTGCATATGGAACTGTTCGCGACCAGCATTACGGTCAGGACCCTTTGAAATAGCGACCATGGGAACATCGTCTATGCCAAGCTCTTCCAGCGTTTGATGCGCAATTGAGAGCTGCCCTTTTCCGCCGTCGAGAAGGACCAGATCGGGCCACATGCCCTTCGTCCGTTCAGGGTCTTCTTTTTGTGCCCTGCCAAATCGTCGCAGCAACACCTCTTTCATAGCGCCGTAGTCGTCGCCCGGTGCGAGGTCTTCGGATTTTATGTTGAACTTCCGGTAGGCGTTCTTCTCTAAACCATTGGCGCCGGTGACAATCATTGCGCCAACCATGTGCGTTCCTGAGATGTGGGAGTTGTCATAAACTTCAATGCGATCCGGCGAAGTAGACAAGTTGAAGATTTCTGCCACCGCATCCAGAAGCTTTCTTTGGGCTGAACTCTCGGCCATCCGTCGTCCCAGGGCCTCCTTAGCGTTCAAAGTGGCATGGTCAATCAGTTTGCGGCGCGCGCCTCTTTGCGGTGTGATGATGTCGACTTTGTGATTGGCACGAATCCCGAGGGCTTCTGAAATCAGATCCTGGTGCGGAGGAAGGTGACTGACAAGTATGGTGCGGGGGGCAGTTGCGGCATCGTAGAATTGTCCCAAGAAGGCTTCAATAATCGCGCCATCATCGTCATCAGCGGAATGGGACGGGTAGTAAGCGCGGTTTCCGAAGTTCTGACCGCCACGGAAGAAAAAGATTTGAATGCAAGATTGGCCACCTTCACGGTGCAAACCAATGACATCCGTGTTTTCCGTTGATGGTAAGTTAATACCTTGATGATTCTGAACAGACGTTAAGGCACGGATGCGATCACGATATATTGCTGCATTTTCAAAATCTAAATCTGCGCTGGCTGTTTCCATGCGCCGGGAGAGATCTTGTTGAATTTCACGGCTATCACCACTTAGGAAATCGCGCGACTGACGTATCAGGTCAGCATAGACTTCCTGTGGCACTGCATCGACACAAGGTGCGCAGCATCTTTTGATTTGATAGAGTAAGCACGGCCTTGATCGATTTTCGAAGACACTGTCTGAACACGTTCTAAGCAGGAAAGCTTTCTGCAACGTGGTCAGCGTATGGTTCACTGCTCCTGCAGAAGCGAAGGGCCCGAAATATTGATGCTGAGCTTTGCGTGCGCCTCTGTGTTTAATGACACGGGGAAACGCGTGATCTCCCGTGATCATAATGTAGGCGAAAGACTTATCGTCTCTGAGTAATATGTTGTATCGTGGCTTAAGTTGCTTGATGAGATTGCTTTCAAGCAGTAATGCCTCAGCTTCGGTATGGGTTGTGACAATTTCCAGATGAGCGGTTTCGGTGACCATCCTTTGCAGGCGCATAGGAAGGCGCTCTATCTTTGTATAAGCGGTGACACGCTTTTTTAGATTTTTGGCTTTACCAACGTAAAGCGCATCTCCTGATGCATTGATCATTCTATAAACGCCAGGGCGGCTTGGAAGGTTCTTTAGGGCATCTGAAATGACCTTCAAGCCGTTGCCGAGTTTTTGACCGGGCGTATGTGAGCCCTTAGGCACGGCTTCAGCTGGTTGGTCTCGACCAGAATTCTTTGTGTTGCTTGAACGTTCCATGCTCCGGATTTGGCACTGATGTCATGTTCGGTCAACCGCTGAACATAATTTCCGAGAATACAGCCAGGATATCCAGGAAAGCTGTGGAAAAGTCTGTGGGGAGATGAACTGCAAGCCAAAGACAATGCAACAGAACCAAGAAAAGAGCTATTCAGGTCTATTTTCTGAAAATCTCTCTAAGTATCTGTAATATATATAGAAAATTGAATAAACTGGAAAATGAGACGGTGCAAATAGGGAAAAGTCATCGCCTGCTATTGAGTTGAAAGATCAAATAAATCCGTGTGCACAACTTACTTGACTAAAGTTCTAAGTTGGACAGTAAAACTGATTCGAAGTTTAGATTTTATTACAAATCAACAGGTTAAAGGACTCGAGACGGTCTTAGGATGGGGTGCGTCGCTCAATTTCTACGCCCACACTCTCGACGTCCTCGAAAACGTCGAGTTTTTCCACACGCACCCTGACCGTATGGCAGTCGGGGTGTTGCAAGCACGTTTGTGCGATTCGTTCTGCGAGAGTTTCTACTAAGTTTGTATGCCCGTCAGCCGTAATGGCACGAATGCGTGTGACAACATCCTCATAGCACACCACGTTCTCAAGACGGTCTGAAAGCGGGTTTCCATCATCAGTGACCGCGAGGTCTAGGTTGATGCGGACTCTCTGTGGCACACCTCTCTCGTGAGGATGGATTCCAATATCGCAGGGGAGCACAAGGTCGCGAACAAAGACGTGGCGGACCTGATCCACTGCATTTGCTATATATAACGGCTCGATGACTCGTTTTTTTCTGATATCAGCCATCTTTATGTTGTCCTTCAACCGGTTGGGCCCATCCAAGGTGTTCTCCACTATCAACGGCAATCATCTGCCCGGTGACGGTTGATGCACCGAGCAAATACTTAACTGCATTCGCAATATCTTCAACGTCTACTTTTCGTTGAAGCGGAGTAGCGCGCGCTTGAGCCATAAATGTCTCTTCCGTTTGGTGTTCATTCGCAAGGGTTGGGCCTGGGCCGACACCATTCACCCGTATCCGAGGCGCAAGCGCCAAGGCTAAGGTCTGCGTCATTGCCCACAACCCTGATTTGCTGATGGTATAAGAAAAAAAATTCGGTGTGAGATTGAACACCCTTTGATCAATGATGTTGGTGATGACCCCGTGGGACTCACTCGGCAGTGCACGTGCAAAGTCTTGGCTTAAGATAAAGGGGGCATACAGATTGACGTTCAAATGCCGTGCCCAAGAGTAGGAGGTTACTTCATCCCACTGTTCTTCTTCAAAAATTGACGCATTATTAACTAAGGCACCCACGGGGCCAAGGGCATCTGTTGCAGACGCTACTAACTTCCGTGTTTCATCCTCATCACTGAGGTCAGCATACAGCGTTGCGACTTGACAGCCATGTTGTTGAAGAGTGTGCGCTAACATTTCAGCGTGTTCACTTGAGCCGAAATAGTGAATTGCAACATTCCATCCATCTTCAGCTAAAGCTAGGGAGAGTGCGCGGCCAATACGTTTGGCTCCGCCCGTTATCAAAATGGTTTTATGCGTTGCCTGCACCATCAGATAAAGTTCTCAACGCCTACGTATTGAATGCCAATGTAGGCCACGTATAGAAGCAAACAAACAAGCCCTTCACGTTTGGATAGCGCGTTACCAGAGAGCATAAAAGGAACCAGAATCACAGATGCTGCAAGCATGACCCAAACGTCAAACGATAAGATCTGATGAGCGACTGGAACCTCCTCAACTATCGCTGTTACACCCATAACGCCAAGAATATTAAAGATGTTACTTCCCATCACATTACCAACGATGAGGTCGGTATGGCGCTTTGCGGCCGCAGCTGCCACGGTGGCCAGTTCTGGCAGAGAGGTCCCAACGGCGACCATGGTCAAGCCAATGACTTCTTCACTTACGCCAATACTGCGCGCAATTGTCGTGGCGCCGTTGACTAGAAGGTCGGCTCCTATGGCAACGGCAGCCAGCCCACCAATAACCCAGAACGCAGCAACAGCCGGTGCGACAATAGCTTCCGGCACGGCATCATCAAGGTCGAGCATGCTGAGATCGTCTATCCCGTGTTTTTTGCCCTGTGCATAAGAAAAAAACAGAAAAGCGATCAGTAGTGCAAACATAACCATTCCGGAAATACTACCGAACGACCCTGTTAAAGCTACGCCGATGAATAATGCTGTCGCGCCAATCATTATCAAACTGTCACGTATGAAATGCGCTCTGTTGGCTGCAATTGGGCACATTATTGCACCAGCACCGAGGATAAAAAGAATGTTTGCGATATTGCTCCCCACTACGTTACCCACGGCAATTCCTGAAGCTCCCTCCAAAGCGGCTCTCACACACACAACCAATTCAGGGAGAGAGGTTCCAAGAGCAACAATGGTTAGACCAACAACCAGGGGCGATATATTGAAACGAGCGGCTACCGCCACCGCCCCCTTAATGAGGTAGTCCGCACCACCGCTCAGCAAAACGAGGCCGATAATCAGAAAAATATAGGGAAGGACTTGCGACAAGATATTCTGCCTATCCAGGAATTAAACTGTAAAGGTGTCCTACGCGCCGGAGCTACAATTGGCAAGAACCTTGACTTTTCATGCTGAGAACCACGGATTAATCCCCATTTTCTAGACGCTCAATATAACTATCCAAGAGGCCCTCATAATCAGGAACGGGGCGGTGCCAAGCAGATTTCGGTAATAGTGTTGCTTTATGCCTTTCTAGCAGTCGTGCTGGTTGATATTGCAGCAAGCTAGAGAGACTGCAGTTCACTCTCAGCAAGGGAATACAATTGATCTGGATGATTTTCCGACCTGCAAAGTAGGGCTGAATAAGGCTTAACGCGACATCGTCTTCCGGCGCTCCATATTTAGGTAAGAGGACGGCTTCATTGAGGACGTAAAAAGTTGTGTATGTGGCAATCCCCTCTGGCAGGGAAACCACCGGAATACGTTCAACGGTAAGCCGTGCTCCCCGAGCATCTTCTGATTGAGCCAGGTGTTGTGCAGTTAAATCTAACGGACCAGCCATATCATCGTCAGAAGATTTTCCGACCAATGCATGTCCGGAGCGTGCAAAAACGCAACTGCGTCGCAATTCACTCTTCCAAACATCTTTGCCTAGTGTCTGATCACACCAGATAACGTGTCGAACCCCGAGCCAAGACGTCAGGATGTTGAAGGCATCCAGGCGTGACAAGTTGGGGTTGCGCTTGCTGTCAAAAATAGCCGCAGATGAAACGATGAGCGTGCCATTGTCGTCACTACAAAAGGTGCCGCTTTCGAGGGTCAGCGGAGCGCGGAATCGTCTTACTTCAGCTTCCCCAAGTAGGGTGTGAGTTAGCTTTGAATCGCTTTCGTTGCCCTGATCGTTTTGACCCCATGAATTGAATTTCCAATCCACGGCGGCTGACCCGCCTTTGCCATCGACAAGAAATGTGGGCCCAGTATCTCTGATGCGAGGCGAGTCGTGTGGGATTGTAATGATATCTAGCTTTGGACCGCAACGGTTCGCAACGTCATCATAGCTGCCTTTGGTTGCCACGACGGTGATTGGTTCAAACTCTCTAACCGATTGAATAATCTCTGAAAGTGTGTCCTTGAGTTCGGAGTTGACCGAGGAGTCAGAACAAGCTGGCCAGGTCGTCCATGTGCGGGCGTGGCGGCACCACTCCGGTGGCATAAAGAATCCATCATCTTTAGGTCGCGTTGCTGAGGTTGTTGGCGTTTTCATATCGGCTCGTCAATTTAGGATGTGGCTCAGTAACAGATAAACGCTATTTGTTCTTAGTTCTTTGAGCCGTAGCCACCGCCACCTGGTGTTTTGACGATAATTCTATCTCCAGACTGCACGTCAGCAGCATCCGAATACGCAAGGGCTTCGATATCACCATTGACGCGTTCTATAAGGGTCTCGCCGCACAAACCGTCTTCCCCGCCATTGAGTCCGAAGGGGGAAGTCGTGCGACGACCAGACAATATCGCGACTGACATAGAGTCGAGAAACCTTATTTTGCGCACAGCACCATGACCACCGCAGTGATGACCCGCGCCGCCTGAATTTGCTCGGATTGAAAAGGAATCTACGATCACTGGGTAACGCCACTCCAGAATTTCGGGGTCCGTCAATCGAGAGTTGGTCATGTGACTGTGAACTGCATCTGCACCATCAAAATCTGCACTTGCCCCCGTGCCGCCGCATAGTGTTTCGTAGTACTGATGCTCCGCATTGCCAAAGGTCAGATTGTTCATAGTGCCCTGGCTTGCTGCGAGGCGACCTAATGCCGCATACAGTGCATCACATACAATTTGGGAGGTTTCTACGTTCCCAGCAACGACCGCTGCAGGGTGCGCTGGGTTAAGCATTGACCCTTCTGGAATAATGATGCTTAAAGGTTTCAGGCATCCTTCATTCATCGGGATGTCATCATTAACAAGGGTACGAAACACATATAACACTGCGGCTTTACAAATTGCGCTAGGCGCATTGTAGTTAGTAGGTCTTTGCGGAGATGTTCCCGTAAAATCAATGATGGCTGATCTATCCTGACGATTGACAGCAATAGAGACGTGAATTTCTCCCCCATCGTCCATCGGTGCGGTAAATCGCCCATCAGTTAAAGAATCCAACACCCGCCTTACGGCTTCCTCAGCATTGTCTTGCACATGCTGTGTGAAGGCTTTGACGACGTCTAAGCCATACTCGTTAACCACCTTTTGCAATTCTTTTGCGCCTTTATTGCAGGCTGCCAGTTGCGCTCTAAGATCGGCAATGTTTTGACTCACATTTCTCGAAGGATAGGAACCGCCGCTCAGAATTTGGCGCATTTCTTGTTCGAGAAATTGACCACCTACAACAAGCGGTAAGGCATCTAAAAGTACGCCTTCCTCGAGGATGTTATGGCTATTGGGGGGCATAGAGCCAGGGGTTAACCCACCAATGTCAGCATGATGGCCACGCGCTGCGACAAAAAATATTAGTTCGCCCGATGTTTTATCAAACATCGGCATTACAACTGTAATGTCTGGAAGATGAGTGCCGCCGTTGTAGGGCGCATTGGTAACAAATGCGCTTTGTGGTTTTAGGCGTCCTTTCTGGGCTTGAATGACTGCGCGCACACTTTCCCCCATGGAGCCTAGATGCACGGGCATATGTGGCGCATTCGCGACAAGGGCGCCGGTTGAATCAAAAACGGCGCAGGAAAAATCCAGCCTCTCTTTAATGTTAACTGAATGGGCTGTGTTTTGAAGAACCGCTCCCATCTGTTCAGCAATTGACATGAAAAGGCTGTTAAAAATCTCAATTTGAATGGCATCAGCATGCGTGCCGATTGCGATGCGAGCTGCCTTCTTTGCAGCACGCTTTAATAAGAAATCGCGCTGAGGTTGGACGTGGCACTGCCAATTCGCTTCGACCACAATGGTTCCGTCAGATGCAGTAATGAGGGCCGGTCCACTAATGCACCTTCCAGGTTCTAATGTTTTAGCATCAAACACAGGTGCGGTTATCCAATTTGATTCTGACCACATGTCGATGTTGTCAATGGGTCGGGGTGGTTTTGCCTCTGGACTCATTGGTGATAATGATTGGACTGCTCGGCTGCTATCGCGACGGCTAAACGCTTCGACTGAAGCTGTTTCTATAACCAGGGCTTTGCCGTCCTGTATGAAGCCGAACAGGTCTTCGTGAAGGCGCTCAAAAGTCTTAGTAATATTGCTAGGTGGATCAAAAGAAACCGGCAATCCGGTGTCGGATCCATCATATCGCACGTGAACTTGTTTTATGACTTCGACCTGTTGTTCTGGCACACCTTGATCTAACAAATCCTGCGTTGCAGCTGCTGTCAGTTCTTCGAATATGATTCCAATCTGAGCCAGGTTCGCTTGATCTAACGTTTTTGATACAGTTTGCTCTCTCAGAGCTCTCAACGCGCCTAGTCCCATGCCATAAGCTGATAATACGCTTGCGTATCGGTGCACAAGAACTTGAGTCATACCAAGAACATCGGCCACCCGACAAGCATGCTGCCCACCTGCGCCGCCAAAACTTACCAAGGTGTATCCAGAGACGTCGTGTCCTTTTTGAACTGAAATCGTTTTGATGGCGTTTGCCATATTTTCGATAGCAAGGTCTAAAAAGCCTTGCGCCAGCATTTCCTCAGACTTTTTTTCGCCAAGGGCAGAGTTTACTGTCTGTGCCATTTCAGAGAACTTACGTTGTACAGCGTTAAGATCTAACGGTTGGTTGGCGCATTTGCCGAATACGTTAGGAAAGTATTTGGGTTGTATCCGACCGAGTAAAATATTGCAGTCGGTCACCGTTAGAGGTCCATCACGGCGATATGCGGTGGGGCCGGGGTTTGCGCTGGCACTTTCCGGACCGACGCGTAAGCGGAGACCATCGAAAACACAACAGGACCCGCCTCCGGCTGCAACGGTATGAATGTCCATCATCGGCGCGCGCAGTTTTACGCCCGCGACGACAGAGTCAAAGCTTCGTTCAAACGTGCCAGCATAATGCGAGACGTCTGTAGATGTGCCACCCATATCAAAGCCGATGACCTTATCTATTCCAGCATCCTTAGCAATTCCGGCCATACCAACAACACCGCCTGCGGGGCCGGAGAGAACAGAATCCTTACCTCTAAATTTCACGGCGTCTGTTAAGCCACCATTGGATTGCATGAAGAATAGGCGTGTATTGCCAATACTTTCTCTGATCTGATTGACATAACGCGATAGTATTGGGGACAGATAGGCGTCAGCCACTGTGGTTTCTCCGCGGCTAACGACCCTCATCAATGGGATAACGTCATGTGATGTTGATATCTGTGTAAAGCCGATTTTTTTTGCCAGTTCTGCAACGTGGGATTCATGTTGTGGATGCCTGTCTGCATGTAACAACACGATAGCAACTGAGCGATACCCCTTAGCAAAAGCCTTCTTTAATTTATGAGACGCGTCGGACTCGTTTAACGGCTTTTCAACATCCCCAGTTGCTAACAGCCGTTCATTGATTTCGATGACGTCAGAATACAAAGCCGAGGGCCGACGGATATTCAATTCAAACAGTGAGGGGCGTTGTTGAGTTCCAATGGTAAGTACGTCTGCAAACCCTTTAGTGATCGCGAGCAGCGTTTTTTCTCCGCCCCGCTCTAATAGTGCATTGGTAGCAACTGTGGTCCCCATTTTGATTGCGTCAATATCTTGTGAAGGGAACGGCGCATTTTTGGGAATATTTAGGAGTCTACGAATACCTTCGACGGCGGCATCTTGATAGTGTTCAGGGTTCTCTGACAGCAACTTCGACGTCATGATGCGCCCGTCTGGAGAGTAGGCAACGATATCTGTGAAGGTGCCGCCACGGTCTACCCAAAATTGCCAACCCATCTTTACGAACACCAAAATACTGACGGAAGAGTATGTGTAAACTTCCACGCTAAAATGTATCGTGCAACCATCATGCTTTGTAATAAAACGGTATCGGAGTAAATTCTAGCACTGTAAATTAAAATGCATGGCGGTAAGGTCTGTGAGCCCGACCCTAGACGATTTTAGATGCGTGGTAATTGCCCATTGTTTGCCAAACCTCTTGAGGTGTGGCGAGTGAACGCATTGACTCCTAAAATTGCTGCGCTTCTTGATAAGGGCTTGGCAAGTCATAAGGCCGGGGACCTTCAGGCTGCGATCTCTGCTTATTCTGCTGTCCTAAAAAAGAAGCCTCTGCAGGCGGATGCGTTGTGGTTGAAAGGCGCGGCTTTTTTGGGCCTAGGAGAGCCTAAGGTGGCTTTGGAATGGTTGGGAAAGGCACTACGACGTCGGCCAACCGATGCGGGTATTCTGAACGATCTCGGTATGGCTCATGAGGCGCTAGGGCAGCGGAGTCAGGCTAGAAAGTGTTTTGAGGATGCACTCGCAATTGACTCTAACATTCCGAGTGCCCTCGCGAATATAGCGCGATATGAGCTTAATGATGGACATGCTGTTGCTGCTCTGGAAATGGCGGCGCGGGCTGCTGCAATCGACCCCAATTTGATTGAGGCCCATAATGTCAAAGCTTTGGCGTTGTGGGAACTCGACCGTGTGATAGAGGCCGATAATGTGTTTACGACGGCTCTGACTATTGCCCCGAAAAATGCAGAACTGCTGTTTAACAGAGGGGAATTGTATAGAGAAACTGGACTGTACGATTTGGCCCAGGTTGATCTGGAACGCGCTGTTAAGTTGGCGGAGATTGGATCAATAAACTGGGCAAAAGCAAAAATGACTCTTGGCCTGATCAAAAAGCAACAGGGAGCGATTGAGGAGGCTCTTGAGTTTTATGATTCAGTTTTAAGGGTATGTCCAGACCACACTCAGACTCTGGTTAATCGAGGAGAGGTTAAGCAGCCTCTTGGAGACCTTGATGGTGCCTATGCGGACTTCACTAAAGCAGTTTTAATTGATCCAGACTCGGCGGCGGCGAAATTTGCACTGGCTTGTCTGGATCTATTAAAGCGAGAGTGGTCAACCGGCTGGGAAAATTTTGAGGCAAGGTGGGAAATGAAAGATTTCAATTCTATCCCACGCGCTAAAAACATTCCGGCTTGGAATGGTTCAACTCAGGCTGATGAGAAACTCTTGATTTGGGGAGAACAAGGCTTGGGAGACCAGGTTATGTTTATCAGTCAGCTCTCTGACCTCATTGACCGAAAGATCCCTTTCGCGCTTGAGGTTGATAAACGGTTAGTAACGTTACTGCGCCGAAGTTTCCCGTCATTGGACATCTATGGATATGACATGGTGCCTGAGGTTTTTGTTCCAAAGTTCGACGCTCAGGTTCCCGTGGGGTCTTTAGGACGATTCCTAAGATCGGAAGCATCATTTTTTCCAAAGCCTAAAGCTTACCTAAAGAGCGATATTGGGCAGACCTCTCGTCTTCGCAAGAAATATGAGCGGTTGGCTTCTGGCCGGAAAATTGTCGGTATTTCTTGGCACAGCATCAATGCTCAAATTGGACAAGCGAAATCACTGCGGTTGCATAACTGGAGATCCATTCTAACCACGGAGAACGTTTTGTTTGTCTCATTACAATACGGTGATGTTAAAGAAACCGTGAGGGAAGCAGTGCAAAAATACGGCGCTGAAATTTTCATTGATGAGGCCGTTAATCCGATGGAAGATTTTGATGCGGCAGCCTCGCAAGCTGCTGCGATGGATTTGGTGGTCTCAACGTCCAACACAACTGTTCATCTGGCAGGGGCTTTGGGGCAACAGGTGTGGGTGATGGTGCCTGCTTATCCGGAGTGGAGGTGGGGGTTAAAAGGCGACACCGTACCTTGGTATGAAAATGTTCGGCTCTTTCGACAACCAACCGTCGGCGATTGGGACTCGGTCTTAGACCAGGTTGCGCAGGAGCTTGGTGTTTGGGAACCTAAAACTTAACGGTACCGCTACTATCTGAGGTGGCGATCACGCCAACCAGACGACGTAAGCGTAATTCTACGACCGGCTTTACGCAATCACACCATCGTCGCTGAGTGGCAGTGATGATTACTTTTAGAACTCTGTGCTCCGGCTCGTCTTTCGATGGCCTGAATTTTTAGGCAAAGTTTCTAGAGTATCAACGGAGTCCTGTTAACTGGCACTCACGGGTGTTGTAGTTGCGACAGTTGGACTTGCAACCAAAGTATCATCGCCATTAACAATTCCCAGTGGTGCGTAAGTCACGGTCGGAAATACCGTTTCTAGCGATGGGCTGTTGTGGCGTTTTGCTAATATCTCAGCGATCACTTGGCGATAGTCTGTGGTTACGGCCAAGTCCCCATTATCCAAATTTGCAGCCTTCAAGCCGGGCCAGTCGCCGTACATTTGTCCGCCATTTGCATTACCTGAAAGCACCATCATGACTGAACCGGAGCCATGATCGGTTCCGTTACTGGCATTTTCGTTCAGCCGGCGTCCGAATTCTGTCATGAACACAAGGGAAATGCGGTCTTTGTAGTCTGCGACATCTTCCCAGAACGCGCCTAGCGACTGAGATAACTCCGTCATTTGTCCACGGAATTCGTTCACTAGATTGTTGTGGTGATCCCATCCGCCATGATCAACAGTTGCAACATCCAGTCCAACATCCATTTTGATTAAAGTGGCCAGGTTCTTGAGCGCCTTGGAAAGGGGGCCATTCGTATAGGCAGGACCATTCTCAGATAACGAATCACCATTGTCAGTTTCAGGGAGACCTTCAAGTTTCGTTTGTACAGTATTGATCGCCTCTAAAGTTTGCTGTGCCACTTGCTGATAGGGCGAACTCCCTGAATTCAGGGCTGCGATTACGTCAGCATTTACGTCTCCACCCGCAACATTAAAGTCTGTTACATCAGGAATGCTAACGGCTTGAGGGTATCCCAATAGCGATATCGGATTATTGGACGCGGTTGAGACCGTAGAGAGCAATGGGCGGTCTTGCGATAGTGTTTGCAAGTGTCGCGTTAGCCAGCCCGACGTTAGGTTGTTTTCATTATCAGCTAGGCCGCGTTCCATCATATCCATGGACTTAAAGTGACTGCGGTTTTCTGTTGGAACTCCAGCGGCATGGATGAAAGCAAGGTCGCCGCTGCTATAAAGATTGTTAAGCTCAGGGGCGTCAGGGTTCAGAAAAAAGTCAACACCACTGAGGCTGTTTGCCAAAGGTAAACCAGCGCTAGTTCCGTTCACTTTTACAGCGATGCTCGGGCGTGCTTGTTGGTAAGCAGCATCATCAGCCGGTGCGACAAGCTGAAGACCGTCGGCTCCGCCGCGTGCAAACAGAACTACGAGAATTTCATCACTCTTGCTGTCTGCTGCCATAGATACTCTTAGCCCTGGACCCATCGTGGCCATAAATGCGCCACCCGAAGCTCCGAGCAATAGATTTCTGCGTGTGAGTCTCATGGGTCTCTCCTATCGGAAGGAAAATTCTTCGGTGGTGGAAATTAGGGCCGCTAGGCGTGCAAACGAACTTTCAATATCCGCTGCTGACCCCCAGTTCAGCCCAGTCATAATACCGGCAGGTCCAATAGCGTCATCAATTAGAGTGTTTACAACCTGCTCTGAGGGTTCGTACCCGATCATACGCCCCAACCAGAATTCAACCATTTGTGTTGGTGAATCTTGAATGTCTAATGGCGTTTGATTGGCAAAAGATGTGGATATTTCTTTTAAATAAAACAACCAAAGACACAAGTTCCAGGTTGTTAGATTTGCAGTTGTCGAGAACCAATAGCCGTTTATATCTGGCCGCCCATTCGGTGCTGGCCAAGTAAATAAACCATCTTTAAGTGGCTCCAGCAAATAGGCCATCCAAGGATGGGCATTCACAACGGTATCGGTTGTTCTGAAAAGAGCAATAATACGTTCAAAGGGTCTGCGAATCTTGGCTGTTGGATTTTGTCCAACTTCAGGACCACCGAGTAAAATGGTCTCCATCACCCGTTTAATTTGATCAGGAGCATCTTGATGTTGTTTCCAAGCTGCAACGGCGCGGTTGTGAACAGCCTTGGGTGGTGTGTCGCCAAAGATCCGACGTACAAGTTTGCCGCATACAAACTCAGCGGTTGATGCGTGCCCAGCGGCAATATCCAAAACAGCCTGCCCTTGTGCCATGGGTTCGGTTTTACCCGAAAGAGAAACGCCCATGAATTTCTGGGCACCAGAACTATGTTGCAGTGGATTGTAAAAGAAGTTCCCGGTAATTGGTGCGCGACCACCGCCAAGGGCGTTTGGTTGTCCGAATTCAACAGTCCAGCCAGATAGAGCTTGCGATGCTGCGATAACGTCTAAGTCTGAGAATCCAGCCGATTTTACACCAATAGCTGAACCAAGGCCGACGGGGCCTTGATCGGCAGGGTCTGAATAGCCTAGATAGGCATCTTCGCCCAAAGTGTGAAGTTCTAACAGTTCACGACCGTAGTTCTCATTGGGTAGCTTGGCGACGCTGCTCGCATTGTCCAAATACAGCAGCATTGCTGTTGATTTAGCATTGGACTCGAGCATTTCACGGAAGTTTCCAAGCGCATGCGGACGAATGTGTTCCCGGTCATAAACCGGAAGCGTAGCCGAACCAAACTGACTATCGCCCCGACCGATATTGAAGTGGTTGTGCCAAAAATCGACCATGAATTCGCGGATTTGGAATTCCGCGTGTGCAGCTCTAATCCAAGATGCTGCGGCAATCTCTTGCTGTATCCGGGCCTGCTCAGCGAATGAAACCGTTTTGCCAGCGTCTATCGCAATTTTGAAAAGCGTCTCAGTATCGGCTGTTAGGTAATTGAGCGGGCGGTCCTCATCGACGTCAGGCCAGCCGCCTTGCGCGGTCTGTTGTCCCCGATAGGTGATTTTCATGGTTTGAGAAGCAAGATGCGCTGCTAAACCATTGTCATCACCGGAGGGGGGATTGAGTTGCTCAGAAACATACGTGTCCCAGCCAATAGCTTGGACATACGCTTCATCCACTTCGCGGGCACCAAAGGTGACGCGGTTGAGCGCGATTCTTTCGAAACTGGGTTCAGCTGTAAGCATATCGTCCTCACTCAGCTAAACCAGAGGCGTGTTCAGTAAAACTGAATGTACGCTGTGATTGTTTAAAGATCAATAAACAGCTGGCTAGTGTCTTATGTTTAGAAAGCCGGATCAAGTGTTCGTAGTAATAATCAAAGTAATAGATGAGAAAAAATCTCAATCTATATAATAATGAAGTTGATTGGCCGTATTTCATAATTTCTATGCCTATCTTCTGACTGCATTTATTTTGGCGGGTAAGCATAAACTGCCTCGCAGCATTGTTTTAATGGCCTTTGAATTAGGGCGTATACTTGAGACTGCCTACCTGTCTTTATGAACGCTTTGGTTCTTGGGCTCTTGCAAACCGATCTCTTACCTACAAGATGCCCGCAATTGGGCTTTTGGATGCAAGGAGTCGCTGATTAATTTCAGCGCATAAAAAAAGGGTCAGCATTAAGCTGACCCTTTTCTTCGTTATGAAAAATCTAGGTTAGAAGCTGTATTGCACTTCTACCCCAAAGTCCCGGCCACGTGGCTGGTTGAAGAAGAAACCGCGCCATGAAGACGATCCGCAGACGGCTGCGCCGCAGAAGTTGCTGCCTGATGCGATTCGATAGTCACGGAAGCGAAGAATGTTGTTGGGTGTCAGATCATTCAACGCGTTGGTGATATATCCCGTCAGCTTCCAATTGTCGGCTTCAACGCCCATGCGAAGGTTCAGCTTATAGGAGTCGCCATTGTGCTGGAAGTTAGACACCGTGGTGTATCGCTTGGACTCGATGTTGAGGTCGGCACGAATAAACCAGTCTGCATCAGCAGAAAGACTGTCGCGATACGTACCATTCAAGTTGAGAGTATGTTTCGGGCTTTTGGGCAGTTGGTTGCCAGAGACGTTGCCGCCGTTGGCTAGGGTTGGATCATCTTCGCCTGTGAGCAAAGCATGTTGATCATCATTGAATCTTTTGATGGTCGAGTTAGCGAGGCCATACCCAAAGCCCAGGGTTAGTTCGTCAGTAGCGACCCAGTTACCTTCAACTTCGCCACCCCAAATTTCTGTAGCTCCGAGGTTAACGAGAATCGGAGCAGAGCTTGTCGCACCTTGACGGTCGATCACCTCAATAATGTTAGTCAATGTTTGATTCGACCAATCTATGAAGTAACCACTGACGTTGAAAGTGGCTCGCCCATCCATCAGTGTGGACTTCATTCCAGCTTCATAGTTCCAGGACGTTTCTTCTTCGAAGGCGATCGTGCCGTTCGCACGTGCAGCAGCTATGGACGCATCGGATTCGTCAAACAGGTTGTCGTTAAATCCGCCTGGTTTGGTTCCTTTGGAGACGAGGCCATAAAAAAGCAAATCATCATTCATTTGATAATCAAGGCTGATGCGCGGGGCAAAGCTTGTGAATTTTACTTCTTCGTCAGTATTCGTGACATTGGCAATGGCACCAATTGTGTCTTCCGAGTATCTACCTTCAGCAACAAAAGTCAGGTCTTCTGTCAGATCATATTCAACATGAGCATAAACCGACCAGTTTTCTACAGTGCTGGTGACCGGTTGCACCCGATCAAATGTACCGGGGATTGGGCCAAAGCTCGTTCCAATCGTGCGGTTTTGCGCAATCTCTTCCTCGTCGTAATAGGTTAACCCAGCTAAGCCCCGCAGGCGCTCTTCTTGCGGAGATGTAACCTGAAGTTCAAGGGAGTAGTCCCGGAAATCATTTGTAAACGCTGCTTGCAGTAGGCCTGTACCAAATACCGCGCGTTCTCCAATGGTGTCACCGTCAAAAGCGGTGTTTTCATCATCTTTGTTGTAAGCCGCTCGGGTCATAAGGCCCCAGTCGCCAATATCAATGTCGGCTTGCGCCAGCCAGCGCCAGGATTCCCGCTGAAGGCCGGGTTTTGCAGGGTCAATAACTGTTCCGAAATCATTCACAAGACCGTCAACAAAGTCCGGGATGTTGAGAACAGCTTGGCGCGGTTGACCAGTTGTTGGGTCACGGGCTTCCAGTTCGCCGCAAATCCATCCTGCTGATGTATTAGGGGCCGTGCCCCCCGCATTGATTGGGTTCAGGCAGTTGTGTTCGTCGCGACCAGCTAGGGTTCTTGGGTAATGGCTATCATCGACTTGACTGTAAGACCCCTTAAACGTGAGTTCGACTGTCTCAGAGGGTTTGGCCAGCAGCTTGAAAGTCAGATCTTGAGTTTCTTCTGTGCCGAGCTTGGAGGTGTCGCCACGCGTTGGTGCAACTCGGAAAGCCGGTAGAAAGGGCAGGTTAAATTTTGCGTTATTCGCTGAATTCGGCGCCAAGCTGTTGTTCCACTCGCCACCGTAGTAATCCCAGTTCGCGGCAGCAAAGTAATACAACTTATCTTCGATCACCGGCCCGCTCATCCAAACGGACGCCTTCGTGTCTTGGTGGCTGCCATATTTGCCGTTGAACTGGCCCTCATGCTCTTCGGTCGGGCGCTTGGTGATGTAGTTAATGGCACCTGCGAAGGTGGCGCGGCCAAACAGCGCGGCTTGAGGCCCGCGCACAACTTCGATCCGCTCTAGGGAATCAATCGTTGTCGATGAAATTGAGTTGGCAACAAAGACGCCATCGACAAAGAAGGAGGCGTTTGGAGCACCTAGGATGGATGCCTGCCCACGAATCACCGGGCGATCAAAGAAGCGGCCAAACCCTTTATCCATGGCGAACCCGGCCGTTTGTTCTGCCAATTGGTGAACGCTATTGATGCCTTGGTCGCGCAATTGTTGGACCGTAAAGGCCGTGATGGACAACGGAATGTCCTGAATGTTCTCAGCGCGTTTGCGCGAGGTAACCGTGATTTCCTCGATGGCAAGTTGCTGGGCGGTTGCTGGTAAGGCGATGCTGAGCGCTAAGGCGCATACGGCTGAGGTTTGAAGTAGCGTTGAGCGTAAGGTCATTTTTGTGCCCCAATCTGGATGGTTGCAGTCTTCTATGCCGTTGGAACTGCTCGATAGCGCAGACCTATGGCTGAAAACAATGTCAGGTAAAACGATCTCCCCACTGCATCCAATGCCGTTCGATGGATGATTGCAACCATAGAAATGGTGGATTCTTTATTCCCCCCTAACTTGTTGCAATAGTGTGACAGGCTGCTCAATTGTAGGGGTATATTTATCTATGATTATTTTAATTATTAGCATAAAAAACTATGCAGGATGGTTTCCTGAAAAGCTATACTCATGCGCTGGGGCTGGATGCGCAGCAGACGGTTTCACGTTTAATGTGCGCGGGAAACGTGGAGCTTAGGCTACAAAAGCGCGTTCTAAGCTCGGCACGGCCGCCATAAGTGTTTTCGTGTACTCATGGGTTGGGGCCGTCAAAACCTGCTCTGCGTTTCCAGATTCGACAACTTTGCTCTGGTACATCACGGCGACCTGGTCTGCGATGTGTCGCACAACGGCAACATCATGTGAGATGAATAGATATGTCAGCCCGTGCTCGTCTTGAAGGTCGAGCAGTAGGTTTAAGATCTGAGCTTGCACAGACACGTCCAACGCGGATGTCGGTTCATCGAGCACAAGTAGTTTTGGGCGCACAGAAAGTGCGCGTCCAACGGCAATACGCTGTCTCTGGCCACCTGAAAATTCGTGAGGCAAACGGTCGATTTGACTGGCTTCCAGTCCGACCATTTCACACAAGGTGACGGCCTGGTCGCGAAGTTCTGCTTTGCTGGGAGATTTCCCGACGGTCAGAGGTTCAGTCATAATTCTCCAGACCGGCCAACGCGGATCCAGAGATGATTGTGGGTCTTGGAATACGATCTGTATTTCGCGCCGTGTTTCAATATCGTGGTCTTTAATGTTTTTACCGCGATAGATGATTTCTCCATCGGCGAGCTTGTTCAGTCCAACAACAGCATTGGCCAAGGATGTTTTGCCACATCCTGACTCGCCGACCAGCGCCAAAGTTTCACCTTCTTTGATTTCAACGCTGACGTGATCAACAGCCGTGTGGAATTTAACAGGCCGACCAAAAAAGTTGTAGTCCTTCGGATATCGCACAGTTCCATTCTTAATTTGCAGAATCGTGTTACCCGTCCGCGCAACGCGCGTGACCTGTCTGATGGGTTCAGCATCAACATTTGTGGTGCCACCTTCCAGCATGGCGGCGGCGACAGTTGCTAAGCGGCTTTTAGCCGGTTTACCTTCAGGTAATGAGTTGAGCAGCGCTTTTGTATAAATATGTTGAGGGTTACCAATAACATCTTTGGTCAGCCCCTCCTCGACAAAATTACCCTTGTACATCACGTAGACACGATCGCAGAGTTGGGCCACCACGGCTAAGTCGTGTGTAATCAAAAGTACTGAGGTTCCCGTCGTCCTCGCGCGCTCTTTTAACAGCTCCAATATCTGAGCTTGAACGGTAACATCCAAAGCCGTCGTCGGTTCGTCAGCAACGATGAGTTTAGGTGAGCAAGAAAACGCCATAGCAATCATCACACGCTGGCGCATGCCGCCGGATAACTCGTGTGGAAAAGATTCGTATACCCGCTGAGGGTCGGTGATCTTTGTGTCAGCGAGCAGTTTAAGAGAAAGCTGCTCCGCTTCATCTTCAGACATATCCTTATGGCGAAGTATGACATCGTTGATTTGATCTTTGACACGCAATACGGGGTTCAGAGCGGTCATGGGCTCCTGAAAGATCATCCCAATCTCTCCGCCACGTATCTGCTGTAGCTCTTGTTCATTCATCTCGCGCACTTCATGCCCGAGGACCGTAATATTACCTGTCGGAACGTTGATTTTCGTGCGTGGCAGTAGCTGCAACAGGTTCATGGCCGTGACAGATTTACCTGATCCGGATTCACCAACCACACCTACAATTTCTCCTTCGCCGATGGTCAGGGAGATTCCTTTGAGGACCTCAAGGGCCCCTGCTTGGCTTAGAAACTCGAGGCGCAAATCTTCGATGCGCACGACAGGCTTAACCATAATTGCTCCGGTCTAAAACTTTAAAGAGGGGCGGTATCCTAAACGTCGATGCTCCGACCCTTTTTACGAGAGAGGCTTGCGATACCATCGCCAACCAAGTTCATCGTAACAACGGCCATTACAATTGCGCCTGCTGGTACAATCAGCATCCAGGGCGCACGAATCATATACTGCCGACTTTCTGCCAGCATGTTGCCCCATGTCGGCACACCCAACGGCGCACCCAAACCAAGGAAGGACAAAGCGCTTTCGGCAATAAGTAGTCCAGCGAAGTGGAAGGCAAAAATGACGAACAGGCTCGCACGCACGCCCGGCAAAACATGCTTAAACATAATCGCCCAGCGGCTTACGCCGGCCAAGCGTGCGGCTTGCACGTATTCACGTTGAAACAGGCTTGAGGCTTCGGCGTAGATAACGCGCATGTAGACTACCCAAGACAACAGTCCGAGTGTCACAACCAGCGTCAGGAAGCCTTGGCCAACGACAACAACGACGCAAATCAGAATCACCAAGCCCGGCAGGGATTGCAGCGTGTAAACGAGTTGGTTGACGACGATGCGCAGCCAGCCGGGTTTTTCTGCCGCCAACAATCCAAGGGTCGACCCCAGGAAGAGGTTGATCACATTCGCGGTCAGGGCACAGGCCATTGACCACTGCAATCCATCGACCATCCGTGACCATAAATCGCGCCCCAGGTGGTCACTGCCAAAAAGATAGCCCTCCTGGCCGGGAGGGGTAAACCGCTTCAGCAAGTCCCCCTGCATTGGATCGTGGGTTTGCAAAAACTGACCGAAAATCGCGAGAACCGCGATAATCGTGAACAGGGTGAAGGCGATGATAATTTCCGGGTTTGCGACCTGCCGCACTTTGTCCCAACTGAAGGTCCTGCCTTCATTCGCGCCCATAAGGCCGCCGGTTCGGCTGACTTTAACGTCTGACATATCCTCAGCCTCCCTTTGTGCGTAAGCGGGGGTCAAGGAACTGGAAGCTCAAATCCGTCAATGCATTTACAGAAAACACTAATGTTGCGATGCATAGCGCGAGAGCCTGAACCACAGGAAAGTCTAAAGTCTGCGTTGATTCAATCAGCAACCAACCAATACCCGGCCAGGCAAAAATTGTTTCTGTGATAACAGCGCCACCAACTAGGAAAGCAAACTGTGTGCCGATTAATGCCGCTGCGCCTAACAAGGCGTTTGGTAGGGCATGTCGCCAGAGCAATGTTGAGGCGGGTGCGCCGCCAGCTCTGGCGGTGCGGATATAATCCTCGCGCATGGCTTCAGCGGTATTCGCTGCTACCACGCGGGTGAGGCTGGGCATTAGGAACCAGGCCAGACTCGCAGCAGGCAAAATCCAAGTTTTTGATGGCACGGGTATGGGGATGGAAAAACTTTCTGTGATCGCCCATTCAATGATCGTGCCCCACTCCATGCCGAGGGATGGTAGCCATCTCAGGTTCACCGCAAAAATCTGAATAAAAATGAGGGCGCTCACAAATCCTGGCACTCCCTGAAACACAAAGATGATGCCAGATACACCACGCCGGTCTGCCCGCTCAGGTTTAAAACCGAGCCAGGCGCCAAGCGGAATCGCAACCAGTATAGAGATAGCCATTGCCAAACTTGCGATTAACAAGGTGGCGGGCAACATTGTCAGTACTTTTTCCATGGCAGGCTCGCCGCTGGCCAAGGACTTGCCAAAGTCGCCTTGCAGCAGGTTACCCATGTAATTGAAGTATTGGACAACAAGCGGCTTATCCAATCCATATTGAATACGGATCGCTTCAAGCTGTTCCGGCGTGGCATCGTTGCCAGCTAAAACAAGGGCAGGGTCTCCTGCCAAGCGCAACATAAAGAACAGCAGTGTTGTTACCGAGAACAGCAACACAGCCAAGCGCATCAGTTGATGCAGAATCGGAACAAACGGGCCAATAATGGCCTCAAAAGTCCCCCCGGACGGCTTATCCGAAGGGGCGGTTTCAGCTGTTGAGCTCATGCCTCTCCTGCGTTCTCTAGTTTATATTTTTCTTATTCTTTTTTATTAAAGTGTTGTGAAGCGCTTTCTATACGACACATTTTTAGCCAAACGACCTAAATCCCGACATTTGACCGATATCTGAACATAAGTCTCGTGGCCGGGAACGCAAGCGAAAGCAGACCTCCGAGAAAAGATTGCTATCCCTTGGAATTCTAAGGCCGGTGGTGTATCCCCGGGCAACGTCGGCATCATGCCAAACTAAGGCAAAGTCGACTCGGTTTCGGATCGTAAAGGACGTATCAAAAATGGCTGTTCGTATAGCAATGAATGGATTTGGGCGTATTGGCCGCATGGTCTTGAGGGCTTTGGCTGAATCTGGGCGTGATGACATAGAAGTCGTTGCCATCAATGACCTAGGCTCACCTGAAGACAATGCTCATCTGCTGCGATTTGATTCAGTGCATGGTCCATTGCACATGAACGTGGCCGTATCTGGCGATTCGATGTCCGTTGGTGACCGGAAGATCAAAGTCTTGGCTGAGCGTGATCCGTCAAAACTGCCTTGGGCAGACCTTGACGTCGATATTGTGGCCGAATGCACAGGTATCTTTTCGGATCGTGACAAGGCATCAGTCCATTTGGAGGCCGGAGCCAAGCGCGTTTTGGTCTCTGCGCCGTCTAAAGGTGCGGATCTGACCGTAGTTTACGGTGTTAATCATAACAAGCTGTCCTCTGAGCATCTTATTGTTTCAAACGCCTCCTGCACAACGAACTGCCTTGCTCCTGTCGCCCATGTGCTCAATCAATCCTTTGGGTTGAATCACGGCTACATGACAACCGTGCACGCCTTTACCGGTGATCAAAGGACTGTTGATACGCTTCACTCTGACCTGCGCCGCGCCCGTGCCGCTTCAGTCAGCATGATTCCCACGTCTACGGGGGCGGCGAGAGCCGTTGGTGAGGTGCTTCCTGAACTTAAAGGTAAGCTGGATGGATCCGCCATACGTGTCCCCACACCAAATGTGTCGATGATTGATCTGAAGTGTGTGCTCGACAAAACCGTGACCGAAGACGACATCAATAGCGCCATGCAGGCTGCTGCAGATGGAGCTCTCAAGGGGGTCTTGGCAATAAATGAGCTCCCATTGGTGTCCATAGATTTCAATCACAGCCCGGCCAGCTCCACGTTCGATGCTACTCAGACGAAGGTTCTTGAAGGTAACTTCGTTCGTGTTCTGTCGTGGTATGATAACGAATGGGGCTTTTCGAACAGAATGCTCGATACAGCTGTGGCCATGGGTAAGGTGATCTAGGAACAGGCCGTGCCAGCTTATCGATCTCTAAAGGACTTCAAAGTCGATGGTCAGCGTGTTCTGGTGCGAGGTGACCTTAATGTCCCCATGGCTGACGGTCATGTGACTGATGTGACTCGTCTAGAACGCTTAGCGCCGACACTTCTAGATTTGTCCAATCGCGGGGCTCGGGTCATTGTCTTGTCTCACTTTGGTAGACCGAAAGGGGAGCGTCGCGAAGATATGTCATTGGCTGCGGTTGCCGACGCTTTGGGCAAAGTGCTGGGAAAGCCGGTGACATTTGCTGACGATTGTGTCGGTGCTGCAGCGGAAGCAGTTGTCAACGGCCTCGCGTCTGGAGATATCGCTGTGTTGGAGAACCTAAGGTTCCATCCTGGCGAGGAAGCCAACGACCCTGACTTTGCGCGTGATCTTGCTGAGTTGGGAGAGTTTTATGTAAACGATGCTTTTTCTGCATCACATCGGGCGCATGCTTCAACGGAACAATTGGCGCATCTGCTACCAAGTGCGGCTGGCTTGCAAATGCAGGCTGAGTTGGATGCCCTGTCCAATGCCTTAGAAACACCTGCGCGTCCTGTCGCAGCTCTCGTCGGTGGTGCCAAAGTGTCGTCCAAACTCGCCGTGCTTGGGAACCTAGTCGACAAGGTCGACATGTTGATCATCGGCGGTGGAATGGCGAATACGTTTCTTCATGCGCAAGGGATTGAGGTCGGTGCTTCACTGCATGAACCGGACCTAGCCGATACCGCCCGTGATATTCTCGCCAAAGCGGAGCGTGCCAACTGCGAAATCATATTGCCAACAGATGCTGTGGTTGCGTCTGAACTTAAAGAAGGTGTTGAAACACAGATCTGTAATATTGACTCTGTACCTCATACCAAAATGATTCTTGATATTGGACCAGATAGCATTGCTGACCTGGAGCAGCGCCTTACAGACTGTGCCACGATCGTATGGAACGGGCCACTTGGCGCTTTCGAAACCAAACCCTTCGATGAGGGGACTAATCGTGTTGCAAAAGCTGCGGCAGCGCAAACATCAGCGGGAAAGCTCGTTTCCGTCGCAGGGGGAGGCGACACGGTCGCAGCCCTTAATGGTGCAGGTGTAACTGAACAATTCACCTATGTTTCGACAGCTGGCGGTGCCTTTTTAGAGTGGCTTGAAGGCAAAGATTTGCCGGGTGTGAAGGTTCTTTCCTAGAGCATTTAGGCTCGCTTCACGCGCCAAACGCACTAATGTGATGACATGTTAGCCCATGTAAAAAGCCTAATACGGCGACATTTTCCAAACCGCGCTCTTGCGGAGCAGTTGAATGACCAGGGCACAGATTTTGCAATGGCTGGTAATTTTCAGGAGGCTCGCAAGGCTTTTAAACAAGCCCTTCAAGCCAACCCTATGTTGCCAGAAGCATGGGCTAACCTTGGTCAAAGCGCTCTGACTGAAGGGGACCCTCAGTCAGCTTGTGAGTGCTTTAAGCGGGCGGTTGCGCTTGATCCAAACCAGGCCGAAGCGCTTGATAATTGGGGTAATGCGCTGGTTCGTCTAGGACGTTTAACGGACGCCGCTGAGAAGCACGCACAGGCTTTAACGCTGAAGCCCAATTTGAGTAGCGCCAAGGCTCATTTAGGAAATACGCTGCTTGTCATGGGGCGTGTAGAAGAAGCCCAGACCCTCGTGCAACAGGCTTGGGGTGAAAGCTCATCCGATCCCGTTATTGCCAGCTTGGCCCTGTCGGCGGCTTTGTACTCAACGTCTTTGTCCTCAGAGCAGGTTTTTGCGGGTCATAGCCGATGGCCAGGCGCTGAAATAAATCCTCCAGCTCGCACAATATCAAACCCTGATCCAAAGCGAAGATTGAAAATCGGTTATCTCTCAGGCGATTTTCGTACACATTCATGTGCCTGCTTTTTATTGCCACTCATGCGTGCCCACGATCGCGCACAGGTCGAGGTATATGCGTACAGCAATACGGTCAACCAGGACGAGGTTACTGACAGATGTCGACAAGTTGTCGATCAATGGCGAGACGGCGCGCAATTGTCAGATAGTGTCTTGGCAGAGCAGATCGAATCTGATGGGATCGATATTCTGGTCGATTGTTCCGGGCATACGGATGGCAACCGGCTTGAAGTGTTTGGGTTGCGTCCGGCGCCCTTGCAGGTGACATGGTTAGGCTACCCAAGCACCACAGGTCTAGCCGCTATGGACATTCGTTTGAGTGATGCTGTTGCTGATCCACCGGGGATGTCAGAGCATTTACACAGCGAGCAAGTTTTGCGATTGCCTAAAGGGTATCATACTTACGCGCCTATAATTGAAGCGCCAGAACCTTCAGATGATATTAGCACTGGACCAATAAGATTCGGTGCATTCCATAACTTAGCGAAATTTTCTGACTCATCCGTTGAGCTCTGGGTCGATGTCTTAAAAAAAGTGCCGGACAGTTTATTATGCCTTAAGGCTAGAGGGCTCGATGATCCTGACGTCCACAAATACACACAGCAGCGTTTCACAAGTAAAGGTATCGAAAAAGACCGCCTTGAATTGTCGCGATGGCAATCTCAATATGGCAAGCACTTTGAAGACCTTGCAGCGATTGACGTGATGCTTGATACAACTTCTTATAACGGGACGACCACAACATGCGAAGCGCTGTGGATGGGAATCCCAGTCGTGACGCTATGCGGTGATCGCACAGCTAGTCGGGTGGGGGCGAGTTTATTAACTCAGATCGGCCATCCGGAATTGATCGCAAAAAGCGCTGATGAATATGTGAGTGTTGCCATTGAACTGGCATCCGCTCATCAACGAAGAAAACTCCTGCGGTCTACCTTGAGGCAAGATATTCTGGCTTCAACGTTGGGGGATGAGGCTTTATTTGCACGCACTGTCGAAGATGTGTATCGAAAAGCGTGGCAAAAAATTTGTGAGCAGAAACAAAATTTGTAGTTTGAGTTGGCGCAATCACCTTTTCTCTACGCGTCCCATCGCAAGAAATTTATCGCGTCGGCGAGCGCGAAGCTGGCCACCATCCACCTTTACAAGTGCGTTGAGGTGTCGCTCAAGGGTATCGCCTACGCGTGCGAAGGCTGCATCAGTATCGCGATGGGCTCCACCAACCGGTTCTTCAATGATGTCGTCAATCACACCTAATCTGTCGAGGTCTTGAGCCGTTAGCTTAAGCGCTTCAGCGGCGGACTTCGCTTGATCTCCATCGCGCCAAAGAATAGAGGCGCAGCCTTCAGGTGATATGACCGAATATATTGAATGCTCTAACATCAAAACAATGTTGCCAGTCGCTAAAGCAATGGCCCCGCCCGAGCCACCTTCACCGATAACGGTGCTTATCAGTGGAACACGCAAATTAAGGCAAGTTTCAATGGATCGCGCGATAGCCTCAGCTTGCCCGCGTTCTTCTGCCCCAACACCTGGGTATGCCCCGGCCGTATCGATAAAGGTCAGAACGGGCACGCCAAACCGGTCAGCTAATTCCATCAGTCGTCGAGCTTTGCGGTATCCCTCAGGCCGGGCCATGCCGAAATTGTGTTTCAGGCGCGTCTCGGTATCTCGGCCTTTTTCTTGGCCGATTACCATCACGGAGCGGCCCCGAAATCTTCCGATACCTCCAATAATAGCGGCATCTTCAGAGTAATTTCTGTCGCCGGCCAACGGCAAAAAGTCGGAAATCAGAGAATTAATGTAGTCTTGGCAATGCGGTCGTTCGGGATGCCTCGCGACCTGCGTTTTCTGCCAGGGTGACAGCTTAGTATAAAGTGTTCCCAGGTCTTTGTTGACGCGGGTTTGGAGACGGGACACTTCCTCAGCAATATTCAGGCCGTCTGCGTGACTCATGTGACGCAACTCAGCAATCTTGCCTTCAAGCTCGGCGATTGGTTTTTCAAACTCTAAAAAATGCATTTTATCTCCCACGCCTGCGCCGCTTTAGGCGCGCGGCGCGCATCCTTGAGAACCGGGGGCAGGATGTCAACGTGCGTTTTGATATCATACAGCATGATATATGGGGCTATCTGAATGTAATCCAGCCAGAATTTCTTCATAATCAGGTTCTGTGTCAGGTGAAATTACGCCGTGCCGTATGGCAAAATCCAGTATCACCAGTGACACATTGAATTTGAAAGCTGTGGTCTCACGGACAATTAAGAGCACTTCCTCGATGGGCATTAGCTGAAATCCCGAAATTTCGCCATCCTGGTTTTCTGGGGTGAAGTCCTCTGGCACAGCCAGATCATAACAAAATAGGGTATCTGCCTTAAGACCAAGAGGGTCTTCAAAGCAGTAAGATACGGTTCCTGTTGCAATAGCTTTAGAGACAAGTGTTGCGGGTATCGTGGCTTCTTCGTTGCACTCTTTGATGAGATTTTGCCTCAAGCTCAGCCCAACAGGCTGGCCGCCAGCGACCATGTTGTCGAGTTTGTTGGGTTCTACATGTCGGTCACCGTTGCGTGTTCCGATCCAAAGATAGAACCGTCCAGATTTTTTAACATAACCGTTGAGGTGCACGCCATATGCCCGGGTTCCAAACAGTGGGACTAAGGCGCGGTCTATTGTGAAGTGATCGCGAGACGCCCAGGTTCGCCGCACCGGGTAGGTTTCGCCAAGTAATTTAGATATCCATCCAGCAGCGATCCAGTCTTGTGTTAGCGCATTAATGGCGGCGTTGCGCTCCTCAATTGATTGCAAATTTTCAGAAATCGTCACGCTCTGGTTTGTTACGACGAAGATGTCAGAATATTCCGCCAAGACCTTGGCAAAAGCGTGTTGAATCCACCCGACACACTGCCCGTCGGCGAGAAAGGGGACAAACTCAGAGAGACGATAGGTGTTGCAGGCTTTTACTCGATCTAAGTAACTCACGTCTGACGAGACTCCTTAATTGCACAACCGGCTCTATGGCCGAGTCCGTTCAACTTCCGTATAGTAATTGTCCAAAGCGTCCACTTCTAACCTCTGTATGTTCGGACCAACCATGGAACGCAAAGTAAAATCCGCTTTAAGGCTATTTGTTTTTGTTTTAGCTGTCGCCGTTACCACCGGTTGGGTGGTGCTGTGTTTCGGGTATTTGAACCGCCTGGGCTGGGATGGTTTGCTCTCTTTAGATCCTGGGCCACTTGCGGCTACTTTGGCGGCAGGCGCAGGCCCCCCGGTTGCGTTGTGGCTAATTCTGATGGTCATTGGCCAACGCCAGGAATTAGCTGATCTGCAAAAAGGGCTGGTCGATTTTGCCTTGGTGTTGCGCCGTGGGCAGGACCAAGCAGAGATTAATGGTCGCGCTTTGCTTGAGTTAACGGCTGCGTCACACCGCAGTGCAGCCCAAGACGGTCTTGCTCTGATATTAGATGATATCACCTCCCATGCCGCCGTGGTAGCAGAGCGGCTGGGTGTTTTAGACCCCGATGGTATAGATATGGCTTGGGCACGATATGGTGCCGGTGACCGGTGGGCGCTCATTCGACCTTTCCTGGACCGTTCCCTTGCCGAAGATGACTTCGAATCGAGACTTCGTATGGCCCTGAACGATGACGTGCAATCCAGGTTGGCTGCGGACGCTTTTCTGCGACGCCTTGAGATGTTGCGCGCCAAAGATGGCCTGCCTCATGCACAAAAGATGATTCAGGAAGTGCTTGAAGATGGACCCATGGCGCAGGTGGCCAGATTTTTTCAGCAGACTTCAGGGGGGCTGGGTGAGTTAGAAAACGACACTTCCAATACGCTGGATTCAATCGATGACCGTCTTGGCCCACAGCCCACCCTGTTTCAGCCTGACTCTAAATCCGCTTGAGTACAGTGTGGATGTCGATTTTCAGAAAAATATTTGGCGGCAAACCAATAACAACCAAGTCCGTTAATGATGTGCGCGGTAAGACTAAGCGCTTTAGATCAGCAAATGATCCGCTTGAAACTCGAATTGCGGCGCGCCGCAGAGGTAATCTAAAAGCCGCCGAAATCAAGGCGGTTTTGGCTGCCGCTCCAGTTTTACCAAGACCGAATATTGCGGATGCGGTCCTGTCAGCTGAAAAACTGATCCGTCAGCCAGCGTCCAAAGAGAAAAAAGCGGCCATAGACCGCGCTTTACGCCTTAAGGGCTCAGACCGCGTGATTCGAGAGACTTTATCCCATCCTTTGCGACAATATATCGGATTAGCTATTGTCCGTGGGCTGATGGAATGTGGTGAGAACGGCAGAACAGGTAACACGCCCAAATAAGGAAATTTGGCCAGTTTGACGACCTGTAACCCAGGAAAAGCCGCAAAAAATGGGATGTGAGACCTTGACGTTGTTGAGGGGTGCGGCTACAAACCCGCCTTGAATTTCGAACTCGGCTTCAAGATGCCTGAGTTTTATCCACAGGAGTGTGACATGTCACGACGCTGTTCTTTAAGCGGAAAAGGCGTAATGACGGGTAATAACGTCAGCCATGCCATGAACAAGACCCGTCGGCGTTTTTTGCCGAACTTGCAGGATGTTTCATTGTTGAGTGAAGCGCTGGACAAGTCCTTTAAGCTGCGCGTTGCAACAAGCACATTGCGCACCATTGAGAAGCGCGGTGGGTTGGATGCTTATTTAATTGGATCAAGAGACGTTGAATTAACCGATGAGGCTGTGAAGATGAAGCGGCAGGTTAAGAAGGCGCAATCAATCGCTGCATAAGTGTTTGGTTGCTTCGGAATTAAAAAAAGGCCCGTTCAGAGGGCCTTTTTTTGTGTCTGTTTATGAGTTCATCCGTCAGAGATCTAAATGACCATCTGAGTACAGCCGAGCGTTTGGCGAGGCTCGTCCTCGTCAAAGAGGTCCGTCAATTGTGACATAACGGCTCCGCCTAACTCGTCCACATCCATCAGGGTGACGGCACGTCGATAGTAACGTGTGACATCATGACCAATGCCAATGGCTAGTAATTGGACGGGAGAGCGGGTTTCGATGAAGCCGATAACGTCTCTGAGATGTTTCTCAAGATAATTGCCAGGATTAACAGAGAGCGTTGAGTCATCGACAGGTGCTCCGTCGGAGACAACCATGAGGATGCGGCGCGACTCAGTTCGGCCTATCAGTCGGTTATGGGCCCACGCCAGAGCTTCGCCATCAATGTTCTCTTTTAAAATGCCTTCACGTAGCATCAGGCCGAGATTTTTTCGCGCACGCCGCCAAGGTGTATCTGCAGATTTATAGATAATATGTCGCAAATCGTTGAGTCGGCCTGGGTGCGCCGGTTTTCCGCTGTCGGTCCACTTCTTTCGCGCTTGTCCACCTTTCCACTGGCTTGTGGTGAAACCAAGAATCTCGACCTTTACGCCACAACGCTCCAGCGTGCGAGCAAGGATATCTGCACTCATGGCTGCTATTGTTATGGGACGCCCGCGCATCGACCCTGAGTTATCAATAAGAAGTGTGACCACAGTGTCCCGGAAGTCCATTTCCTTCTCACGCTTAAAGGTCAGCGAATGCAGGGGGTTAGTGATAACGCGTGCAAGTCGGCTTGTATCCAACAGACCTTCTTCCAAATCAAACTCCCAACTGCGGACCTGCTGCGCCATCAGTTTGCGTTGAAGCCTGTTTGCCAGTCGGGAAACAATGCCCTGCATATGTGCGAGTTGGCGATCAAGCTGTGCCCTCAAACGATTCAGTTCTTCGGGGTCACATAAGTTGAAGGCATCTTCAATTTGATCAAATTCAGAGGTGTAAATTTTGTAGCGTTCGTCTTCGTAGGTTCGATTGTGACCGGATTGTGGTTTTGGTTCTTGTCCGTCATTGCCTGGATCTTCCGCACTTTCCATCGCAAAGGGGACGGCTAGTTCTTCGCTTTGATCATCGGGCTGAACATCTTCATCGGTGTCACCAGCTTCCGGATCAGCATCGCCTTGATCTGGCTCTGACTTTTCTTCTCCTTGAGACTCCCCTTCATCCCCTTCAGATGTTGAGTCTGACTCTTCATTCAGGTCCGGGCTTTCGTCTTCGTCTAGGTCGCGACCGCCGTCGTCTTTCTCTAAATCCAGAGCCTCAATCATTTCTCTCAAGATATTGGAGAACTGCTGTTGATCATTCAATGAGTCTGTTAGTCGCTCTAAATAGGGGGCAAGGGCGTCGCCATATTCACGCTCTGCAACCTTTAGAACATGTTTGCCAGCCTCACCTAGCTTGAGGGCGCCGCATTTAGAATGAATCATAACCTTTAGAGCGTCTTGCATCTGTATTTGCACTGAAACGCGGGCCATTTGATAGCCTTCCAGCGCTAGGCGCTGCTCCAGAGCTTTGCCCAGATTCGAAGAAACTCCTTTGTAATCTTGGGAGCCCAGGACTTCCACACGGGTTTGTTCCATGGCGTTATAGGCATCTATGGCATCTTTGCCATGGGGCATTCGGCGTTGATGCACGGCATCATTGTGATGACGGAGGCGCATGGCACTGGCGTCGGCCGAGCCGCGTAATCGGATCACGTTTTCTTTGTTCAGTTTCGCAGGGGGGAGGGGAAGGCGAATTTCTGTACCCAGGCCGCCTGTTTTTTGATTGGTTGCGATGGGCGTGAACGAGACGTTGGTATCGGCGCGCCCCGAGAGTGCCTTAACAGCTGCGACTGTAACGGTCTTCAGGTCTTCCATGCGTCCAGTGTTGCGGCTTGGCTCCTTTTTAGACTCAGTCGGCAAGGCTTTTTTGACCGCACTTCCGTCAACTCTTGGTGCGGCAACCGCGTCTGCTTTGGGATAAGGCGGCATGCTTAATCTTTAGATCAAGCGACTGAAGTCGCAACTGAGTCCGGCAGTTCCTCGCCGAAACACCTCTGGAAATATTCAGCAACCACCGCACGCTCCGTTTCGTCGCATTTGTTTAAGAACGAGACTCGAAATGCATAGGCGATGTCGTCAAATATCTTGGCGTTTTCTGCCCATGTAATGACGGTGCGGGGTGACATCACAGTTGAGATATCTCCTGATATAAACCCTGCGCGCGATAAATCAGCGACGCGCACCATGGCGGATAATGTCTCTTTGCCTTCTTTGTTGTTGTAGGCGGGCAGTTTGGCTAAGACAATTTCGGTCTCCGCGTCGTGTTCTAAATAGTTGAGCGTAGCGACAATGTTCCAACGGTCCATCTGTCCTTGGTTGATTTGCTGAGTGCCGTGGTAAAGCCCGGTTGTGTCGCCCAGGCCGACTGTGTTGGCTGTGGAAAAGAGACGAAAAGAAGGGTGAGGTTTAATAACTTTGTTTTGATCAAGCAAGGTCAGTCGACCAGCAACTTCCAGAACGCGTTGAATCACGAACATCACGTCTGGTCGTCCTGCATCGTATTCATCGAAAACCAATGCGACTGGGTTTTGGAGCGCCCAGGGTAGGATGCCTTCGCGAAACTCTGTAATCTGTACGCCATCACGTAACACAATTGCGTCTTTACCTACCAAGTCGATCCGGCTGATATGGCTGTCTAAGTTAATACGCACGCAGGGCCAATTGAGGCGCGCAGCCACCTGTTCAATATGGGTTGATTTTCCGGTGCCATGGTACCCTTGAATCATCACCCGCCGGTTGTGGGCAAAGCCCGCTAAAATGGCGCGTGTCGTATCCGGATCAAAGCGGTAGGTTGGGTCCAACTCCGGTACATGTTCGTCAGGTGTGCTGAAGGCCGGCACAGTCATCTTACTGTTGAAGCCGAAGATCTTCTTTACATTGACGGTCGTGTCGGGAATGCCGGACCTGTGTTCGCTATCGGTTGCCATTGATTAATCCTTATGTGATGCCGGTTTATACCCCGAGGCGTGGTGGTTATGTAAAGCCCAGGTGACCCTTCATCTCCGAGGATTATGCAATGCCTTTCGTCCAACCGCCATCGGCGGTCAAATAGGTGCCGGTCATGTTGGCAGCCCGATCAGAGGCCAGGAACACAGCCAGTTTGGCAATTTCGTCGGGTTGGCCCAGGCGGTCCATGGGAATTTGAGCCGTGTAGTCCGATTCGACGTCAGCCACGGTTCGGCCACTGCTGTTGGCGAGGTTGTCCATCAAAGTGGTCCAGCGCTCAGTGCGCGTTGGTCCAGGGTTAAGGGCGTTCACCACCACATTATGGGGTGCCAACTCTTCGCCGAGGCCGCGTGTGATCGCTAACAATGCGGCATTGGCGGCGGATCCAGGTAAAAGGCGAGGTGATGGCTGCACACCCGTATTGCCGACGATGTTAACAATCCGGCCATATTTTTTCTCAATCATTGCGGGAATGACGGCCCGCATCATGCGAACTGTCGCCATCATTTTCAGTTCCATGCTGTCCCGCCAAACATCGTCTGGAATGTCCCAAAACAACCCACCTTGTGATGCGCCTGCGGAATTGACCAAAATATCAATTCGGCCAAAAGCGTCGATGCACGCTTTTGCCGCATCGTCACAGGCGCTGTTTTGTATCAGATCAACAGGCGCAATTTTAACGAGCACACCATGTGTTTTTGAGATTGTCTCAGCTTGTGATTTCAACGCCGTTTCATCACGCGCCGTTAGCAAGAGATTGGTGCCTTCTGCGGCTAAAGCATTAGCCGTTGCGGCACCAAGACCGCGGCTGGCCCCCGTGATCAATGCTGTTTTATCTTTTAATAGAAGGTCCATAACATCCGCAGTAATTGATTAAAGTGTAGATTAGACTTTAAGTGCAGACTTCAAAGTTTGGTAGGCTGCATTGATCTTTTTCATTTTATTTTCCGCATCACGCGAGCCGCCATTGGTATCTGGATGATGTCGTTTAACCAACTCTTTATAACGGGCTTTTAGACGTTCCAGTGTCATCGGGCTGGAGAGCCCAAATGTGCGCCGTGCTAGGATTTCTTCGTGTGAGAGAAGTACGATCTCTGAGGGTTCTGACTTATTGTCGATATATTCATCCCGATGAAGACCAAAGGGGTCAAAGACGTTCTGCCAGGGTCGCCCTGGTGCTTGCCGCTCACCCATTTTCCAAGTGGGTCTATCCCACGTCGCTGCGCTGCGGTATTCGGTTTCCATATCTTCAGGACCGAAGCCTTCATGAAAATTCCATTGTGCGTTGTAGAGCCGTACATGGTCCAAGCAAAATACGTAATAATTAGATAAAGCCTTATCAGTAGGGGCGCGGTGTTCGCCAACGCCAGAGCAACCACGCCATTGGCACCGTCGAACAGCACCTGAGCCCGTAGATTGCGGTCCAGGAAAAGTCTCATCGGATTTGCGCGTCGCTGTCATTTAAAAATTATCTGCCGGTGTTAGAAATCTGACAATATTGCTTCTTCAGAGGAATTATGCTTGCTGCATAAAGATATAAATCACTGTTTCAATTGGAGTAGGGCTCATGAGCGAATATCGCAACCGTATTGAACAAAAACTGACGGCAGCTTTTGATCCATCAGAGCTTGTTATTCAAGATGACTCTCATCGCCATGCTGGCCACGCAGGTGCTCACCCTGATGGCGGCGGCGAAACCCATTTTAACGTTAAGGTGGTCTCTCGAAATTTTATAGGCGAAAGCCGCGTAGCTCGGCAACGTAAAGTCTATGCGGTTCTTGCAGATGAATTGACAGAGCGTGTGCATGCCTTGTCATTGGTAACAATGACCCCAGATGAAGCCGCGCAGTAAGACCTCGTTTAGTCGCCAGTGAAGTGAGCAGGAAACTCCCGCTTAACGATCTCACCGTCCGACGCCCAGGCATGGCAGGTGTCAAGTATGGGTGGTCTTTTGAGGGCCCCGGACTTCAATGCCGCATCTAATTTGCCCATACGCTTGCCAACCAAGGTTTGGAATGCGGTTGTGGCTATGGGTTTGATCAGTTCAACCAAATGTGTGCAGCCGTGAGTGCCTCCTAATCGTTCCTGAACGTTTTTGGTGAGCCCTTGTGTGATGCGTAGACCAATAAGCTTTTTGAAATTCGGCGTGATATTGCCACACAGATTAAAGGGGCTGAATTCTGTTACAGCCACGCAATCCCTTATGGTTAGGGTGTCATCAATGGTGATCCGCAGTCCCATGCTGTGCAAAGGTTCGCCAGCCTTGATCTCGCCGCGATCATGATTGGGAAAGCTATAAGTCTTAATATCTGTCATCCACCCATCAATATCCAGCATGCCGTCAGCACGTTGGTAACCACGGCATTCAATATTGCGAATGTGCAGGAGTTCTCGTTCTTTGGGGGCAGTGGGTAGGGGCATGGAGACCTAAGCTAAGAATTTTTATGTATACACAGTCCTAACCTACTCTCAGCGGGTCGCAAAGTGGCGAAGCCGAATAGCACCCGTGCAGGTCTTACATAACCAGCGCAAACATAGTGTGGCCTGAAAACAGTGCTTCCTCAGCCAGTGCCGTAATTCTCTCCGTAAATAAAGGCATTGCGATCTTTAAGATCTTCTTCAAGTTCCAAATTATAGATCGCATAAAGATCTCTAACAGAGACCATCCCAACAAGGGTGTCACCATCCGTAACGGGCAAATGCCTGTAATTCCGTTCAATCATCATTTTAATGGCCTGAGACGCACTGTCATTTGGGTGCAAGGTATCTGGATTGGATGTCATGATATCTTTGGCCTGGGCCGTTTCCGCATCCAGACCTACAGCGATAACACGGCTTGTCATATCACGCTCTGTAATGATGCCGACCAGAGCATCATTTTCTGTGACCAGCACCGCGGCGATCTTTTTTTCTCGCATTAAGTTGGCAATGGCGCGGGCCGTATCTGTTAGGCTAACGGTGATAAGGGTCTGACCGCTTATCACATCTGGGACAATCTTGCGCATCATGGTATGAAGCCCTCTCCCTTGTTATGGCCAAGACCGGAACGTGATCCGGATTACAAAGTGTCGCGCTATTGCCCCGCAATGGTCAAGTTAAGCTCTCATTTTGTCCTGTTTCCAGCGCTGCAGACTTCTGCTCGGCCTCTTCGTCTTCGCCGGATTTTGGCGGGGTTACGCGCAATTGGATGATCTGATTGCGTTGGCGCCGCAGGATTTCAAACCGAAATCCATGAAAGATGAACACTTGCCCTGGTGTGGGGATAGATCGAGACTCGGCCATGACTAGCCCAGCAATGGTAGAGGCCTCTTCATCAGGGAGGGACCATTCAAATTCGCGGTTCAGATCGCGCAGGGTGACTGATCCTTCAACCAAATACGTACCATTGCGTTCGGCGAGAACGCCGGCAACAGAGACGTCGGTTTCATCGACAATGTCTCCGACGATTTCTTCTAAAATATCTTCCAGCGTGACGGTGCCTTGCACGTCCCCATATTCATCAACAACAATCGCAAAGTGTTCACGTCTGTCGCGGAATGCATTGAGTTGGTCTAGCAAGTTGGTGGTTTCCGGAACGAACCATGGTGGCGTGCAAATGGACAGAACATTTATAGTGTCGAGTTGGCCTTTAGCAGATTGCACAGCGCGCAGAACGGATTTGGTGTGCAGAACCCCAACAATATTCTCGGTGGTTTCTTGCCATAGCGGAATGCGGGTGTAAGGGCTTGCAGAAATTTGAGCTAGAACTTCGGTCATTGGAAGATTGGCATCAATTGTGATTAGGTTTTTACGATGGGTCATAATCTCGCCCACTTCGACATCGGCGAGGTCAAGGACACTGCGCAGCATGGCGCGTTCATGTTTCACTTCTTCTTTGATTTCTGCGTCGCCAGTGTGCAAGTCGATAGCGCCGCGCAATTCTGAAAGTGTTTGTTGGGCCGTCATTGCACCAGCGCCACTTGCACCCAAGAGCGTTAAGGCGATACGAACAATTCCTTGAATTACATAGTTAATCGGCTGAAATAAAACCGTAAGGACACGCATTATGGGGGCAACGGCCAAAGCCATTTTATGAGTGTGCATCAGCGCGTAGGTTTTGGGTAATATCTCCGCGAAAATAAGAACCAGTAGAGTCATCACGGCGGTTGCATACACAACGCCGCGTTCACCAAATATCGTAATCATCACACTTGTGGCCATTGCGGATGCCAAAATATTGACTAGGTTATTGCCCAGTAGAATGGTCGCGATGAGGCGCTCACGGTGATCCAAAAGTCTATTGACCGTCGCTGCCCGCTGATCACCATCATTTTCTCGCTGATGCATATGAGAACGCGAGGTGGCTGTTAAGGCTGTTTCAGACCCAGAAAAGAATGCTGAGAGAACTAACAGAAAAAGTACAAAGCAGGCGGTAAACACCATTAGTGGTGTGCTCCATGATAATCGAAACGGGTATTAGCTAGTTAATGTGGCGTTCAGAACAGCAAGCACATCCTCTTTGGTGGCGTCTTGAGTTAGAAAAGCCTGGCCGATGCCGCGCACCAGTACAAATGTGATGCGGCCATCATGAACTTTCTTGTCTTGCTCCATATGTGAATACAGGAGTTCTGCAGAAAGGCCATGAGCTTTGCGTGGCGCTTTTGTGGGCAGGTCTAAGTGATTAAAATGCTGTTTTACGCGCTCCAGATCAGTCTCTGGGCTCAACCCAAGCCTTGCAGATAGGTCAAAAGCCAAAACCATACCCAGGGCGACGGCTTCGCCATGCAATATCTCGCCTGAGTATCCAAGCTCAGCCTCAAAGGCGTGTGCAAATGTATGTCCTAGGTTTAGCAAAGCGCGCACGCCACCTTCGCGTTCGTCGGCTGCTACAACAGCGGCTTTGGCTTTACAACTTGTTTCTATGGCTTTGGTCACCGCCTCACCATTTCCAGACAATACATGAGCGCCGTTTTTTTCTAACCATGCCCAAAAATCAACATCGCCCAGCAATCCATATTTGCAGACTTCCGCATAGCCTGCACGACGTTCACGGTCTGGAAGTGTTTTGAGGGCGTCGATATCAATCAGAACCGCTTTAGGTTGATGAAAGCTGCCTGCCAGGTTTTTTCCTTGTGCGGCATTGATGCCTGTTTTGCCGCCGACAGAACTGTCCACTTGAGCCAGAAGTGTTGTCGGAATCTGCACGAAGTCGATACCGCGTAAAGTGATTGAAGCGGCAAAACCAGCGAGATCACCAACTACACCGCCGCCCAATGCTATGACAGTGGTCGAGCGCTCAACCTTGGCGGCAAGCATTGCTTCCACAACGCTTTGCAGGTGATCAAAATTCTTTGTGGCCTCTCCAGCCGGGACCGTCAGCGCATCGCTGGTGATGTTCGCCGAGTGCAACGAGTCTTGAAGCCGCTTAAGGTAGAGTGGTCCAACATTACTGTCTGTGATTATAAAAACGCGCTGCTTTCTGAGAATGGGTAACAGCAAAGTTCCAGCTTGATCTATCAGGCCAGGTCCAATGTGAATGGGATAACTTCTATCAGCTAGGTCGACGTCTAAGGTCGTCATCTTGCTCATCACGTCGCCTCAGCTTTGGTCAATGCAGTTTCATGCGCTTCGATGGCGTCAAGGACGCGATTGCAAGTTACGTTTGCACTGTCGGACCCGGTTTCAACGGTAATATCGGCTTCTGCATAAATCGGATACCGCTGCTCAATCAGATTCGACAATATTTCTCGTTGATCTCCTGAATTCAGAAGCGGGCGGTGGGTGCGACCTGCCGTACGTGACACCAGTGTGTCGAGGTCGGCGCGTAACCATACGGATAGTCCGTTTTCATGAATCAACTTGCGGGTTTGCTGGTCGATGAAGGCCCCCCCGCCTGTGGCTATCACTGCGGGTGGTCCGTCAAGCAGGCGGGCTATAACGCGGCGTTCACCATCGCGAAACTCCTCCTCACCGTAACGCTCAAAGATATCCACGATCGAACATCCGGCTGCGGCCTCAACCTCTGCATCTGCGTCAAGAAACGGAATGCCCAATTGTTGAGCAATCCGCCGGCCAACACAGCTTTTACCAGCTCCCATAAGGCCAACAAGAACGATGATCTTGTCAGGAAGTTGGATTTGATTGGATATGTCTGTATTGCTGGTCATGTGGATTTGTAGTGAGAAGCTATAAACAATTTAAGGTACTGCAAAGGCCAAAACCGCACCCGTTGAGCGTATAAATCGAATGTATACTTAAAGTGCAGAGTAGTCCCTTGCTAGACATTATCACACCTCTCACGTAGTGTCGCGACCATAGGAAGGTCCTGGTTCTTGGGGTTCCCTGGCCGAAATGAACACGCGCCCTTGATCAGCCATAATTGACAGTAACCATGGCGTTTAAGGTATGACAATGTCTCACCAAATTTGGTTTAAAGCGAAGATATGAAGCTTATTTCTAGAATTCTCATTATCTTAGTTTTGCTCCTGATCGTCGGGGGCGGGATTGCACTGGCGACATGGGACATGCCTCCGCCTGTCGCACCGCGAGAGAAGATTATTTCAAATGATAGATTCCGCTAGAGGCATTGTTGCCGTTCAGTACCGATTAAAGTTTAGAAAGCAATGGGCCTTCATTCCTATTGTTGCTGGGTTTCTTATGGCCAGCGGCGTCTGCTCGGTTTATGCCCAGTCCCCCCAGGTCGACCAGACGCTCGATGCTGAGTCTTTGCAGCCACCAATCTCACTATTCTCTGATCCAGCCTCATCAGAATCACGGAATAGTGATACTCCTGCTGTGTCGGGTGGAGAGATTGCCGTTCGACAGCTAGAGGCTGTGAGCGCAGACTCTATTGGGGTGCTGGATGAATTTTCCGATGGATTTCCTCTGAATTTATGGGAAGGGACGTCAAAAGAGCTGGTTGATCTACTCCTACCTAAACTTCCTAATCAAACGCCGTCGGTTGTGACTCGGGAACTGGTGCAACGTCTTCTGCTGTCTGTCGCGCGTCCTCCAGAAGAAACCAGAACTCAGGATGTTTTCGTTGATATGACAGCTATTGTTCCAAGCGCTATAGGGTTCAATGCGGATGAAAATGTATCAGAGGACACGTCCGCACTGACAGAGCCGCAGGAAACAAACGCTGGCCTCGTTCTTCTTGAACTCAGGCTTGCCCGGCTTGCCGCGATGGGAGATTGGTCTTCCGTTCAGGCTCTGCTTGAGGTCATCCCACAAGATTCTATTAGCAATCACATGCGGATCCTATCAACGGACCTTGCGTTGGTTGAGGGGCGTGTTGACGACGCCTGTGCTGCAGCCCAAGCCAATCTTCGGACATCGACCGATGCCTACTGGCAAAAAACGTTTGCTTTCTGTCAGTTGCGAGATGGCAACGTCTCGAGCGCTTATCTCACAATAGATTTGTTGCGGGAGACAGGTGTTGATGACCCTGCATTCTTCTGGGTGTCGGAACTAATGGCCGGGAATCGCCCCATTACGCCTGCTGGATTAGATCGGCTAACCCCTCTGCAGTTGGCTATGTTGCGCAGCGCCGGTCGCCCGTTTCCGCCACAGTTGGTCACGAATGGAGACCCCACGCTTCTCAAAGTACTTGCGACCGCTGAACTTCTTTATGTGGCTGATGATGGATTGGACGCAGAGGGTTTGGCAGAGCGCATACGCGAAGCGCGTGACCGGCGGCTTGATGCGGCTGAACGTGCCGTTGGTTTGGGGGCTTTAGACCCAGAAGTTTTGCGCACGCTTTACCGGTCTGAAGTTGAAGAAGATACAGATAACGAGCAACCTGTAAGTTCAGCAACAGCCAGCGATGAGGATGTGTCGTCTGCTGAAGAAGATCTAAATCTAAGATCTATTCCTGTCAGCACCCCTGTTGATCGCGCCAAGTTGTTTCAATTGGCTGAATCTCAGACCATCCTTACTGCGCGCGCTGAGGTCATTTCCAGAGCCATTGATTTTGCGCGTAATGATCGGGGGCAGAATGGACCGAACGTTAGTGTTATGGGTGCAGTATATGCGCCCTTGCTCAAAACGATTGAGCCGAGTGGTGATTTGGTTTGGTTCGCTGGCAATGCCGCACGCGCATTGTTGGCAGTGAGTGAAATGGAAGCAGGTGAGGCGTGGCTAGAGCTATCGCAACTTTACGCTCGTACAAGCATAGAGGCATCAGAAGTTGCTGCGGCAATGTGGCCTACGGAGCGCCAATTGCAACCCACACTAACAAACCGATTTACTCCGTTGCGTCTCAAGCGATGGGAAGATTCGCGTCCACCCGGTTTGCGTGCCGCAGATAAAGCACTTGTTCTCAGCACGCTTATGGCTCTGGGCGAACCCGTTGCAAGTGAGGACTGGCTTGACCTGATGGATCAGCGCACGCATTCGTCGATAGAGTTACCAAGGCCACAAATTTGGAATGGTTTGTCGTTGGCGGCACAGAATGGGCGCATAGGTGAGACTGTTTTGTTCGCGGTGCTTGCCTTGAGTGAGGAAGGTCCGGAAGGTGTTTCTCCAGTGGTGCTATCGCATGTGGTATCGTCTTTAATGACCATCGGCCTGGAAAAAGAAGCGCGTCGAGTTGCTGTTGAAGCCTCTTTGGCGCGGGGTCTGTGATCATTTCTGGGTTGTTCCAATAACGGGCGATCAAACTGTGAACCGTCATGTCGACTCTTTTTTGGATATGATGTCGGCCGAGCGGGGAGCCTCTCCTAATACTTTAGATGCGTATGCTCGGGACTTAGAAAACTTAGCCGAGGACCTCGGTGCTGATGTTTCACAAGCCTCATCAGAGCAATTGCGGGTTTTTTTGAGTCGTCTTATGTCGCAGGGCTTGAAACCGAGTACTGCAGCACGAAAGCTTTCCTGTTTGCGGCAGTTCTATCAATTCCTGTTTGCCGAAGGCGTGCGCCCTGACGATCCAACTTCAATTCTGGATAGCCCAAAGCAAGGGGCACGTTTGCCAAAATACCTTGGTGAGGAAGAAGTCGATGTGCTGCTACAGGCGTGCCGCGAAAAATCGACACCACGTGCGCTGCGGCTGACAGCGGTTCTTGAGTTATTGTATGCGACGGGTCTTCGCATCACTGAATTGGTGTCTTTACCGCTGGCTGCCGTCGCACGTGACCGCCCCGTTTTGATCGTGCGCGGTAAGGGCAACAAAGAACGGATGGTTCCGATTGGCTCCCCGGCGCGGGCCGCCGTGTCGGCTTACCTGGAGGTGCGGGAGAGCTTCATGCCGGTCTCGCAGAAGTCGTCGCCGTGGTTGTTTCCTGCGCAAACGAACCGGGGCCATATGAATCGTGGAGCTGTCTCCAAAGCACTGAAAGACCTTGCGGTTGTTGCGGGTATCTCTCCTTCACGTGTTTCACCGCACGTACTGCGCCATTCTTTTGCATCACACTTGTTGGCGCATGGAGCTGATCTCAGAAGCCTCCAACAGATGTTAGGGCACGCAGATATCTCGACAACCCAGATTTATACTCATGTGCTGGATGAGCGTTTGCGAAAGTTGGTTCAGACCAGTCACCCGCTGTCTGGGATGGCACTGCCGACCTAGAGAAACGCCCTGATTCGCAGCTTCAGGTGGTGCAAAACTGTCATAAGACTGTGATGCTCATTTATGAGCACAAATGTAGTCTTAGACTGGATTTTGCCTTCGTTCCTAAAAAAGGTTAAATTTTTCAAGCAGTCTTTTCTGAGCAGGGGAGTAAATTGCTGTCGTGATAAGTGCCGCTCAAAATAGCCCGGCTCTCGTTCTGAACGCTGATTTTCGGCCGCTCAGTTATTTTCCTTTGTCCCTGTGGTCCTGGCAGGAGTCTGTTAAAGCTGTATTTCTGGAGCGTGTGAATGTGGTGTCTGAGTATGATACTGTGATTCACTCGCCCAGTTTCGAACTAAAACTGCCAAGCGTTATCTCTCTGAAGAACTATGCGCCAACGGATCGCTCTCCCGCTTTCACACGTTTTAATGTTTTTCTGCGTGACCAATTTATGTGTCAGTATTGCGGTGCCTCACATTCGGCAAATGACCTCACATTTGATCATGTGGTTCCAAGATCCAGGGGCGGGCGCACAACTTGGCAGAACGTTACTGCCGCATGTTCCGCTTGTAACTTAAGAAAGGCGAACCAGACGCCAAGCGAAGCAGGTATGGTGCTGCGTTGTGTTCCTGTAAAGCCCTCTGCGCACCGGTTGCAGGAAACCGGCCGGGCTTTTCCTCCGAATTATTTACATGAAAGTTGGCGGGATTTTCTGTATTGGGATTCCGAACTTGATCCCTGGTAGAGTTGCGGTCAAAAGATGTAGTCGTTGTTCTAAACGCGCCCTTTTCAGAGCCGTTTTGAGAGCCAGATAGCGAATCTTGACCCTGCTTTAACCGCCTCAGTCAGAACAAGGTATGCTGGTGCTTGTTCAGCACCTTCAGCGAGACCGATGTCACGATGATGCTGTTCATCAGCACGAAATTCTTCAATCACGCTTCTCAGGTCAGCGTCGTCATCACCTAGCTCGTTGGCTTGTTCTGCATAATGCTCATCAATAACCTCTTCTACTGCAACGGTGCAGGCCATTGCGGCTTCACGTCCTAGTAACGCGGTGCCCGCCCCCAACGCGAAACCGGCGAAATGCCACAATGGCTGCAAGGCCGTGGGTCTTATGCCGCGCGCGGTGAGTTCTTTGTTAAATCTCTCCAGGTGTGGCAATTCTTGGTCCAACATGTGCTGCACGATAGGCTCTGCATCTGTGCCTTCAAGAATAGCCAATTGGCCTTCATAGATACGCTTCGCGCCGTACTCGCCTGCTTGGTTGACCCGCACCATTTGTGCGATTAGCTCAGCACGATCTGGATCGCCTGGAAGCCGGTTTTGTGCTGTCTGCTTGGGTGATTTTGTGTCCAGCATATCTTTAGCTTTCGCTTTTCCAATAATTATCTGTGCGGGCGGCTTTAAGAGCTAGCCCTGCCAAAAACAGTCCTGCAACGACATTGTAACCAGCGAAGGAAATACCGAAAAGCGTGAAGGGTATGTCATTGCAGGCGGGTTGCCCCGGTTTTTGCAAGGCTGAGCGAATGTCTTCAAAGGAAAATGCAGCGGCATCTGTGGGCGCGCAGGCGGCGGCCCACCATTCTTGTTCAACGCCGACATGGAAGACGGCAACCCCTGCCGTCGTTGCGAACAGAAGGGCTGCAATATGTGCGGCGAGGCGGCGGGCTTCAGGATCAACAACCGGCAGAGCAGACAGTCCGGCCAGGGCGACGATCCCGATGTAAGGCAACCGCTGATACAGGCATAACTCACAGGGAAACAGGCCAAACCCATATTGAGCCACCCAGGCGGTCGTCAATGCCATCAACGCCGCTGTCGCTATAAGACCCATCACATGGGTGCTGGTCAGGGGACGGGAGGTCATAGGGCGTCTATCCGATAAACCGAATGGCAGCAAATCCGCTAACCAGTAAAACAAATGCAACAGTTACAACCAAGCCAAGACGTTTTTCTACAAAGGTTCTGATAGGCGGACCAAATTTCCACAATAGGGCGGCTTCAAGATAAAAACGTAGACCGCGTGAGAGCAGGGCAGCAACGATAAATACCAATGGATCTAAGGCTGCTGCGCCGCTGGCGATTGTGATGACTTTAAAAGGAAAAGGTGTCAGTCCGGCGCCGAAAACGATCCATGCGCCCCAGTCAGAGTACATCGCCTGAAATTCGCTGAATTTGTCCGCGTAGCCATAAATTTCAAGAAGGGGTAGCCCAAATGTGTCGAACATGAAAAGGCCGATGGCGTATCCAGCAATACCGCCTAACACGCTGGCGACAGTCGCTATAGTTGCTATTTTCCACGCGTTTTGTGGGGCTGCCAACACCATCGGGAGAATCATCACGTCCGGCGGTATAGGGAAGATTGAGCTTTCTAGAAACGCAATGATGGCCAACAACGCCATGGCATCGCGGCGCCCTGCTAACCTCAGGGTCCAATCATAAAGTCTACGAATCACGCAAAAGCTCCATATCCTGCGGTTTAGCAGGTCATGGGGGGGGCAGCAACGGCGTCGATACAGTGCGAAAACAGCATAAACGCTCAGGCCGCTTGCGAGGGCGCAAGTGCGCCGCTATAAGGACGTCTTCTTACGTGCGGGTGTGGCGGAACTGGTAGACGCGCCAGACTCAAAATCTGGTTCCTTTACGGGAGTGGGGGTTCGATTCCCTTCACCCGCACCATAGAACTTCAGCCTGCGACTTTGGCATGACATGCCGACCTGGGGCTGTGCTAATTTCGCGGAGTTCCTAATAATATGCGCATTCTAAACACTTTTTCCGTTATTTTTATGTTGAGCATACTCTCACCAACTGCTCACGCATCCTGTGTTACGATTGCACTCCTGGATGAAGCCGGATCCGTTATTAAACCGAATGGTCTTGTGACGGCTGTCAAAGTGGGGGAAACACCGATCTTTGTGCAGGAGCTCCCTACTCACACTGAGCAGCGTGAGGTGGGTGTTGTGGGCTGCCCACCGGAGGTTATTAGGCCAGTGCAAGATATTTACAACGGATCTTGTATAAATGATGAGGCGCTTCAGTTAACAGCAACCAACAACGGCACCACTCTTAATGCTGTGCGTGAACGATGCAACGCACTGGCAGAAGCAATCTCGACTGCGCAGCTGGTACGCTAGATTTTATCAATTAAGACAGAATTTTATTAAGATGTTTGTAAATTGGCAAAGCAGCCATCAGCAGCACTTTCATTAAATGCCCCCCACATTGCTTCTATAATAAAATCAACATCCTCGTGTGTGTGGGCTGTCGATAAGTAGCCAGTTCGGCTTGTGTGCAGTGTGATGCCGTGGTCCAATAAGTGAACAAAAAAAATGTCTTCTGCCCGTCGGGCATCTTCTAAGTCATGTTTTGAGGCAAATGTTTTTGGGGTCTTGAAGACGAGCTTAAAAATGGAGCTGCATTGCTCCAGTATGATAGGCGCATTTGCCGCAGACCACCGGGCATTAACGCTTTTTGTTAATCTGTCTGTTGCGCTATCAAGATCATTGTAAAGAGTATCCTTGTGCTCGCGGAGAAATGATAGGGTGGCTAAAGCCGCTGAGACGCTCATGACATTCCCGCCAAACGCACTCCCTGAAAATACCGCCGGTGATTCATCCTTCGGTGCAAATACCTTCATGATATCTGCACGTCCTGCAACAGATCCCATGGGCAGCCCACCGGCCATTACCTTGCCATAAGTTACGAGATCTGGAGATAGGCCAAAACGCTCCTGTGCGCCACCAAACGCCACGCGAAATCCGGTTGTCACTTCGTCGAGAATAACCAAGACGCCACATTCATGGCACACGTTTTGAAGATCGCGGAGCCATGTCCCGTCGTGGCTCTTTGGTTCACTGCTTTGCACAGGTTCAACAATGATTGCTGAAAGCTTATGACGCAAATCGCGAATACGTTGGAAGGCCGAAGAACTGCCATAAACGAGGGGCTCTATTACCTCGTCTAACGCCAAGGGAATGCCAAGACCTATATGTACTTTCTGGCTGGCGTGTTCACTATCCGCAGTGATGAGGCTTTGGTCATGGCCACCATGGTAGGCACCAGTAAACACGCCAATCACATCTTTACCTGTATACGCACGGGCCGCACGCATTGCTGTCGCTGTGGCTTCTGCGCCAGATCCGCACAGCAAAGCGCGGTCATTGCTGGCACCAGCTGAGCAGATCAGTTCTGCTAAGGCCAACTGACCTTCGTTGCTGAATCCAAAATTCCAGCCTTTGGCAATTTGATCTATGAGCGCCTGCTGTATGATATGCGGTTTATGCCCCAGCAGGTTAGTCCCAAATCCCATGCAAAGATCAATGTATTGATTGTTGTCGATGTCCGTAATTCTGCACCCCTCTGCAGACCGCATAATCGGTTGCGGGGATGCGCCACCACTGATCGTGACGACGTCGGTCATCACCTTTGAACAATCAAGACGCATTTTCCATGAGTGGCATGTCCGTGCTTCTAATTCGGACAGTGCGATATCGTATCTGCTATTGAGAGATTCTCTAATCATATCTGTTGGCGGCCTGTGGCGAGGCTGCGGGGCAAACGCTTGGCCTTCAAAATGAGCGGCTCTGTATGGTTGCTTAAGATGTGGCATGTTTTAGAAATCATCTCAATGACTGCGGAGAAGGGACGGACTGGTAGCGGCGTTGTGCCTTAAACTGCACTAGGGGCGGTCAGAGCGATGGCGTGCTGCAGTCACCGTCGCAATATTACTCTGCCAAGGCAGAATTCACTGCTGTTCGCCAGGGCTGGGTCGATGCACGTTCTGCAGAAATTGGCTTTCGCATCCGCCTATAAAGGGTTTGACCATTTGCGATGTCCTCAGCCTCACCGAAATAGTTTAGGGCAATGGAGAGGGAGATGAGATCGCTCAAGGCTGAGTGGCGACAGGTCGCTTGGTTGTCAACCGCGATACCCATTGGTTTTTCAAACTTCGAGTGATCTTCAGTCACCGGAGTGCCAAATTCTGGGCGGTCTGGTGGCCAGTGTAAGGGGACGTGCGTCATAGAGCGGCCTCGCAAGTTACAGTCTTTGAACCTCTGAGTTCCGATTCGGAACTCTTCGGATTGCACTCTTAAGCGGCACAATTCCGACTTAACCTAACGGCGCAAAACCACACTTAGCCTCTGGATTGGTTGCTGCTTCACACCCGTTAGTTGAGATGCAAGTCTGCACGACCCTTTAATGGTTGCTACCTGTCAGAACTGACAGGTTATCTGCTGCCCTAGTTGTGATCCGATACAACCCACTACTTCTGATACGGGCAAGGTCACATCAAATGCAGGCTTCAATAATAGAAATGCCAGATCAACGGTCCACATCAACTACGGCGTTAGAAGGCATGTTTCGCCTGCGTCACGAGGTGTTCAAAGAACGCTTGAACTGGGATGTTGGTTGCATCGCAGGCAAAGAGCGCGATGACTTTGATGATCTCGATCCCGTGTATATCGTCTGTGAAGAAGAGGGCGAAGTCATGGGCTCGTGGCGGTTGCTCCCTACAACGGGGCCTTACATGCTCAAAAATGTCTTTCCCGAACTGCTGCATGGCGCGCCTGCCCCGGAAGCTGAGAACACCTGGGAGATAAGCCGATTTGCCGTATCAAAGCGGGTCGCAGGAAATGATTCTCTCGGAACCATTCGCACAGTTACGAATACCCTTCTTGAGGAGCTCTTTAAATTTGCTTCACGGCGTAACATAGAGCGCATTGTTGCTGTATCGGATATTCGGTTCGAACGCATTCTCAAAAGAGCCGGGCTTTTAACAACGCGATTTGGCGAGCCGTTGCAGATTGGTGTCACGAAAGCTGTTTCTGGATATGCTGATGTCAGTCAGTTGAATATGAAACGATTAGAGTTGACAGGTCAGAAGTTGATGTCGGATTTCACATCTCACGCTTTAGACACTCATAAGCTGGCAGCCTAGTCTGAGCTGACCACGCGTCGTTAGTATGTTTGATGAGACGATTTGGCTTAGAGGTGAGTGAGGCGTAAATTTAGAGGATGTTTAAACGGTCGAAGTTAGACGGCCCCAAGGGTCATCCAATTCTTGGGGTGCTGCCCCTGTTGCGCACCGATACGGCGCGCTTTTTTGAGAAATGTTCACAGCAGTATGGCGATTTAGTGCCACTTAGGATTTTCATGACGACAGCATACTTGCTCAATCACCCGCAGCACGTAGAACACGTACTGCAAACCAATCATCGCAATTATCGTAAGTCTCCGCTTGTGGATCGCATGAAGCCTTTGTTTGGCAATGGTATTTTTATTGCTGAGAATGAGCAGTGGGAGCGCCAGAGAAAACTTATACAGCCTTCGTTTAAGAGGAAAAACCTGCAACTCCTTGGGGATCATATTATCCGTGTAATTGGCGATCATTTGCAAGCGTGGGAGGAGAAATCCAATAATAGGCAAGAGTTCAATCTTTCCGAAGATATGTCAACTTTGACAATCGATGTACTCATGCAAGTTTTCTTTGGTTCTTCTCTTGCAGACGATAGATTGCGTTTATATCGCGCTATGCAACTGATTAATGAAGTTACCGCAAAACGTGTTTGGGACATTACCACTCTAGCTTCAATGCTCCCGACTCGTGAGAACCGAGCATATAATTCTGCAATTGCTGAGGTTCACGAGGTTGTTGCCGGAATGATTGATCGTCGGCGTATAGTCGATAAAAATGAAGTTGCGGATGATTTGCTGAGTATATTACTGGTCGCCTGTGATGGCGATGAGGTCATGACTTATGATCATTTGCGCGATGAAATAGTGACGCTCATGGTCGCCGGGTTTGAAACCACGGCGAGCCTGTTAGTTTGGGCGATCTATTTTATGTACGAGAACCCACACATACTTGAGCGTGTTCGAAGCGAGGTCGACAATGTATTACAAGGGCGACTGCCGTCTAATTCAGACTTAAAAGAGATGGACTACACGAAACGGGTAATTCAGGAAGTTGCCCGATTACGCCCTACAGTTTGGTGGTTCTCTCGAACGGCAATTGAGGATGACATTATTGGTGGAGAGTCGATAAAAGCCGGAACAACAGTGCTAATTTGCCAATATGTTTTGCACAAACTGCCCAGTGAGTGGGAAGACCCAGAGCGCTTTGATCCTGACCGCTTTTTGCCTGAGAAAATTGCTACGCGATCAAAGTTTGCCTATTTGCCCTATGGCGCGGGCCCCCGGGTGTGCCTTGGAGCGGGGCTGGCTAATTTGGAAATGCAGTACATTCTTCCACTGATTTATCGAACCTTTGATGTTGAAATAACATCTGATCTAAATCCAGATATTGGAAACTTTATTTCTCTGAGACCTAAGGAAGATATGAGGGCCCGGATAACTGCACGGTTACGTCACTAGCGGCTATATCTGACTAACTTTAAGATTAAGTCTAGCGCGAACGGAAAAATTCACGTCACTTAAACGGATAGCATTCCGTAACTCATTGCCTTAGCGGCGGCGTGGGTCTTGTTGTGAACACCGAATTTAACCATTGCATTTTGAAGATGAAAATTTACCGTTCGCTCGGAAATGGAGAGAATGGACCCAATTTCCCAGGCTGTTTTACCATCTGTTGTCCAGCGAAGAATTTCGATTTCTCTGTCAGTTAAAGCGATTGGTTTTGGAGTATCAAGTGTCCGCAATTTAGATTGCGCTACCGAATGAGCATAATTCGCGAGCAAGTGCAGATCATGCTTAGTTTCCGTCACATGTGCTGTAAATTTGCTCCCTTTAATATCAGAATAAAGGCACAGCATTCCTAGTTCGCCTGCTGGCCCGTGTATTGGAACAGCTAATCCACGTTCTATTCCAAAGTCATGGGCATCGGCCATCATCTGCGCTTCATCAGATGTGAGCGTACTGATGCGGTACCCCTCGTCCCAAACGATTGGCAGTCGTGCTTTAAAGGCATCTGTCACCACGGGGTCACTAGTGGCATAATTTTCTTTTATGTAATGTTCTGTCCATGAGGAATCGATATTCGTGACGTGTATCATGTCAGCAAAAGTATCTTTTAGCTTGGCGTTTAACACGGCCTCTGTATTCATTGAGAAATAGACAAAAGACTTATAGCCTAAAGCATCACAACTACGATTAAGGACATCGTGAAACGAGTTTCTATCTCGAATTAATTCAAGATCAGCTAGTGCATCTGATGTTTGCAGGCGAATCATTCTGTGGGTGTTCCAACTCACGTCATGTGGTTATTGAGTAACCTAATACCAATTGATCCTGAAAATAAATCAGTTTTGACTTACAATCAATCTATGATTTCGGATATTTGAAAGTACCACCTGGGATAAACCCGCGAGAGGCAAAGCAGCGTCCTCTGATGAAATTCAATTATTAAGTGCAAATGCTCATCTATTTTGGCTGCTGCTTTGTTCTCGCCCTCGGTAATCGTCATCAGTGCTCTCATCATTGCCGCCAGAGCGCTGATGAGCTTAGTTGTTAGAACTTAGGCCAATGTATTGGGAGTAATTCCCGTCAAGCAGGTGACGTAAATCAGTATTACCCTGCCTGCCATAGTTGTCATGCCAGCAGTCATGATCACAAACAGACGAGCTCGTGTTTCTGTTTTGAGATAAGGTCGACTAACAATTGGGGCTTCAGTCTGCTCCATAAAAATATCCCGTATTACGGCGTGAGCGTGTTGTGAAGGCTTGGCTGTTGGATGGCAATTTCTTTACCGGGGTGGCGCGTTTGTTTACAACCACATGACGCATGTGGCGTAAGGATGATCATGAGACCTCCCGATAAGCAGGATTACGGCAGCGGCGTCCACAAGACCTTCACGTCTCAAGATGGCCTTTGTCTTCACTATGTGGAGTATAGCGGCCCCAGTCATGAACTCCCGGTCTTATGCATGCCTGGTTTGTCACGCAATGCGCGCGATTTTACCGGTATTGCGGAGCATCTAAGTGCTCACCGCCGCGTTTACTGTGCCGATTTTCGTGGTCGTGGCCAATCTCAGTGGGACCCCGATCCCACACACTATCAAGCCTCCTTCTATGTTGTTGATATGCTAACCTTATTAGCTCAAGAAAAAATTGACCACGTTCTTCTGATCGGCACCTCTTTGGGCGGGATCGTTGGAACCGCAATGGTGCAGGCAAATCCGTCACTGGTCGCGGGACTTATTCTTAATGACATTGGGCCTGTGATTGATCCCAGGGGTCTTGCGCGTATTGGCGGATATCTTGGCAAGGCAGACCTCTGGTCGACATGGGAAGAGGCGGCCAGCAAGCTGAAGGCTGTAAATGATGTTGTCTACCCTGATTTCTCTGATGCGGATTGGGTTCGCTATGCACAAAAAACCTGCCGTAAAAACCATGATGGACTGATTGTGCAGGATTATGATCCACGTCTGTCGGAGGGGTTTGCCGCCGATAGTGCGGCCACCTTAGACTTGTGGAGTCTCTTTGACGGATTGAAGGAAACACCAACGCTGCTATTGCGCGGCGAACTATCAGATTTATTATCTCAGGCGACAGCGCAGAAAATGCTGAATCGGTTGCCAAACCTAAGCCTTGAAGTCATCAAAAATCGTGGCCATGTGCCGACGCTGGACGAGCCAGACTCACGCGCTGCCATAGAGAGTTTCATAGCTAGAGTAGGTGCTCTGGACTCTCAATCGTCGTGATTTCACAGGAGCACAGACTATGAATCCTTCATCTGAATCGTTCCCGTCTGTGCGGACAGTCTCGGCGCTAGGTGCAACCCGTCGCACGACCCTCAAAGCTTTGTCTTTTGTGGGAGGCGGGCTCCTAATTGGTTTGTCGCGTGCACAGGCGCAGCAGCCTTTTGATCTCTCCCAATGGCCTGGCCACCCAGAGCAGGCTTTTGAGTATTGGTTGCAAATTGCCCCCGATAACACCGTTACAGTAAATCTTCATCTTGCAGAGATGGGGCAGGGCATTATGACCGCTGTAGCGATGCTTGTGGCTGAAGAACTGGAAGCGAGCTGGCAAGATGTTCGTGTGCAGTTTGCACCAAACGGTCCAGCTTATTACAATCGGGGGTATAGCATGCCCCTTGAGAGTACAGGCGGATCGACCTCTATCCGTGGGGCTTTCAATCACAGTCGCGAGATTGGCGCTGCGGCGCGCGAAATGCTTCGGGCTGCAGCTGCACGCGAATGGGGCGTGCCAATCTCAGAGACCCGCGCAGAATTGGGGCAGGTATTTCATCAAAGCTCAGATCAGCGCCTGACCTTTGGATCTCTTGCAGAAGCTGCTGCCAAGCTTGTGCCACCCCATGATGTTTTGCTTAAGCCAAAATCGCAATGGTCAATTGTCGGGCGTTCGCAAAAGCGTTTGGACGCGCCGGCCAAAGTGGATGGTTCGGCAGGGTTTGGAACTGACGTTCATATCCCGGGACTGTTAACCGCTGCTGTGCGCCATTGTCCGTCTTACGAAGGGCGGCTTATATCTGTTGACCCAGCACCAGCACTTGCCGTTGCTGGCGTTGAGCAGGTTGTCGAACTGGATAATGCAGTTGCTGTCTTGGCGGAGGGCTACTGGCCAGCGCAAAAAGGCTTGGATGCACTAACGCCAGAATGGGATCTCGGTCCGCGTGCGGCGTATAGTATGGCTAATTTGGAGTTAGACCTTAAGGCCGGATTAACCCTGACGGATGCGCCAGTGATTCGAGAAGACGGTGATATCACAGCGGCGATGAATTACGCTGACTCCGTTTATGAGCAAACATTTGAAGCTCCTTACTTGGCCCACGTCTGCATGGAACCGATGAACGCAACGGCGTGGGTGCGAGAAGACGCAGTAGATATATGGCTGCCCGGTCAGGGACACTCGATCATCGTTGATGATGTCTCCGCATTGCTTGCCGTCGATAAAGAGACAATACATGTTCATCGCACATTTCTAGGTGGGGGGTTTGGTCGGCGTGGAGAATCCGATGTCGCCGTTCAAGCTGTGCGTCTCTCCCAAAGTGCGGGTGGGCGGCCCGTTAAGGTGCTCTGGTCGCGGGAAGAAGATGTCCGCCGCGATTTTTACCGCCCCGCAGCCCAAGTCCATATGCGCTTTGCCCTCAGTAGTGACGGTTTGCCAGTCGGACTAGATGTCATTGGTGCCAGCGCGTCTATTAACATGCGCCGTTTCCCCGCGTTCATCAAAGATGGGAAAGACCCAGGCGCATTCTCTGGATTTCTTGATACTCCTTATCCCTTTGATCACCAACGTTATCGATACGCCATGATCGATAATGGTGTTCCAGTCGGGTACTGGCGCTCCGTAGGGCACAGTCAAAACGTGTTCTTCATGGAGGCGATGATCAATGAGTTGGCTGAACGTGCAGGTCTAAACGGGTTAGAATACCGTCGGCGCTGGTTAGCGGATGATCCGCGCATGTTGGCGTTGCTAGATACTCTTGAAGAATTCAGTGGTTATAGTGATCCTTTACCGCCTGGGCAGAGCAAAGGTATCGCGCTTAATGTGTCGCACGGTTCGCTATGTGCACATGTAATTCATATTTCGTCTGGCAAGTCCTCTGGTGTCAGTCATGGGTTCAAAGTGGAACGCATTGACTGCGTTATTGATCCCGGCGTTGTGGTAAATCTTGATGGCGTGGTCGCACAAGTTGAGAGTCAGGCGCTGGACGGTTTATCTGCTGCGTTGTTCGGTAAGGTCATCATTGAGAACGGCGGAACCAAAGATGGCAATTTCGATACTGTTCGATTGTTACGTTTGGGCGAAGCTCCTGAAGTGCGTGTGCGTGTTGTTGAATGGGATACGGCCTCGCCTGGAGGACTGGGCGAGCCTGCGTTGCCATCAGTTGCGCCAGCGCTTACAGATGCGATCTATCAGGCCACGGGCAAGCGACTCCGCAGTTTACCTGTGATTCAGCATGGCTTAGACATTGCCAGTGCTTGATTAAAGGCGTAGTTGTATTCGTAAGTCATAAATTCTTCACGAAGAATTGTAGACCAGAAATAGAGAAATTTTCTGAACCTGCTAATATTATAACATGACAACACGTTTGGACGATTGCGATGATGGCGACAGCACATACAGTTAAATCTTTTGACGAAGAACTTTCCTCTTTGGAAACGAGTATTCTTCAGATGGCTGGTCTCTGCGAAACCAACCTGACTCTCTCAGTTGACGCGCTTATGAAGCGTGACGCTGAGACCGCAGCAAAGTTGATTGAAGCTGATGCCCGGGTTGACCAATACGAACGTGACATTGAAGCCAGCGCCTTTCGCCTTCTGGCTTTGCGGCAGCCAATGGCGGACGATCTCAGATACGTATTTGGCACTGTCAAAATGTCGGGAAGCCTAGAACGTGTGGGTGACTACTCAAAAAATATTGCCAAGCGTACACTTATTCTTTCAGAACACCCGAGTATTTTACCGCCTCCTGACTTGGTGCGCTTGTCTCAATTGGCCTGTGAACGCCTTAAAGACTCTATAGACGCGTTTGCCAATCGCGATGCAGAGAAAGCGGCGTCAGTGTGGAGTCGTGACCAGGAAATCGATGATTTTTATGCGCGTATAATGCGCGACATCTTTTCTGAGATGAGTGGAGACCCAGAATCTATCGAATGCGGTGCGCATTTTATGTTCATTGCTAAAAATCTTGAGCGGGTCGGAGACCACGCAACTAATATTGCTGAGGTCATTGAATTCCAGCTTTCTGGCAACTGGCGCTCTGGGGAGCGGCCCAAAATTGACACTCTGATTGAAGCGCAACCCGTATAAAAAATTTACGCTGTCTCGGGCAATCCAAGTTTTAACCGCGCAATCTTTGCAGCTTTATTTTCAGAGCTTTTTTACAGACCACGTCTCAATAACGTTGCTAAGACGGTCATTCGACAAATATTTGGTGGGAATTGAGCAATCAATCCTTTCAGAACCGTGGCAGTTTCAACACTCGGCGGTGCAAGGTCTGGTAACGGTAGCGTCAAATAGAAGCGCTCTGCCTGTTCCTCTCCGGCAATCCTCATGGCTTGGGCTGCATGCGCGAAATCGGTGCCTTTAAAGATAGGGGCTAGATTTAATTTCAGGCTTTGCAAAAACTTAGGCCACTGCCCGAAGTGCCGGTACAGCGATGGGACAACGCCGGTATCACAGCCATGAATCTGCACCGCTAATTCATGGAGCGCCGCGCGTACATTTTCTGGTGCTGTTTCCAGGTCTGCCATGGGCAGCAGTGCCTCAAGGTTTTGGTCCACTCTTAAGTTCCTGCCCGATAGTGCCGTTGTAGTGCCAACGCTGGCGCTTTGTGGTCTTTGGTCGAGCGCGAGATCGATAATTTTCAACCCAATGAGGTTCATAGGGTTCGCGCGGCCATAGGCATCAAGCACGCGGTCAATCGCCTTTATAGCCTCGCCGGATAATGCAGCCTCTTTAAGAGGCCCGCTAAGATCTACTTTCTGTCCAGGTAAGACCTGACTGGTTAAGGTCGTCGCGGCCTTTGGAATTTTTTCATTGATGTAGAGGGGGCGAATGGTAGACCACGCCCAATGCAGGCATCCAGGTACGGTCGCCATATGCCGGAACAGCAGATTAACCATCGGAACGCCGATGACCGCGCGAATATCACCATATAACGCTGCAGTTTGACCCGTCGCATCACCTTCTTTTATTTCGGGTAAGCTGGGAGTGGCCATAGTGCTTAATCTCTTAGTGGCAAGCTCTTAATAGCTCGGCATGAGGCTTGATTGGCGCAGCATTTCTTCCAATTCACAAGCCGTGACCGGCCGAGAATAGAAATATCCTTGAATGATGTCACAGCCATGCTCTTTTAAGAAATCTACATGCTCCAAAAGTTCCGCGCCTTCAGCGACCACTTCCAGATCTAGTCCCTTTGATAGGCCAATAATCGCGCGGGCAATCTCCGCCGTATTCTCATTTTCCTGAACGTCATGGACAAACGCCCGGTCAATTTTAAGGGTTGTGATTGGGAATCGTCCCAGGTAGCTCAAACTGGAGTATCCCGTCCCAAAGTCATCGATGGCCAAGCCACACCCGAGGTCGCGTAACTGTTGCATCTTGGCAATAGATGCATCGACATTGTCCATCAACATGCTCTCAGTGATTTCCAGCTCCAACCATCGTGGATGCAGGCCGGAGTCATTGAGCGCTGAGACAATTCTGTCGTAGATATCTGGCGACTTGAATTGATGTGGCGATACGTTAACGGCCATGCGTACTGGGTCATAACCCTTGTCTTGCCAGTCTTTATTTTGAAAACAAGCGCGCCGCAAAGCCCAATTACCAATCTCCTGAATCAGCCCGGTTTCTTCAGCGATCGGGATAAACTTATCAGGGCCGATCATGCCGTGTTCTGGGTCTTGCCAGCGTATGAGCGCCTCACATCCTTTTACGATGTCCGTACCTGGCGCCACTTTTGGTTGATAATAAAGAACGTAATGCTGTTTTTCGAGCGCAACACGCATACGCTTTTCCAAATCCAAACGGGCTTTTGCTTTGGCATTCATGTCAGAGGCAAAAAACTGATACTGATTTCCGCCCAGTCCTTTGGCATGTTGCATGGCGCTGAGGCTATCTTTCAGCAGTACATCAAAGTCTTCGCCATCGGCAGGCCAGATGCTGATCCCAATGGACATGGTGATGCGCACATCTTCACCAGCGACCTTGAAGATTTTCTCCGTCGCGTGCAGCACCTTTTCGGCAACGATGACGCTGTCATCAATGGCTGAGATGGGGGTGACAACTGCAAATTTATCACCGTCTAATCGTGCGGCCGTGTCGCTCTGTCGAATGACTTCTAACAGTCTGTCCGCCATTTCCTTCAGCATGGTGTCGCCGGTGGTAAAACCCAGCGCGTCATTAATGAAGGTGAAACGGTCGATGCCCATGACCAGTAAGGCGATGGATTTGTCTGTCCGCCGCGCATTCAATATGGCTTGATCAACACGGTCAGAAAGCAGGCTGCGATCCGGTAGGTTGGTCAGGCTGTCATAGCCGACACGGCGTGTCCCGCCGGACTCAACATCGGACTGGAACGTTTCAGATAAAATGACTGCCAGAAACTGGGTGGGTATGTTGTCGGCATTTAAAATCGGCGTCATGCTCAAGCTATGCAGCTGCGCTTTGCCGTCTGCATGCTTTGAGCGCACCGAGTCATAGTTTTGAGTATCTGCGCTTCCAGCGGCCCAAAGACTGTTGCAGAAGTCTTCGTCATTGAAATCTTTGAACAACTCACGGGCATCTTTACCAGATAAGTCACTCCCGGAGTAACCCGTCAAACGCTCAAACGCCTGGTTGACACGCGCGATTTTGCCGTTGTGATCGGTCACCATAATGGCATCGCTGGTCGCGCTTAGCATCGCGTTAAGTAGCGCTTTGGTCTCAGGCATTCTCGCCCCGGATACGTATCTATTTCTAAATGCGATCCCAATGTACCTCGGTCGACCGCAGGTTGGTAGAGGCTTAAAGCACTCTGTCTTTTCGCACCTGTCAAAGCTGGCAATCTGCGGTCAGCCTGGGCATGATGGGCTTCAAAGCGGCAGGCTGTGCCGTTCAGAATTTTTTTACATAGGAACTGAAAATGGACGTTAAAGCTGCTGTTGCCTTTGAGGCCGGAAAACCGCTTCAAGTTGAAACCGTACAGTTGGGTGGCCCAAAAGCTGGTGAAGTTCTGGTTGAAATTAAGGCCACAGGCGTCTGTCATACGGATGCGTTTACGCTCTCAGGCGATGATCCAGAGGGGATATTTCCAGCCATTCTAGGTCATGAAGGCGCGGGCGTGGTGGTTGAAGTCGGCGCGGGCGTAACTTCGGTGGTGCCTGGCGATCATGTTATCCCCCTCTACACGCCAGAGTGCCGCGAATGTGATTTTTGTCTAAACCCCAAAACCAACCTTTGCCAGTCGATCCGGGCGACACAAGGGCAGGGACTGATGCCCGATGGTACTAGCCGGTTTTCGCTGAATGGTGAGCCTATTTTTCATTACATGGGTTGCTCGACGTTCGCCAATTACGCGGTTATGCCGGAAATTGCTGTCGCCAAGGTCCGCAAAGACGCTCCATTTGATAAGATTTGCTACATCGGTTGCGGCGTGACAACGGGCGTCGGGGCAGTGGCATTTGATGCCAAGGTGGAACCGGGGTCGAACGTGGTGGTGTTCGGTTTGGGTGGCATTGGTCTTAATGTTATCCAAGGCGCACGCATGGTGGGGGCCGATAAGATCGTCGGCATCGATATCAATGAGAGCAAGGTGGCATTGGCTAAAAAATTCGGCATGACTGATTTTATCAATCCGACCAAAGTTGATAATATCGTCGAAGCCATCATGGATCTCACTGGCGGCGGTGCAGATTATTCCTTCGAATGTATCGGCAATGTTGAGACCATGCGGCAAGCGCTAGAGTGCTGCCACAAGGGTTGGGGGGAAAGCATCATCATTGGTGTTGCTGGTGCCGGCCAGGAAATCTCAACTCGTCCTTTCCAGCTGGTGACCGGACGAGTGTGGCGCGGGTCTGCTTTTGGCGGAGCCCGTGGCCGAACCGATGTGCCCAAAATTGTGGAGTGGTACATGAATGGTAAAATCAATATTGATGATCTCATAACGCACACCATGCCGCTCGATAAAATCAACGATGCTTTCGATTTGATGCATGAAGGCAAGTCGATCCGCAGTGTTGTGTTGTACGATTAGGCATTACTATGACCATTGAAACGCTTTCTCAGCATCATTGCTTTGACGGGACCGTTGGCTTTTACGCTCATGAGTCAGCCGAGACTCAATGCCGTATGAAGTTTTCGGTCTTTGTGCCGCCGCAAGCTAAGTTCGGTCCGGTGCCTGTCCTGACGTATCTAGCGGGCCTCACCTGTACCGAAGAAACCTTTATGATCAAAGCTGGGGCGCAACGGGTCGCTGCAGAGCTTGGCATTATGTTGGTCGCGCCTGACACGTCGCCTAGGGGTGATAACGTCCCCGATGATCCAGACGGCGGATGGGATTTCGGTTTGGGGGCAGGCTTTTATGTAAATGCGACTGAAGCGCCCTTTGCAACTCATTATCGTATGTACTCATATATAACGCAGGAGCTAAGCTGCTTAATCGCGGATCATTTTCCAGCAGATACGAATCGTCAGGGCATTTTCGGTCATTCCATGGGTGGTCATGGTGCCTTGACGATTGGTCTTCAGAATCCAACGCTCTACAAGAGCATTTCTGCGTTCGCGCCCATATGTTCTCCGCTCAATTGTCCGTGGGGCGAAAAAGCGCTCAGCGGATACCTCGGTACTAAGCAAGAAACTTGGCGGTCCTATGATGCGACCGCGCTCATCGAAGGTCTCTCCAAGGAAGAGGCCCATAAACGACCAGCGTTGTTGGTTGATCAAGGTATGGACGACCAGTTTCTGGAGCAACAGCTTCATCCACATTTATTAGAAAACGCCTGTTCCTCAGTTGGCCTAGCCCTGACTCTGCGCAGTCACGCAGGTTATGATCATGGCTATTACTTCATCTCGACCTTTATGGAAGATCATCTCCGGCATCATGCAGCTGCCCTTTCGTAGTTTGTTTCTGCCCGCCGCCCGCTATCACAAAATAAGGATTCCCCGGTCATGAGTCGCGTTTTCTACGGTTGGTTTGTGTTGGCTGGATTGTGCCTCACTTATGCTGCATCTAACGGCATTTTGTTGAATACGCTCCCCCTATTTTATCCGTCTCTGATCATGGAATTCAGCTGGGATGCAGCAGAGGTAACCGGGCCAGCATCCTTATCGTTCTTTGCCACAGCCATCTTATCCTTATTTGTGGGCTATCTGGTGGATCGGTTTGCACCTCGCCCGATGATGATCATTGGGTCCATTATTTTTGTCGGCGTTCTACTCGCGTACCGCTACATCACAACACTTGATCAGATGAAAGCAATCTACGTTGGGTTCTCGGTTGCCTTAGCTCTGAACGGTATTTTACCGAGCATGGTGGTTACCAGTCGCTGGTTTAGTAAGTATCGTGGCCTAGCTGTTGGCATTTTGCTCATGGCCTCGAGCTTTGGTGGGGCAGTGCTTCCCCTGATCATTGGCCCCATACTTGATGAACAAGGCTGGCGGATCGCGCTCCTGACCGTGGCCGGAATCGGCTTTGTCATGATGGTGCTGCCGTGTGTCTTTATTTTGCGCAATGACCCAAGTGAAAAGAACACGGTCCCCGATGGCAGCCTCAGTGCTACGTCAGAAGTAACAGAAATACCTGTGGCGAAAGGCGTGGTGTCTGGCATCACGCTGGTCGATGCGATGAAAACACCGATGTTTTATCTGCTGGCGTTCTCAACCGCCGTGATGTGGTTTTGTATCTCAGGGGTGGTTCAGCATCAGTCGATTTACCTTGGCAGTGACCTTGGGCTTCCTGGTCCTCAGCTCGCACAGGTGTTTAGTGTATTCTTCTTTTCGTCGGTCATTGGCAAAGTGCTGTTTGGCTGGCTCAGTGATAAGTTCGCCAAGGTCAACATTATGTTGCTAGCAACGGCTAACTTAACTGTGGGCCTGGTGGTTCTGCGTTTGATCGATGGCGACAGTATGATGTCCATTTATGCTTATGCAGTGATTTACGGCATTGGGTTCTCTGGTGCTTTCACTATGATCCAACTGATGATCGCTGAGCTGTTTGCTGGCCCGACATATGGCAGAATTTTGGGCGTTTATGTGTTTATCGATACGCTGGCGGGCGGAGTGGGTATAGCCGTTCTTGGCCGCATGCGGGTTGCATCCGAAAGTTACCTCCCTGCGATCAATCTGATGATTGCTCTCTGTGTCGCAGCATTCGTTTGTGTATTACTCATTAAACGCTCAATTAACGCACCAGAGCCAGTGCGAGTGGGGTAAGGTCTGCTAGATTAGAGGCAGGGTAAAGCCCAGTTAGTGAAGTAGGGGAATTGATATGAGAATTTTTTACGGGTGGTTTGTGCTCGGAGGCTTGTTTTCTATCTACGCCATTTCTAATGGCATTTCCAATTTTACCCTGCCCTTATTATACCCTTCATTGATGGATGAATTCGGCTGGAACGAGGAACAGGTCACGCGTCCCGCAGCTGTCAAGTTTCTATTTGCCTCAGTCTACAATCTGGTCATTGGCTTCCTTCTTGATCGCTACGCCCCCCGGCCCATCATGGCGGCTGGTGCCTTAATCATGGTGTTTGGCTTGGTGGCTTTTATCTTCATGGATAATTTGTGGCACTTTACCTTCATCTACCTTTTGTTCGCCTTTGGTCTTTCAATGTGTGGTCTGATTCCATCAATGATGACCACAAGTCGCTGGTTTACCAAATACCGCGGCCGGGCTGTTGGTGTTTTGTTGATGGCTTCCAGCTTTGGTGGAGCCGTTCTACCTCTCATTATAAAAGGCTCCTTAGAGATGGGTGATTGGCGTCAGGCCATCATGATCCTCGCAGCCATCGCTTTTGTGTTTATGTTTTTGCCCGTGCTTTGGCCGTTGCGTGCACGTCCTGAAGATATGGGCACAACACCTGATGGGTTGTCTGTAGCCGAGTCCGAGAGTGCGGAAACAAAAAGGCTTGGCATCGCTGGCGGCGCATCATTGGGTGAAGCAGTGCGCATGCCTATTTTTTGGTACCTGCAGATCGCGACCAGTGTTCTGTGGTTTTGCATCTCCGGGGTTTTACAACACCAAGCCATCTTCTTTAGAGAGCAGGGGCTGAGTGGCGGTCAAATGGCCGAAGTCTTCAGCATCTTCTTCTGGTGCTCAATTATCGGTAAATTTATTTTTGGCTGGTTGAGTGATCATTTCTCCAAATCAAACATCATGTTGCTGGCGATTCTCAATCTTGCTACGGGCTTAGTGATTCTTCGGTTCGCCGAAGGTGGAGGCATAAATATGCTCTATGTTTATGCGCTCGTGTATGGAATTGGTTTCTCTGGGGCGTTCACCATGATTCAGTTAATGGTAGCCGAACTATTTACTGGCCCAACTTATGGCCGTCTGCTGGGAATTTTTGTGGCAGCGGATACCATCTCGGCGGCAGCGGGCATATCAGCTATTGGTGCCATTCGGGTCTACGCCGGAAGCTACATTCCTGCCATTGACCTGATGCTTGCGCTGGCGGCTATTGCCCTATTAGCTGTTTTTGCAGTTAAACGCATTGTTACTCAACGAGAGGCGCAACCTATAGCGGCTGAGTAAGTGTCGGGTTTGGATTGCAAGTTTACGCTCTTAGTGGAGATATAAACTCTATGACAGCGCCGTCCTTCAAACCAAAACCGTTCTCAGGGCCTGCGGGGGGATGGGCTGCGTTGGCCTCTAGTGCCACCGCTTTACTCAAGTCCGGGAATCCACTGACCCAGCTTCGAGCGCTGACTCAGGTGAACCAGCCGGATGGTTTTGATTGTCCGGGCTGCGCTTGGGGTGATCCCCGCCACGCATCATCCTTTGAATTCTGTGAAAACGGCGTCAAGGCCGTGTCCTGGGAAGCAACATCACGTCGGTGCACGCCAGAGTTTTTTGCTGACCACCCAGTGTCCTGGCTCGCTGTGCAGGATGGTTACTTTCTTGAGCGTCAGGGTCGCCTTACGCATCCGATGCGCTATGACGAAGCGACGGATCATTATGTGCCAGTTACATGGGCCGATGCATTTGCGCTAATTGCCAAAGAACTTCAGGCGCTTGACGATCCAAATCAGGCGCTGTTTTACACTTCAGGTCGCACTTCAAACGAGGCGGCATTCCTATGGCAGTTGTTCGTCCGCGTGTTTGGCACCAACAACCTGCCCGACTGCTCCAATATGTGCCATGAGGCCTCTGGTGTTGCCCTTAAGGAAACCATTGGTATTGGCAAAGGGGCCGTGCTGCTCGAAGATATGGAGCACGCTGACGCCATATTCATCTTTGGCCAGAATCCAGGCACCAATCATCCTCGGATGCTGGGAGATCTGCAAAAAGCGGCAGCGCGTGGGGCAAAGATCGTCACGATCAACCCGCTGCGCGAGCGTGGACTTGAGAAGTTCGCAAACCCTAAAAGCCCGCGCGATATGATGGGTGGCGGCACGTCCCTCACGCATTTGTATCTACAGCCTCAAGTTGGCGGCGATCTGGCTCTGATTAAGGGCATGATGAAAGTGATTGTAATTGCGGACGAGGCCGCGCGGGCTAACGGTGAGATGCCCGTGATTGATTGGGCCTTTGTTGAAACCCACACGGATGGAATCGACGCACTCATCGAGGATGTGAAAGCCGAGCCTTGGGATCGCATTGCTGCGCAGTCTGGGGTTAGTCAGGTTGAGATCAAGCAGGCTGCAGAGATTTATATGGCTGCTGATGCCGTGATTTGTACCTGGGCTATGGGTCTTACTCAGCATATTCATGGTGTCGAGGCCATACAAGCGGTCAGTAATCTCCTGCTGTTGCGTGGCAATATAGGTCGGAAGGGAGCGGGGCCTTGCCCCGTGCGCGGTCATTCCAATGTCCAGGGCGATCGGACGATGGGTATTACTGAACTCCCGACAGAAGAATTTCTGGATAGCTTGCAGCGGGTTTTTGAATTTGATCCGCCGCGCGCGCCGGGCGTTAATACGGTTGAAGCGCTTGAGGCGATGGTGGCCGGTCGCGCGAAAGTGCTGCTGGCCATGGGGGGGAATTTTGCAGCGGCCTGTCCAGATTCAGATGTTACTTACCAGGCGCTCAAAAATCTAAACCTCACAGTTCACGTCTCAACAAAACTCAACCGCAGCCATGTTATTCATGGCAAACAGGCGCTGATTCTTCCAGCGCTTGGGCGCACCGAGATCGACCAGCAGAAAACCGGCCGTCAGGCTGTGACGGTCGAAGATTCGATGTCGATGGTCCATTCCTCTGCTGGCTTTAACCGCCCGGCGTCAGAACAGCTTCGCTCCGAGCCATGGATTGTCGCCGAGCTGGCGCGTGCCGTTTTGCCAAAGTCTCGAATTACGTGGGAGGATTTTCGCAATGATTATGCTTTGATCCGCGACAAGATCGAACAGGTGTTTGCTGATTTTGAGGGCTACAATGCGAAAATTCTGCGCGAAGGCGGGTTTTGGCTGGGCAATGCAGCCAAGATGCGACAGTGGGACACTCAGAATGGCAAGGCCAATTTTGTTGTTCATGCGTTGCCAGAGCAGACGTTACGCGAGGCCGCGCAAGCGCAGACGTCCGAGCGCGTGTTTTCGCTCATGACCTTCCGCTCCCATGACCAGTACAACACTACGATCTACGGTCCGGATGACCGCTATCGCGGTATCAAGGGGCACCGTAAGGTTGTCTTTATGAACCCCGAGGACATGGTTGACTGCGGCCTGAAAGATACAGACTGGGTTAACCTCAGCACGGTGGTTACAGACTCGCGCATACGCGTGTTGCGGCAGATGAAAGTCGTGCCTTATGATATTCCGTCTGGCTGTCTCGGGGCTTATTTTCCGGAAACCAACGTGCTGGTTCCGCTCTATGCCCACGGCGCGAGATCTGGAACACCGGCCAGTAAGAATATTCCAGTCACTATTCACCAGGCTGATGCCCCTAATGATCCAACGGATCCACGTGTGACAGGAATCACACTTGGTGAGGCGTCTCGACCTCTTCATAAAACAATATGACTCAAAACGCCGACGCGCTGGCCGCACTCCGATGCGTTCAAGAGGCGTATGTAAATCTAAACGCAATTGAGGGCGCTGTGTTTTTACAGGTATGTGCTGATGATGGTGTTTCCATGCATACCTTGGCCACGCGCATGGCGCTGGGGCAAAGCTCTACGATGCGTCATGTTACTTCGTTAGAGGGAGGCGGGCTGGTGGCTGTTTATGTGGGAACAGAAGACAGCCTGAGGAAAACTGTCCATCTCACCAATGCGGGTAAAGATTTTAAACGGGGCCTCTTTGAGAAAAAGGGAGCTTTGGCTTTTTGAAAAGGCGAGATAAAAAAACCGCCGCCAGTTGCCTGGCAGCGGTTTCATCTCTTGAAGATATGCCGTGCCGATTAAGAGGCGGCGGAGGCGATCTTCTGATCGAGGAATTTGATCCACTTCTCAGAATCGGACTTCGTATTTTTGAAGCGGGCAGAGCGCTGCATCGAACGTTTGGCGGCTTCGAAACGTTCCCGTTCCAGTTGCGAAATGCCAATCAACATCCAAACCATGCCCTCGTCATCATCGCCGAGACCTTTTTTATCGAGGCTCTTCTGCAATGCTGCTTCAGCATCGGCCCATTGCTCATCCTGAAGATAGGCTTGACCGAGGCGGTAAGACAATTTGCCGTCATCAGACCGGTCTGCCGCTTCCTTAAGGGGGGGGATGGCTTTGTTGAATTCGCGGGAGTTGAAATAAGCGTTAGCGAGAACTTCTAAATTCTCGGGCTTCCGTTCAATTGTTCCGGCGGAGAATCCACGTTGCATCACTTCGGCAGCTTTGATTGGGGTCTCGTGGAACATGTACATACGGGCGAGGCGAACAAGCTCGGACTCTTCGGTTATGAAACCCTGTTTGTCGGCCATAACCAGAACCGCAAAAGACTCTTGATCTTTACCCAATTCACCATAGAGCGCAGCCAATTGCAGAAAGTAAGTCTTCTTGGTGGGGAACAAATCAACCATCACTTCAAGCAGGTCTGCACCACTGACGTAGTCTTCAAGCTCAAAGTACGCTGCAAGCAAGAGTTGGTACCATTGTTCGCGGGGTTCCGGCTCCAAATCAATGGCTTCAATCACCAAGGGGATTGCCTGACGATATTGCTCGGTCTGGAAGTAGGCATTTGAAAGTAAAACCAGCGCCGCAGCATTAACGGTTTCCGCTTCGCGGCGCCATTCTTCCAGGATTCGAATGGCGTCCTGGTAGCGTTCGACGACCATATACAATTGCCCAAGATTGTACTTGGTGGATGTCACTTGGCCTTGCGGTAAGCCAATACCTTCGCTGGGATTGCTGAGGTTGATCGCATTCTGGAACGAGTCGATGGCACCAGGGTAATTTTCTTGCTCAGCATAGAGATATGCGTAGGTCATCCAGACTGAAGCTTTTTCGTATTCGTTGGCCTTGTCATCAGCCAAGGCTTCTCGAAGTTGAATGTCAGCGGTGGCATAATCTTTAAGCTCAATGGCTTCCTGTGCGGCCGTGAGACGATCAAAAGTCGGCTTTTTCATCGACTGTACTTTGATGGTGTTTGGCTTTTCAGCCGGTTCATCCTGGGCGTAAGCGACGCTGCCGGTAAACATCAGCTTAGAATAATCCGCATCGCTTGCGCCAAACATGACGGCAAAGCTGACAACTCCTCCGAGAACGGTCTTCATGCTCACTGGTTTTAGCCTCCTCTGTGCGACAAATACTGCCGCGAATCATATTTGTGCAGCTTACTGTTCTAGCTCAAACGTAATAACGACTTGGTTATTATAACGCCGGGCTGGGCGACCATCGACGATTTTTGGCTTATATTTCCAGCGCGATAGGGCGCGTTCGGCTGCCCGTTCAAAGTATCCGCTTGGTTCTGCAGCAATAACCACAATGTCTTCAACACCGCCGCTTTCTGTAATGGTGAAATCCAACTGCACCCAGCCGTTGATACCACGAGACGCCGCTCGTTGCGGATATTGCGGTGGAACACGGACCAGGGGAATGGCATCCCCATCTGTTGGAGCGGAAAGGCCTGAGCGATCAAGGTTAAGGCCGCGACCTAGGGCTGGCGCATTGATCCCGACGCCGCCGGAATCTGGGGCGGTCGTGTTCGCCAGGTTCATCGGTGGTGGTGGCGGTGGTGTATCCGGCTTGTCCGGACGCTCAGGAATGGCGCGGTCTTTGGCTTGAACGGTCTCATCACGTTCCACACGGGTGAAATCAATTGCAGCGCCCTGTACTTCTTCGGTCATGGCGTCCATGCCGTTATTGATGAGGTAATTCATCAACCAAAACAGAGCAATGGTAACGATAACGGCTAGAGGGATGCTCATCCCGATCCGCATAGTATTGGAATTCATCGCTTACTCCCTATCTTTGGAGAACCGTCATTTATAAGACGGTCTCCGGAGATGGATCCTTGGATCTGGCGGACCACTTTGTGGCTTATTCTTTTGACGTCGAAATCGCTGTTGCCGGCGCTCCGGCTTGGCGCACCTGGTCCATGACTTGCATCAGAACACCAGATTTAGATTTTTGGTCCGCTTGGATCACAACAGACCCAAGCGGGTTTTCGGCCAGAAGTTTCTCAACACCGGCACGCACGGCAAGGACGTCAGTTTCTTTGTTGTCCATCCATACGGAATCACCGGGGCCGATGGCGATTAGAATGCTTACGCGGCGTTGATCTTCTGCCGTTTCAGCATCTGGGCGCGTAATTTCAAGGCCAGCTTGTTTAACGAAGGTCGCGGTAACAATGAAGAAGATCAGCATGATGAACACAATGTCCAACATCGGCGTCATATCGACGGCGGCTTCATCTTTTTCTTTAGCGGCGAGACGGGATGCCATAGGTTTCCTCCGTTCTCTATTGAAGCTCGGCGATGGAAACCCCAGCCGCGCCGGCAAGGCGCGCCTGGTCCATCACACCGACCAATAAGTTGCTTTCCGATTGCGGATCCGCCTGAACAACCACTGAACTGTCAGGGTTTTCAGCAATGAGTCGTTCCACGTTGGCGCGCACGGCACGAATATCGATGTCACGTCCTTCCATGGAAATTGTGCCGGTCTCTGAAATTGAAATCAAGATCGTCACATTTTGCTGTTCTGGCGGAGGTTGGTCGGAATCGGGACGGGTAACGTCTAACCCGCGTTCATTGACGAAGGTTGCGGTAACGATGAAGAAGATCAACATGATGAACACAATGTCCAACATGGGTGTCATATCGACTTCGGCCTCGTCTGAGCCTGCCTTATGCCGTTTTGCCACGAAGGCCTCCCTTAGTGATCAAGCTCAAGGTGGTCAGCCACCTCAAGCACTTCCGTTTGTGCCCGACGGGCAAGGCGGAAGCTGAAATACAAACCAGACAGGGCGGCGACCATGCCCGACATTGTCGGAATCGTTGCTTTAGAAACGCCGCCAGCCATGGCCCGAGCATTAGAAGAGCCTGTGATTGCCATAACGTCGAAGACTTCGACCATGCCTGTCACAGTTCCCAGCAACCCAAACATGGGGCACAGGGCCACCAGGGTGGCGATGAAGCCAAGCCCCATGGTGGCGTTTTCCCGTACTGTCGAGATCAACTGGTTGCGCACCTGATGGGCGTACCAAGACTTATGGTCTGATCGCGCATTCCATTGGTCAACAACGTCTTTGACGACCTTCTTGTGGAACACCGCGAAATAGATGAACCGCTCCATAATCAGGGCCCACATAAAGAATGTGATGACCATGATGGCGTTTAGAACCGGTCCACCTTTTTCGAGGAACTGCTGGATCTGACTAAAGATGTCAAAATCGCCCATTTAGGACCTCTCGGCGTGGCTCGCGATGATTCCCGCGCTTTGCTCTTCAAGCACTTCAATCACGGCCTTGGAGCGGCCAGATGCGATGGAATGCAAGAGGATCAGCGGGATGGCAGCAACCAGACCAAGCACGGTCGTGATCAGCGCCTGCGAGATACCACCGGCCATCATCTTCGGGTCACCGGTACCAAACAGGGTAATCGCCTGGAAGGTCTCAATCATCCCGGTCACAGTCCCGAGCAAGCCAAGCATTGGTGAGATGGCAGCCAGCACCTTAATGGTGGACAATCCGCGCTCAAGACTCGGCAATTCCTTAAGAATGGCATCGTCGAGTTTGAGTTGCAGGTTCTCCACATCCATCCCACGGTTTTGCTCGTAGGTCTGCATAATGCGGCCCAGCGGATTGTTGGTGTTGGCAGAAGTGCTCTTCTTCTGCGCGCTCACCTTTGCCCCTGTAAGGGACAGGCTGACAATACGCACCAGAGCCAAGGCAACGCCCAGAACCAACAGCGTGATGATCACGTAGCCAACCAGGCCACCTTGATCGATGCGTTCTTGCAAGGATGGTGTCTGAACCAACAGGCCAAGCAGTGCCCCACGTGAAGGATCAACTGCGGCTGTCACAACACCCGATTGAGCGTTGTAGGTGTCTTCACCAGCATTGACAAACATAGCACCAGGTTGACGGGCCAGTTCTGTGAGACGCTGCGTTTCAGGCAAGTAATCGACGAACTTCCCGTCAGAGAGGGCTGTAAATGGCCCGATCCGAACCACTGTGTCGACTTCTTCATTGCCGTCGACGGTCACCACTGGAGCTTGGAATCGAACCACTTCACCCTGTGCGATGGCTTCCTGCGTCAATGTCGACCAAAGTGTTATGAGTTGCTCCATTTGGGGCAGTTCTGTGCTTTGTGCCAATTGATCAATGGCGTCTTCACGGCCAGGGTATTGCGAGCTGATCAAGGATTGGCGCAGCTGACCACGGGTATCCCCGGCGACCTGACGCACAACACCGAACAGTTCACCGAAGGCCCCAAGGCGCTCTTCAAGAACGGCTTCCAGCTCAGCCAAACGAATTTCGTTCTCTTGGAAGCTCGCTTCGAGCTGTTCACTCAGGTTTTCTTCGCGAACCACAGCCGCCTTGGCTTCGTTCAGCAGACGTTGTTGGTTAGCTTTTTGTTGTTGGAACTCACTAATCCGGTTTTCGTTGGCCCGGTTATCGGTCGTCCGACCCTGTTGAACGCGGCCTAGCAGCTCTTGCAATGACTGCGCGGGGGCGGATTCTTGAGCAAATGTGAGAGGAGCCGTTGAGGCCAATCCGGCGGCAATAACCGCGGCGGCTGTTAAAGTCTTGGTGAAGCGGTTCATTGTGCATTCTCCGGAGCATCGATCGGCAAGATTAGGAGGTCAGGCGCAGCCTGCTCGCGGGCAACAGACAGAGCTTTTTTCACTGAGGAAATAAAGCTGGTGTCGATCGCTTCCCACGTCCGATTTTTCTGGTTCCAGCGGGCAAGTTCGGCATCGTCCAATGTTTTGTAGAACAAAGCCACACGGCCAACGCGCAGGAAATCAACCGTCAACTGACGACCATCAGTTGTATTAACTGTGCCGCGAACGCCTTCAATGGTCCGACCGTATTCATTTTCGATCTGATAGGCTTCAAGCACCCGGCGGAATTTTTCAGCTGGGCTGGCATCGGCGCGCTGCATAAGGGCTTGCAGGTTTTTAACGCGATTGCGGCGCTCTTCAATAAGGAAGGGGACATCCAGCTCAACAAAGTCTGCCAAACCATCAACCATGCGCAGCATCAAAGGCACAACTTCGCGGTCAATTGTTGTCACGCGGTCAATGTCACGTTGAACAACAATAATTTCTGCGTTCTGAGCATCAATCAACTCGCTGAGTTGTTTGTTGTAGACGCGAAGCGTGTCCAGTTGCTGCAGAACAGCTTTGTACTCAGATTCGAGATCAGCAGTTTCATCATCAAGAGTGTTGATGCGCTCTTGCGCCGCAACACCCTCGGCCTGAGCCGTTTGGACTTCCCGGATATTTGATTCCAGAGCCTGAGCGTGGGCGTCTGACAAGGTAATTGGTGATAAGACCAGTGCCAACGCGAGGCTGGAGGCCAAAACAGCCCCGTAACGGGCTGACAATAAATTTTCGATAGCGTTCCGCATGTGTGCGGTCCCCTTTTCCCTAACAGTGTTTACCGAATCTCGCCCTTTGTAGAGAGGTCGTTGTGATTCGCACAAAGCTGACCACAATCCCCTCGTGATCAGCGCGACTGTATCCATGGACCACCGCCCGCATATGAATCAACCATTTATTCGTGATGCGCTAAGCGAATCGCTTTAATTTCACATCGTTGAACGAAATTTGCAGTTTTAAGACCAAATCAAGAGGAAATATTATGTTGTTTGGAGCCTATGAGACTGCATGGTTTTAAGACGATTCGCTTGCAACGTTCCTTGGAGACGGAGTGTTATAAGCTGATGAAACATATGACTCACAGGTGAATCGAGCATCTACGTCCAGCTTGTGAACACTGATTAGGTGAATATCCGATGCGTAATCATTTTTTTAGCGGGTTTAACCCTTTTTTACGGCGAGGGATTGTCGGCCTAATGGTGGTCGTGTGTGGTGTCCTCTTTGGCTCCATGGCGGGACTCGGGGGCATCCAGCAGGCCAAAGCCGACGTTTCTGGTCCGGTTTGTGTGGAAAATGGCAGTGTGATCTCGGTCAATGGGCGACGTTATTCTGGAACCTGCGTCGATGGCACGGTTGTAAGGCTATATGGCGTCAAGGCCCCTCCTTTAGATCAAAACTGTCAAATTGGTGGCGATGAAGTCTGGCGCTGCGGTCTGGCGTCTGCGGCGGCCTTGCTCCAGGCGGTGCAGGGGCAGCAAGTCGAGTGCCGTGGCAATTCCAACGACAATAAAGGCCGGCTCGTAGCGATTTGTTTTGTGGCGGGGCGCAGTCTTAACCAATTTATGGTTGAAATGGGCTGGGCAAGCGCGGATAAGGCGGTTTCCAGCATGTTCCTGGACTTCGAGGCTGAGGCACGCGCCACCAAACGCGGATTGTGGAGCAGCAATTACCAGCCTCGATCAGACTGAATTGTGCTGCTTAAGCGTTATTTAAGCTTGGTTTTCAGAGGATTTGAGATTCTCGATCATTTTGCCGATGAGATGAAAGGCCATATCCTGCTCACCGCCTGAAAGCCCCGCGAGGGCTTGTGTCGGCACGTGACGAGCGGTTTCCATCAAGTCATCCTTAAACCCTAGAGCGCGGTCGGTCAGGTAAATCCTGGCCCGCCGCTTATCTGAGGCATCCGCTTCACGTCGAATCAGGCCATCCCGCTCCATGCGATTGAGCGTGTTGGCCATGGTGGGTTGTTCGACATTAATGCGCTTGCACAGATCAGCTTGGGTTAAGCCATCTTGTTGATACAGCATTACCAGTGCCGGAAACTGGCCGGGCAGCACCTTGTAAGCGGCCATCTCCGACTCCAAGACGCGATCAAACAGTCGGCTCAGCAGGCCGATTTGATATCCCAAGGCATCTTGTCGGCGTATGGCCATGGTTTGCTCCCCCTACAGGCGTTAAAGCGTATCCGGAAGTCGCCATAAACGAGTCGGCCTCCATCTCATGCCCCGGAATTCTGAGAACTCCATTGCATGCAATGGGTATTAGCTCAGCGAGGTCAGGTTGAACATCCCCCAGTTGCCGCGAGTTGTTCAAAGCTTCTGATCAGTCCGCAGGGCGGCTGTATCCTTTACGGCTCATGCAACTGGCAACCAGGGCGTCCTGTAAATTAGTGGCATCTGATCGCTCACTGATGGCCATGGTGTTGTCACCGCGTGGATTAAACGGCCCCGGGCGTTCCGCAGATTCCGTGCCAAAACCTGGGCGCTCTTCATGGCGCAGGATCAGCGTTGTTTCTTCTGCCTGCTTTCTACATTGGGCATAGTCGGCCCGCGTAGAAGCCTCGTTTTTGTTTGCTTGCCGCCATCCGCCGACAGATGCGGTGCATGCTGCCAGGCTGCACAGGAGCGTAAAAGCGACTATGCTCTTTCTAAACGCGCCGTTGGACCAATCGTTTGGCTCACCGTTTCTCTTGACCGCGTCCTGCCGACCTGATTGTTTGCCGCTGAATATCATCCGCTTAACCCTTATGAATTCTCATTTGCATTTCGAAAGGCATTCTCGCATGGCCCAGGACGGCTCGACCACCGGATACTTTTTTGAAGATTTGAACGATGGCATGTCTGCTGCGTTTACCAAAACAGTCACCGACGCAGATATTCTGAAATACGCTGAGATTTCGGGCGACACAAACCCCGTGCATCTGGATGCGGACTATGCGGCGACCACAATGTTTAAGGAGCGGATTGCCCACGGCATGCTGACGGCTGGTTTTATCTCGGCTGTTTTTGGTACCAAGCTCCCTGGTCCAGGTTCGATTTATGTTAATCAATCTTTGAAGTTTAAGGCGCCAGTCAAAATCGGCGACACGGTGACCGCCACCGTTACCGTCACAGGCAAGGTGCCGGAAAAGAATTTTGTTACGTTTTCCACGGTGTGCACCGTCAATGACAAACCCGTATTGTCTGGCGAAGCCACGTTGATGGTTCCCAAAAAGGGATAGACTAAGCCTAAAGTACGCAGCACCCGCACTCGCGCCATGCGCCTGATCAGATACATCCGTGACGTGCCCGCGGCCTTAAAAGGCGGCGTGGTGGCACTTGGTAACTTTGATGGTCTTCATCGTGGCCACCAAGCCGTGATCAAGACCGCACGATCGATTGCCAACGAGAAGGGTGTGGCTTCTGCAGTTATGACCTTTGAGCCACATCCCCGCGCCTTCTTCCAGCCAAACCAGGCGTCTTTCCGCCTCAGCCCGTTTCGCGCCAAATGCCGTCAGATGCGTATTATGGGCGTTGATTTTCTATACATGCAGCGGTTCGATGCCGCGTTCTCCAGCCACACTGCAGATGAGTTTGTGGACGCCTTCCTGATCAAGGGGCTGGACGTCTCTCATGTCGTCATTGGTTACGATTATGTCTTTGGCACCAAGCGCGGCGGCAATGCGGCTTTCCTGAAACAGCGTGGACAGCTGACTGGTTTTGGGGTGACGGCCGTTGAAGAATTTCGCATTGATGCTAAGGCACAGGTGTCCTCAACGGCCATTCGAGAATTTCTTTCGGAAGGGGCGTGCCAGGCGGCAGCGCGTTTGCTGGGCCGCTACTGGGAGATCGCGGGCCGCGTTCAGCATGGCGATAAACGCGGTCGTCAACTCGGCTTTCCCACCGCCAATGTGCCTTTAGGGGAACACCATCATCCCCGCGAAGGTGTGTATGCGGTTCGTGCTGGCATCGATCGCGGGGGTGAAACGGTTTGGTACGATGCGGTCGCTAACTTTGGCCGACGCCCGACGTTTAACAAATCTGATGTCCTGCTGGAGGTCCATCTCTTTGATTTCGATGAAGACCTTTATCACCGCAACCTCAGAGTTGGTTTGATCGAATTTATACGTCCAGAGCAGAAGTTTGACGGCCTAGAGGCGCTGAAGGCGCAATTGGATCAGGATTGCATTTCAGCGCGGGCGATCCTCAAACAGCGTGCGTTTCCAGAAAACCCCCATCCTTACGTTGCCCTAGGCGAATAGGGGTTTCTAGCCTCTCCAGCGATAACCGCTCCCTTGCTTCACCGCCGTTGCCCTGCTAAATCCCCAACTATGATATGTACGCACCTCATTGCGCTGATTGCAGAGCGAATTATTACCCCGGTCTTGTAAGTCAGGACCGGCTCATTCTGTGCGTCTAATCTTCTCAACAATATATTATACTTAGTTGGACTCTGCGATCATGACAGATTCAAAGTTACCCCCAGAAACCGCCAGTGAAACCACCGGTAAAAACACTGGCGAAACGGTCGATTACAAATCCACCGTGTTTCTGCCCAAAACCGATTTCCCGATGAAAGCCGGTTTACCCAATCTTGAGCCGAAGCTGCTCGAGCGCTGGGCCGACATGAACCTTTACGGGCGGTTGCGCGAAGCCTCCAAAGGCCGCGAAAAGTTCGTCCTACACGATGGTCCGCCGTACGCCAACGGTCACCTGCATATCGGTCATGCCCTCAACAAAATTCTCAAAGATGTCATCGTCCGCGCCCAGCAGATGATGGGCTTTGATGCCAATTATGTCCCCGGCTGGGATTGTCATGGCTTGCCCATCGAGTGGAAAATTGAAGAGGGCTACCGCAAAAAAGGCAAAAACAAAGACGAAGTCCCCGTGCTTGAATTCCGGCAAGAGTGCCGAGAGTTTGCCGCCAAGTGGGTTGAAGTTCAGAAAGAAGAATTCAAACGTCTCGGCATCACCGGTGATTGGGACAACCCCTATACCACCATGAGCAATCTGGCCGAAGCCACCATCGTGCGCGAGTTGGGTAAATTCGTGATGAACGGTGGGCTCTACAAAGGCTCAAAGCCAGTCTTGTGGTCGGTGGTTGAAAAAACCGCATTGGCGGATGCGGAAGTTGAATACGCCGATCATACATCGACAACCGTGTGGGTCCGCTTCCCGATCAAACAGTCGTCCGTCGAAGCCCTTGAAGGTCACGACATCGTCATCTGGACGACAACACCCTGGACGCTGCCGGGCAACCGCGCCATCGCCTACGGCGCTGACATTGACTACACGGTCATCGAAGTATCTGCTGTGGAAAAGGGGGCTATGGCCAATGTCGGTGATCGCTTTGCTGTGGCTGAGGCTCTGCTGGAGCAAACCCTCGAGAAGGCTGGTATCACCGGCCACGAAGTGCAAACCCGCGTCAAAGGCAGTGATTTTGATGGCACCATTTGTCGCCACTGTCTGCATGAAGACGGTTATGAATTCGATGTTCCTTTACTGGCCGCGCCGTTCGTCACCACCGAGCAAGGCACGGGCTTCGTGCATATTGCGCCGGGCCATGGCGAAGACGATTTCCTCTTGGGTCAGGAGGCCGGGTTGGAAATTCCGGACACCGTCAATGGCGATGGTGTGTATTACGATACGGTCCCCGTCTTTCGTGGGCAGCATGTCTTCAAGGTTAATCCAGCCGTAGTGGACTCACTTAAAAACCGCTGGCGGTTGTTGGCTGAAGGCAAACTAGATCATAGCTATCCACACTCATGGCGCTCAAAAGCGCCGTTGATTTTCCGCAACACACCCCAGTGGTTCATCTCCATGGACACCAACGACCTGCGCGAGAAGGCGCTGAAAGCCATCGACGACACCCAATGGGTACCAGCGCGTGGTCGCAACCGTATTCGCGCCATGGTCGAAAGCCGCCCGGACTGGTGTGTCTCGCGTCAGCGGCAGTGGGGCGTGCCCATCACCGTGTTTGTTAGCAAAAAAACCGGTGAAGTCTTGCGTGACCCTGCGGTGATTGAACGCATCGCCGCCGCTTTCGAAGAAGAAAGCTCGGATGCGTGGCTGTCCTCTGATCCATCCCGCTTCCTTGGCGACGATTACAAGGCCGCCGATTGGGAACAGGTGCAGGATGTGGTCGAAGTCTGGTTTGATTCCGGCTGCACGCACGCGTTCGTGCTTGAGGCGCGAGAGGATCTACAATCCCCGGCTGATCTTTATCTTGAGGGCTCTGATCAACATCGTGGCTGGTTCCACACATCCTTGCTGGAAAGCTGTGGCACGCGCGGGCACGCTCCGTACAAAGCCGTGCTGACCCATGGCATGGTGCTCGATGAAAAAGGTCATAAGATGTCCAAATCCTTGGGCAACTCCGTCGAGCCGGAAAACGTTATCAAACAATCTGGTGCCGATATTCTGCGGCTCTGGGTGGTGGCGTCCGATTACAGTCAGGATTTGTCCATCGGACCAAACATCTTGAAGCAGATGTCCGATTTGTATCGTCGTCTGCGCAATACGTTCCGCTACCTGCTGGGCAACCTCAACGGCTTTACTGAGGCCGAGCGTGTCGATGTGTCTGACATGCCCGAGTTAGAGCGCTGGGTGATGCACCGCCTGTGGCAGATGGATAAGCGGATCCGCGAGGCTTGCACGACATACGACTTCCATGGCCTGTTTAACGAGCTGCATCACTTCTGCGCGGTTGAGTTGTCCGCTTTCTATTTCGATATGCGTAAAGACGTTGTCTATTGTGATGCGCCGGACAGCCTGCGCCGCCGCGCCGCCCGCACGGTGCTGGATACGCTCTATGACTGTCTCGTCAAATGGCTGGCGCCGTTCATCTGTTTTACAGCCGAAGAAGCTTGGCTGGCGCGTCATCCGGACGATGACGGGTCTGTTCACTTGCGCCAGTTCCCGGATGTGCCGGACTCCTGGCAGGATGAGGCGCTCGCAGAGAAGTGGGCCAAGGTCCGCCGCCTGCGTCGTGCCGTTACCGCCGCCATTGAGAAAGAGCGTGCGGCAAAGCGCATCGGCTCCAGTTTGCAAGCGTACCCGCATGTCAAAGCGCCGGCGGATCTTATCGCCGCGTGCGCCGACCTTGATATGGCTGATGTCTGCATTACTTCTAACATAACCTTGGTCGAGGGCGCGCCGTCGGAGGGTGATTTTGTATTCGAGGATGTTCCCGACGTTGGGGTCGTGGTCAATCTCGCCGAGGGCAATAAATGCGCCCGCTGTTGGAAAGTATTGCCGGATGTTGGCACTCATGCCCACCCCGATGTGTGTGGTCGATGCGCAGACGCCGTTGAGTCCCTGTCTTCAGCATCGCCCCCTCAAGCCTGATCAAGGGTAGACTTTAGATCATGCGCCTTGGACTTCTCATCGCCGGTTTGATTTTCGTCGCCGATCAGATCTCTAAATACATCATCGTCGAACTGGTATTCCGGCCCGAAGGTGTCACCGAGACTCCTTTTTACACGGCCAAGCTGATTGAGGTGTTGCCGTTTTTTCAGCTGCGGATGGCCTGGAACTTCGGCATCAGCTTCAGCTTGTTTAGCTCCGGCGAAGCGATGACCATCGCCATATTGGTTACCTTGCAGCTCTGCATCGTCGGAGTCTTGCTATGGTGGTTGCGCACGGCTCAAACGCTATGGATGCAGTTGGGCATCGGTTTTATCGTCGGCGGGGCCTTTGGCAACATCGTTGATCGTCTGAATTATGGTGCCGTGGCCGATTTCCTGGATGTTTTTGCCGCCGGATATCATTTCCCGACCTTTAACTTAGCAGATTCAGCCATTACAGTCGGTGTCGGATTTTGGTTGCTTGACGCGTTCATGGAGCGCAAACACGCTGCTGCCACAATTGACGCGAATGCTACCACAGGCTCTGATTCTAAAGTTGACCCAAAATGAGGCTCCTATGACTGCCATCTCGAAACATACAGCCCTGGCCGCCATTGCGCTCTTGGTCCTCAGTGGATGCGACGATACCAAGCGTGCCCTCGGCATTGATAAATCTGTGCCGGATGAGTTTGCTGTTGTTCGCCGGGCACCTCTGGTCATGCCGCCGGACTTCAACCTGAAACCCCCCGCCCCTGGTTCGGAACGGCCACAGGAAGGCACAACCTCCGAGCAGGCCCGCAATGCTTTGATCGGTAGTAACAGACTCGACGGTTACCGTGTGCGTGGCTTTAGCCCTGGCGAGGTCGAATTGTTGGCCGGGGCCGGCGCGGATCAAATCATTCCCAATATCCGTGATACCTTAGACCGCGAAACCTCGGCCTTCGCGAAAGAGTCCAACAGCTTCACCGACCGTCTTGTTTTTTGGAGCGACAATCGCCAATTGGGCACGCCTATTGATCCTGTGGCTGAGCAAAAACGCTTGAACGAAAACCGATCCCTCGGCAAGCCGGCTAATGAAGGCCCTGTTCCTGTGATCTCCAAAGGCGGATCGTCGGTATTGGGAATTTTCTAAGCGTCAAAGCGCGATTTTCTAGCTCTCAAAAATCATCTGCAGCGCACCCGAGCCAGGGTTTCTGACCGTAAAGCCTTTGACCTCGCCTAAACCGGGAACCTTGTAAGTGCCGGTTGGGGCATAGACTTCTGCACCCAAGTCAGCGCTGGCGCGTTCCGCATAGCCTAAATCTTTCACCTCAAACATTTGTGCGATGTAACCCGTGTTGGGTGCTTCGGCATCGGGAACCAAGTCGCGGCATTCATAGTTCAGCGGCATCGACAATGCGATCTTGCCGAACATGTGGTTGCCCTGCATGAACTTCACAGCGGTGCGGCCGTTTGCCGGAATGTTCAGGAAGTTATTTTGCTCGGGCCGGTCGAGAATCTCATCAATCAGCACACCGCTCTTTAAAACCTTTTCATAGAACGCGACGGCCTTATCAATGTCGGTCGCGCAGTGCGACGTTGTCACCACCGGGGTAAACCCTGTCGGTGTGCGGCCATGTTCTTTGACATACGCGCGCATTTGCCCCACCCGGGTGTTGGGGTCGTCACCGGTCAGTTCCACCAGATTGATGGCCACAGAATCTGGCCCATCAAACACCACTTCTGTCGGCGCGCCTTGTGACCCGGTCATTTCGTAGAAGGTCGGCTCCGACCAGAATCTATACCCCTCGGCTTGGAGCTTTTTGGTGTCTGCCCGGATATCATCGGTGTAAAAATTGAGGTTCACCAAGCCGATGGCACGTGGCGCATCGATGGGGCGTATGTGTTTCTTTTCGACGTCGCCGAAGTCGAGTAGCAAGACCCGTCCGACAGGGCATCCGGGCAATTCGCAGAACACCGCATTTGCAGAGGCACCTTGTGGTAAATGCCAGAGGGCTTCAAATCCCTCACCGGACCATGTCTCAGGCGCATGAGCGGTCAGCCCGATTAAATCGCGATAGAAGTGCAGGGAGGCCTCCATGTTCTCAACGCCGATCACGGCAACGCTAAGGGGACTTCCCTCTGGTGCTACGATTTCTCCCATCTCGTCTCTCCCTTACCTTGTGCGTGTTGGTGTTGGTTCAACCCATATGGCGGCGGACAAAGGTCCCGATGCCGCCAATGGCGCGACGGCCATCGGTAACCCAGTCGGCCATCATGTGCCACACATGAAACATGCCCGGCCATTCTTCTAATGTCACGGTCACATCGTCGGCTCTGGCGCGCACCGCCAGCTTGCGGCTGTCATCCAGTAAAACCTCGCGGCTGCCCACTTGAATTAACAGCGGCGGCAGACCACGCAAGTCGGCGTAGATCGGTGAGATCATGGTGTCCCTGGGGTCTTGACCATCCAGATAATCCTTGGCCGCGCGCAGCAGACTCTCTTGTGTGGCAATCGGATCATCCTTGGCTTTGCTTTCATACGTCTCGCCGTCGCAGGACAAGTTGACCCAGGGCGATAACGTCACCAGCGCCGCTGGTTGATCAATGCCGCGGTCTTTCAGCCTCAACGCTGTTGAAATCGCCAAGCCACCACCAGCGGAATCGCCAGCAATGACTATGCGGCCCGGTTTGAAACCTTCTTTCAAAAGCCACCGGTAAACGGTGACGCAGTCATTCAATCCCTCTGGGAAAGGGTGTTCCGGTGCCAGCCGATAATCGGCCATCAGCACGCGCGCGCCGCAGGCCAGGCTCAGATCAGCGGCAAGGCGTTGATGTGATGTCAGACTACCCGCGCTGAAGCCGCCACCGTGCAGCAACAGCACAACGCGGTCCTCGTCCGCGCCTGCAACGGTCACCCAGCGCGCTGGCACGCCGCCCGCATCGACATCTTCAACGGTCGCGTCGCTTGGCATTTCAAATCGGCTGAAAAACCCATCTATTAGAGCGCGCATGTCCTCGGCTGTGTCTGAGGGCTTGTCATCCATAAAGGCGTAAAGGCGCGTCAGTGTTGCCGCAACGTCTTCCTCTGTTGTTTGTTCATGGGCGGTGTCTGGAACAGGCGTATTCCCGCGTGGCCCATCAAACCCACGCGCAGTTGCGGTGTCCTCTGCACCCATCAAACTACTGATAAAGCCGCCCGATGTACCACCTGTTCTGCCACCGGCTTCTCCACGGGTCGCAGTCCCAGTTCCGGTCATGCTTTGTGCAATGCGGTTGTACACAAAGGCGAAAAGTGTGGTTGGAAAGAGCAGGACCATCAGGCTGCCAACAGCTCCGGCCACGGTGCCGAACACAACGCCGGCACTTTCTGCAACGCCCTCAGAGACCACGCTAAAGACCGAGGCTAAGACGAGGGCAATCAATTGCAGCGGCATCATCAAGAGAATGGCCGCGAGAAAACTGAGGATAAAAATCGCTCCCATACGCAGTCCGAGGCCCGTGGTTCTGTTCCACGCTTCACCAAGCGAAACGGGTCTGTCTGTTGCGGCCATGGCCAGCACCAAAGACAAACGGCAGGTGGCAGAGACTATGGCGACGGCCCACGCCGCCATCAGCAATGAAGCCAGAGCCTGGGCCATCGCCGCATCCCCAGCGGTGGCGGCTTCCACCAGCGCGCCAATAAGAAACCCACCGCCGCCGCCGACAGCCAAGACAATCAATACAATAACGACCTGCCAGAATAAAAATTTGGCCTCAAGGCCGGTGAACGAAAACAGTTGCCGTTGGCTCAGGGTTTGCTCGCCTAAAATTACCATGCGGTACCAGGTCACGGTGAAGGGCATGAAAACCAAAGCGCCAAAGATGTTCAGCGCATAAAAAGCCGGGCTGCCGATGACCGTGAGGTCAACTCCCATCAACCAGACAGCCAGATTCGCGATCACGGTCAAACCCATGGGAATCACGGCATAGGTTAGGGCGATGCGCCGCCGCGCCCAGCAATACTCCAATATTTCGCCAACGGTTTTAAACACCGGTAAGTCCATGGAAGCCCCATTTTCTGTGTCGTTCGGGGGACACTACAAGCCCACCGCGTTAATGTGAACGGGTGTTAATCTTGGCAGTGGTTGACCCTCCGGTCTCGGAGGTCCACATAAGCTTATGAAAAGCCCTGATGAGGGCCCTGGCATTGATGTTGGCATTGATATTTTGAGGAAAGCCCATGCGTTTATTCGGTGTATTCGGCAATTCGGTTGCGAGTGCGGTTGTGAGTGCAGTTGTTTTTGCCGCCGCGTTTGTGCTCCCGGCCTTTGATCGGCCCGCTCAGGCGGATGTGTTTGGTGCGGAAACCTTCATGCTCGGAAATGGCATGCAGGTGGTGGTGATTCCCAATCACCGGGTGCCCATTGTCAGCCATATGGTCTGGTACAAAGTCGGCTCTGCCGACGAAGAACCGGGCAAAGCGGGTATCGCCCATTTTCTTGAGCATCTGATGTTTAAAGGGACACCGACATACCCCGCCGGTGAGATCACCGATTTGGTCGCGCGCAACGGCGGTCAGCAAAACGCCTTCACGTCCTACGACTATACGGCCTACTACCAAAACATCGCCGTTGACCGCCTGCCCATGATGATGGAGTTGGAAGCTGATCGCATGCGCAATCTGATTCTCAGCGAAGAAGATGTGCGGGTCGAACGCGACGTGGTTCTCGAAGAGCGCCGCATGCGGGTCGATAGCCGTCCGGCGTCAATCTTGTCAGAGCGCCTCGATGCGGCCCTGTGGGTGACCAACCGCTACGGTACGCCGGTCATCGGCTGGGAAGAAGAAATCCAAGCGCTCAATCGTGAAGACGCTTTTGATTTTTACCACCGTTGGTATGCCCCTAAGAATGCGATTCTTGTTGTCGCTGGGGATATCACACTCAAAGAGCTTCGCCCCTTGGCAGAACGCACCTATGGCAAAATCGAACCCGTCGACTCCGTCACCAGCCGTGAGCGCTCAACCTTCTTGCCGCAGTCGGCCGATGTGCGAGTCACCATGGAAGATGAGCGCGTGCGTCAAGCGCGTTGGCAACGCACCTATGTTGCACCCAGCGTTAATGTGGGGAACCGTGAACAAACGTATGCCCTGCAAGTCGCCAGCGAAATCCTCGGCGGCGGCTCAACCAGCCGCTTGTATCAGTCGCTGGTGGTGGATCAGGCCGTCGCTGCCTCTGCGGGGGCATACTACATGGACGACATGGTGAGTTGGGGTCGTTTCGTTTTGTCCATTTCACCCAGCCCTGGGGTCGAAGTTACAGACCTGGAAGCCGCCATTGATACTGCATTAGCGGATATCGAGACCAACGGTTTTACAGAGGATGAAGTAGAGCGCGCCAAGACCCGTCTTCAGGCCGAAGTGATCTACGCCAAAGACTCGCCCACCGGTGCGGCCCAAACGGTTGGGTCGCTTCTCGCAGTGGGTTTGACCCTCGAGGAAATTGAAGCCTGGCCAGAGCGCGTTGCGGACATCACGCTCACGCAGGTGAATGAAGCGATCCGAGACTTGTTGTCTGAGTCGCCCACGGGGACCGGCATCTTGCTGCCAAAGGGAGATGTCTGATGAACGCGCTCACACGTTTCTCTGCAACCCTTGCTGTTGCGCTGATCAGTTTCACACCGGCGGCGTTTGCCATCGATGTTGAAGAAGTCAAAACCCGCGATGGCATGACAGCCTATCTGGCAGAAGATTCCAGCAATCCTTTGATCGCCTTCAGCTTCGAGTTTCGCGGCGGTTCCAGCATCGACCCGGATGACAAACTTGGTCTATCCAACATGGTTGCGGGTTTGCTGGATGAAGGGGCTGGGGACCTGGACTCTTTTGCCTTTCAATCGCAGCTGCAAGATATGGCCATCCGTTTGAGCTTCAGCGCCAGCAGTGATTCCTTCTCGGGTTCGCTGACCACGATCAAAGCCAATGCGGATAAAGCGTTTGAACTCCTTGTCCTGGCGCTCACCCAACCCCGGTTTGATGATGAGCCGGTCGAACGTATTCGTCGACAGATTCAGGTTGGTCTCGCGCGCCAGGCAGAATCGCCACAGCAAATTGCTCGCGACACGCTGTTTAAATCCCTGTTTCCCAACCATCCTTACGGCCGCCCGGCAGATGGTACGCCCGAAACCGTGCAGGCCATCACGGTGGACGATTTACGGTCTTACACCACAGAACGGTTTGCCAAAGACCGTCTCATCATTGGTGTGGCGGGTGACATTTCGCCGCGCCAGTTACGCAAACGTCTGGACGAGGTGTTTGGCCATTTGCCCGATAGCCTGCCAACCGACTGGCGGGTGCCAGAAACGGAGCTCACATTTGCGGGAACTGTTGTGATTGATAAAGCCGTGCCTCAAAGCACGGTCTACATGGCACAACCCGGCCTTGCGCGCACCGACCCGGATTGGTATGCGGCCTTGATTGCCGATTACATCCTTGGTGGCGGGTCTTTTGCCTCCCGCCTCATGGATGAGGTGCGCGAGAAGCGCGGCTTGGCCTATGGTGTGAACACCAGCCTCGTGCCTTACGAGTCCGCACCCATGATCATGGCTTCTGTCGCCACCCGCAATGACGCGGTGGCTGAGAGTATTTCAGTCATTCGCGATGAATGGCAGAAGTTTCAGGCCAGTGGCCCGACGGCAGAAGAGCTGGATGGTGCGAAAAAGTATCTCACCGGTTCCTGGCCGCTGCGCTTTACCTCTTCCGACCGCATTGCCAGCATCCTGGTGGCTGTACAGCGCGATGACCTTGGGAAGGATTTCCTGGATCGCCGCAATGACTTCATTGAGAGCGTCACGTTAGAGGATGTGCGCCGGGTATCGGCTGAGGTGTATCAGCCCGACCAGCTTTCGGTCATTGTGGTTGGGCAGCCTGAAGGCTTGGAAGGTGCGGTCGTGTTGGATGCGGATGCCAAGGCAGCCGCGGGGGGTTAACCCCGTCACAAGGGGCTCCTTTTGTCCATTTCGCATTTGTGGGAGCGTGCTGATACACTTCAGCTGATACTTTATTATCATCACGCTTTCCACACGGACCCGTCTGAACGTCATGACTGTACCTGATCCTAAAAAAACAAAGGCTTGGGCTGTGCTGACGCAGCATAACCAAGCCATGGAAAATGTGTTGCTGCGCAATCTGTTTGATCAGGATTCCAAGCGCTTCAATAAATTCTCCTGGTCTCACGCCGGGCTTACGGTTGATCTGTCGAAACAGCGCCTGTCCGATGAGACGCTGCCTCTGTTGCTCGATTTGGCAGAGACCATGCAAGTGGCTGATCGTCGGAATGCCATGTTTGCCGGCCAGCCGGTCAACACCACCGAGAACCGCGCGGCGCTGCACGTGGCGCTGCGTGATCCCACCGACCGTGCGTATTTCGTCAACGGCGAGGATGTCGCGCTGCAAATCAAATACGCGCGTGGCCGGATGCTCGCCTTCGTGAAACAAGTGATCAGCGGCGCCCGAACCGGACATACCGGTCAGGCTTTTGAGCGCGTGGTCAACATTGGCATCGGCGGGTCAGACCTCGGGCCGCGGTGTGCCGTCACAGCCCTGTCTGATCATTCCACGTCGCCGCTCAAGGTTGATTTTGTTGCGACCGTGGATGGCACAGCCTTGCAGGATGTGCTGGCGGACGCGGACCCACATCGTACCTTGTTTCTCATTTGCTCTAAAAGTTTTTCCACTTTGGAAACCATGACCAATGCGCAGGAAGCGCGGCGCTGGCTTGTTGCCGCCTTAGGCGAAACAGCAGTGGCTGATCATTTTATTGCGCTGACAGCGGCCAACAGTGCTGCCGGGATCTTTGGTATTCCTGAAACCAATGTCTTCCCCCTGTGGGATTGGGTCGGGGGACGGTATTCGTTGTGGTCAGCCATTGGACTGTCGATTTCCTTGGGCTGCGGCCCCGAGGTCTTCGAGCGTATTCTGGCGGGCGCGCATGCGATGGACCGCCATTTTGAAACCGCACCTCTGGCCGAAAATATTCCCGTGCTGATGGGGCTGGTAAGCGTCTGGAATCAGGATTTTTGGACCGCCTCAGCGCTCTCTGTGTTGCCCTACGATCATCGCTTGCGGCTGGTCCCGGCCCACTTTCAGCAGCTTCTCATGGAAAGCAACGGCAAGGGCGTTCGCGCCGATGGCAAACCCGTCTCTGCCCGCACCGCGCCGATTGTCTTTGGCGGGTCAGGGGCGGAGTCTCAGCACTCGTTCATGCAGCAGATTCATCAATCCCCAAAAGTTGTGCCGGTTGAGTTCATTGTCGCGTTAGACGGGCAGGGCGATCCCCATCGTGATATTTTAGTCGCCAATGCTTTCGCTCAATCTGAAGCCCTCATGCGGGGCCTTCTGGAGGATGAAATCCCTCGGGATTCTGCCAAAAGTGCCGTTCCCTACAAGGTGTGTCCGGGCAATCGTCCCAGCACCACCATCCTGCTTGAGTCCCTGACCCCCGAAACCTTTGGCGCTCTGATCGCGTTATATGAGCATAGGACATTCGTGGAAGGGACGTTATGGGGACTGAACCCCTTCGACCAGTGGGGGGTGGAATTCGGCAAGGCTCTGGCCTCGAAGCTGATGACCAGCCTGGAAACCGGCCATGTCGCCGCTGGGCACGACTCATCGACAGCGGGACTGCTAAGCGCATATCTCGCCCAGAGGGGCCAGAACCGGACGCTTCCGTCATGACCGCTCCCGATATGAACGCTCCCGTCGTGACTGTACGGGTATTGCCCCCCAATCTGGTCAATCAAATCGCCGCCGGTGAAGTGGTCGAGCGCCCGGCCTCGGTGGTCAAAGAACTGGTCGAGAACGCGCTTGATGCCGGTGCGACGCACATCGACGTCACCATGAACGATGGCGGACGCTCGCTGATTGTTGTTACGGATGATGGCCGGGGCATGGATGAGCGCGAGTTGGGTCTGGCCATTGAACGCCACGCCACATCTAAGCTGCCCGATGATGACCTGACAGAAATTGGATTCTTTGGGTTTCGCGGCGAAGCGCTGCCGTCCATCGGTGCGGTTGCCCGCCTGACCGTGACCAGCCGTCCACGCAACGCGAGCAGTGCCTGGTACATCCGGGTTGAAGGCGGACGGCGCGAAGGCCCCGTGCCGACACCGCATCCACAGGGCACGCGCGTAGAGGTGCGTGATCTGTTTTATGCCACACCAGCGCGCCTCAAGTTTCTCAAAGCCGCGCGGACCGAACTCAATCATGCGGTCGACACCCTCGATCGCTTGGCCATGGCCAATCCTCATGTGGCATTCAGGCTCACGGCTGATGGCCGCAGCCGTCTGTCGTTAGACGCTGAATCCGGTGATTTGTTTGATGCACGGTTGGCGCGGCTTGGCGCCATCATGGGGAAAGATTTTGTGCCCAACGCCGTCAAAGTTGAGGCCGAACGCGAAGGTATGCGTCTGACGGGGTATGCTGGCGTGCCCACCTACAACCGTGGCAACGCCATGGCCCAGTATATGTTTGTCAACGGCCGGCCGGTGCGCGACCGGGTGCTGCAGGGCGCGGTGCGCGGGGCCTATCAGGATTTTCTGGCCTCCAACCGCCATCCTTATCTGGCGTTGTTTTTGGAGTGCTCCGCCAAGCTGGTGGACGTCAATGTGCATCCGGCCAAAGCCGAAGTGCGCTTCCAGGATGCTGGACGGGTGCGTGGCTTGATTGTCGGCGCGTTGAAACATGCGCTGGCCGATGCCGGGCATCACGCCTCCACCACGGTCAGCCAGCAGGCTTTGGGGGCGATGCGTCCCGAAGGCCGCGGCCAGCCCTATCGCCCCAGCGCTTCTTTGTTCACCGCCGCTCGTGCTGGCTACGCGCCATTGCTGCCAGCAGCGGGGCAGGCCGGTTTTGCAGAAGGCCACCCCACCTACGCTTATGACGACGCGCCGACCGCATCGACGTTTGATCCGTCCGGGGAGTCCAGCGCCGAATCTCTCGCCCAGGATTATCCGCTTGGCGTCGCGCGGGCCCAGGTGCACGAAACGTATATCGTAGCGCAAACCACCGATGGTCTGGTGATCGTCGATCAGCATGCGGCCCATGAAAGACTTGTGTACGAGCGTATGAAAGCCATGCTCGCCGATACCGGCATTGCGCGCCAATTGCTGTTGCTGCCGGAAGTGGTTGATCTCGATGAAGCCTCCGCCCAACGCCTGATCGACCGGGCTGAGGAACTGGCCGAACTTGGCTTGGTGCTCGAATCCTTCGGCGATGGTTCGGTGGTGGTGCGCGAAGTGCCAGCGCTGCTGGGCGAAACCAATGTTCAAGGACTGATCAAAGATCTGGCCGACGAATTGGCCGATATGGGCCAGGCCCTGGCCTTGCAAGACAAACTGGCCGATGTCTGCGGCACCATGGCCTGCCATGGCTCGATCCGGGCCGGACGCCGCCTTGGCGGTCCCGAAATGAACGCCCTGCTGCGCGAAATGGAGCGCACGCCTCACGCCGGGCAGTGCAACCATGGACGTCCGACCTATGTCACGCTTAAACTCACCGATATTGAAAAGCTGTTTGGCCGCCGGTAAGGCTGAACACGCAGGCCGTGAAGGCGCTTTGGGTGATGGGCGTTTAACGGCCGATGAAAGGGTGAGGTAGGTATGCTGGCGGAACTGTTCCGCTATTGGACGACGTTTGCGCCGGAGCGCGTGCGCAAGCACGGCTACGTCAAACGGTTGATCAAGCAAGAGTTCCGCCATAAGCGCAACGAACATGCGTGGGCCGAGCATCTTTTGAACAGCCGCACCTTCATTGTTGAAGCCGCCGACAAATGCCCGCGTCAAAGAGTGGCGGTCGTGTTGGGCTCAGGTCTGTTGCTCGATGTGCCCCTGCGCTCTCTGGCCGACCGGTTTGAGCGTGTTTATCTGGTTGATATGTTCCACATGCCGCAAGTGCGCGCCGAGGCTAAAAAACATTTCAACGTCAAACTCTTGTATGGCGATATCACCGGTATTTTCGGCATGATGCAGGAAGGCGATTATCCCGGCGGATCCATTCCACCGCCCGAGCCACGCATCCCCCACCTGCGTAATGCCGATCTCATTGTCTCCGCCAACTGTTTGACTCACCTGGCACCGCCCTTCTGTAAGTATCTGGAAGACACCCGCCATCTGACGGAATTTGATCAAGACAAACTCACCCTGCAAATCATGGAAGCTCATGTGCAGGCGATCGCCAATGCCCCCACGGCGGTTGGTGCGATCATTACCGACACCGAGCGCCTGGTGCTGGCCCGGGATCGTGTTGTCAGCCGTAAAAATTTAATCCCCGGCCTGACGTTCCCGAAGACAGCCACACTCACGCATAACCTGGAGTGGCAGTGGCTGTATGGCCCGGCGGGAGAAGATCACCCCACCCATGATGTGGAGCACACCGTCATCACCCGGCTTTACGAGCGGTTCATCCCCGACGAAGAAGAGGGCGAAGATGGTCTGGAAGACGCCCGGCCAAAACCCAAGGAAGACGAGGGCGATCTCCCCGATGCACACGATGGCATGAACGATGGGTTGGAAGATGTTTAAAGCGGTGATGTGGTGAAGCTGGCGGACGGCCTGTTCACCGGTGCCCATGGCGCGCTTAAAGGCCAGCCCAAATGCTTCTGGTGCGCCGGGCATGAGGATTACGAGATTTATCACGACCAGGAATGGGGCCACCCCGTTGACGATGATATCCGCTTGTTCGAAAAGCTGTGCCTGGAAGGGTTCCAGGCCGGGCTGTCGTGGCTGACCATTCTGCGCAAGCGCGAAAATTTCCGCAAAGCCTTTAAGGGGTTTGATTTCCACAAGGTTGCCCGCTTTGGCGAGAAAGAGGTCGCGCGGCTGCTGCAAAATGCGGGCATCGTCCGCCATCGCGGCAAAATCGAAGCCAGCATCAACAACGCGCAACGTGCCCTGGAGCTGGTGGACGAAGCCGGGTCCATCGCCGCCTTTGTCTGGCGCTATGTGCCTGATCCCAAAACCCGGCCCAAAAAACTCACCAAGACCAGCCTGTTTCAGATCACCCAGACGCCGGAAAGCAAAGCTTTGAGCAAAGACCTCAAAAAGCGCGGCTGGCGCTTTGTCGGCCCCACAACCATGTATGCCTTCATGCAGTCTATGGGTATGGTCAACGATCACATCGAAGGCTGCAGCGTGCGCGAGGCTGTTGAACAAGCTCACGCGACCTTCACGCGGCCAAGCTAACGCAAGTGAAATCAAGCGAAATCATAAGGACCCCTCCATGCCCGCCATTCTCATTGCCGATATTGATGTCACCGATCCCGACACCTACAAAACCTATCGCGAGGCCAACCCGGACATCGTCAACAAATTTGGTGGGCGCTATGTGGCGCTGGGTGGCGAGGTGCAGGTGTTGGAGGGCGATTGGCATCCCCGGCGCACGGTGGTGATCGAGTTCCCGGATATGGCCACCATCAATGCCTTTTATGACTCGCCTGAATATATGGAGCTGCGCAAAATTCGCTGGAAAAGCGCGGATTCACGCCTGGTGGCCTTGGAAACTCTGCCGGAGCCCCGCGAGAGACCATAAAGTATTCGCGACTTACAATGTTATCTTAGCCAGTCACCCTCGGGTTTATCCCGAGGGTCCAGGGTTGCCGGGCTCGACTATCAACAAGTAATCTCGCAAGAAGTAATCTCGTCATACAGATCAGCTCAGGTCGGTAGTGTTTTTTGTGACGTGCCCTTTACCCTGGATGCTCGGGACATGCCCGAGCATGACATATTTGAGGGAAGGCCCCTTAGCTAAAAGCGATCCCTCCTGTTCGTCACAGACTAACCTTCTTCGTCCGGATGAGCGATTCGGTCTCCGAAAAGCCTTTACAGCGGCGCTTGAATTGGCCAAAAAACGCCCCACATCATTACTTTAAATGTTACCGAAGAGCGCCCCCCCTATGGAAAATGCCGCCTTAGACACGTCCGCCTCAGAGAGCCCCGCCTCAGAGACTTCCGCTCCAGAAAGCGTCACGTCTGCCCCCCCTGTCGTGGCCAACATCGATAGCCTGTTTCAGCAGACCCATGACGAATACGCCCGCTCACGCTATATCGCGACGTTGCACAACCATGCCCTCATGCGGGTGCGGTTCGATGTCAAAAATGTCTATGAGGACGCTGTTCGCCCGGCGTTCGAGCGCGAACATGGCCGCAGCCCCGAGACGGGTCATGAAATTTCCAAGGCGATCAAGAAGAACCTGTTTTATCGCACCTATAGCTCGTTCCGGTATAACGCCCAGGAAATGCTGAGCCAGTCCAAGCAAGCGGCGGTGCAGCGCAAGCTGCCTGAGATGATCGCCGCGGTAAAAAAAATCGCCAACGAAAACCCCACGGGCGGTACCTTACGCACCAACCCCAATTTGGAAATTCCCCGCTACATCACCGCGCAGGATGTGCATCTCATTCCCGGCGGTTATCATTCTGAGTTTACGGAAGACGATGTCGCCCAGGGCTTTCTCACCGGCGTTAAGCCCGGTCCCATGGTCAACCGTGGGCGGGACTTCGGCAGCGTCGGCTATTCCATTGGCGCGTGGATCAAGCACGCCTATCCGGATTTTAAACCCGCCAGCATGCTCGATATGGGCACCCAGGGCGGCAGCAACCTCATCGCCTACAGCACCGTGTTCCCGGACACCGAACTGTATGGCATCGATATTGCTGCCCCTAGCTTGCGTTATGGCCATGCCAAAGCCGAGCAGATGGGCGTCAAGATGCACCTCAGCCAGCAAAATGCAGAGAAGGTCGACTTTGAAGATGAGTCCTTTGATCTCGTCGTCACCAGTTTCTTCTTCCACGAAATTGCCGTGCCCGCCTCCAAACGCATTCTCAAGGAAGCGCTGCGCGTGCTCAAGCCGGGCGGCCTGATGGTCAACCTGGAACTGCCGCCGCACAAGTCATGCGAGCCGTTCCTGAATTTCATGTTTGATTGGGACACCAACCATAACAACGAGCCCAACTACCGCCGCTACCGCTCGCAAGATCCTGTCGCGCTGATGAGCGAAGCCGGGTTCCCCGAAGCCGAGACGTTTGAGCGCGTTGTGCCGGAAATGGCCGTGATTCCTAAAGACGATTGCATCGCCATGTGGGAGGGCAAGATGGAGCCCCCACTGCACGGCCGTGGCGGCTGGTACATCTACGGCAGCCGTAAGGCTTAGGTGTTACCTGCGCGCAATACTCTGAAGCGATAAACCGCAGGGTCGTTGGTCTGTTTTCAATAACACCACCCTTTTATCTCTGGATACTCGGGACACGCCCGAGCATGACAGACTTGTCGTAATTGATGGCGCTAACCAAAACCTAACGCGCCGTCCTCGGGTTTATCCCGAGGACCCAGGGTTACAAAACTGGTGTCTTAAGATGTAATCTCGCGATGCAAATCAGTTATGCTCCACCCCGTGCCTGAAGACCTACGAGGACGGCGGCATATAAATGCCGCGCTCGTAAAACCGGGTCTGCACGCTTCTATGCACGTCACCGTCTTGATACGGGAAAACAAAGGGATCACCCGCCCATAGCTCGTTCGGAACGGCGTGCCCTTGATTATAGGCGTGCGCATAGGTGGCGGGTTCGTCCCACAGCGGAATGTTCACTTTGGGATCACGCCGCGCCGCCCTCAGGGCTGCCATATCGATGTAGGCCATCAGCACTTCCGGACCATTGTGACTAACCGCGTTTCGCAGGTTGCCCCGGTAATCGATGACTTGGGATTCCCCATACGGAATCCAGGCTTTAGGCTTAGTCACATCGTACCCCGTGTTCGACATCACCAGGTACGCCGTGTTTTCGTAGGCGCGCTTGCGGCGGCAGGCATGCCACATGGGTTTCACATTGCTCCAGCCCTCGGATGTGGATTGCACCAGCAACTCCGCCCCGTTCAGAGTCATCAGGCGTAAAATCTCTGGGAAGATCACTTCAAAGCAAATGATATGACCGATCTTGCCCAAGGGCGTATCGGCGACCGAGAACAGGCTCTCAATGCCAAATTCTTCTACATAGGCTTCAAATATACTGCCGGGGGTGTGATCCCGCAGTGCGCCAATCACATCGACGCATTGCACCTTGCGGTGTTTGTTGATGAGATCGCCAGAGTCATTGATCAGGAACGCGGTGTTAAACACGCGGTTCGGAAATTTTTCATCAACCTCCAATGCTTGGGCCGCGATATAAATGCTATGGCGTTGAGCAAACTCCGACAGCACGTCCATCTCAGGGCCAGGCAGTTGCATAGCAACCGATAGAATGTCTGGCACGGTGCGGTAGCCAGCACCGCTGAAACAGAACTCGGGAAAAACAACCAGTTTTGAATCCCGCCGCCGCGCTCGCCCCTCGACCAAGGCCAGGGCGTCCGTGATGTTTTTCATCAACGCCGCGCGACGGCCTTCTTTGGGTAGGGGACTGATGTTGGCGGGCTGGGCCATGAGGGCGTAATAGCCATCCACCAGATCATCGTCTGCGGTGCGGCGTTGGGCCTGGGCGGCGATCCTGGTCTCTGCTTCGGCCAACCAGCCCGCTCTGCTGTCGGGGGGCGTGATATCCTCATGTGACTCGGCGATATGGGAATAGACAGGGCCATACACTCCGTCCCTGAGAATCAGCGGGTAGTTGTCATATCGGTTAACAGAGATATGCGCCCGGGCCCGCCGCAGCACCTCAATGTCGATGTCCGTTTGAACAAAACTTTCATCCGCTTGGGTGCGCGCGGTGTTGCCTTGCCAATCGAACAAGCCGGTGAGGGTCGGCAGCTTAACCGTCACGTCCTTCACTTGGCGTGTGGCGGGCGTAGCCGTCGCGACATAAAGCCAGTTCTCATAGGCAATCGTTGTCGGCAGTTCATCTTGGGCTTGGGACGCGCCTCCAACAACAGACCGCAGCGCTGGATTGAGAATAATTTCAGCGCCGTTGAGCATCGCGCCACGCACCAGGCCAGGCATCAGAATGTCTTCGCCTGGGAGCAGAGCGAGCTTGCCAAAGGGGGTTGAGGCCACAGCAAACGATGCCGGTTGTGCAATCCGTGAAGTGCTGTCCGTAAACCCTGAGGTGAAGTCTGGCGTGATCTTAGGGGTTCTGTTTAACAGATCGCCCGTTGGGCTGAACAGGAAGCCAAGGGTCTCTAGCTTGTCCGAGTCCGCGGCGATCATCGGAGCGGATCCTGCAAGATAAACGCCAAACTCTTCGGCTAATTCAGCCAGATCATTCCAGACATCATCTTCGTCAACGGGATCGTCCCACGCCATTTCTCCGTGCGGCAGCACGACAAGTGTCGGCCTGGTCTTCGTATTCGTCAGCGTCGTTGCTGAGGCAAGACTGTCGCGAAGGATATCTTTTGGGTTATCCGTTGACCAGCGTTCCTGAGACAATATCAGCGTCGCCGGCAGCGCACCGGTGGGGCGATCACCGGAGCCATCAGGCCGCCGCGACATCCCCAGAACTGTGCCCGAGGATAAGGCGGTCATGAGAGTGGGGGCCAGCACGCCGCCACCCAACGCGTTTTTCAGCAGGCTCCGCCGTGTAAAAATCAGCCGGTTGTTTCTCATCGCCACTCTTACTCCACGGTGTATTGGGTCAGCAGGTAGTTTTCACCCCGAAAGGTTTGCTTCGCCAGAATGCGGTCGCCTTTAATGGCCCATACCTCTAACGCGCCGGTGGAATAATGAATGGTGTCAAAGGTGCCGGCAGGCACGGTAATGGTTTCCTCGCCGATGCGGGTCAGGGTGGATTGTATTTTATTGCCAAACACGGGCCCGTCGCCGTTGCGCACCGGACTGATGAAATAAGCCGTGCGCTCCAGTGTCACGCGGCCCTCTGTCGAGTCTTCATCGTCCGGGTCCATGACCGATGAGTTCCAGGCGTTCAGTCCTTCTGCATGGCTGATGATGGCAAAGGCGTCCGGCATGCGCAGTTCGTGTTCCGTGCGCCCGATGGGCCCAACCGATGTTGCGTGCAACAAATCCCCATCTACGGCGATGCGCACCGAGCCCTTAAAGCCTTCCGGATACCAATAACTGCCAAACATCTCGATGGGGCGGAACACCGGGTCCACCCGCATGACAATGTTGTGCTGGCGGTCATCACTGAACATATTTTTGGTCACCATCATGGTGCGGCTGCCATCCGTGTGGGCGATCATGCGGAAGAACTCCTGACCGCGCAGGGTGGTGCCATCTTCCTCATAAAAGCTGTGGGCGCCGGTCACCATCCGCAGAACGTTGGAATTGGTTTTAGTCTCTGCCGTTTCTGCTTGTGCGTCTGAAAGTGCGCAAAAACTCAGCACCACAAGGAGGGCGGGGAAAAAGCGGCAAAAGGACATGATGTTCTCCTCAAGGCGGACTGGGAAACTCTACCATAGTCGCAAAGCCCCGAACGGGTATAGGCTGCAACTGACACTGCAATCACACAGGGAATGGGAGACACAGCATGATCAGGTTCGCCCTTGCTCTTCTCGTGAGCATCACAGTTTTTGCGTCCGCACCGTCCTTCGCTGATACTCATGCTATCGGGTCAGACGACATCCAGGAAAACGAGCGCTTCGTGCGCCTCAAACGGCCCAATCTGGTGGTGCCCGATTTAGAGGCCGCGCTGAAGTTCTATGTCGATCATCTGGGCTTCGAATTTGCCTACGCCGAAGACAGCGCCATCAATCCGGACACCAATTTCGCCTATCACGCCTTTAACTTCGACCCCACCAAGGCCATCCGCCAGGCCACTTTGCACACCTCGGTCGAGGAGCGCGGATTTGCCCTCACCGAAGTGCTGGGTCTGGAGGCCGAGGTCACCCGCACCCCCAGTCTTACGGCCATGGTGGTGGAAACCAAACGCTTCATGGCCTTGCGCGATGACCTCATTGCCGATGGTTACACCGTCACCGACTACCGCGACACCAGCAAAAACAATCCCAATGGTGTTGGGATTCTGGAAATGGGCGTGCTCGATCCTGCTGGGCACCTGATCGTGGTGTACGAATATGTGGGCGTGGTGGAGTAGGGCCTACCTGCCGGTTTTCGGGTGGTGCGCGCATATGAGACAGGTATTGTTGTGCGTATCGACAAGCCACTGATCCCTCGCTAAAGCCGCCACACTTCGCATAGATCGAAGATGTTCTCAGGGCGGGGTGAAATTCCCCTCATGGCCAAAACGCTGGCGGCTTCTGGCACTTATGAGGCGATCATTGGCTGTGCCTTCATCGTCGATGGCGGTATCTATCGCCATGAGTTTGTCGCCACGGCAGTGCTGGGCGGCATGATGCAGGCGCAACTGGACACGGGTGTACCTGTCTTGTCTATGGTGCTAACGCCGCATCACTTCAGCGCGTCAGACGATCATCAGATGTTCTTCCTTGAGCACTTCAAAATCAAAGGGCGTGAAGCCGCTGAAGCTTGTCTGTCGGTTTTGAAAACCTACGATGAACTGACGCAGACTTTGAAAGCTGTCGCCTGAACGAGCGAGTCAGCAGGGTCTAGAAGACTTTCTGAAATCGTGAAAAACGACCGCACTTCAACCAGTTGCGGGGTGCTGTTGATGCCTACTCGTTTGAAACAAAATTAAGATGCTGGTTTGATTGGAAACAGGCCCGTTAAAAACGGCGTGCATGGGCTCGTTTGGTGGGGACGACCCTAGACAGTTTTTCTGAGCTGCTTTTTTTAAGATCGCACCAAATACGTCAGCGCCCCGCGCCCATAGCTGCGCACATCTTCTAGTGCGAGCCCCTCAGGCGCTGTAAGTGTTTCACTTGAAGCCGTCTCTACCACCACCACAGCACCCTCTGTTAGCCAGCCTTTTGCCATGAGGCTTGCGACAATCGGTGTGCCCAGGTTTTGCTCATAGGGCGGGTCGAGTAACGCCAGATCGAAAGGCTGCGACGCCTGGGGCAGAGCCGTAGCATCCATCGTCAGCACGTTCACTTTATCATCCACTTTCAGCGTTGCGATGTTGCGTTTAAGAATAGCCAGTGAGGCAGGAGTGAATTCAACAAAGGTCACATGCGCCGCGCCCCGGCTGAGGGCCTCCAGGCCCAGAGCCCCAGTCCCGGCGCAGAGGTCGATCACCCGTGCGCCTCGCAGGCGAAAACCGATATCTGTAAAGCTGTGTTCGAGGCGGTTGAAGAGGGCCTGACGGACGCGGTCTGAGGTCGGGCGCACGCTGTCGCCCTCGGGCACAAACAGCACTCTATTTTTGTAAGCGCCTGACGTGATGCGGATCTTGCCGCCTGTCTTCGCGGCTTTGCCGCCGGATTTCGCGGCTTTGCCGCCGGTCTTCGCGGCTTTGCCAGTGATTCTTTTTGGGCCCTTCATCTTTGTTCGTTATTTTCGCGCGTTATTTTTGCCGGTGTTCCGTTTGATCTCCGGCACGTCTGCGCCCAGTTGTTCTTTCAGCACTTTGCCGGGAATTTCTGTCAGTTCACCGGGTTTCAGCGACCCCAGTTGAAATGGCCCGTAAGCGGTGCGCATCAGGCGGCTTACTTTAAGCCCCACATGCTCCATCACCCGCCGCACTTCGCGGTTTTTGCCTTCGTTAAGGGAGACCGTCAGCCACGCGTTGGTGCCGGGTTTGCGATCCAGTTTGACCTGCACCGGGCCATAGTGAATGCCGTCAATCGTCACGCCTTCGGCCAGGGGGTCGAACATCCGGTCTTTGACCTCGCCATGCACCCGCACCCGGTAGCGCCGGGTCCAGCCCCGCGACGGATGCTCCATCGAGCGGGCCAGGGTGCCGTCGTTGGTCAGCAGCAGCAGGCCCTCCGAGTTGAGGTCGAGCCGTCCGATGGAAATCACCCGGGGCAGATGCGCGGGTAGGGAGTCAAACACGGTTTCGCGACCGCGCTCATCTTTGTGGCTGGTCACCAGACCGGTCGGCTTGTGGTAGCGCCACAGGCGCGGTGGATCGAGGGCCGGCAGTTTTTCACCATCCACCCGCACCACATCGTCAGCCGTCACTTTAACACCTGGCTGTTGCAGGGTTTCGCCGTTGACGGTCACCCGGCCTTGCTCAATCAGCGCTTCGGCTTCCCGGCGCGAACAAATGCCCGCGCGGGCAATAACCTTAGCGACCCGGTCACCCGGTATTTTGTCGTCGGTTTTTGTTGCTTTGGGTGCGTTCATGTGCAGGCCTGAATAAAAGAGTCGTACAGGCGCTTATCGCCCTCAGAGATGTGAAATTCCGGATGCCATTGCACCCCAAGGCACCAGCGCTTGGTGGGGTCTTCAATGCCCTCAATCACGCCGTCTGAAGCCAAGGCGTTGATCACCACAGACTCCGGCACAGTTTTCACCGCCTGATGATGGGCGCTGTTGACCGCCAGGGTCTCGGCCTTCACGATGTCATGGAGCCGCGACCCGATCGCAATGCGCACCTCATGCCCGGCTTCGTCGCGGGGGTTCGGTTGCTCATGGGCCAGCGCGTTCTCCACTTCATCGGGGAGGTGCTGAATCAGCGTGCCGCCCAAGGCCACGGCCAACAGCTGCTGCCCGCCGCAAATGCCGAACACCGGGCGGTCTTGCTCCAGAAAGCGTTTGGTCAATCCCAGTTCAAAGTCCGTACGGTCGGCCTTCAGCACCACCGTGTCGTGTTTGGTCTGTTCCCCAAACAGCGCTGGGTCCACATCAAAAGCACCACCAGAGACGATCAGGCCGTCAATCAGATCAGCATATTGATCCACCAGGCTGACATCCGCAGGCAATATGAGCGGCAGGCCCCCGGCTGCCGTAACCGCAGAGCAATAGTTCACGCGCAGCGCATACCAGGGAAATTTGGAATAGCCGCCGGGGTCTTCCCGGTCTGCCGTGATACCGATAAGAGGCTGTTTCATGCTCCGGGCTTTACGCTGTCGCGGGTTGCCGGGTCAAGTGCGGGGCATGTCAGCGAGGGACGTGCTAAATGCTGCGACGCTTAGGCGGGGCAATCGGAACACCATCTGCGGCCCGGTAGGCTCGCTCTGCTGTTGCCGCAGACGCCGACATATCGGATTCAAACACCTGGCTGAGCACACTGCCCCAATCGTCCTTGCCAAAGCCTGAGGGCTGCATGGCGAAAGGGTCGTCGACCATTTGCATTGGCTGTGCTGAGAACATTTCAGCCAGCATTTGTAAGAGATACATGGAGACGCCCATTTGGTGTGCATCCCCCGAGCGCGCGGCATACCCCATGTCGAACGGTGAGTTTGGCCGGTCAACAAATTGTGGTTTCAGGTCCGGGGTTGAAGGCCCAGCCAGTTTTCCAGGCTCAAACAGGGCGGCCACATCGGCCGTTTCACTGAGGCGGTCGCTGAATTTATTTTTTAACCAGTCGATGACACCTGCGGCTGTCCGGGCCAATCCGTTGTCTTCAAAAAATACGGTTTTGTTCGCATGGGCAGCTGCGGGCAAAACATCGACCGCTGGTTTGGTCGGATTTTGTTCCGCGGTTGTAACCAGTGCCGTCGCGCCCCAGGCCCCAAGAAAATGGGCGAAGTACAATTCCGCTGGGCTGGCCTCGCGGCCCAACGCGGTTTCGAGTGTTTTGGCGTTGTCCCCGGCAAAGAAGGCGGCGAATTGAGAGGAGACGTCCGGATCGCGTCTCAAGGCCAGCATTTCCATCTCTGCGGCCTCATTTAATACCGTCAGCCGTCCCGTCGCACTTTCTTTGATTTGGGATGCGAAATCACCAAAGCCAATTTCACCGCCATGCTTCCGCATCATGTCGAGCCAAGTGCCGCGGGTGAATTGAAACAAGCCCGTGGCCGAGGAGGTGGACGCCTTGGCACTCGAATCGAAGCCACTTTCCTGGGCCGCTTTGGCCAACAGGTAGTGGAAACTGACGCCGCTTTCCGCGCTCGCCGTTTGAATGCCTTTTAAGGTGCGCCGTTCGACCTCGTGGCCGCCGATCCGCACCACGTTACCAGCGTGGTCGATCATGGCAGAACTTCCCAATAGTTTTGTCCCACCTGAACTCTATGCGCCGAAAGTTACCAGAACCTTACCGGCGTATTTGGCCCCGGTGTTGAGAGAGTTCTTGACGTTGCGCGGCTGGGTCTGGATTGTCCGCTTATGACGACTCGCCCTAAAGATTATATGGCCCTGGCCTTGAAACAGGCTGAAAACGCCTCAAAAATTGGTGAGGTGCCGGTGGGTGCCGTTTTGGTCGATTCGACTTCGGGCCAGGTGATCGCCGCCGCTGGCAATAGGGTTGAGACAGATCGTGACCCCACGGCCCATGCGGAAATGCTGGTGATTCGCGCCGCCGCCAAGGCGCGGGGTGAGGCTCGCCTGCCGGACCTTGATCTTTATGTGACCCTTGAGCCGTGCGCGATGTGCGCCACCGCCATTTCTCATGCCAGGCTGCGGCGGGTCGAATTTGGGGCGTATGATCCGAAAGGCGGTGGTGTTGAACACGGCCCTAAAATTTTCACCCAAACTACCTGTCACCATCGGCCAGAAGTTTTTGGCGGCATACGGGAAGCAGAATCTTCGATGTTGTTGAAAACGTTCTTTCAGGACCGCCGGTGACCCCCGCGATCCAAAATGCTGTCGCGCTTGCACCGGAACACCGGGTCGTTAGGATGGCGTTATGATCAAACGTGCCCTTATCGCGCTGAGCAGCTTGTGCTGTATTTCAGTGGTGCAGCCGACCCTGGCCCAAGACGAGGACCTCCGTCCGCGTGCCTACGTGGGCCGTTATATTCAATTGGATCCGATGATGGTGCCGTTCCAAACGGCACGTGGTATCCGATATGAGGTTATCACGGTACGCCTTGTGATTGGGGCAAACGCGACGGCGCGTTATGCGTGTTTCGTCGCGCCGAAACTGCACGAGCAAATCATGTTTTTTCTCTGGGATCGTGTTTTGTCGTCGTCAGACTTCGAGGGTGAACGCCAAGCCGGACTCGCAGCGGATATTCTCAAATACGTTGGCGAGCAAACGGATCCTCGATATTACTCAGCGGTAGAACTGGCTGGCGGCTATGAGGAGATGGATGAAGCCTCGCAGAACCTGTCCAATCTCTGCAAATAGCGTTTTAAAGCCTGGCCAATCCCTCCAGACCCCGCTGCCACACGGCCATAGACCGCGCGTAGACGGCCTCGCGCCATGACGGCGAGTCCGGGCAGAAGGCTTCTTTTAGCTGTGCTTTCACGGCGGCGGCAAACTCAGAGTTCAGGTCACCATGAAGGTGCAACCAGTTGTCGGCCCGTAGGACTTGATAAATGTCGTCTAACGGGTGGGTGCCAAACTCCAAAGTGTTGCCGTAAAACGATGTCGGCGCTAGTTCACGGGCAATGCCGGTAAGGTTGTAGCCGTCATGAGCCTGACGGCCAGCGCCGGACGCCATAATACTGACGCCGTCGTTTCCCCAGACATCATGGGCGTGCTCAATGCCTGGATCACCTGCGCTGCCGACGATGTAACATTCGCCATGACCAGAAGGTCCAAGACCGGTATGGAAGTCAATCAAGGCCACATGATCTGCATTGGCCGTATGCGTTTTCAGAACGTCTAAGATGCGCGTGCGCGACCATGTTGGGGCTGTGCCACCGTAGAACACGCCGTCGGGTCGGCTGAACTGCCCACCCATCACAACACGGTTTAAGGCTTTTTGACCGTGCGTTTTTGCATAATCGGACAAAATTGTATCAGCCGCTGCTCGTGCGTCTTCGGTCCAGTCGTTTGGGCAAATCGCGGCGTGCAGCTTGTCGTATTCCGGTTTTTCTGGAACAGGTTCGTTGTAGTCTAGGAAGTTACGATTAAGGTCGATATTGCCTTCGGTCACTCGGCGCAACCAGGCAAAGCCGTGGGGGTTCACGGCATGTAAAAGAAGCACGGAGATGTCCTTTGGGAGGTCTTGGTAGCGCTGTTCAGCGACCCATGCCACCTGTGCCGCGGACCCCAGGAAGCCTTCACCTCCGTGAGTCGCTGACATGGTGACAAAGACCTTTTCGGCGTCAGAGGCGCCAAAGCACGCGACGTCCAAAGCAAGGGCTTCTCCAGATGGCCCTTTCAGTGGGTGGGCGTGAGTTGTGATTTTAGCCTTGGCGGTTGTTGCGGCCTCTAAAAACTTCTCCCGCGCCAAAGCATATGTCGGCGCGAAATACCCATGAAGCGCATCAGTCACGTTGACGCTTTCTTTTCACGTTCCACCGCACGCCAGCCAATATCGCGGCGACAGAACCCGCCGGGCCAGTCGATCGCGTCCACTGCTGCATAGGCTTTGGATTGTGCTTCGGTGACCGTTGATCCCATAGCTGTCACGCCCAGCACGCGGCCACCCGTCGCGGTAAGGGCATCGCCGTCCATTTTGGTGCCCGCATGAAACACGACCACATCGTCCTGGCTTGCTGCCTTATCAACGCCTTTGATGACAGAGCCTTTTTCATAGCTGCCGGGGTAGCCGTTGGCCGCCATGACCACCACCATGGCCGCCTCGTCATGCCAGCGCAGATTAAAACGATCCAGTTGACCGTCAGCGGCGGCAACCAGAGCGGGGAGAATATCAGACTTCAAGCGGCGCATCAGTACCTGGCACTCCGGATCTCCAAAACGGACGTTGTACTCCAGAATTTTTGTGCCCTTTTTGCCAATCATGAGTCCTGCAAATAAAACACCTACATAAGGTGTACCCTGGTCCGCCATGGTCTTCACAGTTGGCATAATAATGGTGTTCATCACCTCTTCGGTTAGGGTGTCAGTCATCACAGGGGCGGGCGAGTACGCGCCCATGCCCCCCGTGTTGGGGCCGGTATCGCCATCGCCAACGGCTTTGTGGTCTTGCGCAGAAATCAGAGGCAGGGCGTTGGTGCCATCCACCAGAGCAAAGAAACTAGCTTCCTCGCCCTCAAGAAATTCCTCAATGACAATCTCATCGCCGGCGTCACCAAAAGTTTTATCACTCATCATTGAATCGACGGCCGCGTAGGCTTCTTCGACCGTGTCACAGAGGATCACGCCTTTCCCGGCGGCCAAACCATCGGTTTTTACGACAATCGGGGCACCCTGTTCAGCGATGTAGACTTTCGCGGCATTGATATCTGTGAAACGCCCATACGCCGCTGTGGGGACACCTGCGCTGGCGAGCAGGTCTTTCATATGCGCTTTTGAGCCTTCCAAGGCGGCAGCCGCAGCGCTCGGGCCAAAGGTCTTAATCCCTACGGCGCGCAAGCGGTCGGCGAGCCCCATCACCAACGGCGCTTCGGGTCCGACAACGACAAAATCGATGGATTTTTCCTGCGCGAAAGCAACAAGTCCCTCAAGGTCCTCTGCGCTAATCGGTACGCATTCGGCATCCTGCGTAATGCCTGCGTTGCCGGGCGCACAGTATAAATGATCACACAGGGGGGATGCCGCGATGGCCCAGCATAAGGCGTGTTCACGGCCTCCGCTGCCGACAACCAAAACTTTCATGACAAACTCTCCGGTATTTGCTGTTGCATTTTTTCTCTACCGAAGGCTTTTTAGCACGATAGAACGTGCTGAGCACGATAGAGCGAGCGTGCTCAGCAGGAAAGCAATACGGCAACGCGATGGCACTCTTTATCCAGAGTTTTTAACGCCAAGCAAGGATAACGATATGATTGAAATGGTCCCAGCGGCAGGCACGACAACAAGCTTTGAACAGTTAAACACGCTCTGCGACTCTTTGCTGGTGCCAGGAACACGAATTCCGACTGATGCTGATGTTCAGTTGGCCGATGGATTGTTGCTGCGGAATTTCGACAGCTTAAAAATTTGCTCTGCTGCGCTGGCCTTGCTTGGGTCTAATCCGCGAATTGTTGAGTTTGTGGAAAGTGCGTTGTCGGGCAATACAGCATTGCTCGACAGAAATTTCGAAGACGGGACTCTGATTGCTTTTCTGAATACACCTTTAATGAAAGCATTGCTGCGCACCACGCCCATCCCCAGTGTGCCGGTTGAGCGTCTGCTGATTTACATACGCCATCAGCTATTAAAGTGCGTGATTGACCCAAACTGGCAGCCGTTTGACGAAGCGCTTGAAGCCGCTGTTTCCATGTCAATCCATAGCTTCCTGACGGAGTATATTTTTCCTGAGACGCCAGAAGAGTCTCGGCTTGTCGAGCGGGCACAAGAGTCGCTGTTGAACCAAGTTGCGGGTGACCCCGATTTGTTTGCTATTGCCATGATCGGCGCGTACCGGCGGCTTAGCAGTTTACCAATTGCAGGCAATCTAGACGAAAATCACGCCTTGGCTTTGAATATCCTGACGGAAGACTTGTTCCGTGTTCAGATTGCGGAGCCGCGCACCGAGTTGGAGTTGCAGGGCGAGATGCCACCCGTCACTGACATCAAGAATGAAGTATCGTTGTCTGTGCAAGCTCAGTACGAAGAAAATCCATATCCGCGTTGGACGGCACACATTGATAATGACGCTGTGTCCCCCGCACAGATATTTATGGGTGCGTGCAGTGACGTTGATATTGCGGCGTTCGGTGAACCTGAAAAATGCTCTTTGCTTATCGCTGGGTGTGGCACCGGACGGACTGCCATTGAAGAGAGTCTGTTGTGGCGGAGTGGGGAACTCTTGGCCATGGACCTCTCCACGGCCAGTTTGGCTTTTGGCCAGCGTCGTACAGAAGAGTTGGGCTTAGACCACATCACCTTTGTGCAAGGAGATGTTCTTGAGTTGGCCCAACTTGAGCCGTCTTTTGACTACATTTCGTGTATGGGTGTGTTGCCTCATATGGCTGATCCTTTGGTCGGTTGGAAGGCGCTTGTAGATGTATGCCGCCCAGGCGGGATCATGCGCCTCGGCCTCTATAGTGCCCGTGGCCGCGCCTCGGTCCAGCATGTGCGCGAAACTCTTGGGGATAAAGTTCAGTTGACCTCGGGTGTGGACATTCGTGAGGCTCGAGAAGATCTGGTTCAACAGTTGCTTTCTGGAAACGCCAGCGAAAATCTGCAACATGTTTTCTCAAGGCTGGACATGTATTCCACATCCATGTGCCGTGATTTGTTATTTCATGTGCACGAGCAGGACTATACGATTCCTAAAATTAAAGACGCGATTAAGAGTCTGAACCTAAAATTCTGCGGTTTTGTCGATCCAACTGGCGCGCTGATGGCCAAATATACGGCGTTTGCGCCTGCGGATCCGATGGGGCTGAGTTTGGACTCCTGGGATAAATTTGAGGCGTCGCATCCCCAAACCTTTGTTACGATGTACGATTTCATGGTTCAGAAACCGCTTTAGCGCGTTTCTGTTTCACGGCAGGTGATGAAATTTCACGATTGCTACTGGTTGGGGCGCTGACGTCGCAGTGAGAGTGTGCGATAAAGGTTGCATCATGAGATGCATCCAGTTGACCACTTTCATCAAAACCGCAGCTCTTTTTTTGGTGATTGCGATATTCAGCTCCAACGTCATGTCTGTCCGCGCGGAGACAAACCTGCGGGTGGCGATCAATGGCCTGCCACCGAGCCAGTTTAATCCTTATAGAAACACCGGGTTGCCCTATGTGTACACCTGGAGTGCCGTTTTCGATGGCCTGACAGCCATTGATGCTTCTGGGAATGTTCAGCCGGCGTTGGCAACGTCCTGGGAAAATATTGATCCGCTGACCTGGATTTTTCGTCTGCGCGAAGATGTCACGTTCTCAAACGGGCGTCCGTTCACGGCAGACGCCGTTGTTAATGCGGTCAATTTTCTCTCGGGCGAAGAAGCCATGCGGGAAGTGGTCGCCCGCATGATGTTCTTTCTTGAGTCCGCGCGTGCGATTGACGACTTCACGGTTGAAATAAAAACCTCAGTGCCAACGCCGCTGCTGCCGAGGTTTTTTCCGCAGCTTTACATGGTTGAGCCGGACTATTTTCAAGCTGTGGGTCTTCAAGCGTTTTCAGAAGCGCCTATAGCAACCGGCCCTTTTATTGTCGAAGAGGTCAGGCCGGAGCGGGTTGATTTTCGTGGCTTTAAAAAAGGCTGGCGACCACCGGTCGCGGATCGGCTGGAAATTATGACGGTGCCTGACAATGCAACGCGTGCTTTATCCGTGCAGGCGGGACGTTTTGACATCGCGCTCCAACTTGGTCCCGACGAGTCAAAAGCCATTCAGGCTCAGGGCGGTACGCAGGTCACGTGGCGGGATGCGGCCGTCTGGGCCTACAACTTTTTCCCAGAAGTACAACCGGCCCTGAAAGATGTCCGTGTGCGTGAAGCCCTGAATATTGCGGTAGATCGTGACGCTATTATTGCGGCCTTGCTCGATGGGGCGACCATTCCGGCCACGCAGCCAGCCCCACCAGAGGTGTATGGCTATAACGCGGATTTGCCCGCAATCCCTTACGATCCGGATCGTTCCCGCCGCTTGCTTCGAGAGGCGGGATATGAAGAGGGTTTTAAGCTTGAGATGGAGGCGGTTTCGGGGTCCAGCGCCAATGATAGCGCCGTGAATCTCACTGTTGCCCAGTATCTCGATGCCATTGGGGTTGAGATGGAAATACGAACCATCACGGTCAATCAACTTATCCGTAATGTTGTCGAAGGCACGTGGACGGGGTCTGCCTTTGCACTGCATTTTAATTTTGAACCAACGTCCGATGTTCTGCGGGCGCTGGATACCCACTCCTGTCTGTGGGCCAACCCGTGGTACTGCAACGAGGCTGTTATGCCGCTTATTGCAGCGGCACAAACTGAATTAGATCCAGTGCTGAATCTGTCTTTGCGGCGTGATATTATGAGGTTCTACCGCGAGGACTGGGCGGCGTTGTATATGTATCAGGCCCCTCGTTTTGCGGGAACGGCTCCTGGTGTGACGGGCTTGAATGTGGTGAACAATGTGATTGCATTTGATCGTATTGTGCCCGGTCAAGTGCCTTAAAAGGATTAGCTGACATGAATCTCCTTGTTTGGGGCATTGCCCTTGTCGCGTTGTTTTTTATTGCCAGGGTGTGGCTGCAAAGTCGTGAAGACGACGATGATGAACTGGTCGATCTCGTCCCGCCGCCCCATGGTGAGCCGCTGGAGACGCTCGTCTGGCCAGTTGTGGGCGAAACTCAGCTCAATGAAGATCATTCATCGCGACAAGAAGCCTTAGCCAAGTCAGCAGAAGGCATGCCAGTCGAGATTGAGTATATCAGCGGTGGAGTTAGCGGTACGGGCAGTGCTCGTGTTTTGACAGAACATGGACAGATCGGCACGCTGAGAAACGATGCGGTCGAAAAGCTCCGACAACTCAAAAAACATCACCATAAAGTAGAGGCATATATTCGCGAGTTAGACGGTGGCGATGATGAGGGACGTATCCGGTCGGCCAGTCTCCAAGTCTATGTCTACAAAGCTTAAGCGAACGGTATCAGCACCAATTTATGAGCACTTCAGCACCCCCCTTGAACGTTCCTGAGTTCACTGTTTCGGAAGTCTCGTCGGCGCTGAAACGCACCGTTGAGGAGGCGTTTGGTTATGTCCGTATTCGCGGCGAGATTTCTCAGCCCAAAGTGGCTGGGTCTGGGCATTGCTATATGCGCCTCAAAGACGAGAGCGCAGTGATTGATGCGATCATTTGGCGTGGCAGTATGAGCAAGCTGTCGCATCGCCCGGAAGAGGGCATGGAAGTGATTGCTTCAGGTCGACTCACGACCTACCCAGGCCGCTCATCCTATCAAATTATCATCGATAGTTTTGAGCTGGCGGGAGAAGGTGCGCTGCTCAAGCTGTTGGAAGACCGTCGCAAGGCGCTGGCCGCCGAAGGTTTGTTTGCGGAGGAGCGCAAAGTCCCGATCCCGCGTCTTCCACAGGTGATTGGCGTGGTCACGTCGCCCACCGGCGCTGTCATTCGCGACATACTGCACCGCGTGAAGGATCGTTTTCCGCGTCATGTTTTGGTGTGGCCGGTCCGCGTGCAAGGGGATGGCGCGGCCGAAGAAATCGCCGCTGCGATCGCCGGCTTTAACGCCCTGCCGGAAGGGGGCGACATCCCCAGGCCAGATGTGTTGATCGTTGCGCGTGGCGGTGGCTCGCTGGAGGATCTGTGGGCGTTTAATGAAGAAGTTGTTGTGCGCGCCGCTGCGGCATCTGCCATCCCGCTGATTTCAGCAGTGGGGCATGAGACCGACACCACATTGATTGATTTTGCGTCTGACCGACGCGCACCGACACCAACCGCGGCGGCTGAGATGGCTGTTCCTGTGCGCCTGGAGTTGGTGTCCCAGGTTCAAGAGCATGGCGTACGTTTGGCCCAGGCCATGAACCGTTTGCTGTCGGAAAACACTTTAAACGTAAAAGGGCTGGGCCGTGGTCTGCCGAACCTGACAGACTTGGTCGAGCGCAAACAACAAGATCTGGATGGACTGTCAGGCCGCCTCAGCATGGGGCCAACACGTTTGCTTGGGTCTAAAGCGCAAGATCTGTCCATTGCATCGGCCAGTCTCAAGCCCGCTCATTTGGGCCGTGATGTGAAGCGCTATGATAACGTGATCAAGGATTTAACGGCCAGGTTGAGTAACGGGTTAGGACGAGATGTCATCCGCTATGATGGTCTGCTTGAGGACTGGTCGGCGCGGCTCGGTATCGCCTTGAGCCGCTCTGCGGAGCGTGCTGGCGAACGGCTTGACGGCATGGTTGCACGGCTTGAGTCTGTCTCACCACGTCGGATGCTAGATCGTGGCTATGCGTTGGTCACCGATGCTAGAGGTGATCCCATTGTCGAGGCGGCGCATGCCAAGTCTGGGGCGTCTTGGTCTGTAGCGTTTCGCGATGGCACCGTTGGCGTGACCGTGGCAGCGAACGTGGCGGGCCTCTCTGAGAGAGCGGCCCCTGTGAAAGCAAAAAGAGCTAAACCAAAGCCTTCTTCTGGTGAGCAAGGGAGTTTTTTATAAATGCGTTTGAAATGTGCGTTGATCGTGCTGCTCTGTTTGGGCTTCACTGCAAGCCAAGCGCAAGAGATTACGGTGTCAGGCCGTTTAGAGCAAGGTGGTCTGGCTTTTGGGCGAGTCTCACCGGACACGCGTTTAACTCTTGATGGCGCAGCTGTCTCCGTCTCTGAGCAGGGTGTGTTTGTATTTGGGTTTGACCGTGATGCCAAGCGCACGGCTCAGTTAAAGGCTCAATATCCAGATGGCACAACTGTGCAACAAACTTTACAGATTGCGCCACGGGACTGGAAAATCGAGCGCGTCGATGGTTTACCTCATAATACGGTCACGCCTGATCCGGAGACGGTGAAGCGGATTCAATCAGAAGGCAGCATGATTGTTGCCGCCCGCAATCGCACCGAACCGCTGCCGTTTTTTGTGACTGGATTTTTGCAACCTGCAGAGGGTCGTATTTCAGGCGTATTTGGCAGTCAGCGCATCCTTAACGGCCAGGCTCGGTCGCCGCACTCGGGTTTGGATATCGCGGCCCCCACAGGCACGGTTATTCGTGCGACGGCGGATGGGGTTGTCAGCCTCACACACGACGGCATGATCCTCACTGGTAAGACCATTATGATTGATCACGGCTTTGGCCTGGACTCGGTCTACATTCACATGAGCGATATTAAGGTCGAACAGGGCCAGGCCGTGCGCCAGGGCGATGTGATCGGAGCCATCGGCATGACCGGCCGGACCAACGGACCACACCTGCATTTTGGTATTTCCTGGTACGGGGCAAAGCTCGATCCGCAAACGGTGATGGCCGCGTTACCTGCGGGTCAGAACCTCGTTCAATAAGGAGTCGATTGCGGACGGATGCTCCCAGCGCACCGCGACCTGCAACACATTGACCTGCTGGCGCTGGTAAGGAGACAGCCGCATCGCGTCCTTTTCTGTGGTCACCGGCAAGGCATCTAACTCAAAAGCTTCATCTAAAATAGGCTGGATGTCGGCCTGTTGATACAGATGGTGATCGTCAAAGGGGTGCGCCGCAATGACTTTTGCCCCGACGCTGACCAAAGCGTTGAAAAACTTATCGGGTCGTCCCAAACCTGCAAAGGCAACGACTTTACGCCCACGCAATTGAACAGCATCGGCGGTTGGATCTATATGACAGTTGAGGACCTCAAGCTGAGGCGGCAGGCGATCAATGAGGCCAGTCTTGTCAGGCCCCATAAGAATAATGCGATCCGCCCGCGCCAATCCGGCACGGACATCTTCGCGCAACGGGCCAGCTGGCAACGTGTGATGATTTCCAAACCCTGTTGCGCCGTCAACAACCACCAGGGCGCAGTCCTTGTGCAAACTGGCATGCTGATGGGCATCATCAAGTATAATAACGGTTGCACCCTCTGCCACTGCTTGAAGCGCGCCGTCTGATCTTTTGCGCGCGACCCACGTCGTTCCATCACGGGCATGCAGCAACGCTTCATCGCCCACATCCAGCACGGTATGAACATCTCCATCCACCCGCACCGGACCGGCAAGACGTCCCCCGTAGCCGCGCAGGACAACAGCCGGTTGGTGACCCAGGTTTTTGCAGCGCTGAACCAGGTCACGTACCACCGGTGTTTTGCCAGTTCCCCCAACGGTGAGATTGCCAACCGAGATCACCGGGGCTTCAACCTGCACAGGTGTTGTGTGTTTTAGCCGCCAGGCTGTCGCCGCCGCATAGAGTTTTCCAAGCGGGGTCAGGGCACGCACAATCGGCCCGTGCGTGTGCCAAAAGTCAGGCGCGCGCATTGTCGACCTCGGCGCTTTTGTCGTTGGAGTCGCGCTCCGGGTGCTCAGCCGGGGCAATACACGCTTGCCCAACCAGCGTGTCAGCTCTGTTACTGACGGCAGTTAAGGCATCCTCAAGCACCTGGCGTATACGTACAAAATCTTCAGGCGTGCTGTCCTTAGGAACATCGATGGGTGTGCCCCAAATTCGCACGCCGCGCGAAAACGGCAAGGGTACAATTAATCTGTCCCACGAGGATAAAACTTTGCGATGGCTGACCGATACCGCGGCCGGAACAATTTTGACGCCTGAGAGCTTTGCCAGAGCGAGGGGGCCATCCCCGGCGCGCATGCGCGGGCCACGCGGTCCATCGGGCGTAATGCCGACTGAACCACCGGTCTTCAGACGTTTGACCAGGGCGCGTGTTGCGCCAGCGCCGCCTTGTGAGCTTGATCCTGTAATGGTCGAGATGCCAAACCATTTCACGCTTTTCGCGATTAACCGCCCGTCGGCATGACCTGAGATTAACATGTGAAAGGGCGTGCGGGAGGACCAGCAATAAGGCATCATAAGCAAGCGGTTGTGCCAAAACGCGATAATCACCGGTTCTGCGCCGCTCCAGGCCGCTTCTGTCGCCGGGCGTCCTTCGTCGGTCCATCGGCTGGTGACCCGCACTAGCCATAGGTACACGGCTGCCAAAGCGCCGAGAACGCTTTGCACCCATACGTTGCGGAATATCGCCTTGCGCATATGTTTCATGCGGTTCAGCAGCGCCTCATAAAAGTTCTAAGTCTTTAACTTAGCTCATTATAGACTATCCTAAGGTATGGCCAGTGCTAGGGGCACGGGCTGTTGCGAGAGTTTGCAGAGCGTAAATTAAAAGGAGAGCAGAAATGGGCAGTAACAAAGGTATTGTTATAGCCGTTATCGCGGCGGTCATTTTTCTTGTTATTTTGGCGTTCGATTTTCGTGGCACAGATGAGAACGATATGGAGGCCACAATCAACGATGCGGTCGAACAAACGCAGGATATGGCCGATGAGATGGCAGATGATGCCTCCGATGCGATGGATGATGCCGCGGACAGCATGGAGGATGCTTATGAAGATTCTAAAGATGAGATCTCCGATGCGGTTGACGACATGAATGACGCGACGCGGAAAGCCACTGAAGATGCCATGAGAAACATGGAGAAAATGGCTGATGACGCCGCTGAGGCTATGAAAGACGCGGCAGACAGCATGGAAGATGCCGCAGACCAAATGAGAGACGATGCGAAAGATATGATGCCCAACCCGCAATAGCGGAAAACACCTAGGCGGCTGATGTTTGTTCCGTCGGTGTGTTGCTGGCGGCTTTATTCGTGGGAAACTTATCGTCTGCATTGAACGGATAAACATTATCCAGGAACTGCTGGACGCTGGTTTCCCACGAGAAGCCTAGAGCGTAATCTCGACACGTTTGAGGGTCAGCTTTGAGCGCGACAGCAACGGCCTGTTGCAAGTCTTCGCTCAGGCAGCCCACCGGCGCGTCACCAATCACATCCAGCGGCCCCGGCACCGGAAAAGCGGCAACAGGGATACCTGAAGCCAAAGCTTCTAGGAGCACCAGACCAAAGGTATCAGTCCGGCTCGGGAACACGAACACATCTGCTGCTGCAAAGTGCTTGGCCAGATCGTCCCCTTGTTTGCCGCCGACAAAATGTACATCAGGATAGGATTTACTTAATTCAGCCAGTTGCGGTCCGTCGCCGACGACCACCTTGGACCCCGGGAGGTCCAGCTTAAGGAATGCCTCGATATTTTTTTCGACGGCAACGCGCCCGACGTACAATGAAATCGGTCGAGGCAAATCCAGAAAATCCTTACTTCGGGGTTTGAACAACTCTGTATCGACGCCGCGGGTCCAGCGTTTGATGTTGGTCAGACCCCATTTGATCAGCTCGTCCTCAATGGTCTGGGTGGCCACCATGATGCCTTGCGAGCCACCGTGGAACCAGCGCATGAGTTTGTAGGTCCAGGCAATAGGTATGCCAAATCGGGCGTGAACATATTCTGGAAACTTTGTGTGGAATGCTGTCGTAAACGGGATGTCACGTTTTACACAGTAGGAACGCGCCGCCATGCCCAATGGGCCTTCGGTGGCCAAATGTACTACGCAGGGCCGAAACTGCTCAATGATTTTTGCCATCCGGCGTCCGGGAAAAAGGGCGAGCGGAATTTCCGGATAGGTCGGACACGGAATCGTCCAGAACTGTTGCGGGGTAATAAACACAATGTCATGCCCCTGGCGATCCAGGTGTGTCTTCAGTGTGTTTAAGGTTCGGACGACGCCATTGACTTGGGGGAACCAGGCATCGGTGACGAGGATAATTCGCATTCTTTTGCCTTACGGTAGGCTTCAAGGGGGGGGAGATCGCGCATGTCTGTCCAAGTGAGGATTTCCATGCTGCCGTCATAGTGTTCGACCAGAGCCGTGCAGCTTTCGACCCAGTCGCCGTCATTGCAGTACAGAATACCGTCGATTTCACGCATGGCAGCGTGGTGGATGTGGCCGCAAATCACGCCTTCTGCGCCTCTGCGTTTGGCAAGTTCAACCATGCCTTCTTCGTAATTGCTCATAAATTGCACGGCATTTTTTACTTTGTGTTTGAGGTAGGCTGATAACGACCAATAGGGCAGGCCGAGCTTGCGGCGTGCGATATTAAACCAGTGATTGAGCGCCAGCGCTGTCACATAGGCGTAGTCGCCAAGGACCGCCAGCCAGCGCGCATAAAGCATGACGCCATCACATTCGTCGCCGTGCATCACCAAAAAGCGACGGCCGTTGGCTGCGGTGTGAATCACTTCGCGACGCACATCGACCCGGCCAAACTCATTGTCGACATATTCTCTGGCGAACTCATCATGGTTGCCGGGTACGAAAAAAACTTTTGTGCCTTTACGGGCTTTGCGCAGCAGTTTCTGAATGACGTCGTTATGAGATTGCGGCCAGAACCAAGTGCGCTGTAGGCGCCAGCCATCAAAGATATCGCCAACCAGATAAAGGAACTCAGACTCTGTGTGCTTCAAAAAATCGAGAAGGAAATCAGCTTTACAACCACGTGTGCCCAAATGGATGTCTGAAATAAAAACAGACCTAAACCGGAGGTTTTTCCCTATGGTCTTCATGACCGCTCAGTACGATTTCTGTACATAAGCCCTTCAATGAGTCATTGCGGCACTGAAGTAAAGTGGTCCAGACCGATTGACTCTAATTGTTCATATGGCTGTCATAGAAGTGACAACATAAATCTGTATTGATGCAACAATAGGCGCACGTGCGTTGCGTGACTCTCCCCTGTTACGGGATTTGCTATGCCATGTTCTGAGGCCGTCCATCGCCGCGTTGCGGTTGTTTTTAATCCCACTGCTGGTCGCTCCCGCCGTTATCGCCTCACTGAGGTCACCGACAAACTTAAATCTCTCGGATGCCATGTGGCCGTTTTCGAAACGAACGCGCCGGGCCATGCTGAGATGATCGTGCGCGCTTTAAATGAGGCTGACTTTGACATCATCGCCGCCGCGGGAGGTGATGGGACGGTGAATGAGGTCGTTAACGGTCTTCACGGGAAATCGGTTGCGTTGGCCGTGATTCCTTTAGGCACGGCGAATGTGCTGGCCGATGAAGTTGGATTGGGTCGAACAACGGACCGCATTGCTCAGGCCATCACCCACGGAGTTATTCGGCCTATCCGGGTTGGCACGGCCAACGGTCGCCGGTTTGTGATGATGGCCGGAGCCGGCTTTGATGCCGAGGTTGTTGACGGCGTGCAGCTTGCTTTCAAAAAAGTTATTGGCCCGCTGGCTTATGTTTGGGAGATGACTCGCCAAGCCTTTCTGTATCGTTTCGTTGGGTGTGACGTGCAGATCGACGGTAAGACGTATCACGCGGTCTCGGCCATTGTCTGTAATGGCCGCTCTTATGGTGGTCCGTTCATGGCAGCGCCAGAGGCGGATTTGGAAGCAGATCAATTTCAAGTGGTTTTGTTTGAGCGGAGCGGTTGGTTCAATGTCCTGCGATATGGCCTGGCTTTGATTGTTGGCCGCCTGCCTACTCTGTCTGACGTCCGCATTGTGCCAGGCCGTCACGTCGCGATTCGCGGCGGCGACGGGGCACCGGTTCAGGCCGACGGTGACATTCTGGCACGCCTGCCGGTTGACATTAGAGTTGATGAGGAGCCGGTTAGGTTTGTGTTTCCGGTTTAAGGCCCGCGAAATCTGCTAAAGCCCTACTAATTTTCTATTACGGAACAGTAAATTCTGATATTTGTCCGCCCTCGGAAGTTATGTAAACCGGCGGCTACCCAGCCCTTATGCCACACCGATGGCTTAGCGGCACTCAATCCAGCCGATGGTTGGAGAGATAACGAAACCTCAGCCCGTCCCAAGCGGCGCTAACACTGACTTAAATAGAAGAAAATCTGTCGGTCTTGGGGCTGGCAGACAGTTTGTGTGTGGTACCTGCAATGACTAAATCGTGGCCTAGAATAGTCCTGGCGCTTGTTGTCGTTATTCTCGCCAGCGCGGGCTTCTGGCTGGCTTTGGATCGTCCACTGCCGGCACCAGACTGGAATGGCAAGCTGGATGGTGTGTCTTACAGCCCGAGCCAGATTTATACCGAGGCGCAACTTGATACCGTCCCGCGGCAGAGAATCCGCGAAGATCTAGAACACTTGTCGCATTATACCAAACGCGTTCGCACATATACCGTTGATCGCGGCTTTGATGTTGTCCCTGCCGAAGCACAGAGACTGGGGCTAACTGTTTCTCTGGGCATCTGGCTCGGTGCAGATGAAACGCTCAATGAGCGGGAAGTCACGCTCGCCATAGACGTGATTAACAGATACCCTAAAGTGATTGACCGCGTTTTTGTTGGCAACGAAGTGGTCTTGCGGGCTGACTTACCAGCCGAAAAGCTGGCGGAATATATTGCTCGAGTTAATCGTTCTATTCCGGACGCGATAGAAGTTGGTACGGCGGATGTATGGAGCGTCTGGCTCAATGAGCCGAGTATCGCTAAGCCGTCCGAATTCGTCGGTGTCCATTTGCTGCCCTACTGGGAGGGTGTCGCTTTAAATGATGCCCTAAACTATATCGAAGACCGGGCCAATCGGATTAGGGAAGCCTTCCCGACGAAACCTCTGGTCATCGCCGAAACAGGCTGGCCCTCTGAAGGGCGGATGCGCGGCGGGTCTGTTCCGTCACCTGCGACAGAGGCAGCGTTTCTGCGGACCTTTCTCGATCATGCCGACAGCCGCGGTTATGATTACTACATTATTGAGGCATTTGATCAGCCCTGGAAAATAGAAACGGAAGGCGCTGTTGGCGCGTTCTGGGGTCTATTTGATGCGGAACGAAACAGCAAGATCGACCTGAAAGGCACCCTCACGTCCTTTGCAGAATGGCCTATCTTTGCAGCTACGTCGGCCATTGCTCTTATGCTGCTCGGCGGCATATTGCTTGCTCGCCTGCCATCAGTCCGGTTCATGGGGTACCTCACATTTGGGGTGGTTATCGGCATCGTCGTGTTGATGACTTTGCTGATCATTGACTCGACCGTTCTTGATTACGCCGACATTAAAGTCGTTATTGCGGCCATCATCATTTTGCCCACCGGCGGTTTTGCGGCGGCATTCATTCTCACGGAAACGGCGGAGTTGGTTTCAAGTCTGTGGCGTCGCCAACGGCTGGTGCTGCCAGAGCCGATTAAAGATTATGCGCCATTCGTGTCGATCCATGTGCCAACTCATAATGAACCTGCAGATGTTGTGCGTCGTACGCTTAAACAACTGGCGGCGCTCCAGTATCCAAACTTCGAGGTCATTGTCCTTGATAATAACACCGCAGATGAGAGTCTTTGGCGCCCGGTCGAGCGATATTGTGCGTCACTGGGTTCCAAGTTCAGGTTCTTTCATATGGATGGCGTCACTGGTTTTAAAGCGGGTGCTTTAAACCGTGCACTAAAGATCACAGACGCCAGGGCAGAAATCATCGCGGTGATTGATTGCGACTACCGGGTCGAGCCCCAATGGCTCAATATTGCTGTGCCCGGTTTTTCTGATCCTAATGTTGCCGTGGTCCAAGCGCCTCAGGATTATCGAGATGCGGGGGAAAGCCTCTTTAAGGCCATGACCTATGAAGAGTATGCAACGTTCTTCCAGGTCGGGATGGTGGAACGCAATGAAGACAATGCCATCATTCAGCATGGTACGATGACAGCGGTCCGGCGCTCTGCGCTGCTGGAAGTCGGCGGCTGGAGTGAATGGTGTATCACAGAAGATACTGAGCTAGGTCTTAAACTGCTCGAGGCCGGATACCGCTGTGTTTACATGCCCGTCAGTCTCGGTTGCGGCCTCATGCCGGATACATTTGCCGCATATAAAGGCCAGCGGCACCGGTGGGTTTATGGCGCTATGCAGATCCTTAAACGCCATTTCCGGATGTTGATTTCACCTCGGAGCAAACTGACGCTTGTTCAGCGATATCATTTCATTGCTGGCTGGCTGCCGTGGTTTGCTGATGCGTTTGCCTTGGTGTTTGGGTGTGGCGCACTCATTTGGTCGGCGCTTATGGTCTTGGCACCGAAACACTTTGATGTGCCCATGATTGCCCTTTCCTCGATTGTTATTCTGCTGTTCCTGACCAAAAGCCTTAAGACATTATGTTTGCATGCCATTAAAACCGGCCACGGCGTGGGGTCTGCCTTTGCCGCTGCGATTACGGGTATGGGGTTATCATGGACGGTCGGTCGGGCCGTCTGGGTCGGCTTGTTCACATCCTCCCAGCCGTTTCTGAGAACCCCCAAGCGAGAGGGTTCTGCCGCTATGGTACAAGCCTTGGCGTCCGTATCGATGGAAGCCATATTGTTCTTGTTATCGGCTTTGGCTGTGGTTGCTGTGGCCAAGACATCTCAGGACGGAGATATCGCTGCCCGGGTCTGGGTTGCTGCGCTTGCCGTACAATGTTTGCCGCATGGTCTTGCTGTCGTAACGGCCGGTCTTAGCGGGTTGTCAGACCATAAAGCGCCAACGCCGTTCGACCAGGAAAGCCGGCTTTCCCAGCAAATTTAATCAACTGCCCGCGACGCTCATCGCCTCAATGCGCACCGTTGGGCTGTCGACGCCATAACGCAGATCTAGGTCGTTGGCGGCGGTCATGGCCATGAACATATCAGTCAGATTACTGGCAATGGTGATTTCGTTCACTGGATAGGCCAGCTTGCCGTCTTCAATCCAAAACCCCGAGACCCCACGGCTGTAGTCGCCAGTGACGTCATTGACCCCCTGGCCAAAGGCATCAGTAACGTACAGACCTTGAGAAATATCAGCCATGAGGTCTTCCGGTGTTTGTGGGCCGGGCACCAGATTGACGTTGGTCACTGAGGGCGAGGGGCTCGACGATGGTCCTCGGCTGGCATGGCCTGTTGGGGTCAAGCCCAATTTGCGGGCTGAGCGCAGGTCTAGCACCCAGGTTGTTAGAACACCGCCCTCAATGAGATTGCGTTTCTGGTTCGCCAGACCTTCCGCATCGCAGGGCTTCGAGCGTAAGCCTCTGGCACGGTGTGGGTCTTCAAGAATAGTAATGTTGTCACCAAAGACAGCGCTGTCCATTTTGTCTTTCAGAAACGTGGTGCCGCGGGCGACGGCGCTGCCATTGATGGCGCCCAAAAAGTGACTCAACAGGCCGCGGGCCGCGCGGGCCTCAAAGACAATTGGAAACTTACCGCTGTTAATTTTCCGAGCGCCGACCTTGCGCACGGCTCGTTCCCCTGCGGTCCGGCCAACGTCTTCGGGTGAGCGAAAATCCTTTGCATAGACGGCAGAGGTGTAGTCGTAGTCGGTCTCCATGCCGGTTTCCACATCACCCGCCAAGACTGAAGCCGAGAAAGATCCGCCCGTGCTTTCATAGGCGCGTTGAAAGCCGTTGCTGGCGGCAATGGCCACACGGGATCGTCCCCAGCTGGCTTGCGCGCCCTCTGAGTTGGTTACGCCCTTTACGGCGCGGGCGGCGTCTTCACAGCTGCGCGCGGCTTCGATCAGGGCCTCCGTTGGCATATCGTCGGGATCGCACATATCTAGTTCGGGCAAGGTCGTGGCCAGTTGATCAGGGTCGGCCAAGCCCAGAAATTCATCTTCCGGGACAGTTTTTGCCATGGCGACAGCGCGCTCGACCAGCTCTGTTAATGCCTGAGGGGAGCGGTCCGACGACGACACAATGGCCTGTTGTTTGCCGACCAGAACCCGCAGCCCAATATCGCCGCCTTCAGAATGTTCCAGTTGTTCCAATTCGCCAAGGCGATAGGTCACAGAGGTGGACTCGCCATCCGCCAGCATCGCATCCGCAGAGTCTGCCCCCGCCGCTTTGGCTTTGGCGATGAGATCAGTCAATAGGTTCAAGGACTCGTCAGACACGTGCTTCTCCAAACTTACGTTTTATTTTTCCAAATTGGCTTGCCGCTGCCCGGCAGGCCGTAGTCATTCCACTTTTTCGTGACCAGATCGACAATGTCATCGGTCATATCAATTTTCTCACCCCATTCGCGATGGGTTTCCCCAGGCATCTTGTTGGTGGCATCCATGCCCAGTTTGCCCCCCAAACCAGGTTCGGGTGAGGCAAAGTCCAGATAATCAATAGGTGTGTTTTCAATCACAGTTATGTCGCGGGCCGGGTCCATGCGGGTTGAGATCGCCCACATCACATCTTTCCAGTCCCGTGCGTCGATATCGTCGTCCACCACAATCACAAACTTGGTGTAAACAAACTGCCGCAGGAAACTCCACACCCCCATCATCACCCGCTTGGCATGACCGGCGTAGGCTTTCTTGATACTGACCACGGCAATGCGATAGCTGCAGCCTTCCGGTGGCAACCAGAAATCGACAATTTCCGGAAACTGCTGAATCAGCAATGGGATAAACACTTCATTCAAGGCTTCGCCAAGAATGCTTGGTTCATCCGGTGGTCGCCCGGTGTAGGTGGTCAGGTAGATCGGCTTTTTCCGCATGGTGATGGCGGAGATTTTGAACACCGGAAAACGTTCGACGGAATTGTAGTAGCCGGTGTGATCCCCATAGGGACCTTCGTCGCCGTGCGCGTCCAGCATAACGTGGCCTTCAAGGACGATCTCGGCTTCAGCTGGCACTTGAAGGGGAATCGTCTTGCAATCCACCAATTCCACTTTTTTGCCGCGCAGCAATCCGGCGAACTGATACTCTGACAGCGTGTCTGGCACGGGTGTCACAGCAGCCAACAACGTGCCTGGGTCTGCGCCAATGACTGCCGCCGCCGGCAGGGGCTCCTGCTTCTGGCCTTTCCATCGATCGTATTGAGCTGCGCCACCGCGATGTTTTAGCCACCGCATGAGCGTGGTGTCTTTGCCGGTGATCTGCATGCGATAGATACCAAGATTGGGAACATCGCGTTTGTCACCACCAGGGCCTTTCGTCACGACCAACGGCCAGGTGATCAGCGGCGCAGGTTCGCCCGGCCAGCAGCTTTGGATGGGCAGTTGGCCAAGGTCAATATCGTCTCCGGTCAGCACCACTTCTTGGCAGGGTGCTTTCGAGACCGTTTTTGGCTTCATGGCCATGACCGTTTTCAGCAGCGGCAGCATGTTCATGGCCTCGCGCCAGCCTCCCGGCGGCTCTGGTTGCTTGAGAAAAGCCAAGGTTTCGCCGACTTCGCGCAATTGCTCCGGTGTCCGGTCCATGCCCCAGGCGACGCGCTCGACCGTGCCAAACAGATTGGCGAGCACCGTCATGTCATAGGGGGAGCCGTCTTCGCGCACTACGTTTTCAAACAGTAGCGCAGGGCCACCTTCGGCCAGGACGCGGGTTTGAATCTCTGTCATTTCCAGCTTTGGCGATACGGGCGCAGACACACGGGCCAATTGGCCATCGCGCTCTAAACGATCGATAAACTCGCGAAGGGAAGCAAATGGCATGGTGCGGCTCTGAGTGCGACTCTGCACTAATTCAATGAGGAAGAGGTCCCCGGCTTATAGGTCACTGTCAGGGAAGGTCAAGATTCCCAACCAAGTCCCGATCATAGACTGCCCATTAGAAATTAGGGTTATTAGGTATGTTGTATGGTTGTTTGCGCAATCAGGGGTAGAAACTGCGTAATGAACGGTCTTTTATTACGTGATTTATGTCTGATGATCTGGTTAAGGTCAGTTATCGATAACAAGACATGGAATGTATTAAGGCTTCAGGTGTTAAGAACTGAAAACTCTTGAGACGCAATGACTTGGCATAGTATTTAGTCCATACTAATTTGAGCTTACGGGCTCCCTGGGCTGTGGGTGATGGTTTGAATGCCTATAGGTAAACGTGGGGTAGAGACAAGACGTGTCTGAAACAGTATCTGAATCTGCACGAGGATTCGAACAGCTCATTGAGCTTGGAATCGCGCTCTCCTCCGAGCGCGACCATGATCGCTTGACCGAGCGCATCTTGCTGGAAGCTGTCGATCTGACCAATGCCGATGGCGGCACGCTTTATCTTGGCGGTGATGGTGGAACACTCTCCTTCCAGATTGTGCGCAACGAAACTTTGAACATCGCAATGGGCGGCACCACCGGCGTGCCAATCCCGTTCCCGCCTTTGCAATTGTACAATCCCGAAACCGGCGCGCCCAATTACAATAACGTGGCCACAGCGGCAGCTTTGAGTGGCGAAGCCATTAACATCGACGATGCTTACACAGCTGAAGGCTATGACTTCTCGGGCACCAAGAAGTTTGATGAAGGCACAGGCTATCGCTCCAAATCGTTCTTGACCATTCCGCTGAAGAACTACTCGGAAGAAGTCATTGGCGTGCTGCAACTGATCAACGCCCAGGATGATGAAAAGAAGGGCGTAATTTCATTTTCAGCCAACGTCCAACGGTTGGTGGAAGCTCTGGCCTCTCAGGCTGCTGTCGCCATCGACAACCAGCAACTCATCGAAGCCCAAAAAGCATTGATGGACAGCTTGATCAAAGTGATGGCTCACGCCATTGACGCCAAGTCGCCCTACACGGGCGGCCACTGTCAGCGCGTGCCTGAATTGACCAAAATGCTGGCGCAGAAATGTTCCGAAGATAAAGAAGGTATCTTCAAAGACTTCGAACTGGATGAGCAGCAGTGGTACGAACTTCATGTGGCAGCCTGGTTGCACGATATAGGTAAGGTGACAACGCCGGAATACGTGGTTGATAAAGCCACAAAGTTACAGACGATTTATGATCGTGTTCACGAAGTCCGTATGCGCTTCGAGGTGCTGCGTCGTGATGCCGAAATCAAAATGCTCAAGGCTGTGGCCAAAGGTGCAGACGAAAAAGCCGAGAAGAAAAAATTCAAGGCTCGATGCAAAGAGCTGGAAGAGCAATGGGAGTTCATTGCCGACACCAACATCGGAGGCGAGTTCCTGCCGCCCGAGAAGCAGGATCGGGTCAGAAAGATTGCGCCACAGAAATGGTACCGCAATTTCGACCGTCAACTCGGTCTGTCCTGGACCGAGAGCCAGTTGCTGGAAAAAGCGCCGCCGCCGCGCAAAGGCTGGGAAACCCTGTTGGCGGACCTCCCCGAACATGGCGAAGCCGAATACGACCTTGGCGAGGTGCGTAATTTGGTCATTTCGCGCGGCACACTCAACGATGATGAGCGCCGTAAAATCAACGATCACATTGTTCTGACCATTGAAATGCTAGAGGAACTGCCGTTCCCGAAAAACCTGAAGAACGTGTCCGAATATGCCGGGGGGCACCATGAAAAAATGGATGGCACAGGTTACCCAAAAGGTCTGACCGCAGATCAGATGTCCGTACCCGCACGCATCATGGCCATCGCCGATATCTTCGAGGCGCTGACCGCGGGCGACCGTCCGTACAAAAAAGCGAAGAAGCTCAGCGAAGCCGTGAAAATTTTGTGGTTTATGAAAAAAGACAAACACGTCGATGCCGAACTGTTTGAATTGTTCCTGACCTCTGGTGCTTATCGGGATTACGCCGAGCAGTTCCTACGGCCTGAACAAATCGATGATGTAGATATTTCTCAGTATATCGAGACCAAACAAGCTGCTGAGTAAAGGCTGTGAATGCAGTGAGCCAATTTAAAAAGAGGCGGCCCACATAGCGAGTGCAATAAAGAACCCGGCGTCCCGGTTCGATTTAAACCGCGCCAGGCAGTTTGCAGAATCTTCCGTATCCAGGGTCGCCGCTTGCCAGGTGAAGTGACAGGCGACCAGGAACAACAGCCCACTGCTGATCCATGAAAACCCGGTCAAACCAACAGCCACAGCCAGCAGCAGAATGGTCAGGGCGTACATCGCAATGACAAAGGGCAGAGTGCTTTGCCCCAGCCTGAGAGCGGTTGATTTCACGCCGATCAAGGCGTCGTCTTCTTTGTCCTGGTGGGCATAAATGGTGTCGTATCCCAGGGTCCAAAAAAAACCTGCGGCGTAGAGCGCGACAGCCGTCCACGACAAAGATCCTGTCACAGCCGTCCAGCCCATCAGCGCGCCCCAATTAAAGGTCAGCCCCAGCCAAGCCTGTGGCCAGTACGTGATGCGTTTCATGAACGGATAGGTCAGCACCAACAGCAGCGAGGCGACCCCCAAACCGATGGTCATCATGTTGAGTTGCAGCAGCACGCCTAAACCGATGAGCAATTGCAAGGCGAGAAAGCCCCACGCTTGCCGAACCGAAACTTCCCCGGCCGGAATCGGGCGTGTTGCGGTCCGTGCTACCTGGCCATCAAAGTCACGGTCAATAATGTCGTTATAGGTGCAGCCCGCCCCACGCATCGCCAGAGCGCCAACAGTGAACAAAATAAAGAGTTCAGCTGAAACCGTGAAGTGACTTGCGGACTCGGCGAGCAAAATCGCCCACAGACACGGCCACAGCAGCAGCCAGGTGCCGATGGGCCGGTCCAGGCGGGCAAGCTTCAAATAGCCTTTGCTCCACTGGGGTGCAAAGCGGTCAATCCAGCTTGCCGGCGTAATATCGGACGCAGACGCGCTTTCAGAAGGTGATGGTTTAGTCTCAGACATGCTATCGCTAAAGTAAGGAGAACACCGCTTCAGAACAATGCCCGTTTGGGCCCTGTTTCGATCTTGTTTGGACGCCTGATATGCCACCCTCATCTTCTGCCCTACGCCTATATGTGACTGTTGACCTTTCATCTGGCGCTGAGATTGACTTGTCTCAGGACCAAGCCCGGTATGTCGCCCAGGTTATGCGGCGTGCCGTGGGAGATGCTGCTCTGCTCTTTAACGGTCGAGATGGCGAATGGCAGGGCCAGATCAGTCAGTTGGGCAAAAAAACCGTAACGATTACCATGGTAAAGCAAACCCGACCCCAAGCCGCAGGTCAGTCTCTGACGTTGCTGTTTGCCCCTGTTAAACGCACCGGAACCGATCTTATTGTGCAGAAGGTCACAGAGTTGGGCGCAACTGCGGTCCAACCCGTGTTAACAGCGCGCACCAACAGCGAGCGGGTGCGGGGCGATCGCCTGACAGCCATCGCCATAGAGGCTGCCGAGCAGTGCCGCCGTGTTTCTGTGCCCGATATCAAGGCGCCGATATCGTTGGAGCAAGTGTTGTCAGATTGGCCTGCGGAACACCCTATATTTGTCTGCGACGAAACCGGATGTGGTCAACCAGTGGCCGCCGCTATGGCCCCATTTGCGGCCAAAAACGTGGCCGGTGCCGGTTTTGTGATCGGTCCGGAAGGGGGATTCTCTGAGACAGAGCTTGACCTAATGCGCTCGCTGCCGTTTTGTAGCCTTGTTTCCTTGGGACCGCGCATTCTTCGTGCGGAAACTGCGGCTTTTGCGGCACTGACCTGCTGGCAAGCGTTGTGTGGAGACTGGTGTCTTGTAAGCCCCTAGCTTCAGGACCAAGACGAAACAGAAGCCGGGACAGTTAAGACTAAACCATGACATCTTTTCCCTCTAAAGAGTCTGCTCCGATCACGAGTAAGGCTGATCTGGTTGCCTATGCTGAGGCTGGCAACAAACCCATTGATCAATGGCGCGTTGGCACCGAGCACGAAAAGTTTATGTACTGCTTGGAAAGCTATAAGGCGTTGACCTATGACGGCGACCGCGGTGTCCGGGCTTTTTTGGAAGGCTTGCAGCGGTTTGGCTGGGAGCCCGTTTTTGAAGGTGACAACGTCATCGCTCTCAGCGCCCCCGGAAAAGGGTCTGTGTCGCTTGAGCCCGGTGGTCAGTTAGAACTTTCTGGGGCACCCCTTGAGACGGTGCATCAAACCTGCGGCGAGGTTACGGAACATCGCAAGCAAGTCAAAGAAGTCGCCGAGGATCTTGGCATCGGTTTGCTTGGCCTGGGTATGACACCAAACTGGCGGCGCGAAGATGTGCATTGGATGCCCAAGGGGCGTTATAAAATCATGCGCGACTACATGCCAAAGGTTGGCAAACTTGGCCTCGATATGATGCTCCGCACCTGCACAGTACAGGTTAATCTCGATTATTCCTCTGAAGCCGATATGGTCAAAAAGATGCGCGTATCTCTCGCGCTGCAACCCTTGGCAACGGCGCTATGGGCCAACTCTCCTTTTACAGAAGGAAAGCCCAACGGCAAGCTCAGCCAACGTGCCGCCATCTGGCATGATACCGACAAAGACCGCACGGGCATGATGCCCTTCGCCTTTGAAGACGGCATGGGGTTCGAGCGTTATGTGGATTTCGTGCTCGATGCGCCCATGTATTTTGTCTATCGCAAGGGCTACGTCGATGCGGCGGGGCAGTCGTTCCGCGATTTCATGAACGGCACGCTGCCCGCTCTGCCCGGCGAGGCCCCCACCATCGCCGACTGGGAAGATCATCTTTCCACGGTTTTTCCAGAAGTCCGCCTGAAAAAGTTCTTGGAAATGCGTGGCTCAGACTCTGGCCCTTGGGCGCGTTTGTGCGCCCTGCCAGCGTTCTGGATGGGATTGCTCTATGACGATCAGGCGCTTGACGCAGCTTGGGACCTTGTCAAAGGTTGGTCCGATGAAGACCGGGAGTCGCTCAATCGCATCGTCCCGACAACGGGTTTGAAATCAGAGATTGCAGGCCGGTCTCTGCAGGCTATCGCACTGCAGGTGCTTGATATTGCTCGTGCGGGCCTCAGTCGCCGGGCACGGTTGGACTCCGCCGGAGATGACGAAACCGGGTTCCTCAACCCCTTGCAAGAGATCGCGGCTTCAGGGATAACCCCTGCAGAGAAAATGCTCGAGGCGTTTCACACCAAGTGGAACGGCGACATAACCAAAGTCTTTTCAGAATATAGTTATTAGCAGTTGCCCTATGAATGATGTGAATGACCAGACCGAAACGGTGAGCCCAAAATTCCCAGAGTGTGAGTCTCTGGACGAAGTGCGCGAAAACATCGACCGCCTGGACAAAACAATCGTACCGTTGTTGGTCGAGCGTAATCACTTTGTGATGCAGGCCGCGAAACTCAAAGGCGATGTCGACGCAGCACGCGTTCCATCCCGCATTGAAGATGTTGTGAAGAAAGTCCGTCGTGTTGCTGAAGAGCGCGGCAGCAACCCAGAAATTGTTGAAACGATTTACCGGGCCATGATTGAAATCAACATTCAGCTCGAAGAAGAGCAAATTAAAAAGAGAACTGGTAAAGGTTAAGAGTGAAAACCTCGGACCAAGCCATCATACAAATTCCGGGCTACACGTTACGATCATTGCGTCTCAGTGATGCTAAAACGCTTTCAGAGTTCTCTGAAGACGAACGCTACTGGCAGTTCTTGGCCGATGGCGCGCTTGGACCAGCACAAGCTCATGTCTTTGTTTCCGACGCGGTATCGGCGTCGATGCGCAAAGATAGCGGCGACATGTGGTGGGCCATCGAAGAGCAAAGCACACAAAAATTTGTCGGCATGGCCAGCCTTAAGCGCAATGGCAAAGTTGAACATCGCAATTACTCTGTCGGATGTGCCTTTGCACCTCATGCCCAGGGCCAGGGACTTGGAACCTCTCTTGGGTGGGCTCTGATCTCGTATGCCTTTGAGTCAGTCAACGCGCATCGCGTTGAATGCAGTTGTTCCATCGATAATGACTCTTCAGTTCACATCATGAAAAACATCTTCGGCATGACGTACGAGGGCGTTCGCCGAGAGCACCGTCTCACCTCACGCGGTTGGTGGAGTTCGCACGTGTTTTCCATTCTTGAAGATGAATTCGCCGCTAAGTCGCAAAGCAAGAACGCTTAAATTCCAGATTCCGTAAAAAATTTCGGATGATCTGTGTCGATGCGTTTGCGCAGCCATGACGGTATTTCGTCGACTGTGGCGATTTTCTCGGCCAGATAACGCATCATCATGTGACCCGGTCTGTCCCCCATATTTAACCAATCGGACCACGGCGTTGTCGCGGCGATATAGGCAAAGCTTTTGGCGCTCATTAATTCAGGGTTCTGAACGTCACGGATGTCGGCGGAAAATGTAATCAGTTCGGTGAGGTGACGGCCAGGCGTGTTTTCCGGGCCTGGCGTGTACATCAGGATGTCATCGTTAAAAAACACCCGCCCCTCGCCGAATAAGGGTGGTCCAACAGGATTCACGAAGGCGGCCGGCGGCTCTCTTTGAATGTCGGGTGTGAAGCCGCCAGTGGGATTAATACGCACCAGCGGGCCAGGCACCGGCGCTTGATGACGGATCGGGACGAGTTCGCCCGTCAATGGATTGTCGTAGAAGTCGTCAATCAGCGCGCCGGTTTCTGGATGCTGTGTGTAGTTGCATTCCACATATTGCAAATCCAACGTGCGGTCTTTGCGCACGGTCATGCGGTGCTGGCTGACTCCTTCGCGACGGAACATCAGTTGAGCGACACCACCTTCAGGCACGCCATAAATATGCGCCACGTAATGATAAAGCCCAACCTGACCATCTAAGCGTCCACGCACCTTTGCGTAAGCGGCGAGCCAATCATAAGGTTTGGTGAAGTTGTAAGGGCCGGTCAATGATGCTTCTGCGTTTGCGTTCTGGGCCAGCGCAGATGGAGTCAATGTTGAAGATCCAAGCCCCGCGCCTGCGGTTGCGGCAGTTGCAGCAGACAAAAAGCGACGACGGCTGAGCGTTTTATTGATCGGGTGATTGAGGAACGGAAACATCGGGGCCTCTTTTAAGAATGGCTAATGTATAAGAATCAGTCGCAGGCGCTACAGTCTGCGAACTCTGAGGTTCTGTCCACCCTTTGAGCAGACGCCCTATTGTGCGCTAGAGTAGGGCGGGCGCGCGTAGGGTGCGTCTCAGAATTTGCTTAACTTCATAACCCGACAGAGGGAGACGTTCATGACATTCAAGGCAACCAGCATGCCGCTCGTCAATCGCCGCCAGGCCCTTCAATTCGCCTCTGGCGTTGGTATGGCGACCGCGGCCTCTGGTATTCTGTCCACACCGGCTGAGGCCGTTGGCGGCCTGGGGAATGATGCGCGTATCAACGGGCCATATCTCGATCTCCGCACCAAAGAAGGCAACATGGAAGCGAGTGGCCGTATTTACGGGAACACAGATGCCGGTGTGCCGAAGTTTGGCTGGTATGATGGCTATGTCATGGGCGTTGCGCCCGGTGGCCCGGTTAAAAATATCTGCGGCTTTAAGGGTATGAGCTCAGCCAAGCTGATTCCGAATGAGGGCAAGCCCGGATGGCGCAAAGTGTTGCGCGAAGTTGGCTATTACTACGACCTCAAAACCGGTGAGATTTTAGAAGAAATGGTCAACCCATACACCGATGAAAAAGTGCGTGTCGTTCATGTGGCCAACGATCCGTTTAACCAAACCATCGAGCCGTATTATCCGCCACCGCCCAACTACGGTGGATTGAATGACCAGAAAGAGCCGATGCCGCAAATTCCAATTATTCTTGAATGGAACGTTTCGGGCGATAATCGTTTGTTGATGGAGCGCCATATTCACCTGTTTTATCCGTCGGCGCTTGAACCCGGAAAATGGGTAAGGGAAAGTGCTGGCCCGATGAATCGCGTCTCAGAGATGTTCTTCTTCAACATGTCGTTGGAAGATATGCAGAACCCGAATCTCACCTCAGTTGAATATTCCGGCACCTGGGCGCGCATTACGCCGTGGTTGCCGTGGATGCTGATGGGGCAAGCGCCTGGTAATGTGGTCTATCAAACCTTCATGGGCGGCTATGACAGCCTCGACGCTATTCCCAGCGATATCGTAGAGTACACCGCCAAAAACTATGAGAAGTACCTGACGCCGCCTCCGGAAGATTACGGCCCGTCTTTGTCCAGCCTGGAGAATTACGCACGCGAGCAAGAGCCGGTTCAACCTGGTGGCGTTTAAAGCGCTTCGAACTGATTTCAAAAGAGGCGCTTTCGGGCGCCTCTTTTTTCTCTAAAGTGTTATCTATCTGGACCTCATCGGAACTTAACGGGTCTGTTAGCGTTTACGTTTAAGGTACATTTTCACTCTATGCGGCTTCTCCGCGCGCCTCTTTTTTTACAATGCTAGGGCAACTCCGCTTCAAATATATGCTATGCCGCCATCCCATGAAGGGAATATCCAAATATTGCGTTATGGCATTGGTCATTTTGGCCTGTGTGAGCGTGTTTGTAATTTTTGTTTCTGTGCCTGCGGTGGCTCAAGAGGTGGCGAATCCAAGGCCGGCAGAGGTTCCCTATGACGTGTCCTTTTCCGGCGTTCCTACTCCAGAGTTGGAGTCCGATATTAAGGAAGCATCTCAACTTTTGCGGCTGAAAGACTCGCCGCCTGCCAGTATCTTAGGGCTACGCCGCCGCATAAGAGCGGACGTTCAGAAATTTACTGAGATCATGAAATCCCAAGGGTACTACGGTAGCCGGGTGACAATGGACATGACTCGACCAGCCGCTCAAGAGGCTGTGCAAAATGACAATGTGGCCAGGGCCTCAAGCACAAAAACTCAGGTCGCCATTCAGGTGTTGCCAGGGCCGCGTTACAGCTTTGCTCCACCGGTTGTGTCTCTTACCACGCCGCTTTCTGTTGAAAATACAGGCTATCAATTGCCGCTTGATATTCTGGCCGGGCAACCAGCTTTGGCCTCAGATATTATCGACGCTGAGCGCAGAGCAATTCAAATGCTTGCTAACGCAGGCTACCCGTTTGCCAAAATATTGCCGCGCCGGGCCGAGGTTGATCATGGTCGGAGCACCATCACGGTCTTCGTCAATATCGACCCGGGTTTATATCATAGCTTTGGACGCACAGTGTTTTCGGGCCTTCAAACGGTCGAGGAAATTTATCTGATGCGGTTGCTGCCGTGGGGTCAGGATGTGCCCTTTGATCTATCAAAATTGGCTGCCTATCGTCAGAGCTTGATCGACACGCGTCTTTTTACCTCAGTTAAAGTTGAGCCCGTGACCGCCAGCGCTGTGTCAGGCGGTCAATCGGTCGATACGTCAGGCAAGCCTCTCGATGTTTTGGTGACTGTCGAGCAGGGTGCGTTGCGCACTATCGGCACATCTTTAAGTTATGCGCGGGACGAAGGATTCGGCGGCAGTGTGTCATGGCAGCATCGCAACATTTTTGGTCAGGGCGAGACTCTCGATCTGCTGACAGAGGCAACGGAGCTGAATCAGCTCGCCTCTGCCACTCTTACAAAGCCAGCCTTTCGACGGCCAGACCAAGTGATTAAGACCGGCGTTTCGTTTTTGCACGAGGACAGCGATGCCTTCGAAGAATACTCAGCCACGGTGCAGGCGGGAGTCACCCGTGAGCTGTGGTCGTCTTGGCGTGCTGGGGTTGGTGTCTCCGTTGAAGCCGCTGAACTGACCGATGCGTTTGGCACCCAGCAATCGTACTTGCTCGGTCTGCCACTAAGTCTCACCCGAGACCAGAGCGATAGCCTTCTGGACCCCAAACGGGGATATCGTTTGGCGTTTGAGATAACCCCTTATGCGGGTGAGTTCGGTGGTACAGCATTGTTTACACGTGCGTCTGCCACTGGCACCTACTACTACTCGCTGTCTGATGATGTACGACCGGTGGTTCTCGCTGCGCGCTTGAAAGTGGGCAGCGTGATTGGTGAGCAATCCCAGAATGTGCCAGCCAACAAAAGGTTTTACTCTGGCGGCGGTGGATCAGTGCGCGGTTTTGGTTATCAGCTGCTTGGGGCGTTAGATGCCGACGATGATCCAATTGGCGGACGCTCGGTTATTGAAACGGGGCTTGAGGCGCGCGTGCCGGTTACGGATGCCTTGTCAGTGGTTCCGTTTGTTGATGGTGGCCTCGTTTCGCCCTCTGTTACGCCATCACTGTCAGATAAGTTCCGGGTGGGTGCTGGTCTGGGCGTCCGTTATGCAACTCCGGTTGGTCCGCTCCGGCTCGATGTTGCGATCCCCGTTAACCGGCGAAAGGGCGTGGATTCAAGCTTCCAGTTCTACATCAGCTTCGGACAGGCGTTTTAGAATGGCGCCTAAAACCCCAGTTGTAGAAGTCTCAAGCCTGCCCATCTGGTTAAGGCGCATTTTATACAGCATCGGTTTTGTGATCGTGCTCATCGGTCTTGGCGTGGCGACGGCCTGGCTGTTTATAAAATCACCCTTTGGTGAGGCCCTGGTGCTTGATGCCATCGTTGGCACTGTGAATGAAAGTCGCGATATCCAGGTAGAAATCGATGGCATCACCGGTGATCTGCCAAGTGTGATTGTTCTCACAGATATTTTAATCCGCCAGCAAGATGCAGCGTGGATCACCATTGATGAACTGACACTCTCTTGGCAGCCATGGGCGCTGCTCACCGGGAAAGTGGTTATAGATTCACTGGTATTGGGCACGGTGTTTGTTCAGGACGTGGCGTTCCCGAACAGTGACTCCTCGGAGTCTGACATTATTGATTTAGATGCTTTGGCAGATCAGCTGGTCCGGGTTCAACTTAAGTCACTGACGGTTGACCACATAAACGTGGCGCCCGAGGTGGTCGGCCTCCCCATTTCTGTTTCTTTGGCCGGAACATTAGCGCCCAATGAGGTGCGCCGGCCCGCGTTGCACCTGGAACTCACGGACCTTGAGCAAGAAGGCCGGGTCGAAATTGACCTGACCCTCGAAAACCAAGATGTTATTGGATTTGGTGGGGTTGCGACCAGTGGAGAGTCTGCCTTCGATCTCAGCGGGCGCCTGAATATCCGCACCAATGCCCTTTCTGCCCGTGGGGAAGGCGCGGTTGACCGTGTGTTCTTGCAACGGGTCAACCAACCACCGTTCGATAGCGCAACATTCACTGTTCTGGTCTCTGGCACAGTGGATACGCCTGAAGTTCTATTGGGCTATGACCTCAAAGCGGTCCAAATCGGCGCGGAGCAACTTGAGCGCGTTGAGGGCACTGCTGAACTTGGGTGGGATGGACGCCTTATCTCGGCTGACGTTGCGGGCGGCGCGAGAAATGTTTTGGCCTTGATTCCGGCATTAGCTCCGGCGCTGGAGCCAGTCATCAAACCAGATGCACTTTACGCTCTCACGGCCACTCTGGATACAAACGCAGAGGGTCTGCTTGTTGATGTTGCCGAAGTCTCATTCGAAAGTGGCGACCTGACCATCAACGCTTCCGGCACGGTTGACCTGAAAGATATATCGGGCAGTGGTCAGGCGATCATTTCGGCCCAAGGCATCGGCCGCTTGGCCGGTTGGGCCGAGGATGCCTCGGTCAGCATACTTGAGCTTGATATCTCGGAAGCTTCTATGTCGCGCGTTGTGGCGGGTCTCAGTGGCCGCAGTGAGTCTCTCAACGCCTCGTCAGATACGCTGACCGAATTGCTCGCTGGACCTATACAATACACGGCAAATGTGTCGGCCTCGTCTGATCGCATCGACATTTTAGACTTCAAGGTTGAGGGGCAAAACATAGCCTCGTCGGCCAAGGTAGCGCTGTCCGTGCCAACACAAGTGATTGCCGCTGAGTTTAAGTCAGGGCGGGTTAATCTCTCATCGCTTTCGCAAGAGATTGAGGGCGTACTGTCTTTTGCGGGGTCTGCGACAGGCGCAATTTTTGCGCCGACCGTAGATCTTAAGTTGACCAGTGATGTGGTTTCCATCCGGCGCGAAACTCTCAGAGACGTTGACTTTAGCGTTGTCAGAGATCTCGCACAATCGCCGCAAAGTTTTGCGGTAGATGGCACTATGACTGTGGCCGAAGGGCCGCTGAACGTCTCTGCTACGGCGATAGTGAACGAGGATCAGACGTTAAAGATTGCGCCATTAAAAATATCAGGGGCAGGCGTGTCAGCGTCGGCGGATCTTGCCATATCGCTTGAAGAGATGTTGGTGGAAGGTACCCTCTCGGCCGCTTTGGACTCTTATGCCTTACCAGCAGCCCTGGCCGGGCTTCAGCTTTCTGGAGCGGGCGATCTTGACGTGCGTTTTTCACAGGAAGCCGGGGCGCAGGTGGTGCAGCTTCAGTCCACGTCTCGTGATCTTCGCTATGCTGGGTCAGTTGCAGGACTCAACACCCTTGAGGTTGAAGGCACCTGGAAGAACACCCCCGAATCTAGTGCGTCTCAACCTAGCACTTCTCAGTCCCGTGCCTCTCAGTCTGAAGTGTCGCTGAGAGTGACTGGCGGAAATGGCTTTGTCGGCACCCAATCTATCGCCTCGGTAAAGGCGGATGTCTCTGGTCCATTGTCGGATCTGCAATGGGGCCTTATTGCAACGACGCCAGACGATGGGTTTACCGTCGCAACAGAGGCGCGCGTCACCACCAAAACAGACACCAACAACACAGAAACACGCTCTATTTTGATTGACTCGCTGCAATATGCCGAGGCTTGGGGTGCGCTCAACCTCGTGAACCCGGCCCGTGTAGAAGTATCCGCGACGGGTATATCCGTTCAGGCCATGGAGTTTGAAGCCAACGGTGGCCGCCTCACGGCCCAACTCACGCTTGATCGTGAGGCCAGCACCATATCTGCCGCGCTGACCGGAGAGGGCCTACCCTTTGAAGTGCTGCAAACCCTGGATCCCGATCTGTCGATCTCTGGACAGTTTGCATTGGACGCCAATTTAATGGGCGACCTTGCCGCGCCGACCGGCCAAATAAACTTAAGCACGTCAGATATCTCATTACCGGATACGGGGCTTTCCGGCATTAAGGCAAACGTCACCGCCGATCTTGATGGTCAGGCGTTGAATCTGGACGCTTCCATCAATGGTATATCGGACGTGCCGGCCCGCATCACTGGAACCCTTCCGCTGACGTTAAATTTAGCAGAAGGCCAGATCCGCATGCCGTTGGATCAGCCCATTGATCTTCAAATGAAATGGAGCGGTGCTATAGATCCGCTGTGGGCCGTTCTGCCTGCAGTGAGTCACAGGCTGACCGGTCAGGCAGATGTCGACCTTACCATCACCGGGTCACTCGACGTGCCTAACGTGTTTGGTTTTGTCCGGTTGAATGAAAGTGTGTATGAGAATCTAGACCTCGGCACCTTGGTCCATAACCTTAATGTTGAGTTGTCGGCCAGCGATGCGTCTAATGTTGGGTTTGCGCTCTCTGGGACAGATGGCGATGACGGTCGTGTTACGGGCGAGGGCAACCTTCAGCGTTCGTTTGGCAATGAACTCGCGGGCCGTATGTCTGTCACGCTTAAGGGCGCACGGCTCGTGCGGCGTGATGATGTGCGGATCAAAGGCTCCGGCGTGTTGACCTATGACCTCAGCCCCGACCGTGACCGCTTGCATGGTGACATTCAGGTGGACTCCGCTTCTGTCAGTTTGGCAGCCACCTATGTTGAAGCTGTGCCGACGCTTGATGTGGTTGACCCCAGCGCACCTGTTGCTGAGGCCCGGGCGCAGCGCCCCGGTAAAGAAACCGATCTGGATATTTCTTTGACTGCGCCTAACAGCATCGATGTGGCTGGCCGCGGCTTGGACTCTGAATGGGCTGCAGATGTGAAGGTGGGTGGAACATTGTCTACCCCTGAGTTGACAGGTGATTTGACCGTCTCGCGGGGCGAGTTTGCTTTTCTGGGTGAGATCTTTGAGCTCACCCGAGGACAAGTGACCTTTACCGGCGGCGGGCAGATAGATCCCGACCTGTCTGTGGTGGCCGCCCGCAATGCCGGAGGAGTCACAGCCCGAGTTGAAGTTGGTGGTCGCGCGTCTGCACCGACCATAACCCTGGCCTCAGACCCGCCCTTGCCTCAGGATGAAATTCTCTCGCGCATCATCTTCGGAAAGTCAGCAGGGCAATTGGGGCCACTGGAAGCGGTGCAACTGGCCAACGCGGCAGCAGAGTTGTCAGGTCTTGTCGGGCGCGGTGGTGTTGTGGGCACGCTGCGCCGCACGGTCGGACTCGATGTCTTCCGCTTTGGCTCAGATGCGGATGGCAGCACCTTTGTTGTGGGTGAGCGCTTGTCGAAAAACATTTTCGTCGGGGTTGAGCAGGGTCTGGAAGGGCAGGGGAGCCAGCTCATTGTGGAATGGCAACTCACCGATGACCTGTCGTTAAACTCGACAACGCGGCAAGATACCGGCTCGGATATTGGCCTGCGTTGGAGCCGCGATTACTAAGTTGTCTTTTCACTGAGCGCAAAATCCACATGAATGTGATTGCCGTCCGGGTCACGGAAGTTGACCTGTACCAAACCAACCTCTGGCACTTCAGCCAAGGTGTAGTGACACTCAACAGCATCAAGGCGGGCCAAAAACCCTTTCATCCCCTGCGCCGTAAACGCGAAGTGTTCGATTTGCGCTGTGCTCCGGTCACCATGGGTCTTCGGCACTTCAATGAAATGCACCCAGGCGGCGCGATAGTCTGATTTCACATCCTCTAAACTGTCCGCTATGCGCGCTTCCGCATAGAGCCATGCGCCGCCAGCGCCGCCGAAATGAGGACGCGGCCCTGGTTTGAGGTCGAGCACCTGGCTGTAAAAACCCAGCATTTTGGCCAAATTTGCCGTACGGATATTGATGTGATCAAGGGTAAGGTTGAGTCCCATACCTGCTCACAGAGCCTCTGGTGCGATCTCAAATCTGCGGCGGTCGCTGCCCAGCTGCGAGACAATCCGCCCGGCTGTTGGGCCGGCAAAGTGCGCGGGTAATAGCGTCACATCCTGGTCGGTCAGGCTGTCCACCAAGGCCGTGCGGGTGGCGTTTGATTTCACTTTGTCTTCGCAGAAGGCGGTCGACCATTCCGGATGAGCAATGCCCACCGCATTGTGCAGCACGTCACCCGTCAGGATGCCTTTGCGCCCACCTGAATTAATCTGCACACAGTAATGCCCAGGCGTGTGGCCGTGGGTTGGTAAGATGGTCAAAGCGTCATCTAGAGCAAACTCGGTATCTATAATTTCGGCCTGTTGGGCTTCAATCACCGGCAACACGCTCTCTTGAAACGAGGGGGCAATGTATGCTGTTTGAGTGTTTTTCGCTCGCTCTCTCGATGCATCCAGATCGTTTTTCGAGAACACATATTTAGCCCGCGGAAAGGTTGGCACCCAGCGCCCATCCTTGAGTTGGGTGTTCCAACCCACATGATCAGCGTGCAGATGCGTGCACATCACATAGTCGACCTCTTGGGGGCTGACACCTGCAGCCGCCAAATTGTCGAGAAACGGGCCGTCTCGTTTGCCCCAGTTCTGGAGCATCCCGTTGAAGGTCTTGTGGTTGCCCACACAGGTGTCCACCAGAATGGTGTGATAGGGCGTGCGAATAACGTAGCTGTGGAAGCTGAGAATAATGGCCGGCGTGGCGAAGTCGTAGAAGTGCGGTGCCAGCCAACTTTTGTGCTGAGCCGCAGCGCTCAGATCTTCATTGGGGTACGCCCGCGCCGCATCAAAGGGTTCGATCATATCGATGATCTTTTCAACCCGGACATCGCCAAACAGTTGCGGTTTCATAGCGGCTCCTGGCTTAAAGACGTAGCACTCTAGCCTTTAACGCGGCTCTACATCAATCAAGTGCGGGTTCAGTATGTCGTTCCAGGGTTCCCAATGGGTGACGCGCTTGTGCACGCCATCTAACCCCACAACAGGAAATAGGAACAAACTTGAGGCTTGATCCCGGTAGTGGCGGATCACCTGTTGGGTCAGGGCTTTCCTTTTGTCGAGATCGAGTGTCACCTCGGCTTCACCAATCACGGCTTGAATCTCTTCATCGCAATACCAGGGGTTCAATCCGCCGCAGGCATGATTGGTGGTCGGCAGCATCGGGCGCAACGCATCGCCGGAGTTATTGAAGAAATCTGCCAGCAAGGCTTGTCCGCCCAGTTCACCGCCCAAGGTCGAGCGCACCAACTGCGGATAGGTGATCAGCCGTATGTCCAAGTTGACGCCGACACGCTTCAGGTCACTGGCAATTTGCTGCAGAATTGCTGCATCATTGGGCATAAATCCTGCGACGGTTTCCAGCGTGAACGAAAAGCCGTCTGGGTACCCGGCGTCCGCCAGCAGTTGCCGCGCTTTATCGGGGTCGTACGCGTAGGGCTCCAGTGTGGGGTCGTACCCCAGACCCATGGGCACAGCGGGTTGACTCGCCGGTTTAACCAAATCCGCAAGCAGAATTTGCGTAATCACCGTTCGGTTGACGGCATAATTCAGGGCCTGCCGCACACGCACGTCGGCCAGCGGCAATGCCGGGTCCTGGGTTTGCAGCGCCACCACCAGCAGCCGCGATGGATTGCGCATTACCGCGCGATGTCCGTTCCTCTCCAGCAGGCCAATCTGGTCTGTGCTGATGACCGCGGCGACATCAACTTGATTGGTTTCCAGGGCCTGTAGCCGGGCCGAGGCATCCGGCACGAACACGGCCTCAAATTGATCGACTTTCGGCGGATTCCACGACTCCGGGTTGGCGCTAAAGGTGGCCCGGTCAGCGCCCCAGCGGTCCATCACAAAGGGGCCGGTGCCGACAGGGTCGTTGAAAAGGCCCTGAAACCCAACCTCTGCCGTGTGGGCGGGTGCGGTAAAGTAGAGCGTGGTCAGATAGGCGGCCATCATCGCGTTTGGTTTGTCCGTGTGGATCGCCACGGTCATGTCGTCCACGAGGTCCACACGGGGGTAGTAAGTGACTTGGCGGTTCCACAGATAGCCTTGCGCATCATCCGTGCGTAAGCGATCGAAGGTGGCTTTTACGGCGGCCGCATTAAACGGCTCGCCATTGGAAAACGTGACGCCTGGCCGAAGTTTGAAATGCCACTCCGTGTCGGTCACATGTTGCCAGCTTAACGCCAGCCAGGGCTGCACGGTGCCGTCATTATCAATGCGGGTGAGCGAGTCATAGATCGTCGGCCAGACAAAATTTGCCGTGGTTGCGCCGCCCGGATAGGGATTGCCCTGGCTCGGTGGCCCGGCAGATAGAGCGATCCTAAAGGTCGTTTCAGCCTGGGCCGGACTGGTCAGCCCTGCGCCAAGCGCGAGCACAACACCCGAAAGGGCCAGCGTAAGATATGTTTTCATAACGCGATGATACAGCCTTAGGCAGGTTCAGTCTGCGACTTCAATTAAATGATACATAAATCTGTCATTGCGCGGCTGCCAGGTGGTGACGCGCTTGTGTACGGCATCGAGTCCGGCGATTGGAAACAGAAATAGAGATTGTGCAACATCCCGATAGTGGCGCACCACCTGTTGCGTCAGGCGGGTGCGTTCTTCCAGATCAAACGTACGCTCCGCACGGTCAATCACCTTTTGAATCTCCGGCTCGCAGAACCACGGACCCGTGCCAGTGCAGGCGTGGTTGGTGATGAGCATTGGCTTAAGGGCGTCGGCGAAGCGGTTGGTGAAGTCCATCAGAAATCCATCGCCACCTAAATCGCCCAGAGTCGTACGGCGCAGCAATTGGGGATAGGTAATCAGCCGCACGTCCATGTCCATGCCCGCCACAGAAACGTCTGCGGCAATTTGCTGCAAGATCGCCGTGTCATTGGGTAAGGTGCCAGACGGCGATTCAATGACGAACGACACACCATCGGCATATCCGGCTTCGGCCAGCAGGGCGCGGGCTTTGTCTGGATCGTAGGGATAGGGGTCCAGCGCAGGGTCGTAGCCAACGGCAAACGGCAAAGCAGGTTGGCTTGCAGGTTTGACCAGGCCCGCCAGCAGCACGGCGGTGATCGCCTCTTTATTGACGGCATAATTAAACGCCTGCCGCACGCGCACATCAGAAAAAGGCGAATTTGGGTCGTTAGATTTCAGAGCGAACACCAGCACGCGCGTTGGATTGCGCATCACGGCGCGATGTCCATTCAAGTCCAGCATATCTATTTGATCTGTGCTGATGGCCACGGCGACATCCACCTGCCCCGTTTCGAGGGCCTGCAAGCGCGCTGTGGAATCGGGCACAAAATAGGCTTCCATGCGGTCGACGCGCGGTGCCCGCCAAGAGGTCCTGTTGGCTGATAACGTAACCTTTTCAGAATCCCAGCGGTCCACCACAAAAGGTCCGCTGCCGATCGGTTCATTGATCAAGCCAGCGATGCCTTTCTCTTGAACGTGACCGGCAGGGGCAATTGGCAAGGCCGACAGATACGCCGGGGTCAAAATATTGGGTTCTGAGGTGTGAATGGCGATGGTCAGTTCATCGACGACTTCGACCCGAGGATAGCGCACTCTCTCGCGAAACCAATACAGGGCGTTGACGGGATCATCTCGCGCGATATCGAATACCGTTTTTACACCCTGGGCCGTTAGTTTTTCGCCATTTGAGAACACCACACCGGGCCGCAGCTTGAAGTGCCACTCCGTTTCGGAAACCGGTTCCCAAGAGAGTGCGATCTCTGGCACCACTTGACCGTTCTCATCGATATCAGTCAGGCGGTCGTAGATCGCGGTCCAGAATAAGGTCGGCGTGATGCCGGTGGTGAAGAAAGGGTTGCCCTTTGTGGGGGGCGCGGCATTCAAGGCGAGGCGGAATGTGGACTCAGCCTGGGCGTGGGCTCCAGACGTGATCAGGAGCAACGGTATAGCCACAGCTGTTAAAACGTTCAGGCATAGGTGTTTGATGTTCATGGGCCGCATCGTAGCCCTGAACATGGGTTAAAATGAAGGGGAAGTCGCTCGTGTTCGTATATCGAGCTTATTTCACCAACCCAATCACCAGCCCCATCGCACCGTATAGCACGACTGTATAACCGCCATCGATGTACAGCAGGCGGCGGGGGCGGGCGGCAAACATATAGTTGATGCCCAGCGCGGCGGCGGCTGCAACGCCAATGATAAGTCCGCCGCTTACGTGCGCGGCAACGCCGGTTGTGCGATCCAGCAATAAGCTTACCGCTAAGGCGCCAATCAGAGCATGAACAGCCGCTCCGCCGAACACTTTGACCGGTGGCCCCCGTTTGTCATCGGTCATGCCAGTATCGGCCATCCAGGCGTTTTGAAACAGCGGGCCGTACCAGAGTCCGCCAACAACGAAGGCCAAAATGACGCAAAGGGGAAGGCTCACCCAAACAATTTCACCCATGACCGGCTCCTCCTGGTTGTCTCATGGTATGTTCTATTTGTTTGACTCTAATCATGGCCGGAAAAACCTGTCTGTCTAGACTGTCTGAATGCTTAACACAGGAGAATGGTGATGGCCGCTGAACATCTCACGACGGAACAAACTCCAAACGTCAAAGCCTTCTTTGACTCTGAGACCAACACCATCAGCTATGTGGTGCGCGATCCCGCCAGTTCGGCGGCCGCAATTATCGACTCAGTTCTAGATTATGATCCCAAGTCGGGGCGGACTTCGACCACCTCGGCGAACAAAATCATCACTTATATCCAGGAGCACGGGTTGAACGTGCGGTGGATTCTAGAAACCCATGTCCATGCGGATCACGTAACAGCAGCACCTTATTTAAAAGGTAAGCTTGGTGGGCAGACCGCAATCGGATCACAGATCACTAAAGTCCAACAGGTGTTCAAAAAACTGTTCAATGTGGAAGACAGTTTTAAAACCGATGGCTCACAATTCGATGTCCTGCTTGCGGAGGGTGACACCTTTGAAATTGGTCATCTGACGGGGCGCGTGATTCATACCCCCGGTCATACGCCCGCCTGCTCCACCTATGTGATTGGCAATGCGGCGTTTGTTGGCGACACGCTGTTCATGCCCGATTATGGCACAGCCCGGTGTGATTTTCCGGGGGGAGATGCAGCCACCTTGTATCAGTCGATTCAGAAAGTGTTCGCCCTTCCGCCGGAGACGCGCCTGTTTATGTGCCATGACTATTTGCCTGAGGGCCGAGAGACCTACCAGTGGGAAACCACGGTGGCGCAAGAACAGTCCAGTAATGTGCATGTTGGCGCGACGGCTCCGAGTGGCAGCACTGAATCAGCCTTTGTTGCCATGCGTCAAAAACGCGATGCCACTTTGGACATGCCCGTGCTGCTGCTGCCGTCGGTTCAAGTGAACATGCGCGCAGGCGCGATGCCGCCACCCGAAGGCAATGGCATCTCTTATCTTAAAATACCGCTCAACGCTGTTTAGGCTGGGCAGGCCCCAATTAGGGGCAGAGACTAACTATTGAGCCTTTTCAGTTGAAGGTGCCCGCTGCCAAGATAAAGGAAAAAAACCGATGCAGACTTCAATCACAACATTTACCCCCGTCAGCGCGCTTGTGGGCGGGATTCTCATTGGCGCTGCGGCTGTTTTGCTGATGCTTTTCCTCGGTCGGATTGCTGGCATAAGTGGCATCGTTGGGGGCGTATTGAAACCGAGCCAAAACGATGTGGCCTGGCGGTTCGCCTTTGTTTTTGGCCTGCTCATCGCTCCCATTGGTGTGTGGGCTGTTACGGGCAGTCAGCCGATCGTCACCGTTCAGGCTTCGACGCCACTGTTGATAGCCGCCGGGCTTCTGGTCGGTCTGGGCACCCGCATTGGGTCAGGCTGCACCAGCGGACATGGGGTCTGCGGGATGGCGCGTTTGTCTCGCCGGTCAATTTTGGCGACCGTCACTTTTTTAGCGACCGGTGTGGCGACGGTCAGTGTGATGCGTCATGTCTTCGGAGGGCTGTGATATGAAACGCGTTGTAATAGCCTTGATCTGCGGCAGTATTTTTGGGGTTGGGTTAACACTGTCAGAGATGGTGAACCCTGCAAAAGTACTCAATTTTCTAGACGTCTTCGGCACATGGGACCCCAGTCTGATTTTGGTCATGGGTGGGGCCGTTGTCACAACTTTTATTGGCTATCAATTGGTTCTCAAGCGCGCGTCACCGATTTTCTCTGAGGTGTTTCAACTCCCGACCGCAAAGGATTTTGACTCCCGCCTTGTGACCGGCGCAATCCTCTTTGGTGTTGGGTGGGGGCTGGTCGGCTTTTGTCCTGGCCCAGCCCTCACAGCTTTGCTGATTGGCGGCGAGCCTGTCGTCTATCTTGTTTTATCGATGATGGTTGGCATGTTTTTGGCGGATCAACTGTTCGCCCCAAAGGTCCAAAAACCACATCATCGCCACTCCAAAAGCCGACCTTAGAGTCCGTCCAGAATCCTGGCGAGGTCGCCGTCACCGATCCAACGGATTTTTCCAGGTCGGTTTTGCAGGACTGTTTGCCGGACTGTTTGACGGTTATAGAGTCTAATCTTCTGAGAATGTGCGCGTTTGTTTGATTCATTAATATTAGAATCATTCCAGCCTAGCTAATGGAATAGGGTCAAGCCCCCGAGTCTAAACTACATTTGGATCAACAGGTGAACACCTTTGCAGGTCGTTTTAAGGGGACTCAGTGCCGCTGCTTCCATGTGCTAGCGTGTTCGCATCTTTGAGCGGGAGAAGAATCAATGACAGATGCAACGGGTCCAAATGGCAACATTGAAGTGCGCACCGGCCTAGTGGTCGAAGACTATGACAGTCTTGGCGGGCCAGCCACCAGTCTTAGCAGACGGCAAGCGCTGGGTGCAGGTCTCGGGGCGGGTCTTGGCGCGGGTCTTGGTATAGCGAGTAGCGCTAACGCGGCCACACCTGATCTCAACAAGCGGATCGAGAATGCTTCCCTGAAAGGACCGTATCTCGATCTCACCACGCCCCAAGGCAACATGATTGCGATGGCGCGGATTGATTCCGACATTGACATGAAAACCACCACCTATGGCTGGTACGACGGCTTGGTGATGGGGGTCGCGCCGGGCGGTCCCGTCAAAAACATCTGCGGCTTTAAGGGCATGAGCTGTAAGCGCCTGATTCCTTATGAAGAAGGCAACGGCTATCGCAAACTGCTGCGCGAAGTTGGCTTTTATTACGATCTCGCCACCGGTGAGATTTTAGAAGAAATGGTGAACCCCTATACCGATGAAAAAGTCCGTGTCGTGCATGTGGCCAATGATCCCTTTAACGGCATCATCCGCGATGTGGTGCCGCCCGGCCCATCTTACGGCGGTCTCAATGCAGAGAAGCGCGAACCCAAGCCGTTCCTGTTGGACTGGCAGATCAAGGACGAGTGGTTGTTGTTCCAGCGTCACATCCATCTTTACTACAAGAACGCCCTGGATTCCGAAAAATGGGTGCGCGAAAGTGCCGGTCCTATGAACCGGGTGTCAGAATTGTTCTATCATGTACATTCACTGGATCAGGTGCAGAACGAAGAATTGACCCATGTTTACGGCACTGGCACTTGGGCGCGCATCACGCCCTGGTTGCCGTGGATGCTGATGGGGCAAGCGCCAGGGCATGTGGTGTATCAAACCTTTATGGGCAGCCGTCATTCGCTGGACGACATTCCTCAAGACATTGTTGAATATACGGCGAAAAATTATCCGAAATATTTAGAAGCGCCTGATGTGTGGGAAGAACCATCACTCTCCTCCATTGAGCGTTACTCCCGCGAGCAGGAACCTGCGTTGCCGGGTGGGGTATAGAAACAAAGAGGGACATCATGACCAAATCAAACCAACCGAGTGAAGTTGCGCCCATTGAAGTTGCAATTGACCGCCGTGCCGCATTGGCAACGGGCCTGGCCGGGGGATTGGCCACAGGCTTTTTGTCTGGGGCTGCGAAGGCGGCGACCGATGCGACCGGCGGTGCCTCGCTCACCGGCCCGACCTACGATCTCACCACGGCCTACGGCAACGTCGAAGCCTACGCCAAAGCCACATCGAACCTGGATATGAAATCCACGCACTACGGTTGGATCGACGGGCATGTCATGGGTGTTGCGCCCGGCGGGCCGATCCGCACCTTCTGCGGCTTTCGCGGTTTGGGTGTGACGCGCTTGATCCCCTTGGAAGGCGAGCACGGTTATCGTCGTTTGCTGCGCGAGGTTGTGTTTTACACTGATCTGGAAACCGGCGAGATTCTGGAAGAAATGGAAAATCCGTTCACCGGCGAGAAGGTGCGCGTGGTGCCCGTCGCCAACGATCCGTTTAACCGCATCATCCGTGAGTCAGAACTCAGCCGGCCAACGTTTGGCGGCCTTAACGTCGATGAAAAACTGGAAGAAAAGCCGTTCATCCTCAACTGGAAAGCCTTTGGCGACCGGCTGATGATGGAGCGTCATATCAATCTGTATTATCCTAACGCGCTCGACCCCAAAAAGTGGGTGCGCGAGAGTGCCGGACCGATGAACCAGGTGACAGAGACCTATGTGATGAACATGAGTCTCAAGGATATTCAGAATCCAGACCTGACCACCGTCGACAGCACCACGGTCTGGGGCCGCCATACGCCGTGGCTGCCGTGGATGCTCATGGGCCAAGCCCCCGGTCATTGCTTGTACAACGTGATGGCGGCCAGCATGCACTCGCTCGAGGAAGCGCCAGACCAACGCATCATTGAGTACATCGCCAAGAACTACACGAAATTCTTGGATGCGCCGACCGAGTGGGAAGAGCCTTCCCTGTCGTCTCTGGAATGGTACGCCCGCGAGCAGGAACCTGCCCCGCCGGGTGGCGTTTAACCTCTAACCTGAAATATTTGATTTATCGCAAGTCTTGAAAGGCCAATTGTAATGTCTGAGAAAAAACTGATTGAAAGTGTGCTGGACCGCCGGTCCGCACTCGCTGCGGGTATGGCCTTTACCGGCCTACCGGCGTTGAACGCGATTGTGGCTCCGGGCACGGCAAATGCCGCGACGGCCCGTCCCGACAGTTCTTGGTTGCGCGGCCCAACCCATGACCTGACAACGGGACGCGGCAACGTTGATGCCTACCTCAAGCTCACGTCCAACCTCGATATGGAATCCACCCACTTCGGTTGGATTGAAGGCTACGTCATGGGGGTCGCACCAGGGGGGGCGGTTAGAAATATCTGCGGGTTCCGGGGACTCGGGTGTAACCGCTTGCTCCCTTACGAAGGCGACGAGTACGGATACCGGCGCGTCTTGCGTGAGATCGTGTTTTACACCGATCTCGAAACGGGCGAGATTTTGGAAGAAATGGAGAACCCGTTCACCGGCGAGAAAGTCCGCGTGGTGCCGGTCGCCAATGACCCCTTCAACGCGATCTTCAAGGATGTCTGGCCAGACCCACCCTCCTACGGTGGCCTCAACACAGAAAAGCGCGAACCCCGGCCTTTCATTCTCAACTGGCAGCAAATCGGCCAGCACGCGATGATGGAAATCCACGTTCACCTGTATTACCCCAACGCCCTTGATCCCAAGAAGTGGGTGCGCGAAAGCGCGGGTCCTATGAACCGGGTGACGGAAACCTTTAACTATTCCTTCTCTCAGGAGGACCTGCAGAACCCAGACCTGACCACGATCCCCAGCACGGGGGTTTGGGGGCGGGTCACGCCATGGCTCCCATGGATGCTGATGGGCCAAGCTCCAGGCCATTGCCTCTACAACTGTAACTTTGCGGATGTGAAGAGCCCGGAAGAAATGCCGGATCAGAAGATCATCGAGCATATCGCCAAGAATTATCCCAAGTTCTTGGATGCGCCAACGGAATGGGAAGAGCCGTCCTTGTCGTCCCTCGAATGGTATGCCCGCGAGCAAGAGCCGGCCCCACCGGGCGGTGTCTAAACCAGATGCGGGAACGAAGGTCACTGTTCTGTCTGGCAACATTGGCGTTGGGAATGATCTCAACGCCAGCGTTTGCTGAGTCTACGGAAGCAGGCACTGTGTTCCAAGACTGTGATACCTGCCCGGAGATGGTCGTGGTTCCCGCCGGCCAGTTCATTATGGGAACGGCGGACTCAGAACCCGGGCGGCTGAGCAATGAAGGCCCGCAGCGCGAAGTCACGATTTCAAGGGCCTTCGCGGTGTCCAAATATGAAATCACCGTTGGTCAATATCGGCAATTTAGCGAAGACACAAACCGCGGCGTTAAAAACAACAATTGTGTGGTTGTGACCGGCCTGCGCGGCGGTGAGCCGGTGCAGGGGAAAAGCTGGGAAGACCCAAATTACGCCGTGGGTGAAGATCAACCGGTTGCCTGTATCAGTTGGAATGATTCTCAAGACTTCGTCGGCTGGTTGACCGAAAAAACCGGCCAGCCCTATCGGTTGCTCACCGAGGCTGAATGGGAATACGTCGCCCGCGCCGGCACCAGCACACGGTACTCTTTTGGCAATGACGAGACTGAGCTTTGCGCCTACGGCAATGTTCCAGACTTAACGGCAAAAGCGGAGATGGCAACAAAAGAAGGCTGGTCCCCTTGGCTGTATGTGGACTGTGACGATGGCTATGGCCTTCAGTCATCGCCGGTCGGAACCTATAAGCCCAACGCCTTCGGTCTTTATGATGTGCATGGCAACGTGTGGGAGTGGGTGGAAGATTGCTACTACGACAGTTTTGTGGGTGCGCCTCAAGACGGCTCTGTTAGGGGCTCAGATGAGGCATGTGTGCATGTCGTGCGGGGCGGAAGTTTAAGCGCGCCGGTGAGCGCGAGTCGTTCGGCCATGCGCTTCGGGGGGACGACAGAACTGCGTGGTGAGGCGGCAGAGCGCGCCCCAAAGGAATGGCACAACTTTAATTTGGGCCTGCGAATCGCCAGAGATTTGAATTAGGCCGGATAACGCCGCTGCAAAAGGGTCGCTATTACGCTAATGCGAGCGGTGAAAGCCCCAGTTTTCCTGTAATTATTCAGTAATTTTCCAATAAAAAGGGTCACTCAAAGAGCGACCCTTTTAATTCGAGCGGACGCTAACGGGCTTAAGACACGCCGCGCGAACTACCCCCTCTCTACAGGGTGCTCGGGCGCGAATCAAACGTAAATCTATGAACAAAATCAAAGATGTACACTGATTGAACACTATCCGTTTGAGACGAAAAAGGGCCGCCCGTTGTGGGGGCGGCCCTTCCCGTGTCGATCCGGCGGGTGGTCCATCACGACAGCGGTAACACGGTTACCGTGCGCCGTGTGTGGCGAATCGTGGTGCGGCGCGAGGGGCTTAGGCGTTTAATACGTAAACCGCACGCCAGCCTTTGCTGTGAACGAGTACTCTTCATACTGAAGCAGGCGGTCGGATATCGGGCCACGTTGGTACGCCACATAGGGCTCATCCGTGATGTTGATCAACTCTGCGAACACCTGAAACTGATCGGTCACGCGGTATTTTGCGCTGGCATCGAGTTGGAAGTGGCTTTTCACAAACCGGTCTTCCTCTGGTCCACCCGACAATTCATCCAAGTAGTTTGAGCGATAAGCGCCCGCCAAGCGCAGCGACAACGGACCTTTTTCATAGCCCAATGTGGTGTTGAAGGTGTGCTTAGAGCTGGCCGGTAACGAAATTGTGCGGCCATCCACTGTGCCTTCGGTGTCGGTGTACGTGTAGTTGAAGCCCACCAAAACACCATCCCAAGGGCCGGGCAGGAAGTCCATCACTTGCTGGTATCCAAACTCTGCGCCAAACACTTCGGCAGAGTCGCCGTTGACGGGAATAACAGCCTCATCAGCAAAGATGCCGTTAAAGGTCAGGTTGTCGACTTCCGTCGAGACGATGAAGTCTTTGATGTCTTTGTAGAACAGGCCCCCCTGCAAAACACCGGCGTTGTTAAAGTACCATTCCACACTCAGGTCGCCGTTCCAGGCTTTGTACGGGCGCAGGTTGGGGTCGCCAAACTCGCCTTCACGTTCCCCGTCGTCGTTTTCTTCAATCACAAACCGTGGCGCAATCTGGCCGATGTTCGGGCGCACCACACTGCGATAAAGGCCAGCGCGCATCAGCACGTTGTTCTCGGTCTCGTAGGTCAGGTTCACGCTCGGCAGCCAGTTGGTGTAACTGTTGTTAAAGGCGTTCGGGGTGATGAACACGGTGTCATCATCCAAAGTCACGCCATTGCGGGTGCCGCCTTCTTCGACCAACTCAACCAGATTGCCGTTGATGTCGTCTTTGGTGTGTTCAACACGCACACCACCGATGGCTTTCAAAGACCCATTGTCGTAGCGGCCCATGATGTAGCCAGCGTAAATGTCTTCGTCGACACTGTAATCGGCTGTGGCGGAGTCAAACACGCCGTCGATGTCGTCATTGTCAAACGCCGCTAGATTGCCAGTGACCAGTGCGCGCACGGCCAGCGGGTCTACCTGTGGCGCGATGTTGGCCAGGCCGTAGGTGCCAGATGTGGCAAACTGGGCCAGGGTGGTGTCTTCCAACGGACCATCGCTGAGGAATTCCACATTAAAATCGTACTGCTTTTGCCGCAAACGGGCTTTGCCGCCGAATTTCAGATCCAGCACAGCGCCATCGTCCAGTAGAAACTGATGCGTCATGTCGAGCTTCGCGCCCCACTCTTCGTCAGTGGCGTCCGACAGCACCGTGCGTTCAATTTCGTCGAACTCATAGGTGTTGGGGTCGGCAAAGGCAGCTTGTCCGGCGATGATGTTGAAGGTCGGCAATTTATAGTCTGAATAATCGAAGGTCACACCAAACTGACCCGGATCTTCAAACCCGGCCACATACGTGGTGGGATCAAGCGATCCGTTCTCAAGCTCGCTCGCCTTGGAGTATGACCCTGAGTATTCAAAGGTCCAGGCGTCTTTAAAAGTTTCGCCGCCGGTGACCAGGGAGTAAATTTTTTGAACTTCAAAGCGGTCTTTAATATCCCGTTCGATTTCAATTTCCCCATCGTCGGACAGGAAGGTCGCGGTTGTTGCTGATCCGCTGCTGGGCGCTTCATCCAGCTTAAAGGTCAGACGGCCCCGGAATTCCTGATCAGCGAACCGGCTGTACAGACCACGGGCGTACAACTCGGTGTTTTCGCTGGGACGCAGGTCGAAAGACAAAGAGGACCCCAGGCGTGAACGGCGCACATCGTAATCGCGATACTGAATTTCGTCAGCAAAAGTGATGCCATCGTCTGTGGTGTCCCAGCCTTCTGGCTCAATATTGTCGGTGGAGAAGGAGCGACGGTAGTATGAAATCCCACCGGACATACCAAAGTTGTCATTAAACGCATGGCTGAAATCGACACCCGCTTTCGGCGACACTTTGTCATTCAGGTCGTTGTAAGACCCCTCCAGCGTGCCGCTGAAAAAGGTGCCGTCGCGATCAAACGCGCTGGTGGTGTTAATCTCAATCGACGCCCCAATGGTGTCGGCGTCCATGTCTGGCGTCAGGGTTTTGGTAATCTCAATGGATTCAATAAGTCCCGAAGGAATCACATCCAGTGCCACCGAGCGCACATCGCTTTCCGGCGACGGCACGCGCGCACCGTTAATGGAGGCTGAGTTGAGGTTGGGGTCAAGGCCGCGCACGGCAATAAACCGTCCTTCGCCTTGGTCATTCAGCACGTTGACGCCGGTGACGCGACGAATGGACTCCGCAACGTTTTGATCAGGGAACTGACCAATCGAGTCACGGGATAGGATCGACTTCACGGTGTCTGAGGCCCGTTGCCGCGAGAGCGCGCTTGAAACGTTAGCGATCTGACCAATGACAATGACTTCTTCAATGGCGGAGCCCAGGCTTGCGTTGGCTGTGATAATGCCATCACCGCTCACCACGAGCTGCTGCTCTAGAATTTCTGCATTAATATAGGTGATGCGCAGGGTGTAGGTGCCGGGCTCCACATCCGCAAAGCGATAGCTGCCGTTTTGTGACGTTGAGGTGCGACGGTTGAGCTCAACAATTTCAACGCGCGCCCCGGACAAAGATGTAACACCCGCCGTGTCACTCACCCGCCCGATGACGGTTGCGGCCTCAGCCGCATATGGAACCACGACGAATGGAGTGGCGGCAAACAAAGCGATGGCTGCGGCAGAGGCGCGCAGCGAAGTCTTAAACGACATGTAGGAAACCCCTTATCAGTCAAACCAAAATGGCGGACACGATGCGCGTGATACCAGCGCGCCTATGGGGGGTCCCGTTAATGTTTGAGGTCGAATTTATGACTAAACAAAGTCAAATACATTAAGGTTTCATGTCGTGGGCCAGAGCCGCAGATTTCGGTGACGATAAGGCTAGACGCCGCGGGCGCCCTCTGCCATCACTGACCGCAAGACCTTCGCCATCGCAGATCATTTTCGCTCTCGCTGATCACCAATAGGATGATTGCTCACTATGTCTAAACGCGTTTCTCCGTTCAGGGCTTCCCCATTACATGCTTTATTTGCTGCGCCGGTTCTGGCGATTGCACTTGCCGGCTGTGAGGCAGAAGAGGGGCCAGCCCCCATCGCGCCGGATACGGTCAATGTGATGGCCAAGGCCGAGACTGTGCCTGTGGCCAGTGGCGACGATGCCGCCGATGATCCGGCCATTTGGGTCAACCCGGATGATCCGCTGAAAAGTTTGATCGTCGGCACCGACAAGAAAAACGGCCTGGTGGTGTATGACCTTTCAGGGGCCATCGTTTATGAAAACAACGACGGTCGCATGAATAATGTGGACCTGCGCGCCGACTACCCCATCACCACCAACAACGGCGATCCTGAAACCGCGACGCCGACCATCATTGTCGCCGCCACCAATCGCACCACTAAAACCATTGCCGTCTATAAAATGGATCCGGACAATGGCACGTTGACCAACATTCTCGTCGAGCCGATCGCGTCCAACTTTGAAGACCCCTATGGCCTGTGCCTGTACCGCAGTGCCGAGACCGGCAAGCTGTACGTTTACGCCAATGACAAAGATGGCGATGTCAGCCAATGGCAACTCTACGACAACGGCCTTGGGCAACTGCGCAGCACCATTCAGCGCACCTGGGATATCGGCAGCCAGCCGGAAGGCTGTGTCGCTGACGATGCCACCGGTGAAATTTTTATGGGTGAAGAAGCCGTTGGCATCTGGCGTTACGGGGCTGAGCCCGGCGATTCCATGACCGCGCGGGTGTCAGTCGACACCACCGGTCTTGGCACGTCAGGCGGCGGGCGGTTGTCGGCGGATGTGGAAGGTCTTGCTATTTACGCTCCACCGGGTGCCAGTTCAGATCAAGGCTATCTCATTGCCTCCAGCCAGGGCAATTTTACTTATGTGGTGTATGACCGTGCGCCGCCGCACGCCTATCGCGGCACGTTTCAAATCGTCGACAACACAGACCTAAAGATTGATGGCGTGCAGGAAACCGATGGCCTGGATGTGGTGGCCGCGCCCCTCGGGCCGGACTATCCCGCCGGCATGCTGGTGGTGCAGGACGGCTTCAACAAAAATCCGGATGGCTCCGACGCCAATCAAAACTTCAAGTATGTCTCCTGGGCCGACATCGCCGCGGCGCTGGGCTTGGAGTAAGCATTTTTAAATCGTGAATCAGGCATAACAAAGCGGGCATAGGATTTTTATGCCTATGCCCACTGTTCTGATCGAAGCGTCTGATGCTTTATATTTTATCTATTCCAGCAAAGACGACCGGATTTTCGCCAGTTCTATATCGTCGATATCCAGTTCATCGCGGATGAAGGCATCAACGCCGCCATAAGTTTCGTCCAGATAAGCAAAGGTGCCGCGAATGTAATCCGGGTCCGAGCGCAACAGCGGCGCACGCATCTCGGCAGGTAATTTGGCCAAAAATCCATAGGGCGAGTTTTCAATTTCTTCCTCGCTCATGCCGCCCGCGCCAAAGGCGGCTTCGTAATCCACCATTTTTTCACTCAGTGCGTAATCCTCGACCACCAGATCACGGGGGACACCCAGGGCAGAGAGAATCAGGGCCGCGCCGGTGCCAGCCCGGTCTTTTCCCGCCGAGCAGTTAAAGGCCAGAGGAATTTCACCCTCGGCCAAACGGTGAAACATCTCTTTATACTGGTGTTTGTGGTCTTCAATGATGCCGAAGTAGGTCTTGGCCATCCCGGCTTTAACCTTGGCGGGGGTCAGCTCCGGGTCTTGGAACATTGTTCTCAGGTCTTCCGAACCGGTAACCATTGCGTAATCCCAGGTCACATAATCAATGTCTCCGGCGGCCCATTCTGTCGGTTCATCGGCGCGTTCTTCATTGGCGCGAAAATCGCAAACGGTCTGAATACCCAGACCCGACAGATAGTCATAATCGGCGTCGGTCAAGTCTGCCATCATGCCCGAGCGGAACACATGACCCCATTTTACATGCCGACCGTCTTCCGTTGGGTAGCCACCCATGTCACGGAAGTTGCGTCCGCCTTCTAAGGGCAGTAAACGCACCGCCACGCGGGTACCGTCACCGCTTTGAGGTTTAATGTAAAAGTAGGGACGTGTTTTGGTGTCCACGTCGGTCACAGTGTGTTTGCCGTCGGTATCGTTTTCGGAAATCAAGGTCATTTGATCCGGCGTTGCGTCGGGTTTCAGTGACATCAAAACATTAACCGGCCCCGTTGATTTCCAGGTCAGCGAAATCGCCGTGCTGTTGCGCAGCGCTTCGGCGTTGGTCACGACTGTTGCATCAGTCATCGCCAGTACGGCGCTGGTCAGGGAAACAGCCGCCGTTGCAACAATAAAAGCACGCATGAGTCTATTCCTTTCTAAAATTGTTTCTAGTAATCAACACGAAGGCCAACCAGATACCGGCTGCCGAACCCTTCCACCTGGTTCGGGGTGCGCGCGGTGTTGACGTAGCGCACGTCTTTGGCGTTGGTCAGGTTGTTGGCATTGGCAAACAGGGCGAACGACACGCCTTCGGCTTCAATGGGCAAGGCGTAGCGGATCGACAGATCCAGCCGTTCTTCCTCGGCCCAGAATTCGGTCAAGCTGTCGTTTTCGGTGGTGGACAGCCAGTCGTCGCGGAACTGGTAGTTTAACCGCACCGACAAGCCAAAGTTCTCGTAGAAGATCGACGCGTTATAGATCACGTCCGATGTCCCCGGCAGATCGAACGTGCCTTGTGGCCGGGTTGGTGCGGTGAACTTGCTGTCCAACAGGGTCAGGTTGCCGGCGACGCCAAAGCCGTCAAACGGGTAGGGCAGAAAAGTCGCCTGAGCGATCAGGTTCAGCTCCAGGCCCATCAGTTCGCCGTCTTCACCGTTGAAGAAGGAATTGACCGTGGTCGGCGTGCCCGATGCGATCAACTCCGGCGCAAACACAGATCCATCCGGCACGGTTGTGGTGTCGGCGTAAATCACATTGTCGATGGCCCGGTAATAGGCGCCGATAGACACAATGCTGGCTTCGTCAAAGTACCATTCCAAGGATGTATCAAAGCCGTAAGATTTTTCAGTCTTCAGGAAGGGATTGCCGCCATCGATTTCAAGGTTAACCGGGTCGACAGTCGCAGAGGCGCGCAGCTCCGTGTAGGTGGGGCGGCTGACGCCTGTGGTGCCCGAGAAGCGCAGTTTTAAGTCATCTTGCAGATCGATGTTGACGTGCACGCTAGGCAAGACATTGAAATAGGTGTCGTCGAAGGTAATGGGCGTGAGCACAGCCCCATTAATCTGGCTGCCAGATGTGGCGAAGTCGGTGTATTCGGCACGCAGCCCATACACCACATTGCCCCACTCAAAATCCGTGGTGGCCATCGCGTAGGCTGCATAAATATTTTCATCGATGTCGGTGTCGTTGACCGGATCAAAAGAGCGATTGAAAGCCCCCGCCGCATCAAGTGCCTTGATCAAGCCAATGTTGTCGACGTTGGTTGCGCCAAGGGAGGTGTCAAAGTCTGTATCCCACGGGGTGTTGGTGACAAAGCTGTTGATATCCACATTCCCATTTAAGGGGCTGATGGATACGCCCGAGCTTTGTCCGGTGGCGTCGCGCAGGTCCGCTTGCACACCAGCCTTAAAGAGGGTGCCGCCAAACAGTTCGGTTTCCCGTTCGGCATCAAATTTCAGTTTCCAGGCTTTGATATCGGATTCGGTAACAAACACCAGCCCCAGGTTGGCTGCATAGGATAACGCGTTGATGTCAGTTGGTGTCATCGTAAAGGGTGAAAATACATTGACGATGGGATCTTCAATGTCGCTGATGTCATAAGACAGCGCGACCGTGCCGCCTGCGCTCAAGGGAATAGGCAGGTCGGTGTCGTTTTCCGTCTCCGTGTAGTTGCCTTGAACCGTGTAGGTCCAATCGCCGCTGACGATGTCGGCGCCGAGGGTGTTGGTCCAGGTGGAGTTGTTATAGACACCGTCTTCCAAAAGGCGGGACACCAGCACCAGGGGCTGATAGCCGCTTGTCGGTTGCAGAGGTGTGCCGGTGATCCCGGCCCCGTCAGTGATGTCGAAGTCGAACTGGTTACGCTCTTCTTCGTCAATGAATTCCGAGTAGATGGTCCGCGCGAACACTTCCACATTCTCGGATGGGCGGAACTCAATGGTGCCGCCGTAGGCTTTGTCTTTGCGCTCCCCGCGATAGGACCGGAAGTCTAAGTTATCGGGGGTGATTTGATTGGTTGCAGGGTCAATGCTCAGTTCATATTCGCGGTTGTCGGTGATCCGGCCGCGCTTGTTGAAAGAATAGAACCCGAGAATGCCAAATTGATCATTCGAGTAGGACACCCGGGCGTTGTACTTTTCAATGCCAACATCGCCCAGGTTCTGATTCCCGTAGCCGCCTTCTGCCGACACGCGCAGGCCCTCGTATTGAAAGGGGGAGAAGGTGTTGATGTCGATAAAGCCAGCGACCGCTTCCCCCGGCATGTCCGGGGTGACGGCTTTGTTCACTTCGATGGAGCTGGTGATCACCGAGGGGAAGCTGTCGAACCTTGGAATGCGTCCGTTCTCGGCGCCCGGTACATCTACGCCGTCAAAGGCAATCGAAGTATAGCGGAAGGGCGCGCCGCGAAAGTTAATGAAGCGCGCCTGGCCTTGGTCACGCTCAATCGCCAAACCCGGAATACGGCCCAGAGAGTCGGCAAGGTTCTGATCCGGGAACCGGCCAATGGTATCGGCGGCAATAATGTCTAAGACATTGTCCGCCTCTTGTTTTTGCTTCAAAGCCGCCGCCTGGCTGTCGCGGATTGGCGTGCTGGTGACGACAATCTCGTCAATCGCCGCCGCCACCTGCTGTCCGCTCTGCTGTTGCGCTTGGGTGGCTGGTGCTGCGGTCACAAAGGCGGTTGTGGCCAACACAATGAAGACAGGCCGCGTCAATGCGGTTGTGGTGAGAAGGACGTGAGAGCGTGTGCGCTGAAAAAAACGCTGTGCAGACATGCGAAGGACCCCGATCCAAAGTTCTGAAAGAAGGGTTTCCTATCAGGGCAGATCGCGAAGATCGTGTGATTGTTCAGGCCATTTTCCGCGACAGTTCTATGACGCAAACCGCCTGCTCACAAAAAGGAACAAGCAAGATTTCTGTGCTTTTCTGATCACGGCATAGGTTCATGTGACTCTTCAGCGGCGCTTATGTGCCAACTGTATGGCGGTTTGATCACACCTCTGTGTCAGGTCCCATTCGGAAGGCGTCAAGCGATCAAACAGTGACGCTGGGTTGCTGGATTAAGACTCTTTTTTGCGTATAACTGTGCCACTTAGAGCACACATATTGATCTGTTTTATGTCGCTACGCACACCTCTTAACGCACCCCTCCATAAGCAATGGCACTGGTTTTCAAAACGGCCATTCTCACTCTGTCAGGAGTTCAATGAAGTCGTCATGCAACAGAAAACTCTTCGTCTTGGTGGTTATGTCGCGTTGATATTTTTACTGTCCTCTTGTGATGTTGAGACCATGTTGCGCGATGTGATCACGGCTGTCTTTTATGATACCGAGGCCAAGCCTCAGCCAGAGGATACAGTATCGGTCATGCCGTTGGCAGAAACGCAACCTGTGTTGGATGGTTCCGACGCGGCAGACGATCCGACCATCTGGATCAACCCTGATAATCCGATGCAAAGCTGGATTGTTGGCACCAACAAACGGCGGGGCGTAGAGGTTTACAATCTTGATGGTCAACGGGTGTCACAGCTTGATGCTGGCCGGATCAACAATGTTGATCTGCGGGCTGACGTGACCATTTCTGGCGAACAGAAAGTCGTGGTTGCGGGCACCAATCGCACATCCATCACCATTGAGGTTTGGGCTCTTAACCCTGTGACAGGGCACCTCAGTACTTTGTTGGATGTGCCTCTACCAGCTGAACAAGAGGACCCTTACGGGTTTTGTCTGTATCGCAGCGCGATCGATGGTGCGTTGTATGCTATTGCCACGGCCAAAGAAGGCGGGGCCAAACAATGGCGGTTGCGCGATACGGGGCAGGGGCTTCTGCGCGGTGAATTGGTGCGTACAATCCCGACAGCGTCGCAGCCCGAGGGGTGTGTCGCCGATGATGCCACCGGACGTCTATATATCGGCGAAGAACGGGTGGGCATCTGGAGTTTGGGGGCCGAGCCGACAGACCCAGTGGAGGCGATGACTCTCATCGCGGCCAATCGCACCGAGCAGGAAGCGGAAGCACCTGTCGTACCAAGCGAGCGGCGTCTCACCAGCGATGTGGAGGGGTTGGCGATTTATGCTCCTCTTGGTGAAGATTCGGAAAAGGGCTATCTCATTGCGTCAAGCCAGGGCAATTGGACCTATGTGGTGTTCGACCGTGCGCCGCCGCACGCCTATCGCGGCACCTTTGCTGTGGTCGATAATGTATCGCTTAATGTTGATGGCACGGGCGAGACCGATGGTCTGGATGTGGTCGCGGTTCCTGTTGGGCCCGACTACCCTCAAGGCATGCTGGTGGTCCAAGATGGCCACAACAAAGATAAAACTGGCGCAGACGGCGCAGACCTCAATCAGAATTTCAAATACATCTCCTGGGCCGACATCGCCGCGGCGCTGGGCTTGGACTAAGCGTGTTGGAGTTGCTGGCCTCTTTTATCCTCTTTTCACTCCGTCATTGCCCGGCGTGACCGGGCAATCCATAGGGCGCAGTAACCCGTGTCCGCCTCACACGGCCATGACCCTCTCCCCGTGTCATGATCGTGTCAGGCCCCGTTCCCAGTACTGTCATTGCCCGGCCTGACCGGGCAATCCAGGGGTGCTGAAGCGCGATGATGGCAACATGAGTTTCCAGAAGACTGGCACAGCCATGACTTGCTCCCTCTATACCGTATATTTGCCGCCGCCGATGTTGTGAATAGCAAGTGCTATCCGGCTTCAACAAGTTTGCGTTCTTCGTCAGTCAGCTCATAGGCTTTATAGAGTAATTCATTCATCGCTTTTTCCTTGCTCCACAACTCGGCTTCGAGCAGAGAAATGCCAGACTGTAGTTTAATAACCTGATCTTTCAGGGCGGCGTTATCGGTTTCGATAATTTTGCGCAGAAGATCGCATAGTTTTTTTGCCCGGGTGTTTTCTGAAATCGAAAACGTATCTGCGACTTGCTGCCATTGGGCTTGAAGAAACGGCCCTTCATTTTCTTCAACGTACAGTCTTATTATTTCTGAGCCAGCCACCAGAAAGCGCAGCTCACCTTGGTTATACTCAGGTTTTAAAAGCGTGTCGGTGCGGAAAGACTTTTGAATGGCCTCGTATCGTTCTTCCAATGCAAGCTTGTATTGGTCTTTGGTCCATTCGTTTTGCGCTACCGTATCAAGGCTTTGGGGCGCGTTCTCTTTCATGTCGTCTAGCGTGCCGATGTCGGGGAACAGCCAGTGTTCTGGTTTGCTCTTGGGCTTTACGCTTCCTAAGCGCTTTGACAGCTCAGCCTTGCGATCACGAAGCTTGGAATATCCCGTCTGCAAAGCCTTGGCTTGCTCGGCGATTCTGCGGCTGGTTTTTTTGTCGCAATCCGGAATAGGAAGAGGGGCAATGAACTGGCGGTTCGCAGACCGATAATCCCCGCGAAATGGCTTGGAGATTCTTCGAAAAACCCAACTGGCAACGGGACCATTGAGAAATGCGGCAAGGTAATATGGTGATATCCCACTTGCTGCTTGAATACCGCCAACATCAACATTGTCTATGTAATAGATGCCTTTTTCATCAACGCTAGCTTTAAGGCTTGAAACTAATCTCGGAACGAGAAGTTTCTCAATTTCTTGTTTGTCCAGGCTCTGATGTCTACCAAAACGGTACCAATGATTGTCATTAAATGGTGCCTTAAGCGGGTGCCCTTTTTTGTCAAGTTTGAAGTCACCTTTTTTATCTAGAGTTGCTTCACGTTTTCGTAATTTATCCTCATATGTTTGAAGATACCGCCAAGCTTTTGGAAATTGGTTTGAAAAACGATCTTGTTGGATCAGCGATGTCCCTCGTGTAGTTACTTCGTATGGAAATAGAATGTAGGTGTATGTATCCGGTTCTGTATAACGCTTTGCCACTGGTCCAGAGACGAGCGGTTTCATTAAGGTATCCTCAATCTCCACTTGGTACGGCGAGTTGTTCTTGCCTTGTGGTGAGCACAAATAGTGATTTTTATCTAGGCGTTTGAGATGGTAAATCGAGTCAGCGCTAGTCTGAATGCCGACAAAAATGTTTTTTGTTATGGATTTGCTATCAAGCCGTTTACAGGTCTTTTCCAGTCGCTTGATTAATGTCCGTTCTTCTTTTGATAAAAGTATCCATGACTCTTCACTGCTTAGTTCTTGGTAGGGAACTGAATTATCATCATCTTCCCAGTTTAGTGTTGTAACGTCTCCGTCTAAGGCGGGTGAAATGCACACTGCTTTGTTTGATTTTTTGGAATAAAACTGTAGTGCTGTATAGATGCTTGCTTCCTCGAATATTTGATGGGACCCAAAATCTACCCAACGGTCTAATTGCCGTGTGTGTTTCAATAGTCTTCTCAAGCCTAACCCGTAGTCATTTACGAGCCATAGATTAGGAGCGATGAATCCCATTCGGCCGCCCTCGTTAAGAAGCGACAGTCCCTTTTCCACAAAAGGCAGGTAAAGGTCAAAATTACCGGTTTGTGTTGACTCGTAATACGATTTTCCCTGACGCCCCTGTCTCAGATACTCTGCCATGTCAGGATGAATTTTGCGGAAGTTCTGGAGTTTTACATAAGGTGGGTTTGAAACGATGACATCGAACCCGCCGTGTTTCATGGTGTTAGGAAATTCTTTATCCCAATCAAAAGCGTTGATGCGTTCGCGTTCTTCGTCGGCATATTCCAAGAGATCTTGTGTCACATAGAATGTTGAATCGATCAAAGAGTTGCCATCACGGATGTGATCATCAAGTGTGGTGAGCGGTTCGCCTGGGCGCGCGGTGTGGAGCCACAGAGCCAGTTTGGCGATTTCGACGGACGCGGGATTGATGTCTACGCCGAACAAATTGTTCGCGAGAATACTCTTGATCAGATTTGAATCATCTACCGTGGGAAGTTTTTTATCGAATCTTCGGACTTGATCAAGAGCAATACGGGACTCTGTTAATAGGGTCTGTAAGCAGGTAATCAGAAAAGCACCTGAGCCACAGGCAGGATCAAGCACCTTAATCGCTTTTAGCTTTGTCCAATATCTTTCAGCTGCTTTTCTGCTTGGTGCGTAATCATCTTTCCAATTGCTTTCTAGTTTTAGTTCGGAAAGACGAAGGCCGAGTGTTTCATCGACTATTTTTTGAACAATGCGCTCAGGCGTATAATACACGCCGTCACGTTTTCGCTTTGATATCTTGTTGAGAGACTCACGGCCCTCTGCTTCTGCTTCAAGAATCTCGAGTTCCGTAATGGATTGTTCAAAAATCCGCCCAAGCGTGTACAGTCCAATGGATTTTTCTGCATCACCTCTGACCGCATAGTTGTAAGATGCCGAAAGATATAGAAGTGTATCTGGACGACTGCTTAAGTTTGCCGGGCCATGCCCTTGGTTCTTCTCGCAGAAAACCTTGTTTGGAATAACCAGATTTTCAAGTGTTGGATCGTCTTCAAACAAACCACCATTAAAGCGTTTGATCTGGTGACTCGGCGGAAAAGGACCGCCGTTGTTCATCGTCGTGAACAGTCTTTTCAGGCGATCCCATATATCGGTTCCATTTGCATCGTAATATTCGTCTTTGCTGTGGTGTATCAGCATGTCTCTAAGAAGCTGGTGCGGAAATTGTAACGCCGCCCCCATGTCTTCGGCGAAACACAGAAAGATGCAGCGGTCGAGTATCTTCTGGGCTAGTTTAACCAGCTGGCCTTTGGTTCCTGCAAATGCAGGGTTCGTATCAACGAGCACCCGGTACAGACGGTCCCTGAAGGTGCGATATTCCTTATAGAAAGCATTCTCAATTTCACGTTCTTTGACCCACTGGCGTGCAATAAGTTTTTCTAAAGGGCTCTTGCCGCCGGTTGTTAAGAGCGTGTCGGCGTGAAACAATTTCCAGAACAAAAAACGATCAAAGCGTCCTTCCTCGCTGTCGTCTAATAGACTTCTTGTGAACAACGGATCGTCTGGGGTTAAAACGAAACGCATGTATTGATGTGGCGCGCGATCAAACCAGTACAAACGGAATTCGTTCATATCTGTGACAATTCCCCAGGTGGGGAGGACGGACTCGTTTCCGAATAAGCCTTTTCGTGCACCGGCAATGTAATCAATGCACTGTTTAACGGGGGATCGCGTGTTGCTCTTGCGTTTCTGTGGGGCATCAAGGTTTGCTTTGATGCCCTTGAATTCGCAAAGCACTTGAGCAGTCCGGGGAACGCCATCGCGTTCAAACCAGCCGAGGGCTAAATCAGAAGATCCCGCGCTCCCGGCTTCCCCTGCCCCTGGGACAGGGAACTGAGGCCAGGATGAAAACCCTTGGGTGCTCTCATGATCTTGCGTGCCAGTGGCATAGTACCGCCATGTGTGATGAAAAAACTGTTGGATAAAGGCTTGTTCAGCAGATGTTTCTTTGAGGTCTTTGCGTTTTGCCCACAGCTTAAGGCGTGAAATTAGTGCCGTTTCATCGTCACTATTTCTGAAGTCTTCATAATCTTTTGCCCACGCACTTCGTAAAAAGGAAGGCTCAAGAAAAGTCTCGTGTAAATTGCTCATTGAACCTGTTTTAACTCTGCTGGCCTCGTGGCTAGAGCCTTAGTACTCCCCACACCTATGGCGACATTACCGGCCCATTTTCGCTCCGCCTAGGGTCATAAAGCCTCGGATGAACATTATTTCACGCCCACGAAACAATGTTGTGCATGGGCTCGTTTCAACCTCACTTAACCCATTGATTTCATTCAATACAGGGGGGCGTGCATGGGCTCGTTCCACGGGTGGGGCGGGGAAGGCTTTTTTGACCCGCCAAAACCGGCTGTTTTCAGTGCCTTGTGTTTTCCCGGGCATCACCCGGTGCTGTGCCATTGATCCAAAGCAATTCGCTTTTCGTAAAGTTGTTATATCAGTATGATGTTTGTGCTGAGGGTTACCTGCTCGCACCTTGCCTGCTGCGGGTCTAAGAGACGGGGAGAAATTGCTCATGTTGATGAACAACTGGTATGTCGCGGCCACCAGCGAAGATGTTGCCGATACGCCCTACCGCAGCCGCATGCTGGGCGTTGATTTTGTGTTGTACCGGGATGAGACCGGCAAGCTGTATTGTCTGTCCGATGTCTGCTGCCACCGGGGCGCGGCGTTGCATCGCGGCCAGGTCAAAGACGGCTGCATCGCCTGTCCCTATCACGGTTGGGAATTCAACGGCGCGGGCACCTGCGTTAAAATTCCGGCCATGGAGGGGGACATCACCATCCCCAAACGCGCCCGCATTGATACCTATGCCGTCGAAGAACGCCTGGGTCTGATTTGGGTGTTTGTCGGCGATCAGGCCGCAGCAGATCGGCCGGAAATTCCCGATTGGTTCCAGCCGTATCTGGATAACCCAGACTGGCGGGTGCTGCGCTATAACTACGAATGGACCGACTGCAACTGGGAACGGCTGTGCGAGAACTCCCTGGATACCTCGCATCCATCCTTTGTGCACAAACGCTTCGGTAACCGGATTGCCCCCAAAGCGACCATTGTGCCCATCGAGCCGACGGAACACGGCGCTAAAGTGACCCGCGTGCGGGCCGCCCCTGCCGCCAGTCAGAAACGCGGCGCGATCGCCGATCTGCTGCCCAAGGATCGCAAAACCACGAAGGTTACCGTTGAGTGGAGCATGATCGCCCTGGTGGAAATGCTCTACCAGGAGATGACCACCGAAATCACCCAAGTGCTGTTTTCGGCGCGCACGCCGGTCGATGAGCGCACCGTCAAATCTTACGGTTTCCAGGCCCGCAACTTCCTGATGGAGCCGGAGCACGACGCCGATCGCCTGGAGGGGCTGTACGAGGCTGTTGCCGAGGACCACGACATCGTCAAGCACCTCAAGCCTCAGCATACCGTGACGTCGAATGCCCGCGAGATGCTGGTCGAGTCCGATGGTATGGAATTGGCGTTTCGCAACATGGTCGCCAAGTGGCGCGATATGGGCCGCTATATTGATGGCGAAGCCTTAGAGCGCGACAGCAAACGCGAGGTGTTTGTGGTGCCGTCTCATGCCCGGGCCTCTGATCCCAAGGGCTGGGTTCACCAAACTGTGCCGATGCTCTCGGGCAAGAAAGCTGTATCGGAAGCGGCGGAGTAGCGGACCCTCGATCGCTCAGTCTTTTTGGGCGGCGCCTTTTGCGGCATTGTCGAACACGGTCTTCATCATGGTCATCATCTGTGACCAACCGTCTTCCGTATCCAGGGCGATGCCATTGAAGTTGGGCTGGGCCAAACTCCTTAAGGCCAAATATTGAGATGCCGCATACATCACCAGCAGCAAGGCGCTGCTGTTCGGGTCATCAAACACGCCGCCCTCTTGATATAGCGCCTGATGATGCTTACCTGAGTCCTGTTTGGCGGCTTCAAGTCCGGGCGAAAGCAAACTCTCTCCTAGCAAAGCTTGGGCCATGATCTGCAGGGCTACGGGTTTGCTGCGCAGCTCGGTTGCAGAATGCGCAAGTGCCTCACGTATAATGGACATTGGGTCAGTGTCTGGCTCCTTTGCTAGCGCCGAAAAGACGTCTTCATCCTGGCCCCAGATTTTTGACTGTGCCGCCCAGGCCGTAACGAGGCCATCAAAGCTGCCGAAGTATTTGTAGATCAAAGGTTTTCCAACACCGGCGCGTTTGGCCACGGCATTCACGCCGACAGCCGCAATACCGTCTTCAGTCAAGACAGCCTCAAAGGCTTGAAGAAGGCCAGCCTTGGTGGCTTCTTTTTTGCGGGCCGCTTTGGAAACCGGCTTCGTCTCGGGGTGAAAATCTAACGGTGACATAAAATCGTTCTCATATCATCAGAGGTTAATTCCATCATGCCCATATCTTTCGTGAGTTCAACAAAAAGTTACCACTAGGTAATTTATTCTTGATTTCTGATCTGTCATGCGCGTAAATGGAATCTGTCGCCGATACAGAATCGGCAATATTGCAGGGGGAATCGCTATGTTGGGGAAATTTTATCGCCCACCATTTGTCGGCGTTATCGCGTTCATCGCTGTGCTGATGGGGCAACCTCTTGGGCATACCTTGTACGTCTTGCTCAAGCCGATTTTCGGGCCGGCGGATGAGGTCTCATTTCCGGCCAGCTTTCTTTGCGGCCTCGTCGGCTTCATCCTGGTGTGGGTGGGTCTTAAGAAACAGGAAACTTCGGCCACCTGGCTTGGGTTTATCGGTGCGATTCTCATCTGGACCGGTTGGTTTGAGTTTTCCTGGGAGCTGTTTGCCCATCTCCTCAACGTTCAACCGCTGTATACTGCCGCAGGTGACTTGGCGATGAGCCCCGGCCTTCAGGTGATCCAAGCATCTGGCATCATTATGCTCGCGGTCACCGTTCTGCTGTACTTCAACCGCGAAACCCGCTGCACAGCGTTCAAATGGCTGCATCGCAAAGCCCATATGAACCCGGGTAAGGCCAGTTCGGGTAAAGACCGCGACTACGCCCGCATCACGGCACTGGAAACCATTTTTGTGATTTGGTTTATCTACGTGATCAATCTCACCTTGTATGATGAGCGCATTTTGGGTGCAGATCACCCTGTGACCTATGCCGTGTTCTTCGGGTTTCTAATCTGGGCGATTTATCTGAATACGCGACTGATTAAATATGCCCGCATGGCCCCCGCCGTGCGTTACGCCATTCCGACCACTGTGATCACCTGGCTTTGTGTTGAAGTGTTGAGCCGTTGGGGCATCTTGACAGAATTCTGGCTGATGCCAGCTGACTATGCGCTGGAAATGGGACTGGTTGTTGGGGCCTTCATTGTTGCCGGAATCGCCATCTACCTTACGCCAGAACGTGGTGAGGAAAAGGTTTAGTCGAAGCAGGCGCTTTAGCGTAGGTCGCGTGCTTTTTCTTGCGCTTTTCCTTGCGCTTTTTCATCAGCAGTCTATGACCTAACGGTGCTGAACAGACCGTGAGAAGAGGCGTTATGCGGAATTCAATTTTTGGCGTTATGGCAGCGGTAGTCTTGTGTTTGGCTGTGCCATCACTGGCGCAGGACGTCACATTCCCGACGCTTGAGGCCCGCACCCTCAACAAAGACCGCATCACGGTGCCTGAAGATTTCAGCGCGGCCCGGAATGTGCTTTTGATTTCCTTTGGCCGGGACATGCAAGAGCCGGTTGACGCCTGGGAGGCAGCCTTGACACCACTGCGCGAGCAGTCAGATGGCGTGCAGGTTTATAATACGCCGCTCATTCCTAATCCGGGTGCGCTGGTGCGCGGGTTCATCAACGGTGGCTTTCGCGGCATCTACAAAGACGAAGCTTTGCGGGATCGGGTTATCATTCTCTATGTGGATGAGGACGAGGTGTTTCCTCTGCTGAATATCACCGATGAAACCAAACTTCAGCCATTGGTTTTGGTGACGGATCAGTCCGGTCGGATCATTGGGCGGGTCTCAGGCCTTGCGGATGACGCCACAGTTGCGGCGGTCACAGCCTTGGTCAAACAATAGCCAGTAAAGCCGTGTTAAGCCCATGGATCGTCTATGAAGCCGGGACGACGATCATCCAACAAGGCTTTCACATGCGCCGGAATTTCAGCCGTGCTGGCCAACTTGCGGCCAAACAGCTCAAAACTGCACACACCGGCGCGTTGGCCCATGCGCATCCATGGATACCAGCTATTCATGGATTGATAGTGCATCGTCGTCGGAACAAAAGAGCTGTCTAAATCATTAACATCCGCGAGATATGTGACCAGAGACGCGCCCGTTGCCAAAGGCCCACCATAGGTCAGCGGATCCGCATCGGGGGACGGGTCAGGCCGATTGAATTTGCTAAGGAGTCGCTCCTGCGACCAGATCGCTGACCCATCGATAACAGGAGCAGTGATCAAACCTTCGACATAAGGGGATGGGCCGTCGCGGCCTTCCGGGGCTTCCAACTGACCGTTGGCATCAAAGGATAACGTCTGCGAGGATTTGAAGTGCTTTGGCTGGCAGTCTAGGCCGTTGATTGGGTTCACCCAATTGTCTGCGAGTTCGCCGGTTTGGGGGTCTTGCCAAAATCCGCACTCAATCATTTTTTGCTCAACACCGCCATCGGCGCGCAGGGTCATCGCATTGAAGCTAAGGCCATCAACTCTAAACAGTCGGCGGGCAATTTCACCTTCGGGTTTGCCCCAATATGCTCCGCGATAGGCCCAGAGGCCATCGCTGGCATCCAGATTGCCCCGCAGTTGAACGTAGAGCTTGTTCTTGTTGATTTCGCTTTGTGCGAAGGCTGCTGCTGATGAAAGCCCCAACAGTCCGATGCTGGTCAGTCCACCAGCCAAAGCCGTCCGGCGGGTCAGGGGTGTGAGCGGTCTAAGCGTCATAGAAATGCTCTTTCTAGGTCGAAAAGCTGTTTATAGAAGGGTCATCACGGTGCCAACCAGAGCACCAAGAATAAGCACGATTGTTGTCAGTGATGAGACAGCAAAGCCGCCGCTGCGTTTTTCTGGCGCTTTGTAATACCCCTGAGCGTAGAGGATGCGGCCGATGGCAAAAATAGCGCCGAGCACGCCCGCTGCTAAATCTCCCCAGGCAAAGGCAAACAGCCACAACGCCGGGAAGAACATGATCAGTTGTTCCAGCATGTTTTGGTGCACGCGGTTAATCCGCTGAAATTCTTCTGGTCCATCAACGGACGGCGGTTTGACGTCATACTTAAAGCGCGCGCGCCCTACCTGGATCATACAATAGAAATACACAAAGAGCGCGCCAATCGTCGCCAGGGCCGTTAAAGTATAATCTTCGAGTATCATGATAAACCTCGTGTGTAATTTGTCTGCCGCTCTGTCATTATAGAGCCATTATGAGAGTAGGCTGTGTCACCGGCAATGGGGAGAGCAAAATGACTGAGCGTACAAGTCCCGTCAAACGGACAACAATTTTCTGCCGCGATATCGAGAAATCCTTGAGTTTATACCGGGATATCCTGGGGTTTTCTGTCGCAGAGGACAAGAATGTCGCTGGCCCAGCGATGGCCAAGATGATCGGTCTGACCGATTGCTCCATGCATATTTGCCATCTCAGAGCCAAGAACAGCGAAGATGGTCTGATTGGCTTGTATGAGATCACGGCCGATGATGTGCCGGAAACGTCTCCGCCACCTCCGGGCGTCATTCACCTGGGGCAGGTCGCTATCGTCGTAAATACAGATCAGCCGGATGAGATATATGCGGATCTGGAGGCCAAGGGATATCCGTTCCTCACGCCGCCGACCAAATACGTCAAAGAAGAGGACAGCGATTATATGAAAGCCGGGACCTACACGGAGATGATTTTCTATGATCCAGACGGGGTGTTGGTGAGTGTTATGGGCTACGAACCAAAGGGTGTCTAAGAATAAAGGTTCAATAGGGAGGTCAGGTCATGCGGATGATTTTGATTGCGACGATATCGCTGCTGATGTCAATGTTTGCAGCGGCTTCAAGCCAGGCGCAAACGTTTAGCAAAGGCGAGCTTGAAGGTCATCTCAGGTTGATCATGCAATGGTGGCCCGGTGAGTATGACAATCACGAACAGATCGTGCGTCAATCCGGTGGTGGTATTTCCGTCCATATCTATGAACCAGTATTTCGCATCCATTCCCATTACGTCACTCTGGATATGCCTGAGTTGGGTGATAACGTTCTGTATGTGGAAGAATATCTGAACAACGACCCGGCAAATATTTCTCGTATTCGGGTTTATAATCTCAGCGTCGACGAGGCGGAGCAGGCCGTAAAAGTGCAGCTCTATGGGTTCAAGGCGGGCCATGATCATATGGTGGGGGCACGTCTTGACCCTGAGCGTTTGTCTGACATTAAGCTTGATGAACTGCGGGCGTTCTCTGAGCCGTGCACAGTTTATATGCGCTATGAGGGCGGGCAGTTTAATGGCGGCATGAAGCGGGAATCCTGTGGCGATAAAGAATGGTTTGAATACCAAGTCGTGCTCGGTTCCGACTACAACTGGACTCGTGATCGACTAATCAGCCGCGAAACTGGTGAGGTGACCTGGGATCAAACAGAAGGGGCCAACTACGCCTGGATTCAAATGCGCAAAGCCCGCTGGTTTGTCTGCACCGTGAATTACAATCTTGAAGGTGACATGCGTAAGACAGAGTTTTTGACCGAGATTGAAATCCATGACCAGGGTGGCCAGACCGATATCGCGTGGCCCGATGGGCGGACTTTGGAATTTCAATTGCATACGCGCGAGTTTTCATCGCCCTCCGAACGTGAGTTTCCGTTGTTCCGGATTCATGAAAAAGGAAACTACGTTCCTATCGGTTATGGTTATGCCGTTGATGATGCTGACCGCTTTGGCTTAAATCTGGGATGGTTTTATACGCTCTGCCGTCTCAAAGACCAGGGAGCGCCGCGGCCATAAGGGCTGTCGCAGGTACGTATGGATGAGAGTAGCAATCCACTATTGTGCATAATCTCGGCACTTCAGGAGCGTTTCCCGGAGCAATGCAGCGTCAATAAAGATGTTCTGGAGCGCCATGGCCGCGGGGAGTCGTGGCATCCCTCGGCTGCCCCTGATCTTGTGGTGTTTCCAAAGTCGACGGCAGAGGTGGCAGAGGTTGTGCAGCTGTGCGCAGAGACGAATACACCGATCGTTCCATTTGGGGCAGGGACGTCATTGGAAGGTCAGGTCCAAGCGGTCAAAGGTGGTGTGTGTGTTGATCTGACGCACATGAACCAGATTGTCGATGTTCATCCTGAAGATATGGATTGCGTCATACAGTCCGGGGTGATGCGCAGTGATCTCAACGCTCACCTTAGAGATACCGGCCTGTTTTTCCCCATTGACCCAGGGGCAGAGTGCACACTGGGCGGCATGGTGGCGACCCGCGCTTCAGGCACCAATGCGGTGCGGTATGGCACCATGCGTGAGAACGTATTAGGGCTGACAGTTGTGCTGGCCGATGGTTCCATCGTCAAAACTGGTGGTCGTGCGCGCAAGTCTGCGGCGGGATACGATCTTACGCGGTTGTTCACGGGGTCTGAGGGTACGCTCGGCATCATCACGGAAATTACACTTCGCCTGCACGGTATTCCGGAAGCCACTGCGGCGGCTGTTGTCAGTTTTCCGTCTATTGATGCGGCGGTTGAGACCGTGATTGAGGTGATTCAATTGGGCACACCCATCGCCCGCATTGAGTTGATGGATGAGGTGAGTGTTGATGCCGTAAATCGTTACGCTGATCTTTCGCTTGACGTTGCGCCCACGCTGTTCCTCGAATTTCATGGCTCGCAGGCCGGTGTTGCGGAGCAGGCGGCCTCTGTTGAAACCGTGGCGGCTGATCATGGCGGCGGGGCGTTTAAGTGGTCTGATAAAGCGGAAGACCGGACCAAATTATGGCATGCGCGCCACAACGCTTACTATGCCGGGTTGGCGCTCAAGCCGGACTCACTTGGGCTGGTTACAGATGTTTGTGTGCCGATTTCCCGACTCGCCGATTGTATTCGGGAAACCAAGGTCGACTTGGACGCCAGCGCACTTCCAGCGCCGCTGCTAGGCCACGTCGGCGATGGAAATTTTCACGTGTGTTTTATCATGGACCGGGATGCGCCGGAGCAGATTGAGGAAGCCGAGCATCTTCATCGCCGTATGGTCGAGCGCGCCCTCAAGATGGGCGGCACCTGCACTGGCGAGCATGGCATCGGGCTTGGAAAAAAAGATCTCTTGATTGAAGAAGCCGGGGCAGGTGTGGATGTTATGGCGCGTATCAAGCAGGCGCTGGATCCGCAAAATCTCTTTAATCCTGGAAAGATTTTTGACCAAGGACCACGAGAGGAATGATCATCAAGAAAATATGTATTGTTGGCCCGGGTGCGATTGGCGGGATGATGGCCGTCAAGCTCATCTCCGCTGGATACGATGTGTCGGCCTTGGTAAGAGCAAGTCGCGTTGACGCCATGAACCGGGACGGCATTACGCTCCACGATGAAGGCGAGACCTTTCATCAAACGCCGCTTGCGGCGGCGAACGCGGCGGATATTGGCCCCCAAGATTTGGTCATTATCACGGTCAAAGAGACTGGCTTGAGCGATGTCGCCCCGGCTATATCGAATTTGCTTGGGTCAAAAACGCAAGTTGTGCAGGTGATGAATGGTATTCCCTGGTGGTTCTTTATGGATCGTGAGGGGCCGTATTCGGGAACACATTTAGAAAGCGTTGATCCCAAAGGTTGTGTGTCCGAGCATTTTGAGGTCGAGCGGCACATTGGGGCCGTGATCAATTGTGGCGTGTCTTGGCGCGAGGACGGATCACTCAGCCATGATCATTCCAACCAGCTCTTTTTAGGCCGCCCAAGTGGTGCGCTTGGAGGCGTTGAAGCTGTCGCAGATGTTTTTCGCACGGCTGGGTACAACGCGGAAGCAACATCGAATATACAACAGCAGGTGATGACCAAGCTGCTGGCCAATATGAGCTTTAATCCGGTGAGCGCTTTATCGATGGGCACGACGGATTTGCTCATTGGCGATGATTATGTTGCAGAGACGCTCGCGGGTTTGATGAACGAGGGGCGTGCCATCATCAAGGCTTTGGGCCTCGACCCTGGACCTGATCCGGTCGAGACCTTGAAACGGGGGCAGAGGTTGAACGCGTCTAAAACGTCTATGCTGCAAGATGTAGAAGCGGGGAAGCCCTTGGAATTGGAAGGAATCCTTGGTTCTGCCATAGAGGTAGCGTCGCTGGTTGAAGTAGCAGTGCCGCTGTTGAGAACGGTTTATGGTTTATTGCGCGTGCGGCAAAAAACAATGCAGGCAGCGACCTCATGAATGGTGCCGTCATCGACCAGAGGCTCAAACCGCTGGCTGCAGAGTTGAAAGCGGGGCGCTACAAAGTTCTCTCGCTTGATATCTTTGACACGCTGATGTGGCGACGTGTGCCGAATCCAGTTGACGTTTTTCTTTCTGTTGGTGAGTTGCTGCGAGACGGAGATTTGTTGGCGCCCTGGATATCTGTGGTTCAGTTCTCGGAGTTGCGTGCCGCCGCAGAAAAAGTCGCGCGGGCCAAAGCAGAGGCGTCAACAGGTTCTCGCGAAGTTTTACTCGCCGACATCTATGCGGCCTTTCCAGATCACGCTTGGCTTCGGCCCGGCGCTGCACGCGCAGCGGCCCTGGCTGAAGCGGCTACTGAAGCAGAGGTTATGGTTCTGGATCAGGGAATCGTGTCTTTAATTGACTTGGCGTGGGACTCTGATGTCCGTGTGGTGTTTACGTCTGACACTTATTTCACACGCGATGAACTTCTGGGTTTTCTGGCCCGTGCCGGGTTGCCTCCCGAAAAACTTCCCGAGACCGTTTATATTTCTAATGAACAAGGCCGTCCTAAATGGCGGGACTTGTTCGATATTGTTCTTAAAGACTTAGGCATAACGCCAGAGCAATTGGTCCATGTTGGGGACAATGTTGACGCAGATGTGAAACCCTGCGCTGCGCGTGGTATCGCACATGTCTTTTATGACAAGTGGGGTGGGTTACCGCGGGCACAAAGCAGAGAATTACCTAACGACGTGAAACGCACTGCGGTTTGGTTCAGTGCAGAGGGCGATGCCGGTCTCACCGGCTTGCGCTCGCGCCTTGCCTATCGAGCCCCAGAGGATGTGCCAGATCATCTGAAGTCTTACTGGGTGTATGGGGCTGTGACGTTGGCGCCGCTTTTTTGTGCCTATGCGCAATGGGTTGTAGATACGTCGGCTCAAAATAAGTCGGTAGTGTTTGGGCTCATGCGTGAAGGACGGTTCCTCGCACGTTTGGTCTCTCATGTGTCTCGATGTCTGAGCAGTGAAGTGGCGGCAGGAGAACTCTGGTTGTCCCGGCGTGCGGTTGTGCGCGCGGCCTTGTGGCCCGATGATCTTTCATTGCTTGGGCAGGCGGTGAGTTATTGCCCTGGCCCGACAACAGATGATGTGCTGTCCCAATTGGGAGTATCCCGTTCTGATCTTGTCGGCGTGTTTCAAGATCCGAATGCGTTTGACCTTCACGTTCCAGGAGGGATGAACGCATTTCTAACAGCCGTGTCTCGTACACCGGCTTTACAGCAAAAATTAACTGATGCGAGCGCTCGACGGCGTAAAGCTCTTGTTAAGTATGTTGCAGAGCAGTTTGAGTCCGCCAACGGTGATGGCGTTATCTTGCTCGATTTAGGGTATGCGGGCACCATCCAAACTGTTCTGCAGAAAATTCTCATTAGAGAGTCTAAACCACACTTGTTGTCAGGCTTGTACATTGCGATCAACGCTAAGGGGCGGGAGAATATTCTGGCGGGGAGTGACCTTAGGGCTCTTGCGGGGCGGGGTGGGTTTCAGTCTACGCTGGCTCGCTTGCTGGAGCGGACACCGGATATTCTGGAGCATGCGTGTATGTGTCCAGAAGGCAGCTTGGATGGGTTTGGGGAAGACGGCCAACCTGAGTTTTTACCAAGTCAAAGGTCTCCCGAGCAGATCACACAAATGGAAATGGTACAGCAGGGAATTCTCGATGGGGCAACCGCTATATTTGAAACGCTTGGTCGAGACGCTGTCGGCTCTGATGCATTCCTTGAAACGGCGGCTGATATTGTGGAGCAAGCCATATTGTACCCTTCGCCAGAGGAGGTCTATTCCATCGGGGGCTGGTTACACGAAGCGAATTTTGATCTCAAAGATCAACGCACGTTGACTGACCTGCGTGTGGATGCGACACGCCTTGAATACAGCGACGTCTCTCTATGGACTTCCTTGGGGCGGGAAGAAGTATATTGGCCTCAGGCCGCGCTTTCTAAGGCCGCGTCTGATCTCATGGATGTGAATGCAGCCGTCAGCAAAGGTGTGTTAGATCCTAATCAGATGGGGACAAAAATCGCAATTGGAGCGTTGACCTTAACACCGGATATTGGTGTCGGACTTGATCATCGAAATGCGATCCAAATTCCTGCAAAATTAACAGCGCATGGTCGTGGCGAGATTCAAGCTGAGGTCAAGGACTTCAATCCATCTGCCTATCAGGCGATTGAGATTAAATTTCCAGAGTCAGCTGCTGCGATCGTGATTGATCAATGCGCTGTCCTCTATCGTGGCGAGGCTGAGCAGAAGGTTCTTGATGTAACCCGCAACATTAAACTCAACGAAACTATGGTGGTTGCAGGCCAGGTTGCTGTTTTAGACGCTCGTGCGGGATACATGATGCTCGACCTCAGTGCTACAATTCCGCCCTGGCCGCATAGCTTGGAGCTTTTGCTGCGCTTTAAGTACTTACGTTTGGACCCTGTTTATTCGTCGCGCACGAAGTAGCGTTTTTCTACCTCATTGTAGCGTATCGTCTTCAGCGGTGGCACGTGAGATTCGTCAAGCCGATGTAGTAGTTTTTTGAGTTGAATGACCTTAAAGCGTTTGCCTGTTGCCCGTGCTCTGAGGTCGCCAGCGCTGGTTGGGTCTTTGATCCATTCCGGGAAATTCGGTGTGAATCGTGTCAACACATTTACGCATTCATCTCGATAGGCGTCCCGACCTGCTATTGCTTTGTTGTCTCCGTGGGCTCGATAAATGCTGAGCGGTGTTGGTACTGTGTACAACTCTGCATGCTGCAGAAACCGCGACCAAAGTTCAAAGTCGCATGCGAGTTCTAGTGAGTCGTCAAATTTACCCCCCACTTCGTCCCAGAGATCACGCCGCCAAAATGTAGCATCCTGTGTGATCCACCCGTTGTGAGGTCGGCCGAGGGTCTTGATGTGTTCGCCATGGGCAAAACCCCAGGCATCAACGCCTGGCATGATCTCGGTGCTGATGACGGTGCCGTCTTCGCGCGCAATCAATGGAAACCGAGATGTGATCCATCTGACCCCGGGAAGTTGGTCAAATATTTCTAGGACCGTTCTCAAGGCCCATGGTGTCAGCATGTCATCTGAGTTGAGCCAGCCCATATAGGGCGCGTCGGATTTTGCAAAGCCATTGGCAACGGCATCATAATTGCCTTTGTCTGGTGCGCTCTGCCAATGATGCAGGTGAGGACTGAGTTCCTCAATAATCTCTAATGAATTGTCTGTTGAGCCGCCATCCATCACGACGTAATCCACGCGACCAAAATCGGGCTGAGAGATAATGGATTGCATACACTCTCGTAGATACTTGCCGTAATTATAATTTACGGTCACCATCGTCATGCGGGCAGGAGGACGTTCAGACATATGAGAATTCTAGCTCTCTGGTTGATTTTGATTAGTTTTGTATAAAAGATAAGCCACCCTAAGTAACACGCTAGGGCAATGATTACTTATAAATTGGAATTCCAGGCCGTCCCGACTCGTGAATAACCCGTTCGATGACGGCGGGATGATCTATGCGCTCAAAAAACTCCAGCCCGCGCACGCCATCCCGCCACTTATCGAGGGATTTCTGCATGTGTGCCATAATCCAATCGGGGTCATGTAAGTAAAGTCCTGGTATGTGATAGTGGCTCAGAAGCCACCCTAGCATGGATACTTTTTGGTCATCATCAACCTGCGGCCCTTGCTGCTGGAGCGCGTTAATGCCTTCATAGTCAGCGATGGCATTAATATGCGAGTTGCCCACCGCATAGATGGTGTGCCCCCAGAGTAACCCTTGCAGCGCAACGCTGGAGGATACACTTGCAACAGAATCCATATGCGCCAGCATAAACTGTGACGGGAAGATAATGCGGCTCATTTCAGCATTCATAAATAGGTTATCATTCTCAGCGATGAGCGATTCCAGAAGTTTAGGGTCTGGGAATTCCCGGGTCATGTGAATTGCCGTCGAATGCGGTAAGGCGATCACGCAGGTGCTGTCGGGAACATTCTCAATGACATCTTGCAGGAGGCCATCTTGCGATGTGTAGGTGCTGGTGCCTTCAAATCCATAATGGCCACTGAATTGAAGGGGCAGGAGCATCAGGTGCTCGAATTTTTTCCGCAGTCCATCACACATATCTTTGAAGGGTGAGTTTGGCTTTAGGATGTCATCCAGATACCTCTTCCTAAAATTCTTAACCAGATTCCGTTCGCTTCCTTTTGCCTGATAGCTTCTGAGGTCACCAACATACTGGGACAATGTGCTGTTGCCGAACTTTCCCAGGGGGTCGAGGTAAAAACTTTCTGGGAAGGGGGGCCTGGAGTAAAGCCCGTATTCCATATGAAAGATTAGGGCTTCGGGAAATGCTGTTCGGAGCCAAGGGGCAGTTGTGTATGTAATCACAATGTCAGGTTTAAACTTATCAAGGGCTTTCAGGATAACGGCCGCCGCTTTTTCTAGTTCCGTCTCAGTGAGTTCGCCCCGATAGCCACGTATCGTTGCTGCTAAGTAGTTCTCGCCAAAAACATCCAGAAGATCCTGTTCTTTTATCTCGGTGAGCAGATCACCTTCAAACCCATAGGTGGGGGCGACTTTCCCCAATGATGTGTTGGTGAGCATCCGCAGGCGGTGACCCTTGGTGACAAACCCTCCATTGTAGAGTGCCCCAGCGACATTGGCAGAAAACTTGATCCAAGCTTCATGGAAAAGCGGCTGTTCCAGCTCGGTCAGCGGCTCGACATAAAAGAGTAGTTTAATGGGTCCGCTCCCTAACAGAAATCTGCAGAATTGATCACTGCAGTATCCCTGTTCCAAGGTTCACTGTCTACAAAACGCTATGTCCTTCGCGCTCGTCGTCTCACGAAAAACGGCGACCTGAGGTTAGGCCGCCGTTTCAAAATGTCTCAAGTCGTTGTGACTAGACCGCGCAGGTTTTTTCCGCGCTGGTCAGGTCGTAACCGCCTTCATCAATGTTGACTTGCTCTGCTACGCCGTTGTTGACGACAATAGAAAAACGCTTGCCGCGTGTGCCGAGGCCAAAGCCGGAAGCGTCTAGCTCTAGGCCGAGAGCCTTGGTGTAATCTCCATTACCGTCAGCGAGCATCACGATTTTATCACCAACGCCACGGTCTTCGCCCCAAGCCTTCATCACGAAGGCATCGTTCACGGCCATACAGGCGATGGTGTCAAAGCCCTTGGCTTTAATGGCGTCATAGTTTTTCAAGTAGCTGGGCAGATGCTGATTGGAGCAGGTTGGGGTAAAGGCCCCAGGCACTGAAAACAGAGCGACTTTCTTTCCGTTAAACAAGTCGTCCGTACTCATGTCTTTTACACCATCGCTGGTCATAACCTTGAAGCTGCCGCTTGGCATCTTATCACCGTTGCTGATTGTCATTTTGATTTTCTCCTCGTTGGTTCGAATAATGGGGTTCGAATAATGGGGTTCGAATGTTGCGCGTCCCTTGCGCTGGGTTCAAATATTAATGGGTTGTAGGCTATCGCATTACTCTAACCTAAGCATTGGTTGAGCATTTTCCAATCGCGGAATTGAAAAGAGATGCACATATTTCCCTAGTCTAAGGCCCAGAACATCTAGTTCTTATAAGTCTCATGTAAAACATAGATACCGTCATCCACTTCATTGAAGTAATCAGGAATATCTGGATGCATGACCGGGTCTCCCGTTTCGTCCTCCAACAAGTTCTGCTGAGACACATAGGCGACATAGTGTGAGGAGTCGTTCTCAGCAAAGACGTGATAAAACGGCTGGTCTTTGCGGGGTCGAGCCTTTTCTGGAATAGACTGCCACCACTCCTCGGTGTTGTTAAACTCCGGGTCTACATCAAAAATAACGCCCCGAAACGGGAATAGGCGATGGCGCACCACCTGCCCAATGCGAAATTTGGCTTCTCTCGACTGATGTGAAGACCATGCCATCGACATGTCTGTTCCTTTCGCTATCGCGGGCCGACCAGGTAAGTTTCTAACAGCATACCAGATGGGGTATGCCGCAGCTGGTAACAAGGCTCCAGCCCCTTTTCTGACCGGAAGGAAGCTCCTAAACTATTCCGCGTTAATTGAAAACAGGAGGACTCGGTGCCTGAGTCTTTGAGAAACGATCCAGATGTTTTGGAAGTCCCAGAAAGTCGCGATTTTCGAGCTTATCATGCCTTTTTGCGATCATCCCGTAATTTTATGGATGGTCCGCTGGTGCGGCAGATGACCAAAAACTATGACGTAGCCACTGAGGGCGATATAGCGCCCAAAACGGCTGAGGAAGCCTTTCAAGTATTAGACGATTTGCTGGAGTTCCAGCTGTACTCCTGGTGTTTTAGGCATTTTCAAAGATTTAAGTATCACCGGCCAGACTTCGGGATATTCGACGTAGTAAACAAAGACCGTCAGCATATCATCGCAGTGTTAGAAGAAGCGACCAAAGGTGCCGGAGAAAGTCTTCGGTTAAATGATGACTTGGAATTACCTGAGTATTATCGTTTCGTAGATTTTCATCAGCATACAGGTGGGGTTTACTCAGATCCAACAGACGGGGTGGTCTATGAGTTTGGTCGCCGTACAACCAATCCAGCTCATATGGATCCGAATCTGATCTATCGTTTGTCTTATAGTCAGTTTCCAGACCGGGCCTTTGATAAGGTGTTGGATTGGGGCACGGGCCACGGTGCGGGCCTGATAGAATGGCAAAAACTTCATCCTGAATCCGAATGTTATGGTGTCGATCTTTCAGCTCCGTGTCTCAAATTGGCGTATAAAAGGGCACAAGAACACGGCTTTCAATTCAAGCTGTCACAGCAGGATGTTGAGCACCTCGATTTTGAAGATGATACCTTCGACTGTATTTTTCACCTTTTTATGTTTCACGAAATTCCACCAGTGAATCTTAAGAATGCGCTCAAAGAAGCCTATCGCGTTCTGAAACCGGGAGGTGTTTTTGTTGGGCCCGAGTTTGGCAAGGGTGCGGACTCGCCCATGCTTGAAGCTGTTCAGTTGTCTCATGCTTGGAACAACAACGAGACCTACACGGCGGCCTGGATTGATTTTGATATGGAAAAGGCAGCACGCGATGTTGGTTATAAAAAGGTAACCATAGAACCCTTTAAGCCATACACTTCCACACCTTCAAAACAGGGATCAGAGGTCATATCGTGGCGTTTGTACCAATTTGAAAAGTAAGAAATTAAGTGACTAAGAAAAATTATAAAACGGTCAAGACCGGGCCGGTGACCGGCGAAGAGCCAGATTGGATTCATGATTTACCCGTAGACAATCTGGTTGGCGCAATCACGGCCTTGTCGGGAGAGGTTTATATTCTGCGCGAGCGCATGCGGGCCATGGAGCGTGAACTGGTGCGCCGAGATGCTTTGTCAGGCTGTGCGGTAGAAGATCACGAACCGACTATTGAAGAGCGCGAATCTGATCAAAAGGATCTCGACGCCTTCGTTAATCGTATTTGGTCTGAGATCATGCGTGATCGCACAACCGTCGCCAAAGTTGATCCTGGGGCGGTTAATTATTTTAAACAACCCGAGTGATCCGCATCAGGCTTTTTCAGCCCATTCTTCAGCTTCATCAGCCGCAACGGCATAATACTTTAAGCCCCAGGCAATCAGCAGGATCGCCGGCACACCGACGGCAAATGGTATAACGGCCATTGAATATTTTAACATACTCGGGTCGCCCAATAGGTCGGTGATAAGCCCAACGGATGTCGGCCCTAGCATCAGACCGACAACGTTGATGATCAACCAATATATGGCAGTTGCCTGCGCGCGCACCTGGTTGGGTGCGATATGCACCACAGCGGCTGCGCCACAAGCTGATGCGGCGGCCCCACCAAGAAGGGAGGGAATATACACAACAGTTGCCCAAACGCCTGTTGGCATGAGAGGGTAAGCAATGTTGGTTATGACCGTAAGAATTACGCCATAAAACATGGCGCGCATGGGGCCGTCTTTGCCGCCCATCTTGGTTAATTTGTCCGCAAGCCATCCCCCCGCATTGGCGCCGATAGGACCAAATATTAGACTCGCTGTTCCAAGTGTGATGCCAATTCTAGCGATGTCCCATCCCCAGGTGCGTTCGAAAAGAGGCGCATTCCAAAATCCTGTGTAACCAACCAATGTGACAACGGACATGCCGAAGAAAAGGCTGCCATAAGCTTTCCAGCGTAAAAACAAAAAGGCCATGCCATCTTTAAAACTTACTTCTCTACTTGTGCTGGCGCTTGAAGACTTAATTTCAATTAAGCCACGCCGCAGAGGTTCTTTTACTGTCAGCATGAGGAGTGCCAGCAGGAGGCCAGGAAGGCCAACAATCATAAATGCTGTTTGCCAGGCTTGTAGTTCGCCAAAGATGGGGAAAACGAGAGGAGGTATGGAAAGTAGAAAAGCAATCAGTGGGCCTCCCAGAAGGTTCGCAAGTCCTTGCCCTAGTGAAATGCCAGACATGTAGAGACTAACTGCGCGAGCCCGTTTTTTCTGCGGGAAGTAATCACTGATGAGAGACAGTGCGCTTGGCGTTAAAACAGCTTCACCGGCACCAACGCCAATGCGGGCTAAAAAGAGTTGCGGGAAACTTTTGGCTAGGCCGCAAGCTGCCGTCATGAGGCACCATACAGTAATGCCGAGACCTATAATATTGCGCCGGCTTTTGCGGTCGGCTAGCCAACCAATTGGAATGCCAAGTGTGACGTAAAAGATAGCGAAGGCTGGGCCGAGAATGAGTCCGATCTGTAAGTCGGTGAGTTCGAGGTCTGCTTTGATCGGCTCGATTAACAGACTCATAATCTGACGGTCTATGAACGAAAGAATATACGCAAGCAGCATCAAAGACGTGACGTACCATGCATATTTAGAGTTTGGATACGGCGGTTGCGTTGTCCGTGCCTCACTAACTGTATCGCTCATCGCTGCTTTCCCCAATATGCAACATTGTGCTTACATAACAGTGTTTACCGAAAGTTTGGTGATGACAAGTGCCCCAATTTATTAGGAGTCCCAACGCCTCAATTTCAGATTTAAACATGCCATCATTTTGTTAGGTACGACTCCTTAATCCAAGTCTTCAAGGGATGATTAAACGACAAAATGCCTGATTGACTTGAGGTGACGGCGGGAATGCGACAAAGTTGCCGTTATTCACACTGCTGCCAGCTTTGGCGTATCAAGATTATTTAACGTCACGTCTGAACAATACAGAAGCAAAGCCATCATGGGTCTTTCAAAAGGACAAGCGAAGCTCTGGGCTATTGCACTGTTTTCAATCTCGACTCTGGTTTTTGGTGTTGTATGGCAGGTCGCTAAAGACCGTGCTTCTGCGCTTGAAGGGTCAGGGCGCGTAACCCAGCAACTGTCTCTGACGCTTGAGGCCAGCATTGTCGGTGGGTTACGGTCAGCTGAACTTGCTGCAGATCATGTTGCGACTGTAACCTCAGGTCACCTTAAACCTAATGGCGATCCGGATGACACCGCGATTGCCTTTTGGGTTGAGACCCTCAGAGAATTAAACTTTCTCCATGGCATTTCTTACATCAAAGCTGATGGAAGCATTCCGAGTACAGCTGTGCGTATGGATGCCGAATCTGTCCAGGTGATGAAGCGGTTTTTCGATGGCAATGAATGGCCAGCTTATACGATGCACCTTCAAAAGGGAGAGGATAGGATTTTCCTGGGTGACCCAATTCGAAGCTTCTTTGTCGAAGGCGAATGGATTTTACCATTAACGCAGGCCATACGTGACGCAAATGGTGACCTTGTTGGTGTCGTTTATATTGATATAGCTCTTAAAACATTCTTGAGTTTGTTCGAGGAAGTTTTGCCGCCCGGAATGAACTCTGTTGCTTTGTTCCATGATGATGGCAGGCTTTTGTTTGCATATCCCTTTGTCGATTCGGTTATCGGCAAATCTTATAAAGATCTGAATTTATTTAAAGTGCGGTTGGCGGAGTCTGACGCTGGAACCTATCAGGCACAGTCACAACTCAACCGTGACATGCGTGTCTTAAGCTATAGGTCTGTTGGCGGATGGCCTTTGGTTCTTACCGTTGATCTTTCTAATGTTGAGGTATTAGCGCCTTGGCGTAAGAGCGCCTTTGCCTATGGTTTGGCCGCCACAGGTGCAGCAACTGTAATCCTTGCTTTGACGCTCTGGCTCACACTGCAATTCCGACGCGATGAAGAAAACCGCAGAACATTATTGTTAAAAGAACGCAGCCTTGAAGAGTCACAGCGCTTGTCAGGGATCGGGCATTTTGAGCGTGATATCCTGACGTCTGAAATCATCTGGGGCGAGAATATGTATGCCATTCATGGTGTGGAGCCAGAGGAATTCGCGCCCAGCCGGTCATCTTTTCTAGATCTCGTTGTTGAAGAATCCCGTGAAGATGTTGTTCGCAACGTTGGTGCTTTTGATAACCCTCCAGCGGACGGTCATTTTGAAGCACGTATCTGTCGTCCATGTGACGGTGCGGTGAGAACGATGACATATGATTGGAGAGTCATTCGTGATCAAGACGGGCGCGCGATCAAGGCGTTTGGTGTGGCCCAAGACGTCACAGATTTAAGGCGGACAGAGCGTAAGGTCAGAGAAAACGAGATTAGGTTGCGAGATATCACGGAATGTATGAGCGATTTTATATGGGAAATCAACGAGAACGGAGTGATTACTTATTTTGAAAGTGGGTCCCATGATCCCATGCTCGATATTCAGATTGGCGTTACGAAAGATCAGAACATTGATTTGACCGAGGGGCTAACAGATCGTGCAATTATGTTGCAGGCTATGGCCCAGCAGGACCCGTTCAGAAATCTGATAATTGCGTTGCGGGATAAGCAGGATGAAGCGCGCTGGGTTCGTATATCCGCTAACCCGATGTATGACTCAAAGAATACGTTTATTGGTTACCGTGGGGCTGGCGCAGATGTAACGGAGCAGCGACGGCAGCGATTGCAGCAGGCGGAACGCGAAAAATCCGATGCGTTAGATCGCTTGGCAGGTGGTATCGCCCATGAAATCAACAATCTTCTCCAGCCTGTCGTCGTTTATTCGGCCATGGGAGAAACAGAAGCCCCTGAGATTGAGAGAACACAGGGATATTTCAGAAAAATATACATGGCATCGCAGCAGGCAATTCGGATTGTCCAAGACATTTTAACATTTGCGCGCGAGGGGCGTGCCAAAGTTGAAACCATTTCGCTATCAAGTGCAGTGAAAGACGGTTTGGACCTCATACGGCCAACTTTGCCAAGCACGTTAATTTTAGATCACTCTTGGTTTGATGAGGAGGTGAGTGTATCGGCCAACGCAGGTGGTGTGCATCAAGTGTTGTTTAACTTGGTTCGGAATGCGGTCGATGCCGCAGGGCCAAATGGCACTGTCATCATCGAAACTGGAACATCTGTTTTGTACTCCAAAGATTCTGATCCCTGGACGGTTTTGCCCGGGCGGTACGGCTTTTTCTCTGTAACGGACAACGGTCCGGGTTTGGATGAGCAAACTCTGAGTAAAATTTTTGATCCGTTTTTCACAACCAAACCCCGAGGCGTTGGGACTGGCCTAGGGTTGTCTGTCGTGGCGGGTTTAGTGCGTGAGTGGGGTGGGGCTGTTGATGTTGTGTCGTTTAAGGGCAAGACGACGTTTACGGTTTTTGTGCCGTTGGTTGGCGCTTTAAAGCAAGCGGCTGAATGATATTATTTGGTTTTAACCGCGCCTGTAAAATAGTAGGTCGTTGCAAAACCGGGTGTCGCATTTGGGTCAATTAAGTGAGATTGGATGTATCGCCCTGGCACTGTTGTCTCAATATAAGATGATTCGTCAAAGCCACAATTTGAATAAAGGTCTTTTAGGGACATGCTGTAGACGGTCGTCATGAAGGGCTCGTTATTGCACGTCGCATCCCAATCTCTGAGCGAAGCTTGGTAGGGCGAGAGGGACTCAAACTGAGGTGCGTCTGAGTGAATCATCATGCCTCCGGGTTTCAACAACCTATGACATTCTTTGATGATTTTTGGTAAAGCTTTAGCAGAGGTTTCGTGTAGTAAGATGCGAGAGACGATAAGGTCAAAGCTCTCGTTATTAAATTTTGTGCTCTCGGCATTCGCTTGGCAAAAATGAACGTCAATCCCTAAGGCGCATGCTCTTGCATGGGCATACTTCAAGCACGGGGCGCTAATATCCAATCCATAGACATCTGCTTCAGGAAAAACTTCTGCATAAGGAAGTGTATTGTTGCCGATGGTGCAGCCCAAATCCAGAATACGATTCGGCTTTAAATTTGGATAAGTAGCGTTGATCCAATGTGCAATACTTTGCCCCGGGTCATCATTATTGATTCCTTGGCTTCCCATGTTATGCACGGCGATGGTCCGGTCATATTGAGCCCCTGGAGATATATCGTCTTTGAAGTGCTCCGCATGATAGCCACCGGGTTTCCTGTGAATATCCATGGCCGTCAAGTAGGACGGCATTTCCAAATTCGAGTCTAAGGTTAAAGATCCATGCGTGCCAGATGCTGACAAAACCTTTGTAGATAGGTCTCTCGCTTGGCGTGAAATCATGTCGCCGGTCACAGCATACATACGGTCTTGATTGTCTGTGCGCAGCCGATACCACAGTTGGCTAGGTGTTGTCCGGCGCATCTCCCTAGCGATTTCCCTGAAGTCAGGGGGATGCCCATATTCTTCTTGAAAAGCTGGTTTGACTTCGGTTTCAAACAGCGTTTTTAGGCGTGGTCGAATATCTGCCGCGAGTTTAACCGCGAGAACCCGGCAGAAATCTTCTCGTGCCTCTTCGTCATGAGTTCCGGTCGGTAAAAAATCATATGTGGGAAGCGGCAGCATAAGGCTTTACCCGTTCCGACTACGACTTAGTAAGGTGTTGGCGGAGAAAATGGTTTGTCCTTCAAATTGACGAGGGAGTCAGGCAAGTCTGGACTGTACTCAGGTGTCAGGCTGAAGGGCAGTTTCTCTTCGCCCCAGATGTTGACGTGCTTACCTTCCATGAACCGAATGAGGCACAGGTTGCCATTCCGAGAGCCGAAGGGACCGTGCCAAATGTGAGGGGGACGCCAAAAATAAGAGCCTGCGTTCATGATGCCGCGGTCGGCAATGATATCACCTGACAGCAAAAACATTTCTTCAACACACGGGTGGGCAAGGGCGGCTTCCGTCCAATCAGTGGGGTGGCTTTGTGCGCCACAGTTTAAAATCATGGTTGTTTCGCCCCGGGTTTCGTCTTTACGAAGAATTTTGTGGGCGATCCGGAGGAAGTCCAGGTCAGGGTCCACATCAACTGAGGTCCATTTCATGTCGTGCAGATAAAGATAGGGAATAGCGTCTTCCGTTATGTTTCCTGGGCCTGGCGTGGAGACTGGTGTGGCGGAAAAGAAGGTGAGCACTACAGCGCCATCGTCAGTTTTCCAGTTATTGTGAGTCAGTCCGGCAGGAAGGTATCCGTAGCTGTCAAACGGGTAGTGCTGATCATTTAATTCCATTGATCCTTCTAGAACCAAGAGTTCATGGGCAGCATTAAAGTGCTGAATATCCGAGGCCGACCATCCTTTCGGATATCTGAGTATGGTCGAGCAGGCGCCCGTTTCATCGTCCTGGCTCAGCATTTTACATTCAATGTCCGCGAACGGCGCTGGTAATAGGCCCGTTTGCCAATCCAAGTTCTGGGCATGAATGAACTCAATATGTGGGCGGGCCATGAGTAAGTGTCCTTCTTCTATATCAGCGCGTTAGGCCGCTTTCGCAGCGATCACGCCAGCGTGTGTTTTTGAATTGGGTTGGTCGGGGCGCCCCGAGAACGCAGCTTGCTCGATCGTCAGGCCAGCCTCGCTACAGACGCGGGCGAGTGTCTCTGGATCCATCGGGTTGAGATGCCGCATTTTTGCACCTGTGCGAGCTTGTTCTGGTAAGTAAACCGTGACATCGGGAATAAACCCCGGCCAAGGGTCTCCGGCTGCCTTGCGTTCTTCATACTTATTCGCGCCCCGCGCCCAGAAGCCAGTATAGGGTGTGTCTGCAATCAAGAAGACCTTGCCGCCGGGTTCTAGCCATTCTGCCATCGCCTTGATTGTTTTAGTAACCCCTTCACCATCAAGAAAATGAAGGGCGCGTGAGCATAAAATGGCAGAAAAACTGTGTGGACGAAACGCAATCTCTGGCATTTGTGCCACAATGCCTTTGGCTCGCTTCAGAGCGTCAGTAGGAACTTTTGATAGCAAAACCTGCACATGTCCAAGTTCCATATCGCACGCAATGATATTGGCGCCGTGGTTGATTGCCGCCAAGGAGGCAATCCCATAAGCACATCCAACGTCTAAAGACCAGCCGCTAACCCTCCCGGCATACACTGTAAAGGCCGCCGAAACCGGGTCGAGCGAGGTCGACATAAAGCCCTTATTATTTAAAGTCGGTACCATGCCTCTGTCTGTGGCTTCTGGCATGGTGGGGGGACTTATCGAAGATGGCTCATTCTGTGACACTATTACTCCGGAACTGTTGCATTCTTAGGGTAAGACGGGGCCTAATATGATCATGCTAATATGAGCATAGGAGAGGGGCAAAAAGCTATGATGGATAAAGTAAAAGAGTGGTGGACGCTTGATGAGGCCGCTGAAGCACAAACAGCAGATAATCCTTTTGCGCCTCTGAGACCAGATCAGCGTCAGGATACGCTGCCTATGCTAACCCTGGCGTTTGGATGGGGCTTCTTGATTACAGGTCTTCTGACAGGCGGGCAGTTGGGGGCTGGCGTGCCCTTTTGGCCAGATCTTATCGCGGCCACTTTTGTTGGCAATCTGATCAATTTTGTGATCGGTGGATTGGTAGCTTATATAGGATATAAAACCGCCTGTAATTCGGGTCTTTTGTATCAGTTTGTTTATGGCCGGATCGGCGTCTTTTTACCCGTTATTTTTCTAGCTCTGTTAACTACTGGCTGGCAAGCGATCGTTGTCGGGGCTTTTGGTTTTGCATGGGCGCAAGACTTTGACAGCCCCACCTTCTACGCCGTCGCGATTTTTGGCGGGCTGTTGTTCACCGTCACAACATATTACGGCGTTAAGGGCATCGAGAGAGTCAGTGTGCCGTCGGTGGCCATTCTGGTTCTTGTCGGCTTATACGCCATTTATTTGAACGTTGATCAGGCGGGCGGCGGTGCCGCATTTTTGGCGCTCTCTCAGGATACGGCGGCGCAGAATCCCATTTCCTTTGTCACGGCCGTCAATCTCGTTGTCGGCTCGTGGATCGTGGGCGCGGTTGTTATGGCCGAGTACACCCGATTCGCAAAAAAGGCTTGGGTTGCTCTGGCTATTCCCTTCATTGTTATGATTATCGCACAATGGTTTTTGCAAATTGTTGGCGCGCTGGGGGGGGTGGTTTCCGGGTCTGCCGATTTCACGACCTATCTGCTTCAACAGGGCATGATTATCGGCGGCATCGGGTTGATCGGTATGAGTCTGGCACTCTGGACGACGGGCGATGCCAACCTTTACCTACCTGTCATCCAAACGTCCGCCGTGTTTAAGCGCCCGAAACGAGTCATGGTTGTCATCTGGGGTGTGCTGGGAACCATCCTTGGCCTCGGGCTTTACCAATACTTTTTAGACTGGATCAACCTGCTGGCGGCCTTAGTGCCGCCGCTCATTGGGCCATTGGTTGTGGACTATTACATTGTCCATAAAAAGCATTACAACACGGATGACCTCAAACGCTTGCACACCTGGAATTGGGCGGCTGTTCTGTCCTACGCAATCGGCGCATTCTTTGCTTATGGCGTGACGTACGGCGTGTTGGACCTGCCTGAGATTTTCATCCCGTCATTGCTGGGTCTGGTAGTGTCTATGATTGCATATGCTGTTATTTATGCGGTGGCATCGGCGCTCAATATTAAGGTTGGGTATGCGGGTGTGACGTCTGAGGTATCTAAGGTAATGCCTGCGGAGTAGACACACGTATGGTCAAGTCCTGTAATGGCAATACGCAGAAGGTGGCGTCAGGCATGGTGCCACCAACATTATCGCAGTGCGTGGTCTCACGGCGTTCCGTCATGATGTCTGCCGTTGCGGCAGGTGGCGCGTTGGCATTCGTGCCAATCAGCAAACCAACTGCGGATACTTCGTTTGTTCAAGACCTGAAGATCCAGCAACCTCGTGTCACGGCGTTTGCTGATGGCTCAGGATTGGCAGAGTCCTCTCTGCCAATCCTGGAATTGATTGAAGCCTATACAGTTGATTCAGACTTAGTGATTGTTTCCATTGCAAACGAGAAGAGATTAATACATTTCAACAGGTCGTTAGATCAGGCTGCCAATCTTTCACAAAAGCACCAAAGCTATGTTCTTGTGTTAAGTGAGTCGCCTGAAGTATCGAATCCGTTTATACGGAATACATTGATTGGGCCGCAGGGTGTCGTTGCGCCATATTTGGACAAAGTTGCTCTCGTGTCATGGCAAACTGAACTCGGTGTTATTACTACTACGACCACTGGAAGACTAACTGAATTTGCTCGTTATTCTAATGCGAGTATTTTACCCGATCTTATCGTTTGTCACGGTGATTTGGGCGACACCTTCCAGGCGGAAGTTGATAACGCATTAACGGCGTATAAGATCGATCTGCACTATCTTGATAACAAGGGTGCTAAAATTTACGCCTTGAACGGTGAGATTTTAACGCAGGCTGCACCGGGCTTTCAGCAAGGTGTGACAGCGAAGATAGATGTGATGGCGGCCAGGCAGACTCGCACACGCTTGGCTGTTCCATTGGTGCTCAGTTACGTGGCCGCTGGCTTGCAGGTGTAGAGATGCTTGAAATACTAGAAGAGAGCGATGGTAACCTCATTTGTTTCAAAGCCTCAGGAACTCTAACAGAGCAGGATTATACAGAGATATTCGAACCAGCCATGCGCTATGTTCTTGGGGCACACGAAACCTTTCGATTTTATGCTGATTTATCTGTGCTCAAAGACATGGACGAAAACAGCAAATGGGATAGCGGCGATATCCTCGCTGCTAATAGAGAGAAATGTGAAAAGGCAGCTGTTGTGGGCGGACCATCTTGGGCTGGCTTAGCGCTTATGCTCAGAGATTCTTTGCCGGAACAATCCTACGAGTTCTTTGTTGATGGCCGCCAGGATGATGCACTTTTATGGATCTGCGAGTAGAGAAAGATTTTTAGGTAGGCAAATATTCCACAGGTGTTCTGCACCAGCACTCAGTCGACAACATCAGCGCGTGTGCGCAAGGCTTTAACGTCTAGCAATAAGACTTTGTCCGTACTTGGCAGGGCAATGCATCCCTGTTCTTTAAGTTTCGTAAAGCTACGGCTCACTGTTTCAATGGTTAAGCCAAGAAAATCACCAATGTCCTGCCGTCCCATTGGCAGGCTGATTTCAGGAACATGGCCAGAAAACCCCCCTTGTCGGAAGGAAAGATATAGTAAGAACGATGCAATGCGACCCACAGCGCTTTTACGGCCAATGGTGAAAGTTAACTCCATTGAGCCGCGTAGAAACCTCCAGGTCACTTCGCTAACGGCGCGCCAGACTTCGGGATCCTTTGAGGCGAGGTCCTCCAAAATGGCGTGGTCTAATCGCAGCAAACTGCATTTGGTAAGTGTTTCAGCACCAAGGCCGAATTTTTTTTCGAACGTGATTCCAAGGAAGTCGCCGGGAAAGAGAAAAGCCATGATCTGCCGTTCACCCGCAACACTATAGCGACTGAGGACCATAGTGCCTTCAGCAACACAGTATAGATACTGCACTGGGTCCCCCTCACGAAAGAGTGTTTCGTGAGCTCCGAGCGATATGGCTTCGCCTTGTTGTACAAGGTCGAGCAGCAAAGGCGGCGCTCTAAAAAGTGGATGTAATGCTGCAGGTGAAGTGATGCCAGCCATATTTCTAACCTTGTGAACAAGATGCGCCACCCAAAACGCAAAACTGCGCGCAATGGGGATGATTCAGAAATATATCTTTTTCCGCATCTTGCAAAGTAGGCCCAAGTTCGAATGCGCTATCGTAGGGTAACAAGGTACATGCCAGAACAACAGGCTGTATAGCTGATTTGCGTTTTACGACCATTCGTGACGTTGCACACATTATTGAATTTGGGTCGACGTTTAAAATACCCCAACATGCCGTTGTTATTTCGGGGACGTCTAGCGTTGCGTTCATTTCTGGAAATAGCACTAGTTCAGCAGGGTTGTAAGCGTTGATCTTAAGCCCTAGCCGAGAAAACAAAGCCTCATATCCAGCCCGTGCTGTGTCTTCTGACTCTTCAATAAAAGTGCGACCGGCAACGTTCAGGCGGAAGCCTTTGTCATTTAGCCAGGACAATCCATCTAGGGCAGGCTGCCAACTGCGGGCACCTCTCTCGGCTTCGTGGCCTTCTTTAGTGTGGTGATCTAGCGAGATGCGCATGGTTAGACGTTTCGTAAACTGTCGACCTATAGTTTCCAGTTCCTTAGCGCATTTCATCATTGGCTTCATCGCGTTGCTGAGCACTATGCATTGGAAACCGCGCGCGAGTGTTTCTGTCAGCATATCTATAAATTCCGGGTTCATGAAAGGCTCACCGCCGGTAAACCCAATTTCAGTCGTGCCAAGAGTCCGGCGTTCTATTTCGTCTAGGTAGGTGAGTACTTCGGCCTTAGTTATGTACACAAGTCGGTCATTCTTTGGGGATGATTCTATATAGCAGTTCCGGCAGGTAAGATTGCAAAGCGTTCCTGTATTTATCCATAAAGTCTCAAGTTTTTTGAGCGGTACGTATGCACGGTGCGCACCATCAGCCGTTGTCGTCGCATGCTGAAACTTCTCAGGCATAAGTCGTGCTAAAGTCTTCATAAAAAATTATGTGCTCCGTGGGTGAAATCGCTACCTTAAGTGCTGTTGAATCCTATCTTTATAAAGAAGACGTGATTCCCCTTTCTAAGGATTGTAACGCGGGTGTCCATTATTCCTCACATCTTATTGCAAGAATTGTTTAGGAAAGCTCTGGCCGCTGTTGATCCAGCTGTTTTTATGCCTGAAGTTCTGTCGTCATTACCTAGGGGTCCAGTTGTGGCGATTGGAGCTGGGAAAGGCAGCGGGGCTATGGCGCGGGCGATTGAAGAGTACTGGAACGACCCCATCACTGGTTTGGTGATTGTTAGGGATGGATACGCGAGACCCACACATTCCATTGAAGTCTGTGAAGCATCTCATCCCATCCCTGATGTTAGAGGTGTTGCTGCTACCAAGCGTTTGTTAGAAATAATCGATAAAACTGATAAAGAAACCCAGATTATAGGTTTGTGGTCTGGTGGCGCATCGTCGCTGCTGGTTCAACCTGCAAAGGGACTCACGCTTCCTCAGAAACAAAGTATTTCACGAACCCTTTTGCAGTCAGGTGCGCGGATCCAAGAAATTAATACCGTGCGCAAACACCTGTCTTCTGTGAAAGGGGGGCGGCTTGCTGTTTCTGTTGGGCAAAGACACTTGCTCAATTTGTTCGTCTCAGATGTGGTTGGCGATGATCCAGCGGTGATAGGCTCAGGCCCGACTGTCGCTGACCCAACAACCTGTGCCGATGCGCTTCGTATTATCAACCGGTATGAGATTGCTATTCCAAAAATAATTCGGGATGGGCTTCGGTCCGGTGCTTTAGAAACACCAAAACACTTGCCAGAGAACATTATAAATCACGTTGTCGCATCACCAAAAAATGCGATTCTTGCCGCACGCCAACATTGCTTGTTAGCTGGTGTTGAGGTTGTTGATCTGGGTGATAAAATTGAAGGTGAGGCTTGTGAAGTCGCAAAAGAGCTTGTCCAGTCGGCACTGGGACTCGCTGATCAGGTTCAGAAGCCGGTAGTCTTCTTGTCTGGCGGGGAGGTAACAGTAACAATGAACCGGGCTGCTGCCGGCGGTCCTAATCTGGAGTTTTGTCTGGCAATGGCTCTGGCTCTTGAGGGGCACCCGCGCATCTGGGGGCTATCTTGCGATACGGATGGCACGGATGGTGCATCGGCTTCAGCAGGTGCGATTGTGACACCTGACACACTATCACGAGCCACGCTTATCGGTCGCGATGCTATCGCAGATCTTACCGAGCATCGATCTGAAGATTTCTTTCACGCCATTGGAGATTTGGTGACTCCAGGACCGACAGGAACAAATGTGAATGATTTTCGAGCACTTTTGGTGCTACCGAAATGAATCAGCGATACATCGAATAGTGTTTTTTAGACCAATATGGCTCAACCGGTGCGGTTAGATTGTCGATAGTGGTGGAATCGACTATGACTCGTTGGCGAGAGGTCTAAAATAAAAGGTCGTATTAATAGGCCGGTTTTCGCCATAGGGAGGCGGCATGTCTGAGGAAAAAGCATCAATTCTCGTAATGAAGGCAGCGGGTGAAGTTCGTCGGGCTGCTGAACTCGATAAAACGCGCCGGGTCGAGCTCACAAGCGTTGCAGATTATTTAGAGAGTATGATCTTTGAGGATGAGCTGGGCGATGATCCTTTTATTGATGAAGAGTCGACTGTTGCTAAGCAATCTCAAGTCAGAGAAATTGAAAAATTGGTGACGCCGTTCAAAGTCAGGCTGACGCGCTGAGAACGAGATTTTCCCATGCCCGAAGAGTCTGAAAAAAAGACCCAACGAGTGGGCCCAATGTCGCATGTGACGCGTGACATGGCTATTGAGATGGTCAATCGCTCTCCTGCGCATGTCATTTTAATCGACAAAGACAATTATATTATCGATGTTAACCAACGCGCTGAGAGTCTTCTTATGCAGAAGGCGGAAGTATTGGTCGGCGGGCATCCTACAGACGTCTTTGCAGCTATTTTAGGACGCGTAACTTCGATTGGTGAGGAGCGAGCTGAACGCGGCTTTCAGTTGCAGTATGGGCCATATTGGTATGAGGCACAGGTCTTTCCAACGTCTGACGCGACAAGCGCCGACGCGCCAGTTTTTAGAGTCATACGTGCAATTGATATCACCGACCGCAAGGCTGCTGAATTTGAGTTGCTAGAGAGTGAGGCGCGCCTCGAGGAGGCAACTCGCATAGCGCGCATGGGGACCTACAGGCTTTACTGGGATACCCGGAAAATGATCTGGTCTCACCAGATGTACGAAATTCACGGCGTCGCACCAGGATCCATTGATCCTTCGTCGCCAAGCTACATTAAATTTCTGCACCCTGATGATGTGAACGTCGTTCGCGATATGTTGGATGACCTTATCGTCGGAAAAGAGATATCTGGAGCTGAATACCGGATTATTCGAGGTGAGGGAGATATCCGGTGGCTTAGCGTTGAGGGGCGGGTTTTATTTGATTCTGATGGAAAGCCATATGCTTCGTTTGGGACCGTGCAGGATGTAACTGAATCTAAAAACCGTGAAGAGAGGTTGCGCGATCTTGTCGCGCGCAACACTATTCTAACCGAGGCGTTGCAGGCTTCGCCGGTTGGTGTGGCGGTGTTGACACCAGATTTAGAACGGCCCACGTTCTTTTACGTGAATCCTGAGCTAGAGACGATTACAGGCTTCTCAGAAGGGTACCTCATAGGCAGTTCTGTCGAGGTGCTGCGTGGTCCTGAAACTGACGCCTCGGGCTTCCAAGATTTGCTTGATGCTATTCAGTCGCGGTTGTTGTTGTCGTGCGAGCTAACGCTTCATGGTGAAGGTGGTGCCCCGTTCCTGAGCCAGATTGAACTGGCCCCTGTTACGGCGCAAGATCGAACCTCAGTCGTGGGGCTGACCCTTATCGTGCGTGACATCACAGATGATCGCCGCAGAACTGAAGCTATGATGGACGCCCAGAAAATGGAGGCGCTTGGTAAGCTCTCAGGGGGGGTTGCTCATGAGATTAATAACCTCCTGCAACCGATTATTACCCTATCTGACCTGGGGTTTGAAGCATGTGCTCCTGAGCAAGATAAGCTGCGCAAGTATTTTGAAGTGATTACCGGGAGCGGTCGCAAGGCGCGCGATGTCGTCCGTCAAATTTTGACTTTTTCCCGACAGGATGCGCCTTTGGTGGCCTCTCATTCCATCGCGCCTATCGTCGAGGATGCTGTGAAGTTAGCCCGAAGCGGCATTCCTCCCGGAATTGATCTGCAATGTAATATCGATGTTCAAGAAGCTTGCGCCATGGTCAATCCAACTCAAGTTTCGCAAGTTGTAATCAATCTTGTGCGCAATGCTGCTGATGCGATGGCTGGCCAGGGTGTGGTCGACCTATCTCTGGTGAGGCTCTCACCAGAGCAAATAATAACCTCGGCTGTTCCTCATCGCCATAATGGATGGCTGCTGTTGTCGGTCTCGGATACCGGATGCGGTATCGATAATCAGAGCCGCCATAGAATTTTCGAGCCTTTTTTTACAACTAAACCGGTCGGTCAGGGCACAGGGCTAGGCTTATCGGTTGTGTACAGCATTGTTTTGGGGTGGGGTGGGGCAGTATCGCTTGATAGCGAAGTTGATCAGGGAACAACGGCGATGGTATACATTCCAGAGTATGTTGAGGCTATCGACAGCACCATTGATATGGAGTCGCCCACGTGAACATTCTATTAGTTGAAGACTCTCCAGAAGTTAGTCTGTCAGTACGCGAGATATTGGCAAGTGCCGGTCATGATGTTGATGATGCGGCCAATGGCAAGGAAGCCTTAGCCAAGTTAGCAGAGCATTCTTATGATATGGTTGTGAGCGACATTTGGATGCCAGAAATGGACGGTATCTCTCTCCTGAAAGAAATACGTGGCGCTGGCAATGATGTACCGGTGGTTGTGATTTCAGGAGGTGCACCAAATGCACCTCTCACGTATACCGCACCATTAGCATCAACTTTTGGTGCCAAAGCTGTAGTTTACAAACCTTTCGAAAAAGAAGAACTGCTTAAGACGATTGATGCTGTGATGGCGGGAGAAACCGTCGCTCCAGGAGAGCAGGTTTAAGCGTGTCTTAGGTTTTTATGCCTTGATGATTTGCCGCAAGACTTTTTCCATATTGACAGCCAAGGCCCATCGCTCTTGTTCTTCAAGCTGATCAACGGCTGAGGCGAGTGCTTGCAAAGGGTCCTGAGTGAGCAAGTTCTCGCCTTCCTCAGTCAATACAAGCCGATGGACCCGTCGGTCATTTTTATCTGCGACTCTTTCCAAGAATCCTTTGCGAACCATAGCAGCAACGGTTTGAGATGCCGTCCCCTTGGTCGTGCCTTGAAAATTGGCAAACCCCGTGACTGTTCTACGATCGACCGTGGTTTCTTGAAAATAGCGCAATGCTGCCCATTGAGCCGGATTTAGCCCAGGCGTATAGCCAAGATTATAACATGCCTTACCGACTTGCTCGATCAGGCGGGCTAAACCGCGGGATGATAGTTTGGGATCAGATCGCACAGTAACAAACGCTTTGCTAAATCATGACGGGACGTGGCAATTATAACCTCATGGCACCACTCAAAAGAACAAAAAACCAATGCTTTTTCTAATGATTATTGATTCTAGGCCAATTCCGTTAAAGAACGGTCAGCCTTGGTGGTATTTTAGCTTAATGAGCATCTAATCTAATGACGGACTTCTACCCCTGGATCAAGCCAATCTTATGGCGAATCGACGCAGAACGCGCGCATGCTGCGGCTTTGCATGGGCTCAAAACTGCTCCCAAGTGGTGTTTGCCGGCTTCAGGCTCGGATGATGGCCTGGCAACGCGTGTGTGGGGGCGCAATTTTAGAAATCCGATTGGCCTTGCGGCAGGGTTTGATAAGCATGCTGAGGCCATTCCAGCGTTGTTTCGGCTTGGCTTTGGGTCTGTTGAAGTTGGAGGGGTCACGTTAAGACCTCAAGCGGGTAATTCTAAGCCGCGGTTGTTCCGCCTCACTCAAGACCGGGCTGTTATCAACAGGATGGGTTTGAATAGTGTCGGTGCTGCTGTTGTGGCTGATCGTTTGTCATCACTCAGGGCTGCGACAGACAACGGTCTGATCAAGGGCCCCATCGCCGTTAACCTTGGATTGAACAAAGAGTCCCATGATCCTGAGTCTGACTATGCGCAACTTGCAGGGGTGTTGGCGTCTGTCGCTGATATTCTGACAATCAATGTCTCTTCCCCAAATACACCAGGGCTGCGTGCGCTGCAGGACCCTGAAAAATTAATCGGCATTGTAAACGCTGTTCGGTTGGCTTGTGAGGAATCCCCCCAGTCTCGAAAACCGACAATCCTGGTCAAGATCGCTCCTGATCTTGAAGATAAAGATATTGATGATCTTTGTGACCTGGCGTTACGCCATAAGTTAAGCGGACTGGTTATTTCAAATACAACAATTGCGCGACCAGATAACCTTGTTTCAGAGGCACGATCAGAAATGGGCGGGCTGAGTGGCAAGCCGCTGTTTTCTGCATCAACAGAGATGCTGCGTTTGGTCTATACTCGGACTGGCGGAAAAATTCCTTTGGTTGGTGTCGGTGGTATATCCACTGGTGTCGAGGCTTATGAAAAAATCAAAGCTGGCGCCAGTCTGGTGCAATTATATTCTGCATTAGTGTTTGAGGGGCCAGCCCTTGTTGGGAAGCTCAAGGCTGAGCTTCGGCAGCTGCTTCATGCGGACGGGTTCGCAAGTGTGTCAGACGCTGTAGGGGCTGATCACCTCCAAGGAGAATCTACGTGAAGGCTGTTAACGGTTTGTCCGAAGTTACCGCAGAATTTGACGGCTTCATTCTTGATCTTTGGGGGCTCATCCATGACGGCGTTACGGCATATCCCGGTGTTGTGGAGACCTTTCAAGCCCTCAAGAAAAACGGCTTAAAAACCATATTGTTGTCAAACGCGCCGCGGCGTAGTCGGCTTCTCGTTGATGGTATGACCAGTATGGGTATCGCACGCGATCTCTACGGCGATGTTTTTTCATCTGGAGAGGCAACGTGGCAGGAATTAACAAAGCGCTCAGACCCATTTTTCGCAGCTCTGGGTTCGCGCGCCTATCACATTGGACCTGAGCGCGATGTGAGCGTGCTAGAAGAAACGGGTATTGAGCGTATTCAGTCTCTTGATGATGTCACATTTTTGTTAAACACAGGCCCAGTCGAATTGGATGAAACTCTAGCTGATTATGAGGCGGTGCTACAGGAGGCTCTGACTCGCGACCTTCCTATGGTGTGTGCTAACCCGGATGACGTTGTCATACGTGAAGGCCGTCGTGTGATTTGCGCGGGTGCGATTGCGCGGCGATACGAGGACATCGGTGGGCGGTCAGTATACCGTGGCAAACCGGATCCCGCCGTCTATCATCTCGCGGTTGAACGTTTGGAAATTTCTGATCCGGCGCGTGTGGGTGTTATCGGCGATGCCCTTGATACCGATGTAGCAGGTGCAAATGCATCCGGCCTAAAAGCAATCTGGTGCACCGGCGGTATTCACGGTGAAGCTTTGGGTGTTGCCTATGGTCAAACGGCTGAACTAAAGGCAGCTACAAAATTGGCCGAAGAACACGACCGCAAACCCTGGGCTATCATTCCAGGCTTTCACTGGTAATTCGGTTAATTTTTATCGCCGTGCAAGCGCTGATATGCGGCAAATGTCACCGGAGCTATCATTACAATGAGCCCGATACGGACAAGGTGATGCGTTGTGACGAACGCAATGTCTTGATTTAGTGCGAGGGCCATCAAACTCATTTCGGTTACGCCGCCCGGGGTCAAGGCTAACATTAAAGCCATCGGATGAATCTCAAGAACCGGCGCAAGAAGAACCGCGCCTGTGCCGCTCAAGGCAAGCATTCCTAGTGTAACGGCTACTGCCAGGGCTAGCGTCTTTTTCATGGTTGCGATGGTTAATCCTGTAAACCTTGACCCGACCGATGTCCCCAATACGACCTGGGCAATCGCCACCAAACTGTCAGGTGGTGAAGAGGCTGTTAGCCCTGATACATGAACCACTGCGCTGAGTGCGAGTGGTCCGGCCAGTGATCCAGCTGGAAATCTAAATCTTATGCCGAGCCATAATCCCACAACGGCGCATGCTGTCAGCATTGCGATGTCCACGGTTGAAATCTCAAATGTTGCTACAGTAAGAGTCTCGGGTCGCTCATAGCCAGCGAATAACACCATAAGAAATGGAATGGTAAAGGCGACGATTAAGATGCGGACGGTGTGCGTGAGCGCAATAATGTGGGGGTTGCCACCATTTTCGGAGCCTACCGCGGTCATTTCTGTAAGTCCTGCGGGGAGTGCAGAAAAGAAAGCAGTTGGGCGGTCATAGCCTGCGCGTTGGAGGCACCAGGGAATAATGATCGCTAACATGAGCAAGAATATCGCAAGTACAGTTAAGCTTAACGTCCATTGCAGAATCTGACTTGTTAGGGCCGGAGTGAAAGCGCTACCGAGTAGCACACCGATAACGGCAATCATAATGTGTCGCAAGTATTTCGAAATTACCATGGGGAGCCCAAGAACGGCGGCCACGCATGTTGCCGCCATTGCGCCCAGCATCCATGGTAATGGTAATGATAGGCTGTAGAAAACCCAACCGCCCGCAATTCCCAGGGCGATGCTCAAAGCTATATTACGCAAATTTGCGACTGGTAATTTTACCTTGGGCGTTTCCGTCGGCGTGTCGATCACGGCGAGAATTGTTCGGTGAGTATCCGTTCTTCAAGGTTATGTTCAGAATCGAACAGCATCGTGATGGCGTTGCTGTGGTCCTCCTCAACCGTAACTTCCACAACATGACGGACCTCGGCCCGGTCTGCAACGGCGCTAACAGGACGCTTGTCAGCTTCAAGAATCTCAAACTTAATAACGGCATTATCAGGGACAATTGCACCGCGCCAGCGTCGCGGACGAAAAGCACTGATGGGGGTTACAGCCAGTAAGCTCGCACCGAGAGGTAACACAGGGCCGTGTATGGAAAGGTTGTATGCGGTGCTGCCGGCCGGAGTGCATACCAGTGCGCCGTCGCAAACCAATTCTTCCATACGGCATCGACCATTAATGGATATACGAAGTTTTGCCGCTTGTCTGGATTCGCGAAGCATAGACACTTCGTTAATTGCCAGCGCCCAGGATTCTTTTCCTTTATTATCGCGCGTGGTCATTTTTAAGGGGTGGATTTTTACGCTGTCCGCTTTTGAAAGACGCGCGGGAAGACCTTCTTCTGCGTAATCGTTCATCAGGAAGCCGACCGTGCCGCGATGCATTCCAAAAACAGGTTTGTCTAGAGGCATATAGGTGTGTAGCGTTTCCAGCATGTACCCGTCTCCACCGAGGGCGACAATGATGTCGGCGTCCTCTGGGCTGACATGTCCATATCGACTCTCAAGGTCGCTCAAGGCAGCCTGCGCTGGTTCGCTGTCTGTGGCTACAAAGGCAATGGTTGGAATGGCCATGGAAGTATCCAAGATACAGAGGTCTCTGCTGATCGTATATCTTTATTATACAAGAATTCACGGGCGGAGCCTAACCGCCAGTCACGCTCATATGTCTGGAAACCGCAGGGCGATTGTGGCGCCGATCAATTATGAAATCGTGACCTTTTGGTTTGCGCTCAATAGCCTCATGTATAGTGGTCATTAAAGGTTCGTTGCTTTCACTTTGTCTCAGTGGCGTACGCAAATCAGCTGCATCGTCCTGACCCAGGCACATATACAGTGTTCCGGTGCAGGTGAGCCGAACCCGATTGCATGACTCACAGAAGTTATGCGTCATGGGTGTAATGAAGCCGACGCGCCGCCCAGTCTCTCTGCAAACCGTGTAACGAGCGGGACCGCCAGTCTGATAGTCGGTTTCATCCAGAGTCCAAGATTTTTGTAAATTGGCGCGGACTAGGCTCAGTGGCATATATTGGGCTGTCCGATCCCCATCGATGTCACCCATAGGCATGGTTTCGATGAACGTCAGGTCAAACCCTTGCTCTCCACACCATTCGACCATTCTATCTATATCCTGGTCATTAAAGTTACGCATCGCGACTGTGTTAATCTTAACTGCCAAGCCGGCTTTTTTGGCCGCATCAAGTCCGGCTAAGACTTTGTTGAGATCTCCCCAGCGGGTGATTGTCTTAAACCGGTCCGGGTCCAGAGTATCCAGTGACACGTTGATGCGTTTCATCCCCGCATCAACTAACTGATCAGCGAACTCTGAGAGACGGGTGCCGTTGGTCGTAAGCGTAAGCTCTTCAAGGTCTCCGGTCTTTAAATGCCGACCGAGAGATTGAATCAGTGACATTACATTGCGTCGGACGAGAGGCTCGCCGCCGGTAAGTCGCAGTTTACGAACACCAAGCTCAACAAAGGTGCTGCACAGGCGGTCTAACTCCTCAAGGGTCAAGAGGTCTTTTTTAGGCAGGAAAACCATGTCCTCTGACATGCAGTATACGCATCTGAGGTCACACCGGTCTGTCACAGACACACGCAAATAGTTTATGGTTCGGCCGAATGGATCAATCATGAGATGTCTTTATCACGATGTATATCGCTTTGTTAATCATTGGTTTGGACTGCGAAAATACACGCAGTAGGCTGTCATTTACCTTATATGGCTAGGAGAGGGGGCACTCTCAAGTGGGAGGCAAATTCTCAAGGTCCACTTCTTCTAGCTCAACAACCGCTGTGTTCAAGGTTATCTTTCCCATATTTTCAAAATTTACAGTCACTTTCGTGCCCACAGCAGACTGTACCTGTCCAATACCCCAGTCTGATTGGGCTGAATTTATCACCAGCATGCCTGGTGTGAAATCGTGTTCCATAAAGCTGTCTCCCCCACACTAACGTATGAGCTTTGGAGTGTGATAAATTATAGTCTAGGTGGCTGGGTCACAATGCAACCCATTGCTATAATCATTATGCACTTTTGAAAATCGGGGTGGGGATGATTGAAGACCTTAAGATTGCGCATCTGCTGTGCACGCGTCTCTGCCACGATTTGGCTGGTCCAGTAGGGGCCGTGTCAGCAGGAGTCGAACTGATTGGATCAGATTTGTCCCTGGTTGATGAGGAGACGTTGTCTTTGTTGTCTGGGAGCGCCGATGCTGCAGGCCGGAAACTGAAGTTTCTTAGGCTCGCATTTGGGTGGTCAGGGAGTGGTATAGCGTCTATGGGTGATCTCTCTGGGATTTTTGAAGACTATCTTATTGCAACTTCCGGGCCTTCTGGTAGGCCGACGCTGTCCTGGCCCGACCAGAGTCTATTGCAGCCATTTGTTGCCAAATTAGGCGATGAAGCCACACAAGTGATTTCGAATCTTATGCTCTTAGGCGTTGAGTGTATGCCCAGTTGCCGTTCCTTGATCGTCGAGTGCAACGGCGAAGGCGGTGCCATTGAGATTGCTGTGAAAAACCGGACGGCTGAGGGTCGTATATCAAAGGTTCGTGATGTCGTTCACGACATCTTATATGCTCCAGAAGTGCCTGAAATTACGCCCCATACGATTCAGGCGTATCATACACGGCTTATTATTGAAAAGCTTGGAGGACATCTCTCACTGGATGCTGACGAAACAGGGGTTGTTGTTAAGGCCAACTGGGGGTAGCTGACCCGACAAATTAATTTTGATTTCTCTTACCTTGCAATAAATATTGTATCGAGGCGATAAGGCATTGCTATCTATGGCTTTATCCCAACCTGTTAACCTTCTACTGTAAATCACCAGAACAATAGTCTTTGAAGTGGGGACGAGGACACGCGGCTTTTTACGGGCTGCGATTTCTCAGTAACACCAGTATGAAACGTTGCCTCGTTGTCGATGATTCACGTGTGATCCGCCGCGTTGCCACTCGCATTGTTGAGGATCTTGGATTTAAAGCAGAAGAAGCTGAGGATGGGGAGAAAGCTTTGGAAGCTTCTCGTAGTCATATGCCCGATGTTGTGCTGCTTGATTGGGATATGCCAAATTTGTCGGGCATCGATTTTATTAAAGCCCTGCGCACTATGCCGGGCGGTGAAACACCTAAAGTTGTTTTTTGCGCTACACAGAATGATGTCAAGCATATCCAGCAGGCGCTGGATGCTGGTGCCGATGAGTATATCATGAAGCCTTTTGATGGTGAGATTGTGTATGCCAAATTGAAAATGATTGGTGCTGTGCTGTGACCGCTGAAGATTTTGACTTTGTGTCATCTTTGCTGCGAGACCGCTCAGGCTTGATCTTAAGCCGAGATAAATCTTACTTAATTGAAAATAGACTCATGCCATTGATCCGGCGACGACGTATCAATGGGTTGGATGAATTGATACGTTATCTTCGCCAGGGTGAAGACTCTCTGACTGGCGAAGTCGTCGATGCGATGATGACTTCAGAAACGTCTTTTTTTAGGGATTGGTCTCCGTTTGAGCACTTTCGCACCGTGACACTTCCTAATTTGGTTCAAGCACGTAAAGACAAAGAGACGTTCCGCATTTTATGTTGTGGTGTGTCTACAGGTCAGGAGGCTTATTCTCTGGCGTTGATGTTCCGGCAAGAAGCGAAAATACTTGCAAGTTGTGACCCTCAAATCATCGGTCTGGATTTATCACAGACCTCCATTAGCCGTGCTGAAAAAGGCTTGTACTCTCAGTTTGAGGCGCAGAGCGGACTACCTATCAACATGCTCCTCAGTGGTTTCGATAAGGTTGGTGAGTTTCAGTGGCGTATCAAAGATATTTTGCGGTCCGGTGTTGAATTTAAGACATGGAATTTATTGGACGAACTTTATCCTCTTGGTGCATTTGATGTCGTGTTTTGCCGCAATGTTTTGATGTTCTTTGACCAGGAAACCAAGGCAAAGGTGCTGGGTCGTGTATCTCGACTCCTTGGTGACGATGGCGTGCTATATATGGGTCTAAATGAAACTACGGCTGGGGTTTCAGAGAGCTTCAAAGCCATCGTGTCAGATCTTGGTGTGTTCGGTATTCATAGAACCGATCGACCTAAGGTGCGGTCTCTCGCGGAAAGCAAGTTGCAATCCTTGCCGATTTAATCCAGTTCAAAGTTGCTGATGTAGTCTTCTTTTAAGTCGGGGTTTTGTGCGTCTTTGCGTAAGACGCAGTTCTCAATGATCAGCAAATCAAGTCCTGTCGCCATAAAACATCTAAAGGCGTCTTCCGGCGTGCAGACAATAGGTTCGCCGCGCACATTAAAGCTGGTGTTGACGATAACCGGAATACCGGTGATGTCTTTAAACTTACTGATTAGGGCATGAAAGCGGGGATTTGTATCTTGATGCACTGTTTGAACGCGTGCTGAATAATCCACATGAGTGATGGCGGGTAGGGTCGACCTGAGCGCATTCACTCTATCAGTTCCTCGTCGTTCCATATCCAGTCTTGACAAGGGCAAGCAGTGATCGTTGTTGACCGGTGCTACGATCAGCATGTAGGGGCTGTCCGCGTCAAGATCAAACCAATCTGCAACGTCTTCCCGCAAGACTGCGGGTGCAAATGGCCTGAAGCTCTCCCGGAATTTTACTTTCAAATTTAAAGTACGCTGTGTTTCCGGATCGGTTGGATTGCCCAGAATTGATCGAGCGCCAAGAGCACGGGGTCCAAACTCCATCCGTCCTTGAAACCACCCCACACCCTGGTTCTCAGCCAATGCTGCTGCTGTTTGGTCTATCAAAGATTGATCATCTACCCGTTCAAAAACGGCTCCGGCTTTTGTTAATCGATCTTCGATATCAGCCTGATCGAAACTTGGCCCTAAGTAGGTTCCTGACATGCCATCGCCGTGCGCCACAACTTTGCGCGGCCCTTCATTATGAAGGTGATGCGCAACCATCGCTGCGCCGACCGCGCCACCGGCGTCACCTGCGGCTGGTTGAACCCAAAGCTTTTCAAATATGCCTTCCGCCAACAGTTTACCGTTTGCCACGCAGTTCAAAGCGACCCCGCCAGCCAGGCAAAGATTGCTTGCACCTGTGTCCCTTTTTATTCCTCTAGCCAAGCGAAGTACGGCTTGCTCAGTAACAGCCTGAACGGAGGCCGCTAAATCCATCTCACGTTGGCCAATGTTGCTTTCTGGATCGCGCGGTGGCCCTCCAAAAAGCTCAGCAAAGCGATGATTTGTCATTGTTAAGCCGGTGGCGAAATCAAAGTAAGACATGTCCAGGCGGAAGGTGCCGTCTTCTTTGAGGTCGATGAGATGGTCTAAAATTTTCTGCGCATAGCGCGGCCGACCGTAAGGGGCAAGTCCCATGACCTTGTACTCACCCGAGTTCACCTTAAAGCCCGTGTAGTAGGTGAAGGCTGAATATAGCAACCCAAGGGAATGCGGAAAATGAAGCTCTTTATGAATGGCAAGGCTGTTGCCGTCGCCTAGCGCGAGGGATGTGGTGGCCCATTCACCTACGCCATCCATTGTTAGAACGGCAGCTTTTTCAAACGGTGACGGAAAAAATGCAGAGGCCGCGTGACTAAGGTGGTGCTCTGAGAAAACGAGTTTCTTTGCCCAGTCCACATCCTTATCGAACGACTTAAGATGGCCGATCAGATTGTCTTTCTGGAATAGTTTTTCTTTCATCCACACGGGTATGGCGAGTCTAAAGGAGGTCAGGCCGCGTGGCGCAAAGGCCGCATAAGTTTCAAGTAATCTCTCGAATTTAAGAAATGGCTTTTCGTAGAATGCGACCGCATCGAGGTCAGACGCCTCCAGTCCTGCGTGGTCTAGGCAATATTGAATGGAGTGTGTGGGAAGATCAGCATCGTGCTTGATGCGGGTAAAGCGTTCTTCCTGTGCTGCAGCTACAAGTTCACCGTTAATCAGAAGTGCAGCTGCACTATCATGATAAAGGGCAGAAAGGCCTAAAATACGCACGATGATCTTTCAGCCAGCCGGTTAAAATATTGTATAAATGAAAGGTGCGACCGCACTGCCCTGGGCCAGCACAATCAGACCGCCGAATAGGACCAGCATAATGATCATCGGCAACAACCAGAATTTCTTGCGGACTTTCAAGAACTGCCAGAACTCAGAAATAAAAGACATCACTCAATCTCAAAACTGTTGATGTAAAGATTTAGGATCAGGGCCCGGTGGGGTCCTGTCGATCCAATAAGTGTCAGCTCCTGGGTCTGCCTTTAGACGCAGCGGGTCTTTTCCAGTAATTTTTAGATAAATACCAGTTGGAACCACGGCAAAGAAATAGAGGGCACTCAAGACGATTGGGCTGGTAATGAGGTGAAGTAAATGTCCCAGCCCTAGCCAAACCCAAGCAACTGGCGTTAAGGCGCGGGGCAGCACCAATGCTAAAACCAGCAATCCAGCGGCAATGGCCAGGGCCCAGATATGCACCGCTGAGTCGTTGATCAGAGGCCAAAAACCAATTAGGGCAAAAACTACAGCCAACACCATACCAACTGATCTGTTGGACGCGCGCGGCTGATCCGTCTCAATCCTGCGATTTTCGTGATGATCTGCACTCATGGGACGGAGCTATACCATCCCAAGGCTAAATTCGCAGCAGGAAATGATCCAGAAGGCCGGAGTTGGTGCGTGTTTGTCTCAGCGGTTAGCCTGCCGCTGCTTTGGCCGGAGGAAGATCTGCGGCGGTCATACTTTCACGCAGCACATACCCGCGCCCCCAGACTGTCTCAATGTAATGCTCTCCGCCGGTGGCATTGGCGATTTTCTTGCGCAATTTACAGATAAAAACGTCAATGATCTTAAGCTCCGGTTCATCCATACCACCATAGAGATGGTTGAGGAACTGCTCCTTGGTCAAAGTGGTTCCTTTGCGCAACGCTAGGAGTTCTAAAATGCCATATTCTTTGCCAGTCAGATGTAACGGCTCGCCTTCTACTGCAGCAGTCCGGTCTTCTAAGTGAACAGCAAGCTTGCCGACTTCGACCTTCGGTTGTGAGTGACCCTTTGAGCGGCGGACAATGGCTTGAATACGAGCCATCAACTCATCTCGGTTAAAAGGCTTGGTCAGGTAATCATCTGCGCCAATGCCAAACCCTTGAACTTTCTTAGAGGGTTCCGTCAAACCAGATAGAATCAGAACCGGCGTGTTTACTTTAGAATTTCGCAACTGACGGAGCACTTCAAGGCCATCCATATCTGGCAGCATCAGATCTAGGATCACCAAATCATATTCATAAAGTTTTCCGATCTCGATGCCATCTTCACCCATGTCAGTGGTGTCAACGACCCACTCTTCTTTCTTCAACATGGTTTCAATGGTTTGTGCCGTCGATGGATCATCCTCGACCAAAAGAATACGCATGCCAGTTAGCCCCTTCCGTTCACACCCACTTCTTAACGGATATTAAGATATCATGAAGCATCAAGTTATGCCAGGAGTGCTGCCGAGTCGCAATATGGTAGCGAAATCAATTGATTGCAGCCCATCGCGCCCTTTACCCGCCGTTAACAGCCTCTCCTTAGTATGCTGAATAGTGATCTTAGAGTTGGGGTGCAGCCTTGGCCTGTGTGACGGGGACTCGCACATGCTATGACGGGTAGAAAATGGCGAAAACGGCCAGTAGCGATGGGACTTAGAGTGCGGTGACGTTAGATATCTCAACACTAATCAACGATTTGGGCCGTCTTTCGGTGCATCGCGTTTTCGGGCGCGTCTCCGCAGTCCAGGGCCTATTGATCGAAGTCTCAGGTGTTCAGGGCAACTTATCTGTTGGCGACAGGTGCAATATCATCACGCGCGATAATCGTCGTGTTGTCTGTGAGGTTGTCGGCTTCCGGGATGACCGTGCCCTGCTCATGCCTTTTGGCGCTCTTGAAGGTGTTGGTCTAGGGTGCCGCGCTGAAATTGGTGAGAGCCAGCCTGCAATTTTCCCTGAAGATGCCTGGCTTGGACGTGTGATCAACGCAATGGGTCGCCCCGTTGATGAGAAAGGTGCGCTGCCATCAGGTGCAAACCCTTATCCGATTAAGAATTCACCGCCACCCGCTCACACTCGCAAACGCATTGGCTCGAAAGTCGATATGGGGATTCGGTCACTCAACACATTTACAACCTGCTGTCATGGACAGCGTATGGGTATTTTCGCGGGTTCTGGTGTTGGCAAATCGACGGTTTTGTCGATGATGGCCCGCTATACCAATGCTGATGTGACTGTTGTAGGTCTGGTTGGTGAACGTGGCCGTGAGGCCAGAGAGTTTATTGAAGACGATCTTGGCCCAGACGGACTTGCGCGGTCTGTCGTTGTCGTCGCGACATCTGACGAACCGCCTTTGATGCGCCGTCAAGCTGCTTATGTAACACTAGCTATCGCGGAATACTTTCGCGATCAGGGTAAGAACGTCCTCTGTCTCATGGACTCCGTAACTCGTTTTTCAATGGCCCAGCGCGAAATAAGTCTTTCGGCCGGGGAGCCCCCCGCGGCCAAGGGGTATACGCCCAGTGTTTTTGCTGAGCTTCCAAAACTGCTCGAGCGCGCGGGTCCAGGCCGTAAAAAAACAGGTAACATCACTGGATTGTTTACGGTTCTCGTCGAAGGTGATGATCATAACGAGCCCATTTCAGATGCTGTGCGTGGTATTTTAGATGGCCATATTGTCCTGAACCGGGCCATTGCAGAGCGTGGCAGGTACCCGGCCATTGACGTTCTTAGGTCGATTTCTAGAACCATGCCAGGGTGCAATACGGATGATCAAAATGAACTTCTCAAACGCGCCCGGAAATATATTTCAGCGTATGAGGATATGGCCGAATTGATTCGGCTTGGTGCCTATCGCCGAGGGTCAAACCCTGAAGTTGATGAGGCGATGTTCTATTATCCACGTATTGAAGATTTCATGCGACAGACGAAAGACGATCACTCCGACCTTGAGACGTGTTATCGCCTTCTTGAGGAAGCTTTGACACCGCCAGATGAGCTTGGTGCTGTAACTAATAAAGCGACCACCCCCGCTTCAGCTCCAAAACCAATATCTGTTACCGGGCCAGGGCCTGATCTGAATAATCCGTCCAGTGTAAAGGGAACTTCTCCGACGTCACCTCAGGCGGCGGAGTAGGTAAAGCACAATGCCGCCAAGTGATCTTGAAACGTTAATTCGCTTGAGAAAATTTGAAGTTGATGAGCGTCAGAGAGCCATGGCTTTGTTGCTGCGTCAGGAAGAGGCTGTTCTGAGCGGCATCGATGCGCTGCACCAAGAGAAGGAAAACGAGAAATCTTTCATGGCAAGCGCAGGCATTCTCGAAGGATCTACATTTGCACCCTATCTCAAGCATTGGCAAACGCGGCATGAGCAGTTTTTACAAGTTCTAGCCCAGGTGCGTGAACAAATAGAAGCGGCTCGTGATGAATTGTCAGAAGCCTACCGTCGCCTTAAAACTTTTGAAATCACACAAGAGCAGCGTGACGAAGCTGAGGCGCTCGAGGAAAGCCGCCTTGAGCAAATCGAGCTTGATGAGATGGGGTTAGAGTTGCATCGTCGAGAGCTAAATGTGCATGTGCTCTAAGGCGCTGTAGAGACGGCTCGCAACGGCACAAAGCCGTCAGTGCCATCAGGGGCGCTAACACGGACCCAAGACCCATCTGGGCTCACTTCCGTCACCAACAGGTTGGTGTCTTTCGCGAGAATCATAAGAACCTGATAATCTTGTCCCGGGCCGGTCCGAAGGTTCAGGACATCCGTTGTAACAGAAACATTTGCACCAATGCGCACCGAAGGTCCACTGATGAATGTGCCAATTCGCCCGGCAGCCTCCTTTGTCCAATCCGTTAGAGATGTCGGTGCACTCATTGTGGCGGTTACACTAAGCCAAACGATAAATACGATCAGTGGCATGAGTTGGGCAATTGGAGCCCACCCTGGTTTATCCCACCGGGTCTTTAAGTGTTTTGCCCCATGTGCGGAAAGCGAGAGCAGAAGATTATCCACCTCTCGTCGTAGTGTTGGTGTGCTGGCATAAGTCAGCGCTTGTTCGGCCGTGCCGCGCGCAAGGGTCAAGTCTCCGCGTTCTTGGAAGGCTTTCGCCTGGTGCACCAGTAAACGCGTATTGCGATCAGCAGGTTTGCGACCACCTCGAACATTATTCAATAAGGCATTGATGGTTTCTTTTGGTCCATTTGGAATGGCCCACCAACCTGTTAACCACGTCACAAAACTTGCCTTTAAAGCCGCCCGATCGGCGCAGGTTCTACAAAACACACCAGATACGGTTTTCTTTTTTACAGAGCGACCCTGTCCCGCCACCATATCAAACTCTACATAACGCGGCTGTGCTGTCACTTTCCCACATTGGCACAGTTCTGGTTTGAGACTAGACGATGCGCGTGTTGAATTCTGAGCGTGCGATGTTGGATTGTTAGTCTGTGTTTCTTTCTGATGAGGTTTCGACTTGGTGTCTTGCTTGCCCTTGGGCTCAGTTTTTGTCTGAGCTTGTGTCCGTGCTTTAGGGGTTGGTCCAGAATCTGTTTGTCCCGTCTTTGTTGACCGAGTTTTATCGTAGGCCGCGCGCTTATCAATGTCAGAGAGCACATTGTAGGCTTCTGTCAGGCGCTGAAACTGTTTGGCAGCAAGAGGCGAGGGATTAATATCTGGATGCAACCGTTTTGCTTTGCCACGGTACGCACTCTTGATGCCATCCGCGTCCGCATTTTCGGAGACTCCAAGCATTGTGTAGTAACCTTTAGGGTCGTGGCTAAGATCACCCACCACATTGCTCCGCTGTGTCTAGTGGTCTGAAAGAGGACGTGCGTACACTAGAGTCACGCCATAGATTTGGAGAGAAGATACCGTCTCAGATACCCTTTATTAGTGCCGAAAATGCCTTGGCAATGCAAAGAAAGAGTTAAGAACGCCTCAGTGCCACCATCCATTAGCGCGACTCCAGGTGTTTTTGTTAATGTTATTCTTTTCCTGTGAATTTGCGATACTGCTTTACGCCCTTTATGAGTTTACCGAATTTTTTGTCTTTGGAACGGCGCTCCGCAACGCTTTCTGTATTGCGAGCATCTTCCGCCGAAAGTTTTTGAAACCGCAACAGCCGCTGTTCATCGAGATCACCTCGACTAACAGCTTCTTTAACGGCACAACCTGGTTCAGCAAGATGTGAGCAATCAGAGAACCGGCACTGCTCAGCAAAATCAAAAATATCTCCGAAGACTTGCCCTAAGCCCTGTTCGACGTCTGCGAGTTGTAGTTCGCGCATGCCTGGCGTATCTAACACCCACCCTCCCGAGGGGAGGTGGTGCAGAGAGCGGCCAGTTGTGGTGTGTCGTCCTTTTGCATCATCATCACGAATGCTGCGTGTCGCTTGCACTGTTTCGCCAGACAGTGTGTTTAATATTGTTGATTTGCCTACGCCGGATGACCCGACAACGGCGATGGTCTGGCCGGTCACACACCAAGGTTTCAGTTTTTCGACAGACTCTTGAGATCTTGCGTCGATCACTTCAACGAATGAAACGCTGCCAAGTCGTGAGGCTTCTTCAATGTAAGGACTGACATCTTCACAGAGGTCAGCTTTGGTTAATACAATAACAGGGGTAACGCCAGCCTCTCCGGCCAACACAAGGTAACGTTCTAGGCGGGCGGTGTTGAAGTCTTGATTGCAAGAGGACACGATGAACAATGTGTCAACGTTTGCAGCAATCAACTGGGTACGCCTGTCGTGTCCCGGTGCCTTGCGTTTGAAAATACTGGTCCGCGTCAGAAGCCTTTCGAGCGTACCCGTGTTGTCAGCTTTAAGATTAATAAGCACCCAATCCCCGACAGTCGGAATGTTGTCGTCTGTCATATCTGTATTGGGTAGAGAGAGGCGTAGTTCCCCCGCCGTGCTGAGCACATCTACTGCGCCGCGGTGAGCAGCGACCACGCGAGCAGCCTGAAGGGTTTCCATATCTTCGATAGAAAGTTGAGACTGGAAGAACGTAGACCACCCAAGGTCAGTCAGTGTCGGATTCATCATTTTTAATGTCTCGATTTTTGTGCGGTATACACATTCAAATGTGTAACAGCAGCGTAATCCTTCAGGCATATCCAACACCCGGAAATCCGGTGATTCAGCATACCTCTGGCAGCGCTGATCGAGACTTGCCCCTTAAGTTTGGGGTGTCGCTGACGATCTGGTTGCGACGTTTCGATCAGGGGAGGATGAAACAATGGCTTGCACAAAATGCTCCGCTTGAAATGAGCTATCTGTTTAGGCTTATACGCACACGCAATCAAGCTGCGTCGCTCTGGTAACGTATGATTTGTGCTCTAGAAAGAGTTTGAACATACAGGTGTTCACGCCTTTGTCGCTCAGCAATCATTACCTTTGTCTTATAAATTTGGTCTTTGAGGTCGATTAAAGGCTCCGGTTTTATAAGTTCAAATCGCTGATTATTAGGGTGTTGGTGCGGTTCTGGAGTAAGCTTCTTAAGTAAAGAATGGCTGAGGTGAACACATATGGCCTTTAAGGTATCTGGCAGCGTGGCTCTGGTCACAGGGGCCAACCAGGGAATTGGCAAAGGGTTTGTCGAAGTGCTTTTAGAACGCGGCGCTGCTAAGGTTTATGCAACAGCGCGGCGGCCAGAAACGCTTGACGGACTAAAGGCTTTGGATCCTAAGCGTGTGGTACCGCTCCGGCTTGATATTACTAATCCAGGTCTTAGAGCTGCGGTAAGCACGCAGTCGCTAGATGTCACACTGCTGATCAACAATGCTGGAATTCCTGGCAATCCCGCGGAGCCGGAAGAGCGACGCATTCTCTCGGCAAGTAAGCTAGACGACGCTAAACGCGTGATGGATACAAATATGTGGTCCCAGGCTGAGATGTGTCGGCTTTATGTGAAGCGACTCATTGAAAATGCTAAATCGTCAGGGTCAGAAAGTGGCATTATCAATATCATTTCCATTGGGGCTTTGTTCTGTCTGCCCGAATATATGAGTTATTCTATAGCCAAGGCGGCATATGCTGCCATGACGGCGGGGGTGCGTGCTGAACTGCATCGCGACCCGGTCCAGGTGGCGGGTGTTTTTACAGGTGCTGTTGATACGCGTTCTGCTGGTAAGGGGGATTATCCAAAGACCTCGCCGCTGGAACATGCCCATGAAGTGCTGGATGCAATGGAGGCCGGTGAGACCTCCATTTTCGCGGCTAAGATGGCAACAGACATTCGTGATCAAATACACGATGACCCAAAAGCCTTCGAGGCACAGGTCATTGAGCGCTTTTATACCAATCCGATTTCAGTCGATCCGGGAGACTATGCCAATGGTTAGATTTGCAAGATTAAAGCTCATTAGAGTTGCGTGCACAGCCCTATTTCTTGCGATCACTGCTTGGGGTGCGCAAAGCATGTCTGCCGCCGCACAGCAACCCACGGTGCTCGTGACCGGCTCTAACCGCGGGATAGGTCTGGAATTTGTCAGGCAATATGCTGAGAAAGGATGGCAGGTTATCGCGACAACCAGGCGGCCTGCGCAGGCCGATGACTTGCAGCGCTTGGCCAAAGCACACAGTAATATTGCAATTGAACTTTTAGACGTGGCCGACGGTGACCATCTGGCTGCCCTTGCAAAGAAGTATAGGGGTCAACCTATTGATGTTTTAATTAATAACGCGGGGGTGTCTGGCGACTTTCAAGGTCCGGGGCAGAGCTTCGGGACCTTGGATTACACTACAGTTGATACCTTTATGAGCGTCAACGCGATTGGTCCTCTGCGTGTTACAGAAGCGTTTTACGAAAACATCAAGTTAGGTCAGCAGAAGAAGGTTGTCGCCATCACGGCGCTGCTGGGCGTGCATAGTTTTAAGTATGGAAACTTTGATGGAGCGTATTGGTACAAAGTGAGCAAGGCAGCGATGAATGCGGCCATGTATAATGTGGCGCGCGAGGCCCTTAAAGACGGTGTTACTGTTGCACTTATTACACCCGGGGAAGTTGCTGTCGAGAAGGTTGAAAACCCTGGGCCCGAATTTATCTCACCACAAGTTTCTATCAGCGGGATGATTGATGTGATCGCTGCGCTAACACCAGATGATGCAGGCGCCATCATTCGCTACAACGGCAAGCGCTATCAGTTCTAGAGCGGTCTGCGACAATCAAGGCGTTTAGGCGTCGGGATTGGCAGTCATGCGATCCGGATGCTCAGACTCCAATCTGGCTTTATACATTGGTGGCAGATCCTTGATGGTGTTTAGTTTGGCACCAGAGGCATGCCAAATGACATGCCCGGGTTGATCACCCATCTCCATCCAATCAGGCCAGGGCGAGAAAAACGTCGCAGAAAAAGTCGCTGGTATTTTTCGCACTTCTGGGTCGATGAAATGGTCTCTTCGGGCAAAATTGGTTTGTCGCTGTTTGCGTGGTGGCGGTAAGCCCGGTGGATAGACGGTCTCGTTGTGAAGCCACACATAATCTCCGGCGGCAGTCCACCATAACTTCAGTGGCTTATCTTCAATTTTATCTGCTGCCCAGGATGGCTCGACACCATTAACTGTATATAGAAATCCGCGTCCAGATCGTCCGCCTTGCACGGCTGCAGGTACCTCTAAGGTTTTTCCGGTGTAAGGGTTCTTCATGGTCCGCAGCCAGCCCCCTGTTTCAACATCAGTCATGAAAGAAACGGTATTTCCAGTGAACCAGTACCGCCCTTCTTCTAACTTTTTGGCCCAATACATCTCCATGCCTTGAAATGCCATAAGGGGGCGAGGGGCTTCTTCTCCGATAACGGCGAAAATTGTGCCGTTATAGTACCAGGGGGCAATCTTCAGGATCGAGACTGGCTGACATTCTCAAAAGATTACGCAGATTACCTGAAGGCGATGTGATGTCCGGCAGATCGGCAGCTTGTGCTGTGTTTGGGAGATTTGCTGTTAATCTTGCAAATCCTATGAGTCCAAACCCTGTAAGTGTTTGCCGCCGTGAGAAAGGATTTTTCATTTTGACCTTCTTAACGCTGAGTTCCGTCAGACTATAACGCCTGAGAGTAACATCGCAGGTGCGAATGTCGTCAGTCCCAGGAGCTCGTCGCAAAATGGCCGCCATTGTCGCGAATGGGTCTTCAATAACCGCGAGGAATCTAACCTTCCTGCGCATTGACTCACTGGCGTGACACCATAAGAATCCTTTTCACTAACGTATTTTGGATCAAACCAGTGGATAATGACAGTGGAATCGGTTTTGTGGCGCAGTCAGCTATAAAAGATAGATTTAAAGCGCTTGGGAACGTCGTTTTTCCATTTATGTCCGGGCGACAGGTCGTAACATTTTACGTTCTCGTGCCGGTTTCAATTGGCGCAATTCTGGGCTGGTACCGGGCTGGATATACGGCTGAGTATCCAATTGCGGTCTCGCTTTTTGAGTGGATTGCGAATTTTTTTGCTCTCTGGGTCGCCTTTGATTTGGGATCCCGGCTGGCAGCTTATTTAATGCGGCCATGGACTCCTCCGCTTTGGTTGATCTTGATTCTTGGTGGGCTCGCAGGAGTGGCGGTCAGCCGTCCGTTGCGCAGTTTTATACGTGATATGGCAGGCCATTTATCGCCAGGGATCAAAACTGATATTGGTTTTCCGCCTGACTTGATTTGGCAAGAGTTTGTGTTTGCATATTTAGGTGTCATTACTGTGCCCATTATGATTTGGGTGCTCGTAAATTATGTGTACCACGAGGCTCTCCACCTACCTCGATACGGCTGTCATGGTCAGAAAAAGACACTGATGCCAGACCCTATTCCCGTCGGCGCTAAGTTTACGCACAGGAACACGAATGCTGATCAGCGTCCTTTGCCCCTCAACATGCATCCTCCAGAGTTTATGAAGCGTTTAACTGCGGGGGCGGATGCTGAGATAATAGCCTTGCAGGCAGAAGACCATTACCTGCGTGTTTTTACAGGAGAGAAGAATGAGCTGATCCGCTACCGGTTTTCTGATGCTATAGACGAAGTCCATGAGCTACCCGGTTTGCAAGTGCATCGGTCATTTTGGGTCAGCACGGCAGCCATAGAAAGTATAAGACGTGCTGGGCGGTCCTATGAGATCAAAATGACGAGCGGTCTTTCTGTGCCTGTGAGTCGCTCGTACCGTTACGCCCTTAAAGATGCAGGTCTACTGGACAAGTTTTTGGGTCGGGTTCCTAACAACGAGATGGTGGTTGACTAATCGCTACCAGTCCTTTTACCCCGTGAGGAGACTGCACGATGCGAATAAAGATGTTTTTACTCACGATACTGTTTGGGTTCTCAATTTCTCAGGCTGTTGTTGCTGATCCTATCTCGGATCAGGAAGTGCGCAGCATGATTGAGGGATTGCGAGCCGCTTCTTTAGCGCAAGATGCAGATGCCATGGTTGAGTTCTTCCATCCTGACCTGATTATGGCGCATCCAGGGCAAGAGCTTCAGCGTGGCCGGGATACGATCGAAGCCGCCATGCGAACGACAGTTGAGCGGTATTCCAAAAATCTAACGATTGAGATTGTGGACCTGGAAACCTACGGCGATCGGGGGCACCTCATGGTGCAGTCCTGGCATGACATTAAGGATATGAAGACGGGTAATAGGACGTTTGTCCCGATACGTGCTTTTATCCTCGTGCGTCGCAATGACGAGGGGCGCTGGCAGATTTATAGAGACTTTGATCATGTGCCGCATCAGGATTTTATCGATAAATTTTTGGGGTCTGAGTAGGCGAAAAATAGCCCCCCAGATCATAGGGCTAGGGGTCTTAAATTTTTTCTATAGAATAGGAAAAATGATGTGCTTTAGAGGTGGTTATTCAGGAGCGACCTTAGCTGAACCCTTCGGTGCAACAGTTGGCACCGCTTCAATGGCCCAGCCTTTGGTCTTGCGTCGCGCTGGGCTCGGGATTGCAAATGCTTTTTCCTCACGTAGCTGTTCCACTTTAGCCGTATCAATACGCCATCCTTGGCTTTCCCATTCGGCAATGAATTCGCGGTAGCGGTTCACCACATTATCAGCCTTAACCAGAACTTCTTCTGTCGGGGACTGTGGTGTGTAGAACGGTTCAATGCGCTCGATCACAACCTTGTCCTGCATCATCACGGCTGAGTTGCGTTCATTAATCGTCTCATCCATTTCAGCATCGGTCCTGAAATTTCGCGCCTGAAGGAAGAAGCGCTTCAGCGTTTTCTCATCAACGGGGGTAGAGAAGCCATACTGGTGGGCCCAAGCAAATGGGCTGAAGTGTAGCTTTGTCCAAGCGCTTGAGGGACCGTGGTTGCCGGCTCCAGCTTCCATTTGGCCTTCGCCTTTTAACCCTTTCATCTTGGAGTCAGGGAGGTCGGGTGACTCAAATACTGTCATTGTGCCGCATCCCCACTCTTCTTCGATAAGCTTGAGGTCTGGGACATAATAGTCGTCACGGTCTCCTTGATATCCCATTGAAGGGTGTACGAATTCCGTATGTGCAGGGTCTAAGGTGTTCTCGACAGCACGTTGATAGTTTGCTGTCCACTCATAGACTTGCGTGGTGACGCGCCAACCATCTTGATCAAATTCTGGAATATCCATAATCGGGGGGCGTTCTGCTTCTGGCAGATCGCCAAGAAATGCGAAAACAAGGCCGTACTTTTCTTGTGTGGGGTAGCTGTCGACTTTCGCTCGAGCAGGAATTTTTCCATCAGCCCCGAGAGAGGGGATTTTAGTGCAAACACCATCGACTCCTTTGAATTGCCAGCCGTGATAAGGGCACTCGATAGCATCCCCTTTAACTTTGCCATGCGCGAGAGAGGCCCCGCGGTGAACACAGAGGTTTGACAGGCAATGCACTTGGCCCGCGGAGTCTCGGAAAACGACGAAATCAAAGCCGAGCATTTTTACGTAAACTGGTTCTTCTTTGACGTTTTCGCTCAAGTCAGCCACGTACCAGAAATTCATAAACATAGGAGTGCCCTTTAGTTTGTTTGCGCTAGCCTAGCCCGAGAACTGCGTTAATTAAATCTAAGCGTTATTAGGCTTATGTCTTAGTGAACTGGCCAACCAATCAAAAGGCTGATTAAAGGCCTGACCGCATTTTGGCTAACTCCCACGACAGAGAGGGTTTTGTGTCAATTTATGATTATGTCTTCGAAAGCAATATAACCGAAAGTCTGATCGTATCCGTACGTTCTCGGGCTTAAGCCAACGAATCCAATATTTTCATGGAGAAAAATGCTTGGCGCCTGTGCGTGGTAATGACGCATCACCTGTTGACGTAGATCTAGGGCTGTGTCTGGGTCTGTTTCAGTCCAGGCGGCTTCAATGGTGGGCTGAATGCTTCGGTCACAAAACCAAGGATCTGCTTTACGGCACGAATGAATGTTAGTCATCTGGATGGTATCCAGTATGGGGTAGGATCCCCACTGCAACGTAAAAGAATCTGTTTCAATGCGACCCCGCACGAAGTCCATTAGGAATCGCATGACGGGACTCTGTTGAATGTCAACGTTAACGCCGACTCGATTTAAATCATCAGCCACGCGCTGCACAATAAGAGCCCCATTGGTGCCGCCCCCAGACGTCAGTAAGGTCATATCAAAGCCGTTCGGATAACCGGCCTCCGTGAGCAGGTTGCGCGCTAAGTCGGGGTCATATGCGTAAGGTTCTATGTTTGGATCAAACCCGTAGGCAGACCTGACTCCAGGCTGGCTAGAAACAACAGTTAATCCGCCGAGCAGAACATCAACAATCGTTTGTTTGTCGACAGCATGATTCAACGCTTGTCTCACCCGTAGATCATTAAGGGGCGTTTCTTTGCCCTCGTCAAATTGCAACATAATTGAAAACGCTGCTCCGTCTTTGACCGATGCAATACTGCCCCCAATGCTTTTAAGAACGGAAAAGTCTTCGGGTGTTGTTTGATAAGCGGCATCTAGCCCACCGGATAGAATAGCTTGAATGCGGGATGAAGCATCGGGCAAGACGATGAAATCTACGCCATCAATTTTCATGGGCCGCCAGCTTAACGGATTGGCAAGGGTGATCGCGCGTCCCGGTTCCCAAGCCTCAACAATAAGAGGGCCAGTGCCGACGGGTGTTAAGGAAAATTGCTCTACCCCCATATCTTGCCAGGCTTTTGGATCGACGATTAGAAGTACAGAGGCGTATCGCGGTAGCATCGGCACGGGGGTTAGTGTTTTGATTTCAACAATCGTCGGAGTAATGGCGATTGCTTTATCCAGGAAGTGGAAGTCCCGTCTTAACCCTTCGGTTTGTGGCCCCGAACCTGCGAGATAGTTACAGGTGAAGGCGACCGCATCTGAATTGAAGGGTTCGCCGTTTGAGAACACAACGTCATTGCGAAGGGTGAATCGCCATGTCAGTGGGTCGAGCAATTCCCATTGTGTCGCTAACCAGGGTTCAACTTCACCGTCTTTGGTGAGACGGGTTAGGCCATCAAACACACCGCCGGTGAGCAGTATGCTAGGGGTTTGTATGTTGGCGAAGGCGTTGCCTTTCTCGGTTGGAAGCCCGCCGATTCCAATTCTGAGAATTTTTGAATTGTTAGCTTGTGCGTGAGCTGGGGCTATCGTTGTCGCGGCGAGTGAACTTAAAAGTGTCCGGCGCGCTATTTTCATTGTCGGAGCTCCGTAGGCATTAGGCTATATCTTATCGTGTTCCTGCGCGGTGATAAAAGACTTCAGGTCCGTCGCAACATTGTCAATAATATCACTCCAGTCGCCCCACTTCGTCTGCCGATAGAGTGTCATCGACGTGTACCAGGGGCTTTTTGTGCCTTCGTTAAACCAATACCATAACAGGCTACGTGATCCGCGCCGCGGTAAAATTGTCCAGGTCGGAACTCCAAGTGCGCCTGCTAGATGAGCTGCCGTGTTGCTATTTGAAATGACCAAATCCATCGCGCCGACCTGCGCTGCGAAGGTGTCGAAATCGACTAAAGAATCAACGGTGCTATCAAAGATGATTTTAGATTTGTGCTCATTGAGCGCCTTTTGTATTTCAGCGTCATGCGCTCCATATTGTAAGGAGATAAAAACAGCGTCCTGCCCCAGAATATCGCGCCATTGTTCTAGCGGTATTGATTTGTCCCGGCCTTCTGATTTACGGCCGCTGCGCCAGGCAATTCCAATGAGTGGTCTGGTCGGATCTAAGTCTTGATATTTGTTCCTCAGTTCCGCTCTCAAATTCTGATTAAATTTGAGGTAAGGACGTTTATTCTCAAATGCGTCAAAATTTGGCCTTAGAAATTCGCAAAGGTCACCAATAGAGCTTTGCCAATCAACCTTGAGGTTAGCCAAAGCAGAGTCTAGTGGATTTGAACGTGAGTAAACGCTTGCAAGTGGGAATGAGCGCACAAACAAAGGAACGAGCCGTGGCTCAACTTCAATCGCAACAGACTGTGCTATGTCGATCACATCATTGATCATACTTGCATATAGAATTTCGTCTCCGAGTCCTTGTTCGCCCCAGATCAGTATAGATTTTCCAGAGAGGTTGCTTCCGTCCCAGATCGGGAGGTTATACTCTCGTTTTCCAGCATAAGTTGGTGGCTCTTGAAACCGCCATTTATAATCTGCCCAGCCCTCTGCGATCAGCCCGTCACTTAATAAGGGCTGGCTGCGTTTTACATGGGCTGTAGGGGCTGAAGGTTTCTCCGCTGCTAAGGCTACAGCTTCATCCAATATGTTTAACGCAGCTTGCCGCCCTTTGGTTTCGGCTAACATATGAGCCAAGTTGAAGCGTGCTGGGTCTAGGCTGTGATCGTTAGCCAGTGCAGTGCCGAATGCATTTTCGGCTTCAGATTCACGTCCTAGCATACGCAGGGCAAGACCTCGATTGTTCAATGCCTCCGCATGTGTTGGCGCACTCTTTAAAACGCCATCAAAGATGGCCAACGCTTTTTCAAACTGACTGATGTTAAAGTAGCTTGATCCTAATGATAATCTGGTCGTTAAGTCTGCTGGGTTTCGTGCGGTGTAGTACTCCAAAGACTCAAAACTTTCTTCGATAAGGTCTTCGGACTGTAGTGCTAAACCAAGGTTACGCCAGGCGGAAAGCAACTCCGGGTGAGTTTTGATCACCGTTCTATAGTGTTCAATTGCGCCCTCTATGTTGCCACTGTTTTTCAGAGCTTCTCCGATATTAACGCGTGCCGCTCCAAGCTTTGGATCAAGTTTGAGGGCTTTTTCAAAACACGCTAGCGCCTTGTTGGGCATGTCTTGACGTAAGCGGCAGTCCCCCAGTGTGTTCAATCCGATCGCGGACAGTTTGTTTTTTCGTGCAAGTTTCTCTAAACCCCGCGCGGCTTCGTCAAACTGCCCAACAGCCATCCGGGCTTGAGCCAAGCTGTTAGCAATCACACCATCAGATTTTTTTCCAGCCGCAGCTGTCTCAAGCAGATCTAGCGCTTCTTCTGCACGCCCTAAACTCAGTTTGCTAAGTCCGCTAACGTGAAGTGCGGTAACGTTATGAGGATCTTTTTTCAAGACCTGATCAGTTAAGATCAGAGCTTCTAAAAAGCGCCCGTCGTTGAAATGCGAACTTGCGAGCATGAGGGCTGATTTAAGATCGGTGGGCTGTGCTTCTGGCATGTCAGGGTTTGCTGATCCGAGTCTTGAGTGTAGCGATTCGCGTGGGGACTTATCTCACCAATGTAGCACTGCTTGTTTTCGGTGATAAGATAAGGGAATGCATTACAGTACATGGCTGGTAATATGACAATTGAAGCGAAACGGCTGTATGTCGATGGCCCGTACGGACAAGTTCATCTCAGGCAAGCAAATCCATTGGCCGACAAGGCTCTCAACACGCCCCTGATTTGTTTTCATCAAAGTCCTATGTCGGGTATTCAGTACCGGCCTTTTCAGGATGAAATGGCCGCAGACCGCGTTGTGTATTGCCCGGATACTCCTGGCTTTGGCGGCTCAGATACGCCGCCCGGGGTTGTCACTGTCGGTGATTATGCAAAGGCCATGGCGGTTGTTCTTGATAGTCTAGGGTACGGAAAAGGTGGTGCTGGTCCGGTTGATGTATTCGGTGGCCACACGGGCAGTGTTATCGGAACAGAGCTTGCCGTGACTCGGCCAGACTTGGTGCGGAAAATTATTTTTCCCTCGGTTGCCTTGTTTTCTGATGAACAAAAAACCATGATGATGCAGCGTTTTGGCGGACCTCCAGCGTATTTTACAGACCCGGATTTTGTAGCGCTTTCTTACAAGCAGACGGTCCTGGAGGGACATGTTGAACTCGACCCTGAGCGTCGCCTTGAATTGTTTGCCGAGCGCTTGCGTTCGGGGATGAAGGCTTGGTATGCGCCAGAAGCTGTTATGAGTTACGATGCATACGGTCAATTGCAAAAAGTCATACAGCCAGCCCTATTGTTGGTGCTCGACGATATGCTCGCAGAAAATACGCGACAGGCGGGGGCTCTGCTTCCAGATGCAACGGTCGTTGAGATGACTCACATTCCTCATGCCCTGGCGTGGGATATGCATGCTGCGGAGATTGGTGAGGTCTTGCGCAACTTCCTCGATAAGTAATGAGTGTGCAGGTTGAGCGCCGGTATGTAGATGGACCTTATGGTCAGATACACGTGTATGATGCCATACCGCCTTTACCATCCTCACAGTTAAAGACGCCGCTCATCTGTTTTCATCAAAGCCCTGTGTCTGGACTACAATATCAGGCGTTTCAGGCGGCTATGGCGGCCGACCGCCGCGTTATCTGCCCAGACACGCCGGGGTTTGGTGGGTCAGATGCGCCGCCCTTTGCTCCCGGCATTGAAGGGTATGCGATAGCGCTGGCAAAAGGCTTGGAAGAACTCGGTTTCGGAGCGAGCAGCTTGGTTGATGTTTTGGGGTTCCATACGGGGGCTCAGATTTGTGTCGAACTGGCTGCCACGCGGCCAGATTTGGTAAGACGCCAAGTGCTGAGCAGCCTCGCGCTTATGAGTGAGAAAGAAATAGAGAAAAACCGGTCTGTCTTTGGCGGTCCGCGACCTTTGTTTACAGACCCTGATTATGTTGGCCGGTACTACGCGCAGCAGGTTGTTGACGGCTATGAGGCTATGTCACAGGAGCGACGGCTGACTTTGTTCGTTGAGCGGATGCGGCCTGGCATGTTGTCTTGGTATGGCCCGGAGGCCGTCTTTACGCATGATACAAAGGCCGCACTTCAGAGCGTAGTGCAACCAACACTTCTCTATATCATGCGCGACACGTTAAGTGAGAACACGCGCACAGCTGCATCGCTCGTGCAGCGGGCTACCATTTACGAACGCATGGACATTCATGGTCCGGTAGGTTGGGATAGTCATCCAAATGAAATTGCAGCAGATGTGCGGCGCTTTCTTGACGCTGCACTGTAAGGGGCCATGGGGTATTTTCGTTTTCTTGCTGCAAACCCGCTTTTCTTGAGTTTTGGGTTCGGTCTGAATGTATTTGTGGCCTTAGGGCAAACGTTTTACGTGTCCCTCTACAACACAGAAATTCGTACCGCTCTCTCTTTAACGCATGGCGAACTCGCCGCCCTTTACGGCACGGCAACTATTCTTGGCTCCGTTGGTTTACTTGGTACAGGACGATTGCTTGATCGTGTTGATCTCAGATGGTTTACGGCTGCGACAACGGTATTGGTGGCGATTGGGTGTTGGCTGTTTGCGGCGGCGACAACAGTCACAGCCTTTTTCTTCGCTGTGCTGGCTGTAAGGTTCTCTGCCCAAGGCTTATGGGGTGTCTGCGCACAAGTCAGTATGGCGCGTTACTTCGATGATGATCGAGGAAAAGCAGCCGCGGTTGCCAATACAGGGTATGCACTTGGCTACGCGATTTTCCCACTCGTCGGTGCTTGGTTGCTGTTGACGTTTGGCTGGAGGGACGCTTGGTCTTTGACTGGCTGGGTTGTGCTGTTGGTGATTTTACCTATCACGATGGTGCAGTTGTGGGGACACGGTAAGCGCCACCTGGTCTATGAAGAAAAGTTGGCCAGTCTGGCGGATGGTTCTGCAGGCTCGAAAATTCATCAATGGACTCTTGCAGAAGTTTTTAAAGATAGCCGGTTTTGGTTACTGCAACCGGCCATGCTGGCCGTGCCCTCGGTTGTGTTCTCTATCCAGTTTCATCAATTGTACTTAGTTGAGATGAAGAGCTGGAGTTTAACGGCATTTGCCAGTGGCTATGCTGTATACTCGGGCGTTTCGCTGCTTGCAGGTTTCGCTGGTGGCGCATTGATTGATCGCATTGGTTCTCAACGTCTCATTGGCTTCTTTCTTTGGCCATTGATTCCAGCGCTCATGCTGCTGGCGTTTCTAGACTCTCCGCTTATCATTCCTTTGCTCATGGCGTTGACAGGGTTAACGTTCGGGCTAAGTCTGGTGGTGTTTGTGACGGTTTGGGCGGAGCTTTACGGAACGCAGCACATGGGCGCGATCAGATCCTTTAACATTTTTCTGAATGTCTCAGTTGCCTCCGCTGTCATGGTGTTAACTGGCTGGTTGATAGACCGAAGTGTGACCTTGCAAACTATGTGTTGGGGCGGCGTCGTGTGTGTGGGTGTTGCTTTGGTTTCAACAGAGCTGGCACGTCGGCGTTCACCTCCACTACGAACTGACTAGTTAACAGAAAGAGATCCTAAAGATGAAAAAAGGACTGCTTGCGCTAGGGGGCGTTATCATTTTGGCTGGCGTAGCTATTGTCGGGTCAAATGGTATCTTGATTTATCGGCATTTTACCAGCAGCGCACCGAACCAAGTGAACGGCTATACGTGGTATCAGCCGACCGACAGGATTGTTGGTGCACACACAGGGTTCTTTGAAGTGGTGCCGGAAGACCAACGTACCATCCCGCAGGCAGCGATCACGTCTGCGAGTAACTACGCAGAATCCAATCAATCAGAGAGTCTTCTGATCTGGCATCGCGGTGCTTTGCAGCATGCCGAGTATTGGCTTGGTCTTGATGAGTCTGATGTCGTGAATTCTCGTAGCATGCACAAAATGGCAGGCGGATTGCTGATCGCCCGAGCCATTGCGGATGGCTATATTGACTCACTTGATGATCCGGTTGGGAAATATATTCCGGCCTGGCGTGATAAAGAGCAGGGTAAAATCACCGTCCGTAATGTCTTGCAGATGTCCAGTGGGTTGCGCTGGTTTGGGATTCGGGACTCCGCTCCATTTGGCCTCAGTTCGAGGCGGTATCTTGATCCCTACTGGGACGAGGTATTGCTCGAAGAAATCCCCATGTCATTTGAGCCGGGCACAGACTACGACTACAGCGATACGACCGCTGATGTGATGCCCCACATTATTCAGGGGGCAACGGGCAAGCGTTATGCTGAGTATTTCTCCGAGGCGCTTGTTAAGCCATTGGACGCTGCGGGCGGTTTTATTTGGGTCAATCGTGAGGGCGGCATGCCCCACGGCGGCTGTTGCTTAATGCTGCCGCCGGAAACGTGGCTCCGATTTGGTGTGTTGGTTCTGAACAATGGCATGTGGAACGGGCAGAAATTGCTACCAGAGGGCTGGTTGTCAGAGATGCTTGAACCGTCGCCGAACAACCAGCACTTCGGTTTAATGGTTTGGCTTGGGATGCCATATGTAGAGCGCCGCCTATACCACCGCCCTGACTCTCCAATTAACCAAGTACCGAAACCTGGTGTTTACAACTCAGAGCCCTTCTTGGCGGATGACATTTTCATGTTTGATGGGGCAGAAGGACGCATGGTTTACATCGTTCCGTCCGAAGAATTAGTGATTGTTCGCACGGGCTTTCGTCCGCCTGCGGGGCAGCCTGAATGGGACAATGCGTTTCTTCCCAACACGATTTTGCATAGCCTGCAAGAATTGCGGGATGAGACGGAGCTGCCGCAATGAGAACCGTTCTGATTGCCCTGATCGCTTTGCTTGGAGTCGGTGCCGTTAGCGTCGCCCTGGATTGGACGTTTTGGACACGGTTTCTTTCCATCGGCTCTCAAACAGCGCTCAGTTACCCACAGTGGATTGCGCCCACAGCGAAAGTTAAAGGCAAGTTTGAGCAAGAACTTCCATTTGCGCAGCCTTACGATCGCACCTTGTCCGACTCAGCTATTGCAGAGTTGGTCACTTATGCAGAGCAACACGATTCTTTTTCGCTCCTTGTTCATCACAAAGGACAAATTCAGTTCGAAACCTACTGGAGAGACTTTGGTCCTGATGATGTGACAGAGACGTACTCCATGGCCAAATCAGTCACGGGCATAATGGTCGGGTTTGCTGTTGAAGACGGATTTATTGCGTCGTTAGACGATCCGGTCACGAAGTACGTGCCGGAATGGGACGGTACAGATCGTCAAACCCTGACGGTCCGCCACGTGATGCAAATGGCAAGTGGGTTGGAACACTACAGATTTAGTTTCAAGTTGATGCAAAATCCTTATGGAAAAGCGCTGCGTCTATTCATCGGCCCCAGTATGGAAGAGGCGGTCTTGCGTTTTGGTGTGACTGTCGCGCCTGGTTCAGAGTTTACTTACAACAGCGTAAACTCGCAATTGCTCATGCTGATCCTTGAGCGATCTGTCGGTAAACCCTATGCTGACTATGTGTCGGAAAAACTCTGGCAACCTTTAGGATCGAAAGATGCAACGCTTTGGCTGGACCGTTCCGGTGGTATGCCAAAGGCCTATTCTTTTTTTCAGGCGCGACCACGTGACTGGTTGCGGATCGGATTAGCTCTGAAGGATGAGGGCCGCTTTGACGGACAACAAATCATTCCTTCAGATTGGGTTAAGCAAATGCGCACACCATCTGCCAATAATCCAAAGTACGGACTCCACTTGTGGATCGGCAGCCCATATGTGGCAGAGCGAATGTACAACTCCAATACACCCTTTGGCATGAAGCAGGCTGAGCCTTTTCATGTGGATGATGTGGTGTTTTTTGATGGCGGTGGCGGTCAACGTGTCTACATCATTCCGTCAGCCGACCTTGTGATTGTGCGTACTGGCATGCCGGCACGTGACTGGGATGACGGTGTTGTTCCCAATATCATATTGCGGGATTTGGGCTTTAATGCAGAGGGCGTTTCAAATGAAAACTGATCTAACAGTCTCACGTCGCGGAGTCATTGTCTCAGGCTGTGCCTTCGCTGCAACGCCACTGCCGTCTTTTGCCGCATCGGCTTTGCCGACCGATCCCGCCAAGCAAAATGAGGCGTATGTCAAAATACTCGGACGTACGGATGGCGGACGGGTCGTCAAAAAAACACGTGGTATAGTTATGGCTGTTTTGCCTGACGCGATCGTGCCGCTTTATGGGTTCCGCAACAGCGAGTCCGCATGGTGGCGGCAGATCGGCGACCACAGTTGGGTGCGCTTTCCCTCCGTGCTGTCGTTCTTTACCGATCTTGAGACAGATCAGTTTATTGATACGTTTGTGAGTCCGTTCAACGGTAAAGAGGTTCAACTCATGCCGAGTTATATTCGTCACAAAGAAGGCGAGCTGTTCACACCAACGGGCCACTATTACGGTAGCATGAAGACGGCCTTTCCCGACCTTTATCCCGATGAAGAGTTGCAGTTGAACTGGACAATGGATGGAGATGATATCCGCATGCAACGGTCGTCTAACTTCCCGCCGATGATTCCCCAACCTTCTTTAGAATCTGTGTCGTTTTTTGCCAGTGCCAAAGAAGTTCTGGACCCGGATGTAACAGATGCACACTATCGTTCAGCGGGATGGAACATTTTCTCCGGCACGCGGGCACCTTATCAAGAGCTTGGAATTCTGCCCGGTCATGCCATTTGGCATTACGACGCCGTGAAGCTGGATCGCGTCGAAGACTGCGATGCTGATTACCTGGAGCGCGCGCGCGCTTACACACCGTTGTTTGATCAATCCCCTGAGTTGGACGAGGGGCCTTCGTTTTTTGAGCGCTTCACTACGAACGGGCAGCCCTAATCAAAGGGCTGCCGTGTTCAGCGGTTACTCTGCAGCCGCAGCGGCTGCGGTTTCCCAGGTCAGGAATTTTTCGCCGAGTAAGCGACCCATGGTCAGGCAGCCACCGACACTGGAGCCGCCCAAGTATGCATTGCCCCAAATACCCATGCCCAGCATTTCACCGCCGGCATAGAGATTTGGGATCGGTCTGCCTTTTCCATCCAGAATGCGCAGTTCGTTATCGCAGGCTATGCCGCCAAAACTGACCACTGATAGAGCATAGTGGCGTATGGCATAGAACGGAGCTTTTTCAATGGGGGCGGGTGTGTGCTGGCGACGCCAGGCATCAGAGTTTACGACGCGACCTTTATTAAATTGCTCAACAGTTGTTTTTAGGTTGTCTGCGGGCAGGCCGCATTCCTTCGCCAAACCTTCAATGGTGTCAGCGCGGCAGAAGTCGGGGTGAGTGGAAAAGGCGCGTTCGATCTTCTCGGCATCCCATTTCATGAAGAGCGGAGGAGCTTGTTCCCGAATGCCTTCGTCATAAATCACCCAACAACTCCAGTCCGGTTGATTCATGATGGTTCGTTCGCGGAAGTCCTGGCTGGTTGATTCCTCGTTAAAGAACCGCCGACCCGTATTGTTCACCATGATTTCCCAAGGCGCCCGCATCATTGGGACCGTGGCCGTGTGAATCCAGTAATCGTCGGGGTTGTCGATATCGATCGTGCCACCGAAGGTCATAATGAGATTGTCAGCCAACTGTACTTTAGCGCCTAATTTACGGGCCTGCTGAATGCCGTCACCTTTAGAGTGCTCGTAGGTGTAAACCCGTTTTGGTCGCCCATGGAATTCTTTCCAGAGCTCGTCGTTATTGGCGTATCCACCACACGCCAGAAGCGTGGTTGATGCGTGAATTTTCTCACTTTTGCCGCTTTCGTTTTGAACGACGATGCCACCGACAGAGCCATCGGTTTCAACAATCAGATCAGTCATGCGGGTTTTAAGACGTAGCTCGACGTTGCCGGTATCGATTGCCTTTTGAAAGGCTGATTCTAGAACAGCAATATAGGCCCGACCAGCGTTGACTGGTGTTGTTAGTCGCGCTGTTTTGTAAGGTTCATGGCCCTGGCCAATGACCGGATTGCTTTCCGGGAATTCCAGGCCAAGAGACATCAACCAATCCAGCGTCTCACCTGAATTGTCCTGCCATAGCCGCATCTTGTCATATTCACCGGTGCCATGGTTGATGTCGATGGATTCATCAAAATGTTTTTGTGGTGAGTCATCTATGCCTTTGGATTTCTGCAGTTTTGAACCGGCTGCACTCATGGAGCCGGATGACAGGTGGAGTGTTCCGCCCACTTTGTCGGCTACGTCCACCACTAAGACTTTTGCACCGCGCTCAGAGGCTTTGATGGCTGCAGGAATGCCGGTTGTACCTGCGCCCACGATAACGATATCCCACGGGTCTGCCATTGTGTGTCTCCCTGTTGTGTTTGTGCGTGGTCCGCTCACTCGCTTAGCGCTTGATAGGCCAATGTTTGAAAGGTGTCCCAAACGGATTCGGGCACCTGATCTGTTAGATTAATACGGTACTGAGTGAACATAATTATAGCCAGTCGATTGTCCCGATCACCGAGGAAATAGATATCTGCCAGGCCGTCCTTCATGAAAGATTCCGCAGTGGCTGGGCGCATTGCGGCTGTCGGGTCATCCAACACGTTTAGACCCCAGCCATAAGTGTAGCCTGAAAAAATACGCCACATATCCGACCCGGTTGGGTATTTGTCGCGAATCGGGGCGATTTCAGCAGGTACCTGACGGCTGGTCATCATGTCTACTGTGGCTGGAGAAAGCAGTTGGGTACCCTCTAATGTTCCCTTGTTCAGCAGCATCTGTGTAAACCGCAGCATGTCGCTGACGGTGGAGGTTAGGCCACCACCGCCTGAATGCATGGTGGCGTCTGCGTTTAAGTAATCGCCGGACTTAGGCAGCCTATCAGTGCCGCGTAATAGCTCTCCGGCTGTGCCCAGGTCGTATCCTTCCACCAAGCGAGAGCGCTTTTCAGGGGGGACGAAGAACCCCGTGTCTGTCATTGCCAGCGGATCGAGCACCAAATCTTTAACTGCAGCGTCTAAAGGTTTTCCAGTCACCAATTCAATCACATGACCAAGCACATCTATGTTCAGGCCATACTCCCAATCTGTCCCGGGGTGAAACAAGAGCGGGATTGAAGCTAGGTAATTTAATCCTTCTGCCATGGGAACGTTCAGACCCATAACCTGTTCACGATCGACTTTGAGAGCTTTGGGATAATCAAAGGCGTATCCGAGCCCGGCCGTGTGCGTGACGAGGTGGACCAGACGGATCGAGTCTTGTGCGGGCTCCGTAAGTGGTGTGCCATCCTCGGCAAACCCTGTCAGTACAACGGGACTGACGAATGCGGGGATATATTTCTCTACGGGGTCGGCGAGGTCAATACGCCCTTGCTCCATGAGCCGAAGCGCGGCAACGGTTGTGATGGGTTTGGTTAAAGAGAAGACACGAAAGATCGTGTCATCCGCCATAGGGATTTGGTTCTCGCGGTCCTGCCAGCCAACGGCACGCTTCGTAATCAGTTTGCCGTCACGCGCGACGGCATATACAAAGCCGATCCGCTTTTGGTCTTCAACGAGCCGCGCCATACCTTGATGTAAGACATCTAAGCGGTCCTCGTTGAAGCCATATTTTGAGGCGTTACTGACTTCTCGGTCTAAATCTCCAGCACCTACGATGCCGGTGTGCATGAAAAAGACCCCTGCGAGAAAAAGTGAGAAGGTAATTCTTCTCATGCGTCCCCCCACGCCAAGACATCAGGAATATACTGCTCTGCTTGGTCAAGATATCCAGGTGAGAGGTCATCGAAGCTTTTCATCTTGCTGCCCACGCAGTGCCATACTGAATGTCCGGGACGATCACCCATTTTCAGAAAGCCTTGCCACGGGGCAAGGAAGACAATCCCAAAAATAGAATCCACGCGCTCCAGTGAGCGGTCTTGCAATTGTTTCAGCGGAACAGTGGTCGTTCCATATTCAGCGAGGGGAATTGGGCGCACCTCTGGATACTTGCGCTGCCCGACCATTTGTACGTTATCGCCCATAATCGCCCAATCCAATGTCAGCGCGCTGACCATGTTGGGGTCAATTTCTGCACTCCAGTTTTCACCTTTGGCAGCATTAGTATCACGTGCAAATTGTGCGCTTGTGACGCGTCCGTCATCACCCACATAGTACAAGCTGCGTGATCCGATGATATTGGGAGCGACAAGGTTTTCTTCCCCGGTCCATGGATTGCGAAACATTTTCCCATTCAGAATTTCGCCAGTCTCCGGGTCTTTAAAGATGGTCATGACCTTTGACCACACCTCATAGCGTCCATCGTCGAGCTGGATCACTTTTTTAGTTTCACAACTTTCGCAGTCGAAAACGATTCTTGGATTTTCATCCGGTGGCACAGCAATGTAGTAACCGCGCCAGGCATTCGGTGCCGGCTTTCCGCTCAGGTCACCTTGGATTCTCATATAATTTCGCAGCTCATCAGCTGGGTTCGCATGCAAAGCAGATACACTAGCGGCGTGGCTTTGATGGCTTTCAGTCGCCAGAGCTGTCGCTGCGACTCCGCCTAAACCGAGGTTGAATCCCCGCCGCGACAGTATAGGTCCAGACAAAATCGACATTTCTAATTCCTTTTCAAATTGATGCCCCAAGGTTTAGGGAGCTTGGGAGATTTGACCAGGGGCTTAGTGGAGACGTGATCAACATGCGGTCGGATTGCCCCCGGGCGCAGACCTGCTTAAAGTTCTGGTATGATTAATCTCTCTGACAAAGTGGCCTTTGTGGCCAATGCGGAAACTGCCGTAGGCAAGGCATGTGTTGCGGCGTTGACGCAGGCGGGTGCCCAGGTGTGTGCGGCGGGCATCTGCGATGCTGCCCTTGTTGTGAATGTGACGCCGGGTGATCAGGACTCCTGGGATAATGCGTTTCGTGACTGTATAGACCAACTCGGCGGGTTAGATGTTTTGGTTATTCCTACGGTTGCTCACCCTTCTGAATTTATAAATTCTATTGTGTACGCTGATTTTAAAAAAGCCCATCGAGCAATGGTCATTCCAGCGTTTCTTGCGCAAAATCGGGGCGTGCTTGCGATGCGCTCGACGGGCTCGACTGGAGCCATCGTCCACATTCTCCCTGCCGTAGCGCGCGCTGCCAAGGAAGGCGCTGTTGCAGCATGCACAGCAAGCGCAGGTATTTTGTTTTCGGCAAAGTCCGCAGCGTTGGAATGCGCGAAAGCGAAAGACGGCATTGTGATTAATTCGGTCTTAGTTGGTGATGTCGATGGTCAGCCGCCACTTCACTACAGACCAGACTCACAGGTTATTCCACCTGAGGCCATCGCTGATGCTGTGTTGTTCTTCTCAACCGATGGTGCGGTCTATATGAGTGGTATGGACTTGGCTGTCGATGATGGATTTCTCGCCACATGAATGCAGTGACTCATTCGAGCCAATTGGTAGGTAAGGTGATTTTAATCACCGGCGGCACCTCTGGTCTGGGGCGTTGGACGACTCTTGTCATGGCGGCGCAGGGCGCAACTGTCGTTTATTCCGGCCGTAATGCTGAGGGCGCGGCAGAGACAGATCAGCGCCTAGAGGCTGAAGAGCTCAGGGCTCAATATCTTCCGCACGATGTGACCAGTGAAGAAGGTTGGCAGAGAGTCATAAATACCGTGATGGAGAAACATGGCAAGCTTGATGGTCTCGTTAATAATTCTGGCGTGTCCCGTCTTAAGCCTATGGATCAACTCTCCTTAGACGATCTTGAGTTTCTGCTTTCGGTCAATGTGGATGGTATGTTTCTTGGCACCCAACACGCCTTCCGCGTTATGAAAAATACTGGTGGGTCCATCGTTAACATCTCGGCTTTGAATGCTTTGCGCGGATCACCGAATTCCACCGGTTATGGTATGGCCAAGGCTGGGACGACGCATCTGGCTCGGGCGGCTGCGATCGAAGGTCGGAAATATGGTATTCGGGTGAACGCGGTTCATCCTGGTGTTCTCTTTGAAGGCGGAGATAAGCCTTCACCTGGCGCGATTTCGCTCTTTGGAGAAGAAGGCGCGCAGAAATTTGTGCAATTCAATATCGATACAACACCCCTCGGTCGCCTTGGACACCCGCGCGATATCGGAACAGCCGTTGCTTTTTTGCTTTCAGATGCTTCACGCCACGTCACGGGTGCGGCTGTCTGTGTCGACGGTGGCCGCATGGCCGGTGAGTTCCAACATCATGGAATCAAGTCACAGAAGTAATCCGGGGAGGATTCAAATGATCAGGCACTTCAATTCTAAAGCTGCGTTGATTGTTGTTGGCATGGCGGTCTCAGGCACTGCCGGTGCAGAAGAGACAAATCATCAAAGCTTACTCCTTCGCTCCGTAGCCGTGACGTGCAAGGTCGAGGAGTCGATCACGTTTTACCGTGATGTTATGGGCCAAGAGATTATCGAAGATGTCACGTTCGAGGGATCTGGTATTCAGAAATACATTGATGTCGCCGATGGCGGCAAAGTCCGCTTTGTCGTTATGGGCGGCTCTGGTGTGTATCCCGGCGGTCAAGTGGTCGGCGGCAATATCGCCTTCATGGGCATCGTTGACGCCGATGATCCGGCTTGCGCGAATGAGGTTGAAAATCATCGTGGCCGCCAAGGCTCGACCATATTGCCGCACCGGGTCAGTAATATTGATGAAATTGCCAAGCGCGCTAAGGCGGCAGGGCATGAAATCCTGTTTGATGTTAAAGCCTCTGGAACAGGCTTGTCGCGCAATATGATGCTGTTCGATCCCAACGGAAACATTGTCGAGGTGTTTCAGCTCAACACAGCGGTTATTAAATAGACGTCTGACCTAAATCGTATACAGAATATCCAGATAATCGCTAATTATTTGACCTAAGTGCCGATTAATATAAATTATTGTATACAATATTTCTGTTTAGGAGCATTTGGTCGTGCGTATTCAAGCTGTGGAGAAGTGGCTCCAAACCTGTTTTGCAGTGCTTCTGTTTTTGACGTGCCTGTCCCCTGTGGTGCAGGCAGATAGCCGTAAAGTCGGTGTGCTGTTTGTGGTGCACGGCGGAACAACGTCTACAGACATCGAAGCCCTGTGGGACAGTTCGATGCAGATTTTTGCTTACGATCCACATTCGGCGATTTATCAGCGAGTCATTTGGAACGCGCAGGCGTGGCCAACTGTGGCGTCTTTTGGTGATGGTCAAAGCTACAGCAATGTCGCCTCACAATTGGATAAATATGAGTTCGGCGATGCGCGGATTGGTGAAGATCCCAGTGAGCGCCAGGCATCAAAACAGATGTCTGATCTGGCAACGGCTCTAAAACAGCGTGAGTCTGAATTGGGCGTCACCTTCATTGTTGATAAAGCACAGTGGATTGGCCCGGTTGAGCAAACTAAATATCTGCCTGATCCCCGGCGGCTGTATGAACCACAAGTCGAGGGCGGTACGCGACTGACCTATTGCGGCAGCACGGATGACCGTGGTCCGTGGGAAGGCTGCGATCCAGAGCGCTATAACGTGGCTGGCCCGGCAGAGCGTCTGTTGGCGCAAGGGGTTGATGCCATCGTTATGATCGATATGACGACGGCAGGAGTTAGGTTCTGGAAAAGTTATGATGTGGTGCGCGTCACACGCGAAGTGGTTGCCCGCCACAATGCCAAGCACAACACAAATGTGAATGTGAGCTGGGTCAATGACCCAACTGATCTTATGCGGGACTCCTATCCGGTTGAGCCTGCAAACTGGACACGCAGTCTCGGTCCGCCTGAGAAAGATAGCGTCGTTCCTCTAGAGGGGCGCCCCGCGCCGGTCACCGAGGATCCGGCCTTTGCAAATCTATACCTCAAAGGCATTGAGCAGCGGTTTAACCCGAATGTTTCTGAGAAAGACACGGCTGTTTTACTGCTCAATCATTCTATTCGGGATGGCAATGAAGTGTATGACCCTAAAGTCAACGACACGGTTAATCTCAACGCCCAACTCAAAAAATCTATTTTAAGCGCCCATCCTGAAATTGATCCGGAGAACATCATTGCATCCTGGATGGGCTTGCGAGTTGAAAATCCCAATATCAAACTGGGTGGACGGGTGCAATCAAACCTGGAGCGCTCCCGCGAGATGAGGGCCGAAAATCTTGGACATCGGTGGCTCTATGAAACCGATAAAATGCCGCCCGCAGGCGACCAAAAATATTTTTATTGGGAAGGTCTTGAGTACCTCAAAAATCGCGGAGCTAAACATATCGTTGTTGTGTTTACCCAGGTGGTTATTGACTCTGTTTTGACCCTAGTCGAAGTGCCAAATCAAATTGGCAAAGAAATCGGTACGCAAACATGGTTGTTTGCTGAAGCGGGTGATTTCGCGCGCTACCCTAATCACGGTCATCCCTTTGCTGATTACTGGGGCCGTCAGGCCGAAACCATGTGTCGTCCGGTTGGCGCACCGATCACAGCAGAACGCACGGAACCATGTTGTTTCGAAATGGGGGGGTGTGGCACCGGGCAGCCCTATCCGCCGTTACGTCAAACCCCCATAGATCAAGCGATGCAGGATACTGACCCTCATTTGGTTTACGATCTCTCAGCTTACGGCCATCTCGGATATGATGCGGCCAAAGGTCTACCGCGTGATGTCGCGCCTGTGCAGTCGCAATATACGGGCACTTGGGCCATGTGGCAGCCGATCAGCGGCGACCCGCGGATGGGGGTCTTCTTAGCAGAGCAGGTGGTGCGCCACTTGCGCGGTCAATCCAGTCTTTAGGTTTGCCAACTTGAGACTTTCTCTTTCTCCCTCTTCGTTCTAGGCTTATTTGATCGTCAGGGGAGGGTTGTTATGCGTAACGTAATCATGGCTGTTATAGCGCTGGTGTTTGCGGCGCCTGCTTTTGCCACAAATTCAAAACCAGAGTTGGCTAAGGTCCTTGAGGATCTGATGGCTTGGCTCCCTGGCGAGTATACTTCTATTCCACAGGTTTATCTGGAGCGAGCACTCGGCGCACCGCCCGATGGAGAGCACGAGATTTATCATCGTGTCTTCGCAGAAATAGAAGCGCCTCATCTCGGTGAACATGTGATCTATACACAAATTCGTTTGGATGGCGACGACGGCACAATTTTTCCGGGCCAGCAGCAGGTTTTCTTGATTTCGATTGATGAAGAAAAACGCACCGTCGCTATATCAGGACGACGTATCAAAGACCCCGAGAATTATGTTGATGCTCACCTCCATCCTGAGATGTGGTCGAGCATTGAGCCAGATCCAGATTTTGGCGGAAACTGTACATTCAATTGGCGGCGTCATGGCCAGCAACTCCGCGGGCTTTTGGGTGATCATGGTCAATGCACAATGATTTCAAAGCGATCCGGCCAGGAAATGACATGGGACGCCGAATGGATTTTGAATCCGGATCAGCTCTGGATTTACGACAACGGCACTCTGGCAGACGGAACGTTGTTTGCGGGGCGTGAAGATCGCACGCATCTTCGTATGTCCAAGGCGCAGCGATACGAATGCTTTACCTCAATCCGCTATCCCGACGGCACGTCGCAGGTGTTCAACCCGTTTTTCATGCATAACCGTGGAGATGTGTTCACGTTCGAAACGACTGAGCCCGAGCCGCGTAAGCTGCATGTTGAGTTTCTAACCTCGTTGTGGCCCTCTAACTCGGGCCGCAATTATGTCGACCTTATGCGGCTGACATTGCACGATGGTGCGCCCGGAAATTACAAGGACGAAGATGTCCTGGGATTCGCCTGGGCAGAGCCGACCAGCAACCGCGTTGGCTTTACGACGGAATGGGCCAGTGCGCGATGTAAACTCGCTAACCTAGATGACCCAAGGTTTAAGGCTGCAATATTAGGCCAGTAACAGGTTTAAACAGCGGTTCCACCAACCGTCAGCACGTCCAGTTTCAGTGTTGGTTGTCCAACCCCCACCGGCACGCCTTGGCCGTCTTTGCCGCAGGTGCCAATGCCGGGGTCCAGCATCATGTCGTTGCCAATCATCGAGACTTTGGTCAGGCAGTCAGGGCCGTTACCGATCAGGGTTGCGCCTTTAACCGGCGCGCCAATTTTGCCATTCTCAATCATGTAGGCTTCTGTCGCGGAGAACACGAACTTACCGGACGTGATATCCACTTGTCCGCCGCCAAAGTTGACCGCGTAGAGACCTTTATCGACGGATTTAATAATCTCTTGCGGATCATGCGCGCCGTTGGCCATGTAGGTGTTGGTCATGCGTGGCATGGGATGGTGAGCGTGCGATTGCCTGCGTCCATTCCCGGTGGGCTGAACTCCCATTAGTCGGGCGTTCAGGCGGTCCTGTAAAAAGCCAACCAGAATACCATCTTCGATCAGAGTCGTTTGCGATGTCGGCGTGCCTTCATCGTCAATTGTTAAGGAGCCGCGGCGGTCTTGCATGGTGCCGTCGTCGATGACGGTTACGCCTTTAGCGGCCACTTGTTTGCCGATCAAATCATAAAAGGCAGATGTTTTCTTGCGGTTAAAGTCCCCTTCAAGGCCATGCCCAACGGCTTCATGTAATAGTACGCCGGGCCAGCCGGGGCCAAGGACGACAGGCATTTCGCCGCCGGGCGAGTCCACGCTCTCCAAATTTACCAGGGCCTGACGGAGGGCTTCATCGACGGCGCCCATCCATGTGCTCTCTTCCAGGAAGCGGTCGTAGCCAACGCGACCGCCGGTGCCGAAAGACCCCATCTCCATCCGGTCTCCCTCGCCAACGACGATTGAGACATTAAGGCGCACCAGTGGGCGAATGTCGCCAACCGATAATCCGCCTACGCGCATGATCTGAACCGCCTGCCAGGAGGCGGACAAGGAGGCAGACACTTGTTTGATTTTAGTGTTCTTGCTGCGCGCGTAGGTATCAATAGCTTCAAGGGTTTTGACCTTGGTTTCATAAGGAATCAGCGGTAGCGGGTTTTCATCCGTATAGAGCGCGCGATTGGTGCCTACTGGCGGATCTGCCAGTGTACCACCATGTCCTGCTTTTACCGCAGCGACTGTTTCAGCGGCCCGCGCAATGGCAGCTTCGGTCATGGTCGTCGAATGGGCAAAGCCTGTGGTTTCACCCACAAGCGCCCGCAATCCAAAACCTTGCGCAGTATCAAACGCGGCCGAGCGAATACGTCCATCGTCAAAGCTCATGCTTTCCGATTGGCTGTACTCGAAGAAAAGCTCGCCATCATCACAGCCGCTTAGCGTGTCGCTCACAGTTTTTTCGACAGAATTTTTATCAATACCGGTGCGTGTAAAAAACAAATCGTCAGTAACGGAAAGATCACTCATGAGAGATTTGGTATCCTTATTTCGCTGTGAGTCAGTATAGCGTTAAGCGGCGTCTAATGATGGCGAGGAAGTAACGGTTCCGGAAGTCACAGTAGAGGGGTGCGTGAGGCGGGCAATGGTCACACCCAATGTAAACAGGATCAAGGCCCCTGTTTGATGCAGTAATGCCAGCCACAATGGCACCACGAGCAATAGCGTACTAATCCCAAGTATAGCTTGTAGCACAGCCATGCCAAGAAAGGCGTTGGCCAGTTTTCTCTGTAAGCCCTGTGCCCCGTCACGGATCAGGCGCCACCACGTGAAGGCGATAAGTATGACAAGCGCGATTGCGAGAACGCGATGGTTAAACTGAACCGTCATGATGTTCTCGAACCAATTGGCGTACCACGGCGTCATCTCGTAAAGGCCGTCTGGCACAAGCTGGCCATCCATAAGCGGAAATGTATTGTAAATTAGTCCGGCATTGAGCCCTGCGACGAATGCTCCCGACATGACAACAAGGAGAACGGCTAAGGCTGCACCAAGTGACAACCGCGCGGTGGCAGCATCTGTCACAATTTGCGGTGTTAACTTTTTCGCTTCGTCTTCGCTTTTAATTCCAAGCGCCACCCAGATCAGCAATCCATAAACCACGAACGCGAGCCCAAGATGCGCTGCCAAACGATACTGACTGACGTCGGGTCGATCGACGAGGCCGCTTGCGACCATAAACCAGCCAAGCACGCCTTGCGCACCGCCTAAGACCAATAGTCCAGTCAACTTGAGGGTGAGGTGGCCACGGGCTTTCTTCTTGTATACGAACCAGAAGAAGGGCAGGGCAAACACTAAGCCGATCAAACGGCCCCAGAGACGGTGGGAATACTCCAGCCAGAAGATTTCTTTAAAGTCGTCGACCGTCATCCAAGAATTGACCTTCTGGTATTCTGGATACTGCATATAGGCTTCAAACTCTTCCGCCCACTCCTGCTCGTTCAGGGGCGGTAAAATATGCAGCGGTTTCCATTCGACCATCGACAGGCCCGACTCGGTCAGCCGGGTGGCCCCACCCAACACAACCATAAAAAAAACCATCCCCGCGCAGATCAACAACCAAAGCCGAATGTGGCGCGCGTCTCGGTCGGTTGGGCAGAAAGCAGTCATTTGCGGTCCAGAGTAAGTTTGAGGCGGTATTAAGTGTTGATTTAGGCGATCCAAGGCCCGGCAACAAGGTCATGTTTGCGAAGACCTTCTGCGGCAAGGGGGTTTAACGGTTTATCAGGGCTGTGTATCAGTACGATATAATGTGGCCCACTTGTACCGACGGATATCATGTCAGTCTCACTAACATCTCACAAGCGACCCGACTATGCTGTCGTTGTTCCGGTTCTGAATGAAGCTGGCAACATAAAACCACTGGTATTGGAGGTCGTCGCGGCGATGTCGGCTTTGAGTGAAAAGCCGTCGTTCGAGATCATCTACGTAGACGATGGATCTACTGATGGAACAGCAGAAGAACTTGATGCTGTGAAAGCATCGGTTCCAACACTAAGGGTATTCCATCACATTAAAACCACTGGGCAAAGCCAATCTCTCATCACAGGCATCCTGCGGGCGCAGGCTGATTGGATCATAACCCTTGATGGGGATGGCCAGAACGATCCGGGGGATTTTCAAAAATTAATTTCTGCGCGTGAATCCGCAATTGCCACAGAACCACACAGCGCTGGCGAATTTATCTATGTGGGTCATCGGCGCTTGCGGCGCGATAGTCTGGCGCGTCGCTATCAATCTTGGCTGGCAAACGATATTCGTGGCTGGATTTTAGGAGACCATACGCCCGATAGTGGATGCGGCTTGAAGTTGTTTAGCCGCGAGCTGTTTTTATCACTGCCGCGCTTTGATGCGTTGCATCGGTTCCTACCCGCTCTCGTCATCCGAGCCGGGGGCCGGGCAATCTCTGTGCCTGTCACACACCGGCCCCGTCTCAACGGCATTTCAAAGTATGGTTTATGGCGGCGATTGGCGATTGGTATCGTCGACTTGATAGGTGTGACATGGCTTATTGCCCGCCACACACGCCCAACGATTATCGAACAAAAGGACTCGTCATGAGCTGGTTTATAACCTGGTTTGCCACAATGAATATTTTTAAAGTTCTTGGCCTTTTGGGCCAGGCCATTTTTGGCTCACGGTTTCTAGTGCAGTGGTTGGCCAGCGAGAAACTGGGCAAGAGTGTTATACCGCTAGCCTTTTGGTATCTCAGTTTGTTGGGCGGCATTATCACATTCTTTTATGCCATCTACATACAAGAGCCGGTTTTTATCATCGCCCAATTCGGCGGCATTATTATTTATTCTCGAAATTTGTATTTCATTTATCGGGATCATCGCGCGGCTCACGGCCTTATGGGGCCTGATCGCGAGGGTTAATCTGGTTCTAATTTATGTAGCTGTCTTGCGTCCGCTTTTATTTAGCTGAGCGGTCAGAGCCGCGATCCGCGTATCCAAGTCAACGCGATCCGCGTTATCGCAGGAGATCGCTTTTGCAGCGTTCATTATTCTGTCCGCGTGCGCCAAAACGGCTTCTTGTTGCTCGTTGTTTTCGACCAGATAGGCGAGATTGGTAAGGACTTCAAGAATTCGGGTCACAATCGAGATCTTGCCAGCGCAGTCCTGTCGTATACCGTTAAACGCGGTATCAAACACGCCCTGAAATGTAGCGGGTGCAATGATGAGTCGCAGCTCATCTCTCCCACCTCTGAAGACGGCTTTTGGTAAACCGTGACTCATCATCTCAGCCATTCCTGCAGCCAATCTGTCTATGCAGGTTATTGCTGTGAATGGATCATTCAAACCGGGCGAGAGGGCGCGAAGTGCAATCTCGACCATGGCCGCAATAGAAAATTCGATGTCCTGCGCCATGGTCCTTTGCTGCCCAATAACAACGGTGTTTAAAATGTCTGATGCCAAATCGTCTTCAAGAGGTGTTTGCCCATAAATTTTACCAATCGGAGTTCCTTTGATAATGAACCGCCCGGGCTTCTCGGTTACATGAACAATAATATTTTGGTCTTCTGCCAGGGATAGCAGCTCGCCAGTTTCAATGATTTCCATGTATCCAGTTGTTGAGGCATAAAGAGGTGTGATGTGGGCATGCGAGAAGTGATCAAGTTCTTCTCTGGCCTCATCAAAATCTTGTGCCGGGGTTTTGGAGACACCAGACTCGACCGCGCGGCTAATGGTATCTGAAAGCTCTCCGCTCACGGTGCTGATCACGGCGTCGGCGTCAATTTTTTGAGCCATGTGGTGCAGGAAGTAAATGAGGAGGCCCAGGTTAAAAAGGGTGCCCAGAATTGCCAACGTCAGCGATAAGGTCGGCGCTAAATCTTCACCCGTCCCTGGCCCGCTAATCGCCCGCAAAACAACAAAAGCAAAAATCAGGTTTCCGACCAGTGTCCCCAGCGTAATCTGAGTAATATGCCCTTTCGTGAAAAGCTGAATAATCCTTGGTCCGAGCTGGCTCGCTGTAATTGATACGGCAACCACAGTCATAGAGAACACCAAGCTGGTGACCGTGATTAAAGCCCCAATCACTGCCGTCAGAATCTGGCGGGCACCCTCAATCCCTGATCTGAACAGAAACTCACTGTCTGTTAGCCACGGGATAATCATCGATTGGTCCATGGCCAGCGCCGCCACCGAGGCTGGCAGGGCGGAAAGGGCAATAAGGCTCGGCCTAAACCAGAAGCTGGAGAGAAGCAGGAACCAATAGTATCTGAGATATGAGATCATTCTAACCGTATGTTGCCGGACACAGGGCTCGCTGTCACCTCTCGCGAGTCTGGCAGGGGCTTCCTTGTTTTTTGTCTTTTCCGCAAACGAGAGTCCCGTTCTTTAGTGCCAGATCATCCGGCGACTCCCACGCTTGGCGGACAAAATGGGCTATTTATGTGCTGGGCCTTTAACTTGAGAGCTGCTTGAGCAACAAATTTTTCACGCGCTTCTCCTTGACGCGTGCCATATAGCATCTTATCTACTTGGCACTCATCAGGGGGGAGTGCTAGTGGATCGTCTAACCCCCTGTTTTTAAATAGTTAAGACGTAATCCACAGACCTAAAAGGAGGTTTTAGATGAAATTTCGGCCGCTGCACGACCGAGTGCTGGTCAAGCGCCTCGACTCAGATACCAAATCTGCCGGGGGCATCATTATTCCTGACACTGCGCAAGAAAAACCAATGGAAGGCAAAGTAATTGCCGTTGGTGCAGGCGCACGTGGGGAAGACGGAAAAGTGGTTAAGCTCGACGTTAAGAAGGGCGACCGCATTCTTTTCGGAAAATGGTCCGGAACGGAAGTCAAGGTTGATGGGGATGACCTGTTGATCATGAAAGAATCCGACATCATGGGCATTATCGAATAGGTCCATCGCTCGGCGATTCAACACCAGATTTAAGGGAAACGCATTATCATGGCGAAAGACGTCAAATTTTCCACCGATGCCCGCGACCGTATGTTGCGCGGTGTCGATATCTTGGCCAACGCGGTCAAGGTGACACTCGGCCCTAAAGGCCGCAATGTCGTACTCGACAAAGCATTTGGTGCACCTCGCATCACCAAAGACGGTGTAACCGTTGCAAAAGACATCGAGCTTGAAGATAAGTTCGAAAACATGGGCGCGCAGATGGTGAAGGAAGTTGCTTCCAAAACCAACGACCTCGCCGGTGACGGTACAACAACAGCCACTGTTCTAGCTCAAGCCATCGTTCGCGAAGGCGTAAAAGCCGTTGCAGCAGGCATGAACCCAATGGATCTGAAGCGTGGTATCGACGCAGCTGTCGCAGCTGTGACCGAAAACCTGACTAAGCAATCCAAGAAAGTGAAGACCAGCCAAGAGATTGCCCAGGTCGGCACGATCTCCTCAAACGGCGATAGTGACATAGGCCAAATCATTTCTGAAGCCATGGATAAAGTTGGCAAAGAAGGTGTGATTACCGTTGAAGAAGCCAAAGGCTTGGACACGGAACTGGACGTTGTTGAAGGCATGCAGTTCGATCGTGGCTACTTGTCACCGTACTTCATCACCAACTCTGAGAAGATGATCTGTGAGTATGAAAACCCATACGTCCTGATCCACGAGAAAAAGCTCTCTTCCCTGCAGCCTCTTCTGCCAGTTCTCGAAGCTGTGGTTCAGTCTTCACGTCCGTTGGTTATTATTGCTGAAGACATCGAAGGCGAAGCTTTAGCCACTCTGGTGGTTAACCGCCTGCGTGGCGGCCTCAAGGTTGCTGCCGTTAAGGCACCTGGCTTTGGTGATCGCCGTAAGGCCATGTTGGAAGACATCGCCGTTCTCACCAAAGGTCAGGTCATTTCTGAAGATGTTGGCATTAAGCTCGAGAACGTCACACTCGATATGCTCGGCCAAGCCAAGAACATCGAAATCACCAAAGAAGAAACCACCATCATCGATGGCGCGGGCAAGAAGGCCGATATTAACGGTCGTTGCGAGCAAATCCGTCGTCAGATCCAAGACACAACATCCGATTACGACCGTGAGAAGCTCGAAGAGCGTCTTGCCAAGTTGGCTGGTGGTGTTGCGGTTATCCGTGTTGGCGGTGCAACCGAAGTCGAAGTGAAAGAGAAGAAAGACCGCGTTGACGATGCTTTGCATGCCACGCGTGCAGCTGTTGAAGAAGGTATCGTCCCAGGTGGCGGTGTTGCGCTTCTCCGCTCGGCGAGTGCACTCATTAAACTTTCTGTCGACAACGATGATCAAAAAGTCGGTGTTGAAATCATCCGTCGTGCCTTGCGTGTGCCGTTGAAGCAGATTGCACAAAATGCTGGTGAAGACGGTGCGGTTGTTGCCGGTAAGGTCGAAGAAGCTAAAACCCCAACGATGGGTTTTGATGCTCAGTCGGGCAAGTATGTGGACATGGTTAAGGCCGGGATTATCGATCCGACTAAGGTCGTGCGTATTGCTCTGCAAGATGCAGCGTCCATCGCAGGTCTCTTGATCACCACGGAAGCCATGGTTGCTGAAATTCCTGAGAAGTCGGGTCCTCCGATGGGTCCAGGCGGCGGCATGGGCGACATGGGTGGCATGGGCGGCATGGGAATGGGAATGTAATCCCCCCACCGTCAGTTACTTTCGGAAAAGGGCCGCGTTTTACGACGTGGCCCTTTTTCTATGTTGGTTGAGCAGCTATATCAAAGCGTAGAAATGGAGCGTGCTTATGCCATCTAAGTCTTTTGTCAAAGTTGTTGGGTTGATTCTGTTGCTCTCGCTGGGGCCAGCCTCAATCTATTTTCTATACAAGCGCACCGGTGGCTTGGAATCCCGTGATGAATTGGCCTTTCATCGTAACTTGCGCTTTCTTTTTATGGCGGGCACTGAAACCGTAGATCCTAGACTGCTGACTCCCTGGTCGTGGGAGCGTGTCTGCGCTTTTGGCAGCGGGTTAAAACAGGCTGAAGTCGATGAGCTTGTTGGGTTCTCTTATGATAATTTTGGTCAGCTGACTTGGCGTGACCTTGACGACCACTGGACCCTTTTATTCATAGACTCTGTGCGGGAAACCAATTGGGGTGAGCACCGGCCCGTTATGCCAATTCGCATTCCCATTGATGATATTTCAGGGTTTAAAACCCCAGAAGGTCAGATCGGCAGTTGTGCGGATAAACAAGGCGCACGTCTTGCACTTGAGCGTCACAAAGCGCCGCTAGGTAAAACGCCCGTGGTTGCTCAACTTATCGATATGACGGCGCGCGCAGACGACTGATCAGCTGTTCGCCAAAAACAATTTGGTTTCAGCAACGGCTTCGGCCAAGCCTATACGATGCACCGGTGTCCCCTCAGGAAACGCGCCCAACAGCCGTGATGGCATCATGGAATCGAGCAACACGAAGACACCGCGATCGCCCTCCCGGCGAATGAGACGTCCAAAGGCCTGTTTCAATCGCAGGCGTGTGATCCTGTCATCGTAAACACGTCCGCCAAATGCATTGCGTCGTGCCCGATGAAGAATATCAGGGCGTGGCCACGGCACCCGATCAAACACCATCAGACGTAGCGCATTACCTGGAACATCAACGCCGTCACGCATGGCGTCGGTTCCTAAAAGGCAGGCGTGCTCCTCTGCGCGAAAAATATCCACCAGGGTTGCCGCGGGCAAAGCATCGATGTGCTGCGCGTAGAGCGGCAGTCCCTCAGCTTCCAAGGCAGGCGCGATCTGGTCAAAGGTTGCGCGCAGTCGGGAAATGGCCGTGAATAACCCAAGGCCGCCGCCGCCCGCAGCCAGAAATAAGTCACGATACGCGTTCGCCACTTGCACAAGTGCGTCTTTGCGCACATCCGTCACAATGAACACGCGGGTCGCGTTTTCATAATCAAACGGTGAGGGTAGCGCAGAACGTACAGGCGTGCTTGCCAGATGAAAGGCGCCAACCTGCTGATCGGCACTTTCCCAATCCGCCGTGTCATCTCCGGTGCCATCCCGCAGGGTGGCTGAGGTAATCGCCACGCCTTGCGCCGGGTCCAACACCGTTCTAGCAAAAGGCAAAGTTGGGTCGACCCAGTGACGATGCAGCCCGATGTCGATGTCGCGACCCTCAATACGGTCGACACCCAGCCAGTCAACAAATTCATCTGGTGTGTCATTTGCGAGCGCTTTGATCATATCACGCCAGGCTGTGAGCGGAATCACGGCCCGACGCTCCAAGCTGCGGCAGAGACCTTCAATTCTAAGCCGGTTCGCGGTCTCCAGTTCTTCCGCTGGCCGGTCAAGTTGAGCGATTAGCGTTTTAACCATTAGCTTGAGCGGGTCTAATAATCGGTACAGCGCAGCATCCAACTTGGCAGAGGCGTCCAGTAAACCCTCAACAGGTTCTACCGCATCTGTTTGCAGGCTGTAAGGAGACTCTGGATTGTCGCGGGTGTAAACCTGGGTGCGGACAAGACTGAGAAACTCTTCTGCGGGTCCACGCGGCGCGCCATCCTCTATGCGCGTCAGCCAACCGGGGGCAGGGAGGGAGCGCGCCCCCTGCAAAATACCGTCGAGTGCCGTTGGCAGGGCATCACCTTCTGTTTCCAACTCAGACAGCAAGTCATCAATACGACGTTTCAGTCCGCGAGACCGTGTCGGGCGTCCACCGGCTTCTGCGCCAATAAGCCAGCGTCGTAAATCTGCTGTTTCAGCCGCACTCAAGTGCGCAGAAAATGCACTATCTGCGGCCCCAAACAAGTGATGTCCTTCATCAAACACGTAACGTGTGGGTTGCGTGCCATCATCCAGCCCTCCCATCGCCGCCTGGACCATGACCAAAGCATGATTGGCGACAACAATGTCTGCGGTGCGGGCTTTGCGAACGGTTTTTTCGACGAAGCAAATTTTGTAATGAGGGCAAGCCGTAAAAATGCATTCCCCGCGACGGTCTGCGAGTGAGAGAACGCGACCCGTACCAAACAGATCCGCTAGCCAGGAGGGGAAGTCTCCTCCCACCATGTCACCAGATTTTGTGGCGACGACCCAGCGTGCAATCAGGGCGAGGGGAATTGCAGCGCTTGGATCGGTGCCAGAGCGGTTCAGAGCTTCTTCAAAATTCAACAAACAAAAATAGTTTTCCCGCCCTTTGCGAACGACGACCCGAGCTGCTTTGCGCTCTGGGTCAGGGTAAACACGGTCCAGTTCCTGATCGAGTTGGCGTTGCAGATTGCGGGTAAAGGTCGAGACCCAAACCGGCCCATCGTTCTTGGCGGCCCAAACACTTGCCGGAGCCAGGTACCCAAGGGTCTTGCCAACCCCTGTTCCCGCTTCAGCCAAAACCAGATTTGGCTCATCTGGCGCCGGTTTAGCTTTAAAAGCATGCGTGATGATGTCCGCATAAGTGGCTTGAGACTCTCTTTTCTCAGCATCATCGCCGAGCACGTCCGCCAGTCTCTCAAGGCTTTCTTCGCGGGAGACGGGATCGTTGCCAGGCGGCGGTGGTGGGGCGAGGTCTTCAAATGGGGGCAGCCGTGTCCAAACCCGCAGCGGAGATAAGCCAATTCCACCTCCCTCTGGATCGGCTCCAATTGCCGCCAGCACACTCGCGCCCCAGGACCAGCCCGCGCGCTCAAGCACATGAGCAATGGCTCTGGCGTGACGCACGCTACCATCTGACCACATCGTGATCTCAGACAGAAGAACCTTAGTCGCCTCTACAATGGCAACGCCATCTTCATCGATAGACCGTGGCACCGTCACACCGGTTGCGTCTGCGATGCCGCGCACGGTGGGTAAGCATGTGACGGCTGGTCTCACAAACGCAAACAACTCCAGCACATCAAATCCGGGGACGGGCTTGAGTCCCAGCCGGGCGGCTGTTGCGCGGCTGTGGCATTGAATAACCGGCGGTTCCACAAGGGTTTTCGCGTTAGACGCCGAAAACGCTTTTATCTCGCCATCTGGATAGGTCAACGCGCCCTCGCGCGCTCGGGTTACGAGAACCGGCGCGTCAGGTAAAAGAACTTTACGGTCGACGGTCAAGGCTTTGTCTGGCAAAGGTCAAGAGTGAGGGGTGGGGCATAAGCCAATCAAGTGCGGGAATTATGGATGCTCATCTGGTATACCGTCAGGTGTACGGGTCAATCCAGTGATATAACTAGCCAGTGATGGCTGAGATGCCAAGGGCTTGACCCTCTAATCCCGCGCCCATAGGGTGCGCCGCTTTCAAACCCTGGACGAAGATCATGAGCAACGTCATTCCCACAGCCCTCGACAGCAAAGCCTGGCCCTTCTCAGAAGCCAAAGCCCTTCTTGATGGGCGGCTGAAGAATGGCGCGGGCGATAAGGGGTACGTGCTGTTTGAAACCGGCTATGGCCCGTCTGGATTGCCGCATATCGGAACCTTCGCCGAAGTCGTGCGCACCACCATGGTGCGACATGCCTTTCAGGTGCTGTCGCCTGATACGCCAACCCGATTGTTCGCCTTCTCTGATGATATGGATGGTTTGCGTAAAGTGCCCGATAACATCCCCAGTAAGGAAATGGTCGAGGAACATCTTGGCAAGCCTCTGACGAGCATTCCAGACCCCTTTGGCACGCACGAAAGCTTTGGTCATCATAATAATGAACGCCTGAAGGGCTTCTTGGATTCTTTCGGGTTCGATTATGAGTTTAAGAGTGCGACGGAAAGCTATCGGTCTGGCGAGTTCGATGCTGCGCTGTTGCGCGTGCTGCAAGAGTACGACAAAGTCATCAACGTCGTTTTGCCAACGCTTGGTCCTGATCGCCGCGCCACCTATTCACCCTTCCTGCCGGTGTGCAAAAAGACAGGACGGGTTCTTCAGGTGCCGGTGATCGAGCGCAATGTGGATGCCGGCACGATCGTTTATCAAGACGAAGATGGCTCCAAAATAGAAGTGCCGGTCACGGGTGGTCACTGTAAATTGCAATGGAAGTGCGATTGGGCCATGCGTTGGTATGCCCTTGATGTTGACTATGAAATGTCAGGCAAAGACCTGATTGACTCTGTCCGTTTGTCTGGAAAGATTTGCCGCGTCCTGGGCAGCCCGCCGCCACAAAATTTGACCTATGAGTTGTTTCTCGATGACCAAGGCCAAAAGATTTCGAAGTCCAAGGGCAATGGCCTGTCGGTCGAGGAGTGGCTTAAGTACGCCCCCGTCGAAAGTCTTGCCAACTTCATGTACCAAAAGCCCACAACGGCGAAGAGACTCTACTTCGATACCATTCCAAAATCCGTCGACGAATATCTCTCGCATCTCAAGGCATTCCCGGATCAAGAGTTGAAAGACAAACTTAACAACCCGGCATGGCATATCCACAATGGTAACCCCCCTGAGGAAAAAGGCCGTTTGAGCTTTGGTATTCTCTTAAACTTAGCCAGCGTCTGCCATTCTGAAGATGCTGCTGTTCTGTGGCACTACATCAGCCGGTATGCGCCAGATGCCAGCCCAGAAACAGATCCACTGCTTGATAAACTGGTGACTTATGCCATCGCCTATTATCGCGATCTTGTCCTGCCCCAAAAAACCTACCGCGCGCCAACTGAGGTGGAACGCGGTGCGCTGGAAGCTTTGAAAACGGGTCTGCAAGAGTTGGGACAAGGGGCGTCACAAGAAGATTTGCAAAACATGGTCTATCAGGTTGGCAAAACCAACGAAGAGGCTTTCCCAAGTCTGCGGGATTGGTTCAAAGCCTTGTACCAGATACTGCTTGGGCAAGACGAAGGCCCGCGCATGGGTTCGTTCATCGCATTATATGGTGTTGAGGAAACATTGACCTTGATCGACCGTGTCCTCGCGGGTGAAGACTTGAGCTCAAATTAAATCTTTACTCGACAATACGGCAACAAATCTCAAATACTGGGAGACTATAGGTGCCCCTAATTTGCTAGGCTTGTTTTGACAGACTTAAAACCGCAACTAGCCAGCAAATTAACCCAAGCCGGTCAGCTTATGGCTGAGCAAAATTTTATCTCAGCGTTAAAGTTGTATGAGCATGTGGCGGATGTCGCGGGAATGCAGACTGTAAGCCTGCCTATGGGATACTGTCACCTTGCCATGCAAGACTTTGAGGCCGCCAGTCCATTACTTGAATTGGCGGTGCAAACGTTACCCCACTCAGCGCAGTTATGGTGCAATCTGGGTGTTGTGCGGGGTCACTTGAAGGATTTTGATGGGGCTATGGTGGCTTTGGAGAAGGCGGTTGCCACGTCCCCACATTATATTCCCGCCCTATTTAACCTCGGCAATATTCACCTCGAGCTTGGCTGTGCGCAAGAGGGTGTAAAATGGCTACAGAAGGTACTAGCTCTTGATCAAAACCATATGAAAGCGCATTTCAGACAGGGCGATGCTTATCAGCAGCTTTACGAATTTGACCTTGCCTATTCACACTACAAAGCCGCAGCTGAAGTTGACGACTCTGATCCAGAGCCATTGTGTGGATTGGCAGCTCTAGAGCTAACGCAGGGACATCTAGCTGCAGCAAAAACGATCTTCTTGCGAGCAATCGAGATTGATGAAAATTGTGCTGAGGCTCATTTTAATATTGGGTACATCAATTGCCTACAAGGGACATGGGATGAGGGACTATCTAGCGTTCGGTTCGCAACGGAACTAGAACCAGAGAACACAGCATATTGGTCCATGCTGCTATGGCTCATGACTGCTCATCCCACGGCCAGCCCGGAAGAAGTCACCGCTGAACATCTCGCATTTGGTGAGAGGTTCTATCGTCCATCAAAGTTATTAGCCGGCGGCGGCAGCAGAGACGAAACGTCACCTATCCGGGTTGGCTACCTGTCTGCAGCTTTTAGGCACCATGTTTGTATGGACTTTTTCCTACCGCTTCTTGAAAACCACTCAAGCAGTGAAGTTGAAGTATACTGCTATAACGCTAGCGCGAAACGAGACAGTATAACTGAGTCTGTGAAGTCTTTGGCTGAGTACTGGCGAGATATTGCGCTTTTAGGTGATGCTGAAGCAGTTAAAATTATCTTAGAAGACGATCTTGATATTCTTGTTGATATAGACGGCCATGCCGGTGGTAATCGCATAGGAGTAATATGTGAGAAACCGGCTCCGGTGATTGTAAATTGGCTCGGCTATCCAAATACAACTGGGTTAAAGGCAGTTGACTATCGACTTGTTGATTACATTACAGATCCGATAGCGACGTCTGATCCCGCGGCGCCTGAGAGCTTGGTTCGACTTCCTACTAGCTTTCTAATTTACAAGCCTCTTGACGATCAAAAGCCTGCGATAGAGCCCCCTATACTAAGCAACGGTTACTGCACGTTCGGGTGCTTTAACCATCCTGCAAAGTTGAATGATGAAGTTTTTGGAGCTTGGTCATCTATTTTAAGGGATAGCCCCCATTCGATCTTGGCTCTCAAAAATCGGCTTCTGATGTGCGAAGAGACACAATCAATCATTAGCCAGAAGTTTGAGAATCTGGGCGTGCAAAAGGGGCGGATAATATACCTTCCTTACGTTGATGCTCAGGTCGACCACCTCCTTCATTACAATCAAATTGATATCGCACTGGATCCTTTTCCTTACAATGGAACCACAACAACTTGCGAGGCATTATGGATGGGGGTACCGCTCATCACAAAATTGGGTGATCGGCATGCTGCTCGTGTTGGAGCAAGTCTAATGACCACAATAGGCTCACCCGAGTTAATTGGGCGAACGACGAATGAGTACATTGAATCGGCTGTCCAATTGTCTAAGGACAAAGGGCGCCTCCAAATTTATCGGTCGGGACTGCGTGAGAAATTGAACAACTCAAGTCTTTGCGATTACGCCGGATTTGCGGCACGGATGGAGGAGAGCCTAAAGAACTGTGCTACCAAAGCTCGCTGAAGGTGCGAGAGCCTTTCACCCATTTTTGTGGGTGAGAGAAGTGTTTTTCGGTGCCGCGATTTCCATGACGGCCTCGTCGGCATCACGTATGTGTATCAGTGCTTCTGTCATGGGCGGTAGATTGCCCTGATGGCCAAACATCTCCATCAGCAGCGGCATCGGCACGCGGCCGTTGTCGTCTAGGAAGGCGGCTTTAAGGATGGCCACGGCATAGACGGTTTTACCGGCTTGAATCTTATGTTCCAGGTAGACCCATTTCTCGTCACCGCCCACCACACGGGTGGTGACATCAATGCGGGTAAAAGGCGGAACTGGTCGCCGAAACCTGACGGACCCAGAGGCCAGCACAGGCATCAGCTTACGTGCACGAATATGTTTCCAGGCTCCATTGCGGATCATGTGGTCAACGCGGCTCAAGTCCATAAAACTAAAGTATCTGGAATTGGTGAGATGCATATTGACGTCGAGGTCTGTCGGCAGCACACGGAAGCTTAAGTGAGACTCCTCAAGCATGGCGCAGGTGCTGCGCCAATGTGCCGTCATCCTCATCCAAAACAGGCGGAAAATAAGATTCATTTTAAGTAGGTTTAGGCTGTAACGCCCGCCCCAAACAAATCTTCCTCCACATCCATGATCGACTCTCCACCCGCCATAATCATGGCAAACAGGCCAGAGGTTTCCGGCAGCACGCGCTCATAATAAAAACGGGCTGTTTTGAGTTTTCCTGCATAAAAACCTGTCGGGTCATCATCTTTTTTGCTGAAGGCCAGTTTGGCAGATTTTGCCCACATAAACGCTACGGCTACATGACCAAACAGGTTTAGGTAATCTGTCGCTGCCGCGGCTGCTTCATTCGGGTTGCTCAAGCCTTTCTGAGCAATCAAACCGGTCGCTTGTTGCAGACGCCCAAAGGCTTTGGCCAGTCCAAGTATGAGAGGTTGCAAATCAGCATCGTCGGCATTTTCTTCAATGAACTCTTGCACTGGGTGGAAGAACGCGCGCAGGTAGCGTCCGTAATGGGTGCCCATTTTTCGGCCCACCAAGTCAAGCGCTTGTATACCGTTGGTGCCTTCATATAGCTGAGTGATTCTGGCATCGCGGACAAACTGCTCCATGCCATGTTCGTGGATGTAGCCATGGCCACCGTAAATCTGAACGCCCAGGTTGGCCGATAGAAACCCTTTGTCGGTGCCGAAAGACTTAATGATCGGCGTCAGCACCTGCACCAAGTCATCGGCCCGTTGACGTTCTGCAGGGTCTTCTGATTTGTCGGCAATGTCGAGGTTAATACCAGTCCAAATGGCCAGGGCACGTATGCCTTCATTGAAAGCCTTCATGGTGAGTAAATTTTTGCGGACATCCGGATGCACCAAAATCGAGTCAGCGGGTTTTTCCGGTGATGCAGCACCCTTCAGCGCACGCCCTTGCAGCCGTTCTTTGGCGTATTCTAGGGCGCCTTGATACGCGACTTCACCCAAACCAAGACCTTGGATGCCCACGCCCAAGCGTGCCGCATTCATCATCGTAAACATGGCGCGCATGCCTTTGTGTGGCTGACCGACCAGCCACCCTGTCGCGTCATCGAAATTAATCACACAGGTAGCTGAGGCTTTAATGCCCATTTTGTGTTCGATGGCTCCACAGGTTACGCCATTCCGCGCACCGACGCTGCCATCGTCCTTGGGTAAAAACTTAGGCACGACAAAAAGACTGATGCCTTTTGTCCCTTCGGGAGCATCAGGCAAACGCGCCAATACCAGATGCACGATGTTTTCGGTGAGATCATGCTCCCCCGCTGAGATGAATATTTTCGTACCGGTGATTTTGTAGCTGCCGTCGTCCTGCGTATAGGCTTTAGTGCGAATCAAACCCAGGTCGGTGCCGCATTGTGGCTCCGTTAAACACATGGTGCCGGCCCAGGTCCCTTCTACAAACTTCGGCAGATAAAGCGCCTTTTGCGCGTCGGACCCGTGTAACTTGATGGCGTTATAGGCCCCTTCTGTCAGGCCAGGATACATGCCGAAGGCCATGTTGCTAGAGCAGATCATTTCCTGAATCAGAAAGTGCAGAGCCGCGGGCGCGCCTTGGCCGCCAAAGTCTGGGTCGGCCGCAAGGCCGGTCCAGCCGCCTTGCGCGAACTGATCATAGGCATCCTTGAATCCTTTAGGTGTGCGCACCACACCATTTTCCAGGGTGCACCCTTCGGTGTCACCGCTCAGGTTCAGAGGAAACAACACTTCGGATGTAAATTTACCCGCTTCTTCAAGCACGGCATCCACCACATCGGACGTAAAGTCTGCGTAGGCGGGCATATTGGCCAGTGCGTCGCCCTCAAGGAGCTCGTGATAGACGAAACGCATATCTCTTAATGGAGCTGAGTAAGTCGCCATGGTCTGTCTCCTAATTCCGTAACGGCTTACCGGTGTCGAGCATGTGCTCCATCCGGGCCAATGTGCCTTCAGTGCGGGCCAGCGTCATGAACGTGCTCCGCTCCAGCTTCAGGAACTCTTTTTCGGTCATGGTTTCGGTCATATCCGTGTCCCCACCCGTTAGCGCCCTGGCCAAAGCGCCAGCGACAACTTGGTCATGGGGTGTGGCCATGCCTTTCAGAGCGAGGTCGTGTAAAGCCAATTGCAATGTTGCACGGCCTGTCGGGCCGGGGAGAACCAATTCTTGCTCTTCCGGCGGTGTGTAGTCCTCCGCCAGCTTGAGTGCTTTGGCTTTGGCATCGGCCAGCAACCGGTCACGGTTCATGGTGATATCGTCGCTATCGCGCAACAGGCTCATCTCCTTCGCTTCGGCGGCAGATTTTGCCACTTGCGCCGTGCCAATCAGTTCAAAGGCTTTGGCAACGGCTGGCATCGGGCCGCGCGGCAGGCGTGGATGGTTTTGCAATCGCAGCAGCACTTCCTTGCAGCCGCCCCAGCCCGGGATGATGCCAACGCCGACTTCCACCAATCCGGTGTAAGTTTCCGCGTGGGCTTGCACCGCGTCCGCATGCAGCAGGATTTCGCACCCACCGCCCAGGGCCATGCCAGAGGGCGCGGCGACAACAGGGAAGGGCGCTTGCTTCAGCGCCATATAGGTGCGTTGGCCATCTTCAATTTGGCTTTCGATCTCGCCCCACAGGGCAATATTTGCGGCAAACAGAAACAAGCCGAGGTTCGCGCCAACAGAGAAATTGGTGCCCTCATTATAGATCACCAATGCTTTCAGAGCGTCGTCGTCTTTAATCTGCTTAATGGTTTTTTTGTACAGCGCCATAATCTCAGGATCGAGACTGTTCATTTTTGAGGTGAACTCAAAACACAGAACACCGTCGCCGATATCCCACACCGAGGCGGAGCCATTTTTCAGGACAGGCTTGGATTTGAGTTTGACGTCAGACAAATGCAGTACACCCTCGGGGCGCGGCACGGTATCGTATGAACCGTCTACCTTCAGAAACTGCAACACGCCGTCTTCAACGCGATAGAAACCGCCTTTTTCGGCTGCGAGCTTCAGCATCGGCGGAATATCATGGCCATTTGCTTTGAGCTTCTTAGCCAGCCAGTCCGCCCCCATGGTGTCAATCAGTTGAAACGGACCTTGCTTCCAACCATAGCCATCCCGCATGCCAGCATCGACATCAACAACCGTATCGGCAATTTCAGGCACCAGCGCGGCCGCGTAGGGCAGGGCGTGGGAGGCCAGATACCAGGCGAACTGTCCGCCTTTGTCGTCGTGTTCGACCAAAGCGCGCAAGCCGCCAGATTTGGAAGCTTTCAAACTCTCAAGCATCGCCTTCTGTGAGGGTGCATAGTCGCCGGAAGTGAGGTTAATACTCTCCTTAATACGCTGACCACGGTCATGGTTTAAGCGATAGAAACCGCCGGGTCCTTTACGACCCACCCAGCCTTTCTCAAGCATCATCTTCACCACTTCAGGTTCTGAATGAATGCTGCGATAGGAATCATCTTCCGGCAGGCGTTCCAGCATGGAGGCCGCCACATGCGGCATCAAGTCGAGGCCGACCAAATCTAATGTTCCGAAGAAACCGGACTTAGGCACACCAAAGGGTCGTCCGCCAATAGCGTCAGCTTCGTCGACGCTTAGGTCAAACTCCAGCGCCCCCCTGAGCCCCAATTGAAACCAGTACGTGCCAATCCGGTTGGCGACAAATCCGGGGGTATCCTTGGCATGGATCACGCCTTTCCCCAGTTTCACATCACCGAAATCATGGAGGGCTTGCACCGCATCAGGCCGGGTCTTCTCTGATGTCACCAATTCCAACAAACGCATATAACGCGGTGGATTAAAGAAGTGCGTGATCATGAAATCCGGCACCAGCGCCTCATCCATGCCGCCGGTCAGGTCTTTCAAGGGAATGGTTGAGGTGTTGGATGACAGCACAGCGCCGTCTTTTTTAACCGTGGCAATTTTTGCGTACAGCTCTTGCTTGATGTCTAAGCGTTCAATCACCGCTTCGACAATCCAATCACAATCAGAGAGCCACTCCATGTGATCTTCAATGTTGCCCGGCGTGACCAGCTTAGCCGTACGTTTCGACATGAACGGTGCGGGTTCAGTCTTAAGCATTTTCTGGATCGCCTTTTCAGCAATGGCGTTCCGGTTGCTGCCCTCTTTCGGCAGAATATCAAGAAGGACGACGGGAATACCAGCGTTGGCAATGTGAGCGGCGATGCCAGCCCCCATGACGCCCGCGCCGATCACCGCAGCTTTGCGGATCTCTGTCATCACACAGCCTCCAGAACCGTGGCGATGCCCTGGCCGCCACCAATACATTGTGTCGCCAGGGCATATTTTTTGCCCTCGCGCTGCATGATTTGAGCGGCTTTGCCGGTGATCCGTGCACCGGTTGCGCCAAGCGGATGACCCAGGGCAATCGCACCGCCGTCAATGTTCGTCTTGGAGAGATCCAGACCGAGGTCGTGCACGACAGCCAAAGACTGCGCCGCGAAGGCTTCATTCAATTCAATGACGTCAATGTCTGACAAACTCAAGCCGGCGCGTTCCAATGCTTTGTTGGTGGCGCTCACCGGGCCGATGCCCATAATCTCAGGCGCGCAGCCGGCGACAGCGATAGATTTAATGCGGGCGAGTGGTTTGAGGCCATATTTCTCCGCATAGGCTTCGCTTGTCACCAGTACGGCAGATGCGCCGTCGGTCAGTGGTGAGGAGGTGCCAGCCGTGACCGATCCGTTTTGGTCGAACGCAGGTTTCAGATCACTGAGAATCTCCATGGTGGTGTCTGGACGAATACAGCCATCTTTGTCGACGACGCCCTCTTTTGTTTCGATGGGCACAATTTCGTCATCGAATTTACCAGCGGCTTGAGCGGCGGCCGCCCGCTTATGACTCTCGACCGCAAACGCATCCTGTTTGTCACGCGGAATGTCATATTTCTTTGCCAAGTTTTCAGCGGTCTCGCCCATGCCCATATAAGCGGCGTGCCCGGCGTCGACCAATTTAGGATTTAGCATGGGATTAAAGCCGGGCATGGGAATACGGGTCATGCTTTCGATCCCGGCACAGATAAAGGCTTCGCCCGCGCCCAGCGCAATCGATCCTGCGGCGGAATGAATGGCCTGCATAGACGATCCGCAGAAGCGGTTGATTGTTGTCCCGGCAACGCTGTCCGGCAATCCCGCCAGAAAGACGATGTTGCGGGCGACGTTTAACCCTTGTTCACCTTCTGGGAAGGCGCATCCCAGCACCAAGTCTTCCAAGGTGTTTGGGTCAATGCCTGTGCGTTCCACAAGAGCTTTGACAACAGCCGCCGTTAGATCATCGGGCCGGGTTCTGATAAGTGCGCCCTTGTTCGCCAGCGTTAGTGGTGAGCGTGCATAGCCTGCAATAACAGCTCTGGTTGTGGGTCCAGTCATGGGTCTATCCCTTCTAGCGGTGATTTGTTTTTGTGCGGTGTGAGCCGCGGTGGTGCAGATGCGTTAGGATCAACGCCCATACTCTCTAAACGATGAACGGCTTCTTGCTCGATTTGTTCCAATTCGCGCAGTGCGTCTTCGATGTCTTTCAACTTAGCGCGCATATCTTTAGCGCGTTCACGGGCTTTACGGCGGATATGTAAAACCTGACTGATATGTTGTGTGTCAGCGTCATACAAATCTAGGTATTCTTGAATTTCATCGAGTGAAAATCCTAAACGCTTGCCGCGTAGGATGATCTTTAGGCGCGCCCGGTCACTGTGCGTGTAAACCCGTGTTGCGCCGGCCAATTGTGGTTGCAACAATCCCCGGCTTTCATAAAACCGTATGGTGCGTGCCGTTACACCACAGTCGTCGGCCAACTGAGTGGTGCTATACAAGCGCCCGGTCTTGTCGCTGCGATGGAGGGAAACAACGTTGTTCATGTCACGCCCTTTTCTCCACTGGGTTCCACTTCGTTTTGGGTCTCTGTTTCTGCCTTCAGCTCTTTTTTAGACAGCTTACCGATCATCGTTTTTGGAAGTTCGTCTCTAAATTCGTAATAATCAGGACGTTCAATGGCTGACAGTTTTTCTTTCAAGAAGGTTTTTAACTCAGCCTCGGTAACAGTCTCGCCCTCTTTCAATCGAATAAATGCTTTCGGTGCCTGCCCACGATACTTATCATCGACCCCAATGACGATGACTTCAGCCACGGCTGGATGTTCGTGAATAGCCTCTTCCACTATGCGAGGGTAAATTTTATAGCCCCCTGCGATGATAATGTCTTTGAGGCGGTCAACGAGAAAGACGTAGCCGTCTTTGTCGATGTATCCCACGTCACCGGTCCGAAAAGCACCTTTATGAAAAACTTTTTCGGTTTCTTCGGGGTTTTCCCAATAGCCCTTCATTACTTGCGGCCCACGAATACAAACTTCACCGCGTTCGCCGATGGACTTTAAGGTGGAGGGCTCCTCGACGGACCAAATTTCAATCTCTGTTCCAGGCATCGGAATGCCGACTGAACCCGCTTTGTTGATGCCCTTTGTCGGGTTGGTCGTTGCCACGGGGCTGGTTTCGCTGAGGCCATAACCTTCCACGACGACACAGCCTGAAATGCGCTCAAACTCTTTTTTGACTTCTACCGGCAATGGTGCACCACCAGAGATGCATAGTTTAATGGAAGATAAATCGTATTTTTCGAGTTCCGGGAATGTATTGATGGCTGTGAAAATGGTTGGCACAGCCGGAAAGAAGGTTGGCTTTTTATTTGAAATGGCTCGCAAGCAATCTTTTAAATCGAAACGGGGCAGCATAACGATGCCAGCGCCGTAGCGTATGGCTGTCATCATGACGACCGTCATGGCAAAGACATGAAAAAAGGGCAGGGCCGCTAAAAAGATTTCTTCGCCGATATCGCTGTTGTCATACCACGCCGCAACCTGGGTTGCGTTTGCACTGACATTGGCATGGGTCAGCATCGCTGCTTTTGGAATGCCTGTTGTTCCGCCTGTGTATTGCAGTACGGCGAGGTCGTTGTCGCAGTCGATCTCGGCTGGCGTATAGGCGCCATCGTTTTCAATGAGATCTTCAAACCACGTTTGACGATCATCGTCGTCCACACGTGCCAAAGTTTTGCGGCGGAAGATGTTAAACAACACAGCCTTGCGCCAGGGCAGAACGTCGGTCATGGAGCAGAGCAGCATTTTTTCAATCTTATTCGCATTTACCGTGGCCCGGGCCTTTGGGTACATCGCTTCCAGGTCCATCGTGACCAGCAGGTGTGGGCGCGAGTCTTTTATCAGGTCATCCAGTTCGCGCTGGGCATAGAGCGGGTTGATGTTGACCACCACGCCGCCAATCAGCAGTGCTGCGTGAAACAGCACAATGTAGTAGGGCGTGTTGGGCAGCATCAGGGCGACTCGATCACCCTTTTTGATGCCCATGTTCTGAAGGCCCTTTGCTGCAGCGCGTACCATTGCGCCCGTTTCACGGTAGGTCCAGGTACGGCCCAGAAACTCCATACACATGCGTTGCGGGTATGCGGCAACACTGCGGTCAAACGCCGCATAGGCTGGCTCAGCCTTAATCTCCATGCCCCAATCAGCGAAGGCGGGATAGCTTTTGATCCAGGGGTGTGTGGTGCTCGGGTCCTTAAGGGCAGTCATTCAAGCTCCGTATCAAGATTAGAGAGATCATTCTGTGAATGATCTGACCAAGATAGGAACTCTGAAACACCGTTCAAGTAAAAATAGTGACGTTAACGTCACATTTTTTCAAAAAACCAGCTCTTAGGAGATATTCATAAGAAATATCAATGGCTTGATGCTTGGTTTCCTGCGTCTTATGCGTCTAACAGGCTGCTGAGTTTCAGGGCAATGCCCTTAGACCCAAAAATTTTGAGCTTGCCCATTGTGAAGGCGACCGTTGGATTCAGATCGCCCTTCATCAGTTTCTGCAGATTCTCGGGCGACAGAACCAGTGTGGTTTCCGCCTCTTCATGCTCTGGGTTAGGTGTGACCAGCACCTCATCACCGGTGGCATCAATGAGGATTTTTCCAGTGTCTTCAAGGTCGAACAGCACGGTGTGATTGAGTTCCGAGAGGTCAGCCGCCCGGCTGCGCACTTCGTCCACGATTTGGTCGAATTCCATTCAGTCTTACTCCCTGTACGGTTCTTTGTGGTCGTTCTGTGGCCCATGGTGGTATGCAGGGGCATAACACGCAATACGAAATTCGAGAGAAAGGATGCTTGATATGTCGACAGTATTAATCACTGGGGCCAATCGTGGTTTGGGGTTTGGCTTGGTGGATGTTTATGCAGCAGATGGCTGGACCGTATTGGCCTGCTGCCGTAGCCCGCAGTCAGCAACAGATCTCATGGCTTTGCGTGACTCTTCTCAAGGCAAAGTCAGTATTCATCAGGTTGATGTTGCTGATCACGCCTCCATTGATGCGCTGGCCGACAGCCTCAAAGGGCAACCCATTGACGTGTTGCTCAATGTTGCTGGCTACTATGGCAAGAAAATTGTGACCGAGCCTGGCGGTCTGCAAGAGTTTGGCACGTCCGACTACGACGAATGGGACAAAATTTTCCGCATCAACACATACAGTCCTATGAAGATGTCAGAAGCCTTGATTGAGAATGTCGCAGCAAGTGAACATAAAAAGCTCATCACCCTGTCAAGCATTCTTGGCTCGATCGGTGGCAATGATGTGGGGAATATGTATCCCTACCGCGCGAGTAAAGCTGCGGTAAATGCCATCATGCGCTCCATGTCTATAGATTTGAAGGACAGGGGCGTTACTGCCATTGCGCTCCATCCCGGTTGGGTGCGCACCGCCATGGGGGGACCTAAAGCAGACATTGATGCTGACGAGAGCGTCAAGGGCATGAAGAAGGTGATCGATGGTTTAACGCCAGCCGATGCGGGGCGCTTTATGGCGTACGATGGCAGTGAGTTGCCCTGGTAAGCGGTTCAAATTTAATGGCGGTCTTGAAAACGTTTCTGAAGTGGTGCGGGATCGGTCTTGGTCTACTCATCGCAGTGCCTGTGATTGGCTTTGCTGTGTTATACCTGACCGATGCTACTTACTACGGACGGATCGCCACCGTCTTTACGATTGATCCGGTGAAAGACGTTGAGTGGTATGAACCCCTTGAGCGGGTACCGGGACAACAAGGCGCGCCGCTGCCACGTAATGACGCGGCCCTGAAAACCATCTCCGAGGACGCCTGGTCAAAGGCCAAGGCGTACGCTGAAGAAACCGGGTCGGTTGCTCTTGTGGTGTGGCATCGCGGTGCGATCCAATATGAACATTATGGGGAAGGATTTGATCGCACGTCCCGCACAGACCCGGCCTCAATGCACAAGTCCGTCGTTGCATTGCTCATCGGTGCCGCGATTGAGGACGGTACCCTGTCCTCCGTTGATGAATCCGCAGCCACCTATTTAACAGAATGGGCCAATGATGACCGGGCGCAGGTAACCCTGCGCCATTTGCTGCAGATGACCAGCGGCATGTATCGCGACCCGTTCAGTCCAAGCCCGTTTGGCACGACCATGAAACTGAACTTCGGGACCGACCTGACAGCCCTGACTCTCGCACAGCCCGCGCGCACAACACCCGGTGAAGAGTTCGATTACAACAACTTCAATCCACAAGCGCTGGGCATTCTGTTGGAGCGCGCGACGGGACAACGCTATGCCGAAGTCTTGTCTGAAAAGCTCTGGTCCAAATTGGGAGCGGGAGACGCTTATCTCTGGCTGGATCGCGAGGGCGGTATGCCCCGCACGTATTGTTGCCTCCAGGCGACGGCAGAGGATTGGCTGCGCGTTGGTCTGCTCCATCTTAACAAGGGGAGGGTTGGTGACACCCGGATCTTGTCAGAGTCTTGGATGCAGGATGTGGTCACCGGTTCAGATGTGGGACCCAATTACGGCTATCTGACTTGGCTGGGGTCCCCCTACCGTGAGCAACGCGATTATGGGCCCTATGTCGATGCCTACGTTCAGCACGATGAGCCTTACCTTGCTGATGATGTGATCTACTTTGATGGCGCTGGTGGCCAGCGGGTCTATATCATTCCGTCCTATGATATGGTGATTGTCCGCACAGGCACGGGCGGCATTGATTTCGCTGCGGGATCATTCCTCTGGGAAGACTCTCGTATCCCAAATATTTTGATGAGCGGCGTAATCCCGTATCGCGATTAAGCGAAGCCACGAAGTCCGACCTTAAGGAGAGTTCGAAATGAACCTAGCTAAGAAAATTCTGAAATGGACGGCGATCAGCCTTGGGGTCGTGGTGTTGGCTGGGGTTGTTTTTCTAGCGTCAGATTGGCGCTACTACAAGCGCCTGGCAACGCGCGATATGGCAAATGCCATGACGGATATGGCCTGGTATGAACCGGTCGTGGAAGTGAAACCGGGCGCACCGGCACCGCTCCCCCGTGCGACAGCAGACACGCAAACCTTCTCAGAGGAGGCGCTTGAAAGCTTCAAAGCCTACGCGGAAGGCAATGGCACCATGTCACTTCTGATTTGGCATAAGGGCGCGGTCCAACTGGAATGGCATGGCCAGGGGTTTGATGAAATGTCCTATATGGAATCTGCCTCCATGCATAAGTCCGTCATGGCGCTGCTGTTCGGCATCGCGATTGACCAGGGCTTTATTCCTTCTGTCGATGAACCGGCGGCAACCTATTTAACGGAATGGCAGAACGACGATCGCTCTAAAATCACTATCCGCAACATGCTGCAAATGGCCCATGGTCTAAGCCGTGCGCCAGGTGGGTTCAGCCCTCTGGGCGACAACATGAAACTGGGCATCGGCACGGATTGGGCTAGCATCGCCCTCAAAGCACCTGCCGAGGATCCGCCCAACACCGTTTTTGCCTACAGCAATCTAAATTCGCAGTTGCTTGGCTTGGTTTTGGAACGTGCCGTGGGAATGCCCTATGCGGCGTATCTCGAACAAAACCTGTGGTCTAAAATTGCCGAAAGCCCGGCCTGGGTGTGGTTGGACCGTCCCGGGGGTTTGGCCAAAACGTCCGGAACACTCCTGACGCCAGCGCGCAACTGGCTGCGGCTGGGGCTTCTGCATCTGAACAAAGGCCGCTTTCAAGGCGAGCAAGTGGTGCCCGAGGAGTGGATGACAGAGATGATCACGCCCTCTCCAAACAACCCGAATTATGGCTATCAGACGTGGTTGGGCACGGAATTTGTTGAAAAACGCAGCTATGGCAAAGGGGTTGGAGCGCATGTGCCCCATTCTGAGCCGTTTGAGGCCCGGGACGTGGTCTACTTTGATGGCGCCAATGGGCAGCGGGTTTACGTTATTCCATCAGAATCTCTCGTGATTGTGAGAACAGGCGAAGGGGGCCTGGATTTCCAGACCGGTGCTTTTCTGTGGGATGAGCCAGAATTGCCGAATTTGGTGCTACGGGCGCTGCGCACGCGTGAGTCAACGGCTCTGACGCCCTAAACTTTTGGTTGATTTGGGTTTTAGGGTTCTATGCCCGGGCTTTACTTAAACCCAGTTTTGTCGTGATATTTCATGGCTTTAATTGACCATTAGGCGAAAACACTGATACTTTCCGGCATAACTTAGCCTCGGACTTAACAGCGCGTTTTTGTTCACGGGACGTGAACGTTTTTATAAAGCCGATACGGGAAAAAATCTGCATGTCGGAAGCGGTGGCCCAAACGACACCAACGCAAGGCGGACTTGGCGGCGGCCCAACGGTCGGAACGCTATCTGACCTCGTGCGTGAAATGGGCCGGTGGCGAGAGTCTCCCGTCGCCAACATAGTGTTTGTTGTGATCAGTGTTTCTAGCGCACTGCCCGAAAGTAAGCGCACCCCCCCGCTGGTCGAACAAATCAAAGATGGCGTGGCGGCGCAGGCGGCCCTGCGCGGCGGCAAAGCCTTCACGCTCTCGACGTGTGATTTTGCGATTTTGGCAAAACTCCCTGAAACCGCCATGATTGGAACGGTGCGCGACCTTAAGGTTGAAATGCTGCGCACCTTTGAGCGGCATTTCCCAGGCAGCTTCGGCACCATCGATCAAACCCGTTTGGTGCTGAGTTATGAACTGCAAGGCAATTATCGCTCCGCCGCCGACCGCATTGCCAAGTATGCTGAGTTGGCCAACCAGGAAAGTGCGAAGTCTGCCGGGGACAAAAAATTACGCCCCCTGACGCCCGCAGACATCAAGAACGTGATGCGGGCCTATGAGAAATTTGGCTCTGAGAAATTCATTAAGACGTTTGTGCGCAGTCAGGAAGTCTGTTTGGCGGTTGATGGCCGTCCGCCTGAACCGGTGATGACCGAATACTTCATCAGCATGGACCTGCTCAGAAAACCGCTCTTCGTCGATGTGGAAATGCGTGGCAGTGGACGTCTGTTTAACGAGTTTACACTCGTCCTTGATCAAATCCTCCTCCAGGCTTTTGACAGCCTGAAGCTTGGCGAGCTTCGTGTCTCTCTCAACCTCAATGTGGAAAGCGTTTTCACCGAGGCGTTTGAAAACTTTATCGAGCGGACGCCGGAATCGACCTTGCAACAGGTCGTGTTTGAGTTCCGTCAATCCAACATCGTTGAAAACTTTGATGAGTTTCAGGTCGCGCGTGGATTAATTCGTGCCAAAGGGGCTCACATTGCCGTTGACCAGATTTTTCCGCAGACGGTGGGTTTGGTAGATCTCGACTTCTTGGGGGCCAGCATTGCCAAAATTCACTGGCGCAATGGGGCTGAGGAAGTGCTGCACGAACGGGAAAAGGCGATCACAAATCTTATGGCGGCTGGTGTTTTACCGGTTCTCATTCGGGTCGATCAGGAGCGTGCTCTGGAAGTTGGTAATGGCATGGGAATCACCATGTATCAGGGCTTCCTGATTGATGACATGCTCAAAGGCGAGGTCTGAGTTTAAGGCCATCAGTTTTGTGAAGGCTTTCCCTACAACACTTGCTGTTGACCCTGCGCTTGCCTTCATGGCTACCTAGGAACGTCATGCGCATTCAAGCCAAACTCTTTTTTCTTCTTGTGATCATCGCGGTGTTGCCGTTGGTGGCCTTAAGCTGGCGATCGCAAGTTGCCACAGAGCGGTTGGGTATGGCCATCGCGGAACGCGGCCGGGCTGCCGTTGCGGACCAGTTTGAATCCCAGTTGCATCAGGCCGTTAGACTGGGAACAACGATCCTGTTTCAAGAGCAACGGCTGGTCGAGTTGACCCTGCGCGTGCAGGCGGCTGAAGTTGAGCGGCGCTTAGCCAACCGCCGTCCCCGTAACCCCGGGGCGATTTATTTCAGCTCTGATTTTGATGACCGGTCGAAGTGGCCAGCTGGCACTGTGTTGTCCAGCACGCATCAACGCCTGGCGGATGATGGCACCTGGGAGCCCGCGGCTATTTCTCCCGATCACCAGTCGTTTTTTATCCCGGCAGGCATCAACCAAAATACTGTTGCACCGGAGCTGTTGCGACTGGCGACCATGAGCGAACAGTACCGCCGTTTGGCGGCTGAAAACCAAAGCCTTATTTTCTGGCAGCATACGGCATTAGCAAGCGGGATTCATTCCGTTTATCCCGGACATGGCGGGTATCCGGAAACCTATGACCCGCGAAAACGTCTTTGGTACACGCAAGCCAAAAACAGCGGGGGGCTAGTGTGGACCACGCCCATGATTGACGCGACCACAGGTGTGTTGGTCCTGACCGCCGCGATGCCCGTGTATCAAACGGACGGCTCTTTCGCAGGGGTCACTGCCATAGACGTTCAGATTTTGTCGGTGTTAGATCGCATTCAGGCGCAGTTACAGATCGAAGAGCCGGCAGAAGGGTTCATCGTCCGGTTGGCTGAACCGGACGGCGATGTGTTTTCGCCGGACCAGTTTGATTTCGATACGCCCAGTTATCAGCCTGATCTGTTAATTGTCGCTTACCGTGGTTATCAGACCCAGGGCGTGAATTGGGATACCAACATTGCCCCCGAGATGCTGATGGGCGGTAGCCCGGAATCCTTATATATGCTGATTAACGACCTTGCCACCGAGCGCGATGGTATCCGGCGCATGGCTTACCAGGGGCGCGATTCTTTATGGGTGTATGGGCGTCTGCAACGCCTGGGCGCAACCTTACTTTATATTGTGCCGTACTCTGATGTCGAGCAAATGGCCGAACAGGCGCAGGCGTTTATTGGCCAGGCGACAGATGACCAAATTCAAGTCGCTGGCGTTGCGTCAGTTATTTTGATTGCTCTGGTTGGCGTGCTGGCCATCACAGCGTCCCGTTCCGTGACCGGGCCGCTACGGGAGCTTGCCAAGATGGCATCGTCTCTGGCGCGCGGTAATATGGATAGCCAGGTGCCTGTGTATAGCCGCGACGAGATCGGCGATGTGGCTCAGGCGTTTAATGCCATGGTGCCAAAATTGCGTGAGAACATCAGTGTCCGTCAATCCATGATGCTGGCTTCCGAAGTGCAGCAAAAACTGCTCCCCGCTCACGCTCCCAATATTGAAGGGTTAGATATTGCGGGCGGAAGCCTCTACTGCGATGACACTGGTGGCGACTACTTTGATTATCTGCATCTGCCGCACGCGGGCTTTGGACCACGCATTGGGATCGCGGTTGGCGATGTCACCGGGCATGGTGTTGCGTCAGCCCTGACCATGACAACCGTCCGGGCGCTGTTGCGGGCCAAGGCCCATGAGTATAAATCCCTGGCCCCGGTGATTGATGACGTCAATGTTCACATGACGGAAGACGCCACGGGCGGGCGGTTTGTGACGCTGATCTACATGGTGATTGAGCCGCGAACCCGCACCGTTAAGTGGGTCAGTGCGGGGCATGATCCCGTCATCGTGTATGAGCCAGCGGAAGATACTTTTTCCGAGCTTGCCGGTGAGGACATTCCGCTGGGTGTGGAGGGCAACTGGCATTTCCGCGAAGGGCAACGTGAGTCCTGGAGTGTCGGCGCTATTATGGTCATCGGCACTGATGGCGTCTGGGAAGCGCGCAATGCCGCTGGAGAGATGTTCGGTAAAAAAGCCTTACAGGATGTGGTCCGCCGTCACGCCCACCGGTCAGCGGCAACCATTTGTGACGCCGTCTCTCAAGCTTTGGATGCTTTTCGCGGTGAAACGCCCTATAGGGATGATGTCACGCTTGTCGTTGTCAAGTTTGTGGACAATGAAGACGCACAGCTTTTAGATTCGGACTCTCGGCCCTCGTGACGCTTCATCTTCTCAAACTTGCCGTCGGGATCGAACATCTCGACGACCTCAAAGCACGCCAGTCCCGGTTTGTGAACGGGGCGGGGAACTATCAACACACCACGCGTATGTTTCCCAAACGCGAAGATGCCCTGCTCGACGGTGGCTCTATGTATTGGGTGATCAAGCGGCTTGTGACTGTGCGTCAGAAAATCATCGCCCTCCATCGTGAAAAAGATGATGCGGGCCGTGGCTATTGCCTTATTGAACTCTCGCCAGAGCACGTTTTGGTTGCGCCTCAACGCAAGCGTCCCTTCCAAGGCTGGCGGTATCTGAAACCGGAAGACGCACCGCCCGATCTCAGCTCCAGGGACGGCTATATCGATCCAGATATGCCGGCCGAGATGCGGGATGAACTCAGCCGTATCGGTCTGATCTAATTTACATAATCTCCGGATGATCATGTTTGGGCTGCAGGCAGCCTTCAAACGCCTTGTCCGGTGCAGCATCATGATCCCAGAATTTCGCAATCACGCGCCGACCTGTAAGCCCATTGGTGGCGTCCGAGCACAGCCACACGGCCGGCGGGACAATCACATCCCCGGGTAAAATTTTATCGCCCCGCGTGCCCACATCCCCGGCGACCATGGTTTGCGGGATAAAGTCGGTGTCAGACGCGCCGCCGGGCAGCAAAATATTGACGTCCACATGGTGCTCCGCCAGTTCGCGCGCCCACACAATATGGGCGGTCTCCAAACCGGCTTTCGAGGCCCCGTAGGGTGACAGGCTGTTGCCGATCATGGTTGTCAGGCTGGTTGAGATGCTGAAGATTTTCCCAAATTTGCGCGCGATCATATGTGGCACTACCGCTTTGGTCATCTGAAACACGCCGGTCAGATTGGTGTCGATCACGGTCCGCCAGGAGTCCACATCGACCTCCCAGAACTTGGTTGTGTCGCCGCTGCTCAGATTAATCTTATATTCTCGGCTGCCCCGGCCGGCGTTGTTAATCAGCACATCGATCTGGCCATAGGCGTCGAGGGTTTCTTGCACGGTTCGCTGGCAATCGTCCCAGTTGCGCACATCGGCCTGGATGGTGATGCAATGTCCCGGTCCGGCGATGGCGTCCGCCTTGGCGCGCACGGCTTCAAGTTCTTCCGGTTGACGGCTGGCGGTGAGGGCGACTTTCGCGCCGCCATGCAGCAGTTTTTCTGCTATATACCAGCCAAACCCTCGGCCACCACCGGTGATGAGAACAACGCGGTCTTTCAGAGATTCGTGCAACAACTCAGACATCAAGATAAGTTCCTTATGAGGGCTTTTCCTGCCGGGATAGTCGGGTACTGTGGCGGTCCAGAAACTTCCTGTCACCTGTCAGTGGCGCGCGATATTTGGATGGGTCACCATGTGAACATGGTCAATACCAAGAGTGAACATGGTCAATAATAACTGTGAGCAGGAAAAATCTAAAACGCGTGAACAGGAATACCCGAGGCCGATGAACACTCCTGAGCAGATCAAACAAGATGCCGATGACGCGGCGCGTGCCGGTCAGTTTGAAACGGCGCGCGATTTATACATGGCGGCTTTGTCCGAGCGCCCTGACTGGGGGGCGGTGCATAACAATCTGGCCATGGTCCAACGCCACCTCGGCAACGCGGATGCAGCAGAACATCATTTTCGCGACGCTCTCAATTTTGACCCTCAGCAGGTTGGCGCGCTCAGCAACCTGGGCGCGCTTCTGGTTGAGCAAGACCGCCTGGTTGAGGCGGCGCCGGTGCTTGACCAGGCCAAGATGCTGGCCCCTGATCATCCGGGGGTTCTGTACAACTGGGCCTTGCTGGCGGCGGCGAACCAGGAGTTTGCGGCGGCCATTCCGGCGTTAGAGAAATCTATCAGCCTGAATCCTAACTACGCGCAGGCCCATTCAAACCTCGGCGTTGCTTTGCGCAAAACGGGGCGGCTGGAAGACGCCGTGCAGACGTTAACCCAGGCGCTAAAACTCAATCCAAATTTGGCTGAGGCGCACATCAATCTTGCCGCCACCCTGTCAGACCTGGGTGAGGTCGATGGTGCCCTCGCGGCCGGTTTGAAGGCTGTTGCCCTAGATCCGGACTCTGCGGAAGCGCATTACAATCTGGGCAACGCCTATAACAAGGTTCCTGATTTTGAACAGGCGCTTGAACAGTTCGATCACGCTTTGGTTATAAACCCTCAGCATGCGGAGGCCGAAAACAATCGTTCCCGCGCGTTGTGGAGTTTGGGGCGTCCAGCTGAGTCTGTTCAGGCACTGCGTCGTGTTCTCACCATTAAGCCTACCTATGCGGCAGCGCACAGCAACATCGTTTTTAAACTGCAATACGATCCAAGCCAGACCCCCGAGCGCTTGTTCGCCGAAGCCCGGGGTTGGGATACGCAACATGGCCAGGAGTATGGCCTGCAGTACGGCACCACCGCACCGCAGCCCAGCACTTTAGACCCCAACAAAACGCTTAAGGTGGCGTATCTGTCGCCCCATCTGAAACGTCATCCGGTTGGGTTTTTTGTTGAGCCGGTTCTAACCCATCGTAACAGCGGCAACATAGAAACCGTTTGCTATGCCGACATGACCACAGCGGAGGCTTTGACAGATGCCATCACCGCACGCCTGAAGGCCACGGGCGTGGCATGGCATCACGTTCACGATCTCAACCATGCCGCGCTCATTGAACGCGTGCGTCGGGATGAAATCGATATCCTGATTGATCTCGACGGTCATACCGGTCCCAATCGTTTGCCGGTGTTTGCGGGCCGTGCCGCGCCGATTCAAGTGACCTGGGCGGGATACGTTGGCACCACGGGTTTGGATGCGATGGACTACCTCATCACCGACACCCGCCAAACCGTTGCGGCTGATCTGCCCTTAATGACGGAACAACCGGTTTATATGCTGGGCAATTACGTCACGGTCATGCCCTTCGCCGACACGCCTAATATTGGTCCAAGCCCCAGCTCTGGCACTGGTTACGTGACCTTCGGATGTTTCAACACGCTCGACAAGATCAACGAATCTGTTATCGCGTGCTGGGCAAAAATTATGACAGCCGTGCCAGATAGCCGTATGCGCCTGATCACCTTTGATCTGGGGGATGCCTCTGTCCGTCTCCGCATCGCCGGTTTATTTGAACAGCATGGCGTGTCACCAGACCGCCTCGACCTCCAAGGCAAAATTCCGCGCCTGGAGTTGCTTGAAGCTTACAACACCCTCGACATTGCCCTCGATCCCTTTCCCTATTCCGGCGGACTGACAACGCTCGAAGCGCTGTGGATGGGCGTGCCCGTGATCACCAAACGTGATGGCGACCGCTTCGCCTCCCGCCACAGCATGACACACCTCACCGCAGTTGGCGTGATCGACTGTATCGCCGAAAACGCCGAGGATTATGTCACTCGGGCTATCGCGCTGGCCGATGATGCCGCCCGCCGCGAACATCTCAGATCAACCTTGCGCGAGACCATGCGCACCTCTCCGGCCTGCGATGGCACGGCGTTCACCCGGGCGCTGGAAAAGGCTTATCGCCTGATGTGGCAGCGCTATTGTGCCGGCGAGGCCCCAAGTCCCATCCCGGAAGACCTCTTAAAATAACGGCGGCAGAATAATCAGCGGCACGCCGATGATCATCAACGCGATGCCCACCAGCTTGGGTTTGGTCAGCGGTTCGTGCAGCAAAATTGCGCCCAGCAACAGCGCCGAGAGCAAGCCAATCACCCGCTTCAGCGATTCCACCACGCCCACCAAAGTCAGTTGATAGGCCACCAGCTGGCTGCCATAGGCGATGCCCGCCGTTAGAGACGACAAGGCCGCCGGGGTCAGCGCCTGCCGCGAAATCGCGATAGCGCGGGTGCGTCCCGTCACCGCGATGTACACCATCAGCGCGGCCGAAATCAGACACACCTGCACAAGCGCATGGGTGGCAGGTGACGACAGCGCCATGCTGGCTTTGTCTAAGGGCGCAGTGGCCGACCACAACACCGCAACCCCCAGCATGTAGCGCGCGCCTGTATCAGTGGCGAAGCGTGAGAACACATGCACGGGGTTCAGATCATCTTCGGGCAGGTAAAGCGTCAGCAGCCCCAGCACCGCCAGCACGATGCCCAGGGTTTGTTGACCCGTTGGAATTTCGTTCAACGCCAGTGCTCCAAACACGGTGGTAAAGACCGGCACCAAGCCCAACACCGGCACGGTCAGGCTGAGGGAGCTGACCCGCAGCGCCATCAAAAACAACAGGTTGGCAAATAATCCGGCCAGCGCCGTAATCACGCCGAGCGTCCAATAGCCCTGTTGCAGGGTGAAGCTGCCCATCACCAGCACCCAGCCGCCGATGACCGGAATTTGCCCGGTGACGAACACCGTTAGCAGCAGGGTCGCGGGCATATGGTCGGAGGCGGCTTTGCGGAAGTAATCACTGGCCGCGAAGCCAATGGCGCAGACCAGAGTTAACGCGAGCGCCGGTAGAGAAACCGCAAGCATGAGTGTTCCATGGTTTTGATTTAACAGCCCTCCTCACAGTCTTGTGAAGCAGTTGGGCAGCTTTTGCCACATTGTCGCCCCCACAACGGGGTTTCATAGCTTTATCGCACCATACCTAAAGGAGGTCGAGATGAAGCTAGCCATATTCGGATTCTCTGTTGTTGCCCTGGCCAATCTTGCATCGCCAAACACCGCACAGGCGATTGATGTACGCCAAAACGTCCAACTGGGCGCCCCCCTGTATGCTGGACCGAATGTGGTGATTGTCCAGGATGGCTATGGCCGCACCACGCCAGGGTATGGCCTGACCGGCAGTGTGACCATCTATGGCAAGCCGCCGCTCCGCCGATATGGCTACGGTAATGGCTACGGCAACAGATATGGCCACCGTCCGCCGCCACGTCCGTATTATTACGGACGGCCTGCGCCGCGCTATCCTGTCTATCCACGCCGCGAGCGTCATCCGCCGCCGTATGTGTATGGCAATCCTCACCACAATCCTAACCATGGACCAAATTACGGCTACGCCCCCTACAGCAATCCCCGCCATGCCGCGCCCGGCAACCCGCATCGTGGCCCGCGTCTCACCATTCTGGGGGCGACCTACCGCTCCATTGATGGCCGGTCCTGCAACGCTTATTCCTATGCCCATAAAAAGTGCGACGGCAATCAATCCTGCACGGTCAAGGCGTCCAACTCCATCTGTGGCGATCCGGATCGTGGCCGCCTCAAGGTGCTTGAAGTGTCTTACGCCTGCGGCAACCGCCAGTTTACCAGCAATACGCCCGAACGCTCCCGCAGTCAGATCAGGTGCCGTTAAATCAGGGCGGGGGCAAACGGTAAGTGGGGGCTGATTTCAGTAATTTCACATGGTTGACGTTGACCTGTGGCCCCTGTAGCCCCATGTTCAACACATTATGAAAGCATTTACAGACACCCTTAAAAAGCGGTTCGGTTCTGCCTTTGGTTCAGTTTTCGGATGGATCAAGCGCCTGATTGCCCGCGACGCCGCAGATACCCCATCGCCCTTGCCGTTGCGCATCGGGGCGGCGGTCATCGCCGTCTTCTTGATTTACTATGGCGTTGGCATGGTCTTCTACAACACCATCGATGATGATCTCGGCTTCCAACCCAGCGAGAAGTTTGCCATTCAAGGCGGCTCCAAGGCCGTTGCCACCGCCGCCGCTCTGGTGGACCGCGAGGCCGACCGCTGGTCGCCCAACAAACCCTGGCTGCATCCCGCAGCCGGGCTCGACAATATGCCCAACTATCAGCTTGGTATTCTCTACGCGGCCTCACGCTTTGCCGTCGAGCTGGGGGATTCTTTAGGCCGCAACCGTGGCTCCTCGGCGATTGACCCGGATTTGGATCGCGCCGCGGGCCTGCTGAAGTACGATGGCACCATTTGGTACTGGGGCTCCGGCGGCTTTAACATCATCCCTACCGCCACGGCGGATTCGCAATACCACGAAGGCGTCGATGCGTTGGTGGCCTACAACCGCCGTTTGGCGGCGGGAAATGCCAACTATGAGCGCCGGGCCGACAATCTGATTGATCTGCTCAACCGTGTGTCGTCCGATCTCGGGTCGCAATCGTCCGTGTTGGATGAACGCACCTTGCAGTCTAACGCCGGATACTTCGACACCCGTGCCGATGATATTTTCTACAACACCAAAGGCCGCATCTATGGCTACGCTCTCATTCTGCGGGATGTCGGGGCCGACTTCGGATCGGTCATCGCCGAGAAGCAGTCCACCGCCCTGTGGGAACAAATGCTCACCAGCTTGCGCACCGCCGCCGAGATGGATCCACTGATTGTCGCCAACGGCAAACAGGATGGATTGTTTGTGCCGTCGCATTTGTCGGCCCAGGGCTTTTACCTGCTGCGCGCCCGCACCCAGTTGAAAGAACTGTCCGACGCGCTGACCAAATAGGACGTGCCCGTGAGAAGCTCAAGCAGGGCTTCACACCCAGACATCCATGTGAGGTGGCGCGTCGTATAAAAAGCAGCACCAAACAGAAAGGGCCATTATGTCCGATAATGACAACATAGAAAAAATCGAAAAATCAGACGCCGACTGGAAAGCTGAACTGACGCCAGAGCAGTATGCCATTCTGCGCCAGAAGGGCACCGAGCGCGCCTGGACGGGCGTCTATAACGACTTCAAAGGCGACGGCACCTTTCACTGCGCGGGGTGCGGCGCTGATCTGTTTGATGCGTCTACAAAGTTCGACTCTGGCTCCGGTTGGCCTAGCTTTTACGACATGATTAATCCGGATGCCGTTAAAGAAATCCGCGACGTCAGCCATGGCATGGTGCGGACTGAAGTGGTATGCGCCAAGTGCGATGGCCACCTGGGGCATGTGTTCCCCGATGGCCCGCAGCCCACCGGCCAGCGCTACTGCATCAATTCCATCTCCATCGTGCATGAGCACGACAAATAAGAAGTGCATGAGCACGACAAATAAGAAGTGCATGAGCGTGATAAGTAGCACCTGTCATAATCCCCATACGTCACCCTCGGACTTGATCCGAGGGCCCAGGGTAAACTGCTCGGTCTTTAGTCTGTCGCTCTGAATCATCGGCATGAAGCCGATGAGGACGTCATAGCTTTTCTATTCAGGAACAAAAATTCTATGCCATCGTCGTCACGAGAAGACGTGTGAATTCCGGTCAACGTCACGAAGAATCCGTTTGGGATTATCCCCGTCCGCCCGCGTTGCAGGCTGACAGCCGCCACGTGCGGGTCGAGTTTGCGGGCGAGACCATCGCGTCCAGCAACGCGGCTTACCGGGTGTTGGAAACCAGCCACCCGCCGTCCTTTTACATTCCCGCCGTCGACGTGAACTTCAGCTTTCTGGTCAGCACGCCCAAAGAGTCTTTCTGCGAGTGGAAGGGCATGGCCGAATACTGGAGCATCCAGGTCGGCCTTCAGGTGGCAGAGAACGCCGCGTGGAGTTACCCCAAACCCACCAAACGCTTCGCGACCATTAAAGATTATGTGGCGTTCTACCCCAGCAAAATGCACGCTTGTTTTGTCGGCGATGAACAGGTCCAAGCCCAAGAAGGCGACTTCTACGGCGGCTGGATCACCTCCGAAATCAAAGGCCCCTTCAAAGGCGGCGCGGGCACCTGGGGATGGTAAGGGGCTGGTGAGCGCGTGCGCGATCAGCTACGAAAAGAGTGGAGGCTCGCGCAATGGTTGAAGATTAAAAAAGTAGTCCACTCACAATTCCAACACTCACGACTCAACGCCTGAAATTGGCACCGCTTGGATTTAGTCATTCTCAGGGCATGTTCGACTTAGGGTCTAATGTTGCTGTATGCAAATTTTCTGGCACCGTGAAGGACGACAACGGAGCTGTTATCAAAACGCCTGTCATAACATCCGGGGACAGTGATCGTATTATTTATCGACTTTTGGCTCAAGGCTGCCGCCGATGGGTGGGGCTTTCGTTGGGCGGTAATGACGCGGGAGTCTCCAGCGTCCTTCACAGGCATTGTCGGCTTCAACACGCTCGAAAACTGTTCAGATGGCGCACGGCGCTATTGCATGACCTTATAGGGGTCTTCGGTATTGGAGAGGGTGGTTTGGTTAAATTCAGTCCGTCACCCTCGGGTTTATCCCAAGGGGTCCAGAGTAACTTGAACGCGATTGCCTGTAACCCTGGATCATCGGGATAAACCCGATGATGACGACTGTACTCCCAATCACTCCGCCCCCAAAAATTCCCCCACCACCGCGGTCATTTCATCGGGCGATCGTAAAAAAAGCGCGGTCCGGTGTCTTTCATCACCGTAAGATGAACGTACATTGAGCAATTATTAACTACTCAATAGTATGTGCTATCAGAACATTTTTGCGCGCAAACAACTCTGAGAGTCTCGATGTCTTTAATCGATTGGTTTCGTCAGAAAATTATCAAGCCATTTCGCCGATATCTAAAAGTAAGGCGAGCCAAGAAGGAAGATAATGACATCTACCCCCTATGGTAAAGTTGGCTTTGAACTAAGGAGCGTGCTTCCGCCCGATGGGAGCATTCCGAGGATGCGCGCTCAAGCTGGTCAAAATCTGACCTGGTTCAGCAGCGATACAGAAGTTCAGTTTCGTAAGCATGGACACGGCCTCTTTTCTGAGCAGGATGTTAACTACAAATTTAACAGCGACGGATATCGCTCCCCCGAGTTTAGCGAACGGGGAGCCGTGAACATTCTATACGCTGGATGCTCCCGTACATTCTGCACTGGGCTGCCCGAAGATCTAGCAATTCCGGCTCAGCTTACCAGAAACATCTCAGACTTGGCGGGTCGTCCTGTAAACTATTGGAGCATTGCTCACCCCAGTTTAAGTAACGATGCGGTATCACGCCTTCTTGTGTTTGCCCTGCCAATCTTAAAGCCAGACTGGCTTTTTGTGCAGTTTGCTCCGATATTTCGGCGGGAATATTTTCATGAAGATGGACAGATGCGCCGCGTGTTGCTGAATCGTAGTCCAAAAGATGTTGATCAACCTATGCGCACAGCCCAAGAGGCTTTTCTTGATTTAGCAAGTGACCATGAAAATGTCTTGAATCTATTCCGTGCTTATAAGCTTGTTCAAGCGACAGCCCAACAACACGCAAGAGGGTGGAGTCATACCTTTGTTCACTTTGAAGTGGTGCAATCGTTTCCTAGCCTTTTAGACAAAGAGAGCTTTCTGGGCTTTGGGGTCAAAAACGTAGACCTAGCAAGAGATAACGCGCATGCGGGGCCGAAGAGTGTCAGTCACTTTTGTGCCAAAGCGGCGCCGCACATTTATAATCGAATGCTGGCTCATAAAATATTCTAGGGATTGATTATGAGGTCTTACCTCTCGAACAAAAATTCTCCCACCACCGCAGCCATCTCTGCGGGCCGGTCGTAAAAGCAAAAGGCACCCGCGTCGGCCATCACGGTGCGTTGGGCATTGGGGATAATGTCCAATAGCTTTTCCTGGCCCGTCACAAACGTATCCAGCTCGCCTTGCAGCAACAGCGCCGGGCAGCGCACCTTGGCGCAGGCTTCGCTTTTGTCCCACGCCAGAATGGGATCATGGGCATCAAAGGGTTTTAAGCGCTCTTGCATGTTGTTCAGGAAAATTTTGTGCAGCGTGGCCATCGGCGTGCCCGAGCTGCCGAGCTTGGCATAGACGCCCCACATCTTTTTGAGAAACGCGCCGTCTTCCGTAATCGCTTCTTCCGCGGCGGTGCGATGGGCCAGCATTTCGGCCACCTCTTCTGGGCTGCGATAGCCCGTGCCAGAGGCGACCACTTTGGTCACCCGTTCGGGGATCGCCGCCGCCACATCTATGGCGATGGATGCGCCGCCATGGTGCCCCACCAGTGCCATGGTCTCGATGCCCAAACCGTCCAGAGCCTGGATGATCGTGCGCGTGTAGTCGGCCATGGTCGGCATCTGTGCCGGATCGGCGGACCTGCCGTGGCCAAGCCATTCAATGGCGGTCAGGGTATAGCGGTCGGCCAGCAGGGGCGCAAAACTCAGGTACTCGTCAGCGGTCTGGGTGGACTGATGCAGCAGCACAAGGTCGGGTTTGTGTTGGGTGGTTTTCGCGCCGGTTCTCCAGTAGTGCAGTTGCCCGAGATCGGTATCGACATAACCACGTTTCATCCTCAGTCTCCCAGCTTGGGTTTGGTGTCCAGCTCGCCGCAAGCTGACCTGCGATGAGTTGGAATAATACAAGAAAATTTGTTAATTCTCAAGGGTTACTTTAACTCATTCGGTGTGCTTTTTGCGTGCAAGGGCTCGTTCCAAGGGGGTGGGTCGAGGCGGGTCCATGGGCTCGTTCCTCCCATCACACGTGCATGGGCTCGTTTGAACGAAACCAGTCGTGCATGGGGTCGTTCCACGGTGAGAGCCCTCACAATAAAAAGTGATGCCACTTCAGACGGTCTCATACCGCATTTTTTGCGGCCCCCTCGGGCCAAAGATCCGAGTCGAGAAAGGGCCGCACAAAGGCCGCTGTGTCTTCCGGATGATAGTCCAAAAACCCGTGACCCCACTCCGGCAATTCCAGCACTTTTCCGTTGTTCAAGTAAGGGTGAATGCGCCGCGTGTAGACCACCAAATCATCGTTGGTGTTCAGCACCAAAATCGGCGCGCTCACTTTGGGAATGTTCTCCGGGTAGGTGTAGGAAAACGCTGCCGCATGTCCCCAGTGTTTGCGCTCACCCCCGCGAATATGATCCGGGTAAGCGTGCATAATATCCGCCGGGGTTTGCTCCGGGCCGCGCCAGCGCCACAGGCCCTTCCACGTGTGCAGCAGGTGCGAACCATCGGGCACCGGAGTGTCCGGCGATCCCATCTCTTCGTTCTGTTTGGCCAGATCGTCGGTGGTGTAAATCGGGGTGGAAATCAGCACCAGATGTTTGATCCGACCGGGCTGTTGCAGCGCCAGTTCGACGCAGATTTTCGATCCGGTGTGATAGCCCATAATGTCAGCTTCGGGGAGGTCCAGCGCGTCCATCACATCTGTCATGGCCTCAGCGAAGGTGGCAATTGTCGGCTGGTCAGGCGGGAAGTCCGACATGCCATACCCCGGTGTATCCGGGGCGACAACCAGGCGGTCTTTGCCCATTTCGCTGAGCCAAGTTTCATACACAATGCCCGATGACGGACTGAGGTGAAAACACATCAGGGGGCGCTTATCGCTGTTGGGGTCGCCCGCGATTCGCAGGTGAATTTGACCCGTACGGCCATCCACATAGCGGCGGCGAATCTGAGCAGTTGTGTTCGTCATGAGTCCCCCCTGTTGCCAGGACCGCAGCAAAGCAGGGGCAGGCGCATGAGTCTAGTGCTGTGCAGTCAGAGAGTCTGTGGTTAGACTGAACCTCATGAAAGCTAGACGACTGAGCCTCATTTTATGTTTTATCTCCACACCGGTGTTGGCCATCTCAGACGAGGCCAATCCCTGGCTGGCGTTGGAAAGCGCGGCCTGTACCGCCCATGTCATGACGGATTATACCGCTGCAATTGGCGCGCCTGTGGTGCTTCAATCAGCAAAATGGAACGGGGCCAGCAACGGTCTGCTCACCCACTGTCATGTCACAGGAATGCTGAACGGCCGCGCGGTTGATCTGCGTTTGCCAACGGTGTGGAGCGGCCAGATTTACGCTCCGTGCGGTGCTGAAACTCACAGCCCAAAAGAGGCCCTAAACGAAGGTCATGCCGTTGCGTTCAGCCCAACAAAACCAAACACATACGCGCTCTTAAAGGCCATGGCTTTACGGCATTATCCCGAAGCCAAGACCATCACGCTTGCTGCCAACAGCACGTGCAACTGACTACTGGCGCAGTGCGGCTTCCGGAGCTTTGTAATTGGTATTGTGCCCTGGGAAGGCTTCGTGGCCTTTCAGCATGTAGTGCCAGTACATCAGCGGCAGGCCGGTCTTCTTGATCCACCAGTATGTTCTCCGCTCTTTACGCGGATCGAGCGGAAACGTTGGCGTGACTTTGCCGCCGTAGGTGAACTCGGCCATCAGCACCTTGCCGTAGCCTGTGGTCAGCGGGCAGGAGCCATAGCCGTCGTAACCTTCTTCCAGGCTACCGCCGTTAATCAGCGCCCTCAGGTTGCGCACCACCACCGGGGCCTGCTTGCGGATTGCGGCTGCCGTTTTCGAATTGGGTGTGGAGCACGCATCGCCCAGACCAAACACGTTCGGGTATTTGGTCGATTGCATTGTGTGCTGATGAACCTCCACCCAGCCGCCTTCGTTGGCCAAGGGTGAGGACTTCACCACCTCTGGTGCGACCTGTGGCGGCACGGCGTGCAGCATGTCAAAACTCATCTCAACCGTCTGGCCTTCGCTGTCCCCGCCGACCACTTTGAACGTCGCCGTCTTGTTCGCGCCGTCGATCTTTATCAAGTCGTGGTGGAAGTGTTTTTGAATGCCGTAACCATCGGCGATTTTCGCCAGTTCACGGGCAAAGAACGGCACCCCAAACATAGATGGACCCTGTGGCAAGAAGTGCAGGTGGCAGTCCTGCAGCATACCACCCCGGCGCAGGTAATCTGCGGCCAGATAGGCGATCTTCTGCGGTGCCCCCGGGCATTTGATCGGCATCGCCGGTTGCGAAAACAGGGCTGTGCCACCCCGCGGGAAGCTTTGCAATACCGTCCAGGTGTATTCCACATGCTGGGGTGCATAATTCGAGCAGACCCCGTTGCGGCCCAGGTTTTCTTCCAAGCCCTCAATGCCGCGCCAGTTACACACCAAGCCAGGGCAGACCACCAGAAAGTCGTAGGTGACCTCGCCGCCTTTCGCCAAACTTACTTTTTTGGCCTCGGGGTCGATGCTGGCTGCGGTATCTTTAATCCACTGCACCCCGTCTGGGATGAGTTTCGCCTCGTCCCGGCGGGTGTCTTTCAGGCTGTAGCTGCCAGCGCCGACTAGGGTGAACGCCGGTTGATAGTAATGATCGGAAGAGGGCTCAATGATCGCGATATCAAGGCTATGGTCGTGATCATGCCGGGTCAGGGACGCTGCGACGGTAATGCCCGCGCTGCCGCCGCCGATGATGAGAATTTGATGATGCTTGGCCATGATCTGGCTCCTGCGTTACTCTAACTTATGCCCTATCTTTAAACGCTTCAGACAGGCGGACAAGGGGTCAGTCTGTAAAATCACTCTGCAATGAGTGGAAAAGGCCCTCGGGAGTAAAAAGCGCGTGAAACATAGAAAAATGTCCTTTGTTACCGCCCTCTTGACGATGTGTTTTCCTCAAACATCACAGGCCGAAGACCTCGAGTCGCAGTTTGAACGCTTTCTGTCCTGGTGGCCTGGGACGTACGACAATCGGGCGCAGGTTGACGCATCGTCTTCGCCCATGTTGCCTGTAAATCTGTATCTTCAGCCCGTCGATCTGCCTGCGTTTGGGCCTGAAGTGGTCTATGGCGAATGGCAGGACGCTAACGACCCGTCAAAGATTGTGCGGCAACGCTTTTATGGCTTCGAGATTGATCACGATCGCCAAGCGCTGCGGCTTAATTTGCACATCTTTCCCCCTGCGCCGGACTTTGTCGCAAAGACCAAAGGCGCGTATGAAGACCCCTCCAAGGTCGCGGGGCTGAAGCCTGTAGATATGGTTCCGTTACCGGGCTGTGATGTGTACTTCACCTGGCAGGGCGATCACTTCGCTGGGGCCATGGACAAAGGCGCTTGCGCCTTTCAAGCACCGGGCACCACAGCTGACATTTACTCCTGGTCGCAAATGCGTCTGACGGCCACCACCTTCGAATATCTAGACGGCTGGTTTAATCCAGACGGCAGTGTCTATGTGGTGCTTGCCGACGATTGGGCCATTTTTGACCGCAAGTAGATGATTATTCGGCGGGCTGATCTGCTTTCGGCTCAACCAATTTACGGCCACCCTTGAGGCGTTCGTTTGTGATCTGGAAGATGATCGGGCTGAGCAACAGCAGCGCCAACAAATTCGGCACGGCCATCAGCGCGTTCATGATATCGGCCATCAGCCAGATCACTTGCAGTCCGGTCAGTGCGCCAACGGGAATTGCCGCGCACCATAGCACCCGAAACGGCGTAATGGCTTTTGGTCCAAAGAGAAATTCAGCACACCGCTCGCCGTAATAGCTCCAACCGAGAATGGTCGTGAAGGCGAAGATCATTAGAGAAATCATCACAATGTAGTTGCCAAAGGGCAGCGCGGATTCAAACGCCAGGGCTGTCATGGTTGCGCCATTCTCGCCGCTGGTCCACGCGCCCGTTGTGATGATGACCAAGGCCGTCATTGTGCAAACGATAATGGTATCGATGAATGTGCCCAGCATGCCAATCGCGCCCTGACGAACCGGATCGTTGGTACGCGCGGCGGCGTGGGCAATAGGGGCTGAACCCAAGCCGGCTTCGTTAGAGAAAATGCCACGTGCCACACCAAAGCGGATGGCTGCCATCACCGCTGCGCCAGCAAAACCGCCCGTGGCCGCTGTGCCGGTAAAGGCATCAGTGACGATCATCGCCAAGGCGGCTGGAATCTCTGTGATATTGATGGCCAGAATAATTAGGCTGGCGGTGACATAAAAAGCCACCATGGCAGGCACCAGGCGCCCCGCCACTTGTGCGATTCGCTGTATGCCGCCGATCAAAACCAGGGCTGTCAAAGTTAAGATTACGAGGGCGGTGACCCAGTTCGGAATACCCAGATTCGACTCCACAACATCGGCAATGGAGTTTGCCTGCACCGTGTTGCCGGCCCCCAGGCCAGCGGCAATCGCCAATAGGGCAAAGGTCGTGCCCAGCCAGGTCCATTTCGGGCCGAGGCCATTTTTGATGTAATACATCGGCCCGCCGACATAGCGGCCGTCTTCGTCGATCTCGCGAAAATGCACGGCCATGACCGCTTCGCCATATTTTGTCGCCATGCCAACAAAGGCGGTCATCCACATCCAGAAAATAGCACCGGGACCACCAAGGAAAATTGCAGTCGCAACACCTGCAAGATTCCCCGTTCCGACTGTTGCAGACAGTGCGGTCATCAGTGCTTTAAAGGGGGAGATTTCGCCGTCACCGTCGGCTTTGTCACCGGCATCTTTGCTAAGCAGAACGCCAAGCGCTTCTGGCAAGCGCCGTAAGGTCATGCCTTTGAGACCGATGGTTAACATGAGCCCGATGCCTAGCAGCGGAAACATCATGATCAACCAAACCCATCCGCTGATTACGTCTAAGACACCGGTAAAATTATCCATGTGTTCTCGTCCCCTGTGCTTACAACATGTAACCCGCATGTTCCCCAACATCTATGCGGGCAGACCCAATCATAGCGACGTCTGCGCTTCGGCACAAAGGTCTATAATACCTTAGGTCTGGCGCGGGTTTAGATTGAGTTTAGATTGAGTTTAGATTGAGTTTTCTGGTGGATACGCATGGCGGGTGCTGTTGATGTCTTCCACCACTGCTGTCCCATCGCCCGCGAGCTGCAAGTAAGTGGGGCCAATGGGGACTTTTCCATATCCACCTGGAATGTCGAGAATATAAGTGGGGAGGCAGAGACCGGAGATCCGGCCACGCAGGTCTTTCATCAACCTCTGGCCCGTATCGAATGAAACCCGGAAATGGCTCGTGCCTGGAGCCAAGTCTGGATGGTTCAGGTAATAGGGTTTGATCCGGGCTTTGACCATCGCCCGAAAGAGTGCCTCCAAAGTGTCTGCGTTATCATTAACACCCTTGAGCAACACCGATTGGCCGACGAGCGGAATACCGGCCTTTGTAAGGCGCTCGCAGGCTGCAACGGCCGCAACTGAGAGTTCTTTGGCATGGTTGGTGTGCACCGCTACATAAACCGTTGCCCTGCGCTGCGTGAAGACGTCCACCAGTTCATCCGTGATGCGCTCCGGCGCTGCGACAGGCAGGCGTGTATGCACGCGCACAATCTGCACGTGGTCAATCGCGTCCAAGGCATGCAGAATTGATGTCAGTCGCTTGGGTGATAACACCAGCGGGTCGCCGCCGGTCAGAATAACTTCCCAGATTTCCGTATGCGCGCGGATGTAGCTCAGCGCAGCATTAATGTCGGTGTCTGACATATAATCGCCACCCGGCCCGACCATCTCGCGCCGAAAGCAGAAGCGGCAATAGACAGCGCAGGCGCTGTGCACTTTCAGCAACACGCGGTCGGGGTACCGATGAACGACTCCGGGCACTGGATTGTGCGCGAAGTCGCCAATCGGGTCAGCGCGCTCCTCGGGCGTTGTCGTTAGCTCTTTATTGGATGGAACGATCTGTAGAGCAATGGGGTCGGTATCTCCAGCACCCTCAATCAAGGCGGCCATAGCGGCAGGTACGGCGACGGCATAGCGTTCCGCCACGGCATCCAGGTCCGTGCGGTCCGACTCGCTTACAAGTCCCTGTGTGACAAGGGCATCAATCGTAGTGGCGGTTTGCAGCCGGCGGCCTGTTGTGTGATGTGTCATGATCAGCAGACGGAACTTTTTAGCATGTGGAATGGACTCGCCGTCTGTTCTAGGCTCTTACAGAGCCTCACGGCAAGGCTGCCGCATATTCAATCAACGCGCAGTTCCCCCTAGCAGCAGGATGATTTTGGTATGATTTTAGTGCAAACCCCTTGGACACCCACGACCCTCGACCAAGCTGTGGCTCCGGTTATTACTCAGGCACTCGCCACCCTGATTGAACCAAAGGGCGCCTTGGTTCTGCTGCCACATGCAGATGGTAGCCCCAAGGATGCTGCATCAGAAACCGACATAACGAAGGCATTGACCAAACTTGCCAAGGCGCAGGGTGTTTCCCTGTGTGGATCGGCCTATGTCAAAACAGATTCGGGTGTGGTGCAAACGATTGGCTATTTGGCAGGTCCTGACGGCGAGTTGTTATTGCGCATGCCAAAGATCATGCCTGATCTCGTTGAAGGTTTTACGGATACAACAGCGGGTACCTCACAGCCTGCAGACTTCCCGGTCGCGATGACGGCGGAAGGCCAGGTTGGTATTCTCTGTGGAGAAGATATTCTCTCTCCGCATATTGTGCGGTCGCTGGTCACAAGTGGCGCGGAAATCATCCTCAATCCGAGCCGCGAACGGACAGACAAGCATTTCGAGATTCGCCAGAAAGCCAGGCAAGCGCGCTCCTATGAAAACCTCGCCTATGTTGCCGTCGCCTCGCCAAGTACGGTGACGATTGACGGAGCAATCACCAAGCTGCCCGCCGCAACGGCGTTGGCGGAAATGTGGGGCACGGAGATACGGGCCTCGTCGGATGAGTCTTTTATCCTCGGCGATGTTGACATTGAAAGCCTGCGCCGACGCCGCGAGGAGCCCATGGGCAATATGCCAGCCATTGTACGCATGCGCTTGTATGCACATGGGTATGCGCAAGAAGGTTCCAATGCGCCACCGTCACCTCAGTCTCGCAACGAATGGATCAGCACAGGTCAGGAAAAAGTGGCCCCTGCCGCTAATCCTGCCAGCGATGCTAAAGACCGCATGGATCGCTATGACGTTCTTCTTGGGCAGACCGTGACGCATGTGACGACCAATCCATCCACCTTGATCGAGTACCGCCAGCGCAACCTAGACAATGCGCTTTATGTCGCCGGGCCGTTTGCCAAATCCCCGGGAGTGAAGCTGGTTGTCTTCCCGGAATTCTTTCTGACCGGCGCCGTCAGCCAGTTGGGCAGCCGGTCCGGGCATATTGCCGACAAGATTGGTATCTCCTTCCCGGGGCCAGAAGCCGATCAACTGGCCAAGTTTGCCCAGGACAACAACACCTACGTTTCTGGTGGCGTATTTGAATACGATCCAAAATGGCCGGAGCGGTTCTTTAACTCCGCTTTCATTTTCGATGACAACGGCAACCTGGTTCACCTCTATCGCAAAATCCATTGTGCCGATGTGTTTGGACGTTTGCCCGATACGACACCGGGCAGTGTGTATAGCGAATATGTAGATCGCTACGGGTACGATCATCTGTTCCCCGTGGCCGATACGCCGCTTGGAAAACTTTGCACGGTCATTTGCTTCGATATGAACTTTGGTGAGACCCATCGCGCCATGGTCAAGCGGGGTGCCGAGGTGATTATTCATCCCACATCGGAACCCCACAACGTGCGGCGACGTGGCTGGGATATTGCGCGCCACGTCCGAGCCTTCGAAAACACAGCTTATCTTCTGACCGCGGGACATGGCGGCGAGTTCCGCGGGGACGGTTTGTCCTTCCCGGGCGCTATGCAGCGTGGCTACTCGAAGGTCGTTAACTATGATGGATCTTTGCAATGCATTGCTGATGGTCCTGGGGCGGTTCCTCTGGTGGGGTCCATCGATATGCTGGCGCTGCGCCGGGCGCGGGCAGATATCAAATCCAATCTAGCAGCGTGGGATAACCCCATCGTTTATGCCCACAAATATGCCGCTGAACGAGGTATCGCCAATGATGTTTGGACTGGGGATCCCAATGTAAACCCTTACGAAGATGCAGCCGAAATCAAACGGATGATCAACATTTACCAACGCGACAAGGTTTACATTCCATCTCAGAATTCCGCCAATACGGTGGCCATAGACCAGTCTATGCAAGCCGTTGTGTAACGGGAGCTGAGGAATAATTGAGACTCTGTTCTTGCGTCGAACGTGTCATACTTAACGCTAGATCAATGCCATATTGGAGACGACACATGATTGTTAGAAAACTACGCTTGGCCTTCGTTGCGGCGCTCAGTTCTTTAGTTGCAAGCACAGTGGCTTTCGCCGTCGAAGGCCCGGTTCTGGTTTTTGGAGGGACAAGTGGCACAGGTCTTGCCGCTGTCCAGGTTTTGCGGGCGCAGGACGTGCCAGTGACCGTGTTCATTCGGCCGACGTCTGATACGTCCGTACTTGAGCCGCTTGGTGTGACCACCGTCGTCGGTGATGCTCTGAATGCTGATGATGTGGCTGCAGCCTTTGCAACAGGGTCCTATAAGACCGTCATCAGTTCTTTGGGTGGTCGGCGCGGCGAACCGCGTCCGGACCTGGATGGCAACAAGAATATCACAGCTGCCGCAAAAGCTGCCGGTGCAAAACGAGTGGTTCAAATTAGCTCTATCGGAGTTGGTGACACCCGTGAGCCTCCCGGTCCAGGTGCAAATTTCATGGCTGAAGTGTTTTATCTTAAAACCTTGGCCGAAGATGACCTGATGAACAGCGGTCTTGATTACACCATTGTCCGTCCTGGTGGTTTACGTCGTGGCGAAGCGACCGGCACAGGAATTTACCAAGAAGCCGAGCGCATGGGGTCGATTGATCGCCAAGAGCTAGGGCGGTTGGTTGTCGAGATGCTCAACGATGATTCGACCATTGGTAAAGTGCTGTATGCGATCGACCCGACACTTCCGATGCCTGAAGAAGAATAGATCTGTTTCTCGATAGCTCGGCGACGGGATCAGATGTTTTTGCTACAAACCCCTTGGTCGGTTGGCACCTTAGACGGAGCAGATGCGGCGCTCCGTCAGGCGATACGGACCCAGACCAAGGCCGGGCCACATCTGGCGTTATTGCCGCATGGCGATGGTGGAGAGCATGAGGCGCCGAGTGAAGCTGATGTGATCGCGGCTTTAAACGAACTCGCAAAGGCACACCAAGTCTATCTGGGTGCATCCAGTTATGTCGTCGCTACTGGAGAAGTTGTGACGCGCACGGTTGGCTTTCTGATAGACCCTGAGGGTCAAGTCCTCATCAGAACGCCCAAGATTTTACCCGATATCGTTGAAGGCTTTACGGACACCTCTGCAGATACCTTTCAACCAGCAGTTTTCCAGATTGCCAAGACATCTCTGGGTCAAATGGGAATGATGTGTGGCGAAGATGTTCTTGCGCCTCATGTCGTGCGATCGATGATGGTGCAGGGCGCGGAGATCATTTTAAATCCTTGGCGCGAGCGCTCAGACCCGCAATTTGAAAGCCGGACGGTGGCGCGTGTGGCGCGGGCTTATGAGAACGTATTGTACTTGGCCTCAGCCTCGCCAACTTCAGTCACACGAGATGGGGCATCGGTGCGGTTGCCTCCCGCAACAGCTCTTTATGCCCCCCAGGGTGATCCGTTGGCTGCGCAGGGCGAAGAATCTTATGTGCGCGCTGACATTGATATTGAAGGGCTTCGCCGCAAACGGGCGGCACCACCACTCAACTTTGCGGCTATCGTTCGTATGAATTTGTATGCGCCGGGATATAAAGCTGAAGCCTCAGACCCTAAGCTTTCTCCAAGCACTCGTATGGCTTGGATTGAGCAAGGTCAAACGCGCGCGGCAGCTCAAGTCAGGTCCGGTCTAAAAGAAGAGACAACGACGTATGGTGCATTGTTGGGTCAGCATGTTGTGTATCAGTCAAATACGCCGGACGAGTTGGTTGAGCGGCGTCAACTTAATTTGGATGACGCCTTTGACTTGGTGCGAAACTATGGTGCGCGTGCGCCAAACTTGAAGCTGGTGGTGTTCCCTGAGTTCTTTCTGACGGGCCCTGTCAGTCCGCTCGGACAGAAGCTCGGTCACATAGCAGATAAAATTGGTGTGACGTTTCCAGGGCCGGAAATGGATCAAGTCGCGGCCTTTGCGCAGGAAACGGGTACTTACGTTTCAGGCGGTGTGTTTGAATACGACCCGGAGTGGCCAGACCGTTTCTTCAACACGGCGTTCATTTATGATCCAGCAGGCAATCTGATTCACCGGTATCGCAAAATCCATTGTGGCGATGCCATGGGGTTTCTGCCGGATACAACACCCGGCAGCGTATTTGACCAGTATGTCGATAAGTACGGCTACGAGTATCTTTTTCCTGTAGCGGAAACGCCGATCGGGCGGCTTGGCACAGCCATCTGTTTTGACAATAATTTTCCAGAGACCTATCGAGCGTTAGCCAGGCGCGGTGCGGAAGTCATTCTACATCCGACCTCTGAGCCCCATGGCGCACATCGCAAAGGTTGGGATGCCGCCCGTCGTATGCGCGCGTTTGAGAATGTCGCCTATGTGTTGTCATGCGGGCATGGGGGAGAGTACTTTCTGCCGGGTTGCAGCGTTCCAAGTGCGCGGGCGCGCGGCTATTCGAAGATCATTAATTTTGATGGTTCAGTACAAGCGGTTGCTGACACCGCCGGTCAAGTGCCGCTCGGGGGAGTCATTAATATTGGCGCTTTGCGCGCGGCCCGCGCTGATCTCCAGGTCAATGTGGCGCTCTGGGATGATGCTGTTGTCTATGCCGCTGAATATGGCGGGGCTTCGCGCGGTCTTCCAAATAACCTGTGGCCCGATGACCCGCTGGGAAATCCCTATTTGGGGGGTGTTGAGGTTAAGAAGGTTATCCAGACTTATATTGAGCAGGGTATATTTGTCGCGCCGTCCAACTCGAATGATACGGCCGTAGGCGTAAGGGAGTAAAAGACGATGAGAGTCCTCACCTTGGTTTTGTTGTCTTTGGTGATATTTACGAGCGATGTTTTTGCAAAAGACATATTGATTTTTGGCGCAACCCGTAACACCGGATTGGAAACGGCAAAAATTTTGGTTGCGCGTGGGGATGACGTCACAGCCTTCGTGCGAGAGAGTTCTGATTTAGACGCCCTGCAAGGCTTAGGCGTGTCATTGGTTTATGGCGATGCTCTGGATGCAGGCTCTGTGAAGGCCGCTTTTGCCGGGCAGACGTTTGACGCGGTTGTGACGACTCTTGGTGGAGGCGTCCGTAACACCGAGGTGGATAGCATCGGTAATGGCAATGTTTTTGCGGCGGCTGAAAAAGCCGGCGTCAAACGCTTGGTGATGGTCACTGCCATTGGAGCAGGGGGCACCGAAAATGTGCTTCAGGAAGGCGCCCGCAACTTCTTAAAACCATCTTTGGACGCAAAAACGATAGCGGAGAATGCTCTTAAAGTGAGTGGTTTAGAATGGACTATCTTGCGCCCTGGTCAATTACCTGATGGTCCTGCAACCGGCAGAGGACTTCTTTCAGAAGATCACACTACAATGGGCCGCATCAGTCGCAGTGAGTTGGCTGCTCTTATTGTCAAGTGCCTCGATGACCCGACGACGGTTGGGAAAACCTACCATGCTGTCGATGCAAATATGATGGGCTCATTCTCATCTTTCGACTAAAGATTTAGCCGCAAATTTTATTTTTGCGGCCTGGATCGCATCAAAAAGGGTCTGAGACTCACCACCAATAGACTTGATCAGTGTTTGCGTGACGGGTTGGGCGGTTCTCACCCAAGACTCAAGCTGTTTTGGGCTTAGTGTCTGGACTGTAAATCCTATTTGATTTGTGCGGACCATAAAATCTGCTTCTTCGGCTCGCGACATCGCGCGTGCCTGGTCTATCGGGAGCCAGCCTTCAAGCACCACAGCCTGATGTTCTGGTGACAGGCTTTCGAGCCAAGATGTGCTCGTGACCATGAAATTGATCGCCAGCATATGGCCGGTGAGGGTCAGGTACGGCGCTTCTTCCGCTATGCCCGTTCCAGCGTAAAGAATCGTTGCATTTGCACCGGCATCAACCAAACCCGTCTGCAATCCAATGATGTTCTCATTAAACGATAACGGAATAACATCCGCTGAAATTGCCTCGGCAAAGAGCCGTGCGGCGATGCCTGAAGAAACTCGGAATCTAACGCCTTTCATATCCATAGGCGTGATGGCGGGGGCTTTACCGTAAACATGATGGAACCCGACCTCATCCCAAGATAAAAACGATAATCCATAAGGGGCAAGGAGATCAGAAAAAATGTCAGACAGAACCGTATCGTATACGTAATCCGCCTGGGCAGTGCTCTCGAATAGGTAAGGCGCTTGCAATAATGCAGCTTCTGGCAAAAGGGAGCCAATCACCAAACCCGAGAGGTTCGCCACCTGTATACGGCCGCGGCGAAGACCGTTGAGGATGTTCTCCTCTGATCTGAGTTCCCCACTGACCATTGGGGTCAGTTGAACTTCGCCACCTGACAATTCTGCCACGCGGTCGCGATACATCATCCATTTTTTGTAACCGGCCGTGCCTTCTGGGATGCCGGTGGTGCCGCCGATAAAACGCACGATTGGTTCTTGGTTGGTTTCTTGCGCTGCACCAGGAGTTATTGCCAGTAGCATGCCAATAGTGATTATGACTGAGATCACAGTGAGGGGCATGAATCGCATCATGATCGGTCTAATTCCTTGGCAGCGGAATATATTCTTCTTCGTCATCGACGACTTTTGAAAATTCGCCATTTTTCCATTCCGTCTTTGCACGGTCGATCAGGGCTTGGTCGCTGGCTACAAGATTCCACCAAATCAAGCGTTCACCATCCATAGGTGCGCCGCCGACCAGCATGATGCGTGCGCCAGCGTCTGATTTAATCCGGCAGGATACGCCCGGAACCAAAACGGCCATTTCGCCCTCACTGAGTTCATGGCCGTTGAGCGAGGCCGCGCCATCAACAATATAGACAGCACGTTCTTCATGCTCGTCGGGGATTTCTAAGTCCGCACCTCTTTCTAAGCTACCGCCCAGGTAGAACATCGGGGAGAACGTCTTCACCGGCGACTCTTCGCCGTAAGCAGTTCCTGAGATAAGGCTTAAGGATGCACCTTGGCGGGTGATCACAGGCAATGTGTCTTTGGGATGATGATAAAAAGCAGGGGCTGTCTCTTCATGCGCTTTTGGAAGGGCGATCCAGGTTTGTATGCCATGCAACGTGTGGCCTGCCGCGCGTGTTTCAGGTCCTGTGCGTTCCGAATGAACAATGCCGCGGCCTGCGGTCATCCAGTTCACATCACCGGGGCGGATCGGTTGGTGGAATCCGAGACTGTCCCGGTGGTGAATTTCGCCCTCAAATAAGAACGTTACGGTCGCCAGTCCGATATGGGGGTGAGGTCGCACGTCGATGCCTTTGCCAGGTGCAAAAGTGGCAGGTCCCATATGGTCAAAAAAGATAAATGGGCCGATCAAGCGACGCTTTGCGTAGGGCAGGGCCCGGCGCACTTCGAAACTGCCAATATCCTTCTTACGGGGCGCTATGATGAGATCAATGGCGTTGGTCATAAAGGGTCGCTTTCGTGGAATAAATCAGCTTTTGAGTTGCCCGTTGGTAGCAAAAAAGGGGGCTGACGGCAAAATATCCAGTCCTTTACTGAACAAGGTTGCGCTCGGTTGGCGATCAAGTTTCGATCTTCGTTTGCGCTCAGTGGCATCGTCCTCATCATAACGCTCCTATGATGTAGGTGGTAACATTCTGGATAGATTCCAGCCACTCAGGCGATAAGCCCGATAATTTCGAAAGTGAACTGCGATGCTCTATATTTCCCAGAAATCATGGTCTCCAGACAGCACAAGCACTCTAGCAGAGCATATTGAAACGATTCGGGCGACTGCGCAGCGTTTCGAAGTGACTGGACCGAGTGAGCCAGTTGTGCTGCTGCCCCATGCCCCAGCAAGTGTAGACGCCGCTGACCGTGTCCATGCATTAAAGGCTCTTGCAGATTTGGCGGCTGAAAAAGGCGTTTTCTTGGCTGGCTCAGCGACGCTTGCGTGCAGCGTTGCTGGCGGCCCGATAACGGTTGGCTTCTTAATCAGCGCCTCTGGTGAGGTATTGCTAGAGACAGAAAAAGTGTCGCCGGAATTGGTGAATGGCCTCGCGGCAGAGCAGACCAGTGCGATTGGTAAGCCGAAAACGTTTGCATCTGCGGCAACACCCATTGGCCAGGTTGGCATCCTTCCTGGAGAGGATATTTTGTTTCCACATTATGCCCGCAGTCTCGTCTGGCAGGGCGCAGAGATCATTCTCAATCCAACAGCAGAGCTTGGCGATGATTTGTTCGAGGCACGTCAACTGGCAAGAGCTGCTCGTGCTTTTGAGAATGCAGCCTTTGTGGCGGCGTCATCGGCCCTGACGCGAGGCGTCAATGGTGCGTCTGTGTCCTATCCTGGGGTCAGCGGATTATCGGATTGGAGTGGCAAACAAATTACTGCGAAGGCCGACGAGGATTTTATCAGAGTTGATGTTTATGTCGATAAGCTGCGTCGCAAGCGCGCCGCGATCTTTGGTATTGCGCCTCTGCATCTACGCGCGAACCTTTTTGCGGATGGATATAAAAAGCTCATCAATAAACAAGATACAAAACCGGCAGAGCCGAAAACTGCTGAATCGTGGATTGCAGACGCACGCAGCCGGCTGGACACAGCAAAGAAACTGCAAGGCACGGGGGCTGAAACTGAATACGACGTGTTGCTCGTTCAATCTGTAAAGACGATGATTCAAAAAACATCAGACGTACGGGCTATGAGCACGGAAAATGTGCAACGCGCTTTGGAGTTGCCCGCGCGAACAGCGTCTAATCCAAATATTCGGCTTGTCGCGTTGTCTGAATTTTTCATGACCGGCCAAGGGGGGCATGGCTACCGTTCGCCTATAACGCTGCAACGTTTGGCGATTCGTTATCCTGGGCCGGAAATGGAATTGCTGTCAGAGTTTGCGCTTAAGCATAAAGTGTATTTGGCTGGCTCGACATTTGAAATCGATGACAAGCTGCCCGGCTATGTTTTTAACTCTGCTTTCATTCTCAATGACTCTGGTGATTTGATTCACCGGTATCGCAAAATTCAATGTGCAGATGTCTGGGGATCTCTGCCAGACACCACCCCAAGTACGATCTATGACAAATATCTAGAAACCTATGGATACGACTTTTTGTTTCCTGTGGTCGATACGCCTATCGGGAAACTTGGGACGATGGTCTGCTTCGATCAGGCCCATCCAGAAATCGCCAGGATGCTTGTTAAGAATGGTGCCGAAGTGATCATCCATCCGTCATCCGAGGGCCATGGATCTGGTCGACGCGGCTGGGATATCGCCCGGCAAACGCGGGCGTTTGAGAACGTTGCGTATATTTTGTCGCCGTTGCCAGGCGGCGAGCATTTCAACCCGGACTCGAAGTACGAGCACACCAATCAAATGCGCGGCTATACCAAGATGGTGAACTTTGACGGCTCGATTCAAGGTGAACTTGATACGCCCGGTGCTGCGACATTGGCTGGTACAGTTGACCTGTTGGCACTGCGGCGCGCCCGGGCCAATCCGCATATCAATTTGCCGATCTGGGATGATCCCGAGGTCTACGTGGACAACTACGCCGCGGAAGTCGGGTTGAAAAATAACCTTGGCACAGGCGATCCGCTTGATAATCCGTACCGCGGAATGAAGCCACTGCGCAAAGTACTCTCCAGTTACTATGAGCGTGGCATATTCCACGCACCTGTTGAAGCTTCGTCACGCTCCTTGTCTGTACCGGGAAAAGCCCAGCCTGATTTTAATAAAGAGCCGTCGAAACCTAAAACCCTGGCCGACGAAGAAAAAATGGATGGCGAGTACATTCAGGTCTAGCGACAACACCATGCAGTAGGCGGAGAAACCTTAAAATGAAACGTGCCTTCAGAACGTTTTTGGTAAGCCTAGGCTTGGCCCTCTTGGTTGTCCCATTGGGGGCGGCGCTGGTTGCAGCTGAAGACTCTTCGAGTGTTCTGCGTGTAGCCGTTCCCGCGCGCCCCCCGGGTCTTGGAAACCCATATTCTTCGCTCCCGGTCGGGGCCATCAACTCAAACTATGTGCTTTTTGATGCCCTGACGTTGATCGGAGATAAGGGCGCTGTCTTACCGGCGTTGGCTTTATCCTGGCGGCCGGAGGGAGAGTCCGCGTGGCTGTTTGAGTTACGCCCTGATGTTGTTTTTTCCAATGGCGAGCCTCTGACGGCTCAATCCGTCGTTGATGTCCTCACGTTTTTAAGAAGTCCTGAGGCAGGGGGGTATCTGGTTTCTGGTGAGACACAAATGATTGAGTCCGCTGAGGTGGTGGACGATCTCACAGTCCGCATAAATACGAATCGCCCCGATGCCATTCTACCGAAACGCATGAGTTTCGTGTTTATGATCCCGATGACCTATTGGAATGAGGTTGGTTCAGATGGGTTTTCCCTACAGCCTATTGGCTCAGGCCCATTCAAGCTCAAGGATTGGGGGCAAACGACGGGGCGATTTGTTTTTGAACGCAATGATCTCTCCTGGCGCAAAGCGGCTGATTTTGACGAGATTAGTTTTACAGCTGTCGGCGATGTTGTTAGCCGGGCGCAATCCATGCTCAGCGACCAAATTGATCTCTCGTTTAAGCTCAGCCTTGATTTGCTAACGGACTTAAATGCAGCCGGGTTTAAAACCTTAGCACGTGAAACGTATTCGATTGGGGCGTGGGCTTTTCATCAGGTTGATAAGACGTCTCCGATTTCTGATATCCGGGTGCGGCGGGCTTTGAATATGGCTGTGGACCGCGATGCGATTGCCAAGTCTGTGTTATCCGGAGTCACAGCGCCGGTCTCGCAAGTGGCGACATCAGAGGTGTTTGGCTATGTTCCGGGACTCCCAAATTTCCCTTATGACCCCGTGGCGGCGCGTGCACTTCTCAAGGAGGCTGGATATGGCAATGGCCTGAAGTTTAAAGCCACTGTTCGGAGCGATCCCTCGGTACCAGAGTCCGCTTTGATTTATCAGGTCGTGGCGCAAAATTTGTCGGCGATTGGGGTGGATGTTGAATTGAGTCCAATTCCCGGTACACGCTGGCTCGGCATGTACTTTTCTGGAGACTGGCAAGGGTCAGATATTCTGGACACCAGCTTTAACAACTCCATCCACGGTGATGCGATCCGCAGTATTGAGACCGCGTCCTGTTTAAAGGCGGGGGCTTTCTTTTGCGACGAAGCGATGCTGCCTTTGATTGAGGCGAGCAACGCTGAATTTGATGTCGCTGCGCGGGAGCGGAAGCTGCAAGAGTTAGTAACGGCGCTGCATCACAATCCGCCTGCTTTATATTTATTTCCCTATTTTGACACGTTGGCCTACAGCCCGAAACTTGATGATCTACCGATCACTGGGCAGCGCGTGAATCTCGAGCAAATCAGAAGGCGCAGCCCATGACACACTCATGGTTCAGACAGATGATAGCGGGTGCATTTTTTGCGTCTAGTTTACTGGCATACGGTTCCTCTCCTTGGGCAAAGGAGGCACCCCGCTTACGGCTCATTGATGGTTATGACGGTGTTCCTCTGAATGTCGCGGAAACGGGCAAGCCTGGAAGCCCAGGCATCCTTTTTATTCATGGTAACGGCCAGGGATACTTGAGTTGGAAGCACCAGTTAGAGTCCGATCTGTCTCAAGACTTTCATGTGGTGGCTTTCGATCAACGCGGTCACGGCAATTCGGGGAAACCATGGGATGCAGACTCCTACAATCGCGCCTGCATCTGGGCCGAGGATATCGCCGCTGTGATCCGAGAAACTGGACTCAAGAAGCCTGTCCTTGTGGGCTGGTCTCGCGGCGGTTTGATGGTCATGCACTATGTGCGCTGTTTAGGTATTCAAGACTTAGCAGGGATTGCAATGGTAGCTGCACGTGGACGTTTGGTTGAGGCCGGATTGCCCACTCAGGAAACGCCCGCACGTTCCAGTCAGCGCCAATTGCAAAGCTTGGATATTGAGCAGAACCTCGTCGGGGCGGAGGTGTTTTCAGGATTGATGACGACAAAGCCAATGACTGGTCCGCTGGCTGATGCCTTTGTGGTTATGAACGTGATGGCTCCACCGTATGCCCGGCGGGCGATGAGCGGTCCCGTCTTTGATCCAGACGGTGCAGAGATAACATCATACGCGGGTCTTCAGTCCCAGTTGTCATTGCCGTTCTTGGTCGTGCTGGGGGAACAAGATCCCTTTCGTGACTCAGTCGAAATGGCTGCAAATTTCAGCAAGGCTTTGCCTCATGCTGATGTGAGCATATATCCGGGTGTAGGACACTCACCTTTTGTTGAGCAACCTGACCGGTTTAATGCTGAGCTGCGCACGTTCGTTTTGAAGGCGAACGCAGATTAACTTATCATCACTTTAGGGATGGAGGCGACCATGGTTGAATTTGGACTGTCACGACGGGCTGCTGTTGTCGGCGCCGGAGCGCTAGGAGCCGCTGGGGGACAGGTGCAAGCTGCGCCCGGTTCGATGTTGCCAGACGATGTTGCCGCCTGGACACCTGAGCAGCGTGTGTACGCGCTCGCGAAGCAACAAGGCCGGGTCGATGATGGAAAGGCGATGTGGCGCACCCGCGGCGTTATCTACGGCTTCAGGGCTCCTGAGTCGCCAATTCCACTGGTCCGCTTCAAAGGCTGCGAGCAACAGTGGGTGAAGAAAGTCTCGGATGCGGAATTTATCAAGTACAACTCGCTGCTGACCTATTACAGCGATTTTCAGACGGACGATATCATCGACGGGTTTGTGAATCCGATGACGGGCAATGAGGTGACGTTCAAGCCGAACTGGAGCCGTGTTCCTGAAGGTCAGAAGATCGCCGTGAATGGCGTGACGTTAAACATTGTCGATAAAGCGTTTCCTGACTTTTACGCCAACAGTTCAATCAATGATGTTGAAATGAACCGGATTGATGACACGGTGTCCTTCCATGCTAAGATGCGCTGGCCGGAGCCCTTGGTGCGGAATCCTTATAATCAAGACAATACGTTCTTTACCAAACTGGCTGACCTGCAAGATCCAGAACAATCTTGGATTCCTGCCCATGGAGCTGGTCAGATTCTAATGCCGTCTATGCCAAACATCGGCATGGATACGCCGGATATTGGACAAGTCATTTGGCACGTTGAATTCTATAAGATCAGATCTTGGGATGATCTTCCGTCAGATTATTTAACTAAGGCGCTTGCCGAGCACGGCGAAGATTTTGACGTGAACCCCATAAATGACACGGTGCCCTCTAAGCTGGCGCAGAATTTAGCGAAGCTCGGATATCTCAAAAAATAAGGGGGTGTCTGCGCGTCGCGGACACCCCCTTAAATTCAAGCTCGGTTTCGTGACGCGCTATGAGGATGGAGATGTGGTTTTCTTGCCTATGACAGCTTTGTAAATCAGGTGGCCGACGATAATGACTACACCGATGCCGAGGAACACCCAGAAAAGATCCCAAGACATCCCTTCAAGAGTAGTTTGTCCCCAAGCATCACGGCTGTAACGTAGCAATTCCATTTAGGCAGCACTCCGAATGGCACGCTTCACTAAGTTTTCCATCAACGGAATTTTGAAGTGGTTATAGTTGAGTGGGGTCGCGCCTCTTGAGGCGGTCCCGCCCGCAAGATCCGCTGTTTCTGCATCTGGTGTGCTGCCGCGCACGATTTCTTCTGCACTGCGAATGCGTTTCGGGACACATTCTACTCCGGCGCAAACAATACGAATATCTTCGACAACGCCGCCAGACATGATGATGGCAGACGCGACGTTGACCAGAGGGAAATCCCACGTGTTTCTGTCGGCCACTTTTTCAAAATAAAACGCGGCACTTGCCCATTTTGCAGGAATACGAATAGCGGTCAGAATTTCATTGGGTTGTACCACCGTCATACGCGTGATGTTGATGGCTGGGCCGATAAAAAATTCTTCTGCTGGAACCACCCGCTCGCCTTCAGGTCCACGTATAACCATTTGTGCATCAAGTGCGACGACAGCCGCCGCCGTATCCGAGGGGGTCACAGCAACGCAGCGGGAAGCCCCAAACAAGCAGTGTTCACGATTCATACCTTCTGGTGTATCTGCGTAACAGGTGTTGCCGCCTGCACGATAGCAATCCAGTCCTGCGCGGTAGTACCAGCAGCGGGCATCCTGACAGAGGTTGCCGCCGAGGGTGCCGGCGTTGCGGATTTGAGGGCTGGCCACGCGACCAGCAGCTTGTGCTAGAAGGCTATAAGACCCCGAAGTGATTGGATTGTTCTCGATCTCGGTGAGCGTCGTCATGGCTCCAATTTCGATACCATCTGCGGTTTCGCGGATACCGTTCAACTCGGCAATGCCGCCAAGATCAATCAGCGCTTCAGGGCGTTTTGCGCGGTCCTTAAACCAATCGTAACTGTCCTGGCCACCGGCAATCTTCCAGCCTTTTTCGCCATACTTCTCTAGAAGCTCCAGCGCGTTCTCAATGTCTGTGGGTTGGAACAGCGCAAACTGCGGCATCATATCTTTGGTCATGTTTACGCCCTCCTTACTGGTTGCTGATTTGAAGTTTTTTGTATGACTGTGGCCGGTCAGCCAAAGCATTGATGATCATGTCTGGCACAACCGGGGTGCGGTTAAAATATACACCGCCCAGAGCATCAGAAATTGCGCTCAGCAATGCTGCAGCGGCACAGCCCATAAGTGGTTCGCCGATGCCACGGGCCCCAACTGGATTCATGGGATCTGGTTTATCAACAAACCCGGTGTCCATCTCTGGCGGCACATCAAGATAAGATGGTGGTTTATTCTGATAGAAACCGACGTTAGCGGGTAGACCATTTTGAGTATCGTAGACAATACGCTCCAGTCCTGCCATGCCAATACCCATCACCGCCCCGCTGCGGATTTGATGCGACAGCCCTTTCGGGTGAATCACAGTGCCGCAGTCAGCAGTGCCAGAATATTCGAGGATTTCGTATTTGCCGGTCTCGACGTCGAGCTCAATTTTCATGAAGCCGACCGCCAAGGCGGGAGGGAGTTGCTCAAACGGAATTTTATCTTTCGCAACACCAATCAAGCCAGTGCCAGCCATCGCCATCACGGAGTCTTTAGTGATTTGGTGGATATCGTCAGGCATTTCCTGACCGCTGAATTTGCCACCAAGGTCGATGGCACGTTGCGCGGCTTGCGCGAATGTTAAATGTGTTTCTGGATTGGCAATGGAGAATACTTTGTCGTCACCCACATCATAGTCTTCAGGAGCACCACCGAAGTCGGTTGCGGCGATTTCCAGAAGCTTTTGCTTGGCATCCATCGCACCAGCATAATTGGTGCGTGACATGGTGAACGACGTGTTACTTCCAAACTGGCCCAGGTTCCAAGGCAAGTTACGGCGGCTGTCGCCACGCTCGATGATACAATTGTCCCAAGAACATCCAAGAACTTCAGCCGCGACGCGTGCTGTGCTAGCATAAGAAAACGTGCCGAGGTTGCCGACGCCTGTATGAATATGGATTTTGCCATCGGGAGCTAAACGAACGAGTCCATCAAAACCGCTGGCGCCGGCCGGATGGAAGGCTTGACCGATCCCGATGCCAATAACCTTGGTGCCGTTGCGCTTTCCACTTTCGGCCTTCTTTTGTTCCCAGCCAAACTGCTCAGCACCCATGGCGATCGCCTCTTTCAGGTAAGCGCTGGAGACTTTACGTGGTTGGTTGGCGTATGTGGTTTCATTTGTGGTGGCGTTGATTTCACGGATAGCAAGCCGGTCGACGCCCATGGCTTTGGCGGCTTTATCCATCAAAGGTTCCATGATGCAAGCAAGCTGGTTTTGTCCAGGGCCACGCTGGGCTGTTGTGCCAGGTGTGTTTGTGGAAACTGGAATACCTTTCCAACGCATGGCTTCAGGCGTGTAAACCAAGGACAAAGCGCCACCAGCGTTCATGTAGTCCGGAAAGCCATCATTGGCCCCGCTCTGCTGAACGATATACATGTCCGCAGCGATCAAACGTCCATCTTCGCGGAAGCCAAGTTTGACGCTGCCTTGGAACCCGTTTCTGCGTTGACCAAGGTAATATTCCTCGGCGCGTGAAATCCGCATCATGCAAGGGCGACCGGTTTTTTTAGACATATGAGCCGGAATTGTCGCGATTGGGTAAGCGGTGCCCTTAGAGCCGAAGCCCCCGCCGCAATATTCAGCAATCAGCACCAAGTCTTTCGGATCAATGCCAAGGTAGTTGGCATATCCGGGGACCGTAAAGGTATGACTTTGTGTCGAGGCGTGGAGGTAGCACTTGCCATTCTGCCAATAGGCGAAGGCACTGCGTGGTTCCATGCTCTGGTGAGGGTGGCCAGCAATGACAAAGGTTTCTTCTAGGACCAGATCCGCTTTTTCAAAGTTGCTGTCGACGTCGCCATATTCCCATTCGTCGCGCGCTTTGCCTTTAGGCAACTCATCTTCGCCAGCGGCTGCAAAATCGCGGGCCGTCCACTTGATGCGCTCGATAAAAGGCTCGTTGCGGGCTGTGATATTGCCTTCGTCGTGCGCGTCTGGTCCGCCAGGGAACAGACTCTGAAGCGGATCAATCGAGAATGGCAGCGGCTCATACTCAATCTTGATCTTTTCTAAGGCATTGGACGCCGTTGTTTCATCAACTGCCGCAATGGCCAGAATCGGATCACCGACATATTTTGGGTGATTGGTCAAAATCGGGCTTTGCGGTGTTGGCGGGTTGGTCACGTCATCGGCTGTTAGAATGTCGATGACACCTTCCATTTTAAGCGCCTCTGAGGAGTCAATGTTAAGGACCCGCGCATGCGGCATTGGACTGACAAGCAGCTTAACAAAGAGCATCCCTTCGGCCCGGAAGTCTTCCGCGTATTTTGCCTTGCCTGTGACCTTTGCGTGAAGATCGGGAGGCGTGAAGTCTTTACCAATGTGTTTAAAGGCCATGTTAGCTCACCTTCGCTGCGCGCATCACTGAGTTAAGATAATGGTCGTAGGCTCCGCACCGGCAGAGATTGCCTGCCAACGCCTGCCGTGCATCTTCTCGTGTCGGATTGGAATTTGTTTTCAGCAGAGCAACACCAGACATGATCTGGCCGGGGGTGCAGAAGCCGCACTGCGGACCTAATTCATCAATCATAGCTTGCTGCACCGGATGAAGCGTTCCGTCTTCTGCCTCAAGTCCTTCAATTGTTGTAACTTCGCGTCCACGGACACTGTGGGTCAGCGTGGAGCATGAGTTGTGTGTGACATCGTCAATCAGCACGGTGCAGGCCCCACACTCACCACGGTCACAGGCCAGTTTGGTACCTGTGAGCCCGAGTTTGTAGCGCAAGGTCATGGCTAATGTTTCATTCGGCAGCACATCGACTGGGCGACTTTTACCGTTTACATTTAACGTTACCAAACGCTCGACAGATCCAGCAGCTGGCGCTGTATCATCAGAACAGCCGCTGAGCCCAACCATCATGAAGCCGCCAGCTGAGGCGACAGCGCCCGTTGCGATAACGCTTTTGATAAAAGCGCGGCGTGAGACTGGATCGCGGGCATCTTCGAAGTGAAGGGGCTGATTTTCTCCGGCGTTTGCAGCTGGCTGTGGAGTGTCCACCATGTCTATCATTCCTGTCTGTCGTATGCGTGAAGTCAAAGAATCAATGTACAATTTAACGAGGGTCCTGAATACCTCAGAGTCATCGGTAAATGTAGTAAATTTCAAGTGAATGCAGGGCTTTAAGCGTGTTTAGCGTCACTCAGCGACCATTGGGCCGGTGATGCCTTGCTCTTGGCACCCATCTTGCCCCTTTTTCCCTGTCACAATAGCGATTAGGGTCGCTTCACCATTGAACTTAAGGTTTCTTAAATACCATGTCGTCTGACCGTATCATCCGCCACCGTCTGCCAGATCGTCTTTTTCACTGGGCCATGGCGGCCAGCATGTTGACCCTTATGGCAACCGGGTTATGCCCCATTCTCGGTATTGAGTTTGACTGGGTGTTTATCCATTGGGTTGCAGGGGTTGTTCTCACGATTACGATTGTCTGGCACATTTACCGCGCCATTCAGAGGCATAATCTATTGTCCATCTGGATCGGTCCCGTTGAACTGCTCAAGGCGGTTGCGGCGGCACGAAACGGCCAGTTTACCAAACCAGGAAAATACTCCATCGCGCAACGCCTGATGCACAGCACCGTCACTGTGTTTTGTTTAACAGCGCTCGCCACTGGGTTATTGATGCTGGTTCGCATCGACACGCCGTTCTGGGAGCGAGACCCGTATCTACTGTCTCAGGCCACCTGGGGGTGGGTCTACGTTCTTCATGGTTTTTCTGCGTTGGTTTTTGTCACAGTGATTATGCTGCACATTTATTTTGGTCTCCGGCCAGAGAAGCTGTTTTACACCCGGTCTATGATTCTGGGCTGGATTACCCGCAGTGAACTTGAACAAAATCACGATCCTGCATTGTGGCCAGACGCCGGAGACAAGCCATAATGAGCGAAGATATTAGTTTTGCAGACTGCGTCGAAAGCATCGAGTCTGCCTATGAGTTTATGCTGGCCTATGCCGCCCAGGGCCGCGATAAGGAAGGCGTGGGGGGGGATGGTCCTTCAATCCGCAATTTCCTAAAGGGGATGAGCGCCGCTTTGGGCGAAGTCGCCGGTGCAGCCAAAATTCAGTCCGGCACCACGAATGCGGATAATGCAGCCCAACTGCGCGCTCATAATGATGTTCTTGGGCAGGATGCAGACCGCGCTAAAGCGGCTGTTGACCTGGTCCTGTCTGTGCCGGTTATTACGTCACAACTGGTGGATAATTTAAACGCGTCCATCCATTTGCGGGCGTGTTTGACATCAATGTTTTTGATGGATGAGGCATTGAGGCTATCTAAAGCGCCTTAGGAGGCGCTGACCTTAGCGTTCGCTTTTAGATAAAAATGGTGCTGCCGCAGGGAATTGAACCCTGGACCTCTCCCTTACCAAGGGAGTGCTCTACCCCTGAGCTACGGCAGCACAAACTTAATTTATTATGTCTCTCTCAAAGCGGCGCGGAACATGCCACAAGCCCCTATGTGGCGCAAGGCAAGGATTTGGCGTGGTCACGGTAACCTTTGGTGTTCTTTATCAGTTGTATTATGACGAAAAAGTCTATGAAAAGCGCCAGTGTCAGCTGCCTTGATTTCTGAACGGTTCCCCGTAATGGTAGTGTGATGGCAGATTCAAAACAGCAAAAGCCTCCCAGCAAGTCTGACGATGCGAAGGCTCGCTCAGCACAAGCGCTTAGAGACAACTTGAAGCGGCGCAAAATGCAGGCACGGGCGAAAGCCGAGGCTGATGAGACCACTGGAAACATTGACGCGGCTCTTTCCGAAACGGACTAGTCGCAAGAGGTTGAGGCTGGCTATCCCGTAGGCTACAAGATATGCCACTCATTAAGTAAAACTCCTGGGGGAAATTCTGTCATGTCCGTACTGCCTGACAGCTGGATCCGTGAAATGGCCACCGAGCGGCGCATGATTGAGCCGTTTACAGATCAGTTGAATCGTGAGGACGTTATTTCTTACGGACTGTCTTCTTATGGCTATGACGCGCGGGTGTCCGACGAATTTAAAATTTTCACCAATGTTGATAATGCTCTCGTAGATCCCAAAGATTTCTCGACACAGAGCTTTGTGGATCGCAAAACAGATGTGTGTGTCATTCCTCCAAACAGTTTTGCCTTGGCGCGGACTGTCGAGATGTTTCGCATTCCACGTGATGTGCTGGTGATTTGCTTGGGTAAGTCCACCTACGCCCGCTGCGGGATTATCGTTAATGTGACTCCTTTGGAACCCGAGTGGGAGGGGCATGTCACCCTGGAGTTTTCAAACACGACCCCATTACCAGCCCGCATTTATGCCAATGAAGGGGCGTGCCAGTTCATCTTTTTGAAAGCTGAAAAAGAATGCGATGTGTCCTACGCAGATCGCAAAGGCAAATATCAAGGTCAGCAGGGCGTGACCCTGCCAAAACTATAAGTTGCATGATCGCATTTTGCTGCGGTTATGCCACACGGCTGACACTCACTGAGGCTAAGGTCTAGTTCATGGACGCTATTCGCATATACGGCGGTGTTCCGCTGAACGGGGAAATTGCCATCTCAGGGGCTAAAAACGCGGCGCTGCCTTTGATGGCGGCCTGTCTGCTGAGCGACGAGCCTTTGGTTCTATCGAATGTTCCAGCCTTGGCCGATATCAAGACCATGGCTGACCTGCTTAAGCAGCATGGTGCGTCGATTGAACGTGCGGATGATGATCATACGGTGACGTTGCATGCCGCATCAATTACCAGCACAGAAGCCCCCTATGACCTGGTTCGTAAGATGAGAGCATCGGTTTTGGTGTTGGGGCCGCTGGTGGCACGCGAAGGGCGTGCGCGGGTGTCTTTGCCTGGAGGGTGCGCGATTGGCACGCGCCCCGTAGACTTGCATTTAAAAGCGTTAGAAGCTCTGGGTGCTGAAATTGAGTTGACCGGTGGGTATGTAGAGGCGCGGTTGCCGGCGGGTCAGAAACGCTTGAAGGGAACGCAATTTACCTTTCCGATGGTCACGGTTGGCGGCACTGAAAACATGCTCATGGCCGCGTGCTTAGCAGACGGTACAACCGTTATCGAAAACGCAGCCCGTGAGCCCGAAATCACCGACTTGGCGAAATGCTTGGTCGCCATGGGCGCAAATATTTCCGGCTTGGGGTCTGGCACATTGACGGTTCAAGGCGTGGATCGGTTACATGCGGCGGATCACTTTGTTGTGCCAGATCGGATTGAGACCGGCACATATGCCCTTGCTGCGGCGATCACACGGGGGCGCATTAAACTGACCAACACGCGCGCAGACATTTTAGACTCTGTTCTGGAAACCATGCGGCAGACCGGTGTGGATGTTGTCGTCGAAGGGGATACCATTACCGTGACGGGGTCTGAGCACCTCAAAGGTGTGGATGTCATGACTGAGCCGTATCCAGGATTTCCCACAGATATGCAGGCGCAGTGGATGGCGCTTATGACGACGGCGGATGGCGCTGCGATGGTGACAGAAACAATCTTTGAGAATCGTTTCATGCACGTGCCCGAATTGGGCCGGTTCGGTGCGGATGTAAATGTTCATGGCGCGTCAGCAATTGTGCGCGGCCGTGCTGATTTATCTGGTGCGCCCGTCATGGCGACGGACTTGCGCGCCTCTGTATCTCTGGTGCTGACAGGCTTGGCAGCGCAGGGAGAGACGATTGTGAATCGGGTCTATCATCTGGATCGTGGGTATGAGCGGCTTGAAGAAAAGCTCGCGGCCTGTGGTGCCCGGATTGAACGTATTCAAGGCGTCTAAGCGCCTCAGACTCTAGCATACCCCTAGCCCTGGTGGGCCTCACATGCTAAACGCCGGTCATATTTGAAACGTAGATCGTTGGTAAAAGAAACCATGGCGAAAGACCCGCTTATCATCGCCCTGCCGAAAGGCCGGATCATGCATGAGGCCAGACCCTTGTTAGATGCTGTCGGCATAAAGCCGGAAGCCGCATTCGATGACGATGAGTCGCGCCAATTGCAATTTGCCACAAGCCTGGAGCACGTTTCGATCATCAGGGTACGCTCTTTTGATGTTGCGACATTTGTCGCATTCGGTGCTGCGCAGCTGGGTATTGCCGGAAACGACGTGTTGATGGAGTTCGATTATCCAGAGATTTATGCCCCGATTGATCTTGGTATTGGGGGATGCCGACTGTGCATTGCTCAGTCAGCAGAATTGGGGGACAGCTTTGACGTTTCTCGTCTATCCCACGTCAGAATAGCGACCAAATATCCTGAAACGACAAGCCGTTATTTTGCGGCGCGAGGTATTCAGGCGGAATGCGTTAAGCTTAATGGCGCCATGGAACTTGCCCCCAAGCTGGGTTTAACCCCGCGTATTGTCGATTTGGTCTCCACAGGTCGAACCCTGAAAGAGAACGGGCTGATTGAGGTGGCAACCATTGCCAATGTCTCGTCACGGCTGGTGGTTAATCGAACAGCGTTAAAAGTACGATCTGACGAAATCAATGATTGGATCGAAAAATTTCGGAGTGCGGTTGATGCCAAAGCGGCTTAACGCTTCTGATCAAGGATTTGAGCACGCCTTTCAGGCTTTGCTCTCGGCCAGCCGCGACGAGCAGGCGGACGTTGATGGTGTGGTCGCTGATATTTTAGCGGACGTAAAAACCCGCGGTGATGCTGCCGTGCTTGACTACACAGCGCGGTTTGACCGTTTAAGCCTCACCGCCGATCAGTTGCGGTTTACGGCTGATGAGATCTCTGACGCGGTGTCTTCATGCGCGCCGTCGCTTGTTGCCACGATGAAAGAGGCCGCGCGCCGTATCCGCGACTACCATGAACACCAACTGCCTTCAGACTTGCGTTACGAAGCCAGTGAGGGAGTGTCCCTCGGCTACCGCTGGACCCCTGTCAAGGCGGCGGGACTGTATGTGCCGGGCGGCACCGCTCCTCTGTTTTCTTCCGTCTTGATGAATGCCGTTCCCGCCCGCGTGGCCGGGGTGGAGCGGCTTGTGGTGACATTGCCGACGCCCGATGGTGTTGTGACCCCGAGCATGCTGGCAGCCTGCCGTATCGCCGGTGTGGACGAGGTCTATCGGATTGGTGGCGCGCAAGCCATTGCGGCGCTGGCCTATGGCACGGCCACCATCACCCCCGTTGACGTTATTGTTGGTCCTGGAAACGCCTATGTGGCGTCGGCCAAGAAACAGGTGTTTGGTCAGGTGGGCATAGATATGGTGGCCGGTCCGTCTGAGGTGACGGTTGTGGCAGACGGTCAAAACGATCCCGCATGGATTGCCGCTGATCTTCTGGCTCAGGCTGAACATGACGCGTCGTCCCAGTCTATTTTGATCACCGATGATGAAGATTTCGCCACCCGGGTCGCGGATGCAGTAGAGGTACAGTTAAAGACTTTAGAGCGTGAAGCCATCGCCCGTGAAAGCTGGGCGCGCCATGGGGCGATTATTGTGGTGGAAGCATTGGGCGATGCGCCATCGTTGGTGGACCGCATTGCGCCTGAGCACTTGGAGCTTGCAGTTGAAGACCCTGAATCTCTGTCACACGCCATTCGCAATGCGGGTGCTATTTTCTTGGGGCGTCATACACCCGAGGCTGTGGGGGACTATATTGCTGGTCCCAGCCATGTTCTGCCAACGTCTGGTACGGCGCGGTTTTCATCCGGGCTCAGCGTCATGGATTTCTTAAAACGAACCTCACTGATTGGCTGCACACCCAATGGTTTGCGTGAAATTGGAAAGGGCGCTTTGGATATGGCGCAAGCCGAAAACCTGTCCGCACATGCGCGTTCAGTCTCCATCCGGTTGAACTTGGGGTAGGGAGGCGTTGTGATGTCCGGGTCCGGCGACGACCAGGAGGGGGCAAGCCCCGGCTCTGCTGCCGCATCGCAGAACTCAATTCTTAAAATGACGCTGGACGAAAATTCGTTTTTACGACGGCGTCCTGAAGTGGAACATGAACGCGCTGTTGCGTTGTTTGATCTGCTTGAGCGTAATCATTTCGAATTGATTGGGAGTGACGTTGAGTCCGGCCCCTATCACATCAATTTAGCGCTCGTGGAAGATCGTTTGGTGTTCGCTGTTGCGACGCCGGAAGAAAAGAAAATTAAGGATATCTCGCTTCCGGTCCGGTCTTTTCGGTCTCTCATCAAAGACTACTTTTTAATCTGCGAATCTTACTTTGACGCGATTAAAACAATGTCGCCCAATCAGATTGAGGCGATCGATATGGGGCGGCGTGCTTTACACAACGAAGGGGCGACAATGCTCCAGGACCGCTTGGGCGAGCAAGTGCGTCTTGACTATGCAACGTCCCGGCGTTTGTTCACGCTTCTCTGTGTTCTTCATATGAGAGGGTAAGTATATGGATTATCTACCCTCATCTGTTCTGTTTTGCTGCACTTACAATGCCGTTAGATCCCCAATGGCAGAAGGCATAATGAAACGCTTTCATGGTGATCTGGTCTTTGTCGACTCCGTTGGCGTTCATGTAGGAGAGTTGGATCCTTTTGTGGTAGAGGTGATGCACGAAATCGGGGTGGATATGAGTAAACACCAGCCGAAGACGTTCGATCAACTCGCTGATGATTCGTTTGACTACGTGATCTCCCTGTCCCCTCACGCGCAGCATAAGGCTGTCGATCTGACACGCTTCATGGCCTGTGAGGTGCTGTTCTGGAATACATATGACCCGACTCTTGCGGATGGAGCCCGCGAAAGCCGACTTACAGCATATCGAGCTGTGCGAGACCGCCTACAGCAACGGATTTTGGATATTTTCCCGAAGCTTGAGAGCGGGGCATTTTAGCAACATAATGGCCCAATCCGGCCTTTTTCAACGAAAACCCTTGACCGCAGCTCCTGTCTGTACTTTTTGTGCGGCTAAGATTGCAAGACCACACAGCGTGGTCCAAACACACATGTGATGAGGCTTGATGGCTAAAGAAGAAATGATGGAGTTTTCCGGAACGGTTTCGGAGATTCTTCCGAATGCAATGTTCCGCGTTAAATTGGACAATGACCACGAAATACTCGCGCACACGTCCGGTAAGATGCGTAAGAACCGTATTCGCGTCCTGGCGGGAGATAAGGTTAACGTTGAGATGACCCCATACGACTTGACCAAAGGACGTATTACTTTCCGCTTCAAGTGAGAGCGTTGGACGCCCACGCTTCTGATCTGTAAAGATACGTCTTATTATGGCGTTTATCCTTGCATCGGAATCACCTCGTCGTCTGGACCTTCTTCAACAGATAGGTCGGCCACCAAACCTCGTGCTTCCGGCAGATGTTGACGAGACACCCTATCCGAATGAAATCCCTCGTGACTTAGTTGTGCGCTTGGCTGCAGCCAAAGCGATGGCTGTTGCCGAGGGTCATCCAAGCGATGTTGTACTTGGTGCTGATACTGTCGTTGCTTGTGGTCGTCGCATTTTACCAAAGCCGATGAGTGAGACCGAAGCCAAGCAGTTTTTAACGCTACTGTCTGGTCGCCGCCATCGTGTCTACGGTGGTATTGCCGTTATTGCCAACGGTGTATCTCGCACGAAGTGTATCATGACCCAAGTCAGTTTTAAGCGTCTTTCAGACGTGGACCTAAACACATACATGGCCTCCGAGGAATGGCGAGGCAAAGCTGGTGCTTATGCTATTCAGGGGCGAGCCGGTGTCTTTGTTAAACAGATTAATGGATCATACTCCAATATTGTTGGGCTTTGCTTGCATGCGACCGAGACACTGCTGGGGCACCTTCTAGGGCCTGTTCCTAAATCCGAGGTCTGACGAAGTGCCAACAGTAATGATTGATACAGTGCTGGTTGATCGTGGTCCTGGTGAGACTCGTGTGGCTGCTTTAGCGGGTGATCAAATCGTGGAGATTTATTACCACCGACATAACCAACCCAATGCGGGTGCCTTGTATCGCGGGCGTGTGGGAAAGCCGCTTGCTGGCTCTGGTTCCGTTTTCGTTGATATTGGATTGTCTCGTCCCGCTTTAATGCGTTGCGGCGGTGCTCCGCCGCCAGAAGGACAGAGTATTGATGTTCGCGTGGTCCAACCTCCCCGATATGACAAAGGAGCGAAGGTTTCTATTGCTGATGCAGATATCGTCGGTCAACTGATCTCTAGGCTGCAAAAAGAGCCTAACCCTCCAGTGTGCTTATTGCCCTCAGAACACCCTGTCTCAACATGTCTGAATTTTTATGCGGAAAGCCTCAAGCGTGTATTGGTTTCCCCGAATGACTCTGGCGGAGAAATAGCCTCTCTTCTTAACAACGCAGAAGGCATTATTATTCAATCTTGTTCTGAAGATCTTTTCGCGGACTATGGCGTGACCGAAGCCATTGAGGCCGCTCTTGACTCTGTCGCAGACATTAAAGGGGGAGGGCGGCTTCATATCGAGCCAACGGCGGCATTAATTGCAGTCGATGTTGACGCCGGGCCAATGACTCCTATGGCGGCGAATACGGCGGCGATTGATCAACTGGCGCACGAGTTGCGATTTAGAGCTCTTGCGGGCCCTGTCATAGTTGATCTCATTCCTGCCAAAGGGCGCTCAAAACTTGTTCAAAGAATGAAAGACGCTGTTGCCTCTGACCCTGTCCCAACACGAATCTCAGGGCTTACCCCTGAAGGCCGTTTAGAACTCAACCGTCGGCGGACGCGCCCCTCGCTCGCGGAGACGCTCTTGGCACCTGAGGGCACTCACAGTCATTCGGTTGAGGCCGTTGCCTATCAAGCTTTGCGACACTGTGTGCGAACAGGGTTAAAGTCGGGTGCGGCGCGTGTTCATTTGTCGGCGCATAGCACTATTATAGAGTTATTACGAGGCGACCTGAGGTCGGCCCTGGACGAGGCCGAATTTAATCTAAAGAGTGCGGTGGTGTTGCAAGTGAAGAGCTCGGTCCCTATGACCTATATTGATGTTGTAACAACGTGATCTGATATGACGGACACTTCAAAATCTAAAGCAGCAAATAATCGCCCTGCTGGCGTCAGAGTAACCGCCGCGAAATGCGTGCGATGCAAAGCCCCGGTGACAGCCCGTTTCCGCCCCTTTTGCTCTCAGAGGTGCTCAGACATTGATTTGGCGGGGTGGTTGACCGGACAATACCGCATCCCGACGGATGAACAGGTGGAGAGCGGCGATCCAAACGTAGAGCTCGATGAAGATTAAGTGATGCCGCGCCTATGCGCTAAGCTAGACAGAGCCGTAAATCTCTTTTATAAGGCCGCCTTCTTCTCGCCCGCTCCGGGTATGCCCAGGTAGCTCAGTTGGTAGAGCAGCGGACTGAAAATCCGCGTGTCGGTGGTTCGAATCCGCCCCTGGGCACCATTCTTTTCAAACACTTATCGAAAATCATCCAGCGGCCCAACCGCTCCGGGGTCACACCTGGGGTAACAAATGAGTGTGGCTTGGGTGTTAGGTTATGTAATTTTATGAAAGGCATTGTTGATATCATAGTTAATAAGATTTCAGTGTCTAAGTCTTGACCTGCTCCCCAAGAATTGGGCCATTTTGAGCTGGAATTTTCCATTTATGATCCCTGTATTGGGAGGAGGAGAGTTCCATGAAGAGGTCGAAGTTTACAGATGCACAGATCGCGTTTGTCTTGCAGCAGTCTGAGGACG
>JAVKEJ010000031.1:0-1936 GCA_040221475.1 Rhodospirillaceae bacterium | reverse complement strand
CGCCCGCGCCGTCGGTCGCTTCGGAAAGGGCGAAGCAGTCGGAGACCTTGGCGAGGCGGACGTCACGGGCGTGGGCGGCTTCGAGGTCTTGTCCGAGGGGGTGGCCGATGAGCCAGGTGCTGTTCGCGTTCTTCACGAGGCCGGTGGCGGGAGAGACGGCGCCGGGGATGCCGATGCCGACGGTCCCGGTTTCGCCGGTTTCGGATTCGAGCGCGGCGACGAGATCGCGGATCGCGGCGACGGTTTCCTCGTATGAGCCGCGCGGGGCGGGGATGCGTTTGCGGGCGCGTTCGATGCCCGTGCTGTCGAGGGCGATGCCTTCGATCTTGGTGCCGCCGAGGTCGATGCCGATGCGCATGGGAGAGTTCATCAGTTTTCTTTTTGAAGAAAACTTTCCGTTGCTGGGGGATAATACTGCCCCATGTCGGGCTGAAAAATCGTTGCGTTTGCACAGAGCATAAAAATATACGCCGTAAAGAAGTTGAAATGCCCGTACCCATCTACACCTGGGGAGATAAAGAAGTTCTTCATTCTCTGTCCATGGGTGACGGGGTACATCCAAGCTATGTCGCGAGCGATGAGGTGGTTCTTATAGAGAAATACACCATCCTCGATACTTAGAATTAGGTTATGTCGATGCTTTAGGGGAACTTCTTTGTCGTCATAGTTTTTCGATATTTCGGCAACAATGTCTTTGATGTCGAAATCTAATTTTTCGCAGATGAGGAAGCTAACCGTCAGGTCGTAATTGTGGATATAGTCAGGAAGATCGACCTTCCTCCTTACGTGAGTTGGGTTCTCGAATCTTCTCGTGGCCTTGGCCGCGGCAAGCTTTGAAAGCGCTGAAAGGAAATCGTGCTTGGAGAGCTTGGATTTGACTTCGCCGATTGCAGCTACGCTTTCGACCGGGAAGAACCTCTTGTTTCTGGAGTCCTCGATTAGCGGTGTGTTGCTTCCATCAAAGATAACGAGATCGCATTGAGTGGAAACTTCGTCAAAGCTGTTCATTAGGAAGCCGCTCCCGATTTCCAGATACTTAGGTAGGAACAGCTTTAAGAAGTCAGCACATATTTCTTCACGGTGGACGCCGAACTCACCCGAGTGGCGCAAGCGGTTCTTATCTTTGTCGTAAAATATTTCCCGCGAGCTAGCGAAAGTGGCCCGGAATATATCTATCTTCTGTTTAGCGATAGCCGCGAAGACGCTATTGCCCATGGGTGCTCTCCCAATCCCCGACTCTATTCTCAAGGGAACATTCTTCGGTTTGTTGAGCTGGTATCGGCATTTGTCCGATCCTTTTCCATGACCGTTGTGCTTTTACGTATTAAGGACCCTGTTTTCTGGCGGAGGATAGCAGGTTTGGAGGAGGGGCACGCAGAGCTGTCGGCGTCATTGCGAGCCCACGGGTATCGCCTTTGGCGATCCCGAGGACACGCTCTGCGAAGCAATCCAGGGGCCGCTTGCTCGGCGTTCTCCGCCCCTGGATTGCTTCGTCGGCTTCGCCTCCTCGCAATGGCGGGGATGGGTGGTGGCAAGTCAAGCAGCCAGAGGGCGCGGTGAGGCCGATGGATCCCGGCTTTCGCCGGGATGACACCTGTGGTTGTGTTGAGGGTGACTGTTTGCCGGGGGGCGAATGAGGAAGCCGATATTCGCTGTTGTAATGCTTGCGCTGCTGTTGCTCGCGTTGCCGGTGCGCGCGGAGGAGCGGCTGACGGTCGTGCTGGTGGGAGATACGGGCTTCAACGGGCCGGGGGCGCGGGTTTCGGCGGCGGGCGGGTTCAGGCGGGGGGCGCTGGTGAGCGTCGGGGACGCGACGCGCGCGATTGCGCCGTGGCTTGAGGGCGATGTCGTGGTCGCCAATCTCGAAACGGTGGTAACGGACCGGAACGACATTCCCGCGCGCGAGAAGATGTTCGTGTTCCGCACGCATCCGGCG
>JAVKEJ010000030.1:0-84700 GCA_040221475.1 Rhodospirillaceae bacterium | reverse complement strand
GCCGTTTTTCTCGAACTACCGTCCGCAGTTTTACTTCCGCACGACGGACGTGACGGGGACGATTGAGCTTCCGGAAGGGACAGAGATGGTTATGCCTGGGGATAATATCTCCATGCAGGTCAACCTGATTGCCCCGATTGCTATGGATGATGGTCTGCGCTTCGCGATCCGCGAAGGCGGCCGTACCGTCGGTGCCGGGGTCGTCGCTAAAATTATCGAATAGGACAGTTAAGCTTCGGCACCTCGATTTTGGGGTGCCGTTTCTTTCAGGAATGGACTGATGCTAGACAATCAAAATATCCGCATCCGCCTCAAGGCTTTTGATCATCGCGTGCTTGATCAGTCGACCCGTGAGATTGTGTCGACAGCTAAGAGAACGGGTGCTCAGGTTCGCGGGCCCATTCCGCTGCCAACTCGAATTGAGAAATTTACTGTTAACCGGTCTCCGCATATCGATAAAAAGTCGCGGGAACAGTTTGAAATCAGAACGCATAAGCGTCTGCTCGACATCGTCGATCCGACCCCACAGACTGTGGATGCACTGATGAAACTGGATCTTGCGGCTGGCGTCGACGTGGAAATTAAGTTGTAGGGTTGATCTGATGCGTACCGGTCTAGTTGCACAAAAACTGGGGATGACCCGGGTCTTCGCCGAAAGCGGAGAGCATATTCCTGTTACTGTTCTTAAGGTGGACGGTGTTCAGGTGGTTGCTCAACGCACGAACGAGAAGGATGGCTATTCAGCTGTTCAACTCGGTATCGGCGCTGCCAAACCTCGTAATGTTAACAAGGCGATGCGTGGCCACTTTGCGAAAGCAAAAGTAGAGCCTCGCAAGAAGCTTGTTGAGTTCCGCGTCAACCCGGAAAACCTGGTGGAAGTGGGCGCTGAAATCTCCGCAGAGCACTTCATTCCTGGTCAATTCGTTGATGTTACAGGAACTTCTATCGGTAAGGGGTTTGCTGGCGGAATGAAGCGCCACAATTTTGGTGGTCTTGAAGCATCTCACGGTGTGTCAGTTTCTCACCGTAGTCATGGTTCAACAGGTCAGTGTCAGGATCCAGGTAAGGTCTTCAAGGGTAAGAAGATGGCCGGTCACATGGGCGATCAACGCACGACTGTTCAGAATTTGAAGATCGTATCAACAGATGCTGAACGTGGCCTTGTTTTGGTCAGTGGTGGCGTTCCAGGCTCGGATAATTCTTATGTTCTGATTAAGGATGCTGTTAAGAAGGCGCTTCCGGAAGGGTTGCCGACGCCGGCGGCATTAAAGGCTTCTTCTGTTGAGGCTGCACCAAGTGGTGAAGCGCATCCTGAGGAAGAAGCTCCTGTAGAGGCTGCTGAAGCAAGTGTCGCGAATGAAGCGGCAGATGCTGGCGAAAAGGACGCATAGATATGAAGTGCGATATCATTAATCTCGACAGTAAAAATGTCGGTTCAGTTGAGTTGGCTGATGCAATTTTCGGACTCGATATAAGAGAAGACATTCTGCATCGGGTTGTGCGTTGGCAGCTTGCAAAGCGTCAGGCTGGTACTCACAAGACAAAGACTGTTGGCGAAGTTAGTGGAACCAACAAGAAGCCCTTTAAGCAAAAGGGTACGGGGCGCGCGCGTCAGGGTAATGCTCGTGCACCTCACCAACGCAGTGGTGGTAAAGCTTTTGGTCCTGTTGTGCGCAGCCACGCTCATTCCCTTCCAAAGAAGGTCCGTCGCCTTGGTTTGAAAACAGCTTTATCAGCCAAAGCTAAAAGCGGCAGTCTGATTGTTCTAGAAGAAGCTAAGTCTTCGGAAAGTAAAACGAAGTTTCTAGCTGAGAAGATTAAAAAGCTTGGGTGGACGTCGGTCTTGATCATTGATGGTACGTCGCCAGATGAGGCTTTTTGCTTGGCGGCTCGCAATATCATCGGTGTTGATGTGTTGCCGGAACAGGGAGCTAATGTTTACGACATTCTTCGTCGTGAAAAGTTAGTTCTAACCAAAGCGGGCCTTGAAAAGCTTGAGGAGCGTTTGAAATGAGCGCCGATAAGCAACCAACAGAAACACTTTATGATGTGATTAAGTCTCCACTTATCACTGAAAAATCAACCATGGCCTCTGAGTTTAATCAGGTCATGTTTAATGTCTCAATGTGGGCAACCAAGCCACAGATTAAGCAGGCGGTTGAGACTTTGTTCAAAGTAGACGTTAAGGGCGTAAACACCCTCATTCAAAAGGGTAAAGTTAAGCGTTTTAGGGGCCAGGTTGGCCGCAGGAATAACATTAAGAAGGCAATCGTTACGTTGGCTGAAGGTCAGTCTATTGACGTGACGACAGGACTGTAGATCAATGGCACTTAAATCCTACAAGCCGATGACGAACGGGATGCGTGGCCTAGTGCTCGTTGACCGTTCTGACTTGCACAAGGGGGGGCCTGTAAAGGCGCTCACTGAAGGTTTGACCAAGTCGGGTGGTCGGAATAACCATGGTCGGATGACGATGCGCCACATCGGTGGTGGTCACAAGCGTCGCTATCGCACGATTGATTTCAAACGTACGAAGTTTGATGTCGTTGCTACTGTAGAGCGCCTTGAGTATGATCCTAACCGCACGGCTTTCATTGCGCTGATCAAGTATGAAGATAGTGAGTTGGCCTACATTCTGGCACCGCAACGTTTGAAGGTTGGGGATCAGGTTGTCGCTTCTGAACATGCTGACATTAAGCCCGGCAATGCGATGCCGCTAAAAAGCATTCCGGTCGGCACTATTATTCATAACATTGAAATGAAGCCTGGAAAGGGAGCGCAGATTGCTCGCTCAGCCGGTTGCTATGCCCAGTTGATTGGTAAGGATGGCGGTTACGCCCAACTCAGACTTTCATCTGGAGAATTACGATTGGTCCGCGGTGAGTGCATGGCATCAATTGGTGCCGTATCTAATCCGGATAATCAAAACGTCAAGCTTGGTAAAGCTGGACGTAAGCGTTGGATGGGTGTCCGTCCAACAGTTCGTGGTGTTGTTATGAACCCGGTTGATCACCCCCACGGTGGTGGTGAAGGAAAAACCTCTGGGGGTCGCCATCCAGTGACGCCATGGGGTAAGCCAACCAAGGGTAAGAAAACGAGATCTAACAAGCGCACAGATGGGCTGATTATGCGCAGCCGTCATCTGGCCAAGAAAAAAAGAAAGTAACGGAGGGCGCTAGTGGTTCGTTCTGTCTGGAAAGGTCCGTTCGTCGACGGCTATCTGCTCAAGAAAGCAGAAGTAGCCCGTGCGTCTGGCCGAAACGATGTGATCAAAATTTGGTCGCGCCGCTCAACTATATTTCCTCAGTTTGTGGGATTAACGTTTGGTGTGCACAACGGGCATAAGTTTGTCCCGGTTTTGGTGACCGAAAACATGATTGGTCATAAATTCGGTGAGTTTTCCCCGACGCGGACCTATTACGGCCATGCGGCTGATAAGAAAGCGAAGAGGAAGTAGCTATGGGTAAGCCCAGCATTGAGCGCCGTCTTAGTGATGTCGAGGCACGTGCATTTTCTAAGTCTATCCGTGTGAGTCCGCAGAAGCTTAACTTGGTTGCGCAGTCTATTCGCGGGAAATCCGCTGAAGCAGCATTGGCACAGTTGAGTTTTTCGACCCGCCGGGTGTCTCAGGACGTGAAACGCGTCCTAGAGTCCGCGATCGCAAATGCGGAAAATAATCACCAACTAGATGTCGATAGTTTGGTTGTGTCAGAAGCGTTTGTTGGCAAGAGTTTGACCATGAAACGGTGGCGTCCTCGGGCGCGTGGCCGGGTTGGCAAAATTCTAAAGCCGTTCAGTAATCTCACCATTATCGTGCGTGAGCGCGAGGAGACCGTCTAATGGGTCAGAAAGTTAATCCGATCGGCCTGCGCCTTGGCATTAACCGTACGTGGGATTCACGTTGGTACGCCAGCAAGGACAAATATGTCGATATGCTGCATGAAGACCTTCGCATTCGCAAATACTTGCAGGGACGTCTAGCGCAAGCAGGTGTGTCTAAGATTGTGATCGAGCGCCCAGCTAAGAAGGCTCGTGTTAGCATACACACTGCACGGCCCGGTGTTGTGATCGGTAAAAAAGGTCAAGACATCGAAGTAATGCGTAAAGATTTGCAGCAGATGACAGGTAACGAAGTCAGCCTCAACATTATTGAAATTCGCAAACCTGAAATCGATGCTCAATTAGTTGCTGAAAATATTGCTCAACAACTCGAGCGCCGTGTCGCTTTCCGTCGCGCCATGAAGCGTGCCGTTCAATCTGCAATGCGGCTTGGTGCTGGTGGCATTCGAATTAATTGTGCAGGTCGACTAGGCGGTGCTGAAATCGCACGCACGGAATGGTACCGCGAAGGCCGGGTGCCTTTGCATACCCTTCGGGCCGATATCGATTACGGTGAAGCAAGCGGGCATACAACTTATGGCGTTTGTGGCGTTAAGGTTTGGATATTTAAGGGCGATATCATGGAGCACGATCCCATGGCCCACGATCGTCGTTTACAGGAACAAGGCGCACGCTCTTAAGCGTAGCTCGTTGAGTTAAGGAAGGTTCGGGATGTTAAGTCCGAAGCGTACAAAGTTTAGAAAGGCCCATAAGGGACGCATACACGGCGTCGCTCAATCTGGGGCGCAACTCAATTTTGGGTCATATGGCCTGAAGGCGTTGCAGCCTGAACGCGTAACAGCGCGGCAGATTGAGGCGGCTCGTCGTGCAATGACCAGGCACATGAAGCGCCAAGGCCGTGTTTGGATCCGTATTTTTCCGGACGTGCCTGTTTCTAAGAAGCCACCTGAAGTACGCCAAGGTAAAGGCAAGGGGGCTGTGGAGTATTGGGCTTGTCGGGTTAAGCCCGGAAGAATCATGTTTGAAGTTGACGGTGTGTCTGAGGCTATTGCGCGGGAAGCTTTTGAGCTTGCGGCAGCAAAGCTTCCAATTAAGACAAAATTCGTCGCTCGTATTGGAGCTGAGGGCTAAATCATGGCTAAAGCAGAAGATTTACGCGCGAAGAGCGAAGATGAGTTGTCGGGTCTATTGCTCGACCTTAAGAAGACTCAATTGAATCTGCGTTTTCAGCAGGCATCGGGCCAACTTGAGAATACAGCAGAGTTTAAGCGTGTGCGCCGGGAAATTGCGCAAGTTAAGACAATCCTGCAGCAACGCGGCGATGCCGCCGCAGCTCAGGCGTAGGGAGAGACTGATGCCTAAACGTATTCTTCAAGGCTTGGTCGTTAGTGACAAGCAAGACAAGACCGTTGTTGTCAAAGTGGAACGCCGAGTTGCTCACCCGCTCTATAAAAAGTTCATCAAGCGCTCCAAGAAGTATGCAGCGCATGATGAAACAAATAGCTGCAAGATCGGCGATATCGTGCGTATTCGTGAGTGTTCGCCGATCTCAAAAAACAAGACTTGGGAGCTGGTGTCTGACTCTGCTGAGTAGTCACCCCCAGGAAGAACGTAAGGACGTAATGCTATGATTCAGATGCAAACAAATCTGGACGTTGCTGATAACTCAGGAGCGAGGCGGGTTCAGTGCATCAAGGTTCTCGGTGGATCTAAACGCAGATCTGCCGGCGTCGGCGATGTTATTGTGGTTTCTGTAAAGGAAGCCATTCCGCGTGGCCGCGTTAAGAAGGGTGATGTACACCGCGCTGTTGTTGTTCGCACGGCAAAAGAAGTGCGCCGTGCTGATGGAACTGCGATCCGGTTTGATGGCAATGCCGCAGTACTTATCAATAAAGCCGGTGAGCCGATTGGGACTCGTATCTTTGGACCCGTTACGCGCGAACTTCGTTCCAAGACATTTATGAAAATCGTGTCTTTGGCGCCGGAGGTGCTGTAATGGCCAAGATTAAAAAAGGCGATAAGGTCATTGTGTTAACCGGGCGTGACCGCGGTAAAACCGGTGATGTGGTTAAGGCGCTACCGGCGCAAGACCGTGTCATCGTGCAGGGTATTAACATGACACGTCGGCATACCCGGGCGTCTGCGACTGCCGCTGGCGGTATTATCGAAAAAGAAGCATCTATTCATGTGTCCAATGTAGCAATCGTTGACCCTAAAGAAAACGTAGCTACACGTGTCGGGTTTAAAACACTCGATGATGGCACCAAAGTTCGGTACGCAAAGCGTACCGGCGAAGTGATCGATTGAGGCCTGTTATGACTGAACCGCGTTTACGCCAATACTATAACGACGTCGTCCAGAAGTCTCTTCAGGAAGCTTTTTCTTATGCGAACCCCATGCAGGTTCCTAAGCTTGAGAAGATCGTACTAAACATGGGCGTGGGTGAAGCTTCTCAAGATCGTAAAAAGATCGAGGGAGCCGTGCAGGATTTGACTTTAATTACTGGTCAGAAGCCTGTGATTACAAGATCTAAGAAATCAATCGCTGGCTTTAAGCTGCGCGACGGCATGATGGTCGGGACGTCTGTTACCCTACGTCGTGTTCGTATGTACGAGTTTCTTGATCGCTTGGTTACGATTGCCTTGCCACGCGTGCGGGACTTTCGCGGTCTTCCGCCGAAGAGTTTCGATGGTAAGGGTAACTATAATATGGGCCTCAAAGAACAAATTGTCTTTCCTGAGATTGAATATGATCAGGTGGATAAGGTTAGAGGTATGAACATCACAATTTGCACAACGGCAAAGAACGATGAAGAAGCGAAGGCGCTTCTCGAAGGGTTCGATTTGCCGTTTCGTAAATCCTAAAGCCAGGAGCAGTTTGAACTATGGCTAAGACGAGCGCAGTACAACGCGATAAGAAACGCCGCAAGATGGTGGCCCAGCAAGCAGAGCGCCGGGCTGACCTCAAGGCGCAGGTGATGGATCGTTCATCCTCACCGGAAGAAAGATTTGAGGCTTCACTTAAGCTGGCTGAGATGCCTCGAAACGGTTCCAAAGTGCGTGTGCACAATCGGTGTGAAGTCACTGGTCGTCCTCGTGGCGTATATAGAAAGTTTAAGCTAGGCCGCGTCATGTTGCGGGAATTGGCCTCTAAAGGTCAAATTCCCGGCATGGTTAAGTCGAGCTGGTAAGGAGAGACGACAGTGGCTTTATCCGATCCCATCGGTGATACGCTAACTCGTATCCGTAACGGGCAACAGGCGCGCAAGAATGCTGTTACAGCACCTGCGTCTAAGCTCCGTGAGAACGTTTTAAACGTATTGCAGCGCGAAGGTTACATTCGTGGCTATGAGCGTTACAACCTGCGCCCAGGTGTTGACGAACTGCGCATTGAGTTGAAATACAACGAAGGTGAGCCTGTGATCAGTAAGATCACGCGTGTATCGACACCCGGGCGCCGTATTTACGCGAAGATCAAAGATCTTCCTCGTGTTTACAACGGCTTGGGCATTTCCATTTTGTCTACGCCACGCGGTGTGATGTCGGACCACGAGGCACGCGATGCCAACGTGGGCGGCGAAGTCCTCTGCCAGGTATTTTAGGGAGAGATCAGAATGTCACGCGTTGGAAAAAATCCTGTCGTTATTCCGGACGGTGTCACCGTTACACTGGAGGGAAACCTTCTCACTGCTAAAGGTAAGCGCGGTGAGTTGACCTACTTAACGGCTGATGAGGTAGAGACGGTCATTGCCGATAACGAGGTTACAGTAAAACCGGCCAATAAAGGCAAAATTGCCCGCAAAATGTGGGGCACCACCCGTTCACTGGTTCAAAACATGGTGGTTGGTGTGAGTGATGGTTTTACTAAAACCTTAGAAATTCAAGGTGTTGGTTATAAGGCGCAGGCTCAGGGAAACAAATTAGTGTTGAGTCTTGGTTTCTCTCATGACGTGGATTTTCCGATCCCCGAAGGTGTTGAGATTAAGACGCCGCAACCCACACAGATTGATATCAGCGGGTCGGACCTGCAAAAGATTGGTCAAGTGGCCGCTGAAATTAGAGCCTACCGCCCGCCTGAGCCTTACAAAGGTAAAGGTGTGCGTTACGCCGGAGAATACATCCTGCGTAAAGAAGGTAAGAAGAAGTAAGGAAACGAACGATGACATCCGTTATCAAATTGTTCAATCGCCGGAAAAACAGAACCCGGTTCAAAATTCGCAAGATGAAGAGCCTTCGTCCGCGCTTGTCGGTCTTTCGCTCTGGTCGGCATATCTACGCCCAGGTCATCAGCGATGTTGAAGGCAAGACTGTTGTTGCTGCGTCAAGCCTTGAAGCTGGTGTTAAGAAAGATGCCAAAAAGGGGTGCACAACCGAGGCGGCTCAGGCTGTTGGAAAGTTGATTGCTGAGCGGGCAAAAGGTGCTGGCGTATCAGACGTTATTTTTGATCGCGGTGGTTATAAGTATCACGGTCGCGTTAAGGCTTTGGCCGACGCAGCGCGTGAAGGTGGCCTGTCGTTTTAATAGGCGACCGTAGGAAGGACTAAAGAATATGGCACGTTCAGGAGCTAACGCGGATCGACGCGAGCGGGATAAAGAAGACGATCTCGTTGATAAGCTTGTTTACATCAATCGTGTTGCCAAGGTGGTTAAGGGTGGTCGACGCTTTGCGTTTGCTGCTTTAGTCGTGGTCGGAGACACCAAAGGCCGGGTTGGTTTTGGATCTGGTAAAGCTCGGGAAGTTCCTGAGGCCATTCGCAAGGCGACAGAGCAGGCAAAGCGCACTTTAATCCGCGTACCATTGCGCGAAGGCCGCACCTTGCATCATGACGTAAATGGAAAGTTCGGTGCCGGTCGGGTTGTGCTGCGTTCAGCTCCTCCCGGAACGGGTATTATCGCTGGCGGTCCAATGCGTGCTGTTTTTGAGACAATGGGTGTGCAAGACGTTGTTGCCAAAAGTCAAGGCTCTAACAACCCTTACAACATGGTCAAGGCCACGTTTGAGGCCCTTAAGCTTCTAAACTCCCCGCGTATGATTGCAGCTAAGCGGGGCAAAAAAGTTGCTGACATTGTTGGCCGCCGTGGTGATGCCGTGCCACGCGACGAAGCTGCGGTTAAGGAGGCGTCCTGATGGCTGGTAAATCTAAATCCGCTGACACGGTGACTTTGACACAAATTGGCAGCCCAATCGGGCGCCACAAGTCACAGAAAGCAACCCTTAAAGGGCTCGGCCTAGATAAAATGCATCGCACGCGCACATTGGAAGACACCCCATCTGTGCGTGGCATGATTAATAAGGTCAGCCACCTTGTGCGTGTTGAAACTGATAACTAACTCTATTTGTGAAGAAGCGCCGGTACGCCGGTGCAGGAAGGCGCATTATGCAACTTAATCAATTACGCGATAAGCCTGGCGCTACTAAAGAGCGGATGCGCGTTGGCCGTGGGGCTGGCTCTGGCAAGGGTAAAACCGCTGGTCGCGGCTACAAGGGGCAAACATCCCGTTCTGGTGTCGCCATCAAGGGCTTTGAAGGTGGGCAAATGCCTATCTACAGGCGTTTGCCGAAGCGTGGCTTTAATGCTCTTAACCCTAAAGAGTTTGCAGTGGTAAACATTGGTCGCCTACAAAAGGCAATTGATGCTGGTAGCCTGGATGGCTCCAAAGCTATTGATGGCAGCGTTCTAGAAGCCGCAGGTTTAATCCGTCAACGTCGTGATGGTATTCGGCTTTTGGCATCCGGCGAAATCAAAGCGAAAATTAACATAACAGTTGATCACGCATCAGCCGCAGCGGTAGCCGCTGTTGAAAAAGCTGGCGGTTCTGTAACCGTAACGCCTGCTAAAGTATCAGCTTCCTCTGCCAATAAGCCTCCAGGCAAGAAGGCATTAAGAAAATCCAAGGCCGCCGCTAAAGCCAGCGAGGTTAACGAGTAAACCGCATGGCATCAGCCGCCGATCAGCTGGCTGCTAACGTCAACTTTGGCGTTTTTGCAAAGGCCACCGACCTAAAACGTCGCATTTGGTTTACGCTTGGTGCGTTGATCGTTTATCGCATGGGGACGTTTATTACGCTTCCAGGCATCGATCCACAGGTGATGGCAGATATCATGCAACAGCAAAGTGCCGGCGTGCTCGGTATGTTTGATGTTTTTGCTGGTGGCGCATTGTCGCGCATGAGTATCTTCGCTCTTAATATTATGCCTTATATTTCAGCTGCAATTATTATGCAGCTGATGGCTGCCGTTAACCCAACCTTGGAACAGATGAAAAAAGAAGGGGTTACTGGGCGCATCAAAATGAACCAATACACGCGGTATCTGACCGTTGGTATTTGTGCGTTACAAGCGCTAGGTATTGCTTCAGGGCTGGAAGGGGCAACCAGTTCCACAGGTGCTTTGGCTGTTCAAAACCCGGGTCTTTTCTTCAAGTTCACAACAATTATCACCTTGGTCGGTGGTACAATGTTCTTGGTCTGGCTGGGCGAGCAAATCAGTGAGCGCGGTATTGGCCAAGGTGTTTCACTCCTTATCTTTGCCGGTATCGTAGCTGGCTTACCTGGTGCGATTGCTCAAACCCTAGAATTGGGCCGCACAGGGGCTATGTCCCCCCTGGTAATTGTTGGGTTAATCGTTGGAATTATCGTAACGATTTTCTTGATCTGCTTTGTTGAGTTGGCTCAACGCCGCATTATTGTCCAGTATCCAAAACGGCAGGTTGGCAACAAAATGTTTGGGGGTGAAAACTCCCATCTCCCATTAAAGCTAAATACCGCTGGTGTTATTCCGGCTATTTTTGCCAGCTCTATCTTGCTGATGCCGTTGACTGTGGCTGGCCTTCAGGGCGGCGCGGTTGATGCGAGCGGTGAGGGCGGTATTCTGAACACCATCGGAGTATTGCTGGGACGTGGGCAGCCTCTCTACCTCTTTCTTTACTCTGTGTTTATTGCATTCTTCGCCTTTTTCTATACGGCCTTGGTGTTTAATCCGGCGGATACGGCTGAAAATCTAAGAAAATATGGCGGTTTTATCCCCGGAATACGGCCTGGAAAAAACACAGCTGAATATATTGATTACGTTCTGACTCGTTTGACCACCGTCGGCAGCATCTACTTGATTATTGTTTGTCTGCTGCCTGAAATTCTTATTTCTCGCATGAACGTGACGTTCTACTTCGGCGGCACAAGTCTCCTTATCGTTGTGAACGTTACCCTCAATACGGTTCAGCAAATTCAGTCTCACCTTCTTGCTCATCAATATGAAGGTCTCATCAAGAAATCCCGACTGCGTGGACGAAACAGATGAGCGGTATGCGCCTCATCTTGATGGGACCTCCCGGCGGTGGTAAGGGCACTCAAGCTAAATTTCTGGAAAGTGCTTATGGCATCATTCAGTTGTCGACTGGCGATATGCTAAGGGAAGCCGTAGCTGCTGGCACTGATCTAGGAAACCAAGCAAAGCAGATTATGGACGCGGGTAACCTTGTCTCAGATGAAATCATGATCGGTATGATTTCAGAGCGGCTGGACCACCCTGATTGCGCCAATGGATTTATCTTGGACGGCTTTCCGCGGACCGTGGCACAAGCTGAAGGTCTAGATGCTATGCTGATGGAAAAGGGCCTGAAGCTAGATTCAGTTATTGAAATCCGGGTGCCTGACCAAAAGCTGATAGACCGGATCACAGGCAGATTTACCTGCGCGAAATGTGGCGAAGGGTATCACGACACATATAAAAAGACCAAAGTGGTTGAGATTTGTGATGTATGTGGCAGTAGCGAATTCATTCGCCGAGCGGATGATAATGCCCAGACTGTTGTATCTCGGCTACAAGCTTATCACGGGCAAACTGCCCCTTTGCTCCCGTTTTACGAGCAAAAGGGCTTGCTTGCAGTCGTTGACGGTGACCAGGACATGGATGTCGTAACGGCAAGCATTAAAAGGGTTTTAGACAGCTGAGAGCGTGTTGACAGAGGGAGAAGCCTGCCTATAATGGCGCGCTTTTCCGGCTGGGCCGAGCGCTCTCGAGAACAATTAATATTAAAAAAGGAGTACGGGCTTTGGCGCGTATTGCAGGCGTTAACATTCCTACGAATAAACGGGTCCCCATTGCTTTGACCTATATCTTTGGCATTGGGAGTACACGTGCGGTCGATATTTGTCATCGGGCTAACATAGATATGGCCTTACGTGTCAATCAGTTGTCTGATGATGAGGTGGGACGAGTACGTGACATCATTGACCAAGACTTCGTGGTTGAAGGTGACCTTAGACGTGAAACCGCAATGAACATTAAGCGGTTAATGGATCTGGGTTGCTACCGAGGTTTGCGCCATCGTAAGGGGCTTCCTGTTCGCGGTCAGCGGACGCATACGAATGCGCGGACTCGCAAGGGCCCCGCAAAAGCCATTGCAGGCAAGAAAAAAGTTACCAAGTAACGCCAAAAAACGGACGTAAAAAGACATGGCCAAGCCAGCTACAAGAACACGCAAAAAAGAACGCAAGAATATCAGTTCAGGAATTGCGCATGTTAATTCGACCTTTAACAACACGCTCGTCACCATCACGGATGTGCAGGGCAACGCTATTTCCTGGTCTTCCGCCGGTGGTCAAGGATTTAAAGGATCAAGAAAATCGACCCCTTACGCAGCCCAGATGGCCGCAGAAGATGCTGGCAAGAAAGCCATGGAACACGGCATGAAAACGTTGTCGGTCCAGGTTAAAGGTCCAGGTAGTGGCAGAGAGTCCGCATTGCGTGCTTTGCAAACAGTTGGTTTCAATATCACGTCCATTCAAGATGTGACGCCCATCCCACATAACGGATGTCGTCCACGCAAGCGCCGCAGAGTTTAAAAATATATGTTTGCTGTTCCACATCAGTGGAACAGCTGTTCGGGCGCTAAAACTTTAAGCGCCCATCACCTTTAGAAGAGCGGGATCACGCCGTGTTACAGAAAAACTGGCAAGAGCTGATTAAGCCTAACAAACTCAACGTTGAGGGTGGAGATGATAGCACCCGTACAGCGACCATTGTTGCTGAGCCGCTAGAACGCGGTTTTGGTATTACACTCGGTAATGCGCTACGTCGAATTTTGTTGTCGTCCTTGCAGGGCGCTGCAATTACATCGATCCGCATTGAAAGCGTGTTGCACGAGTTTTCATCTGTTCCGGGTGTGCGTGAAGATGTTACGGATTTGATCTTGAACATCAAGCAGATTGCTCTGGCTATGCATGCTGAAGGCCCGAAGCGCATGTCGTTGACTGCGAAAGGTCCTGGTGAAGTTACAGCGGCACAAATTGACACCCCTGCAGATATTGAAATTATGAACCCCGATCTTGTGATTTGTCACTTGGATGACGGCGCGAAGCTCGATATCGAAATGGAAGTTAGCAATGGTAAGGGCTATGTGGCTGCTGTCCAAAACCGTAAGGAAGATGATGCCATTGGTGTCATTCCAATTGACGCGATCTTCAGTCCAGTCCGCCGTGTGTCTTATTCCGTAGACAATACACGCGTTGGCCAGGTTACTGACTACGACAAATTGTCCATGAAAGTTCATACCAACGGTGCTGTAAGCCCAGAAGATGCTGTGGCTCTTGCAGCTCGTATTCTTCAAGATCAGTTGCAACTCTTCATCAACTTCGAAGAGCCAAGCCAAGCATTCCACGAACGCCCTGATGAAGACTTACCATTCAATAAGCATCTTCTTCGTAAGGTTGATGAGTTGGAACTATCGGTACGCTCTGCCAACTGCCTGAAGAACGACAACATAATTTACATTGGTGACTTGGTTCAAAAGTCTGAGGCTGAAATGCTTCGCACGCCTAACTTCGGTCGTAAGTCGTTGAATGAGATTAAAGAAGTGTTGGCACAAATGGGTCTGCACCTGGGCATGGAAGTTACCAATTGGCCACCTGAAAATATCGAAGATTTGGCCAAAAAACTCGAAGAACCTTTCTAGGCAAACGGTTAAGTTTTTCAATACTCGGGCTATGAGAGCCCAACCCGCTTGTACAGTTGATCTGGCAAGGGGTATTTAAAATCAGTCTCGCGCGCGAGGCACCAGACGGTAAGGAGTTATGTCATGCGACATGGAATGAGTGGCCGCAAGTTTAACCGCAAGAGCCAGCATCGCCGGGCGATGTTCTCAAACTTGGCCAACGCTTTGTTTAAACATGAGCAAATCACGACAACACTTCCAAAGGCAAAAGATCTCCGCCCTTATGCAGAGCGCTTGATCACCCTTGCCAAGCGCGGTGATTTGCATGCCCGCCGTCTGGTAATGGCCAAGTTGCGTGACAAAGACGTCGTTTCTAAGCTCTTCTCCACCATTGCAGAGCGTTATTCAGAGCGGCCTGGCGGCTACACCCGTGTCTTAAAGGCCGGTTTCCGTTACGGCGATGCAGCGCCAATGGCTGTTATTGAACTGATAGATCGTGACGAAGATGCTAAGGGTTTAGACTCAGGTCCGGTGCAAGAGAAGGCTGTGGATGAGGCAACCCCGGCTGAAGTCTAGTGACTGTCTTTGGTTAAAAAAATCACAAAAGGCGGGCCAATTAAAGCCCGCCTTTTTTTATTGCAATTGCAATATATCAATATCTTAAGTTCGATCCTGAGCAGCAGTCTGCTATCACTATGCCATGCAAACACAGGAGAGATAACGTGATCGCAACGAGGTCAGTGATTGTTCTGGCGGCAGTCTTTGCTGTGGTTATAGGGACGGGTGACATACGCGCTCAAACCAGTAGCGTTCCAGCGTCTCAAGGCGAGATTAAGCTCACATTCGCGCCAGTGGTTAAGCGCACAGCACCTGCTGTTGTTAATATTTACACCAAACGTGTTGTTCAACAGCGCGTACCTAGTCTGTTTAACGATCCATTTTTTAGGCGTTTCTTCGGTGATGGTGCCGAACGTTTTGGTATGCCACAAGAGCGCATTCAAAATTCACTCGGTTCAGGTGTTGTCGTTCGTGAAGACGGCATTGTTATAACCAATAATCATGTCATTGCAGACTCAGATGAGATCACGGTCGTTTTGGCAGACCGCAGAGAGTTTGATGCCGAGGTTGTTGGAACCGATGAACGCACAGACCTAGCAGTGCTGCGCATTAACAACGCGCCGAAGAACCTGCCCGCGCTCAAGCTTGGTGATGCGGACGCTTTGGAAGTGGGGGACCTGGTGCTGGCGATTGGAAATCCGTTTGGTGTTGGTCAAACGGTTACCAGCGGAATTGTTTCTGCCGTGGCACGCTCCACTGTGGGTGTGTCTGACTTTCGGTCTTTTATTCAAACGGATGCTGCGATTAATCCGGGCAACTCTGGGGGTGCGTTGGTCACCATCAGTGGGGAATTGGTTGGTATAAATACGGCGATTTACTCGCAGGACGGTGGTAGCGTTGGGATCGGTTTTGCCATCCCAACGGCGATGATCCGCGCGGTGTTGGACAGCATTCTTAAGGAAGGCCGCGCGGTTCGTGCATGGTTGGGCGCAAGTGGTCAATCCGTGACGTCTGAATTTGCGGAAGCCCTGGGTCTTCAGCGGCCACTAGGGGTCATTGTTAACTCGGTGTATGACGGTGGCCCAGGAGATAGTGCGGGAATCAAAGTCGGTGACGTTTTGACGGCGGTAAACGGGCGCGAAATTTTAGATGCCGAGAATCTGCGCTATCGCCTCGCCACTTTGGTTGTCGGCGAAGTTGCTGATGTTGAACTGTATCGTGATGGTGATAAGCGCACTGTAAAAGTCAATTTGGTGAAACCGCCCGAGAACCCACCTCGTGACGAAACAGAGTTGTCTGATCAACTCCTACCGTTTGGTGGTGCAACCGTGGCTAATATAAACCCGGCTTTGGCCGAAGAACTCGGTATAGAATTGGAAGACGGCGTGATTGTGTTGCGTCTGAAAAGACGCAGTTTCGCACGTCAGGCAGGATTGGCGCCCGGTGACCTTATACTCAAAATCAATGGTGAGGATATTAAAACGGTCGATGATCTGTCAGCCGTTTTAGCGCGGGGTGGGCGGCAATGGGCCTTTTCCATTAAGCGCGGCGGGCGCATCCTTGAGCGTTCAATTGGGCTGTGACCTCATTATTTGATGATCAGGAGTCTACGCGCTCCACAAAGCAGGCCAAACAAGGTCAGTCGTCGGTTCAATCGCCAAGTCAACCGTTGGCAGATCGACTCAGGCCCGATGTACTGAAAGATGTCGTTGGCCAAGATCACTTGCTCGCCAAAGATGGACCAATCGGTCGCATGCTGGAGTCCGGGCGGCTTTCGTCAATCTTGCTTTGGGGGCCACCGGGCTGCGGTAAAACCACCATCGCGAAGCTTCTAGCCGGGCGCACAGAGATGCACTTTGAACCGCTGTCGGCTGTGTTCTCCGGTGTTGCGGACCTCAAAAGAGTATTTGCAGCGGCAAAAGACAGAGCCGCAACGGGCCGTGGCACTTTATTGTTTGTCGATGAAATTCATCGCTTCAACCGGGCGCAACAGGATGCCTTTCTGCCGGTGGTTGAAAACGGCACGATCACTCTGATCGGCGCGACCACCGAAAACCCCTCCTTCGAACTCAACGCTGCACTGTTGTCCCGCTGTCAGGTGCTGGTGCTGCATCGCCTCAGCGATGCTGCGCTGGAAACCTTGCTCTGTCGCGCAGAGGAATCAAAGCACACTAAACTCCCCCTCACGGAAGACGCCCGCGCTGCGCTGCGGGCCATGGCCGACGGCGATGGTCGGCATATTCTTGCTCTGGCCGACGAGCTTCTAGCCCTCTCGGAGGTCCCCGCGCCGCTCACACCGGCTGATCTTGCGGCCACGTTGCAGCGCCGTGCGCCTGTTTACGACAAAGATCGAGAAGGGCATTACAACCTCATCAGTGCCGTTCATAAATCGCTCCGGGGCTCTGATCCAGACGCGGCGTTATACTGGGTGTCGCGCATGATCGATGGCGGAGAAGATCCGATTTACATACTTCGGCGCTTGACCCGGTTCGCCGTCGAGGATATCGGGCTTGCCGATCCCCAGGCGGTTGTGCAGGCGTTATCTGCGTGGGATGTATATGATCGATTAGGGTCTCCGGAAGGCGATCTGGCAATTTCTCAACTGGTGATTTACTTGGCGACCGCTCCCAAATCCAACGCGGCCTATCGCGCCCACAAGCTTGCCACCCAGGCGGCCCAAAAAACCGGCTCGCTGATGCCGCCGAAGCATATCCTCAATGCGCCGACAAAACTGATGAAGAGCTTGGGCTACGGCAAAGACTATGCCTATGACCATGACAGCGACGACGGGTTTTCGGGGCAGAATTATTTTCCCGAGGACATGGCGCGGGAAACCTTTTACCGTCCGCCGGAGCGCGGCTTTGAGCGCGAGATCAAAAAGCGCTTAACCTACTGGGAGAAGCTGCGGCGTGAGAAAAACGCCCACATCAAGGATGACTCCTCATGAACTGGACCGTTGTTGCCTCGGTCGCGGCGGGTGGCGCTGTCGGCTCCGCCCTGCGCTATCTGACGACCGTTGCGGTGCAGCGGGCCTTTGGCACCGGGTTTCCGGTCTGGACCCTCAGCGTCAATGTTTTGGGTGCCTTTGTCATGGGCGTGCTTGTGTCAACAATTGCCCTCAAATGGTCACTCGGGCAACTGGGGCAAGCGTTCCTCATGGTGGGTGTGCTCGGTGGCTTTACGACCTTTTCAGCGTTCTCATTGGATGTCGTGACTCTCTATGAACGCAATCAAACCCTGGCCGCTGGCGGATACATCCTGGCGTCTGTGGTGCTGAGCATCGCGGCTCTGCTTGCCGGGATGAATTTAGCGCGCGCGGTGCTGTCATGAGCGGCGTTCATCATCGCACCGTGGCCGCCGATGAAGCCGACCTGAGACTGGACCGCTGGTTTAAGCGGCACTTTCCTGGTCTCACGCACGGTCAGCTGGAAAAGATGTTGCGCAAAGGCCAGGTGCGCGTCGATGGCGGGCGTGCCAAAGCGAACCTCAGGCTAGAGCCGGGTCAGACCTTGCGTATTCCGCCGATGCCCGAGGCGTCAGATGTCCCACGCCAACCAAAAAATGAATTCTACGCCGATCCCGAATTGGTGCAGACCCTTTTGGATAGCATTCTTTATAAAGATAAAGACGTGCTCGCCATCAACAAGCCCGCCGGTGTGGCGGTCCAGGGGGGCAGCGGTGTATCCGTTCATATTGATGGTGCATTGGATGCGTTGAAGTTCGACGCCAAAGAGCGCCCCAAACTTGTTCATCGGCTAGATAAAGATACCGCAGGTGTCTTGCTGCTCGGACGCAGTGCATCGGCAGCTGCCGAGCTCACCAAAGCTTTTCGTCATAGAGAAGCACAGAAACTCTATTGGGCGGTGGTGATCGGCTGCCCCGAGGTGCCGGACGGCCAAATCGAAGCCGCACTGTCGAAAAGTGGCGGCCCCCAAGACGAACGCATGCACATAGATGCTGAAGACGGAAAAGCAGCCATAACTGATTTTAAAGTCATCAGCAGTGCCGCAGGCAAAGTGTCGTGGCTGGATTTGCGTCCTCGCACTGGGCGAACCCATCAGCTTCGTGTCCACTGTGCTGCGATTGAGACACCTATCCTAGGTGATGGAAAATATGGTGGGCGCACAGCCTTTTTAGCCGATCTGCCTGGAGCTAAGGCGCTACATTTGTTTGCCCGTGGCATTCGTTTACCCCGCCGACAAGGCCCGCCGTTAGAGGTCTATGCGCCGCTGCCACCTCAAATGGCCGAGACATTCAAATATTTTGGTTTCGAGCTTTCTGAAGCCGATAACATTTAGGTCTGTCAGCACGTGCCAAAGTTACCCCTCGTTATTCTCGATCTTGATGGCACCCTGGTTGATAGTCAGCACGTTATCGTCCAGATGATGACGGTGGCGGCAGTGCAAACCGGTTTGCCTGTGCCCTCTGACGATGCTGTCAAGAGCATCATTGGTCTGTCATTGGATCACGCTATTTCTGAATTGTTCCCAATGGCTGAAGGCTCAAAGCTCCCTGATGTGGTTGAGGCATATCGCACCGAAGCCCTGCGTGTGCGGGCGCAACCCAATGACCCGGAGGTTTTGTTCGACGGGGCGAGGGACTTCGTGCGCCTGCTCAGGCAGAGCGGCTATTTGCTTGGTATTGCGACTGGTAAAGCGCGCCGCGGGGTTGATCATTTTTGTAAAAAATATGAGATGGTCGGATGGTTTGATACCATTCAAACGCCCGATACCAACCCGGGAAAACCACACCCGGGCATGATCGAGTCGGCGCTTTCTGAGACGGGCGCATCAATTGAGCACGCGGTCATGGTGGGCGATACAACTTTTGATATAGAAATGGCCCGGAATGCTGGGGTTTTTGCCATAGGTGTTGGCTGGGGCAATCATCATATCCCAGCCCTTGAGCAGGCCGGGGCAGACCATATAGTACAGAGTATGAAAGATTTGCCACAGGTCATTTCACGGATATTAGGATGAGAGGCACAACATGAAACGTATTATACTAATTTTAGGTGGTGCCTTTGTCGTTGTCGTTGCAGGTGTTTTCATTGTCTTAGCAACGCTCGACATCAACCAGTATAAAGGTTTGATTCAGGATCAAGTTGCCGCGGCGACGGGTCGCACGCTCACCATCGACGGTGATCTTAAACTCGCCATATCCCTAAACCCTGCAATCCAGTTGAACGGTGTGCGTTTCCAAAATGCAGCGTGGGGCTCCCGCCCGGATATGGCCGTGATCGAGCGCATTGAGGCATCGGTTCCTCTGATTCCACTGCTCTCCGGCAGGGTTGAAGTGACGCGTCTGGCGCTTGTGAAGCCGGATATTTTATTAGAGCGCAATGCAGATGGACGTGCCAACTGGGCCTTCAGCAGTGCAGAAACAGCCGCCGATGCGGAAGCAGAAGCGACCGCTCTCGCCATTTCAGCGATTGAGGTTGATGACGCCGTGTTCTCCTTTAACGACGCCCAGGCGAATTCTAAAATCAGTGCCGCGCTGGAAAGACTGAGGATCAATATCACCGGCGACCTCCTCGCACCGGTCATTCAGAAAATTGATCTTGAGAATCTCGCCGCCAGCATGGCGAGCGATTCGGCGGAAGACACGTCTATCGTTGTCGTTTCCCTAACTGTTGATGCCACTTCAAGCGGTGCGGACCTGTCCCTTGAGTCCATCGCCGCCGGACAAAATATAACGGCGGATGGCACCATCGGCCCCCTCGGTCGGCTGGTCGCGATGGAAGGTGTGTTTCCAGCCAAGCTGGCGCTTTCACTGGGTGAGTTCGACTTCGACACGGATCTCAACGTCGATTTGTCTGCCGCGCGACCCAAAATATCTGGCTCAATCACCTCAGAGACGCTTGATCTCACAAAGCTGCCGCCCACGGAAGACGTGGCGTCGGCCAAGTTGTTCCCGTCCGATCCCATCCCTATGGACGGGCTCAAAGTCGTGGACGTGGATTTGGATATACAGGTGGCGCGTCTGATCCTGCAGAAATCGCTGGCTTTTACGAATTTAAAGACCAACATCAAACTGGTTGATGGCCGCTTGGTGCAAAGCCAAACGGCTGAGATTGCCGGGGGCACGCTTAAGTCAGATATTCAGTTCACCGCGCCGTCCGGTGTTGTGACAATCAGTTCAAATGGCACGGGCATCTCCGCCGAGCGTATTGCCAAAGATTTGGAAGCTACAGACGTCATTACCCAAGGTTTACTTGATTATGAGCTGTCGTTAAACGGCCGGGGGCTAAGTGTTGCCGCCCTTATGGCGAGCCTTGATGGATCAGTGATCGGCGGCATGGGCGAAGCCCGCATTCGCAACGACGCGATCAATTTGGCGGGTGCAGACTTCATCTCTCAGCTGATTTCCAACATAAACCCCTTTATGGCCCAGGAAGACTTCACTGTTGCTCAATGTGCTGTGGTCAACTTACAGGTCCAAGACGGAATAGCGCGCACAGACAAAGGCATCGCATTCGTGTCAGACCGGATTGAAGTCACGTCTTCGGGTAACATCAATCTGGCTGACGAGAAAATAGATCTCAACATACGGCCAAAGGCCAAAGAGGGGCTTGGTGTGGGCATGGGCAAGCTCACCCAAGTCGTTAAGATCAGCGGTTCTCTCTCAAATCCGGGCATCGGTTTTGATGCGGCGGGCGCGGTCAGATCTCTGGGCTCCATAGCGGGTGCTTTTGCCACCGGCGGGGCCTCCTTGTTGGCTGAAGGCGCATTGGAAAGAGGTCAAAGCGCCGGCGACACCTGTCAGGCAGCGCGGACGTGGCATCTTGCTGGGAACTGATCAGCAGCCGGTAAGACTGCCAAAAAAAGAAACCCGCCGGAAACGGGTCTACAAGACGGTTGCTATTACTGAGGAAAACGGAAGCTATTGTCTCCTGCTTGATGGCCGAGTGCTTCATACGCCACTGCGGGCAAAGCTTGTCACTCCATTTAAATCTCTAGCCGAAGTGGTTGCGTCTGAATGGGATGCGCAGGTGGAGTATATTGACCCCGCGACCATGCCGCTGACGAAGTTACTCAATACCTGCGTTGATCGCGTTTCTTCTAACCCTGAACAAATCGTAGATGGTTTGCTTCAGTATGTTGATACAGACTTGCTCTGTTATCGGGCAGAGGGACCGGAGACACTTGTCGAGCGGCAGTGTAAAGTTTGGCAGCCCGTGCTGGACTGGCTTTCAGCAACGCACGGCATTTCACTGCCCGTTGTGCAGGGCATTATACCAACAGCCTATCCACCGGAAATTAAGTCCCAAATGCGGGCCTTGATGTTGTCCTTCCAGGCGCCAGCGTTGACCGCCGTCCAGGGCGTGGCCGCACTCACGTCATCTTTGTCTCTGGCATTGGCGCTGGTTGGTGGCCGCCTCTCAGGTGCGGAAGTTGCGGCTGCGGCCAACTTAGATGAAACCTGGCAAATGGAACGCTGGGGCGAAGACAAAGAGTCGCGTGATCGGCTCAACCGCTTGCAGTCGGACGTTTTTGCGGTCGAGCGCTTTTTGGAATTGCAGCGTTAGGGGTTAGCTGTTGCTGTCAGGGTCTTTTTTTATAGGCTCACTTGAAGCCTCAATCGTATGCTTCATGATCACTGGCACCAGCGCAAAGCTAAAAACCAAAGTCAGCGGCATAACCCCAAAGACTTTAAAAGACACCCACGTGTCTGTTGAAACGGTCCGCCACACCACTTCGTTCAATATCGCCAGAAACACAAAAAAGCCGGTCCAGGCTTTGGTCATGATCAGCCATCCCTGATCCGTCATGTTTAAGGCAGAGTCTAATACGATTTTGAGAAACAAACGACCCGTCAAAAGGCCAAAGGCGAGGATGGTGGCGAACAGTAAATTAACAATGGTGGGTTTGACCTTGATAAAGGTTTCATTCTGAAGCCAGAGGGTTAGCCCGCCAAAAATCAACACGAACACGGCCGTAACCAGCGGCATTGTGGGGATCGTCTTAGTCAGGCTGTACGAGACGCCCAAGGCAAAGACAATTGCGACCATAAACGCCAGGGTGGCGTTAAAGATGCCAAATTGTGCGTTGGTCAGAAAGAAGACGACCAAAGGGCCGATTTCCAGGACGAGCTTCAAAATTGGGTTCATATGCAGGTGTATACGGAGGGTTGGGCGGTTTTGTCCATGTATGTCCTCATATCTCTGTGCTTTTTCGGCTTGAAAGTGCTTTCGGTCCTATTCTTTCTGTCATTTTTTCGTTTCCCAAGGCGTCCATTATGCTATCCCCTAGGGCGTCAAGAAACCGTAATCAGCCACTGCAGAGCTGATGACCGGCAGAGGGGACCCAATGACTGAAATAATCCAGAAACTCGAAGAAAAACGCGCTCAGGCCCGCCTTGGGGGCGGCCAAAAGCGTATTGATACGCAACATAGCAAGGGGAAATTGACCGCCCGTGAGCGCATAGAGATTCTCTTTGACGAGGGATCCTTCGAAGAATGGGATATGTTCGTCGAGCACCGGTGTGTTGATTTCGGGATGGCTGAACAAAAGGTTCCTGGAGATGGCGTGATCACGGGCTATGGCACGGTTAACGGCCGCCCTGTATTTGTCTTCAGCCAAGACTTTACAGTCTTTGGCGGATCACTTTCCGAATCACATGCGAACAAGATTCTCAAAGTGATGGAAAAGGCGGTTCAGGTTGGAGCGCCTGTTATCGGCCTGAACGATTCTGGCGGCGCGCGCATTCAAGAAGGGGTTGCTTCCCTTGCTGGGTATGCGGATGTGTTTCATCAAAACGTTTTGGCGTCCGGTGTCGTCCCGCAGATTTCAATGGTCATGGGGCCATGTGCTGGTGGGGCAGTGTATTCCCCCGCCATCACCGATTTTATCTTTATGGTCAAAGATACCTCTTACATGTTTGTCACCGGCCCGGATGTGGTCAAGACCGTGACACATGAGACCGTGACCCAGGAAGAACTCGGTGGCGCTATGACGCATGCCTCAAAATCTGGCGTCGCGGATGGGGCTTTCGAGAATGATATTGAAGCCCTTTTGCAACTTCGCCGGCTCTTGGACTTTCTGCCTCTGAACAACAAAGAACAACCACCAACAATCCCGTGCAATGATCCACAAACGCGCGAAGATTTCTCTTTAGATACGTTGGTGCCAGACAGCGCCAATAAGCCCTATGACATGAAAGAGTTGATCATCAAGGTGGTCGATGAAGGCGATTTCTTTGAAATTGGAGAGCACTACGCCAAGAACATGATCATCGGCTTCGGCCGCATGGAAGGCAGACCTGTTGGCATCGTTGCTAATCAGCCAATGGTCTTGGCAGGGTGCTTAGACATTGAATCCAGTCGCAAGGCAGCCCGCTTTGTCCGCTTCTGTGATTGTTTCAATATACCAATCCTGACGTTTGTCGATGTCCCAGGATTTATGCCGGGAACCGATCAAGAGTTCGGCGGCATTATCAAGCATGGGGCAAAACTGTTGTACGCTTTCGCTGAAGCGACGGTGCCAAAAATCACAGTTATTACGCGTAAGGCGTATGGTGGTGCCTACGACGTGATGAGCTCGAAACATATCGGCGGCGACGTTAACTTTGCCTGGCCAACGGCTGAGATTGCTGTGATGGGGGCAAAGGGGGCGGTGGAAATTATCTTCCGTCAGGATATCGGTGATACCAAAAAAATCGCCGCCCGCACCAAAGAGTATGAAGAGAATTTTGCCAATCCGTTTAGGGCCGCCAATCTTGGCTTCATTGATGACGTGATCATGCCCCATGGCACACGCCGTCGCGTCTGTAATGCGTTGGCAATGCTGCGCACCAAGGACGTTAAGAACCCCTGGAAAAAACACGGCAATATCCCGCTGTAAAAAAACGCGCAAAAAAAGTCTAAGGACGGGACGTAAGCATATGTTCGATAAAATTCTGATTGCAAACCGTGGCGAGATTGCCTGCCGCGTGATCAAAACAGCCCGAAAAATGGGTATCAAAACAGTCGCCGTTTATTCTGACGCCGACAAAGAAGCGTTGCATGTCAAGATGGCCGATGAGGCTGTCCGCATCGGTGAAGCGGCGTCGGCTAAAAGTTACCTGAAAGCGGATCGCATCATTCGCGCTTGTAAAAAAACTAAGGCTCAGGCCGTGCATCCTGGTTATGGCTTTTTATCCGAGAATAAGGATTTCCAAAAAGCTTTGGAAAAAGCAGGTATCGTATTCATTGGCCCGAATGCTAAAGCCATTGAAGCCATGGGGGACAAAATCACCTCGAAGAAGCTGGCTGATAAAGCCGGTGTGTCAACGGTGCCGGGCTTTATGGGTATCATTAAAGATACCGACGAAGCCGTGAAAATAGCACGCGATATTGGCTATCCTGTCATGCTGAAAGCCTCTGCCGGTGGCGGTGGAAAGGGGATGCGCATTGCCCACAACGATGAAGAAGCCCGCGAAGGCTTCGAGCGCGCCACATCTGAGGCGATCTCCTCCTTCGGCGATGACCGCGTTTTCATTGAAAAATTCATAGAGCAGCCGCGTCATATTGAAATTCAGGTTTTAGCTGATGGTCACGGTAACTGCATCTACGTGGGCGAGCGTGAGTGTTCAATCCAGCGCCGTCATCAAAAGGTCATTGAAGAAGCCCCGAGCCCTTTTATCGACGAGAAGACCCGCAAGGCGATGGGCAAGCAGGCCGTAACTCTGGCCAAGGCGGTTGATTACATTTCGGCCGGCACGGTCGAGTTCATTGTTGATGCCAAACGGAACTTCTACTTTTTGGAAATGAATACGCGGCTGCAAGTGGAGCATCCGGTCACCGAGCTTGTCACTGGACTTGATCTGGTCGAGTGGATGATCCGTGTTGCCGACGGCGAAAAGCTGACCGTTAAACAATCCGACATTAAGTTGAACGGCTGGGCCATGGAGAGCCGGGTCTATGCTGAAGACCCGTACCGCAACTTCTTGCCCTCAACAGGCCGTCTGGTCAGTTACCGCACACCCGAAGAAAGCAAGAATGTTCGGGTGGACACCGGCGTCTATGAAGGCGGCGAAATTTCGATGTTCTACGATCCCATGGTGGCCAAGCTGTGCACCTGGGGTAAAACGCGCAACGAAGCCATCGCCCATATGCGCGGTGCACTTGACCGCTATTATATTCGCGGTATTAGCCACAACATTCCGTTTCTGGCGTCTGTCATGTCTAAGAAACGGTTTGTGGATGGCAAACTCACAACCAATTTTATCGCTGAAGAATATCCTGATGGGTTTTCAGATGCAGATTTGCCGCCAGATGACCCGACCGGTTTAATTGCCGTATCTGCATTGATTCATCGCGCCTATTCCGCGCGCGCCGCGCACATCAGTGGCCGCCTCAAGGGGCATGAAAAATCGGTCTCCAACAATTGGGTAGTCGAGATCGCGGGTAAGCAGGTCAATGTGGTTACGCAGGTTCCTGAAAATGTCAGCGGCATAAACGGGACCGTTAAAGTCGGCCGCAAGAAGATCGACGTGACCAGCGCCTGGAGCTTTGGCGAACCTCTGTTCATCGGCAAAGTTGATGGCAAAGAAGTTTGCATTCAAGTCGACCGTGAGGGTATTGGCTACAGGCTGTTCCACAACGGGGCGCAGGTTGTGGCGACGGTCTACACCGCGCGTGAGGCAGAGCTTGCAAGCCTGATGCCCGTTAAAGTCGCGCCTGACATGTCTAAATTCCTGTTATCCCCGATGCCGGGACTGTTGGTGTCGGTTGAGGTTGCTGTGGGCCAAGAGGTCAAGGCGGGCGAGAAACTTGCCATTGTTGAAGCCATGAAGATGGAGAACGTTCTCAAGGCTGAACGCGATGGTATTGTCAAAGAAATCCCCCAAAAAACAGGCTCTTCCTTATCCGTTGATCAAGTGATCATGGAGTTTGAATAAGCGGGTTCTCATAAACCGGGTTTCATAAACGGAGTCTGAGGCAGCATGGCACTCCCAGGTGATGTCACGACCGTTGGTCTGCGTGTGTCCGGTCGCGTCCAGGGAGTCTGGTATCGGGGGTGGACAGTTAAAAAGGCGCGCGCGTTGGGGTTGTCCGGTTGGGTGCGTAATGTCACCGATGGCACGGTCGAGGTGCTTTTGAATGGCCCAAAAGCCAATGTCGACGCTATGATCAAAGCCTGCCATGACGGGCCGCTAGCGGCCAGGGTGGACCGCGTTGAGGTGACCGTCGTCGATCCTCCGGGGAAGGGGGGTGCCTTTCCAACCACCGGCTTTGAGCAGCTCGGCACCTTCGATCCCAGTGACATGCCCGACATGACCTAGGGCATGGCTGCTTCCGTTTAATTGTGCCGTTTCATTCCTGATCCGGATCAAAGCGCAGCAGGTCAGCTGGCTGGCACTCTAAAATTCCGCATATTTTTTCCAGCGTGGAAAACCGTATGCCTTTGACCTTGCCGGTGCGCAACAAAGACATATTGGCTTCCGTGATACCGACGGCTTGGGCCAGGTCGCGGGCGGTCATGCGGCGCTCGGCGAGCAGTTTGTCCAGGGTGATGCGGATGGGCATAACAGGTTCCGCTCACACGAAGGAGCGGTTTTCCTCCGCCAGTGCCGCCGCTTCGCCCATCACCCAGGCTGTGACCAGCACCATGCCCCCGGCCAGCCCAATCAGGACTTCAGTTGATCCGAACATAAAAATAAGGTGTCCCTGGCCACCTGGCGTTTTGACCGTATCTATCGATAACGCTAAGGAAAAGAGCCCGACACCGAGCGGTCGCACGATCACCGTTGATATCAGCGCCAAGGCAACACGCTTTAGTTGGCGCGCTGCATCCATCGTAAACACCGCTCCGGTGGCGTAGCCCGCAAACAGGCAGCGCAAAGCCCATAGAGCCAGCAGCAAAGGGGCTGTCTGGACCATGATTGCGCCATAAGCGGCTGTTTTGGCCAACAGGGATATGTCTTCCGCCCGGACCCCCATCTGCTGTGCTGTATTTTGCATGGCCAGGAACGTTTCCCCAAAGAAGCATAAAGCGGCCAGGCCAAGCGGAAAGATCACAAACAAGACGCCGCAGAGCAGTGCGATGATCCTGCTGATGCGGGTGATTCTGAGCAATCTGTGGTCTGAGTCTGGCATCGGCGGCCTCTTTTAGATAATTATTGTCTTACAATAATAATTATCGTAAAACAGAAAGCATGTCCACGCGCAAATCCTCTTTTTGGCCCATACTCACCATATCTATGGTGATTTCTAGTTCGATCCTGCTCAACGCCTGCGTTGACCCCCGGCGGGTTGTCGGCCAAGGCGTCAAAGACTGGTGCAAACGCGATACCTACTGCGGCCGCCAGGGGTCTGACCCCTCTCAGGTGCCAACAGCTGCACCGCCCAGCCGCGACAATCCGTCCGGCGCCCCCAGATAGTCCCACCTCAGCCTTAACCGCTGTGCGAAACGCAAACATATCTGCGCATAGACGTCGGCCATTTCTTAAGGTCAGATAGCGCAGAAATAACCTCAACCTTGAGCCTAAAGGGATACGTACATGTTTGATCAAGATCCGATTATTGGCGGCCTTTCGCGCCGGGCACTCCTTGGCGGCATCGGCGGCGCTGGCCTTATGGCCGCTGGCACACCGGCGCTGGCCGCCACCGGGCATACGCTTGATTTCAGCAATCGGAGGGATCAACTCACGGCGCTGATCAAAATGCGGGCCTCCATGGACAACCGCATCGTTATGGGCGGCGTGAAAGGCTACTATTACGGCGTCGTCAACAACAAGATGACCCCGCTGTATGGCGTCCTGGCGGGAACCCTGGCCACCTACAAGCAAGTTGACGAGTGGAACTATGAAGGCGCGTCTTTTGAGGTTGCCTATTTCACCGACTGGGAAACCGGCGAACTGCTGGAAACCTTTGACAACCCATACACCGGCGAAACCGTTGAGGTGCCGCAGACCCGCAGTGGTCCCAGCAAGCTCTTCCTAAGCCTGGAAGGCCGCCGCGCCCCGTCAGACAATCCGGCGCTGGCCGGTTTGGACATCAATCACCGCTTCATCACGCCCAGAAATGACAATGGCACCGTTGTTTTGGTTGAGGAAATCCGGGTCGGTACGCCCGACGGGTTTTCGGGCCCCTCCTTTCATTATAACGAGGTCACCACCTACCGCGCCCAAATGGCAGATGTGGCGAACCCGGATGTGATGCTGGCTAACGATTCAACCCATTTTAATGGCATCGTCAGTTGGCGGCCCTGGTTGAAGATGTCCGGTCATCCGGGACATTTGTTCGGTACAGCCACAGGCGGACGTTTTGAAACCATTGAAGATTATCCGCCCTACTACGTGGAACTTACCAACAAACACCATCCTGATGTTTTCTCTGATCCGGCGGCTTTATTGGCATCCGCAGATCATTAAGCTGACAAAAACGGAGACCGTCGGAAAGACAATGCGCCGCTTAATCCCCCTTATAGTGTTGATGGCTTGGCTGAGCATGAACAGCTATAGCCAAGCACAGGAGCAGAATGGCCTTCGGGTCTATTCCTATCTAACGCCGACATTCTTAGATCCGGTGTTGGAGGCGTTTGAAGCCGAAACCGGGGTCAGAGTTTCCACAGAATACATGACGGCAAACCAGCTCCTAGACCGATTGGTAGCTGAAAAAGAAAACCCTCAAGCTGATATTGTGTTCACTATGGAGGCCATGCGCTTGGCCAAATTGGTGGATGCTGATGTACTAGCGAACGTGGCTATTGATGAGCTTACGGCTGCCATCCCGCAACACTTCCGTCACCCTGATGGTCTGTGGTTTGGTCTCAGCAAGTGGACGCGTACGGTGTTCTACGCCAAAGACCGGGTGGATCCAAAAACCCTCAAATCATTACAGGATTTAACCGATCCTGAGTGGAAAGGGCGCGTCTGCGTGCGACCGAGCAACAAAATTTATGTGCAGACCCTGCTGGCCGCCCTTATTGCCCGGGAGGGTGAGCAAGCCGCCCGCTCTTTTGTTAAAGGTCTGGTCTTTAACTTTGCCAGAGAGCCGATAGACTTAGACCTTGTGCAGATCGAGGGTGTTGCTGACGGCATATGTGATCTGGCGATTGCCAACAGCTATTATTATGGCCGATTGCTGCGCCAGGCGCGTGATCCTGACGTGAAGCGCACGTTAGAGGCCGTGGGCATCCACTTTCTAAATCAGGACACCCATGGCGCGCACATGAATATCAGTGGTTTCGCGATGATAAAAGGCGCACCCAACTCTAATGCGGCCAAAGCGCTGATGCGCTACATGGTTCAGCCAGCAGTGCAACGCCTTTACGCTGATGCCTCCATGGATCATCCGATTTTACCAGAACTTAAGCCCCACAGTGATCTCCGGTCTTTTGGCGCTTTTGTCGAGGATGATCAGCCGATTGATGAACTGGGCCAGTATTATGAATTGGCCGAGCGGATCAGCCGTGAAGAAGGGTGGCTTTGGAAATAAGCCGATTAACGTGAGGGCTCATTTTCAAGCGTCACTCTAAACTCATCTTCAAAGGCTTTTTTTAACGTCTGATCGACCTCATCCATAGTGATGTTTTTGCCCAACGCTGCCATCGACGTCACGCCATGCTGCGTTACCCCGCAGGGCACAATTCCATCAAAATGTGAAAGGTCAGGAGCAATATTAAGCGCTACCCCATGGAACGTTATCCAGCGGCGCAGCCGAACACCAATCGCCCCGATCTTATCTTCTCCCGCTGGCAATATCGAATCTGCTTGGGCGTTTTGCCGCTGAACCCAAATCCCGATTCTATCGCATCGGGTCTCTCCAGTGATTTCAAACTTCTCCAAGGAGGCAATGATCCAGGCTTCCAAGCTTTGAACATAGGCGCGAACATCTTGCCCATAATGGCGCAGATCAAGCAGCACATAGGCCACCCGTTGGCCCGGTCCGTGATAGGTATATTGACCGCCACGACCCGCTTTGAAGACCGGAAAGCGGTCCGGGGTCAGAAGGTCTGCGGCCTGGGCGCTGGTTCCTGCTGTATAAAGCGGGGGGTGCTCCAGGAACCAGACGAGCTCTGCGGCCTGACCGTCGTAAATTGCGGCCACCCGAGCCTCCATCTCTTCGACGGCTTGCTCATAGGGGATGAGCCCTTGACTAATACGAAACTGGACGGTGCGTTGGTCTAACATAAGCCTTTTATAGCCTGCATTTCAGCCAGCAACAGTAGCAATTCACATGGCTACTTGCGCTTACCCCTGGCTTTTGCTATCCCCCAGCTTCCTCGGGTGGGTAATTGAACCTGCCGGGCTCCTTGCCCAGATGCGGTCGTGGCGGAATTGGTAGACGCGCAGCGTTGAGGTCGCTGTGGGAGAAATCCCGTGGAGGTTCAAGTCCTCTCGACCGCACCATCCTTCAAGTGCATATCCCCAAACTAAGCGCATAGGGTGGAAAACCAGCTGGTGGCTGACCAGTAGCACTGAGGTTGTTTCTTGGTTGAGTTGTCGTGACCATTGTCACACTCTACGTCGAGTAATTTATTGCATCTATTGTCACAGATAGGATGGGTAATGTCTCTATCCGCTTTGACTTAGTCTGAGAACTGAACTTAAGTCATATGACAATAGTGTAAGCACAATTAGTCACAACGAGAGATCGGTCCATTTCAACAGAATCGTGGGGTAGCATGAAGAGACGTCAATTGCTTGGCGGAGGAGCAGCTTCGGTTTTGGGCGCGATGGTGACGCAGGCACAAGCTCAGCCAGTGGCGCCGGTGCCGGCTGATATGTTGGACGAAACGTCGCAACTGGACGTCTCCAAGAAAAAAGCTCAGGTGGAGGGGGCTGTCGTGTTGGTGACCGGTTCAAACCGGGGGATCGGAAAAGGGTTTGTCGAAGTTTTGTTAGAGCGCGGGGCTAAGCGGGTTTACGCAACGGCACGTAACGCAGAAAATCTTCCAGCCATCGTTGCCCTGGACCCGGCTCGGGTGGTTGGTCTTGAGCTAGACGTTAATAACGTAGAACAGCGGCAGGCCACCGCAGCCCGGGCGACTGACGTGACGTGGTTGATTAATAATGCTGGGACACCTGGCAGTTTTACAGCTGAGCAGCGTCGCATCTATAGTGCGTCGTCGCTCGATGATGCAAAGTTTGTGATGCAAACAAACTGCTGGTCTCCAGCAGAAATCGCCCGTCTTTTCATTCCGATCATGTTGAAGAATGGTGGTGGGGCGATCACAAACATTCTGTCCGTGGGAGCTTGGTTTTGTTTACCTGAGTATACCAGTTACAGCATGTCGAAGGCATCTGCAGCCATCATGACGGCTGGCCTTCGAGCCGAACTCGACCGCGAGCCAATCATTGTCTCAGGTGTGTACACAGGCGGCGTGCAAACCAGGATGTCCCCTCCAGGATATGAAGGAGGGATATCGCCTGTTGCTCATGCTCATGCTCATGAAGTGTTAGACGCCATGGAGCGTGGAGATACAGACGTGTTTGCAGGGGCGGGGTCGGCGGCTATGAAAGCAAACATTATCAAGGATCCTCAAGGTTTTGAGCGTGGCGTTATTGAACGGTTTCACACAAGCCCTCTTGAGATTGCGCCATTCTAAACGGCAGAATTTTAGCGGTCGGTATATTTAGATGCGTTGTTAGAGAGAAAAATGATGTTGATTTTTTTGAGAGTGCTTAGTCTGAGTCTCGTGTTTTGCTTTGGAGCGACTTTGTTTCTCTCCGAGCAGGTAGGCGCGCAAACGTACACCCCAAATGAAGTCTCACGTAGCGATGACAACACATGGTCTGTCGAAGACCTTGGCAAGGGTGTGTACCTGTTCCGTTGGTGGCCTGGCTTTTATGTAAGCCCGTTTGTTGTCGGTGACGGAGAAGTTCTAGCGGTTGATCCGATAAGCAATGAGGTCGCCGCGCTGTACCGTAAAGCGGTGGCATCTGTTACAGATGCCCCTATTACGAAGATCGTCTATAGCCATGATCATCGTGATCATATTGTCGGTGCTGATGTCTTGTCTCCAGACGCCACAGTGTATGCCCATCCTGGCACCTTGGAATCATTGCAACGTCGCGGTGATCCTGATGTGCCCAAGCCGGACCAGCTTGTAAATGATGGCGATACGATTTCTATCCCGGGTCAGTCGGTGGGGGTTCATTACTTTGGCCCCAATCATGGGGACTCGAATATCGCGTTGTCTTTTGAGGCCGGGATTGGGCGTGTTCTTGTTTTTGTCGATACGCTCGAAATAGGTATTGTTCCCTATCGCACGCTGCCGGACACAAATGTCCATGGATATATTCAGTCCCTTCGCGGAGCGTCAAAACTGGATGTTGATTGGGTTGTTGGCGGGCACAGTGGCCCAGGGCCAGCGATATGGATCGAGAATTATCTCAACTACTTTCTTGATATGGAACAGGCTCTCATCAAAGCGGAAGCTGAAACCGTTGAACCACCATCAGAGTCTGTTGAGGGTGTAATTGCGCAAGGGGAGCGCTACGCGGATGCTGTAATCGCCAAAGCCATTGATGAACTGCGGCCTAAGTACGGGTATTGGCGCGGCTTTGAAGAATGGGCACCGTTGAATGCACAAACGGTGCGTATGTACATCATCACAGGCAACTAAACCGGCAAACAGGGTCTGCTTTACTCTCCGTCACCGCTCTCAGGCCGCGGCCCCTTTAGGCTGTCGTCTTGCGCATGATAGATTTTACCCATGCATTCTGGGTTATCCATACAGCTTAACGACAACGTCGCTAGATCTGTTCGTGTGATGCGACTAAAGCTATTCATATCCTCAGTTAAGTATGCTGATCCCGTGGGGGCGGCGGGTTCTGGATCAAGGAGTCCGTTGCGGATAATCGTATAGCCGACTCCGCTGTTTTCCAGTGCGATCTCAGCTTCTCCTTTGTCTCGGATATTAGGGCTTTCGGTGTCGTACCCGAATTGCTCTTCCAAGAGTTTCTTTGCACTGCCGCGGACGCCGACTGAGCTATGAATGATGATCTGCTCAACGCCCGTTACTGTTGCTGCGTCTACGATGTTACGCATGGCGTCCGCGTAAAACGGTTGGTCACGGGTCATCATGCCTCCACGCCGCGCGGATGTATCGATCACGACGCGGGGGTTGTACTGTTCCATGGCTGCGCGCACGGATGCCGCATCCAGCAGGTCGCCGATGGCATATTGCACATTAAACCCGTCGAGCCGGGACTTATCTGATGTTGGCCGGACAAAAGCGATGACCGTCTCGCCTTTTTCTAGAAGTTGCTCGACATGCGGAGCGCCGAGTTGCCCAGTTGCGCCAAAGACCATCACGCCGTCAGCTTGAGCGGAGGTCATCAGTCCGAAGAGGCTACCTAGAAGGGCAAAAACTCTACGTCCGTTGGTCATTCTTCTGCTCCTTCTAAAAAGCTGGGTGGTGGCCAGGTTAGGCTATCGTCTCGATTGTGATATACTTTGCCGTAACACGTCTGGTTTAGCAAACAGTCCATTGTAAAGCGCGCCAGATCGATCCTGGTGATCGGTGTCAGCACTCTACGGTCTTCGGTTAGCATGGCGTTGCCGGTCGCGGGTGTGTCATCGGGCCAGACACGGCTGTTGCGGATAATGGTTGTAGGGACGCCGACGGAAAAAAAGACTTCTTCCGCAACACCATGGTCCATCATACGCGGTACGAGCGCTGGAACACGATCCCAGGGCACATTCGGATGGAGCGCCATGTTGGACCCTGCGCCCACAGCGCCATGATGAATGATCTGCTTTACGCCATTCGCGTGCGCCGCTTCGCCAATGAAAGTGCTGCTCAGTTTATAAAAATCTTTCAGGTCGGTTGGAGCACGGGCCGTGTTTATGACGACATCAAAATCTTGGCCTTCGAAGGCCGCCGCGACGCTGTCACGGTCCATCATGTCGCCAACGGCATAGGTGACCTCGAGCCCGCTCAGTGGCGATCTGTCTGATGAGTCTCTCACGAAAGCTGTCACATGGTGTCCGTCTTCAAGAAGCAGTTTGACAACGCGCACGCCCAGTTGACCGGTTGCGCCGAACACCAAAGCCTTTTCAGCTTGAGACGGGCTGCTAAAGAATACGGCAGCCATGCAAAGTGCAAAGAGTCTATGGGATATTTTCATAATTTAGATACCTGTTTGACTGTTTCCAATCGGCCCTTTTAGGCTTTAGTCTGCATCTTCTTTCAATTGCGACTCCATTATTCATCAGGCATTTGGAAAGCTGCGTATTGCCAGCATGTAAGCCAAAAAGCCCCAGCAGGAGGTAGTCTATGACGAATTCACCCACATTTAAGAGAATAAATCTATGTGTCTCTGACTTGGACAGGTCGCTGGCAATTTACTGTGATATTCTGGGCTTCACCATTGATTACCAGAAAGTCTCGGACGAGGATTCATACTCGTATCCAGTTTTTACATTTCCAAAAGAAGCCAAGTTGCGATTTGCAACGCTCAATTCTAAAAGCCAAGAGCGCACGATGGCATTAACGGAAGTGAAGGGCATCACATTGCCGCCGATGCCGGTGCCGCGTATGGTCGCTGCTGTCATCAATTGTCCAGAATTCGATGCTGTTCTTGAGAAAGTGGCTGCTGCCGGTTTAGAGGTTGTTCCACCACAAATTCTTCCAAATCCCGATGGCACAGCGAAAGGCAGAGAGTCGGCTTTTATTGATCCCGATGGGCATCTGATCGTTATTTATGTGTTAGACGACCAGTAAGTTCCAATGTCTTTAGGCTCAGTTCAGCTTAATTCAAATTGTCTATGAATAAATAAAGTATTCCGCTCGGAGTACTGAGGTGGCACATGGTTCAGACCGTTTATCATAAAAGTATCCAAGACGATCCTGACTCCTTAGATGAAACCTTCGGCCTCCATCCGGCTTTCGTTGATGAGGTTGAGGATGCGCTTCTTCAGAAAAAAAAGAAGCGAGTCAGGAAACTTGTTGTTGATCTTCATCCTGCCGATCTGGCGGATTTGCTGGAGCACCTTGAGCCAAAAACCTGTCGGCAGCTTGTCGAGACGCTTAAGGATCAATTCAATCCAGAGGTCTTAACCGAGCTTAATGACTCGGTTCGTGACAATGTCATGCATGCCATGGGCTTCGATGATTTTGCGTCTGCCCTGGCGCAACTGGATTCTGACGAAGCGGTTTATATTGCGGGTCTGCTCTCGCCAGCGCAAAGGGAAGCTGTCTTTGCCAAACTTCCGGCAGCGGACCGGATGCAAATTGAGGCCAGTCTTGCCTATGGCGAAGAAACGGCCGGGCGTCTCATCCAACGGGAACTGGTCTCAGTGCCAGATTACTGGACTGTTGGTGAAACAATCGATTATTTGCGCGCCGCCCGCAGCTTGCCAGATGAGTTCTATGTGGTTTTCGTGGTTGACCCGCGCCACCGGCCTGTTGGCCTTGTTGACCTCAACCGCCTCGTCAGATCACGCCGTCCGGTGCAGATGCGCGATATTGTTAACGTAGGCATGGAAATCATCACACCAGATATGGACCGTGAAGACGTTGCTTATCTCTTCCGCCAACGCGACCTTGTTACGGCACCAGTTGTTGAGAAGTCTGGCAGACTTATTGGGCAGATCACGATTGATGATATCGTCGATGTTATCGGCGAAGAAGCGGAAGAAGATATCTTCAAACTGGCAGGGGTGTCAGACAGCAATCTGTATGGTGCCGTATTGGCGACCGTACGGGGCCGCGTGTCATGGCTGGTGTTGAATTTGCTCACCGCAATTGCAGCCTCGATTGTCATTGGCTGGTTTCAACCAACAATCGAGCGCTTGGTGGCGCTTGCGGTGTTAATGCCGATTGTTGCATCCATGGGCGGAAATGCGGGGACGCAGACACTCACGGTCGCCGTTCGAAGCCTTGCGACCAAAGACCTTGATGCCAGCAATGCAACCCGGATTATCGGCAAGGAAGTCTTGGCGGGGCTGATCAATGGTTGCTTGTTCGCCGTGCTTGCGGGGCTTGTGGCCTATGTGTGGTTTCAAGATGTTGGATTGGCGTTGGTGATTGCCGCGGCCATGGTGGTGAATATGCTGGTTGCGGGGTTTGCAGGCATAACCATTCCCATAGCGCTCAACAAATTCAACATCGACCCTGCCACGTCTTCTGCAGTTTTTCTGACCACTGTGACAGATGTGGTGGGCTTCTTTGTGTTCCTCGCTCTTGCTGCGTTCTTCCTGTTTTAACCATAGAGAATTTGGGGCTATACTGGTCGCGCTTAGAGTTTGGGAATCTCCAGAATAACAGCTACTATTGGTAGCTCTTGTCGGACGCTGCTGCAGCGTTTGGTTTTGTCTTGTAATAAGGTGCCTAAATGGCTCAAGAACCCGAGTACATCTATCCACCGAACACTCTTAAGAACAAAGTGACCATAGATGCTTCGTCTGTAGATGCGTCAGCCTTAGCGCAGGCGGAGCTTGCGATCGGCGAGATGTCAGAGGATTACCTGGAATGGGTGAAAGACGATCTTGCAGCCCTTCAGGCGGCCTATGAAAAGGCTGTATCGGACCCCGCCTCAGCAAATGAAGCCAAAGAAGACCTTCATGGTTATGCCCATGATATCAAAGGCCAGGGCGGCAGTTTTGGCTATCCATTGATGACGGCGGTGGGGAACCAACTGGCTAAGTTTATTGAGTCCATCCCCGGCACCTTAACCGCGCCACAGCTTCAGGTCGTAAAGGTTCATATCGACACTCTTAAACTGATCATTGTGGATCGGATGGATGGGGATGGCGGCAAAGCGGGCGACCGACTGTTGCGCGCCCTTGATGCGGTTATCGCTAAGGTTCAAGGCTGATCCTGCGTTTAGAGCGGATCGAGAGGCGTCATCGCTTCAAACCGCAAATAGGCGTCTGTTCCGTTAAGAATAACGCCATCGAATCCAAGGTCCATTAAGCCCTTAAAGTATGTTCCGAGAATGGATTTCCAGCGGGGATGCCAATATTCAACAGCGTAGGTTCCAGGCCGGTCGGGATGACGACCGACAATCCAACTGGGACTGCCCACTTCCCATTCACGCTCCCAGTAGTATCGGTCGTCTGACGCATAAGAAATATCGAGCCAGGCTATGGCCAGCCGGCGTGAGCCTAACTCCTTAAATTTTAGGCTATGCACTTCATCTTCCGTGAGGGCTTCCTTGCCGTTGTAGAAGGCGTCAATCACAATGGCGTCATAGTTTGTTTGACTAAGGGCAAGCAGCCAGTCTCCGCGAGATCCGTGCGGTCTGCTCTGAGTGGCCACCAGAACGTTCTGCACATCATCCAACGTTTCAATATTATTGGAATTTTCGTTCATAGGCCGCCGATTGGGTATGTCTCCAAAAATGTCTGCCTCATCAGCATCGGCATGGCTGACAATGCCTACCACACTCGATTGCTCTAGTGCTCCAAACGCAGCAGCTTCCGTGCCGCAATGCTCCACTGAGAACAATGAGACTCCCATGCGTTTGTAGATCATGAGTTCATCGGTTGATCTGCCTTCGCCGCAGAATTGATCGTTTAACGCTATTCCATCAATGGCTTGTATGAAGCGGCGCATCGGCTCCTTTAACGGCGTAATCGCGTCTTCGGGGAGCATCATGTTTTCTTGCCTCTTCGCTTCGGCAAGAATGAACTCGCGCTGGTCCCACCTTAACAGCTCAAAGCCGGGACGTGCGAGTATGGCAAAATTCTTATTGCGTGTTGCTGCATAGTCAGCGAGTTCTTCGATGATTTCACGCATGCGGTCCCGATAGTTTGGAACACGAGAGAGCGGAACCATTTCTTCTGTGAACATTGGGTCAGACAATAAAAGGTCATTGTTTTGCGCGAATGCGTGATTCTGGTGGAGGTCAATAAATCCAAATAACCCTATGTTCCAGAACGCAGCGGTAATGCTCAGAAATCTTTGTAAACGGTTTTTCAAGTCACTCGCTCCGCATATTTTAAACCAGTTGCTCCGCAACGTATTCGGCTATGGCAAGGCTAGACGTTAACCCCGGAGATTCTATGCCATACAGGGCCGTATATCCTATAGCGCCAGTGTCTTGAGGTGTTTGAATCACGAAATCTCTTGAGGCTTCTCCCTTGGCTTGCAATTTGGGTCGAATTCCTGAGTAACCTGGTCTCAAGCTACCATCAGGGAGGTCGGGCCAATAACGTCTGACGGCCTCATAAAAGGCATCAGCCCTGGCCGGATTTACATCGTAGGAAAGTGTATCTGTCCATTCTATATCTGGCCCAAAACGGCCTTGCCCGGACAAATCTAAGGTGTAATGCAAACCAAGGCTGGCCGTTCCCGGCAGAGGATAGATCAGGCGTGAAAAAGGGGCTTTCCCGGTTAGGTAAAAATAACTTCCCTTCGCATAGTGCAATGCGGGAATATTGGTTTGATCCAAACCGTACATCCTGTAGCTGATCTGCTGAGCTCCTAGGCCAGCACAGTTAATAACATCTCGTCCTATCAATTTCATGCCATCTGCGCCGCCTGTCTCGATCTCAATGGCATGTCGGTCAGAGTCTGCTATTATACGCCCGCCGATTACATGGCTGTTATAAGCAATTAAAGCGCCATGTGCTTCGGCATCACCCTGCAACGCCAGCATAAAGCTATGACTGTCAACAATACCGGTTTCTGGCGATAGCAATGCCGCTGCACACTTAAGGTTCGGCTCTAATCTGGCAGCGTCATTAGCGGACAGCCAGTCTAGAGGGACACCGTTGCGACCAGCATGGGCTTGCAAAGACTTTAAACCTTCAAGTTCACTGCCGTCTGCGGCGAATATCAGTTTGGTTGTTTTCTGGGCGATAACGCCGTGGCTGGCACAATAGGCATACATCATTTCTCGGCCACGCACACATAATCGGGCTTTGAGGCTGCCTTCCGGATAATAAACGCCAGCGTGAATGACTTCACTGTTGCGGGAGCTGGTTGCTGTTCCAATGGCATCGGCAGTTTCAATAACAATAACGTCCCGGCCAGCCATAGCCATGGCTCGGGCAACAGCCAAGCCGATTACACCCGCGCCAATTACTATACAGTCCGCCGACTCACTCATAATTTAGGAAATGCTTTCTGTTGTCAGTGATTGAGTATTCGTCCTGATTAATCAGGTAAAATGTCATCATGCTCTGTGTCATATCAGCCTAATCATATCGTCGAACTCTAGAATATTGTAAAATTCTAATGATAAGAATGAGGTGCAAATGCTAACGGTCTTCGCATTGGGCGCTGGATTTGCCAGCGTTGCTTGCCCATTGTGTTGATACGGACTCTACAGGTCTATAGGGTCCGGGCCAAATTGACCCGGGCTTAATCATTAAGGATCAACTCAAGCTCTCATGACGATCGTTATTGTTTTTGGAAATGAAAAAGGGGGCACGGGTAAGTCTACTCTGACTTTTCACGTTGCTGTCGCACTCGCCAAGCTTGGGTTAACGGTCTCTCTAATAGATGGGGATTATAACCAAGGCAGTTTAACGACTTATCTTAAGAACCGTAAGCGTTTTATAGAAACACATGCAGACGCGGCCCTCGTCAGCCCTGAACTTGCTAGTCTGAGCGATTGGCAAGATGCCACTGATACAGAAATCGCAACACAGATTGCAGATATAAATACGGACATTGTCGTAATCGATACGCCCGGTTCCTATAGTGCCTTATCCAAAAAGCTACATTCCTGCGCTGATCTCATTGTGACGCCATTAAATGATAGTCTTATTGACATGGCGGTGCTGGCAGATGTTGACCCTGAGTCAGGTAAAGTTTTGGGGCCAAGACATTACGCCGAGCGCATTTGGCAGGCTCGTCAAGTGAGAGCGGCCCGTGATGGCAAAACAATTGATTGGATTGTTCTCCGTAACCGCCTGAGTGCCCTTGATGCGCACAATAAGCGCACCATGTCAGATATAATCGAAAAGCTCGCAAAACGGGTTGGTTTTCGTGTTGGGCCAGGGTTCGGTGAGCGGGTCATATTTAAGGAACTGTTCTTACAAGGGTTAACTTTATCCGACTTCGAAGGACAGAATTCAGGGTTTTCCTGGACCCTCTCACATGTTGCGGCTCGGCAGGAATTGCGGGATCTGATCGATATTATTGCCGAGTATGTTCCGGCGGTGCAGATGATATCTAAGGTAAATGCGGAGTAGACTTGTAGCATGAGTGCAAAATCTCTCAGACCAGCAGGTGTCAGTCGCGATGTTTCTGCTTTTCTTGATGCTGCAGAGGTCACCGCTGTTAGCAATCGTGAGGCGTCTGGGCGTCTTATTTTTTCTATGGATGCTACCGCGAGCCGGGGGGCAACCTGGGACATGGCAATCGGCATACAGAGCGATATGTTTGCTGAGGCCGCATCTTTGGGCGGCCTGGAGGTTCAGCTTGTGTTCTACCGTGGATTGATGGAATGCCGATCAAGCCAGTGGACGAGAGATCCGAAAGAACTCGGTCGATTAATGGGAAAAGTTGGAGTATTGGCCGGTCGCACCCAAATTGAGCGTATACTAAAACACGCCTTGAAAGAGGCTGAGATGAAAACTGTAAACGCTCTTGTTTTTATTGGTGACACCATCGAGGAAAACATAGATCTATTGGCAGATGCTGCGGGCAAACTTGGACTGCGCGGCGTTCCTGTGTTTATGTTCCATGAAGGTGGGGGAGAACCTGCTGCCTCAGCGTTTAAACACATCGCCAAAATCTCCGGCGGTGCGTATTGCCTGTTCGATGCATCTAGCCCTGGGGCTCTGCGTGCCCTATTGAATGCAGTCGCTGCATTTGCTGCTGGTGGTGCTCGGGCCTTGGAAGACTATGGCCGTAAACACGGTGGCGACATATTAAGTATCACTGACCAGATGACCCGGCGGTAGATTATGTTGCCCTCAGCAATACTTGGGATTGGCATACTCGTTGGCCTGATTCTTATTATGAGATGGTATGCCACTGCCGACCCGGCAGCCATTAAACGGGCTATGAAATGGGGAGCGATTTGGGGGCTGGGGCTTGTCGCCGTATTCCTTGCTTTGACAGGGCGCTTGGCTGCTGCCTTCGGTCTGGTGATGGGCATTTTCGCCTTTGGGTGGCGCCTCTTTAATATGTATTCGATGTTTCAACAGGCGCGAGGCATGTTTGGTAATCTAGGAGGGTTTAGCGGTAGGGCTAAGGCGGCCGGCCAGGAGTCTAAGGTCGAATCCCACTATTTGAGAATGTCTCTGGATCACGACAGCGGCCGCATGGACGGCGAGGTTTTGGACGGTAAATTTCGGGGCCGCTTATTGTCCGCTATGCCTCTCGAAGACCTAATGGAATTTCGGCAGGATGTGGCATCGGACGCAGATTCTCGTGGTTTGCTAGATGCCTACCTTGATCGCGCCCACATTGGATGGCGTCATGATCGTGAGCCGGATGAGGATAATGCTGAGTCTTCTCCATCGCCGCCGAGCGGACCAATGACGCGAGCAGAGGCCCTTAAAATTTTAGCACTTGAACCTGATGCGGATCGGAAAGCGATAAAGACCGCTTATCGCAGCCTTATGGCGAAGGTGCATCCGGATCGAGGCGGTTCACCTTACCTAGCGGCAAAAATCAATGAAGCGAAGGACTTACTTCTGAAGTAATGATTCTGTTTCGTCCGCAATGGCCAATCGGTATTGCAACAGTCTGTTCCGCGTGTCACAAAGCGGCGTCGAAGCCTTCTGAAGGTGGCAGAATTCTGCGCTTTCAGTCATAAAAGTGTCATAGGAGACGGGGGTATGGCAGGACGCGTGCGCACGGCGGTCTTTCCGGTTGCGGGACTTGGTACTCGGTTTTTACCCGCGACCAAAGTCATCGCCAAAGAGATGCTCCCCGTTGTTGACAAGCCCCTCATACAGTACGCGGTCGAAGAAGCTGCCGCCTCAGGCATTGAGAATTTTGTATTTGTGACAGGACGGGGCAAATCGGTTTTGGTTGACCATTTTGATCATGCACCAGAACTGGAAAGCTTGCTTAATAGTCGAGGAAAGAGTGAAGCCTTAGACTCTGTTTTGTCATTTATGCCGGAGCCCGGCAAAATTTTTTCCGTTCGCCAGCAAGTTCCATTAGGTCTCGGTCACGCCGTATGGTGCGCGCGCGCAATGATTGGTGAGGAGCCGTTTGCCGTGCTGCTGCCTGACGAATTGCTGATGTCCGATCCGCCATGCCTCAATCAACTTATAGAAGCTCATGCTGATCTAGGTGGGAACCTGATTGCTGTGACAGAGGTGCCGGAGGAACATACCAACCGGTATGGTATTTTAGATGTTGAAACGGATGATGGACGCATTGCTAAGGCGCGTGGCATGGTTGAGAAACCAGACCCCAAGGTTGCGCCCTCCCGCTTGGCAAATATCGGTCGTTACGTCCTTGATCCTATGGTGTTTGATTTCTTAGACAAACAGGTGACGGGTGCAGGCGGAGAAATTCAATTGACCGATGCGATTGATGCAACAACAGGCACTGTTCCATTTCATGGCGTACGCTTCAATGGCGAGCGTTTTGATTGCGGCGACAAAGTTGGTTTTTTGGCGGCAAACCTCGCTTTTGCTTTAAAGCGCCCAGATTTGGCGGACCGAGTTAGAGAAATGGTTGGTCCACTTCTAAAATAAAATCACCTCTGTATAGGGATAATCTACAGATATGCGTATTGCGATGATTGGAACAGGCTACGTCGGATTAGTATCTGGCGCGTGTTTCTCTGAGTTTGGTGTCGATGTTGTGTGCGTTGATAAAGACTTCGGAAAAATAGAAGCTCTAAAACAAGGTGAAATACCAATTTATGAACCAGGTCTAGATCAACTCGTCAAAACTAATGCAGACGCTGGCCGCTTAACATTTACCACTGATCTCAAGGATGCAGTGAAAGGCGCGGATGCCGTGTTTATTGCTGTCGGCACACCTAGCCGTCGTGGCGATGGTCACGCTGATCTGTCTTATGTCTATGCGGCAGCTGAGGAAATTGCTCAGGCGATTGAAGGATACACAGTCATTGTAACTAAATCGACTGTGCCTGTGGGAACGGGTCGTGAGGTCGAGCGTATAATTAAAAAAAATCGTCCTGATATTGATTTCGATGTGGCTTCCAATCCTGAGTTTTTAAGAGAGGGCTCAGCCATTAATGATTTTATGCGACCTGACCGTGTCGTAATAGGTGCAGAGTCAGATCGAGCAAAGGAGGTTATGCGCCAACTTTATCGCGTGCTTTATCTCATCGAGACCCCAATTCTTTTTACAGCACTCGAAACATCAGAGCTGATCAAGTATGCAGCTAATACCTTCTTGGCGACCAAGATAACGTTTATCAATGAGATAGCAGATTTGTGTGAAAAGGTTGGAGCCGATGTACATGATGTTGCAAAGGGCATTGGATTAGATGGTCGAATAGGCAAAAAGTTTCTTCACCCAGGACCTGGCTATGGCGGATCGTGCTTCCCGAAAGATACTCTAGCCCTGGTTAAAACCGCGCAAGATTACAAGTCTCCGCTTCGGATCGTAGAAGCGGTTGTTGCTATTAATGATAAGCGGAAATTAGCAATGGCTGAACGGATTGTGCAGGCATGCGGTGGCTCAGTGGCTGATAAGACTGTTGCGATTCTCGGCCTGACTTTTAAGCCTAATACGGATGACATGCGAGACAGTCCATCGCTTGCCATCATTCCAGCTCTGGTCAGTGCCGGAGCAAAGATCCAGGCGTACGATCCAGAGGGAATGGACGAAGCGAGAAAGATACTCTCTGACATCAATTATTGTGATGATGCTTATGCTACTATGAACGGTGCAGATGTCTTAGTGATTGTCACGGAATGGAACGAATTCCGGAGTCTTGATTTGGAGCGCGCCAAGGACCTGTTGTCACAGCCTGTTCTTGTCGATCTCCGAAATATCTATTCGCCAGCAGATGTCCAAAAAGCAGGGTTTTCCTATCATTGTATTGGTAGACCTAAGAAAGCTATCGGTGCCGTAGCGTGACGTCAGCTCATATTTTTCACCCGTCGGTGTTGCGCGAGTATGATATTCGCGGAATTGTTGGCGATACGCTACACGAAGCGGATGCAATAGCGCTGGGTCAGGCTTTTGGGACACTTGTTCTTGAGCAAGGCGGCAGGCGAGTTTGCGTTGGGTATGATGGTCGGCATAGTTCACCTGCTATGGAGACCGCCCTTGTCAATGGGCTTAAATCAACGGGCGTAAATGTCGAGCGTGTTGGTCGCGGTCCAAGTCCTATGCTTTACTTTGCGACGGTTGAGGGTGCGGCGGATGCAGGGATCATGGTGACTGGCTCCCACAATCCTCCAACTCACAACGGTTTTAAAATGATGCTAGGGAAGAAGCCTTTCTACGGAGAGGCTATTACTGACCTAGGTCGCCGGGCTGCGGAGGCGGTTTTTCAACGCGGATCAGGTGCAGTATCAGACAAACCTGCCTTTGATTGTTATGTCGCAAGGGTTTTGAAGGACTTTAAGGGCGATAAGCAACTTACTGTCGTGTGGGATCCTGGCAATGGTGCTGCTGGGGAAGTTGTGTCCGCAGCAGTTCAAGGCTTGCCTGGCAAGCATGTTGTGATCAACGGTGAGATTGATGGGGACTTCCCCAGTCACCATCCAGATCCAACAGTTCCAAAAAACTTAGAGCAATTAATCTCCAAGGTGAAAGACGAGCAAGCCGACGTTGGCTTTGCCTTTGATGGTGATGGTGACCGCATTGGTATTGTTGATGGTCGCGGCAATATCCTGTGGGGAGACCAAATTCTCATTATTCTGGGCGAGGCGGTTCTGGCAGAAAAACCGGGTGCTCCGATTATTGCCGACGTTAAAGCCAGCCAGGTCCTGTTCGATGAAATCGCGCGTATGGGTGGCCAGCCAGTAATGGCAAAGACGGGCCACTCGCTTATCAAAGCCAAGATGAATGAATTACGGGCACCGCTCGCTGGCGAAATGAGCGGCCATATCTTTTTTGCTGATCATTATTATGGTTTTGATGATGCGCTGTATGCGGCGATCCGTTTTCTCTCAATATTGGCCTCTCAAGACGAGACTTTAATGTCCCGCTTTGACCGCATACCGAAGGCCCTCAATACACCTGAACTACGTTTTGATTGTCCGGATGACCGGAAGTTTGAGGTGGTTGAAGAAGTGCGAGAGCGTTTGAAGCAATCCGGTGCCAACGTGAATAATGTAGATGGTGTACGCGTGCTGGAAGAGGGCGGCTGGTGGTTGCTACGCGCATCTAATACACAAGCAGTATTGGTGGCGCGGTGTGAGGCAGAGGCCGCCGATAAACTGACAAAAATTAAAAGCTCTTTGTCTGCTCAGTTGTCTAAAAGCGGAGTCACGTTGCCTGATTAGGGGAATAAACTAGCCGGCGTGATCTGGTGGAATAAGCGCTGCAAACTCCGGCGCAACGATGAGGCATTGGTGAGGTGCGCGTTCCATTAAAGAGCAAGCGGTTCTTGTGTCTGCCTGGGTTAGCCCCATGATTTGGGCACGGTAAAGTTGCTTACCGCTGACTGTTACCGGTTCAATTCTGCCAAACACTGAAGCAAATTGGAGCCTAACTTTCGATGCAGCTTCATCAGCTTTTTGTTGCGCAACATCGCTAATTGAGAAGGCTCCTATTTGGATTCCCCAAGCCTCAGCTCTTAACAAGGCAAGGTTGGGTTTAGTTTTTGGTTTTATTGTAATGCCGGCCGGCATAAGAGAACCGTCAGCCATAACCATCATTAAAGGTTTTCTGGCGGGGTAGGGGGGACGTCCATACTTAGCGGCCTCGCTGAACCCCTTATCCATGAGTTCTGCCAGATGCTGATCACGTTGTTTTGCAGACTTTCCACCGAAAACGATTCCGATCAATCTCTTGTTTTCTCGTTTAGCAGACCCAGCCAGGTTGAAGCCTGATGCGTTGATGTAACCTGTTTTTAAGCCATCTGCGCCTTCGTAACGATCAACAAATTTGTTGTGGCCTCGGTAGGTTGTGCCTTGGTATGTGAATTTCGTTCTAGAGAAATAACTATAGTATTGGGGAAAATCGTTCATCAGGTGCTGTGAGAGAGTTGCCATGTCTCTAGCCGTTGAGAGCTGTCCGCGATTTGGCAGGCCCGAAGCATTGCGGAAATTGGTTTGGGTCATGCCAAGAGATTTTGCTTTCTTTGTCATCTCCTGGGCAAAACCGCGTTCGGTTTTCCCCAAATGCTCAGCGACAACCACGGCGACGTCATTGGCTGAACGCACGACCAAACCTAGGATTGCGTCCTCGACAGAGATTTTACTACCGGGTGCAAGCCACATTTTAGAACTTGGTTGACGCGACGCGTTTGCTGAAACGGTCATTTTTGTTTCTAAGTTTAGCTCGCCCTGTTCAAGTTTCTCGAACAGCAAGTAGAGCGTCATCATTTTTGTGAGTGAAGCGGGGTAATTGCGGGTGTCAGCATTCACCTCGTGATAAACTCGACCTGTTTCGGCATCAATGATCATTGAGGCATATTTAGCCTCAGCAATAGGGCTTCCCAACGCTAAGATTATTAGCGTTGCAACCAAAATTTTGCCCAAATTCGCGAAGGCGTACAAAAGGATTTCCCTACCCAATAAATCCCCAGGCGCTGGTAGCACCTCTGAGTGACCGAATCGTAACGTGTAAAAGGTTAACGTGTCCAGTCATCTCTTTGATTTCTATGATAAAATGAGGATCATTAAGATTTCGTTTAAAGCTATCTTGTGTGCTGACCGATACCCTCTAGAAGTCCCGCGACGGAGTAAGGTTGAAGACTCTTTTGAGGGGGGTCTTTTTTTAGACAAGATGCGATACCATATTTGGTAATGTTAGAACCATGGTACCTGCAAGAATGACTTTAAAACCTAAACTGTATCTCTCTTTTTCTCCGATTGGTGCTGCGGTTAACAGTAGCGACCATGATGATGGGGATGACAAAGGTGGACCTGATATAGGCGTGGTGATCAAGGCACGCCCTAAGCTCAAGAAACCGTCAATGTACAAAGTTCTAATGTTGAACGATGACTACACGCCGATGGAGTTTGTTGTTCATGTTTTGGAACGTGTCTTTGGGAAAACTGGCGACGAAGCGACGCGTATTATGTTGCATGTGCACCAAAAAGGCGTCGGTGTTTGTGGTGTCTACACCTATGAAGTTGCTGAAACCAAGGTGACTCAGACGATGGATTTGGCACGCAAACACCAACATCCACTCCAATGCACGTTAGAAAAAGAATAACGCCAACGTCACGCGCTAAGATACTCACTCTAAAACTAAGGTATTTTTCGATGCTTTCACAAAACCTAGAAAAGACATTGCATCACGCTCTGGCTTTAGCCGCCGAGAGAGATCATGAATATGCCACGCTGGAGCATCTATTATTGGCGTTATGCGACGACCAAGACGCCATATCTGTAATGCGCGCGTGTAATGTTGATTTAGATCAGCTCAGCCAAGTGCTGACTGGTTTCGTTGACGAAGATATGGAAGGTCTTGTGGGGTCTGGAGAAGAAGACCCTAAGCCGACAGCAGGCTTTCAACGCGTTGTCCAGCGCGCGGCTATTCATGTGCAGTCCTCTAATCGTGAGGAAGTCACAGGAGCTAACGTGCTTGTCGCACTTTTCTCTGAACGGGAGAGCCATGCTGTTTATTTTCTGCAAACCCAGGATATGACGCGCTTGGACGCTGTGAATTACATCTCTCATGGTATTGCTAAACGTCCTGGCGAAGCACGATCTAAACCTGTAAGTGGTGCGGAAGACGACGCACAGGGTGGGGACGAGCCTGGCAAACAGGGCAAAGAAGCACTGACGGCCTATTGTATTAACTTAAATGAAAAAGCTGCAGCCGGGAAAATTGACCCGCTGATCGGGCGTGATCTCGAGATCGAACGAACCATCCAAATCCTATGCAGACGAACGAAAAACAACCCGCTTTATGTTGGTGATTCTGGTGTTGGTAAAACGGCACTGGCCGAGGGATTAGCAAGACGAATTGTTAACAAAGAGGTTCCGGCTGTTTTAGAGAACGCCACAATTTTCTCATTAGATATGGGAACATTATTGGCGGGGACGCGATACCGTGGGGATTTTGAGGAGCGGCTAAAGGCTGTTGTTTCAGAGTTGGAACAAACAGAAGGAGCTGTCCTCTTCATTGATGAGATCCACACTGTTATCGGCGCAGGGGCCACATCAGGTGGCGCAATGGATGCATCGAATCTGTTGAAACCCGCGCTTGCGGCCGGCTCTTTAAGGTGTATGGGTTCGACGACCTATAAAGAATACCGCAGTCACTTCGAGAAAGACCGTGCATTGGTGCGGCGTTTCCAAAAGATAGATGTTGTCGAACCATCCGTTGAGGACACAATCAAGATTCTCAAGGGGCTCAAGCCTTATTATGAAAAACATCATAACGTAAGGTATACCGCCGATGCGATTCGCACAGCCGTTGAGCTTGCATCAAAATATATCAATGATCGTAAGCTTCCAGATAAAGCAATTGATGTGATCGATGAAACTGGTGCAGCGCAAATGCTTGTGCCTGAGGCAAAACGCCGCAAGACAATTTCTGTCAAAGAGGTTGAGGCTGTTGTCGCTAAGATGGCCCGGATTCCGCCTAAGTCTGTATCTCGGGACGATAAAAAAGCTCTGCAGGCTCTTGAGCGCGACCTTAAAACAATGGTCTTTGGCCAAGACAATGCCATCGTCGCGCTATCGAGTGCAATCAAGCTATCGCGCGCCGGTTTAAGAGAGCCTGAGAAACCAATTGGCAGTTACCTATTCTCTGGACCAACCGGCGTTGGTAAGACGGAAGTCGCGCGTCAGCTTGCCGCCAGTTTAGGCATAGAACTGCATCGCTTCGATATGTCTGAGTATATGGAACGCCATTCTGTATCACGGCTTATTGGAGCGCCTCCTGGCTATGTAGGATTTGACCAAGGTGGTTTGTTAACGGATGCCGTTGATCAGCATCCGCATTGCGTCCTTTTGCTCGATGAGATTGAAAAAGCCCACCCAGACCTGTTTAATATTTTACTTCAAGTTATGGATCACGGGAAGCTTACTGACCATCACGGGAAGAGTGTCGATTTCCGCAATACGATTTTGATCATGACGACAAATGCAGGCGCTTCGGAGCTTGCAAAAAATGCGATTGGTTTTGAGCGTGAGAGCCGTGTGGGCGAGGATAAAGAAGCTATCGAGCGTATGTTTACGCCAGAGTTCCGTAATCGCCTCGATGCTATTATTCCTTTCGCATCTCTAAATACAGAGGTGATTGGTAAGGTCGTGGATAAGTTTATCATTCAGTTGGAGGCCCAACTATCAGACCGTAATGTGACGATTGAGTTGTCGCAGGCCGCGCGCGATTATTTATCGAGCAAAGGCTATGATAAAACTATGGGGGCTCGTCCTCTTGGACGCCTCATCCAGAATGAGATTAAGAAGCCCCTTGCAGAAGAACTTTTGTTTGGGAAGTTGGTGTCAGGTGGTCTCGTCAAGATTGGTCTGAAGGATCGCAAGCTGACCTTTGATCTTGAACCGATGGTGAAGGCGACGAAACCAACAAAGAAAAAAAAGAAGGGCACCGGTGGATCATCTAAGATTCCTGAGACAGTAAACTAGCAAATATCTTTATCAACAATTCTCAACTCTCTTCGAGATTTACTCCAAAAGGTAAGGCAAAGAAAAACCCCCGCCCATAAAAGGCGTGGGTTTCCCTGCGCGATCAGACAGCCTGGGTAACAATCTGGTCCAGGCAATCTAGTCGGACGTTTTTAGGACGAGTAGTACATGTCGAACTCGACCGGATGTGGGGTTTGCATGAAGCGGATAACTTCTGCCCGCTTAAGGCTAATATAGCCATCGATCATATCGTCAGTGAAGGCATCGCCTTTGGTCAAGAAGTCGCGGTCCGCATCCAGCGCATCCAGTGCTTCTGCCAGTGAAGAGCAAACAGTCGGGATGTCTTTCAACTCTTCGGGTGGCAAATCATACAAGTCTTTATCCATCGGATCGCCAGGATGAATTTTGTTCTCAATGCCATCGATACCGGCCATCAGCATGGCAGCATAGCCGAGGTATGGGTTGCCTGCCGGATCAGGGAAGCGGACTTCAACACGTTTGCCCTTTGGACTGGCAACGTGCGGAATACGACAAGATGCTGAACGATTGCGGGCAGAGTAGGCCAATAGCACAGGGGCTTCAAAGCCAGGAACCAGCCGCTTGTAACTATTGGTCGTGGAGTTGGTAAACGCGTTAATAGCTTTGGCGTGCTTAATGATGCCACCGATATAGTACAATGCCATTTCCGATAGATCTGCATAGCCAGAGCCAGCGAATAAATTTTTGCCATCCTTCCACAAAGATTGGTGCACATGCATACCAGAGCCGTTGTCGGCATAGACGGGCTTGGGCATGAATGTTGCGGTCTTGCCGTAAGCATGAGCGACCATGTGGACGCAGAACTTGTATATCTGCATGCCATCACCACATTTGATCAGCTCGTCAAACTTGATGCCAAGTTCGTGCTGTGATGGGGCAACTTCATGGTGATGTTTTTCCATGGCGAGTCCCATCTCATGCATGACGGTGACCATCTCAGCACGAAGATCTGTTCCACTATCTACTGGTGGAACCGGGAAGTAACCACCCTTATCTTTTGGGCGGTGAGCATAGTTGCCTTCGTCGTACCCACGCCAACTATTGTAGGGACCTTCTTCACTATCGATCTGATAACCCATCATGTTTTGTTTGGTCGAGAAACGGACATCATCAAAAACAAAAAATTCCGCTTCTGGGCCAAAGTAAGCGACATCGGCAATCCCACTAGACTGCATGTATGCGAGGGCGGCTTTTGCCACCGAACGCGGGCAACGATTGTAAGGTTGGCCTGTTGAGGGTTCAATAACGTCGCAGAACAAGATCAACTGTGCTTGAGCCGTAAATGGATCCATTACAGCTGTTGAAAGGTCTGGCAGCAGTGTCATGTCTGACTTGTCAATGCTCTTCCATCCTTGAATCGATGAGCCATCAAACATGATGCCCTCATTTAGCATGTCTTCATCTACAGTGCTGACATGCTGGGCAGTGTGTTGCCATTTACCGGCAGGGTTGGTGAAGCGGAAGTCGACGTATTTAACGTCATTTTCCTCAATCATCTTAAGTATCGTCTTTGGGTCCGACATAGATTTTCCCATCCTTATGAGTGGTGGAGTAAAAGCTTAGCTGCCGTTATGGCCAGCAAAGTTGTGCAGGACTTGCTTCGCGCAGGAAAAGCAGGTCAAGCAAAGCGAGTAGGCGCCTCGCGGAAGTTTAAACCGCTTCAGTACCTCGCTCGCCAGTGCGGATGCGGATCGCATCCTCTATCGAGTAGACGAATATTTTTCCGTCTCCGATTCGTCCCGTGTGAGCTGCTTGCTGAATCGCTTCAATCGCACGATCAACTAAGCCGTCTTCAACGACCAATTCTATTTTCACTTTAGGCAAGAAATCGACCACATACTCTGCCCCTCTATAAAGCTCCGTATGACCCTTTTGACGGCCAAAACCCTTCGCTTCGGTCACTGTGATGCCTTGCAGGCCGACCTCATGCAGAGCCTCCTTAACATCATCAAGCTTAAACGGCTTGATGATAGCTTCGATTTTTTTCATGCCCATTTTAGAATTCTCGCGTTAATTGCGTTTGCAGCAGGACACTCCGCCCAATACGGAACCTTCGCCTACGCGATGTTTATTATTTAACATCTATACAATTATTGTGCCATTTTAAGTCGATAAGAAAAAACAATATACATCAATGGCTTATATTAAATTTTAGTAGATAGTATGCGGGTAGCATCTGCTCATAAGGTCAGCATTTTGCCTAAAAAATAGGCAAAAACTCTGTTTTGCTTTTCGCGATATTTGTTGGGAAGTTTTCCAATTCTTGACTGTGAATTTGTTTGGGTTTAATCGACGCGCCGGTATGGCGGGTGTAGCTCAGTTGGTTAGAGCGCCTGATTGTGGTTCAGGAGGTCGTGGGTTCGATCCCCATCACTCGCCCCATTCCTGCAAATATCAGAACTGATTAAGAGCACTGGGTATGACAGAGTGATGCCGTTCATTAGCGCGCGTCCCCAATAAGGTATTATGATACCTTATTCTCAAATTGCTGTTTTTACTAACTTTTTAGCGTTGACACCGCATTAAAGCTCCCATAAACAGCGGCTGTAATTCATGATGACCATGCTTAGAACTGATTCTGCGCAAGGGTCAAAACCAAAAAAGCTCCTAGAGGATGAAATGAAGACATATTCAGCCCGCCCGAGTGAGGTGCAGCGCAAATGGTACATTATTGATGCTGAGGACATTGTCCTAGGCCGCATGGCCGTTGAAATTGCCGACCTTTTACGCGGCAAACATAAGCCTATGTATACCCCACACATTGATACCGGTGACAATGTCATCGTGATCAACGCTGCTAAAGTGCGCCTGACCGGTGATAAGTTATCCAATAAAACTTATTACTGGCATACAGGTTATCCTGGCGGGATTAAAAGCCGGACAGCTGGCGAGTTATTGTCCGGGCGTTATCCAGAGCGTGTTGTTGAAAAAGCTGTAGAGCGCATGATGCCAAAAGGGCCTCTTGGTCGTGCTCAGTTCAAAAAATTGAAAATTTACGCGGGCACTGAACACCCGCATGAAGCTCAGAAACCAGAAGTCCTCGATATTGCCGCGCGCAATCCGAAGAACAAGAGGAGTGCTTAAACATGACGGATGCAACCACCTCTCTTGAAGATCTCAAGGAAGTTGTCACTGAAGTAGCAGCACCTCGCGAGCCGAAGAAAGACGAATTTGGCCGGTCCTATGCCACTGGCCGACGCAAAGATGCTGTCGCTCGCGTATGGATCAAACCTGGCACCGGTAAAATCACGGTTAACAGCCGCGAACTGGAAAACTATTTTCCACGACCTGTGCTGCGGATGATGATCAATCAACCGTTTCAGGTGACCAACAGAGAAAACCAATTCGACGTGTACTGCACGGTTTCCGGTGGTGGACTGTCCGGGCAGGCTGGCGCACTGCGCCATGGTATTTCACAGGCCCTCACCTTGTTTGAGCCGGACCTTCGCCCTGTTCTTAAGAAAGGTGGTTTCCTGACGCGTGACTCTCGCGTTGTTGAACGCAAAAAGTATGGTCGCCGCAAAGCGCGTCGCAGTTTCCAGTTCTCAAAGCGTTAAAACGCTTCACCATAATAATGCTGAGAAAGGGCGTTGTTTTTGGCAACGCCCTTTTTCTTTGTGCAGTTAAGCTATTAAAGTCTTTTCCACAGCTTGTTGACGAGAGACATTGATAAGTCATGAAGAATGGCGACTCTTCCATAACCGAACTCATGCAAGAGGCGGCGACATGCTTCAATGCAGGTGATTTGCCGGGTGCGCAGTTAGCCTGTGAACGCTTGATTGAAATCGAGCCCGGTCATCCTGACGCGCTAAATGTTTTGGCAGTGATTGCCCGGGCGAACAAGAAGTGGGGCCGCGCTGAAGAGATTGCCAAAGAGGCTTTTGCTGTCAATCCAAACAGTGCGCGGCTTGCTAATACACTTGGCTTAATCTTTCTCGACCAGCGGCGACTGAATGAAGCTATTGAGAGCTTTGAAACGGCTATAGGTTTGAATGATCAGCATAGCGGGTACCTGAGTAATTTAGGAAGCGCACTCCAGGCTGATGCTCAATGGGAAACCGCCAAGGATGCTTTTAGCCGGGCCCTAGTCATTGATCCGATTTTTCGTGCCGCTTTGATTGGTCGTGCATCCGTGGCGACAGATATGGGAGTTTTCGCAGAGGCCGTGGCGGATTTGGCGCTCGCAAAAAAATCTGGCCCTCCTAATCCGGCTGTTGAAACGGGTTTTGCCAAACTATTCCTCGCTCAGGGTAATTTGGATGCGGCCTATAAGGCATTTGATGCTGCCGTTGCGCTTACAGAGCACGTTGCAGACGCAAAGGTTAATCGTGGTCTCATTCGCATGATGCAAGGTCGGATCCAAGATGGATGGGAAGACTATGCCTCACGCAGGTGGCGCAGATGGTCGCGCTCAGCATCACGTTATTCACATATACACCCTTGGAAAGGCGAGAACCTTGCTGGGAAGTCAATTCTGATATGGTGCGAGCAGGGTCTTGGCGAAGCCATCCTGTGCGCTTCACTTATCAATAAACTCATAGCCGAGGCAGAGCGTGTGACCGTTGAAGTTGATGCTCGTCTTGTATCGTTGTTTGAGAGATCTTTTCCTGCCGTAGAGGTCGTCGCGCAAGGGACTGAAGCTATTGACGAAGACAATTCAATCGATATCCAGGCGCCGATTTTTGAGTTGATCGGTTACCGTTCATCCAACGCGTTGACGCAAGCTCCTGGCGCAGCCTTTCTCTGGCCAGATGAAGACCAAAAGGAAGCCTTTGCCATGGAGTACCGGGCCTTGGGCGGTGATAACCCCTTGGTTGGCATTTCGTGGGGTAGTCCTGCTGCCGCGACAGCCCGTCAAAAAAGTCTGCCTATCGATATTTTTGAGCCAATACTGAGGATACCGGATGTGACATTCGTAAATCTTCAGTATGGCCCAGCGCGCCATGAAATAGCTGGGATTGCCCAAAGTGTCGGCGCCAATTTGATTACCGATTCTACTATTGATCTTGATGGATCATTAGATTCTCCAGCAGCTCAAATTGCGGCGCTAGACCTTGTCATTACAGTGACGAACTCTACCGCGCATTTGGCGGGTGCGCTTGGCAAGGAAACATGGGTGTTGGTGCCTCCTTTAGGGCTGGGAAGCATGTGGTATTGGTTCACGGATATCGACAAAAGCCCATGGTATGAATCTGTGACTTTAATGCGTCGAACATTAGGGGCGGACACTCAATTCATGTCGCAAGTCACTAGGCGCCTCAAGGCTTGGGTCGATCGGCGGTCCAAATAGTCGATTCCTATTCGCTTCATCTTTCGTCAGTACGTCAGTTGGTGTACATCTTCGCTACAGAAACACTATGACTAAAATCGAGTAGAAAAATGGATAAACCCATTCGGACAGCCATTCTAGGTGCCAGCGGTTACACCGGTGCTGAACTGGTGCGTTTGCTTGCTGGCCATCCTAATGTCGTTATTACGGCATTAACAGCCGACCGCAAGGCTGGGCAAACATTGGGCAGCGTCTTTCCGCACTTGGCTTGGCTCGAACTTCCGGACTTGGTCACGATTGATGATGTGGATTGGGATGAAGTGGATTTTGTTTTCTGTGCTTTGCCTCACGGGACAACGCAGGATGTTATTGCCGATTTGCCAGGCGACAAAAAAATTGTCGATTTGTCAGCTGATTTTCGGCTGTCTGATGTCAGTCTGTATGATGATGTGTATGGCCACGCCCATCGAGCGCCTGCGCTTCAGGAAGAGGCGGTGTATGGCCTGACTGAGCATGCACGGGAGGCTGTCGCGAAAGCACGGCTTGTTGCTAACCCTGGATGCTACCCTACGTCAGCTCTCTTGCCGCTGATTCCACTCGTGAAGGCGGGAATGATTGATGCCGATGATATCATTATTGATGCAAAATCAGGCGTGTCTGGCGCAGGCCGTGCGCCGAAAGAAACATCTCTGTTTACCGAGGTCAGCGAAGGTATCCACGCCTATGGTGTTGGCTATCACCGCCATGCACCGGAGATCGAGCAAGAGCTGGGACGCGCGGCCCGGCGAAAAATTGTTGTCAATTTTACGCCTCATCTGGTGCCGATGAACCGTGGCATTTTTTCCACCATTTACGTCCGAGGCGTTGACGGTAATGGGGCATCGGAAGTGCGTGCCAAGCTGGCGGAGACCTATAGCGGCGAGCCGTTTGTGAAGGTGCTGCCTGATGGCAGTGTTCCGCAGACACGACACGTCCGTGGATCCAACCATTGTTTCATGAGTGTCACGGCGGACCGCTTAAAGGGCCGCATGATTATTTGCTCGGTTGAAGATAATTTGATCAAAGGAGCGTCAGGGCAGGCGATACAAAACATGAATGTGATGTATGGCTTGCCGGAGTCGACCGGGCTGACACAAGCACCGATGTTTCCATAATGAGTTTGGCGGCCAAACCGACGATCATGCCATGGAACGGGGTAAGGCCGACCATTGATGCAAGTGCCTTTATTGCATCCAATGCCACAATCATTGGTGATACGCACATCGGAGCGGAAGCCAGCATATGGTTCAATGTCGTCTTGCGCGGTGATGTGAATTTTATCCGCGTCGGAGCGCGAACCAATATACAGGATGGCACGGTCGTTCACGTGTCGTCTAAGGACCACCCAACCATTATCGGTGATGATGTTCTCATCGGTCACATGGCGATGATCCATGCGTGCACTCTCGAAGACCATTGCTTTGTTGGGATGTCGGCAACCGTTATGGATGGCGCTATCGTCGAGCAAGGGGCTATGGTGGCAGCAGGTGCGCTTGTTGCCCCTGGAAAGCGCGTGGCGACAGGGCAGCTCTGGGCTGGGACGCCAGCAAAATACATTCGGGATGTTTCTGCTGAAGAAGCTGAGAACTTTCCAACTCAAATCCAGCGCTATGTGGATCTGGGCCAGAAATATAAAGAACTCCTCAAAAATTAGACGCGACCGTCATAGAACAATCATTGGCGGCCGTTCTATGACACGCTAGCATGCAATACGATTCGTATTTTGAGGAGTAACGCCCGATGAAACTCGGTCTCACATCTATCGCTGTTTGTGTGTTGAGTTTGGTGTATTCCCCTCAGATACAAGCTCAAGAACAATGTCTTCGAGGCACATTGGATTCTCGTTACTGTGATAGAGATGTTGATCTCATTGCAGATTTGCCGTTAGAGAAAGATGATTGGCAAGATCCCTCGGCTTTAATTTTTTCATATACTCCCGTCGAAGACCCTGCTGTATATGAAAAAGTATGGGCGGACTTTATCGCTCATTTGGAAAAAACAACTGAAAAGCGGGTGATTTTCTTTCCCGTGCAGTCCTATGCCGCTCAATATGAAGCCATGCGATCAGGACGTTTGCATGTGGCGGGCATTAATACAGGGGGTACGCCTGTCGCTGTTAACTGTGCAGGATTCGTGCCGTTCTCAATGATGGCGGGGGAGGATGGCGCTTATGGCTACGAAATGGAAATTATCGTACCTACAAATTCTGACATCCAGACTCCCGCAGACCTCAGAGACAAAGCTCTGACATTTACGTCTCCAACTTCAAACTCCGGGTTCAAAGCGCCGTCTGCGATTCTAAAGGCTGAGTTTGGACTTGTCGCAGAGACAGACTTCGAAACATCATTCTCTGGAAAGCATGATAACTCAATTCTTGGTGTCGCAAATGGTGACTATGAGGCTGCGGCAGTGGCGAATTCCGTACTTAGACGCATGCTTGAACGTGAAACTGTTGATCCGGGCGCGCTGCGGTCTATCTACAAATCGCAGACGTTTCCAACGACGTCCTACGGGCATGCCTACAACTTGCATCCCGCAATAGCGGCCAAAATTCGTCAAGCCTTTTTCACATTTCCTTGGGCGGGATCGGGTTTGGCTGAAGAGTTTGTAGAAGAGGACCGCTTCATCTCGATAAGCTACAAAACTGATTGGCAAGTGATCAGAACAATAGATAGCGCGTCAGGTGTTTCCTATGACTGTAGATAAGTGATGGCGCATTCATTTACAGTTTTCGGCATCTAAACGCATGCCAAGTTTAAAGATAGATAAACTCACCAAGAGATACCCAACGGGTGATTTGGCGCTGGACGATGTAACGCTCGAGGTGCCGGAAGGGCAAGTTATGGCGCTCATCGGACCATCAGGTGCCGGTAAGAGCACGTTGATTCGCTGCGTCAACAGATTGGTTCAGCCCACGAGTGGGGCGATCTACCTCGGCAATCAAAATGTGACCAAAATGGGCGCCGGAAAACTACGTCGCGTGCGCCGCCGCATGGGCATGATTTTCCAGGAATACGCTTTGGTCGAGCGCCTTTCTGTGATGGAAAACGTGTTATCAGGGCGGCTCGGATATGTCGGTTTTTGGACCAGTTGGTTCAGACGTTTTCCAAAAGAGGATATCGCCACAGCATTTCACCTGCTGGAGCGCGTGGGCCTGTCCGGCATGGAAGATAAGCGGGCAGATGCATTATCTGGTGGGCAGCGCCAGCGTGTGGGAATTGCCAGGGCGCTGATTCAAGATCCTGATATTTTGCTTGTCGATGAACCGACGGCGAGTCTTGATCCCAAAACATCTCGTCAAATCATGCGTCTCATTACTGAACTGTGCACTGAACGCAGTTTGTCTGCTGTGGTAAATATCCATGATGTACCCCTCGCTAAACTGTTTGCGCAACGGGTTGTTGGTCTGCAACTTGGACGGATTGTTTATGATGGTCCAGCAGACGGTCTAACCCCCGATGTACTGACTCAGATCTATGGGGAGGAAGATTGGACAGCCACCAATCAGAAACTGGGTGATGGCTCAAAAGCTGGCGATGCAGACACTCCAGAACCTATAGAGGTCAAAGGGTGACAGCGGCATTGCCTTCAATGGCTAATGTCCGGCGCACGACTTGGCGCCCGCAGCCATTGATCAAAAGTCCGAGACTGCGATGGGTCTTGGCACTTGGTGCTGGAATTTATCTTGCGATTGCAGTGGGTACGCTCGACATTGATTGGGGGCGAGTGGCGGAAGGTTGGCCGCGCGCGGAACGCTTCTTTGTTGGCTTCTTTCCTCCAGACTTTACGTCTCGTTGGGATGCCATCTTTGCCGGACTCATGGAGAGTCTTTGGATGACCGTTGCAGCCACGGTGCTTGGCATTCTTATATCCATTCCAGTTGCCGTTGGGGGGGCACGTAATGTTGCGCCATTGCCCGTGTATTATTTTTGCCGATCCATCATGGCTTTGTCGCGCACATTCCATGAAGTCTTGATCGCGATCTTTTTTGTGAAGCTGTTTGGTTTCGGACCATTTGCCGGATTGATGACGTTGACGTTTGCCACGCTCGGTTTCTACGCGAAACTCTTATCCGAAGACATTGAGAGTATTGACGTGGCGCAGGCCGAGGCTATTCGTGCGACTGGTGCAAGTTGGTTGCAATGGCTGAGCTACGGTATTCAGCCACAAGTGTTACCACGCGCAATTGGCTTGGCTGTTTATCGTCTTGATATTAACTTTCGCGAGTCTGCCGTGATTGGAATCGTTGGCGCAGGCGGTATAGGAGCAACGTTAAACACAGCCTTTGACCGTTATGAGTTTGATACGGCCGCTGCAATACTGTTGATCATCATTGGTATCGTTATGTTGGCTGAGTACACGTCAGGCATTATTCGCCAGAAGGTTCAGTGATGGCGGTGTTACAAAGCGAAGATGGCCCAATCTGGCGAAAAAGAACAACACAAGCAGATTTCTGTGTCTGGTTTTGCTGGCTGCTTGGCGTGGCTGCCGTTTCTGCTTGCTTTTACTTCATCTCAGATAAAACCATCTGGGTCTTTGTTTTGAGCGCTCCTCAGGAGGCGGTAGACCTTGGCAGTCGTATGGTGCCGCCGGATTGGGCTTATAGTTCTCAGTTGTGGCGGCCTTTGTGGGATACTTTTAATATCGCTACGCTTGGTACAATGCTCGCCATTGTTGCATCTGTTCCCGTCGCGTTTTGCGCGGCGCGCAATACCACACCCAGTAAAGTTTTCGTGCGGCCTCTGGCATTGTTTATCATCGCCTCCTCACGATCCATCAATTCGCTGATATGGGCGCTTCTTTTGGTGGTCATCGTTGGACCTGGTGTGTTCGCAGGCGTTCTGGCGATTGCGTTCCGCTCCATCGGGTTTTGTGGAAAGCTCTTGTATGAAGCCATTGAGGAAATTGACGTCGCCCCCGTTGAGGCCGTCACAGCCACCGGCGCATCGTCCGCTCAAACTCTGACTTATGGCGTTGTGCCGCAAGTGATGCCTGCTTTTGCTGGAATCTCCGTGTTCAGGTGGGACATCAATATTCGTGAGTCCACAATTCTCGGCCTGGTTGGGGCAGGGGGGATCGGCCTTCAGTTAAGTGCGTCTATCAACAACCTGGATTGGTCGCGTGTCGCGGTTATTCTGCTCGCGATTTTGGTCTCGGTGATCGTTTCAGAGTGGCTGTCGGCGAAAATCCGCAACGCCTTAACCTAAGTGCGATCAGCAGCCTAGTCTGCACGGGCTTTGCAATAAGCCCCCGGCGCATCCTCAATCACTTTGAGGCCACCCGTGCCGGGTACACGCGCCTTAATCTTTTTGCCGGACTGTGGCTTCAACCATGCATCCCAATCGGTCCACCAAGACCCGTCATGCTCTGTGCTGTCTTTGAGCCATTTCTCAGCAGATTTTGGGTTTTTAGTATTGGTCCAATAACAGTATTTACCGGCTGCCGGTGGATTCACAACGCCGGCGATATGGCCCGACGCTGATAGCACAAAACGAACCTTGCCCTTCAGGAGTTGCGTTGCGGCGTAAGTGGATACCCAAGGCGCTATATGATCTTCCTTGCAGGAAATCATATAGGTCGGCAGGTCGATTGTGCTGAGATCAATAGGTACGCCGTCTAAAGTAATGCCCCCCGGTTTCACCAGGTTGTTTTCGAGATACATGTTGCGCAGATAAAAACTATGCATCGCCTTAGGCATGCGGGTGGAGTCTGAATTCCAATACAGTAAGTCAAAGGGGAAAGGGTCTTTGCCGAGCAGATAATTATTGACGACAAAAGACCAAATCAGATCATTTGATCGCAGCATGTTGAAGGTTGCGGCCATATCAGCCCCTTCAAGAAAGCCACCGCTTTCATCCATGCGTTTCTCTAAGCCCTCGACCTGACCTTCATCAATAAAGACCCTTATGTCGCCGACTTCGCTGAAATCCGTCAGTGCGGTCATCAAGGTTGCCGTTTTGACGCTTGTGTCACCTTTAGCTTTGAGGTAGGCCAGCGACGCCGACAGCAATGTGCCGCCAATGCAGTAGCCGGTAACATGCACTTTGTTAACTTTACAGGCCGTTTTTACGGCTTCAATTGCGCCAATTGCGCCTTCCAGCATATAGTCTTCGAACGACTTGTTGCCGAGGGTTTCATCCGGATTTACCCAGGAGATAACAAAGGTGGTGTATCCCTGGTCCGTCGCCCATTTCACTAGCGAATTTTTCTCGCGTAAATCCAGGATGTAATACTTATTGATCCAGGGCGGCATGATCAGCAGTGGCGTTGAATACTGCTGTTCTGTTGTTGGCTCGTATTGAATTAATTGAATCAGATCATTCTGGAAGACGACTTTGCCCGGCGTTACAGCAACGTTCACGCCAATCTCAAACGCTTCTTCATCTGTCATCGAAATCCGAAGTTTGCCTTTGCCCTTCTCAAGATCATCAAGCATATTCTCCAAACCTTTGATCAGGTTCTCGCCGCCGCTTTCTGCAGTGGCCCGCAGCACTTCCGGATTTGTCATCGCAAAATTGGTTGGGGCAATCGCGTCCGCGAACTGCCGTGTATAGAAATCGACTTTGCGTGCTGTCTGAGGGTCTAAGCCTTCGACATCTTTCACAGTTGCATTCATCCAGCGCGAGGTCAGGAGGTACGATTGCTTTATGAAATCAAAAACTTCGTTTTCCTGCCACGTTTCATCTTTGAAACGACGATCCCCTTTTTCGGGTTCAATCACGGGCTGTGTTTCTTCACCTAACATCTTCAAAGTGGTGTTGCGCCATAACGCGATGTAGTCGTTCCAGAGGTTGACCTGAGCTTCCACAAACTGAGAGGGGTCCTGCATCATTTTCTGGCTGAGTTCCATAAAGGCAGCCCCAATATGAGCCGATTCGCTCATATCCATTGCCTCACCAGATGCATTGCGGGCTATGAAATCTGAAACCAGCCGTTGAGAGCGCTCGGCAATACTGGCCATGGTTTGAGCCATATCCACATCCGCCTCTGTTGAGGTCTGGTTTTTGCGGTCTTTAGTCATGATGATTTACTTCTCGGTACGTGTATGAGCGCTGTGTTTTTCAAATAATAAGGTCCGGAGAATGACCAGGAACCGCGCCGGATACGCTAAATTCCAAGCAGCGCCTCACTTTGGTCGCTTTGCGTTAGCTTACCTTTAGAGGTTTTTTTCCGGTCGAAGTCAGGGTATGGAATAGGCGGAATGACCATGGTTGTCCAGGGCGTTGGCTAGGGATATCCCTCAAAATTCTACGAGTGTAAGCTACACAAAATTTTTCCGGATTAACGCCGGGGTTTGAGATGAAGAAGTGAGGCTATTCATGGATGCAGCGTTTGATAATCGCGCCACTGAAAACAGTCCTGGCGTTTCGCCAGCGTTCACCCGTTGGTTGGCTCCGGTCCTGTTATCACTGGCGCTATCTGCATGCTCCACGGTGACTGATGTCTGGGAAGGCACCACAGCTGCCGTAGGAAGTGTTTTTTCCAGCGATGATGATGAATTTGCAGATGATTCTACAGCCGGTTTTCCAGATCTAGCTGCCGTGCCAGAAGGTGCATCTACACAGGGTGCCGCAGCCGAGCGCGCTGCTGCGACTGAAGGTCTTATTGCAGACCGAGCGCAAGCCCAATACACTGAGCAGGTTAGACGTCGTGAACCCGTTGCGGTCAGGCCGCTTCAGGATAGTGCTGCCGCCGAAAGTCAGACGAGCAATGAGCCGCCGCCGCCAGCAGCCGTGCCCGCAGCTCCGGTCACCCAAGTAGAGGCTGTGCCGAGAAACCGACCTTCACTGGCTGAACGTCTGGGCGCAGCGCCGCCGCCGCCGCCGCCTGCATCAGCTGAGAGCGCACCACCGCCGCCTCCTGCTCCCCCAATTCCAGGCCGCACAGGCGCAACCACAGAAACGACGCTGGTTACGCCATCCACCACGATTATTGGTGGCGATCGTGTTGAGGCTGCCCCCCAAATGGCAGCGGTTCCCAACGCCATGTCCGCTTATGATCCCTCCGCTTATCGGGTTTCAACACATATCACGACGGTGACATTCCCACGTGGAAGCAGCAGCCTCACAGCGGCTGACCGCCGCGCCTTGGATGAGGTGATTAAGCTGAGAGAGCAATATAATGGCGTTATCCGGGTAGTTGGTCATGCCTCCAGCCGAACCCAGAATCTTGATCCTTTGCGGCATAAACTCGCGAATTTCCGGATTTCTCTCAATCGCGCGAATTCAGTGGCAGAGGCCCTGATGGCCAAAGGTTTGCCCGCAGACCGTTTGTTTGTTGGTGCGGTGTCAGACAACGAACCGCTGTATTATGAGGTTATGCCGGCCGGTGAGAGTGGAAATCAACGCGCTGAGATCTACCTCGATTACTAACGCCTCCAAAACGACTCAGTAACACCAGAAAATCACCTCAGAGGGGGCTGAATCTACAGATTAAGTCCTCGCCAGCACAGGATCAGGGCTGTAAAACTGATCTCTTAAACTAACGCATCTCTTTTTTTACTCTAGCCATATAAGAATCCCATGCCCCAAGAATTTCATCGTATTAAGCGCCTCCCGCCCTATGTGTTTGCAGAAGTGAACGCTATGAAGGCTGCGGCGCGTGCGGCCGGTGAGGATATTATCGACCTTGGTATGGGAAATCCCGACCTAGCTACACCGCCGCATATTGTTGATAAGCTCTGTGAGGCGGCAAGAGACCCAAAAGCTCACAGATACTCAGCATCTGCGGGGATCAAAGGTCTACGAAAGGCGCTGTCTGCTTATTATGAACGCCGGTTTAATGTGTCGATTGACCCAAATTCAGAATGCATCGTCACCCTCGGGTCGAAAGAAGGGCTAGCCAACCTGGCCTCTGCCATGACCAGCCCCGGTGATACGGTTTTGACACCCAATCCGAGCTATCCCATTCATCCGTTCGGCTTTATCATTGCGGATGGCTCTGTTCAGCATTTGCCAGTTATTCCTGATGAGAATTTTCTGCAGGCTTTAGAGCAGGCGGTTACGCACAGTGTGCCTAAACCCGTTGCGCTTATTTTGAATTATCCGTCTAACCCGACTGCGTTGGTTGCGGATTTGGATTTTTATGCTCAGGTGGTCGATTTTTGCCGCCGTCATGAAATCTGGATTTTGTCTGACCTAGCGTACTCCGAGATTTACTTCGATAACAATCCGCCACCCTCTATTTTGCAAGTGCCAGGTGCAAAAGAAATTGCTGTCGAATTTACGTCCATGAGCAAGACTTACAGTATGCCAGGATGGCGTATAGGTTTTGTTGCCGGAAATAAATTTTTAATTGGTGCCCTGACGCGCATCAAATCCTATCTGGATTATGGAGCCTTTACGCCAATCCAGGTGGCTGCCGCGGCAGCCCTGAATGGACCGCAAGATTGTGTTGAGGAAATTCGGCAAATCTACAAAGGACGTCGTGATGTCCTCATAGAGGGTTTTTCGCAGGCCGGATGGGATATCCCATCGCCACCGGCTACAATGTTTGCGTGGGCTCCTGTGCCCGCAGCATTCCAGCACCTTGGCTGTATGGGGTTTTCGAAACTTCTTCTTCAACATGCCCAAGTTGCAGTCTCACCAGGAACGGGGTTTGGCGAAAATGGTGAGGGCTTTGTCCGCATCGCACTCGTGGAAAACAAACATCGCATCCGACAGGCCATACGCAGTGTCAAACAGTTCATGGCGGATTCCGATAAGATTATTGAAGCTGCTGAAAAAGAGGCCGCACAAAAAGACAAGGCTATGGCATGACTGATCCCCTGAAAGTCGCAATTGCAGGTCTTGGCACTGTCGGTGTTGGAACTATAGAAGTTCTGACCCGCAATGCAGATCTCATTGCAGCTCGATGCGGGCGTCAGATAGCAGTCACAGCTGTTTCTGCGCTGAACAAAGACAAAGATCGTGGCATTGATTTGTCGTCTTACCGGTGGTTTGACGACCCGATAGTCATGGCGGCCGAAGCAGAAGCTGAAGTTGTCGTTGAACTCATAGGGGGGTCGTCAGGCACGGCTCTCGACCTTGCACGTGCTGCTTTTAAAGCTGGTCGGCACGTTGTTACAGCCAATAAAGCACTTGTTGCTGAAGTGGGTACAGAACTCGCTATAAGCGCGGAAAAAGCCGGCAAGACCCTTGCTTATGAAGCTGCTGTTGCAGGCGGTATTCCAATTATTAAAGCGCTACGAGAAGGTTTGGCCGGCAACGATATCAAACGTGTTATCGGAATTCTTAACGGTACGTGTAATTACATCTTGAGCACCATGGAGGACTCCGGGCGTGATTTTGCAGATGTCCTGAAGGATGCGCAAGATTTGGGCTATGCTGAAGCAGACCCTAGTTTCGATATTGATGGTGTTGATGCCGCTCACAAACTCGCCATTCTTGCTAGCTTGTCTTTCGGGACCAAGGTGAGTTTTAAAGATGTGTATGTTGAGGGTATTCGGACTATCTCTGCCATCGACTTTACCTATGCCAGGGATCTTGGTTATCGCATTAAACTTCTCGGCCTTGCCGGTAGAACGGAAGATGGTGTGTATCAGCGTGTTCATCCCTGCCTTATTGACCAAGAAGGTCCATTGGCTTCTGTAGACGGTTCATTTAACGCCGTTATCGCGGAAGGGGATTTTGTTGGTCGCTCTGTCTACGAAGGGCGCGGTGCTGGTGCGGGGCCGACAGCGTCTGCCGTGGTTGCTGATATTATTGATATCGCTGCTAAACGGTTTACGCCGCCGCTTGGGGTGCCTGCTGAAAAGTTGGTCGCGTTAAAACCGGTGACAATTGATCAGCGCCACGGCGCTTTTTACCTTCGTCTTAAAGTGGTTGATCGCACCGGTGTCTTTGCAGATATCGGGACCACTTTCCGTGACCATAATATCTCAATGGAATCGATCCTGCAGCGGGATCACGATGACGACGGCAATGCTTATGTTGTCATTGTTACGCATGCGGTGAAAGAATTAGATCTGCGCGCGGCCTTAGCAACGCTGGATGCCAATGCAGCAATGGTCGAATCCCCGCAGGTTATTCGTATTGAAAATGTGTGGGGCGAGTGACATTCTGCGAGGGATATTTGATATGCCCTCTAGCGTCCCATAAATCGGCAATTTGACTCTGGGTGTAGACCAGTTAGAACCAGGATATCTGGTAAGTCTGAGAGGTATCATGTCACTACAACTTGATAGCAGCTTCAATAATGTACTCGAGCGGAATCTTGCGCTTGAAACGGTTCGCGTCACAGAAGCTGCGGCTTTGTCGGCATCGCGTCTTATGGGACGCGGTGATGAAAAGGCGGCAGATCAGGCTGCAGTGGATGCCATGCGTCAGGCGCTGAACAGCCTCAATATCGATGGTACCGTTGTGATCGGTGAAGGCGAGCGCGATGAAGCACCCATGCTCTATATTGGTGAAAAGGTTGGCAGCGGCGAAGGCCCAAAGATTGACATTGCACTTGATCCGTTAGAAGGCACCACAATTACCGCCAAAGGGGGCCCAAACGCATTGGCCGTTATCGCAATGGCGGAGGCAGGCAATTTCCTCAATGCCCCAGATGTTTACATGGATAAAATTGCTGTCGGGCCGGGGTTGCCTCCTGGAGTCGTCGACATTGACAATGACGCTGCAGACAACCTCAAGTCTCTCGCAATGGCCAAAGACTGTAACGTCTCTGACCTTGTTGTTTGTATTCTTGACCGGCCCCGACATGAAGAACTTATAGCTCGCGTTCGGGAGGCCGGAGCACGCATCATGTTGATCTCTGATGGTGACGTATCCGGCGTTATTGCGACCGCTGAACAGGAAAGCGGTGTTGATATGTACATCGGTTCTGGTGGCGCACCCGAGGGTGTTCTTGCTGCGGCTGCGTTAAGGTGTATTGGTGGCCAGATGCAGAGCCGTTTGCTCTTCCGTAATGAGGATGAAAAAGCGCGTGCTCGGAAGTGGGGGATTGAAGACCTGGATCGCAAGTATTCGATGCTCGACATGGCAAAGGGCAATGTCATGTTTGCAGCAACCGGTGTCACCAGTGGAGCGATGCTGAAAGGTGTGCGGCTTTTTTCTGGTGGCGCGATTACGCATTCACTGGTCATGCGTTCAAAATCTGGAACCGTTCGCTACATCGAAGCGCATCATCGTTTCGAAGGTGAGGATGCCCTTTAGGCACAGATGTCTGACGGTGCGTCACCTCTTACAACCTGCTTGGGTGTGGAACACTCTCTGCAAGGGCGTGTTTGGCAAACTGCGGTTCCTGACGAATACGGCATTAAAGATTTAGCGAGAACCTTGCAGTTGCCTGATGCGGTCGCCCGTATTCTTGTGGCGCGTGGTTTTACGGCAGAGACAGCAGAACCGTTTCTGAATCCGACCTTGAAAGAGCTGATGCCAGACCCCTCCATTTTGGCGGATATGGATTCTGCTGTCACTCGGCTTGTTTCCGCAATACAGACTAATCAAAAGATAGTTGTTTTCGGCGATTACGATGTCGATGGCGCGACCTCGTCCGCCCTGTTAATTCGATTTTTCAGGACGCTCGGTATTTCTATTGAAAGTTACATCCCAGACCGCATGAAAGAAGGCTATGGCCCGAATACGCCTGCTTTATTAAGGCTGCGCGAAGAGGGGGCAGATATTGTCATTACGGTGGACTGCGGAATCACCGCGTATGAGCCGTTGGCAGCGGCTGCAGACGCTGGCTTGGATGTGGTCGTTATAGATCATCACAAGGCCGAGCTAGAGCTTCCTGTCGCAGCGGCGGTCGTAAACCCCAATCGATTAGATGATAGCAGCGAGCAGGGGCATCTCGCGGCAGTCGGTGTAACATTTTTAGTGCTTGTTGCGCTTAATCGTCGCTTGCGTGAACTCGATTGGTACAGCCAATCTGGCAAGGCTGAACCAGATTTGCGCACATTATTAGATATTGTAGCTTTAGGAACGGTCTGTGATGTCGTTCCACTCAAAGGGCTGAACCGTGCTTATGTGAATTATGGTCTTTCCGTTATGGCGCGCGGAAAAAACATTGGCCTTGTTGCACTCGCCAATGTGGCCGGCCTTAAAGAGGCCCCGAGAGCCTTTCACCTTGGTTATATGTTAGGGCCCCGAGTCAACGCTGGCGGGCGCGTTGGCGAAGCGCAATTAGGAACGCGACTATTGGTCAGCGAAGACCCAGATGAGGCCGCTGTTCTGGCTATGCGACTTAACGAATACAATGCCGATCGCAAAGACATTGAAGCCGCTGTTCTGGTTGAGGCCATTGAGCAGGCTGAGAGTATTGAAGAGCCGGACGCGCATGTTGTTTTTGTTGCCGGACAGAATTGGCACCCCGGCGTGATTGGAATTGTCGCCAGTCGTCTACGTGAACGCTACGATTTGCCAGCCTGTGTTGTTGCCCTTGATGGCGGCATGGCTAAGGGGTCCGGTCGTTCTGTGCCAGGTGTTGATCTCGGGCAAGCGATCCTGGCTGCCCGAGATGCTGATTTACTATTCAATGGTGGTGGCCATGCTATGGCGGCAGGATTCACCGTAGAAGTCGATAAACTGGATGCTTTTAAAACCTTTCTCGCAAAACATATTGCGGATCAGGTTGCCGAGGGCGGTCGATTACCGTCCTACACAGTTGACGCCATGGTGGCTCCAAGTGGGGCAACGATAGATTTGGTAAAGCGTCTTTCAAGCCTGGAGCCATTCGGTGCTGGAAACGATGAACCCAAGGTTGTGGTATCCGCAGCGCAGATCGTTAAATCCGACATTGTTGGCAATGGTCATGTCCGATGCATCGCAACGGGCAGTGATGGCGGTCGTTTAAAAGCAATCGCTTTTAACTGTACCGACTCAGAACTTGGATACGCTCTACTTAATACTCAGGGTCGGCCTATTCACCTCGCAGGCAGCCTCCGGGAAGATACGTGGCAAGGACGCTCAGACGTTCAGCTAGTGATCGAGGATGCAGCTTGGGTTGTCTGAATCGGGTCTAATTTTAGGTAGGGATAAATCAGTCAACAATGTGGCAAGAACGCTTGTGGTAGTCCGTTGACACCCTGCACACTGCATGCCACTTTCCGCTCATAGGGCCCTTAGTTGCGGCCTTCCGCCACTTTAACAGGGGGACTATTTCAATGGTCAAAACGATCCAACTTATCGGTGCTGCCGCATTAGCAATGGGCTTATCAGTCGGCGCTGCCCAGGCACAATCGGGTGATTTCCACCCCGCCAATATGCGCTGCTTGGATTATGTAAATGGCCAAGGCGATAGCGCAACCAATAAGGGCCGGTCTGATATCGCAAGAATTTGGGTCTTGGGATATCTAACAGGCAATTATTCTGGCCAAGAGAAACTCAAATGGACGGATGACTCAGACGCTGAAAAAGATGCTGTGAATGCTATTCTTTCTAAATGTCGCGAGAATCCAGAAGTTACGTTGCTCACAGTGTCTGAATATGTTGCGTCTGATCGCCGCAGGGATTTGCCTAGCACGCTCAGTAATGATTTCAATCCACAAACCTACATGTGTGGAGATTATGCTGATGGTCGTACAGGTGCAGCGACAGACATTTTGAAAGCCGATATTGCAGACGTCTGGGCTTTCGCTTTTGTACAAGGCTACGTCAACACGAAGGATTCAGAATTACTGATTCCGGTTGAGAACAAGCCAGCGATTACGGGTGCAATAGCAAGTAATTGCTCTAAAAACAGAGAGTTCTCATTTTTTGATCTCACGGCTGCGGTCGCGCCCATGGTAACACCAAAGTAAGTAGCCCATCAGCAATAATAACGTTGCAAAGGCCCGCTATAAGCGGGCCTTTCGCTTATGGGTATAGGCGTAAAGATCGTTGTGAAAATCAGTTTAGGGGTGGGGTGGTGTTGCCATCGCCCAAGGCCAACTGCATGAGTACACTGTCAATCCAACGCTCAAATTTGCGGCCAGTTGAGGGAAGGGCACCAATGACTTTAAAACCCAGTTGGCTGTGCAGAGCAATTGATGCTGAGTTTGCGGAGTCTCCAATGACAGAGATCATTTGCCGGTAGCCAAGTTTCGTCGCGCGTTCAATAAGGGCGGACAGCAAAAGCCGCCCGATACCACGTCCAAGGAAGTCCTTATCCACGTAGACGGAGTCCTCAACCGTATATCGATATCCGGGTCTGGTTCTGTAACGGCCAGCATAGGCGTAACCAACAACTTTGCCATCGAGTTCGGCGACCAGATAGGGAAGGTTTTGTTTAGCTAAGTCCTTATAGCGTTTGAGCATTTCGGCATAATCGGGAGCCACAAACTCAAAGGTCGCTGCGCTGGTTTCTACGTAATAGCCATAAAGTGCCGCGATATCTTTGAAGTCATCAGGATTCGCATCACGGATTTTGCCGGCGAATCCGCTTTGCCGATGGGCTGTTGGACTAACCGCTGTTGGACTAACCATTGTCTGCACTAACCATCATTTTCTGCGCTCTAACGAAAACAAGAACTCAAGGCAGCCCACAGCAGCTATACGCATGAGTATCCGCAGGCCAAAAGGGTTTTACCCACTGGCGACGACCCTTGCAATGGATTGGCACGAGAGATTGGGCTTTCAAAGGCGGGTCTTCAAGAAGGGCCCTATTTCAGAGATACGCTTTACCCCGCATTTCTCGTATTTCTAGACTTGCACGAACGCTCAGGAGTCGTTAGAAACGCGCTTCTTATCTGGGTCCCCTTCGTCTAGAGGCCTAGGACACCGCCCTTTCACGGCGGCGACAGGGGTTCGAATCCCCTAGGGGACGCCACTCTCGAACAGAACTACGAACCCCGTTGGGGGTCACTCCATCTTTGGCCGTGAGCGCGGCTAGAACGGCATTGTTCTGCCCCGCAATTGTGATTTCGCCATTTTCCTTGTTTACGATGACATCGTCCACAAACATTCCTAATAGACCTTTCTGAACGTCTTTAGCAGCGTTCTGAACGGATTTCTTAAAGCCGTCACAGAATGCATTGACGTGTTTGGGCTTCATAAACTGCTTGGGAATACCTGACGGGTTTCTAACGTGGGCTATGTCGCGTACCAGATTTTCTTTGCGAGCTTTATGCCCACTAAGCCGTTCTTTCAGGGTTTCATCAAGTTCAACCCCGTTCTCTATGGCTAGATAAATTCGGTCAACTTTCCTGCTGGTTTCTTCTATTTCTTTCTGTAGCCGTGTAACCCGCTCTGCTGAATCCTTGGCGGATTGCTTCTCGGTATTTTGCATTTCTTTCAATAAGCCAGTTACATGAGCAGGTGTGAATACACGCTCTGACAACTGTTCAATCACCACGGTATCAAGTTGATCCATGCGAATGCTTTGGCCTGTGCAGGTGGTCTTGCCCTTTAAGGCATGTCCAGAGCAGGTGTAATACCGATAAATCTGTCCCATTTTACCCGTACCAGTGCGCAGCATCATTGGGCTACTGCATTTGGAGCATTTAGCAATGCCAGTGAGGAGGTTAGGACTGCTCAGTAACCTTGGAGCGACTTTCTTTGGCTGGCGCGATGACAATTGAGCTTGGATAGAATCGAATTTGTCTTTCGGGATTATAACAGGGCTGGCCATAGCAACCCATTCGTTGCGCGGCTTGTCTTGGCCTGTCTTTGAGTCTGTTTTATTGAACCAATAGGTTCCAGCGTATGTTTCTGATGTTAGAATACGGTGGACAGAGCCTACTGAGAATGGCCGTCCTCGGCGGGTTCTGTATCCCTGTTCATTCAGCCAAGTTGTTGTTGCTTTAACACCTATCGGCTGACCAGATTTTGAGCCTGAATACTTTTCGTAAATGAGGCGAACGATTTTTGCCTCGGACTCTTTAATTTCTAACTTGCGCTTAGTTTTGTCTCCGCGCTTTTCAGCATCTACAATCTGGTAGCCGAAAGGCGGCGGCGATCCATTCCAGAAACCCTGGCGGGCATTTTCTTGCATACCGCGCAATGTATGTTTGGCATTCTCCGCACTTTGATGCTGGTCAACGGCTCCAACTATGGTTTTAAGTAACTCACCGTTTGCGCCGTCACCAAAGTCTTGAGTGATGGAAACAACCGACACACCGTTCTTTTCCAACTTGCGTTGATAGAGCCCAGATTGAATTGCATCCCGAAAGAACCGGGAATAACTATGAACAAGCACAATAGTGAACGGCGGGTGCTTTTGTGTTGCTTGATCAATCATCCGTTGGAATTCAGGGCGGCGGTCATCGGTGGCGCTTGCCCCCGGTTCAACGTATTCGGCTACAATCTTCCATTCTTTAGCCTTGAAGTAGTCTTCCAACTGCCTGCGTTGGTCCGGAATGGATAAGTCGCCTTCGGCTTGCCGTACTGTTGAAACCCGGAGGTAAATCGCCACCTGTTTGACCATGTCTTTACCCTTTGATTATTCGTCTAGATCAGCAGTTTGAATGACGTGTTTCATCACGTCTTCAAAGATTGTTGATAGTAACTCCGCTTCACCCGGTATGACCGGAAGTTCGAAGTCTGTCTTCGCCTCGTTTTGCTTGTCTGCCACTCATGGCGCACCTCCTTTCGTGCATAGTCTATTCCGGCCCTTATCCGTTCCATTCCGGAGCCTTATGGCTCGTTGTCGTTCGCTAGTTGACGCAAATCCTTGATCAATCCGTTCCGTCCGAATTGATCTAGCGTCATTTTGCGAAAGGCTATGAATTGTGAATCCGGTAGCGAACTCTGGGCGACCAAAAGAACCGTATTCAGCCTTTTGTTCACAAACCCCTCTATTTCTGCCACGTCTGATATATCTACCATCGGCCTAACCTCAGTTTTTGAAGACGTTCCTGGACACCAAGTGTCCACTCAGTTTCGTGATGGTGTGATGCGAGAATGGACGGCAGTTCCTCCAGTAATTCTTTGAGTGAGTAGGATTCTTCGCGCTCTTTGAGCTCTTGTAGAATGGTTGCAATGCCTTTTAAGTGACCGAGCACCATCTTGCCTTGATCATGCAATCGCAATGAAAGACAGTTCTTTGTGGCAATATCCGAGACCAAGCCATGTTGCTTGAGTTGAGAAATACCAAGCTGCAAGGATTCCCAAAGGGGATGTAATGGCCACCGTGCTCGGTTTTGGTCCTGAGATGGAATGCAAAGACGTGCAAATTTGTTTGAGAGTTCTCGAAGAAGATCGCCGCTAAATTCATCCAGGTCTGCAATCGTGCGTATGCCAGCTGTTTTTAGGCGTGCGCCGCGAAGTTGAAATTCGACACGCCAAACATCTTGGTCCTGACCCCAAAGTTTGAAAAACCATGCCTTGCGGCTGGCTTGTTCGATTTCTGCGATTTTATCGTATACGCGCAACACGCAATCACCTGTACCAAACTGAAGCGTTTGCAGGCGGCCATGTTCGCGCCATTGGGCATCTTTGTCTGCGCGCGTGACGAAATCACCCGGACCGAAGTCCACGACAGGCAAATCAAAATCGAAGGCAAAATCGACGCGAGATACGCTTTCGGGGCGCAACAGTGTCGCGCCAATGGAGTTCAGCCATGTCCTGAACCGTCCCGTGATGCCGTCTTCTCCATAACGCCAGAGTCCTTCACTAGAAAATTGGACATAACAGTTCGGTTGCATGGAGCGCGCAATTTTTATGTCCATGATCTTGTTCGTCAGCGTGAGGGTGTAGGGAAATGTTCCGTAGGGGAGGAGCCCAAAGGTTTCCGTACCTAAAGTGATTTCACGCAAATCAGTGCGTTCTTGGCGCAGTGTCTCCTTAATTTCGATCAGTTCGGGAAGGGACAGCCCATCTCCGAAATCGACGTAATAACCCACGTACAAGCTGTCTATCCCCGTTAATAAGAGGCGGGGTGTTGATGCGGAAGCGCAGTCCGTTTGCGCCTGATTCAGTGGAGAGCTCAACTACTCGGCCTCTGCTCGGCTGAGGTAATCCCAGTGCAGTCGGTCATGAATTAGATTGAGGTTTAGGATCGTTGCGCTGCTCGAAATCGGCAACCTTCGAACAGTCTCATCGTAGTCGTGGTATTCCTCGTCACTGAATACGCTGAGAGCGGGCTCACCAAAATCTCCGGTTTGAGGGTCAATATTCCAATCTATGAGGATGTAACCAGTCCATTCGCCTGTCGCAGCCCCAAAAAAGACTCCTTCAGAGTCAGCTTCCCAATCCTCGTAAAACCAGTCGGCCAGGTATTTCATCTTATCGACAGTGACGCCGAACCGGGACAATTCCATAAGCATAGCGGCAAGGAGAATGCTTGATTCTTCGTCGTACATACGTGAGCGGCCACGGCCCGTATGTTTATCATTGACCGTTTGGAGAAGGTCGCACTGGGTCCAGTGCCGGACTTGTCTCATGGCTCTAGCAAGCCCGTCAGGTTGGCCAGGGTACATAATGACCATGGCCACATCTTTAGCGGAAAGTTGAATACGATTACCGACCGTTTGCATGAGCGCCCCCTTAAACGTAACGAGGCCCCTTTATGGGACATAGAATAATTCATGTCAAAATTATAAATTATCTCATGTCCCATTCCATGTTTCTTCAAAAAGACCGTGTTTCTGCCAATGTCTTAGTTCTTGGCTCATTCTTTCGTACGTAACGTAAAGATGGTGAGAGAGGTTTTTTAGTGGCACGTGGCCGCGCTAGCGCGTCAAGGCCAAGTGGCCTGCGGCCATGGCTGCGCCAGCCTTGACCCGCTGCGCTAAGCCCGTGCCTTGGGGCTACCAAGAGCTTTTTCGGTGGAAAAGCCCCGTTAGTGTCCGGGGCTTGTTCGGTTTCAGATAGGTCTAAGTGAGGGGCGAGCAGGGGAGATGTATTTTGAGCCCCCCGTGTTACCCATCACGGGGACGCCATTGGCAGTTTTATATCGGGCACCATTAAAAACTGTTCGCCAGACGCAATTAGATTCCAAGCTCAGAATTCATAAGTAAGTATATATTTAGAAACGCTATCTAAAATTGAAAGTGACTTATATTAGGCTTGAAGTTCTAATTGATGGGTGTCCAGCAATACCATTGGGCTGGCAGCTTGCGATGCCATAACTGTAAGGGTTCATGCTTTCAAAATACGCCAGGACGGGTATGCCAAAAAAAAGTCAAACCATCGATCAAATTGCGGAAGATATTGAATCTCATGGGTTGCTAGATCTTTTGGTAGATAGTCGAGTTGTCGAAGCGTTAACTCAGGAAATCTCCGAAGAGCTGGGGACAGCAGTACCTAAGGCTGCCATAAGACTTATACTTCGCTTCATTCTTGAGGTTGCGGTCGCAGGAGTTAAGTCACTTGGTTCATCTGGACTAAATTCTCTCAAAGCCAAGTTGCTTGGGCGCGTATCTGGAAGCGCGGTTTTAGGGCCAGTATTAGAGAAAATATCATCCCACATTGAGCGACTTCGTGACAAAGCAGCGAAAGAGAAGTTGCGTTCCAAAATTCTCTCAGGTGAGTTGAATCTCTCACAAGGAATTGAAAAAGGACTTGCAACTAACTCCGAACTAATAACGTGGCAGTCCTTCGCAAAGCTACTTGAGAGCAGCGACGAGGTCCTTCGTTCGCTGGAATCAATATCGAAACCACAGCCCCCACTAACGTTGCCAATCGGTCCCTCCAAAGGGCCTTGGTCAATCCTATATAGATCTCGTGCTGCAAGATTCCGAGGGCGAGAATTGGAGCTTTCGACGCTTAAAGAATGGCTGGAAGAGGATACAAATCTATCTTGGACTATTCTGCTAGGTCCTGGTGGCTCGGGTAAGAGTCACCTTGCACAAGAGTTGGCGCTACGTGTTGGAGGAGTTTGGAAAGCAGGCTTCCTACTAAACGATACTTCCTATGACTGGTCAAGCTTTGAACCAATGGCCAATACCCTGATTATGGTTGATTACGCTGCTAGCCGAGCTGCAGAAGTACGGGATTTTATATATATTATTGGGCAAAAGCAGAACCAGTTTCCATACAAAATCCGGATACTGTTGATTGAAAGGCAAGTGCTTACCGCGTGGTCAGATATTTTTTTCGAAGGGGGGCGAAAGCTACCATTTGTAGAAAGCTCCCGTTCTGTCAACGTACCGTTTCTCCATCTCAAGAATCCTCCAGTAGATATACAGAGACAGATTTTTTTCGATGCGTACTTGGATGCTCAACATAAGGCTCCCAGCGCGTCTAAGATTGAGGCTACTGCAATTGACAAAACCTCAAATCAACGGCCGCTCTTTCTTGTTATAGCTGCGCACCTTGGCAGCTCCGCAAATCTGGACCAATACGATGAGTCTTATGTCACTGATATTTGTAGAAAGCTAATTTCCAGAGAATTCCATGAGTTTTCTAAGAATGCAGGAGGCACTAGAGTTGGACCCGGCTTACTTGCTAGTGCGTCAGCACTTAGCCAAACCGGGTTAGCGATTTCCAAATTGAAAGCGTCTAAGTTGAATAAGCCGTCTTTTCTTATTGAAGAACTTAATCAACTGGTTGCTGAACACCCCGCTGGCGTTGATGGGATTAGGGTCCGAGCCATTGAACCTGACATTGTGGGTGAAGTCTTCTTTATTGATTTCTGCTTTGATCTTTCTAACCAATCAGAATCTGATTTCAAACTCTTCTTAACTATTCTTTGGGAATTGGACACACAAAGCGTTCTGTCATTTGTCTCCAGACTTTGGCAAGATTTTCCAACGAATGACACTGTTCATAAGGTCGTAGGCTTTTACCCCATGGGCAGTGGCTTCTTTGGGCAGCTCGCATGGTGTTGCGCTATTCGCGACTACGCGGTGTCGAAACCCGACATACCATTTAATGACTTGGCGCTCATACTAGCCACATCAATGAGCGTTACTAAACAAGTGTCAGATAACTTCAAGAAGGGCGCGGAAGAGAATGGCGTTGATTTCTGGGAAGAAGAATCTAAGAGCTTTTTAGACAACCTATATGCGATCAGAGCAGATGCAGTCGTCTCAGCGATGACCTGTTTAATTCAGAAAGACGAAAACGGAAATATGTCGCGCGGATTATCTGAATTTTTTCTCGAATTGTGTGAAATTGCGAAAGAGCGTCCATGCGATGAAGTGAGGAATATATTTTTCACAGGTGCGGTCACCCTTCTTTTTGGGATTCTTCAGGTGCCGGACGAAAAGTCAGAGATAGATCCTTTGAAGGCGTGTGACCAGGTTGCCAAAAGAATTTACTTCCGCGAAATCAAAAGACCTAACTTCACTTTGGCTTCAGAGCGACTGCCGCAATATGTTTTAACTGTTTGCGAATTAATACGCCGAATCATAGAAAAGAGACGTCCATCGAGGGCGTTTAGACACATTTGCCTGTTGGTAGCATACAGGAGGGGATTTGCTGGACCTCTCCCCGAAGAGGGGAGCATAGTGTGGATGGTGGAGTACCTAAAACAAGAGTTTCCGGATTTTAGTAAGGTACAGATTGTGGAACCACAACTCGCAGGGAAGAACGCTAATCCAATACAATAACTGTCTAAGGCTTATTGCAATAGGTTAGATAGTATCAGATTCCAATTATTTTCTAATTGTTCGATGATTCGCGCCTTTGTTTCGCAGTGACGCTTGATAATTGAGCTAAGCAGCCAATTCTTCACGCTCAGTTCGAAACCAACTTGATAATTGTAATTATAATTCATCCTCGGTATTTCCGAACCCGGTCACGAGTGCTGGTCGCGTCGCGGCGGGTTCTATTGCGGCACCGACAAAAGTGCTTACGACTTTCTGATTAGTGTTAGGGTTGTCAGTAAATACACGTTGTTCAAATTTCCACCTTTCGATTTCGTTAATTACATTTTTAGTAATTTCGTCGGCCGATACGGTCATAGGTTGGTTAGAGGCACCCAAATCTTGAGCTCTCTTCTCAAGTATTCTCGTGATCTCTGAATGCCCCCTTACGTCCTGTAGGAGAGAAGTTGCAATTCGGTCAAACTCCGCAGCGAGCATTCTATCGCCATACTCAAGAGCAATTTCTGATAGCAAAGTCGCTGCCGAAGGTGTAATTCCAAATTCTTGTACTTTTGTCAGAGCTACCCAAGCGCGATCCGGACCAGCTCCAGATATCTTCCTAAGTTCATTCTCCGCAAATGCTAAATCTGTGAACAAATACGCTTTGTAAATATCAGAATAGTCAATTTTCTCGGACCTTCCTTTTACTATTGCTTCTGCCGCATTGCGCAAAAACAGGACAGAAGAGTCCAAAGTATTTTTTGCTGTTTCAGTTTGTCGTGCTTTTATCGGGAGCTGACGAAATTCTCTCAGCAAGCTTCTTCCAATGCGTGCAGCATCCAGCTCATCAACAAACCAAAATGGTTGGTCAGAGTCGACTTCAAAGTTATCAGGAAAGAATGGGTAAGCGATCGACTGGGAGACTCTCTGAACGTTGCCGTCTTTAGACCGGTATGTCGATAAGTTAGTCTCTAACTCCGAGTCTTCCTCTTCTGATATCTCTGGTTCTTCTTCTTGCGCTTGATCATTTCGGTTCTGCCGGGCAAGCTGAATAACGTAGTTTGCCAAAAGCCCTGCGGCAGTCCGCCCACAGTACTGAGCGTCGATCTTTTGGGCGAGGTCGAGATACTTTACCGTCATATCTTGTGTGTAGCTGTCGCTGAATTGTTCAATCGTATTGCTAATCAGTGACCCAATATCGCGTTCGACAATGTCTAGTAATTGCAGGGTGTCAATAGCAGTGAACTCTTCTGATGCGTCAAGTAATTGAGAATACATTCCCTGGGTCATGGGGCGACCCGTCGATGCCATTTTCTCAAGTTCAGAAATTAAGGGGCGACGTGGTAGTTCTAATAATTGTTTTCGTATGCTCTCTCTAGAGAATAATTCTCCGAAGAATAAGTTTCGTTCATCCGCGAGTTCGAGCATACGCTGAGATACTCTATTTAATATGCTATTACGATCATTCTCATTAATCATGCTATTGGTAGGAATAGGGCCTTCTGCTTCAACTATGCTTAGTATGACGGTTTTTAGATCATCGACTATTTCTTCCCTAAACCTGTGTCGAGCGGTCATAAATGCGACACCGTGCTTGTCAACGACCACAGAACCACTATGGCCTTTTTGCGGTACCTCTAAGCCATTTACTGCAACCGAGGATTCGGTTCCAGATGTACGTACATTGCTCCTTAGGTTTATTGGAGTGGGCCAAACCGGATTGGCACCGAATTTGAGATCGTCTTCGACTGGTAAGGGGAATCCAATCAATTTGCCAGATTCCATGTTTTGTTGCGGCTGGAGCATTAAGGGCACGGCAGTAAGCTGCGAGATATGAAATGTTTCCGGCTGGCTATTTCGGTCTGTGTCTAGCTTGAGAATACGAAAGTCTAGTTGTTCCCACCCAGGTGTGTCTTGCAGCGGTAAGGGCACAAATGGCTTTACAGGAAGTATGTAGTCATCCGAATCAACGCCTGGGTCACCGTAAAACGCCGCGAATAAGGATTTGGGAGGGTATTCATCGACAACGTGCGCGGCGGTAATGAAGAACCCTCTTTTATCTATCGTTACAGCCGTTCCATTTGGAAAAAATCCGTCGCGCGTCTTTATGAGTATCTGCAATATCCCATCTTCGTACTTTCCGTTGTAGCCGGGAATGTTTCTCGCAGGCTCACACAACGCAACTGCCAAAGGCGAGTAGCATGTGCAAACAATTGTAGAGACGATGGCAAAAGTACGGACGTGTGAGATCATGGAATGTCGATTACATAGCTGATCGGAAAACCGAGCGCTATTCGTCTTCCTGCTCTTCTATGACATCAACACTAATGGGTACTAACGTAATATCGAAACGTCTCGATATATCGCCAGTCTCAATAAAGTTCTCTAGCTTCGAAACGCCAGCAGCGGCGATGTTGAATGGCTGCTCTACCACTAGTGTAGTACGCCCAGTGACCTTGTAACTTGCATCTACATCCGTATCCAAGATGTCCTTAAGGCCGACGTCTAATTGGCCTTCTAGCTTCTTTGACTTCGCTAAATCGTATAGGAACTTTGCCGATAATACCCTCGTGATCACATATAGCTTGTCCAGGTCGCCGTTATCTTTGTACTCTTTTATTCTCGCCTGACACCGAGGGTCAATGGCGCGGCGAACAACCTCACCAGCCTCATTAATCTCGTATACATCTTCACCGTATAGAGAGTACTCAGTTTCATCACTGAACGTGATTTCGATTTCCTTCATTGATTCGGAATCAAATCCTAATTCGCCTGTCAATAAGCCGCCTAGAATTGCTTTTAGTAGGTTTAATCCGACGTCAAAGTTCTTCTCTTTGACAGCTTGGTAATTAGCGAGGCGAACATCCGATACTTCTAGGTCAACCGGTGGAAACAGACTTCTGCAAACTGTCTCACTAACTTTGAGGCGACCACTATCTACTTTGGCATTGAGTACAACTCCGGGGAGCCAGTTGTCTCGGGGCGGAATGTATTGAACAGGGTAGCCTTGATTTTTCAATGCTTCCTTGAGGCTCTTGAAATTCTGGGCGTAGCTGGATGGTGATGAGGCGATTAGCGCCAAAGCCATCAATAAACCTGCAAGAGTTCTATTCTTCATTGTGCGTCTCCCTTAATACCCTTTTAGGGAATGATCGTAGGCGCAGCTTTAAAATAATTGCAAGTATATTTATTTACACCTAAAGATAGTATTTATTAGGTTGCACATCGATTTTACCGAGTGTGCGTGAAAGGCATTCAGGATCAGCACAAATTAAAGTTTCGTGGCGCGAGCACTCTGCGAAGGTGTGAACATCCAACTTCTTAGGCTAGAGCTTTAAGCTGTCACAGTAACGTCTAGGACATGCAGACGGTGCCTATCAAAGGTGCCGAATATATTTATCTCGATGATTCTTTTGTGGAGTATATATTGACTATGGCCTGCCACCGGTTCGTAGTTTCATCCCGCACGGGACGCCAACCTACTTTTTAAGATAATCATTTCAATGCCTTATGAGATGGTTTTGACCCACCGGACGCCATGGGGTCAAAAAGTGGGTCAATTTTAGCGATAGCCCCTGCTACTAATTTACGCTTGTCAGCCTTTCGCGTATACCGCTCTGCCTCTGCAAGCGTGTCCCATCCGCCAATAGCTTGAATCTGTGGTGCGGTTGCTCCGTTCTCTGCTGCTATCGTTGCAGCCGCCTTCCTAATTCCATGACCTGTGCATGTAGACAATCTCACCTTGTCACATGCCTTACGGACCCAATTGCCAAAGCCATTTGAGGGGAAAGTCTTGCCATTCGCGGTAACCAAGTAGGTTAAGTGACCTGAGTTCGACGCGTCTAAAGCCCCGCCTGGCAGGTCGATGACCAACACACAATGACGCAGCCATTATTGCCCGCATTACCTGCTGGCGTGCCGTTCAACCCGCCGACAGCAGTAGTGGCGCCGCAGGCGTTTGTTCGGTCGTTGGCAGGGTCGTTATAGGGTGCCGTGCCTGTGCCAGCGCGTAGATCTGAACTCGACATATCCGGGTGTGCGTAAGCCGAACCACCACCTCCACCACCGCCGGTTCCAGTCGCTGTCTCTTCACCACCAGCGCCGCCGCCATAGTAGCCACCGCCACCAGCGCCACCGGCATTGTCGCTGCCTGAGTTTGCATCACCCGACGCACCACCGTCACCCGAGCCAGTTCCACCATTTCCTATGGATCCGTCTAACGAATTACCACCATCACCTGGATCAGGCCCGGTCCCTGGGTTGCCTACTGCACAGCCAGCGCCAAGCACCACCCCAGGAAGAGCTCCAGATGTTGATGCCCCGTTACCGCCGCAGGTGCCGCTGCCTGTTACGCCATTATCACCGCCGCCAGCACCCCCAGCTAAATCACCGCCGCCGCCCCCGCCGGCTGCGACTAAGGCCGATATAGAATTCAGCTGAATTCTGGTTCCACCACCTCCGCCGCCGCCTCGACCCTGATCGTTGCCTGAAGCCCCACCGCCTTGTCCAAGGATGATGTTGAGACTGCTGCCGCCAACGTTGGTTGTCCCTAATGTTGAAAATATCCCTGCCGCATACCCCCCGGCTCCTCCATTACCGCCCGAGCGCGTTCCACCTCCGCCTCCACCCCAAGCCTTTATACGAAGTGTCTGCACATCGAGAGGCATGTCTAAAGTGGTGCTGGCGTTGTACACGCAGGCGTAATCATCGCTGGGATGCTCGTTGCCAGGGCAGATCTCTGCTGCGGTGCTGACGAAGGGCGAGCGGAAGCCGACAAAGGCCGAGTTATCAAAACTTGTTAGATTTTCAGTGCTGGTCGCCGTTTCTGAATCTACAGCGGTGGTTGAACCGAACGTGTCATCAAACCGGTACTGCATGTACAGATTGGATTCATTCCCGTCCGCGCGTTGCTGGTAATTGCTATTGATCTGGGCAACAGATTGTCTGGTCGACCAGAAGCGCATTTCTGAGAGTAATGTGCGAGCGGACAGGCCATAAAATGCTATCGTGTCGGTCACTCCTCCACCGGTATCCAGCCAGTCACATGTTCCAGAGTCGTTTTCAATGGAGGTTCCATTTAAAACCAAGTCGCGTGACACACCAGACTCGCACGTAAATGCAAAATGGTTCCAGGAGCCTCTGCTAAAATCGAACGATGTGTTGCTGAAATTCGTTCCGGTAAAGGGTTCAAATGCAAACCGTGGATCTGTCCGAATTGACATGCTGGCAGGAGCTCCACCGCTGCTTGAACTCTGAAACGCCGCTAAATTGGTTGAGAGACCTTCTCTTGCAAACACCCACCCTTCGACGGTGATGTTCGTGTCATCTGGCAGGTTACTCCAGACGTTGCTTGCTCCAATTGATGCATCGCTATCGTCCGGATCGGGGGTGTCAAAAATGTTTCCCAACTCTATAAAGATGCCACCTTTGGCAATGAGTAAGTCGTCCAATCGGCTGACGGCGCCTGAGTCCGCATTGTGAATATAAGCAAAGTTGTTTTGAGCGTTCGCTGTCGTTGAGACGGAATTGTCATAGGCCGCGAACTGAATGCTATAATCGCTAACATCGGTGATGCGTGCCCACACTCGGGTTCCATCATCATAGACTTCAAGTTCGAACGTATCAGGATTATTGACATCAACTGACATAGATCCGCTGGTCGTCGGCGTCACACTGACGCCATTGGCAAGGATATCGATGCTTATCGAACCGCTACCTGCGCTGCTGGGTGTGGGATCGGACCCCTCAAAGCGGACGGTGATGCCATTTAAGAACACGTCGTTGCCTGATGTCGGCGCGCCGCTGGTGTCGGATCGGGTGACGATGCTGAAGCGTACCGTATTGGTGCCGCCGGAATCCCCAACGGCCGTTGGTGTCCAGCGGATTGACGTATAGAGGTCTGTCACACTGGGGTTGAATGCACTTGAACTCGTGGCGATTTCGACATCCTCGGTCACCGTGAAATAACCGCTTGCCTCGACCGCTGATCCCGAAGCGACAGTTACATCGAGGTCGTCGTTGCTTCCGTCCCCGGAACTATCGCCAAAACTATCTTCCACAAACACCAGCGGATCATCTTCTCCCTCGTTTAACACCGGGCATTCTCGATCGAATGTATCGCTGAATGAGATGCCGAGAGTTATGTCGTCGAAAAACGTCGAACCTTCAGTATTATCAACCGGGCCACTTCGGTATCCATTCGTGGCGCTTGGCGTGCAGGTGCCTGTGGCTGTCGGGCAGTTGTCCAGTTCCCGGGTTGACGCTTCTCCTGCATTGACCTGGCTTTCGCTGCGGCTGTTATAGGCCCCGAAGCCATTGTCACCGTGACTCACCAGAGCATATCCGACGTTGCTGCCGTTGGCATTGGTGACGGGATCGCTCGCCGCGCTGGTGCCGTTGCATACGCCGACATCGGTGCTGTGAACGATATATGTGATGTAATTGCCATGAACGTCGATGACGTCGCTCTCAGCCAGTCCGATTGTGTTCCAGGGAACGATTCCGCGGTTGTCTCCTGTCGCTGTATCGCATGCTGATCCGTTGTGGCTTCGCGCTACACCGTTTGCACCGGGGGGCGCTGGGCATGGCAAGATGTAATCTTGAGAACCTGTAGCTATATCGCCGATCGCGTAGACCTCGATTGCAGCTTGAATCTTACCGAAAGAGGCTCTCTGCTTGAGGGCTTGGTCTAGGGCTCGATTTGAGTTGTCCAGAGACAACTGACTCAGGGCCACCCCAGCCGCGATAATGGCCGTGGTAATGATGACAAGTGCGGCTTGCCCAGAGTCATCAGTAACCGGTTTCCAGCCAAACGCTTTACCGAAAAATTGCTTAACCTTGAGCCGTAGCAAGCGATTTCTCCCCCTTAATGCAAAAAAGTAACACAGAGAGACAGAAATGCCCGAACTAATTGAGATTAACTTTGGCGACCCACAAGTTTGCAGTTTCATCCCCTAGGGGACGCCACCGCTTTTACAGCGCCAATCATTTCAATCACTTACACCTCGTTTTTGTCTCACATTTTACAACACCTCCAAAGGTGGGACATTTTCACGTATCAAATGCATGTGCTCTCGGGGGG
>JAVKEJ010000029.1:0-7518 GCA_040221475.1 Rhodospirillaceae bacterium | reverse complement strand
CCGTCGCATAAATCTCGACGCCCAGAGAAGCGAGAAACGAATTCTTGGCACACATTGCGAAACGCACTCCTCATCAGCCGATGAAAAGGACTTCGCACCAAAGCCTCAGTCGAACAACGTGGGGCTCAGCCGCCGCTTACTTTCCACTACGCTACTTTGAAAGTGTGATTTTCTGAGATTTATTTCATTTGCCAATCAATGGTCCCGTCGGATGTGAGTGCCTACTAAAAAAGAACCGGCAGACGCATAGCATCTGCCGGCACAGTTTCCCGGCGGCTCCACTCAAGTCACCGAGTCAGGGAGGTTCATAAGTTACTTTAGATCGCTGCAAATGTAGCTAATTCAATCTGTGCCTAAAATTGGTCATGCTGCAATTTCAGTTTCTAATACCGTCACCCACAAATCGATCGGGTGAAAATTGCTCAAAAAGTCTGGCATCTTCCATCCAGTTTGATGCGTGGAATGCGGCCAGAGTCACACCAGAGTGGCACACAGCAAATGTCAGTCCATCTTCCGGCCTCAGGTAAACTGGATATGTGTCGGGTGTGACAATTCGATGCCCGGCCCATTGCCGAACGATGGGAATGTGCTCCAAATCGGGTAGAATCCGGATTGCTCTTTGCGCAAGCTTCGCGCCAGAGCTGATTGTTGATCTGCGATCTTGATCACCTTCGTGCGTTGCTCCGACCATGAAAGAACCCAACTGGTTTTGCCTTAGACCGCTCGCAGGGAGTAACATCGACTTCGGTCGACGTTCAGTGACCAGAATCTGACCCTTGTCAGCTTTGATCGGCAGGTCGATGCCCAGCTGGGCCGCAATCTCTTTGGAACCCAACCCAGCCGCCACTACAACTGATCCACACTCTATGGATCCCTCTGAAGTTGTAACAGCCCAACCGCCAGTCATTTTTTGCAACGAAAGCACGGGAGTCTCCCGTCGAATTTCTCCACCGAAGTATACGATTGCCTTGTTTAGGGAACGAACCAAATCGAGTGGGTTCACGGCTCCATCGCGGCGGCAGAAACTCGCTCCGACCACTTCTTTACCCAACGTTATATCCCCGACACGGCTTTGAGTATCGTTGCGCCCAAGCATCTCCCAATCTTGATCAGTTGGTGAAGTCTCCTGAAGGTCCATTAACAATGTCTTCCGAGCTTCGAATTCACCATCACCCAAGCAGAATACGAGGCCCCCTTTCTTCTCGAACTGGAATCCAGTTCCACTGACTTCCTCTACTTCAAAAGCAAATTTTCGCCAGGCGTCTGCTGACCTCTGCGTTAGAGCTTGATATTGTGGTAGCCCCTTTCCTTTGCCCTGCGCCCAAACCAATCCGAAATTTGCATAAGACGCTTTCCGGTCAGAACGCTCGCCATCTACGACGACAACGCGTTTCCCCCGTCGCGCCTCTCCATAGGCAATAGAGATACCAACGATACCTCCGCCAACAACACATAGATCATAGTTCTTCATGGCCAAAAGTTACGCACCGGGCTATAGAAAGTAAAAGTAGTATTTTGCCCTCCGCTATGCTGAAAGGTTATAACTTGCGCCAGCCATCCCTCCGACAAATTCAGGCGTTCAAAGCTTTTGTTGAAACCGGCACAGTTAGTAAGGCCGCAGACATCTTATTTATCAGTCAGCCCGCTGCATCAAAACTGCTCACACACCTTGAGGAAGACACCGGCCTGCGCCTCTTGGACAGAGGTCATGGCAAAATGAATGTCACAGAGCGCGGAATGCGCCTCTACGAAGAGATTGATCGCGTATTCAGCGGTGTGGATCAGATCAGCCAGGCAATCGAAACAATCCGCCAAGAAGACCGTGGACATCTTACGATCGGCATGATGCCAGCGGTGTCAGGCAATCTTATTGCGCAAGCGACAGGCCAATTTGCGGAGAAATACCCGGATGTATACCTTTCGTTTCACATCCGAAGCTCTCAGTATATCGTTGATGGCATTCTTGGGCGGAAATTCGATTTTGGTATTGTGCTAAAACCGCTAGAACACGATCAGTTCAAAACGCGGATTCTGGATGACGATCCTCTCATGGCGGTCGTGCCAGACGGCCACCCCCTAGCAGGAAAAAGATCCCTATCCATCAAGGATTTATGCTCCCATCCGTTTATTGGCTATTCAAAAGGGAGCGTATCTCGACATGCATTGGAGAAGCTCGCAGCATCCAAAAAGATGGCGCTCAATTTTGTTCTTGAAGCAACAACTGCGAACATGCTGGTTGAACTCGTCTCCCAGCAACTCGGAATCGCTGTGGTGCACCCAATTCAATGCACAAAGCACGTCCCTGGGGTGAAGTTCATTCCATTGAAAGATAACCTAACACTGCCGATTCACATCGTCCGCCCGGTCAGCGCCCGCCGGGATGCCACAATCGATGACTTCCTGATGATGTTCGAAAGGGCGCTGACGAAGTCGCGGAGCTATGCGAGATAACGGGAAACATTATTCATTCGGGTTATGGCAGGCATAGCTTCGATCTCCGCGCTCCACAGTCTTCGGAAATTCGATGGAACAAATGTCTGTCGCGCTCTTGCAGCGCGGGTGGAATGGACATCCTGAGGGTGGGTTTGCTGGTGAAGGGATTTCGCCTTCTAACATTTCAAGGCTTTGTCTCGCGCTAACGTCAGGTACTGGGGCTGCATCTCTTAAGCTTCGTGTATAAGGATGAAGGGGGTTGTCCAGCAATGCGTCCACTGGTCCTGCTTCAACGACACGACCCAAGTACATAACCAAAGTTCGGTCACAGAAGTTTCGGACGACCCCCAGATCGTGCGTAATGAACAGATAGCTTAGATGGTGTTCATCCTTCAGTTTGCCGAGCATTTCAAGAATTTGGGCCTGTACCGAAACGTCAAGCGCCGAGACTGATTCATCAGCGACAATAATTTCCGGTTCCAGAACTAGGGCACGCGCTATCGCGATGCGTTGCCGTTGCCCTCCTGAAAACTCATGAGGATATTTGTCCAGAGCTGATCTTGGTAGACCCACTTCTTGCATGAGCTTTTCAAGTGACGGACGCACCTCGTCGTATGACTTTCCCTCATGAACCTTGAGGGGTTCAGCTAGGGTTTGACCAATCTTGCGCTTTGGATTCAGCGACGAGAACGGGTCCTGGAAGATGACTTGCAGGCGTGTTCGTAGGTTACGCCATTCCTTCTTGCTTTGCTCGGCAAGCAGATTGCCATCCAATCGGATTTCACCCGATGTCGGCTCGACAAGATTAAGGACACATCTGGCAAGGGTAGACTTGCCGCAACCAGATTCTCCGACAACACCCAATGTCTCTCCCTTGAACAGCTCAAAAGACACCTCCTGAACTGCTTTGACTGAGTAGGAAGCCTTCAGAAATCCTCCACTTTCAAAGACTTTAGAAAGGCCTTTGACTTCTAAGACAGCTTCATTTGTCATTTTTGTTCTCCCCGCATCCAGCATCGCGTCTGGTGCAAACCGCCTTCTAAGGAAGGTTTGATTTTACATTGCTCGGTTGCCTCGTCGCAGCGCGGGCTAAAACGGCAACCTTCAGGCATTCGATAGATTGGAGGTACCTGCCCCCGAATAGGCTTCAATTGGTCGGCACGGTCCGCGCGCGGAATGCTGGCGAGCAAGGCTTGTGTATACGGATGCGTTGGGGTTTCAAAAAGGTCTTCAACAGTTGCGATCTCGACCAAATCCCCGGCATACATGACGGCAACCCGATCAGCGATATTGGCAACCACACCCAAATCATGGGTAATCATAATGATCGAAAGATCCTGTTCTTTTCGGATCTCGTCTAGGAGTGCAAGCACTTGGGCCTGGATCGTGACATCGAGCGCAGTTGTCGGCTCATCCGCAATCAAGATGTCTGGTTTGCAGGCTAATCCGATGGCAATCATGACGCGTTGACGCATACCTCCTGAAAGCTGGTGTGGGTATTGGTTCAAACGGGCGCCAGCGTCTGGGATACGCACCAGTTCAAGAAGGTTTCTTGCCTCTTTCCAGGCATCCTTTTGCGACATCCCTTTGTGAAATACCAGAGGTTCAGAGATTTGTTGACCAATCTTCAGAACAGGATTGAGCGAAGTCATTGGCTCTTGGAAAATCATGGACAGCTTGTCGCCGCGCAGAGTCTCAAGATGCTCCTCTGACATATCCAACAGGTTTTGCCCATCATACTCAATCACCCCGCCTAGGTGTGCGGCAGGTGTAAGAAGCCCCATAATACTAAGGGCTGTAATACTCTTTCCACATCCCGATTCACCGACGATACACAAGGTTTCATTGCGTTCCACATCAAAACTCACGCCGTTGACCGCGGGGTGTAGTGAACCCATTAGATTGAATGAGATCGTAAGATCACGAACTGACAAAATACCCATCAGCGTCCTCCAGATTTAGGGTCAATGGCGTCACGAACGCCGTCGCCAATGAGATTGAGAGCAAGAACAATGAGCATCACTGCAAGACCGGGATAGATTGTCACCCAGGGTGTTTCCAAGATGCTTTCCAAGCCTTGACGGATCATGCCACCAAGCGTTGGGGTGGGCGGAGCGACCCCGAGGCCAATGAAACTTAGATAGGCTTCGATCATGATGGCTGAGGCCGTCCATAGAGACGCTAGCACGACAACCTCGCCGATGACATTCGGCAGAATGTGAACTCCCATTATCCGAAGGTCGGAATACCCCAAAGCTCGGCAAGATTCGATGAACTCTCGCTCCTTCAAAGTGATGGTTGGGGCTCTCGCGACACGGGCGAAATTGGGCAGCAACGTGACAGCGATCGCAACCACAATGTTGATTGGGTTCGTGCCAAGCACTGCCACGATCAACAAGCCCGTGATCAATGTTGGAAATGCCAGCAGGATATCCATAAAACGCATCACGACGATATCGGTCCATCCGCCATAATAGCCTGCTATGATCCCTAGCGTTGTACCCGCCACCAGGGCGATCCCTGTCGACGTCAAACCAATGATCAAACTGATTTGCGCACCATGTAGAATTCTGGAGAGTGTGTCCCGCCCGAACACATCCGTTCCCAACCAGTGTTCAGAACTTGCACCTTGCAGACGGTTGATGATGTCTTGTTCCAGGGGGTCATAGGGAGCGACAAGGGCCGCCGCGAACGAAACAATAAGGATCACGCCAAAGAGGGCGAGGCCAACAGCGGTCAGCGGATTGAGGTCCTTTGCCCGGGAAGCGAGGCTTCTTTTTGCAGTTGTTGTGGTCATGAGTAGGTCACCCGCGGATCAAAGAGGCCATATGTGAGGTCGGTGAGCAAATTCACTAGGACGACCATAAAGGCATAAACAATCATCAAACCCTGAAGTGTCGCATAGTCTCGCAAGTTCAGCGAAAGTACGATGAGCTTACCTAGGCCAGGGCGGTTGAAGACGATCTCCGTCAAGACAGAGTTGCCGATGAGAAGGCCCATGTAGAGACCTACAACGGTCACAATCGGGATAAGCGCGTTTCTCAAAGCGTGTCTAAGGATAATAATCCGCCGAGGCGTCCCTTTGGATTTTGCCGTTCTGATGTAGTCTTCCGAGGATACGTTGAGATAGGATGAGCGTGCTGTCCGCATAACAAACGCGGTCATGATGAGGCCCAAACTCATTCCCGGAAGGACAAGGTTGTAGATGTTTGACCCAAACGTTCCATCTGGATTTGAAATCACGGGAAAGAGAGGAATTTCTATTGCGAATAGTAGAATAAGAACGATCGCGATCAGAAAGGATGGGAAACTGATGCCGACGAGCGAAACGACGCGGCATGTATAATCAACCCAAGAGTCGCGCCGGATGGCGGACCAGATCCCCAGAGGAACACCAAAAATAACACCAATGAAGAGTGCAAAAATAGTCAGTTGAAGCGTGTGTGGAAGCACTTTCAACACGGTTCCGAAGACGGGATCACCTGTGACCATTGAGTTGCCAAGACTGCCCTTAGCTAGCTCACCAAGAAAAGATAGGTACTGCTTCCAGATTGGTTCGTTCAGTCCCATTTGTTCACGGAAAGACTGCAGTGCCTGCTCAGACGCGTTGTCACCAAGGATTGCCAATGCGGGATCACCGGGTACGACGCGAATAAGGAGAAAAACCAACGTCAGGACACCGAACAGCGTCGGAACTGATGAAAGAACTCGTTTTAAGATGAAGCCAGCCATAGATACCCCTGCTGCTAAAGTGGAAGGCCCTGATTTAACAGGGCCTTCTATTTTTTGATTATTCAGACTTTGTCGTTGTCTCGTTGATGAGAGGCCCGAGAGAGAGGGCGCCTTTCAGGTCATAGCCGTAATCCAGGTCCGGCGAGCGACCCCAAACCTGCAACAGTTCGAACAATGGTACAGAGCACACTTCTTTGACGATTGCGGTCTGTGCCTCGGCCCACAAAGCAAGCTGCTTGGCTGGGTCTGCTTCAGAACGCGCTGCTTCGATTTGAGCATCTGCGGCATCGCAATGAGAGAAATTGGTCACAGCTGTCGGCGTTTTCACTGTGCTATCTGAGTGATAGAATTGGGTGAGATAGGTGTCCGCCACAGGGAAACGGGCGGCACCATAGAGCACCATGGCACTCACATTGTCCCGGATCGCTTTGTGCCATGCCGAGTGCTCGGTGACCTCCAGCTTGACTTCAACACCAATTTTTTTCAGCTGAGCCTGAATGATCTGCATGGGCGTGAGCAGAGCCGGGCGCTCAGTTATATATACGGTCGCTTCGAACCCATCTGGATATCCAGCCTCCGTCAGTAGCGCCTTGGCTTTCTCCAAATCATGTGGAAGACCTTCCAGCGTCGCGTCATGCCCCAAATAGCCGCCTGGAACTGGCGAAGGGTTGGATTTTGCAACGGTCTCACCCATAAACGCAATCAACTCGTCACGGTTGAGCGCATGTGCGATGGCCTGACGGACGCGAATGTCGCCAAAGGGTTCGATCGATTGATTAAAGTGAAGGGTCCGAAGCTCCCCCGGTTGGAACACATCAACTTCAGCATTCTCTTCACCCTTGAACCTGTTGATCCAACGGTCTTCACGCGTGCCATAAAATGCGTCGATTTCTCCATTGCGGAATGCAAGTTCACGCGCTGAAGACTGCGGAATAAAACGGATAGTCACGCCTTCAACGCTTGGAGCGCCTCTGAAGAATCCCTCGTGAGCTGTAAGCTTCAGGAACTGGCCGTCAGCCAGTTCGTCGTATGCAAATGGGCCAGTCCCAATCGGGTTGCCCTTGAAGTTTTCTCCGAGTTCCTCAGCCGCTGCTTTGGATACAATATTGCCACCGTGGTAGTTTGCGACGATACCCAACAGAGAAGGGATAGGTTGCTTGAGCTTGATTGCCACGGTGTAGTCGTCCAGAGCAGTCACGGACTCTAATTGGGCGTAAGCGACGTCTGCACCACACCTGCTTTCAGCTTGCCGGCTTGAAGTTCCAAGGCAGCAGGTCGTCGATCTTCGCCTGTGGGTGGCCAGCTGCCACGGCTTCCAGGGTTGCCTTGAGGTAGGCGAAGGGTTCGACGCCG
>JAVKEJ010000028.1:0-11852 GCA_040221475.1 Rhodospirillaceae bacterium | reverse complement strand
AAACGCCGCGAACTGATCGGCGGGCGCGCGGGTGTCATCGAGCCAGGAGAGATCAAGCGCATCATGCGCCGCCGCCACCTGCTCGAGCGAGGTCTCGTCGATCTCGTCCATCTTGGCATGGCTGCGGTATTCCTTGCGGGCATCGATCTTGATCGCCTGCGTGACACTCATGCCGCTGGCCAGAACGTCGCTCACCAGCTTGAAGAGCGTCAGATCGAGCGTAGCTTCCGGATGCAGCGCCATCGCGGCGCCAAGGGCCATGGCCCGCTCGGTCTTGAGGTCCTCAGCCAGCGAGGCTGGATAGGTGATTTCGCCGGCGTCCGGTGCCTCCTCCCCCGTCGGGTTGACCGACGAGCCGCGCGCGCCTTCCACTTTCACGGTGTCCTCGGGGCGGACGAGGCCAACATGGAGCGTGACCTGCCCACCCTGCCACGACGCGATCACCCCGGACCGCGCGAGGTCCTCGGCGCTGTAGGCCTCCTGCAGATCGCGCACTTCTTCTTCCAAGGCGTCCACGCGCTCGTAAAGGGCATTGTAGGCACCGTCCTCGAGCCCCTCATCCTCCATCTCGAGCTGCAGCTTCTCGAGTTCTGCGGTGATCTCATCGATGCGCTTCTGGGCCGCTTCATCCGGCTCAATCGGGCCGGGATAGACGCGGCCATAGTCCGCCATGGTCGCGTAATCATAGCGGACCATCGCATCGGCCCAGGCAAAGCCCAGCCTCATACGGGCCTCTTCGGCGGCGGCACCGAGCTTCTCGAGCAGGATGGTCTCGACCAGCGCGGCGTCTTCGAGCACGGAATGCTCTTCCAGAAGGTCAGCGGCGACAGCGCCGCCCCGCGCCTCGTAGTCCGCGCGCACGAAGGCCCCGATATCGTCACTGACCTGCACGCCGCGGGATTTGAGCGCCTGGCGGACCGTATAGGCCTGCAGGTAGCTATCTTCCTTGGTGAGCGCCTCGAAGACTTCGCGCTGCACCTCCTGGCTCGGATGCTCCGCAAAGGCCTTCATCGTGTCGAGCGTGATCGTCTTGGCCCGGGCCGCGGCGCGGATGTCGGGGTGGATTAGGCCATAGCGCAACCGGCCTTTCACGGCCGCCACCGTGGTGCCGAAGGTCTTTGCGATCGTCTCGGGCGTCTGGTCGTCGACCTCCATCATCCGCGCGAAAGCCTCGAACTCGTCGATGGCATTCATCGGCGCCTGGGTGATGTTCTCAGCGAGCGACAGGGCCGTGGTGACATCGCAATCCTCTGGCACAAGACGGCAGTCGATCTTGGCCTTCGCCGTGAAGCCTTTCGCGGCCCTGTCCGCGACCAGCTCCTTCAGCGCGGCATGCCGACGGCCACCGGCGAGGACAGCATATTTGCCGTCGAGCTTCTGGACCATGAGCGGCTGCAGGAGACCCAGAACGGTGATGCTTGCCTTCAGATGGGCGATGTTCTCAGGATCATAGGTTTCCGGCGAGTTGCTGCGCACATTGGCGGGATGTGAGACCAGATCGCCGATGGCGACGGAGACGGGTTTGAAGCTTGTGGTCATGGCGTTTCCTTTTCGGTGGGTTTGGAGCGGCCCGCGCATTCAGATGCGCGGCCAATCCCCGTCTTCAGGGATCACCACAACAAAAGGCCCACTCTCCCTTTGAGGGGTCAGCGGGCCTTCATCGCCTGGGCTGTCAGGAGGGGTGTCCCCTCCCCTACCAGTCGCGCGCCAGCATGATGGTCAGCACGCGCATGGTGGTGGCGGGATTGTCCGGGGCCTCGGCGCCATAGCGGAAGTCGGAATCCGCTTCGTACAAATCCAGTTTCCAGAACACGGTCTCGCCGCGGACCTCGACCGCCCCGAAATCATGCCATCCTTCGGGATCGTTCTCGGGCTCGAAGGTCTCGAACATGCCCGTGGCCTTCACCGCCTCGGCCATGAAGCCGTCACCGGCATTCATAATTGAGCGGGTGACATGCATGCGGCCCTGGATAGACTGGGCGGTTGGCACACCGAGGCACGCGAGCTTGCGAAACGCGTCGTTCTGCGCTGCGATCACACTCGGATCAGGGCGGTCTGTCTGGGGTTGTCCTGTCATGGACATGGGGTGCTCCTTTGAGAAGTTGAAACACCCTTCCAAAAGCCAGCTTTTTCTTTTTCCCCCTGGCGGCAGGACAGAAGCAGAAGGGGCCCTACCCGAACAATCGCTTGGGTCTGTAATTCGGGTTGGGGATGGTTTCGATCCAGCCGCCTTGGTGCTTGATGGTCTCGAGCGCTGCCGAGAGCGGATAAGCGCCCTCGTACGGGCTCCACCAATAGGCACGGCGCTTGAAGGTGATGATCTTGCGGCGGCCGTCGTTGAAGCAGGCCACCCGCAGCGTTTTGGGTTCCTTACGTGACATGGGTGTCTCCGTTCTCCGTGTGGTCAAGCGGCCTCGGCACTGCGCCCTGCCCTGCCCGTCTCCGATCTGGCGATCAGGTAATCGCAGGCACGCTGCGCATCTGCAGCGTGCTTGAAGATCGCACCCTTGTCCGACCGAAGAACGCGCAACCAGTTGTGGAGGTAGGCGGCATTCATCTCGAGCGTATGCGCCGTGAAGCCGAGCGTCTGACCCAGGAACACCGAGGTCAATTCCGCGACGATCTCCTCGCGCGCATAGGACGTGTTGCCAAACTTCGAGAACCCGAAATCACGGTTCAGTCGATGGGGGGCCTTCGTGGCATGGGCCAGCTCATGCGCCCAGACCCCGTAGAAATTGCGCGGGTCCTGGAACCGCGTGATGGATGGCATGTAAACCTTGTCCACGGGGGGCAAATAGTACGCCTCCGTCCCCGTGAAGACGGTCGTGATGTCGATGGCATCGAAAAACGCCTGCATGTGCGGGATGGGCTCGGAGGGCGGATGCTCGGGCGCTGGCTCCGGGTCGGGGAAGAAGCTCTCGGGCAGACCCTCGATCTGGCAGGCATTGAACACGCGGTAGGATTTCTGGAAGCGGAAGATACGGGCTTCCTCGGAGCGATCATCGCCATCGCTGCGGTCGTCCTCGCCGCCCGCGTCTTTCCGGCTTTGGCCGTAATAGACGACGACAGAGGACTTCTCGCCCTTGCGGACCTTTGCATCCAATGCATTGGCTTGCGGCAATGTCATCCAGAAGGGAGAGCTGTGGCCCGCCATCACGGTCCGCATCGTCAGCAGGAAGTTGTTCACTCCCTGGTAGGGTTCCCCCCCCACGCGCAGGGGACGAGAGCTGCCACCTGCGGTCCAGGGCTTGCGCCACGGCAGGACGCCGCGCTCGATGATACGGATGATTTCGTTTGTGATGACCTCGGAGGCATCGAATTTGGGCGTGCGGGATCGGGCCATGGCTGGCCTCCTTTCGAGTGTTGGTGAGAGGGAATGGTGATCAGGTTGACTGGCGGGGGCGCGGATCGTTGGCGATCCTGGCACCGAGGGCTTCGACCATGGCGATGTAGGTGGTCAGCGAGACGGACCTGCCAGGACCGCAAGGGTCAGGGTCGACCGATCCGTCCCGCGCCACGCACGGCAAGTTCGCGAAGGCGGTGACATCGGTGACGGATCGGATATCGATGAACGGCGTTCCTCGTGCGACCGCGAGGGCGGCCAAGGGAAAGCGCTCGATCGGCGCGAAGGTCGACACGGTGGTCCAACCGAGATGGAGGAATGTCCTACCCTCCCCGCAGATCACATGCGCGTTTGGCAATGACGCCGCCTGCTTCAGATAGCCGAGATCACGCAGGACGGTCTGGCGTTCGAGCCGCTGTGCCAGCGCCGTCTGGCCAGTTCGGCGCAGCTCTCTATGCCGCCACCAGGAGGCGGCGGTTGCGCGGAGCACGCGCAAGACACCTGATTGCATAGGAATGCCCTTCATCCGGAACGGCAGACCGGAACCCGGCCCGGACCCATCTGAGGGACCCCAAAGGCCCTCATCCGTCAGTCACAAAACCCGAAGAACACTTTCTCTTTTTCCGGCCCCTTTGGGCACACAACAAAACCGAAAAGCCCGGCCCTTCTGCCGAAGCCATTGATTTCATGCAGCAATTCCAGATCGGCAGGCAAGATCGGCAACGCATATCGGCAAAACCTTGCTTGAAAGTACGAAATGTGTTTATTTTTCAAATACTTTGCAAACATGGAAGATCGGCAAAATGCTGGAAACACCCGCCAGGATCGAACCCTGCTTCTTCGAGGAGCATATTCCTACAGAACTGGCAGACCTTTCGGTCGACATCCAGAGGGAAGCCACCGGGCTGGGACAAGGGTTGCATCCTGACAGCGCAGCTGAGCTTGCCGATCTCGTCCGTGTGATGAACTGCTATTACTCCAACCTGATCGAAGGACACAACACGCGCCCCCGCGATATCGAAAGGGCGCTGGCTGGTGCCGAGCTTGAGGAAGAAACCCGTCCCCTCGCCCTTGAGGCCCGGGCGCACGTCATCGTTCAACGGGCCATCGACGAGATGCATCGCAAGGGCACCCTGCCCCGCCCCACATCCGTCGAATTCCTGACTTGGGTCCATAAGAGCTTCTACGACGAGATGCCGGATGAGTTTCGGATCATCGAACATCCCGACGGAACACAAGAGCCCATCGTTCCAGGACGCATGCGCCAAGACGACGATCGGGAAGTTGCGGTCGGGCGCCACCTACCTCCGTCATCGTCACGGGTCGCGGCATTCATGGATCACTTTGACAAACGGTTTCAGATTGCGGCGCGGTCTTCGAGCGGACGGATCATCGCGATCGCTTCTGCGCATCACCGGCTCAACTACATCCACTCTTTCCCGGATGGTAACGGCCGTGTCAGCAGACTGATCTCTCATGCCATGGCCCTCACAGCGGGGATCGGTGGCCAAGGGCTCTGGTCCGTATCACGTGGGCTGGCCCGCGGGCTAACCGATCGGGGAGAGTACAAACGGATGATGGATCTGGCCGACAGTCCACGCCGCGGAGACCGCGACGGACGGGGGAACCTGTCAGAAGCGGCACTGAAGACGTTCAGTGAATGGTTCCTAGAGGTGACGCTTGACCAGATCACCTTCTCAGCAAGATTGTTCGATCTCGGCCGACTGGACCAACGGTATCGTCGTCTTGTTGCAGATACCATCGATGACAAGCGAGCGCCGGAACTGATCTCGGCGGTTCTTCGGCATGGCGCACTGGAACGAGGCGACGCGCAGATTGTGCTCAAGACGTCCGAGCGTACTGCTCGCAACACGCTGAGTAAACTGACCGCCGCCGGATACCTGACCTCTGCCTCGCCGAAGACACCCGTTCGGTTGGCGTTTCCGTTGGATTATCGAGAGCGGCTCTTTCCAAACCTCTTTGGAGATAGTGACCTGCCGGTGGAGCGCTAGAATTACAACGAGAGAAAACTGATTGTATCCTGCAACGATTGGCGGCTGGAACCACTATGTCCGCTTGGTCTCCAATTTGTCCACCGCGGTGGACATCTTTTGTTCTGAGGTTAGCCGAACGATCGTACATCATCGCTTGGGCCGGTCTCGGGGTGACCTCGTTGTGGTGATCGGAGAGATGGAGCTGTCATGAGCGTGGTTCCCGGTCAGACGTCCACCGCGGTGGACACTAGGCGAGACTCTTGTTCGTTTTGGACAGGCGCTTAATCAGAGAGACCGGATCAAATTGGGTTTGACGTTGGCCCAGAGTGATACTGTGAAAGTAGGCTCCAAAATCCCTGATGCGTTGTCCTAGCTGTAGCATGATGAAAATCGCGCAGGATGCTTTCTGCGTTCCTACAATCTTCTTTGCTTTCGCGAACGTTTCTGGGTGTATTCCCATCATTGGAGCAAGATTTCGAGCGTGAGCCTCGATGTCCACCCAATCTCGAAGCTTTTCTGTGGCGAATGCGGTTGCCTGGTCACAGACCGAAGTTAGTAATTCTGGTTTCAGTTCTTCTTTGCCTACGTTGCTATCTAAATCTTTTTTTTCTTCATCAGACTTAGATTGATGCCGGACAGATTGTCCGTCATTGGCGGGCAGTTGCATTGTTTCTGGTGGATCATCCGGGGTGGATAAACTTTGGCATTCTGCGTCCGTGTCGGAGAGCAGTGCGCGGTATTCGGGGAGGCTTAGCTTCCTGCGTAGAGTTTTTCGTGCGTGGTTGATGAACGTGTTGTTGGGATCATGCTCTTCCAAATGGGCGAGCTTTGTGAGGATCTGTTTGCGGACAAATATCCGATCCCGCCGGTTATTCTCCATTTCTTGCGCGATGGTGATGAGCTCGCTCGCACGTTGAAGCAGGGGTGCAAGCGACAATCCATAACTGATGCACTCCCCGCCGGATGAGCGAACGCGGTAGCGCTTTCGGTTCGAGCTGTCATTGCGCTTGATGAATCCGAGTTCGACGAAGCGGTTGATGTGCCTGCGAAGTGTCCGTTCGTCGATGCCGCCAACTCGTTGGCAGATTGAATTGTTCGACGCAAAAACCGTTTCGCCGTGGCCAGGTTTCAAAAAGCTGAGCATTGCTTGAAGGGTCTGGATGTGGCCAGGGCGAAGCCCGAACACGCTGCGCGCGTCTCTCAGGGCCCGGAAGATGGTCCAGATATCGATTTCAGATGCGGGAGTTGAGCCGCATGATGCATCTGCACCAGCAGCCTCAATTGATAGTTTTGTAAATGCCATGATTTGATCACGATGACCGTTTGGCCCACAGCTTCCCTGTCTCCTCCCAAGATTTTATCTGGGAAAAGGCAATAAAAATCGGTTCACCGAATCGGTGACTCTTGACCGGTTTGCTGGAGGTTGCTACATCATGGGTGCAAATCGAATGATGAGGGCTCTCCAGGGGAAACTTTGGGGGGCTCTTTTCTTTCTGGTCTTCGCTTTTCTCCTTTGCTCGGGTTCCTCTATGTGGCTTGGGTTAAGACCCAGAGCCGCTCTCATTCCGCCAAGTATCGAAGAGTTGCAAAAGCGCGGCTTCTGCACGCTCCTCGAGCCACTGGCCGAATTCCGGGTTGTCCTTTTTGGCGATCTTGATGGCGATCGCTTTCTGATCGACTGTCAGCGTTCCGACAGTGTCGCCGCTCTCATTCTTGACGACGGACGTCACGCCGCGATTGGTCGGTTTTTTGTCTGCACGCGCCTTGTGCGAGCAAGCAGAATAGACCGCCTGAAATATCTCGGGGCTTGGAGTGTCGTCGGGCAGGGCGGTGATCACCTCTTTGGCCGAATTCACCAAGTCTACCTTTCCCGATAGGGCCGCTAAATCACCCCACTGCCGTCTTCCGATGCCATGTGCCGGCCCGATAAGCTGAACAAGCCCATCAGGCAGTTGATCGATAACGACCCGGTGGTTGGACACGCCTTGCCGGGTTAACCCCAAAGCATCCTGAATGACGCCGGGTTTGTACCCAATTTCCTGCATCTCCCTGATAAACAAAGATTTTTCGATGAAAGACGGATCAAGTCGAAGGTTGTTCTCTTGACCCTGTGCGATAAGCGAGGCGTCGTCGTCCAATGTGCGAACGATTGCCTTGACCGTTCCTCCGATCTTGCGGATCGCTGCCAGTCTACGGCGGCCGTAGATGATGCGGTATCTGTCGGGTTGGCCCGATGGGCGGACCATGATCGGCACTTGTTGGCCATGCTTGCGAATGCTCTCGGCAAGCTCGTCGATACTCGTATCTTCCAGCACCAACCGATCGCGAAGGCCATCCATGTCAATCTGATCGGGTTCGATGTCCCGGATCGAATTGGCCGTGATTTCGCGCAAGGAGTCCCGCAAACCGCCAACAGAGCCGGGCAGCTTTGCAGTTTTTTGCAGGGTAGGGGAGGGAGCCGCGCTCTCTTTTTCGTCCTTCGGAGGTTGGTTGAAAATGTTTCTGGCCATCAGCGACGCCCCCATGCCATTTGAATCGTCTGCTCCAGTTCATCGGCAACGCCGTTCACGCTGGTCAGAGCGCGATCAATCGTTTTCCTGATGAACTGGCCGGGATCAACTTCATAGACGGTCTGCTGGGTCATTCCGGCGTCAGAGATTGCGGTAGACTTCAGCATGGGTTCAGTCATGACCTGGCCGGCGAGAATTGATCTCAGGTAGCCAGCCATTTGGGTCTGTGGCCCATCTGACGGCTCATACCTTGTGATCAGGAATTTGACGAAATCCCATGTCACACGGCGTCCAATCGCTTCTTCAACGGCCTTTACCGTTTCTGACGCAAGTTTCAGGAATTGGCTCATGGAAGCGATATCCAGCATGCCTGGCACGACCGTCACCAAGAGCCCTGTAGAGGCCGCCAATGCCGTGAGAGTCAGAAAGCCGAGTTGAGGAGGGCAGTCGATCAGTACGATGTCGTAATTTGCCTCTACCTCCTCGAGTGCCAAGGCGAGGCGCTCCGCAAAAATGGGCTGCATCCGACGGGCGAGTGCGTTTGCTGTCTCGGTTTCGTATTCCGAGAGCATTAAGCCAGCCGGAACCATGTCGAGCTTGTGAAAGTAGGTCTTTTGGATCACGTCAGAGAGCGGAACCTGATCCTCATATCTCAGAGCATCATAGATTGTTCCGCCTTCGGCGAACTCGAGTTCGGGCCGAAAGCCGAAAAATGTGGTCAAACTTGCTTGCGGATCGAGATCCAAGACCAAAACACGGTAGCCGCGCAAGGCGTACCGCTGTGCAAGATGTATCGTCGCTGTTGTTTTCGACGAACCACCTTTGAAATTGACGACAGATAGCACCTGAAGTCGGTCGCCATCGCGTCGACCTGGCCGATAAGATTCGGCATTCTTTCCCGTGCGCTCCAAGATATTGCGCAATTCGTCCATTTCTTGGGCTGTGTAGAACCGGTGCCCGCGGTTATCAGTATGCACTTCCGGGAAGCTACCGTCCTTGTGCCGGTTGCGCAGGTTAGACGTGCTTACGCGCAGGAGACCGGCGACTTCGGTCGAGCTGAAACGCCGCAAGGCTTTACGCTCTTCGGGTTCGAAGGCGATCTTCATCTGCCGATCCAAGGACTCGGCCAGATTGTCGGCAAACGTGCCGATGTCAGAAGAGCCTATGCCTTGCGCATATCCAACGTTACGATCATCCATATCCTGCCGCCCGCTCTTGGCCTCTGTTAAGGCTCTTGATCATTTTGACGACGTACACCGCGTCTGACGCAATTTGCCGTCAGAATGGGAATGCCACGATCCAGCGAGTCCGGCAAGAAGAATCTAGATGTAGTGCAAAAGTTATCCACAGCACCAAATTCAATCAAGCTGCCGGATCTTGGTTAAGATATTGAAATTGATAATTAAAAACTCGATCGAATGGAGTGCTTCTTCGAAAAAGGGAACCTTACCTGCTGAGAAACAGACTAGGCATTATTGGTCAATGGTACCGCCGAACCAGTGCGAACCGAATGATTCTTCAAATTTTTTGGACGACAACAGGTTCCGTTGCGATGGCGGATCGGCGCATTTCCGTCGCCGAACCTGCAGGGCGATGGCTTTGCTTGTGGAGCGAGATGGATGTACACTGAACGTTGTTTTATCCATGCCTTGAGAGGACAAGATGCAAGTCGTTAAATGGGGGAGTTATCTAGCTGTCCGTTTGCCCGCCGAACTTGTGCTTGAACTCGGCTTGAAGGAAGGTGATGAGATCGACCTAGTCAAAGACGATGGTGCTGTGCGTGTTCGGCGTAAGCCTCGCGTGGATGAAATCCTCAAAGCACTGAAGCGGTTTCGGGGCAAGCTGCCCAAGGAGACGCGTATGTGTCGCGACGCGGTGCATGAACGCTGAGTCCGCAGATGCGAATGCCGTTTTCTACCTAATTGCAGACGATCTCCCGGACCAGTGTCCAGGTGCTGAACGCAGGGGTATTTAAGTGTCGGATGAATGCAGGGTTCAGCCGGGAGGACACCGCATCCATTCTTCTGGCACGTAATGACAGGGCTGTTTTCCGAAAGACCAAGCCACTCGACGCTTTCGAGCTGCGATCTACACTTGCCTCAAGCATCTGGTCGAAACGCTGTCAGTTGGGCAATATCCAAGAGTGGCACAAATTGGGTTGCGCTAAGCGCGGTTCGTGTGCCATTGACTTATACGTCAGCGAAGCATAAATGGTAACCTAGAATGACACGATTGCAGACGGTGGTGGAACTGCCCGAATTCCAAAGGCGCGCCAAAGCAATCATGTCGGAACAAGAGCGCGAGGCTGCAATCAACTACATTGCCGGTAATCCTGATGATGGGGTTTCTCTCGGCGGCGGGCTTCGAAAGATTCGCATCCCAAGAGTTGGGGGCGGCAAGAGCGGCGGTTTCAGGACGTTGTATGTATTTGGCGGGAACCATATGCCGATCTTTTTGATCACGGTCTTTGCCAAGAACGAAAAGGCCAACCTGTCCAAGGCTGAACAAGCCGCGGCAGTCGAAATGAGCAAAGCGCTTGTCGCAAGATATGGAGACGCAACATGACTGCATTTGAATCGGTGTCGAAAGGCCTGGAAGAGGCCTTGGCATTCGCAGATGGAAACATGACGGCCGCCAAGGTCCATGAGGTATCCGTTGTCGATGTCGATGTGGCCGAAGTTCGCCAAAGAACTGGTCTCTCACAGGCTGAATTCGCCCGAAGCATAGGAGTAGCAAAGGGCACGCTCTTGAACTGGGAACATGGGCGTCGACACCCGACGGGCCCTGCTCAAGTCCTGCTGGCCTTGATCGCAAAGAAGCCATCGGTCGTGCAGGATCTGCTGCGAGGCGCTTGATCTGTGGTGCTAGGTGATATCCCTTTGACGCTCCTTTCGAAGATACGATCAATGAAGCCTGCAGATTGCTGAGCTCGCGAACGGGGTGAGCGATATCTCATTGGTTATGGGATAACGTTGCTCTCTAAACTACTCCAACAATCCTAGCTTTTCCGCACGTTGCAGCAGCATCCTCACGGAAGAAGGCTGCCAGCTGGTCCGTCCCCGTGGAGTCCGCTCACGCATGGCTTCCAACCGGTCGCAGATCGCCTGTAGCGTGATATCCGGGTCCGAACCTTTGATGGCCGCAACAATCGCAGGCAGGCGATCGTCGGTTTCGCGGCGCCCGGCGCGGGCCAGCACCTCGGTAGGCAGGAAGCCGTCGCGGACATAGGCCTTCACAGCGCGCAGCAGACGGCTTTGGGTCCAGCGACGCGCCTCGGGCAAGGGGCCGTTGATGATGCGCAGCACGTCCTCCCAAGCCAAGCCGGGTCGCAACCGGCGCACGTGGGGCACCCAATCTTGTGCCGTCTCGTTCAAACGCTCCATGTAGCCGTCCTGTCGCGCCAGCCGCACTTTGCGAAGAGCAGCAGGGTCTTTGGCACGCAGCCCAGGGTTCCCGCCCACGCGGCCCTTTGTGCGCGCGCTGGCGAGGCCGGCCTTGGTGCGTTCCCGGATCAGGGCGCGCTCGAACTCGGCCGCAGCGCCCAAGACCTGCAGCGTGAACTTGCCTTGCGGGGATCCGGTGTCGATCGGGTCCTGAATGGAACGAAAGAATGCACCCTTGGCCTCCAGCCGCTCGATCACCTCCAGCAGATGCGACAGGGATCGCGCGAGGCGGTCAATCCGCACGACCACCAGCGTGTCGCCCTTGCCGATGCGCTCCAACACCCGCGCAAGCACCGGCCGCGCACGATTGCCGCCCGAGGCCTGTTCTTCATGGATCTCGGCGCAGCCTGCGGATTTCAGGGCCTGCGACTGGGGCAGGGGGGTCTGATCCTCGGTTGAAACGCGCGCGTAGCCTATCAATGGTGTCGCGTTTAATTCCCGATTTCAATTGTAGCCGTAAGCTGAAACTGAGGCGCTGGAATTTCATCTTAGCGCTTCACCAACGCGTCAAGATTCCTGAGCTTCACAGCCCTGCGGCTTTGGTCAGGTTCACCCTGAACCT
>JAVKEJ010000027.1:0-157998 GCA_040221475.1 Rhodospirillaceae bacterium | reverse complement strand
CGCTCGAGCCGCCTCAACAGCGGCAGCCGCAATTTGATCCGGCGTCACGGGGACATGCTCACTCTTGCCAGCCGTATCACCAGCGCCCGTTAGTGCACAAGTAAGGACGACGTCTGTATTCATAAACAAATAACCCTCTGCTCTTCGGTAGTTGTGAAACTCAGAAAATCTCAAAATATCTTCGTCACAAAAGATGAAGATCGGCACCTTCTCAATAACTGCAGACTTCGAGTGTAGCCATCGCAGTTGCCAAGTTTTAAGAAGCGAAAACCTCGGGGCCTCCAGAAATCGCTCAACTCAATATGCTAACATGAGAATCAGAGTTTTCTAAAGTATGGATGTCTTTTGAATGGTGTATTGAGAACGATCTCAAGTATGACTTGTAACAAAGAACGAAGTAGCTGCCGCTTAATCTCACCAAGAATCTATGCGACAATTTCTCCAGTGACTATCTGCAATTTTTGGTTCGCACCTAAGCTGTCGTAAGGAACAGAAAGGCCGAAGTTCTAACTTTAGTTCGCTCTATTCTAGGCCAAGGTTACAAGTACAGTTCCTTGGCACGGTCTGGTCAATTACTCTGGAAATACCCGGTTTTCAAGGCAACTGACGGCTTCTGACTAGTGTCTATAGACAGATCACAGCCACTTTCTTTCTGCTACGTAATTGTTAACGCGATCTCTCAGTTCAGCAAAAGGCAGTTTTTTCTCCACCCATTCAGCGCGATGTGCGCCAAGTTCACTCACCCGCTGCTCCCACTCGGGACCAAACACATGATCCCGAAGAAAATCACGAAGGATGCGAGAGAGACCGGCTACTTTACCATCTGTCGAGACGGTAACCTGTAAATGCCCACGCCTGAGAATAGCAGGCATATGAAAATCACAAAGGTCCTGTCGGTCATGAACGTTCACAAATGCACCAATAGCATGTGAAGCCTTGACCATCTCATGTGTTTCAGGCTCCGGAATATCACAGATATAAACGAGACCAAACCGCTCCGTCTTGAAGTCATCATCCATCGGTAGACGATTATACAAAGCCTTACCTGCAAGATCAGCGACTTCTTGTTCCGGTGCAGTCGCATAAGTAAAAATATTACTCGCGCCGCTAGCCTGCAGCGTTCTCAATCGCAAGGCTGCAGAAAATCCGTTGCCAATGACCGCAACAGGTCGTCCGGCCACATTCAGCATTAAAGGCAACATCAGCGCACCTCCTGAAGATGAGCTGCCATATCAAGCGCCGCATAGGTGAATATGCCTGTTGCGCCCGCACGCTTAAACGCTATCAAGGACTCAAGGATAGCTGTTGTCTTATCGAAAAGTCCATGTTCAGCACCAAGGCATAACATCGCGTACTCCCCGCTTACTTGGTATGCAAACACAGGCACATCTGTCATCTGTGACACATTGCGTATGACATCAAGGTAAGGCTGCCCGGGCTTGATCATGACCATATCGGCACCTTCCGCGATATCCAATCCAACCTCGCGCAGGGCTTCAGCAGAGTTGGCAGGGTCCATTTGATAGGTTTTTTTGTCAGTGCCGCCCAAGGCAACAGACGAACCTACAGCGTCACGAAACGGACCGTAAAAACAGGATGCGTATTTAACCGAATAAGACAGGATAAGCATGTTCGGAAAGCCATTGGCTTCCAATGCTGACCTTATGGCTCCAACACGTCCGTCCATCATGTCTGAAGGCGCAATCACATCACAGCCGGCAGCAGCCAAGGCTAACGCTTGACGCACGAGCACTTCGACAGACTCGTCATTGAGCACTTTATTTTTGACAAGGACACCATCATGCCCATGCGTCGTGTATGGATCCAGCGCCACATCACAGATCACACCGATCTCAGGCACTTTTTGCTTCACAGCCTTTACGGCCCGGCAAATCAGAGAACCCGGGTTATAAGACTCTTCGCCCCCTTCCGTTTTGAGGACGATATCAACCACAGGAAAAAGAGCTACAGCAGGAATGCCGAGATCAGCAGCACGAGTTGCCACCTCGACAACCAAATCTATGGACAAGCGTTCAACGCCCTGTAGGCTCTTAATAGGTATTCTCTGATTCTTTCCCTCCACCACGAATAGAGGTAAGATTAGATCAGTGGGCTGAACGCTCGTTTCCCGCACGAGATTGCGAACCCAAGCTGACTGGCGCAACCGCCGCGGTCGCGACGCTGGAAAGCTTGCCGTCGGTGCTGATTTTATTGTCGACATGTCAGGCTGCTTCAGGCATCGAGGATTTGATGCCAAGATCTATGACGCTGTCCTTAATTGCATGGATCATACCCGTGCCGTTTGGGCTGGATGCAATCAAACGCTTCCCCCAAGAGAGCGCTATGTCGTCTAACAGGCGTGGATGAATTACGACTGCCTTAGCCTTTGACAAACTATTTTCCAGATTATGAGATTTGATGAGCGCTTCAAAAACCTGGAGAGAACGCGGTGAATAAAAGGGAACGATGAAGCGCGGTGTTGAACGGATCGCATTAATAACAACCTTAGTTAGCCCCTGTGTCGGGACCATATCGTAAACCACCTGCCGCACAATCCTGTCTGGCCTGTCTTTGGATAAATCACATGACACATTTTGCGCTGAGACATAAAGCGCTTTGCGAAAAGAGGCCGCATCTAGCACGCGTAAAAGCTGCTCTGCCGTTCCACCACCCTCAACCGTATCAAAATATCCTGCAGCCCGAACTGCACCGGCTGTACCAGGGCCAACCGCATATACCCGGAAATGTCGTGTCGCTGTTTTCCGCTCGAGAATATCTACGGCAGATTGACTGGTAACAATCAGAGCATCGAAGTTCTGTAATCCTTGAGCAGACCAAGGAAGCTCAAGCAGAGACAGAACAGGACAAGGCACCACCTTTACCCCAACATCCTTTAAGGCGTGTTGAAAGTCAGCGTGGTACTGGAGTGGACGGGTATTGAGGATCATGCGGACAATAAAACCCTGGCGGGTTCATGTAAGAGAGCACCCATGCGCAAACCAATCTGCGCCGCATCCTCCGTATACCCCTCAACTGTATTGGACCATTCCTGCGCTCCATCTTCTGAGACGAGAGTCGCTGAGAGCACCAAGTGCGGCCCTCTGACGTGGGCATAAGCGCCCATGGCCAGGGCATCCGGTTGTGGTAAGGACTGAAGCACAGCGCGCTCCGCTTCCACCTCCGCATATGTCTCTGCGTGGTTGATCAGCTGCAAAGCACGACGCACAGCGAAATTGTCAGAATGACATACAATGCCGATGGCCCCTTGCGCCGGGTCGGGAGGAAGGACGTCCAGTGGAAACACTTGGCAGACATGTGCGAGCAGTCCCAACCGAGCCAGCCCGGCGTAGGCAAGAATGGTGCCATCCAAATCGCGGGCCCCCAATTGCGCAATACGCTCTTCGACATTACCGCGCAGCAAATCAAAATTGAGGTCTGGTCTCAGGCGACGGAGCAACGCCCGGCGACGAATAGACGACGACCCAAACACCGCCTCCTTTGGAACAGCATCGAGATTTGCGAATTTGGGAGACACCAGCACTTCCCTTGGATCTTCCCGCTCCAAAGTTGCCCCTATGGTCAGAGACTCAGGCAACGTTGGCGCCATATCTTTCATCGCGTGCACAACGCAGTCGATTTCACCCGCGGCAACGGCAGCGTCTAAGGTGTCGGTAAAAACACCACGCCCCCCTAAAGCTTCGAGGGACAATGTTCGGTTCTGATCACCCGGCGTCTCAAACACAACAACGTCTATTTTATCTTCAAGATCGGGAATCAAACGGCACAGTTCATTACGAACCATGGCAATTTGGACCTGTGCCAAACGGCTCGGGCGCGTGCCAATCCGGAGTCTAGGCCACCGCATAAGATGCCCCGCTCAAACTCTGAACAGCACCCAGCACATCCACCAGAGCATCGGCCAATTCATCAATCATGTGATCGGTATGCAATGGCGTCGGAGTCAGACGCAGGCGCGCCGTTCCGGGTTCAACAGTCGGTGAAAAAATAGGCTGCACGTAAATGCGATACCGTTCCATAAGCAGGCGTGCCGCTTCGCGTGTCGCAAAAGCGTCACCTATGACAACAGGCACAATGTGCGAGGCTTCATCCCGGAAGGAAACACCTCTCATCCGCAAGGCTGTCTTGAGGCACGCCACTTGGCGCTGATGCGAATCACGAAGATCCTGCGCAGACCTCACATGCTTAATCGACTCCAGCACCGCATTGGCCAAGATCGGAGACAAAGCTGTCGTAAAGATGAACCCCGGAGCAAAACTGCGAATAAAATCGATACCCCGGGAAGACCCAGCGACATATCCCCCCATCACACCAAAGGCTTTGGCCAGGGTGCCTTGAATAAAATCAACATCGTGATCAACACCTTGAGCAGCGGCAATGCCAGCCCCCTCACGGCCATAGAGGCCAACGGCATGCACTTCATCTACATACGTCAGGGCATTGTAGCGCTTCGCCACCTCAACAATATCAGCAAGCGGCGCGATGGTGCCATCCATCGAATAAACAGACTCACAGGCAATGATTTTTGGACGTGTAGGGTCCAGATTTGAGATCAACTCTTCCAAATGGGCGACATCATTGTGGCGAAAAATACGCTTCTCCGCTTTGCTATGTCGAATCCCTGCAATCATTGAGGCGTGGTTTTTTTCATCTGAAAGAATAACCGCGCCCGGCAACTTAGAAGCCAGCGTCGACAGTGCTGCTTCATTGGCTACATATCCTGAGGTAAAAAGAAGAGCCGATTCTTTACGATGAAGTGCGCTTAACTCCTGCTCTAGTCGCGCATGCACATCATGCGTGCCGGCAATATTGCGGGTGCCGCCTGCGCCCGCGCCAAATTGAGTTGCAGCATCATGCAAGGCCGCCTCCACAATCGGGTGCTGCCCCATGCCAAGATAATCGTTGGCACACCACACCGTTACTGGCGTTGTGTTCTTTCCTTCATGGAGGAGTGCTTTCGGGAATGCCCCCGGCAGGCGTTCCAACCGGGCAAACGTCCGGTAATGTCCCGCTGCTTTCAGGTCATTCAAGTGGGCCGCGAACACGTCCTCATAGTCAATGGCTCCAGACACCTCAGAGGCCGAAGCTTTTGTTGCAGGCTTAGGATGTGATGGATTGACGAAAGACATATCTAGGCCCTTGCGGCGACTTGAAGGGCGGCCTCTTGTTGCTTTGCGCTGACATGGTCAACAGCTTCAAGAATATGGCTCAACGCATGATCCACCGCAGCCTCCACGCTGAGACCTTCGGTATCCAAGATGATTTCAGGGCTCTTGGGCGGATCATAATCTGCTGAGACGCCAGTAAAATCGGATATCTCACCCAAACGAGCCTTATGATAGAGGCCCTTTGGATCACGCTGCTCACAGGTTTCTACTGACGCCTTGACATAAACCTCGTGAAAATTTTCTCCAATGATGGATCGGGCCGCACTGCGGTCTGACTCAGCAGGGGCAATGAAAGAGGTGATTACGACTGAACCATTTTCTGACATCAGATGCGCCACGTGCGCCACACGCCGCAGATTCTCTGTACGATCTTCCTCAGAAAATCCAAGGTCTTGATTCAATCCGTTACGTACGCTGTCTCCATCGAGAACAATGGTATGCACACCCAGGTCAAACAACCGGCGCTCCAAAAGTGAAGCAATCGTCGATTTGCCCGATCCTGAAAGCCCAGTGAACCAGAAAACGCCGCCTTTATGCCCGAACCAAGCAGCGCGTTCCCGGCGCGCAACCGCACTCGGTACAGGGGTTAAGTTATGCGACGTGTCTTCCCCCGCGCTTTGTGCTCGCCCAACGATGAGTGCGCCGCCGGCCACCGTCAAATCGCGCGATAAAACAGCCCGCGCCATGGGACTATTATGGTCTGTATCAAACACCAGGGTGGAGCGGGAAACCAACGTGACAGTTGCAACACCGTTACAGGGAATTGAATTGCCGTCATGGCTTTCAAGGGACTGCAAATCAACAACGGAGTCTATGGCCGTGACAACCACTTCATGTTTTGCCGCCCCAATACGCAAGCTGACCACATCCCCAAGATTGAGAGGATCCGCATGCAACCAGAACACTTTAGCCTGCACAGATGAAGCCGTCTGTGCCCGAGACTCCTGCGCCACCAGCAGGTCACCGCGCTGGACAAAAGCAGCCTGTTCAAAATTAAGGGCCACTGACTGTCCAGCCGCCGCAGAAATCTGAGGTGTATCGTCGTCACTCCAAGGCTGGAACTTGGCAAGCGTGAGCACGCGGCCACTTGGTTGCAGAACGACAGCATCGCCAACCCTCAGGCTGCCCGCGTCAATGCGGCCAACCGCAATTCTGTTGTCACCTTCTTTGTATACGTCTTGCACGCTCATCCTAAACGGAGCGTCTTTTATACTTTCTGGCTCAGGAAAGAGATCAAGCCCCTCCAGAATACTCGGCCCTGCGAACCATCGTGTTTCATCGCCATGATATGCAACACCAAGACCGGCTTTGGCCGAGATGGGTATAACCGAGATTGGCGTTATGCCGATGCTGGACAGAAATTCTTTAATACCGTCCGCCATGGCGTTGAATGTGGTTTCGTCATAATTGACCATATCCATCTTATTGACGGCGACAACAACCTGACGAATACCAAGGATGGTCAGCAGATATGCATGCCGGCGCGTTTGCTCTGAAATCCCTTCGCCGATATCGACCACAAGCACGGCCCCTTCGGCGGCATGGGCACCGGTCACCATGTTGCGAACGAACTCGAAGTGTCCGGGCGCATCAATGATAACGTAGGGCCGCTTATCCGTTTTAAACCACACGCGGCTCGTATCAACGGTAATGCCTTGATCGCGCTCAAGGCGTAAAGAATCTAACGCGAAGGCAAATTCATCTTCTCGGTTACGCCGCTTTGAAGCGGCATGAATTTCATCTGCTTTGCCGTCGCCCAGCTTACCGGCGTCATGCAGAAGACGGCCGATCAACGTGGACTTGCCGTGATCCACATGCCCCACAACAACGATCGGATAAGGTTTTAGAAATTTAATCATAACGGTAGCCTTACAAGTAGCCGCCAACACGCAGGCGTTCGAATGCATCCTCGCTTTCGTGATCCATCGTCCGACCGGCGCGCTCCGAGGTTTTAGTGGTTTCAAGTTCGGCGATAATGGCTTGTATGGAATCGGCTTCGCTAGGCACCGTCTCCGTAATCCCCTTTTCGCCGAGAGAGCGGAACCGCCTGCCATTCTTGGCAAAATACAGATCGACAACAGGAATGCTTTCTCGCTCGATATAGCGCCAGATATCAACCTCGGTCCAATTCAGAAGCGGGTGAATTCTGACATGGGTGCCCGGTGCAAAATCCGTGTTGAACTGGTTCCAAAATTCGGGCGGTTGAGATCGTACATCCCACCCGTTGGTTGAAGACCTGGGACTAAAAACACGCTCTTTCGCACGGGTCGATTGTTCATCACGCCGAATACCAGCGATGAGGCCCTCAAAGGCGTAGCGATCTATCGCCTGATTGAGCCCCAAAGACTTACGTGCGGCAACGCGCGCACCACTTGGTAAAGTGGGGTCTGTAGCTTCTATCGGTGGGCAATCGTCAGCAATGAGGTCGAGATCCCAAACGTCCTTATACTTGGCACGAAAGGCATAGGTTTCGTCGAATTCTAAACCGGTATCCAAATGAATAACGGGAAAGGGAACGCGCCCCAGAAACGCCTTGCGGGCAAGCCAGATCATCACGTTGGAATCTTTTCCTAACGACCAAAGCATACCAAGACGATCAAAACGATTTCGCGCCTCGCGCAAAATGTAAATGCTCTCGCCCTCCAACTGGGTCAAATGATCCATAACGTCCTCACGCAGTTTGTTTTTGTTTCGGCAGGTGAATGCCGCACTCTGTTTTGGAACGGCCGCGCCAGCGTCCGGCGCGGATATCCTCATCGCCCGACACCGCTGTTGTGCAGGTGTAGCAACCGACAGACAGATACCCCTCCTTCTCTAAGGGGTGACGGGGCAGAGCGTGCTGCTCGAAATAGCTGTTCAAATCTGCCTTCGACCACCCCAGCAAAGGGCTCAACACCAATCTGTCATCTTGGATTTCAACTGGCACCGCGCGCGTACGTTCTTGATTTTGGAAGCTTTTACGCCCCGTGATCCAAGCGCTGAACCCTTCAAGGGCTTTTGCGAGTGGCACTACTTTGCGGATAGAGCAGCATCTATCCGGGTCGGTCGACCACAAAGCACCTGACCCATCCTCGTCTTGGAGAGTAATCGCACTTGGCTGGACACGGCGGACATCGGTCAACCCAAGATGATCGGCAAGTTGCTGCTGATAGGTCCGCGTCGGACCAAAGAGTTTACCCGTATCGAGAAATATGACTGGTACGGCCGGATCAATTTTTGATGCCATATGCAGTAAAACAGCTGATTCCGTGCCAAAAGAAGAGACAAAGGCCAGTCGACCCGGGAAGGCTTCAATTGCAGACGCAACGAGATCGGCCCCGGACACGCCTTGAAACTTGAGTTCAGCCTCTTGAAAACTAATCCCGGTCATTGCGAGGCGAACCCAGACGCCCGTAATTGTTCGACAAGGGCCAGCTTCTGATCTTCTGCTGATTGATACGCCACCGTGTAAGCAGATAAAGACGCTTTAATTTGCTTAACATCAAACTGTGGCGGAACGACTACAGAAGAAAACCCGCACCGGATAAGAAAGAGCACTTGATCGGGGATAAAGTCTCCGCTGACCCTCAGATCACCCGCAAACCCGTGATCGCGGCGCAACTTAACGGCGGTGGAAAAGGGACGCCCATCTTTAAACTGAGCAAACACCAACTCGATCAGTCCTAAACTCGGCACATACGAAGCGATTTCCGCCACATCGTCTTCAACGGTCAGACGCACACCCAGACGTGAAAGAGAGTTTGCATCTACACCAGGGGCATGAGTCTTGAAATTGCTGAAGGACACCACAATGGCATCCGAAGAAACTTTGCCATCCCAAGAGTCTACATCTCGCCATTCATTGGCCAAGGTTGAGCCATTTATATCAAGAAGCGCCATAGAGCCTCTCCTTGAAAGGGGTCGGCCCTAAGCGGGCATGGGTTTGAGAAAAAGTTTCATTGTCCTGACGCGCGCTGAGATACGTGGCAATCACATTCTCAACCGCATCCACAATCCCGTCTTCGTCAAAACCTGGTCCTAGAATCTTCCCAACAGCAGAGTCACCATCTCCTTGGCCACCAAGCGTAAGCTGATAGAGCTCATCGCCTTTCTTATCGACACCAAGAATGCCGATGTGGCCCGCATGATGATGGCCACAGGCGTTGATGCAGCCGGAAATACGGATATCCAGGGGACCGATATTGTGCTGCTGATCCAAGTCAGCGAACCGCTCGCTAACCGCCTGGGCAATGGGAATAGATCGCGCATTGGCAAGAGAACAGTAATCCAGACCCGGGCAAGCAATGATGTCTGTCACGAGACCGATGTTAGATGTCGCGAGATCAAGTGGGCCGAGCGCTTGCCAGAGAGCGTACAGGTCTGACTGCTTCACATGCGGAAAGACGAGATTTTGGGTATAGGTGACGCGAATTTCGCCAGAGCCAAACCGGTCCGACAGATCAGCGATGGCATCCATTTGATCCGCTGACGCATCCCCAGGAATACCGCCTATGGGCTTCAGAGAAATGGTCGCGATAGCGTATCCGAGGGTTTTATGATCGTGAACGTTGGTCTCGCACCACCGGCGGAAAGATACCGATCCCTGCTTCGCGTCTTCAAGTGTGGCTGCGCCGCTGGGATCAGGGCGTAGAACGAGAGACTCAAACATCGCACGGATGCGGCTGACTTCTGCTTCGGAAACAGGAAACAGGTCAGGATCAACAGATTGAAATTCATCTTCAACTAAATCTGCGAACTCTTGAGTCCCGAGGCTTTGCACAAGGATCTTAATGCGCGCTTTGTAGATGTTATCGCGGCGCCCAAACCGATTGTACACACGCAGGACCGCATCCAAATATCTCAGCAAATCTTTGTAGGGCAGAAATGCTTTGATCAAAGGCGCTACGATTGGTGTGCGGCCTTGACCGCCCCCGACAAAAACCTGAAAGCCCAATTCTTTGTGAGAATTACGAACAACACGCAGGCCAATATCATGGAATTTGATGGCGGCACGGTCAGCATCCGCCCCTGTCACCGCAATTTTAAATTTGCGCGGCAGAAAAGAGAATTCAGGATGGAAGGTGGACCACTGGCGAACAACTTCAGACCAGATCCGTGGGTCATCGACCTCATCATCAGCTGCACCGGCATAAGGGTCGGCCGTTACATTGCGGATGCAGTTGCCGCTGGTTTGGATCGCGTGGAGATCCACCTCGGACAAATCGTAAAGCAGGTCTGGGGTCATGCTCAGAGCCAGCCAGTTGTACTGGATGTTCTGGCGCGTCGTAAAATGACCATAACCACGGTCGTATTTGCGGGCGATGTACGCGAGTTTTCGCATCTGATCCGATGACAACGTGCCATAGGGAATGGCCACACGCAGCATATAGGCGTGGAGTTGGAGATAAAGGCCGTTCATCAACCTGAGTGGCTTGAACTGATCTTCCGTCAGATCACCGGCCAACCGGCGGCGCACCTGTTCGCGGAACTCAGCAACGCGCTGGTTAAGAAGGGACTTGTCTATAGAATCATATACATACATGGCTTAGCCCTCAGCACTGTTCGTGGGACTTGGTTGGTGCCCCCCAACGGTCGGGCCGTGACTGCGAATACGTTCACGGAGGCGGGTTGGTAGAACCGTGTGACCAGGCCCCACCTCTACGGCATAACTGGCAACGATGTGATTCCGCTCCTCGGCGCTGAGGCCAATATTCTGAGCGCGGTCCAAGTCAGACTCAGAGACAACGCGGGCGTCGGCGACATTCGCAGACCACTGATCTGTCTGCGTTAAATAAACAACAACGCCATCTTCAAGGCGGTTGGCAGAAATAACAAAAGGCATTGCATTAACCCATTGGATGATGAACCCAAGCGAAGGAGTCCGCAGGTCCAGCTTGGGTTTGATGAGAATACGAGGGATCGAGCGCAGACTCATCCAAGGCAGCGACGGCGCCTATGATCAGCAATGCAGGCGAGCCGATATCGTTTGCGTGTAAATCAGATACAAGCGAGGCAAGAGAAGTCCTGATATGCCGCTGCCCAGGCAAAGAGGCACGTTCAACAACAGCAACCGGCGTTAACCGGGAAACCCCCTCACTGAGCAACTGAGACACAATGTCTCCGGCGTTGGAAGCACCCATGTAAACAACCAGGGTACGTTTGTCTGAAACGAGGTTCGCTAAGTCTGGAAGCCCGCCCGTTAATGTATGACCGGTCGCAAACGTAACCGAAGTCGCAACATCGCGGTGAGTTAAGGGAATCCCGTGCTCCGTGGCAGCGGCCAATGCCGCAGTAACGCCCGGTATGACGTCTACAGATACACCTTGAGCGCGCAGGTCGAACAGTTCTTCCCCGCCGCGACCAAAAGTGAAGGGGTCTCCCCCTTTAAGACGCACCACCCGTTTGCCAGCTTTGGCATCGCGCACCATGCGATCTTGAATCACACTCTGCGGGAGGGCACTGTAGCCTTTGCGTTTGCCAACGAAAACGCGCGTCGTATCTGGTTTAATATAGTCAAGCACATCAGGACCAACCAAGCTGTCATAATAAATGACGTCGGCTGACTCTATGGCCTTGAGGGCGCGCAGAGTTAGCAGATCTCCCGCCCCTGGCCCGGCACCAACAAGTTTCACAGAACCGGCATAGTGTTCTGTGCCAGATGTTGTGCGCGGCACTCTATTAGGATTGGTTATGGCATTCATTCAACGCGCTTTCATTGTGCATAGCAGCGGGTGGAATACCGAGACTTGAGAGGGAAAGAGAGGATAATTCTCCCCAATACCGTTTTTAGAGCTATTTTTTAGGGATTACTCCTTCTTTCTTGTCAATTTATAGAATTTTCTCCTATATAATTGGAGTTCAGTTACAGGGAGATGATGAAATACCCGAATCAATTCGGCCAGGAACAAGGCTCCCCGCTCTTTGCGACGTGTCTTAGATTCATTCACTTTGAAGCATTTAGGCCGGTTTAGTTTTTGGTGAGCATTTGCCACAGGCGTTTGAAGTTTTGCTGCGGGTTGTCGCGATGGGTCTGATAGAGCGCGTGTGCATTTGAATCAGCGTTTGGCGACACTTCGAGCGACCAAAGAGGGCCAATTTCATTGGGTAAGAATGAATACCGAACATCAATCACCCGATTTGAAGCCTCAGGGTCGAGCGCAACAAAACCCATACTGAAATCTCTAAACCGCCTGATGTCTTCTGTCTGCTGGGCGTCAGGGTCTAGCCATGGCAAGTCCTGCGATAGGTCAAGCTTAGAAACAGAGACGCCGTCATATATATGTGGGGCTATCCCGGCCCGAACAGCGTCTACGTAAAATCGGTCATCTGCTTCATATATCGTTTTCCAAACCAAGATATTTGCAAAACTTGGTTTAACTTCAAGGCGGACTGGTAAATGTCCGCGGGAGGCTGCGATCTGCTGCGCCATAGCCTCGGCAGAGTGATGCTGTAAGGCGCCCAATGATACGTATATAAAGAACCAGCATAATGCAGCCCAGGCAAATACACGCGTCTTACGCAGCACGGACATTAAACATAGACCGACGAACGGCACCGTAAACAGCGGGTCTATAACGGGCACTAAACTCCAAGAAACACGATCTTCACTGAAGGGCCAAAATAACATGGTGCCGTAGGACGTCGAGGCATCAAGCAGGGCATGTGTTCCGTAACCTAGCGTGCAACAAACAAAGATCTGAAAAAAGGACAGCTGCCATCGCCGTCCTAATGTGTAGTAAAGCGCCAGTGCGCAAATAAAGCCACCGACGGGTATGAAGGCCAACGCATGCGTAAAATGACGATGATATTCCAAAAACATCAGAGGATCTGTTGAAGACCTGATAAAAACGTCTAAATCTGCGGCCATGCCCGAGACAAAGCCAAGGACACCGGCAACGGCAACATTTTTAACTTTGGTTGGCGTTGCCTGTGCGACAGCAGCTCCCAATGCGCCCTGTGTTAATGGATCCATACCTTAATATTTCTATCTCGTTGTGATGACGTGGCTGGTTCGGTGTTGGTTAAAGTCCATACTTAGACTGATCCCGATAGTATATATGGAGCAGAGACAGGCACCGAAAGATTAAACATGGCATACTTAAGCCATCACAACAGACCGCTAATATGGTTGGGGAATTCAGATTCATTGATTAAAGTGAAATTAATAAGTCGCAGTGTAATAATGCTTTAGAACGTTTAAGGGTAAGTATTTGCGGCTTATCTATATTTCAGCTGCGGTCAAACTTCACCCTGCTCACAATCTCATTTTTAGTCTGTTGGATTATTTGTGACCATGACCCGGCTTGAACGTCCAATCAAGTTTCTTCAGATCAATACATTTTATCCTCGTTACCTTGAGGATTTTTATTGTGCGCGACCGCAATTATTAGAGGCGAGTTATGATGAGCAGATCAATGCACTGTTAGATGACGGTTTTTCCAGTTCTCACATTTTCACCCGCCCCTTGCGCGCTTTTGGCTGGGAGACGATGCAAGTTGTGGCCAACAATTCGATCGCACAAGCCGCATGGCTGCGAGAACAGAACGAAACTGTGACACAGCCGGTAGATAGTGCGGCCGTGACCCGTCAGCAGATAGAAACTTTTGAGCCCGATATTCTTTATTTTACCGATATTGTTGTTTTTGACTCTCGGTTTATTCGCGCACTATCGAAAAAACCAACATTGGTTTCTGGATGGCGAGGCTTCCCCAGTCCTGCTGGCACGGATTGGTCAGAATTTGATCTTGTTCTCACCAGCTTCGATAGAATTATCGAAGAAGCGGCTCGTTTGGGAGCTGCAAAATCGGCACGGTTTCATCCTGGTTTTCCAGAAAACTGTTCAGTTCTTAGAGAAGAGCGCAGTATTGAGTGGGACGTTGTTTTCTCAGGAACAATAACGCATCAACACACGCGACGTATCACCATTCTCGATATGATCGCTCAACTGAGTGCGGATGCCAGCGCAGGTTTCTCATTTGGGCTTTTCATGCCAAACGTCGGCGCCTTACCACCCCATGTTCAGCGCCTTAATCAGGGCCCCCGCTGGGCGGATGACATGCTCCGCACTCTTCGCAATGCACGGATTGTTATTAATGTCGATGTCGATGCGTTTGGCAATCAACCACCGAATATGCGCTTGATAGAAGCGACCGGTGCGGGTGCTTTTCTGATGACTCCTTATCATCCCGAACTCAAAAACTTTTTTGAACCGGGAGTCGAAGTGGAAACGTTCCGTACGGAAAACGAATTAATATCTAAGTTATTATATTATCTTGATAACCCAGACAGATGCTCAGAAATTGCACGCAACGGCCAAGCCCGCTGCTTAAAAGATCATGCACTCAAAGACCGAGCTGTTTGGTTTAAGGATATTATGAGCGAAGCGCTCGAAGCAAAACGTACTCAAGCCTAACAGTATTTAGAGGGGCGACTGTGACGATTGCGACCAGCGCCATGCATCTGAAATCAATGTATGGAGATCTGAACGCCGAGGCACCCACTTTAGCAAGTCGCGGGCGTAGGCTCCATTTGCGATCAACGACGGGGGGTCGCCTGGCCTTGCTGGCCCGACCTCAAAGGGGATTTTTTTACCCGTCACACGCTCAGCTTCTTTTATGACCTCAAGGACTGAATACCCTGTTCCTGTTCCTAAATTTGCGACGGCTGTTGTCTGTTTCTTCTCGAGAAAGTTCAGCGCTAAGACATGTGCATCCGCGAGATCGGAGACATGAATATAATCTCTTACGCAGGTCCCATCCTCTGTCGGGTATGTGTCGCCACAAACAACCAGGTTTCCGTCGCCTGACGCCGCTTTCAGAACATTGGGGATCAAATGTGGCTCTGGGTCGTGGTCTTCCCCAATGTCACCATCGGCATCTGCCCCGGCAGCATTGAAGTAGCGCAATGCAAAGGAAGATAAACCGTCTGATTCCTGACGCAACTTAAGCATCTGCTCAACACGGAGCTTAGACTCCCCGTAAGGACTAATGGGTTTGGCAGACTCAGATTCAGAGATGGGGATTGTCTCGGGAATGCCATAAACCGCGCATGTTGAGGAGAATACCAGACGGCGGATATTTGCGGCCTTCATCTCATCGAGGAGATTTCTCGTCCCCTCTACATTGTTGAGGAAATAGCGTTCAGGTTGGCTGATAGACTCAGAAACGATGGCCAAGGCAGCAAAATGCATAACTGCGACTGGCTTATAGCGGGCAATGACTTCCGCTAACTTTTCCCGCTCTAGCAAGTCTCCGACTTCAAGCGGCCCCCATTTGACTGCCTCGCGATGTCCGTAAGAAAGGTTATCAAAGGTTACAGGTGTGTGATCCGCAGCCGCCAGAGCCTTACAAGCATGGCTTCCCACGTACCCTGCTCCGCCGGTGACAAGAATAATAGCCATCAGTTCTTCTCAGTGTCTTGAAGCACGGGCGGTCTCTATAACTGATTCATATAATTTCTTGTAAGCTACACCTTGCGTAGAAAGCGAGTATTCTTTCTGCATCAAAGACCTGGCCCTCTCTCCACATTGACTGAGAGCTTCCAAATCGCTCAAGGCTTCAGAAATTGCGCTTGCCAAAGCCCCGACGCTCCCTGCCCGGCCCAGAAAGCCATTTTCTTTGTGACGGATGATGTCTGGAATTCCCCCCGCATCGAAACCGACGATCGGTGTGCCACAACTCATCGATTCAAGAATAATATTTGGCAGGTTATCTTGTTTAGAAGGCAAGGCGGTGAGGTCTGCCGCACTATAAAGTAATGCGGTCGTGTGGTCGTTGTTTAAAAAATCTATCTGACCAATGCGAAACGGCGCGTCAATGTCTAAAACGTGGCTATCTCCGACACCCAGAAGCATTAAATCCTTATTGTCTGGAACAAGGGAAAGCGCATGAACAAGCTCTCTAAAACCTTTGCGCGCAAGTCCTATATGATTAGAGACAAACAAAACTATTTTTGCATCCTGGGGTAAGTTAAGCGCGGCGCGAGATTCTGATTTCCCTAGGGGCCTGAAAATGTCTGTCTCAATACCGTTTGGAATCGTAGTGGAGTCGAACTTTGATAGCAGCGTACTTTTTTTAGCTTGATTGGTTAGCCATATACTCGGCGCGACAATATGCAACATCTCACGAGGCCAAGAGTCAAAAATGCGTTTCTTGGCGTCGAATACCTGTCGGGCTAAATCGTGTTCTTCATTCGATCCTAAAAGGGGGCATACACCACATACATCAGTATATTTTTCACAGCCTTGATCGTAGTGGCACCCACCCGTAAACGTATTCATATCGTGCAGGGTCCAGACCACAGGACATTTCGTACGAGTGGCCGTAAAAAACTTATGGTAGTCAACGAATCTTGCGACCCAGTGCAAATTTATAATATCCGCGCTTGGGCGTTGTATGAAGAAATCCTCATCCCCGTCCACCTGTTCCTGGCTAAACAGTTCGATGTCGGGGCTTCTGGTATCCTTATACAAGTTATACGCCGCATCCAATTTGGCTCTGGCGTTTTTACGATGAGAAACCTGCTGTGGGGAAGGGTCTGGAATAAACTGCTGAATTGATGGATCGTCTATTGTTTTTTGTTTAACGAAATAGGTGCTGTCTTCACCTATCTCTCGCAACCCCTTATGAAGACGGTACGCGGCACGCGCTGCTCCGCCGTGATGGTCGTTGGTGTTAATGAGGACGATACGCAAAGATCAATAGTCCTTGATTAGGTCTAGAGGCGGGAAAGTTACCAGATTGCGGAAGGGCTGTCATCGTCGCAACTGTGTGGTTGCAAGTCTTGTTTTCAGATACACTAAAAATAAAACATAAGCATATGGATGAGAAGTCATGCTGCGCGACGCCCTCGAAGAGATTGTTGGTCAACTTACGCCTGAGATACGCCGTTGGCCGCGTCGCGAACCTGGTGAAATACTGGTTGCAGGAAAGTTTTTGAAATATGCGGATATGCATAGTTTCTATTATCAAACGCGGCAGATTTTCGGTGATTGTTTATACAGTTTTACATGCGACACTGATTCCCCGGTCATTCTTGATTGTGGTGCACACATAGGATTAGCGTCGCTGTTTTTTAAGAGTGAATATCCTGATGCAAAAATCCGTGCGTTTGAAGCCGACCCAAATATCGCGGATCTCTGTCGATTTAACTTAGCGTCCTTCGGTAACAATGATGTCGCAGTTGATGCGTTAGCTGTTTGGACTGGCAATGATGGCGTTGTATTTACTGACAGTAAAGATGATGCTGGTCATGTGAATGCAGGATCTGAGGCTGGAATAAACGTTCCTACAATCAGGCTCAAAGACGTTATCGAAAATGAACGCGTTCATTTACTGAAGCTCGATGTCGAAGGTGCCGAGTACAAAATTATTGAGGACTGCGCAGACGCACTCCGAAATGTTGAACGCATGGTTATTGAAGTCCACGCTTTTCGGTCAAAAGACGGCAAGGTTGGTGCGTTGCTCGCACAGCTAGAAAGTTTAGGCTTTCATTATGTGTTGGATGATCTTCACCAAGCCACATGGATGGAGCCTGATAACACACCCCCATTTGCTATATGCTCAACTGACAAATACATCGTAACGGTGTTTGCCTGGCAAAACCCAGCTTAAGCAAAGCCTCTTTAGGAGTTGTATCCGCAATTTTGCTTCAGAACACACCAAATGAAGTAAGCTAAATTATTACAGTGATTTCTACTTATTATAGAGACTTAAACGCGTTTGATTTTAATGACTCAGTATATAAGTCAAGCGCGAATCAGCATGAATACCTTAATCCATAGTACGCAACAACTTATAGTATTTATATATTAAAAATTGGAACACCTTGCATTGAAAAAACGGTCGGACATAGAAAGACAACTGCTGCCAGAAACAAGCTCTCTCAGAGATGCAATGGAACGCCTAAATTCAGGAATCGGCGGGGTAGTATTGTTTGTCAATGACATTGGCGTCATGACAGGACTGGCAACAGACGGCGACATTCGACGTGCTGTGCTATCTGGCTGCAGTATGGAAGCCAAAGCCCATAAGTTCATGCAACGCGACTTTACTTTTGGAAATATTCGCGATGACAGGACTAAATCCTTAGGCAAAATGTCAGATGCTGTAAGACATTTACCGCTAGTTGATGACAATAAGCGCCCGGTCGATATTCTTTCATGGACAGATTTCTGGCAGATACCGCTGGTTCAGCCTTCATTGGCTGGAAACGAAACACGATATGTTAGCGATTGCTTAAGCAGCGGTTGGGTCTCGTCTCAAGGAGGCTACATCGCTAAATTTGAAAATGCAGTGACTTCCTTTCTTGGTGGAGGAACTGCACTTTGCACATCTTCTGGCACAACCGCACTTCACCTGGCATTACTAGGATTAGAGATAGGCCCTGGCGATGAAGTAATAGTTCCCAACTTAACTTTTGGTGCGACGGCAAACGCCGTTGTTCACGCTGGCGCGACGCCTGTATTCGTTGATATTAACCCTGAGACATGGACCATAGGTTCAGAACAAATTTCACAAGCTTTAAGTGACCGGACCAAAGCGGTCATTCCCGTGCACCTTTATGGGCACCCATGTGACATTGATCCTATTCTCAAAGTTTGCGACGAAGCAGGCTTGAAAATCATAGAAGATTGCGCAGAAGCGTTTGGGGCAGAATATAAGAACAAGAAGGTCGGGACGTTCAGCGATGTTGCCTGTTTTAGTTTCTTTGCCAATAAAGTCATCACAACAGGTGAAGGCGGCATGGTTTGGTCTCAAGATAAAAATACTATTGCACGCATGAGCATGTTTCGTGATCACGGAATGTCAAAAGAAAGGCGATATTGGCATAACGTCACTGGTTACAACTACCGCATGACCAATATGCAGGCCGCAATTGGGTTGGCGCAAATGGAACAGATTGATCGCTTTCTCAGTCACCGCAGGGCCTTGGCCAACCAATATCATGCAAGACTGTCTAATGTTTCAGGGATTAAATTGCCGAGTTACAAAGAATGGGCGAAACCGGTGTGCTGGCTATACACCATAGAGATCGATACAGATCATCTTGGAATAGATATTGATGCTTTGTCTGGCAGGCTCAGGGAACATGGCGTTGAAACCAGAAGAGTCTTCATTCCTCTAAGTGGACAGCCCGCATTCAACTCATATCCTTCTTTAAACACGCCCGTCGCAGAGCAAGTGGCCGCGAGAGGCCTGAGCTTGCCGACATCCAATGAGATGAACATTTCAGACGTTAACATTGTATGCGACGCCCTCTGTTCAATACTTGAAACTTTAGAAGCATTAACTGACAGGTAAGGTTTGCGCTTTTACTATAATCAACGCAAAATATTGCTTGATAATATCATTAAACTCGGCTGGATATATTGTGTCCCTCTTCACAGCCCAAATATTAAATTAACCTTATGCCCCCAAATCCGGATCGAACATTGATCGTCATTCCAGCGCGGGGTGGGTCAAAAAGGTTGCCGCGAAAGAACCTGATTCCGCTGGGAGGCAAACCTCTCATTCGTCATTCAATTGATACCGCACTTGAATGTAAAATATTTGGGAAAGTCTTGGTCACAACTGACGACCCAGAAATCGCCGCGGTTTCCTTGCAGGCAGAAGGCGTCACCGTAGATAATCGCCCCTCAGCACTTGCTGCCGATACCACAAAATCAATCGAAGTTATGTTAGAAATATGTAGACGAGAAGAAATAGAAAATGCCTTCGATGCTATAGGAATGTTGCTTCCGACTTGCCCACTTCGCAACTCACGTGACGTAATAAATGGGTTTGGTATGCTTACCGACGAGACAGACTCCGTTGTGAGTTTTACCGAGTATGAGTACTCCCCCCTGTGCGCTATTAGAATAGAACAGGGCGACGTCATGAAGCCTGTCTACGAACCATCACCACTATTTACTGAAACACGAACCCAAGACCATGAGCCCATGTATAAGCCCAATGGAGGCTTTTACTTCTCATGGATAACTTCACTGAACAAATTAGAAAGCTTTTACACGGGGCGTGTGCGGAGCTACGTCATGCCTAGATCAAGGTCAATTGATATTGATACGGAAGAAGACTTTGCTCTGGCGGAATGGATGTTGCGTGAATCATTTGGGCTGACATGACTGCAAAAACACTCAAAAAGCTGCGACGCGCTACAAGTTTATAAGTGATAAAATGATTTAATTTTTAGAGAAAGAAATCGCTTGTCGTCACCAAGATGACGTTTGCAAAGCAACCGAACTGATTGATACCACTTTAGAAGAAGGGGATTGTTCAATCCCAACTTTAGTTTTACATGAGCTACCCACGTTGTCGGCAGGCTTGCTTTTCACAATGCACATAAAACCTAAACCCTATTACTCCGCTTGCCTGTTGAATACGGTCCTAGCCAATCCCTAAAAAATGACACATTATATTTCGACCTGAATTTAACACGGGTGATACGTGGCAAAAACGATATCCATTGGTGGCCGCGTCGTCGGACACAATCAACCAGCGTTTATTATTTCAGAAGCTGGTGTAAATCATAATGGCAGCCCAGAGCTCGCATTAAAGTTAATTAAAGCTTCAGCGGAATGCGGCGCAGATTGTGTGAAATTTCAGACGTTTCGCGCAGAACGCGTGGCCACAGCAGAGGCACCAAAAGCTGCTTATCAACTCGAGGTCACTGATTCCTCCGAATCTCAAGTCGATATGCTTAAGTCTCTTGAGTTGCCAGAAGAGTCTTATCCAGATTTGATAAAAGCATGTAGGGAACACGAAATTATATTTCTTTCCACGCCCTACAATGAAGAAGATGTCGATTTTCTCGTCAGTGTGGGGGCTCCCGCCTTGAAGATGGCATCTATACATGCCGCCGAACCCTCAATGCTTCGTTATGCCGCCAAAACCGGCTTACCTCTTATTGTATCAACAGGTATGGCGACATTAGAAGAAGTAGACATTGCAGCAAAAACCATTCGTGAAACCGGTCATGAGAACTTCGTCCTTCTACAATGCACAACAAACTATCCCTCCGCTTCCTCTGATGCGAATTTAAGAGCCATGATCCGAATGGCACAAGAATTTGGTACACCCGTAGGATACTCAGACCACACACAATCAGAGACATCGGCGATCGCAGCAATTGCTTTAGGGGCGTGCATCTTAGAGAAACACTTTACAATAGACACCAAACTGCCAGGACCAGATCAATCAACGTCTCTCGATAGGGCAGCCCTATCGCATTACGTAAACGTTATTCGTGAAGCGGAGGAAAGCCTTGGCACCGGCATCAAGGCTCCATCACCAAACGAATTAAGAAATATGGAAGGCATGCGACGTAGCATCGTCCTGCGCAATTCTTTGCCAGCTGGGCATGTTCTCTCAGAAAAAGATCTAATCTTGAAAAGGCCTGCAACCGGTATTTCTGCCGCGAACTGGGATTTAGTAATAGGGTCACAGATATCTAAATCCGTTGAGGCCGGAGCACAGTTATCTTGGGCTGATATTAACAAAGCGGATCTCTGTTAATGACAGTGTGGGTGTCTTCTGGAGCTTTTCGTACAAATACAATTTCAGATGTGATTGATGATGCCTTGCGCTTAAACGTATCGCAGATAGAGCTGAGCTCTGGCCTGCAACATGACCCTAATTATGTTTCGAGTATTAAAGCAGGCATGGAGTCCGGACTACATTTTCTTATTCACAATTACTTTCCTGCCCCAGCCAATCCGGCTGTGTTAAATCTTTCTGCCGCAACTCAAGAAGACCTGGAGTGGAGTATCAATCATTGCAAAACAGCAATTGACCTAACCGTTCTTGTGGACTGCCCCTTTTATAGTTTGCATGCGGGATATGCTGCGCCACTAACGGCTGGCCTGTTGGGTAAACCTAAAGAACAAGCCGCCGCACTGAAAGATGTCAAAATAGACAAAGAACGTGCCTACAACACCATGCTCAATGCCGTGCAGGACGTAGCAGATTACGCGCAACAGCGCGGCAAGAGATTACTAATCGAAAACAATGTCATCTCACCTATCTACCTAAGTGAGTTGCCAGAAAACCCGCTTCTCATGACGGATGCAGACGAAATTGAGAAATTCATGTCTGACATCAATCGTAACAACGTCAGCTTCCTTATTGATGTTGGTCATGTACGCGTCTCCGCAACTGCATTGGGGTTTGACCCATACGACTTCATGGCGCGGACACAACCATTCACCAGTGCTCTGCACTTGAGCGACAATGACGCTCAAGAAGATCAAAACCTACCCTTCAGCAGCCGCAGTTGGTTTTGGAACCTACTCGACCAATACGCAGGACTCCCATGGGTAGTAGAAGCTTATACGTTGAGTGATGAAGAAATGAAGCAGGCAACCTCATTACTTTCTTAAATTGATCATACTCGCCAAAGCGATTTATAAGGTACGGTCACAAATATCAGCTAACACTTGCACACGATCACGTAAAAATTCTTGCTGTGATATCATAGTATATTCTGGTCGAGACCGATCAGCGATAGAAGAAATGATATCTTTGGGCTTAACCGCATAGCCAAATATCCCTTTAGAAATTTCCGGTTCGTAAGCTTCAAGCCCATCGGGGTCAATAATAGTCACTGGACAACCAAACTGGTCAGCTTCCAGTGCCAACGAAGAGAAGGGGGTCACAACATGAGACACACTTCGCAACAACGCATAAAGCGGCGCATGGGTTGAGTGATCAATCTCAAAATTCTCGAGTCCTGCCGCTGACAAAAATACTTTAATTTCAGGAATGCGATAACGTTGATGGGGATGAACGCGTAACAACCAAAGCCAATCTGGTGTGCGGCGCATAGCGGACGGCAAGTTATCTGGGAAAAAGTCTTCTTTAGGCTGCAAGCCCACGAGCACAGTTTTTCGCGCGCTATAACTATCTATAAAAGATTGCATCTCTTTTGAGACCTTTAGAGGTCCGCCCTGAGACCATAAATCCACCCAAGCGTTTCCAGTCACTATTGAATGCGGTCTATGCTCAGGATCCGGCACAGTCTCTTGCTGCATGGCGCGAATACGCTCATTCCAACACAGAAAGAAATCCGGAACCAAGTCGTAGCCATTTTTTGGCGATACGGTCCAGTGGTTATACAAGGAATGGTATGCTCCCTGCTGCCCATGTTGTATATCTGCAATGGGAATACCTAAATCTCGACACGCCCACACCAAAGCAAACATATCTGTTGAATAATAACATATCACGCATACTAACTTGGGCTTCAAACGCACCAACAACTCTGAAAAGGTTTTCTTGCGCGCCCACAGTCTTGGTAAATAGGACGATATCCCTTTGAAAGTCGGCGGGCGGTCACTTACCCTCCGAAAGACCTCAATCACCGGACCGAAGCCCTCAACTTCGGACGGCATACCACGCATCAATTCATCATTTTCCCAAGGTGGCAATTCGTATCCATACGTCGGCTCAAAACGCTCATCAGAAAATTCTTGGCCAGATTCAAAGAACTCAATCTTCAAAGCTTTAATCTGTTTTCGGCACTCATGGAGCCAAGGATCGATCAGGCGGTTATAAGGCAGCCCGTTCATAAGATCCGTATGATCAAGCAGCCTTGAAACAAAAATAACGTCTGCTTTTTCCTCCCCCGACATCACCTGACACTGCCAATCCCTTGTTTTCGGCCGGTCTATATGACACCCGGACCACTCAAGACCGAGAACCGGTGATGTTTCACTATTTATGTCTTCTAATTTTGTCGGTTGATTGGGATCTTTTTGAACGCGTGTAAAGTGATGCATGCGCCGAATCAACGGCCACAATTTGAGTCCTCCAAACGAGAGGGCATTCACATCAACTGCAGCTTCCACAGCCAACAACTCTTCAACTACTTTTTTAATGCGACTTTGCGACACGGTAATCTACACCCCACCCTGGTAAAACATATCGAGTGAAGATAAAAATTGCTCAATTCGTCTCTCTGGTGAGAACTCGCGCATCACGACATTGCGTGCATTATCCGTCATGGTTTTTATGCATGCTGTGTCTCGCAATTTTTCAATTTGAGTTGGAACATTCTCAAACTCATCATCAAAACGCAAAAAGTTCTCCCCATCCTTGAAATACGCATCGATGAGTACATTGCCATGACATAGAACAGCTGCACCTCTGTGCATGCTGCTCAGAAAGCGCTCACTAACGGAGCATGGGAAGTTGTTTAAGCACATTGCCATCGCTTTAGCACGCCCCATTAATTCTAAGGTCTCAGGAAACGTGTTGCCGGAAACCAATACTGTATCTGGATGCAGCTTGATATCTGGCGGATCCCCGGACCAAATCAAATGCAGGGGATAAGGTGCCAACTTGGCCAGTAAAAGACGGCGGCGTTCCATGCGAATGTATTGGTTTCCTTGAACCAACAGATCCCTATAAATCGCCTGTGACAAATCGGGTGCAATACCATGAGAACTGGCAACCGCTTCCACATGCTGCCAGTACACGCCATGGAAATCATGGCACGCCCGCTCAATAAGGTCATCGAACACTCGCTCGCTTCCCTTATAGTTTGCGAGATACTCACTCCTAAATTTTTCTGGGTCGGTGTAAGACCCAACATAAAGAAGATCAATATCACGATCGCGTTGAGGTCTATAAATGTCATCCATGCGCGGATTACTGTCTAAGTAAATGTGAGGCGCGAAGCTGTGCGTTTGACGGTGAGCTACAGCCCCAAACCTCGCAGAGAAATCACTGGCAGAGGCTTCCGTATAGTGAAGCAATCGATTTGGAAGGGCTTGGAGCGTCTTGCACATAAGCCAAGGATAAAATGGATAATCGCGTATATGAGAGATCGCTGGCTTACCATATGTGACGAAAGGGTCTTGTCCATTTTCCAAAACAATATCCACGCCCCAGCCCTGCTCACAATGAACAGCCAGCAAGGCAGAAGACTCGAAATGCTTAAGAAATTCAGCCGCAAAATTTTCTGATGCAAGATCAAGGAAGTGCGGTCCGATACCCCACTTCTGGTAAGCAGCCGCATATACTTTTACGGAGGTTCTGTGCGTTAAATAACGGTCATGGGCACTAGAATATAAAAATAAAATTTCTCGCCCATCATATCGAGCAGACCCATCACCAATAATGGCAACGTCACGTTCACCTAACACTAATAAACCCTTATTTTATACATTTCCATAGCGAAGCCGTGGTCCGGCAAAGAGAATATAAAATGGCCATTCTGGTAATTGCGCACGATATGCATATCTCTGGTTCGTTCATCCGAATAACAACTAGCCATGGCGATTTCATAACCACCGCCGAGAATATTACTCCAACGATTATAAATTACCTGGCATTCGCACCGCTGACCATGCCGGGTCATTTTATGGGACGCCTAGGTATTTGAAGGAATAGATCAAGGCAAAAACACCAACAACAGATTGAACCTTGAGCATCTCTTCAATGATTGGTTTGATTTGCCCCATCATTCTTAAACTGTAAAAAATAAAACAGTCGGACAATTGATATGATTTCCTGGGAATGTCGTTTTGGCCTTCAGTAATCAGCCAAGATTTCCATATCAGGTCTTCTCAAGACATACTTCATGGTACGCGTTTGTTTCCGCTCATATTCACGATTTACAAACAGCGGTCCATTTGCTCGATTCAGATAGTCAGACCTAATCCGATCCGCGGTATCATGGCCAAACATTGAAGATAATAACTCCAAAACTTCATCAAGGCTCTCAGTGTTTTTGTTGATATCAACAGCCTCGCCTCGTGAATAATTTATAAAATCAGAACAAGCGTCAATGGTTTCGTCTGGGTCATCTAACGACCACAACCACCTCGCAAAAGTGTTGTGGTAGTTTACTCCTTTGCCACTAGCAAAGAGCTCTTCTCTTAAAGCCGTCTCGCTGTCTCTGCCCCTGTGCGACCATCGTAAATTACCAAATATATAGTTGCAGCGGTCATTAAAGCAGCACAATGTCATACACCCCCCCTCACCGATGTTAAGAGAGGCTAACTCATACAAGGCGGCGCGGAAGGTTAAGTCTACTGCAGCTTCTCTGCACAAATATGCTCCAGAAACAAAACTGTCTTGAACTTCCATAGCGACGTCATAGTCCGGCAAAAAAAATACAAAGTAACCATTCTGTTGCATGTAATTCGCTACCTTGTTCAAGGTTTCTTGAGACGAATTACGCTGCGTCAAATGCGTCGAGCCCCGCGCAGTTAGTGTTACAAACTTTTGTCCCGGGCAAACTCGATTTATTAATTTTTTAACAAACTCAACAGCCCTTCGTGGCGGCCGAATAGTAGGAGCCTTATACCCAAGGTAAGCGTTTAATGTAGAGGTATGCATTTGGCAGCAATCCGAAGACCTGTCGAGCTCGTAACCGAATGGAAAAACAGGACCATCTGCCTTTTCGAGAAGCTCTTTTGCCTCGTCGCGATTATCGAGAACTATAAATGATTTATTTGAACTTATGAGCTTTAGAGATGGGAGCAAGATGCTCCAGAATCTCATCCTCTTTGTCTCCAAATCATATTCCTTAGTTGTATTAAATCCCTCTTGAAAACCAGGAACAAAGATTGTGCGAATCGCATCACAATTAGTAGCCTCAACACGAGCTATTTCGGCCGACACGAATTGTACCAATGCATTGAAGGTTGGAGCAGCATGATCAAGATCGTAAAAGTGATACAAGATTTTACTACTCATCATTTTTACCAACCCGTTTTTCTTATTATTATCATCGTAATTTAATTGATGCTTAGTTAATACTTAACTCGACCAATACCTTTAATAAGGTGGCGACGTTTATAATTAATATATGCTGAATCGATTGAAAAATATGCAAGACTAATCACACACATGACAGCAAAGTAGTTCTTCAAAGTAAAGCCCATGAAAGGATGCTAGAAACGCTCTTAACACTATAGACTACAAATAGATTTATCACGTTTGGCACTATGCTTGGCGCAAAAAAACCTCAGCGCGCAGTCATATGATAGAATTTACACGGCAAAATGCTGGAAATAGACCTGAGTAGCGGCTAGCGCTCAAGCTTGCTATCGAACTTTGATGAAGCCATCATATTTATTGTATTGATAGGGTCCAGAAAGCGCAAAACTGTTAATGTAATTGGTGCAAAATTATTCGGCGCTAATACAATAAGGGTAGATAAAGGACTTTTTTTAATAATCACGTGCCGTTGAGAAACAAGATTGATGTAATTATATCACTTAGTGAACTGCATAATTCAGAGCACCTTTTTACCTGTGTACACTCTTGCTTTTCAGCATAATAATTATGCCGATGTTTATTCGCAACGGAGCTAGCATACCACACCTTAAGGTGATGCAGGAATTGCCCCCACCGCCGACCCAGGAAAATCCGTAAACACGCCATCCACACCCAAAGCAAAGAAGTGTCGGTATTCAGCTAACGGATCACCATTGTAACGCTTCATCAAGTAGCGGGGCTCGTCTCTAAACGTGTAGGCGTGCACCACCAAACCAGCAGCATGTGCGCGTGGAATCAAGTCCGTAGCTGGAAACGGATTACCCTCACGGTCTTGCGGCACAATCAGCACTTTCCACGGCCCAATACCATCCGCATAGGTCGCAATATTTTGAAGCCCCCTGTCCGTAATCATGTCTTGATAGGACAAACTTGCTCCTGAGATTGCTTGATCAAAGGGTTGCTCTGTTCCAAAGCCTAGCAACTGTATGAGACGCAGATCAGTCGCCTCATTCAGTAACTTTAGATTTTTCACTTCAAAAGATTGAATGAACACCCAGTCATCTGTTCGCGTCAAACCCGCAGTTCTAAGCGAACCCAAAAGTGGCTGCTCTAATGCCAACCCTATACTTTGATGATAACTCGGGTGCTTCGTTTCCGGGTAAATCCCAATCGGACGCCCCCGCACAGCGCTCTCGCGTTTGATCAACGTGAGCACTTCATCAAGCGTTGGAATTAGGTATTTCCCATTCAAGCTTTGATCGCGGAACGGTAATCGCTGCGTTGCACGCAGCGTCTTTATTTCAGCCAGGGTGAAGTCTTCAGAAAACCACCCGGTAAATTCGAGACCATCAATCACACGCGTTGTCTTGCGCTCGGGAAATTTTAGCGCAACGTCCGTCGTATCCGACAACTCATTCTCGTGTCGCGCAATTAAGACACCATCTTTAGTGCTGACCAAGTCTGGCTCGATGAAATGAGCACCTTGAGCAATTGCCAATTCATAAGCCTCTAGGGTGTGCTCTGGTAAAAGGCCGCTCGCCCCTCGATGCCCAATAATCAGCGGCCACGGCAGGGATTGCGCTGACACTGCGGCGGGAAAGAACAGTGAACAGGCAACAGCAACAATAATACGATAAACCATGGAGCTTCTCCTATGAAGAAGGGTTTATCTTACATGCAGCAATAAGGGTAAAAAACGTCTCATCTACGACCGTCAAAAAACGGTCACTTTGGCTTCAAACTTAATTCAAAAACGCTTGAATTTAAGATGCAGCAGTCTCTTTATTCTGCGCGGCCATTTTATCGAAATGCGCCCAAACACCATCAGCCCCGTGCCATTCACCCCTGGTCGCATTCTTTGAATATTCCGTGGCACGCGCTTCAAAAAAGTTCGCATGCTCAACACCATTTAGAATTTCTTCCAGCCAGGGAATAGGATGTTCTTTGATATTATAAATTGGCTGCAGGCCAAGTTGCTGCAAACGCCAATCCGCAATGTAACGGATATACGACTGAATATCTTTTGGCGTCATGCCATTGATCGGCCCCATTTCAAACGCTAAGTCAATAAATTTGTCTTCCATATCGACAACCGTGCGGGCGCAATCCGTAATGTCATCCTTCAAGGCAGGCGTCAGGCATTGGGTTTCCTGGCAAAAGGTATGAAAGAGTTTGATCATACCTTCACAATGCAGGCTTTCATCACGCACCGACCACGACACGATTTGCCCCATACCCTTCATTTTATTTTGACGCGGGAAGTTCAACAACATGGCGAAGCTGGCAAACAGCTGCAGCCCCTCGGTGAAGCCACCAAACATTGCGACAGTGCGCGCAATTTCCGCCGGATTGTCGACGGTAAATTTTTGCATGTAATCATGCTTGGCTGCCATTTCTTCATATTCAAGAAAGGCGGTAAATTCACTCTCGGGCATGCCGATTGTCTCAAGCAGAAGCGCATACGCGGCAATGTGAACAGTCTCGATATTCGAGAACGCGGCCAACATCATTTTAATTTCCGTTGGCTTAAAGACCCGGCTGTAACGCTCCATGTAATTGTCGTTCACTTCAACATCAGACTGCGTGAAGAAACGAAAAATCTGGGTCAGAAGGTTGCGCTCGGAATCCGTTAGATTATTCGCCCAGTCTTTACAATCTTCACCCAAAGGCACTTCTTCCGGCATCCAGTGAATTTGCTGCTGGCGTTTCCAGAAGTCATGCGCCCACGGATACCGGAACGGCTTATAGCTACGGCTCGGCGTTAACAGGCTGGGCTTAATGCTGGGTGAAATACTATTCATGACTTATCCGGTTCAGCTTCTTAGCGGCATGTGAATATGTTGACTCAGGGACCTACTGGCAGGCGAGGCATTCTTCATAGTCTGTGCGCTCAGACAGCGCCAACTCAGCTTCAGGCCAAGCCCGTGTGTTATCAGATTCGACGCCGCCGGCAAATCCGGCACGCTGCACCGATTTAGAGCGACAGTAATACAGACTCTTCACACCGGATTCCCACGCTTTCCAATGCAGCATCATCAGATCCCATTTGTCGATGTCAGACGGGATAAACACATTGATCGACTGGCCTTGGCAAACGAAAGGCGTACGATCTGCCGCCATTTCAATAACCCAACGCTGATCAATTTCAAAAGCCGTGCGGAACACCGCTTTCTCGTCATCTGTCAGACCATTGAGATGCTGAACAGACCCTTCATTTTCTAAGATCGAGGTCCACGTACCTTGGGTGTTCAACCCCTTGCTCTCAAGAATTTCTGTCAGGTGCTTGTTCTTAACCGTAAACGACCCTGACAAGGTTTTATGTGTATAAATGTTTGCCGGAATTGGCTCAATGCAAGGGCTAACGCCACCACAAATAATGCTGATAGATGCGGTCGGCGCAATGGCCATCTTATGGCTAAATCGCGCCATCAAACCCGTTTCAGCCGCATCTGGGCACGGGCCACGCTCTTCCGCCAGAACAACCGAAGCCGCATCAGCGCCTTTACGAATGTGCTTAAACATCCGCACATTCCATGACTTCGCCATGGCACTCTCGAAAGGCACATCACGCTCCTGCAAGAAGGAGTGGAAACCCATCAAGCCAAGACCAACCGAGCGCTCACGCATGGCCGAATATCTGGCCTGCGCCATGCTGTCGGGGGCACGGTCAATAAAGTCTTGAAGCACATTATCAAGGAACCTCATGATGTCCTCGATAAAGCCGTCTTCCTTAGACCATTCATCCCATTTTTCAGCATTCACAGACGACAGGCAGCATACAGCCGTGCGGTCTTCGCCAAGATGATCCGGGCCCGTATGAAGCATGATCTCGCTGCACAAATTCGACGTCGTCACCTTCAGACCCAGATCTTTTTGGTGCTTCGGCATCTGCCGATTAACCGTATCTGAGAAAATCAAATAGGGCTCACCTGTTTGCAGCCGCAGCTCCAGAACTTTCTGCCACAATGCGCGGGCATTTACAGTTTTCCGCACAGAGCCATCTTTCGGGCTCAACAGATCAAATTGCAGGTCATCGCGGACGGCTTCCATGAAGGCATCCGTAATATTAAGGCCATGATGCAGGTTGAGGCTTTTGCGGTTAAAGTCACCAGACGGCTTGCGAATTTCAAGAAATTCTTCAATTTCCGGATGATGAATATCCAGATACACCGCCGCTGATCCGCGACGCAGAGAGCCCTGCGAAATTGCCAACGTGAGGGAGTCCATCACCCGCACAAAGGGAATGATTCCCGAGGTATGGCCGCAGTTCTTAACCTTCTCGCCGATAGAGCGTACGCGCCCCCAATAGGTTCCGATACCGCCGCCGTTTGACGCCAGCCAAACGTTTTCCATCCAGGTATCAACAATCCCATCCAGGTCGTCGTTCACGGAGTTTAAGAAGCAAGAAATGGGGAGACCGCGATCAGATCCGCCATTCGACAGCACAGGCGTGGCCGGCATGAACCACAAACGCGAAATATAGTCATAAATGCGCTGGGCATGATCAAGATCATCTGAATAGGCCAAGGCAACACGGGCAAACATGTCCTGATAAGATTCACCAGGTAGCAAATATCTGTCTTCCAGCGTGGCTTTGCCAAAATCGGTCAGAAGTGCATCTCTGCTCCGGTCGACTTTAATCGACGGAACGACGGCAAAAGATTTGTCGTCGGAGGACTTCTGTTTCTCGGGCTGGGGTGAACGGGCGACGGTTTTCTTATCAGCTTCCAGCGCGTAGGCCATGTATTCCCCTCGGTGTTTAGGCGCCCGAGCAACCCCAGGGCGCATATGCAGACTCAATCCAGCGCCAAAGAGGACATTTTAGAGACTCGAATCCTGTTCGCTGCTCTATAGTTCTTTAAAATCAAGAACTTAGGAGCACCGCTGCGGCAACGATATCGTTGCGAGTCCGCTAATTGTTGGCTGGTTGGATTTATAAAATCCCAAACACAGCCCCCTCAGTCCTCTTACCATCATGATCTAGTCATCGATGAGGTAAGCGCCACAACATATGGTGCTGAAATGAGGCGATTTCGTCAACTACATTTTGGGTTTTCGCCGCAAATTTAACACAATATATGGTGTCTAAATGGCTTGACAGAATTGTGTAAGACTCAACTGCCGCAGAAAACTGGGGTTTTCACAAAACAGTATTTCGCAATCCAATCCGGCAACCTCCTCACCCGCTATGCGTCAAACGGGATGCTGCATTGCACAATTATGAATGGTTAGTTATATTGCTTTGCAGCATTATTATTGCGGAAAGATTACAGAAAGGTCTTTGAGATGGCATACAGCGAAGTAAACGATTTGATCCGGTTCCTTGGCGAAACAGCTCAAGAACTCTCAATTGCTGCAGTCATGGCTTCCGCAGAAAAAGCAAAAGAGATGCGTGACGAAGCCGAAGAAATTATGGCGCTACGTTCAAATCTGCTGCAACGCGTCTGGGACAACGAAATGAACGCGCAAATGCCCCTCCCCCTCAGCATTAAAGAAGCCGCATAACGGCTCCTGCGCAGTTCATGAAAAACCCGGCTGTTATGGCCGGGTTTTTTTATGCCTGAAAATAACCTGCCGACACTAACCGCCACGGTAACCAAGACGCCGTGCATTCTCGATACACGCGGCGCGGTCTGCAAAAGCTTTATTAGACGCACCCAACGGCTTGCCGGCTCCATCCTTAAGACGCCAGCGCCACTTTTTAGACTTGTCTGTGTAAAACTCCCAGGTGTCTCCAGGGCCCTCATGATCGTCAGGCATCAGCGATCGGATACGCTGTTTGGCTGCAGGAATGACTTTTTCTGCTGACCTATTCAGGAGGGACTTGAGATCCTTAAGCTCCTCATCAAGAGCCCCACGGACCTTGCTAAACTGTTGATCTGCTGATGAGACCAGCCTGCCAACGTCTTTCTCAATCTTATTAAGTCGCGCTTTATTCTTTTCAGAACTCAATTGCTGCTCAGCCAACTCTTCAAAGGCTTCAAGCTTAGCGGCCACCGCAGACGATACCGCTTTCAACCGACTCTCGACCTTGGCGGACGCTTTCTTCAGGCGTTCCAATTCGGGTGCCGCCGCACGTCGCGCTTTCTCAGTAGCCTCTGTAACGGTCTTTTTTGCGCGGGCTGTGGGCGATTGGTCAGCCGGTTGCGGCGCTGCAGGTATAGGCTTAGCCACTGCCTTTGGCTTTGATTGCAGCTTTGATTTTGGCTTCGCAGATGATGTGGCCATGGTTTAAGTCCTTGTGGTTGAACCAGACGCTGAATTCCGTCGAAAAACCTTACCTCGAGTCGCCTTAAAATGCGATTCTTGATCCCTTAAATGGGTTTTGTCCTGTTCAGCCGCAAGGACTCCGGCTCACTTTTCGGGAGAAACCATGAAGAGTCGACCCGCACTCAAAATGATTCAGCTTTCGTTAAACAATCCCCGGAATCAGTAGGGTTAGACAATGCCACCGGGGCTCTCTCTCCTCCCTCCCACCCCACGATCTCCGGTGCTCTAGCGGCGAACGCCCCCCACGCGTTCGCCGCTTTTTTTCAGGACAGACCACCCGAAGCGGCTACACTCAGCTGGTCGTTATTAAGGGGATCATCATGCGCAGCAAAGTCGTCAGAACCGTCGCCATCAGCATCGCCACTGGCATCATCACATTCACCAACACCGTCTCAGCGCAGACCGAACCACCCGTTCAAGCGCAACACGTGCGCACGATGATCGTCACGTGCAAGATCGAAGAAACGGTGAAGTTTTATCGCGACGTGCTGGGCATGGATGTCATCCGCGATGACGGCGGCGCCCCAATCCAAGTGGCTGCGCAAATCATCGACATGCCCGAAACCAGTTTACTGCGTATGGCGATTTTCGTCGGCAAGGGTGAGTACCCAGCAGGCCCTATCATCGGCAGCCGCATCGGGATGCTGGGCCTGATGGATCCCAACGACCCTGCCTGTGCCGCCGTCGACAAGCCCAATCACCGCACGCTGCATGGCGGCGTCATCATGCCGGTGCGGGTGTCCAATACGGCTGAGATTTTGAAGCGCGCCAAAGCCATGGGGATCGAAGTGATTAAAGAAGGCCCGTCCCCTTCTCGCAAAACCATGCAGACGCTACTGTATGATCCCAATGGCATCGTGCTTGAACTCTTTGAGTTAAACGTCACACCCCTGCCCTAGCACTTAGCGATGCCTTCAATTCTCCTCCTTATTGCGTTGGCTCTGGGTATGAGCAGTGCCCAGGCAGAGGAGCCTATCCCTCTGACCATCGTCTCGTTCTCAGCGCCGGACTCCGCCCATGGACGCCGCTGGGTCCGGTTCAATAATGAGGTTGAGCAAACGCTGGGAGATAAAGTGGCCCTCAACATGCTCACCGGTGGGCAGCTGGGAAACGAAGAAAATATGTTGTCCAGCTTGCGCCGGGGCCGGGCGCAGATGGGCATTGTCTCGATTGGGGCGCTGGCGGCTTTGGTGCCTGAACTGTCCATCCTTGCGGCGCCGTTCCTGTTTGACTCAGACGCCGAAGCTGACTTCGTGATGGACCACTATCTGTTCGAACCCTATGCCGCGTTGCTGGCAGACCGCGGCTTGACGCTGATGAAGTGGGAGGAAGGGGGCTGGCATAATCTGTATGGCCGTAAGCCCCTGACACTGCCGTCAGACCTGGCTGATTATCGTTTGCGGTCTTCGGCCACGGAAGCCACACGGCTGTTGCTGGCGGAAGCGCAGGCCGACGTGGTGGTGCTGGATTTTGGCGATATGGTTGCCGCGCTGGACACGGGTCTGGTCGATGGTGGCGTGACAACTTCGGTCATGTATCGGGTCGCGGGGCTTTATGAATCTGCGCCGCATTTCACCCTCACCCGCCATGCCTTTGCCCCAGGGGCGCTGTTGGCCAACAAAGCTTGGGCGGATAACACACCCCCGCAGATCTTAGCCGCCATCCTGAGCGCCCAGGGGACTGTGGACGACAACCGCAAACTGGTGCGCCAGGAAGCGCTGGAATCCTTGGTGCTGCTAAAGGATGCAGGCATCACCTTGCATGAATTGACCGATCAAGAGCGGCAAGCCTGGAGGAACGTAGCGACACCTGTTCAACGCAAACTCATTGCCGACATTGGCGGTCAGGCAGAATGGTTTTTCGCCCTCGCGTTAGAAGGCAAGCAGGCGTTTGTAGCCGCTCAATAAAGACCCAATAAGGAACGAGAGTCAGGCTCTCTTTTTGAGCTCGGCCCGCGCCCACAGGCCGACCGTGCTGACAATCAGCGTTGAAGACACCAGCATTGCCACGCCGGCCCCGATGGGTCCGAGTGTCTGAGTCAGCAAAATAAGCAGCGGTACATACACACAAAAGACAACCACCGCATTGACTCTGAGCGGCACGCTGGGGCGGCCCATAGCATAGAGCGCAGGATCAAAACTGAAGCCCGCGATGGTGAGGGTCGCCGCTGCCACCAGCAACACAAGCACCCCATAGGCCGCAGCGAAGTCTGGGCCAAAAATTAGCGCCAACAGGTGATCGCCGAGCAGGGCAATAATCGCGAGAATGCCAATCCCAACCCCGCCGGCCAGCAGGGCAGCGCGGCGAATCAGCCCGCCGAAATCGGCCCAGTTGCTGGTGGACCCCAGGCGGGCAAACTCCGGATAGATAGACTGGGTCAGCAGCTCGGCGGGTTTGGTGAGGGCGGTGGCGACTTCGCGGGCAACCTTGAACAGCCCTGCCGCCGCCGGGGTGGCAACCGCGCCAACCAGAAGCGTGCTCATGTGGCCGGTGACCATCTGCAATGACGAGTGAAAATTAGAGGCCAGGCAAAAGCCCCAAAGGCCCGGGTGCGTGCTGGTGACGTTTTGCAACGACCAGCGCATGCTGGTCAGGCGGCCTTGCTTCACACCTTCGCGCCAGCCGAGCCCCACCAGGGTCAACCCGCCAATCACGCCTGCGACAAACCAAGCCAGCAGATAGGCCCACAGGGGCGCATCCAGCAGCACAGCAATCGCCACACCAACCAGACGCAGCGCCGGGGTGATGGTCACCTGCCAGGCGAGAATGTCGAAGCGGTCATACAGGCGCAGCAAGCCGGTGGGGGTGGCCACGATGGTGAAGAGGATCAGCAAACTATAGGGCTGCGCGTAGGCGATGATCTCGGCGTTCCAGCCCAGATATGGCCCCACCAGAGGCGCCGCAAACCAGGCCAGCGTCGCGCCCAACACAACCCCGGCCACATCGAGCAGGGTGGTGAAAGAAATCAGGCTCTGAAAGCCTCGCGTATCGTCGGTCTGGGTGCTGATCGCCCCATAGCGAATGACCGCCTGCCAGGAGTGAAAGGTGCTGAGGCCGGTGATCACCTGAACATAGGTTTGCACCAGCACCAGCAGGCCAAACTGCTCGATACCGAGGCCGCGCGCCGCCAGACCGAGATAAGCCAGACCCAGAACACCGGTAGCGGTTTTCCCACTGAGCAAAAACCCAGCATTTTTGAAGACCCGCCGAAACACGAGATCGGAGAACCAGGTGGTTCTCACACGCGCTGCCTTTGCTCTGCCCGGCGCTCTCTCGTCGTCTCGGCTCATAAAATCCCCTTTTGAATCCAGCGCCTTAATGGCGTAAGTATCGCAGTATCGCAACATTACGCTGATCGTGATGGATTTTATTTATGTCTCAGAATAGCCAAAACATGACCGCCCTCGTGCTGGCCGCCAGCCGCAAGGGCCCGGGCGATGCGGTGGCGCAACTGCAAGGCAAAAGCCACAAATGCCTGGTCAAGCTGAACGGCACGGCGATGATTGAACGGGTGCTGCAAACGGTGATCGACACCCCGGAAATCGGCCGTGTGTTTGTCTCGGTGGAAGACCCGGCGATCTTGCGCGAGGTGCCGAAAGTGGCCGCCTGGCTGGACAGCGGCGTGATCACGCCCATCACCAGCAAGGGCAATCTGGCCGAAAGCCTGTTCTCGGCGGTGCAGGACATCCCTAATCCCTACCCCCTGGTGATCACGGCTGGCGACAACGCCCTGCATACCCCGGAGATGCTCAGCCATTTCTGCAACGCGGTCAGCACGACGCCGGGTGACGCCTATATCGGCTGGGCCCGGGCGCAGCTGATTCTGGACAAATACCCCGAGGGCGCGCGGGCGTTCCACCGCCTGAAAGACGATGCCTATTCCAGCTGCAACCTCTACGCCGTGACAAACGATAAGGGCGTCAACGGTGCCAAACCCTTTGCCACCGGCGGTCAGTTCGGCAAGAAACCCTTGCGCATCGCCAAGGGCTTCGGACTGTTGTCGCTGATCCTCTACAAGCTGCAATGGCTGAGCCTGGAGGGGGTGACCAAACGCATGTCAAAAGCCATCAAGGCTGAAGTGCGCGCCGTGCTGATGCCCTGGGCCGAAGGGCCGATTGATGTCGACAACCCCAAGGACTACGCCCTCGTGACCAAAATTCTCAAGGGTCTCGAAGGGGATAAAGAGGGCGATAAAGAGAACGGCGCAGAGGGTGTTGGCACACCTTAAGCAACCCGGAAGGGAACCTGAACGTTAAAGAGCTATGGACCCGATGATCCTGATCTCCCTGGCCAGCGGGCTTTTGTTTGCCTTTGTGGGCAACTGGATGGCCCGGCGGCGCGACGCCCACACAACCCTGTGGACCCTGCTGGGATTCCTGTTTCCGCCCTTTCTGCTGATCCTCAAAGTCATCCACTGGAAACCCGAGCCGAAGCTGGACCCGGATGAGGTGTCGGACGCAGAGATGGATTTAGAGGGCGATGTGCATGAGCCGAGCAGCGGTCAAAACCCGCCGAAATAATTCTGAATAAAACCGGCGCGCTGGCCCGGTTTATCGCCGCTCTCCCCCATCAGAACGACAGACCCCACGACATCAGAAAACGTTGGTTTTCAGGGCGTTTTGGCATGCCCCCTTTTTCAATCGGTCGCCCGACCTGGGAACGAGCCCATGCACGACGGTTTTTTCAGGGGGGTTTTGTGGAATTTCAAAGACTTAGCAGAGCGTGGAACGAGCCCATGCACAATAGTGTTTCGTGGGGGGGCTATCAGCAGGATTTGATCAGTCTGAAATGCCAAACGGCTGCAATTTAATACCAAGATGAAAGGCCGCTCGTTTATAGACGTCCCTTAATCCAGGAAGCCTTTCCCTGCCCATCATATTATGAAGCCTAACATTAAAGGCCTTAGTTAATTTATCCATGTCGACTAGTTTTTCTATAAAGCTACGCTGAACAATCGAATCACCAAAGAAAAAGGACAAGATAACTGGGTCAATTACTTTCTCATCAAGTAAAAGATCACTAAGAGTCAGCTTGTGTTTTTCTTTCCAGCCTCCTGTATGAACGGCAAGAAATAGAGGATGTGGAGTCCGTAGACCTTTTATTAAATCTTTGGAAATTAGTCGTTCAGAGACAGTTTCACCCCACTGCATCGAATAACCCTCTGCATTATACCGAGATAATGCGTCACCATTATCGTAGTTACGCCCCTCAAATCCAAACAAGCCATGATGCAAACTAAAGTAGTGCAATAAACAAGATAAAAATTCTATCGATCCATCTTGCATCAACTGTCCAGCGAACCCGGCTACATCGCTAGTAATTTCAGTGTTGTTTTTCAGTACATAAAGCCAATCTCGGAATAGCCTGTGCGTTAAATTTACACGTAGATACTCCGGATCATACTCGTGGTCATTAATTGACTGGTCGCAGTGGACAGCTACCGCACGCCACATGCAAACGACTTGGTCTCGATTAAATCGACTCTGGATTCTTGAGAAACGTTCGATGAATGGTTCAAGTTTGCCCTCTAACTCAGCCTTCCTTAGTTTTTCAATCTGAGTGGAGTGATCGGCAGATACATTTTCTCTGAGGTAGGAGAAACTTATCTCCCCTGTTGGCAACCCTAACTGCAACAATGAAGTCAATGATCTTTCATTGCAGATAAAATCAGGTTGTTCGGGTCGCTTAATTAAATCTTCTTCGCCCTTAAATACGGGAAACAAAAACTCCATCAATCTGCAAGCGGCATCACTATTAAGATGATCATCTAAAATTTCCCTGCGCCATAATGGCCCGACTCCCTCTTCTCGATCCAAGAACCGCATCATTTCAGCTTCTTGTTCTACACGGGGTGCAAAACTAGAATTTGACAACACCTTCCATGGCGACTTCCTTATTCGATCAGCTATTTCAGGTATTTTTTGCTCAAGTGCATGATATCCTATCGCATCAACCCAATGGACGTCTTCACCAACCATGCGTTGGGTAATTGAAACGACGTTAATTAAGCGAGCGATATCTCTTGGGCTTTGAACTAGCGATGGGATGATCAGGTCAACCAAATCCTTGTAATCCTCATCCTCCTGCCAGTTTTTTGGAAAAAAATCTGCGGCGGAAGATTTCAAAAGCTTCTCTGTCAGCAACTCCTTAATCCGGTTCGGGTGCAGAAAAGGTATTGGAAGCTCATATTGAACGATCTTCTCCAAATAGGATCTTCCCCGCCCCTTTTCTTTGATTGAGTCAAACGCGCTAGCAATTCGCGCTGCGTCGTATGCGAGTAAGAAAGAAACATTATTAAAATGCGCAACCGCTTTAAGTAGCTGGGCCGTAGAGATAATCTCTGAATCAGTTAGACGGTCTATTTCGTCCATGATCACAACAACGGGCCGACCCAATTGATCAATTAGCGCCTTTAGCCTGTCACGGATTTGCAAAATCGTTTCTTCGCGAATTTTGGTTTTCCGCCCACGCCAAAATCCAAATAAGTCGCTTGATGCTACAATTGCCGCCCCAGCATATGGATCATGTACTGAGTAGGCCACACCACCAATCTTACTTATAGCTTGAGCATAACTCGCCGCCTCAGCTGATAGTTTTTCAAATAACTCACGCTTTTCCTCATTCTGCCCCGCCTCGCTTTTCACTGAGATACTTAGTTCATCAAGAAATGAAGTTATTAGTTCTTTTGAACCGGACGTGATCCAAGGCTGAAACTCTATTGTGATTGTTTCAGGTCTTGCGTCTTTCAATACTTCTTGGACCATATTGAGAATAGAAGACTTACCGCTACCCCAAGGCCCTGTAATACCCAGAACCACGCCACTCGCTATGGTGGAACCTTCTTCTACGAGCAGATTTGCAACCGACTTACAAAACTCTCCTCTCTCCAGCTCGTCGTTTGAAAGTTTATCAATAGCCGTATCAGACGGATTCATATTGGACTCCACGCGTCATAATTTATAGTTGTAATGTTGTTCCGAAACTTTCTTTAATTGTCAAACTTTCACTGCTGCAGAATTGGATTTCACGAACAGACAAACATATATTTACTAATTACCATCCCCCACCCACAGGACTCCCCCATGCTCCTTGACACCCCCGTATGTGATTTTGGCTGGCAAGCCCCGGCGTTTGAACTCACCGATGCCATTGGCACGCCGTTCACCTTGGCCGACCTGATGGGCAACACAGGATTGCTGGTCGCCTTCATCTGCAACCACTGCCCCTATGTGAAGGCGATCATTGCGCGCCTGGTGGACGATGCCAAAACCCTGCAAGCCGAGGGCGTGGGCGTGGTCGCCATTATGCCCAACGATTACCGCACCTACCCGGACGACGCCCCGCAACTGATGATGCAGTTTGCCGCCGAACATGGTTTTACGTTTCCCTATTTGGTGGACGAAGACCAAAGTGTCGCGCGGGCCTATGGCGCGGTGTGCACGCCCGACTTTTTTGGCTTTAACACCGCGGGTGGCTTGCAATATCGCGGGCGGATCGACTCCCTCACCATGGGTCAAATGGGGGGAGAAGACTCAGGTGCGACGCCAGAGCGCGTGCCCGAGTTGCTGAACGCCATGCGCCAAGTGGCCACCAGCGGCACAGGCCCGCAAGACCAAACGCCGTCGATGGGCTGCAGCATCAAATGGATGGAAGCGGATTAAGGGTTAAGCGGATTAAGGGTTAAACGGCTTCACATCTGCGCGAGAGCCCAGCTTTTAGAACGTTTAAACGATGTGTTTTGATTTCGTTATGCCCGTTTTAGGAGTAGCGTCCTGGCGTAGAGATTCTAACGCAGAGATCGTCTGTACGGAGGCGTAGTATGACTCGGCCTGTCTCATCCCGGTTTTCCCTCACACCGTTTCTGGTGGCGCTGTGTGCTATGATTGCAGCCCCTTTGACCACAGCCAGTTTGACCTCAGCCAGTCTGGCGGCTGAGGGCGTGATCGTGTTTGGCGGCGCCGGCCGCACGGGGGCGTTTATTGTCGACGAACTGCTGGCCCAGGGCGAAGAGGTCACAGTGTTTGTGCGGCCCACGTCCGACCGGTCGCGCCTGAGCGGCAAAAACGTGGCCTATGCGGTGGGCGATGCCATGAACGCCGCCGATGTGGATGCCGCCTTCGCCGCCGCCAAACCGCGCGTGGCCATCAACACCATTGGCGGACGCGGCACGCAAAAAAACTTTTGGGACACCACCCAAATGAACATCACAGCGGCGGCCAAAAAGCACGGCACGAAAGAAATTATATTCCTCAGCTCGGTCGGCGTCGGCGATAGCGCCATCGCCTATTCAGCAGAAGCCCGCGCCCGCACCAAAGACAGCATGGATGAGCGCTTCGCCGCCGAGGAAGACTTGAAAGCCAGCGGTTTGACCTATGTGATTATTCGCACCGGCATTATTGCGCCCGAAGGCACCGCCCCCACGGGCTTGGCGGAACTGACAGAAGACCGCATGTCGATGGGGCCGGTGTCGCGCGCTGATCTGGCGGAAATGACCGTGGCCTGCATGGGCAACGACGCTTGCGCGAATATGACCTTCGCGGCGGAAGACAAGAGCCTGACGCTGTCTCGGGAGTAAGTCTTCCCCAACCACAGGGTCGTTACGTTCTGCCAAGACCGGGGGAGAGAGTCCCCCGCGCACGCAAATCTCGCGCAACGCAGAGGGCGGTCTATAGCAGAACGTAACGGAGCGAAATCACCTCAAAACGTTTGACGTGATCCGCCTATTAGAAGCCCGCGATAAGCGACACCCTGACATCCCGCCCCGGCAGCGGCGTGATATTTTTAATGAATGACGTATGAGGCCGCGCAAAGCTGTTGCCCAAGTTACGTCCCTGCACCACAAGCCGCACATCGCGGTCTGTGAATGGGGTATAAGCAACCGAGGCATTCACAAAGGTGTATCCCTCTGTTGCTGTTTCTAGCGGGGCGACATCCGATTTGCTGTTGCGGCCTTCAATGCCAACGCGTGTTTCAAACCTCTGCCATTGTGCTGTCAGGCCCGCCTGATACCCAAAGGCAGGAATGCGCGGCAAGGCGGTTTGTGTGTCGGTTTCTTCAAGGCGCACGTAATCAACACCCGCATCCAGAACAACACTCAGATCAGCCTTTTGAAAAAGCTCCACCTCCGTACCAAGCTCGATCCCTTTCACACGGGCATCGCGCTGAACGAACTGAAAGACGGGCAACCCGTCTTCAATATCAGCGGTCTCGTTCTCAAAAATGTAAGAGTCGTACCAGGTTGAGAAAATATTGGCAGCAAGCGTGACCGTTTGAATTTCCGCGCTCAGAGAGGCTTCAGCATGCCAGGCGGTTTCTTCGCCGAGATTGGAATCACCGATTTCAAACTGACCGGTGGCCAGATGCGGGCCATTTGAAAAGAGTTCTTCCGCGTTTGGCGCACGCTCGTTGCGCGACACCTCAACGCCCGCTGATATTTTTTCATCAAACAAATACCGGGCACTGGCCGAAGCGGAAACCCCTGTGAAGTTGCGGCTGACATTTGTGGTGGTGGAGTCCGCCTCCGTCCAGTCCACTCGGGCACCGCCCGAGAACAGCCAGGGTCCGGCCTCGTAATCCTCAACCACAAAGACAGACCAGGTGTCGGTTTCAGTCGGGGGTACAAAAGCCTCCGCCCCAACGGCTTCGAATTTGCGATTTTTGACTTGCACCCCGAACGCACCGGTGAGATTGCCCGCGTTGAGAATGTCGACAGGCACATGAACAAACTCTACCCGACCGTCCCAAGCATCGTTTTTAAACGTCGTGCCAATTTCACTGCCCTCAAGTTCGGTATGATCATAGTTCCCGTAGCCAAACCGGAATTTCGCAGACGTAACAAACCCACCGATGTTTCTGATCTCACCCGCGGCATCAAAGCGAATACGCTCAAGATCAATGCGGATGCCTTCCTCTTCCGCGCCGACTTCTGCGTCGCCGCCTTCTTCTTCCTCTTCTTCTTCAACCACAGGACTGCCGTAGTTTGAATCAAAGTAGGCAGTTGAGAGACCAAAGTACCCGTCTTCCCAGACGACAGACGCGCCTAAGGCGCCCCCATAGGTTTCCGTGTCCGTATTGTTGACAAACCCATCAAACCCTTCGACCTCGGCGTCGGCATTGGCAAAGCCTTTGATTTCATAGTCATCGGTGTTGACGTAGAAGCCGTCCGCATGAAGGGTCAGTTTTTCGCCCACGTTGACATTCAATAGGCCATCCACGGCGGCCTCGTCGGCATTGCTGCCGTAGGTCACACCGGCACGCCCCTCGGCACCGTCTGCCACGCGGGCCTGGGGAATGCGATTGTCTAGAACATTGATAACACCGCCAACGGCCGACGCGCCGTAAAGCAATGTGTTTGGGCCGCGGAGAATTTCAATACGCTCTGCAGCAGCCGTGCTGGCGGCGGTTTGATGATCGACACTGGTGACAGAAGCATCCACCGTATCAACGCCGTTTTGCAGAATGCGCACCCGGTCGCCGCCCTGGCCACGAATAATCGGGCGGCTGGCGGTTGGGCCGAAGAAGGTTGTGGTGATGCCGATCTGGCCCCGCAAAGTCTCGCCGATAGAGCTGCGCACAGCCTCCCGCAGATCGTCGCCTGCAAGCACGGTTGTGCCGCTGATGACATCGCGTTTCAAACGCGGCATGGGCGACGCGGTGACGATAATTTCATCGGGGACTGTCGGGCCAACCGAGGCCGCCGCAGCTTCGGCATGCTGAGTTACGCCCATCGCAACAGGCATGGCTGTCAGCACCAAGGCGGTGCTGGCCAGTAAGTGATACATTTTCATGAGTGCTCCACGTGTCAGTTTTGCGCTGGGCCGTCGAGAGCGGTATGCCTCGGCGGGAGCGCGAAATAATAAAATATCGGGTTAACTGAGTGACAAACGCGGTGGCGCACGCGCATCGAACGCGCCAGGTGCGATGTGTTTTAGCGCCGGTCTTAGAGGTGGCAGGACAAAGGGGCGTGTGTCGTCCGTGTGAAAAACCGCCTGCGAGACGCGCTCATGCTTGAGCGGACTGTCCGTGATGAATTGGCAAAGATCGCAGGCTGATTCGCCGTGATCATCCTGGCTGCCCAAGGCGTGCTCGCCGTAATGATAACCCAGCCCTAGATGCGCCGACAGTGCGGCAACGGCCATCAGGGTTCTGACCCCCATCAGCGTGGACCGCAAAGCCCTGGACCTGAGATGGAGCAACCGGGATAAAGACACAGCCAACATAGCGTTCTTGTATAGCTTTCTTGTTATGGGCGCCGCGCTGCGGAATAGCTCTGAACCCAAAGTTTGCTGATGGCCTCGGGATTCATCAGGGTGCATAACTTCAAATTGTTATAGTATAACATAACACATACCCCGTCTGGCGGGACAGTTCTAGAGAAACTTTATGCGCCAGGAAGGCTTAGGGGGTGCCGCACATATGTCCGCAGTGCGAACGACGATACGCCACGCCATGAACACAGCATCAGGTCGCCGCTCCTGTTGACCCATATCAATGCTAGTCTTTGCGTTCAGCTAGCTTAATTGCAGGTGCCCAGATGGGAGTCTGGTGCGCCGCACAGCAAGCGGCAAAACAACTCAGACCTCATGGGGAGAGACCTATGGCTAAACTCAAAACCACCCGCCCAACCTATGCAACGGATGCCATTCCATCTGACATCACCGACGCGTCTTACCTGGGCAACCCGGTGCTCGATAATCTGGTCAGCACGGTCATCGCCATGGGCACAGAAATGTGGGCCACCAAACGCCGCCTGAAAGTGGTTGAAGCGGTATTGGAAGAAAAAGGCGTCACCAGCGAAATGATTGAGCAATATGTGCCCACGGATGAGCAAAACGCGGCCTGGGAAGTCGACCGCGACCGCTTTATTGATCTGGCGTTTGGGCCATTGGCGCACACCAGCAGCACGCATTTTTCCGCCGACTTTAAAAAGCGCGGCGACGATATTTAAAGCCGCTTAAGAGGTAAAAGCAGCTTAAGACGCCACTGACATTCGCCGAAAGGCAAAAGGAGAACACACATGATGAACCGTCGCACACTCTTTGGCACCGCCGCAGGGGCCGTGGCCATGAAGGCGTTTTTTAAAGAGCGCGCAGCTTACGCAAACGCCCCCGTGGGGGATATTGAACTGCGCGGCAGCACAGGCCGGATGGAACGCCTCGGCACGCTGGAACTGGAAAGCCAGCAAGACTTTACCCTGGGGTTCCGCCTGTTTCAGGCCAAGAAGATGCGCCGCGTCTCGGCCATGATGCTGGACGAGGCCCTGGTTGAAGCCGGGATGGACCCTAAAGCGAACATGACCTACGACCAGATGCTGAAAGTTGCGGACGGTAATCCGCAGATCAATCTGGCCTCGCGGGCCTGGATTTCAAACCAGCAGGTGACGTGGAAAACGCTGCAAGATTATTTCCATGCCAACGCCGACATGTACCTGTCGGAAATGGAAGCCGCCGACAATGTTGGCCCTGGCACGCTGGAACTGCGCCCGGATATGTATGTGCCGGATTACACCCGCCATGAAATTCACATTCAGCCCGATGGCTATGTGGGCGATGCTTTTGCCGGTCATGTGTATCACTACGGCACCAACAGTTTTTACATCTCGGTGCTGGGCCATAACGAGCAGGATCAGATTCATAAAAACGTGGCTGGACGGTTGCCGCTGCCCGCCGATGGCAAGGTCAAGCGCATCCTCGATATGGGGTGCGGCATTGGGCAGATGACCGTCGCCTTGAAAGAACGCTTCCCTGATGCGGAAGTGTGGGGCGTTGATATCGGTGGACCGATGGTGCGGTATGCCCACTTGCGGGCCAACGATATTGGCGTTGGCGCAAACTTCCGTCAGGCCCTGGCCGAAGAAACCGGCTTCCCCGATGGCTACTTCGATCTGGTCACCAGCTACATCATGCATCACGAAGTGCCGGGTGAAAAAACCAAAGAGATCATTGCCGAAGCCAATCGCGTGCTGCGGCCAGGGGGCGTATACACCCCGCTCGATTTTGTCACCGGTGGTTTGGAAGGGCGGGCCGCTCAGTTGCATTCGCGCTGGTTTGATCATCGTTGGAACAATGAAGTGTGGAGCCTATCTTACCACTCAATTGATTTCACCGAGGAAATTGCCAAGCGTGGCTTTAAACGGATTGACGGCGCACCACCGATTGCCCGGCAGTTCGGTGATCGCAACTTCGCCAAAGCATAAATCCAAACGTATCAATTATTCTAACAGGCAGCCCCTTCGTACGCGGAGGGGCTGTTGTTTTGTGGCCCGCCGGTCATATTTTAGCAGGTGTCCCCGCGCCAATATCCAACCAATGGGGCATGGGATACTCCAGCACGGCCTCGACCTGGTCGGACTTGGCCGCACGGGGGACATCGTTCACCTTGATCGGCGGACGTTCATTAAAACTGAGAATGGTTTTGCTGCCGACCGTGTTGGTGCGCAGCGGCAGAATGAGCGCGCGGGATTGAAACACCAATCCGAAACGGCTGCGCACTTCGCGACTGACCAAGTACCCACACGGTTGACTGGCCGCCACCCAGGCCGCCCGAATGGCCATACTGCGGGCTTTGCCCTGATACAAACGCTCCGCATTGGTGCCCGTGATCTCGCCGGTGAACGCCGTGACCATAGTGCCCGCCAACCGCACCGTAATGTCCGACGGAAATGCCTCGCCCTCGGCCGGGTCTGTTAAGTCCAACAGCACCACTTTGGGCTGAAGGTCGGGCGGCACGTTATCCAGATAATCACTGAGATGGGGCATCAGGTTTTGCTTAGGCAAACTGTGCCAATAGGTCCACATCGCCCGAAAGTTCTCGCCATAGGCTGCGATGCGCGGGACTTGATCTACAGTGTGATCATCACTCATGTCATCATTCATGGGGTCATTCACAGAGCTGGCGTCCCCGCGCCGATATCCAGCCAGGTGTGCTGCGCGAACCCCTGCACCGCTTCAATTTGATCCTCACGGGCCACCCCCGTAGAGACCGGCGGAAGCTCGGCAAAACTGACGACGGTTAAGCTGTCTGGTGACTCCGTGCGAATGGGCAGGACGATGCCATTCGACATGAACAGTTGGCCATTGGCACTGCGCAGCGTGCGGCTGGCCAGATACCCGCAGGGATGATTGAGCGCCGTCCAGGCTTTGGCAATGGCAATTTTACGGGTCTCGCCGCTGTACAGACTTTCCGCAGAGGACCCCGTCATCTCCCCCAAATACTCGGTCATCGCCGTGCCCATCAGGCGCATGGTCATTTTATCGGCGGACTGCAGATCCATCATCACCACATAGGGCTGTAACAGCGGCGGCACATGATCGAAGTAATCGCTGAGATGCGGCACGTAATGGTGCTTGGGCAGGCTGTTCCAATAGGTCCAAAAGGCCACGCACCGCGCGCCGAGCGGTGTGATCTGAGCAAGAGGTGAAACATGGTCCAAGAAAAGGTCCTGCGGCAGCGGGTGGGCGTCATGGCGCGATGAAATACCTAAATGATCTTCTGAGATTAGGGGGACATGGCTCCATCGTAAATGGCGAGACGTTCAGTCAGCGTACAGTGCATTGATCGAATCAACTAAAAAGGGATTTTTATTCTTTGTGAAAGAACACAAGCAGATTATGGTTATAGATATGAATTTGGGCGGTTTGATATGGGGTTTTCTGTAAATGGGAATGGTTGATCAATCGGCCCCGCCGCCCTTCGGCCCCGTCACTGCGTCGACCTCCGACACGATCATGCCTCCCTGGTATAGCCGCGCCCGCATGGCCGAGCTGTGGCAGGACATGACCTCGCGTAAGCAGAAGGTCAAAACCGCTCTGGCCGTAGCTGATTTTCTGCGCGACATGAAACGCATCTGCGACCGGCAATTCCCGGAATGGCTGAATCGGCTCAAGGGGCACATTGAAGCCTCGGACCTGGTCTTTGACCACAAACGCGCGCTGATCGAGAAGCATGATTTAGAGATGTATTTCTACTGCGCCATCGTCGCTTCGGAAGCCATTAAAGTGTTCAAATTATTTGAACGGGCTCCCGCCGACGAACTTATGTCGGACATCAACGACCAGATTGATCTGGCTTTGGGCCGCAACGGGCGGGCCGCGGCGGATTTGGTGTTCGACATGCTGCGCACGGTGAAACGCAGCCAGTACGAAGAAATGCTCAAGCCCCATGACCAGGTGATGAAATGGATCATTCGGCTGCTCGAACTGGACGTGAGCGAAGAGACCAAAGCCATTTCAGATGATCTGGTGTTTCGTCAGCAAATGGCCGAGCCCCTGGCGGCCTGTTACGTGCACTGGTGGCTGGGCTTTAAAGAAACCCATCGCCTCGCCCCAATTTACTAAGGCGCGCCATAAGAAAGTCCTGCGACAATTTGGGCGATCCCTATTGTGTGCGACTAAAAACCAGATCAAACTTAGGCTATGGACAAGGCCTTTACCTTGCGGCTTGTGCGCTGCCTGCTGTTTGGCATCGGTGCGTTTGTGATGATTCTGGCGTTCGACATCACCATTCGCAGCCAGCTGGATGTGGCTGGTTATGTGCTGGGCGCGGGCGCATTGTGGTACGTGTTCGAGATCATCGTCATGTCGCCGCGCAAACGCACCCCGCCAAAACCTCCGCCCGAGACAAAAACCTCTGCTGGAAAAACACCCCGGAAAAAACCCAAGAGCCCGCTGGGAGATGACCACTTCGATTAAGGTCGCGTTCTCAGGCAATCGCGCTGGCCACTGGCGCTTCCGTTGCCTATGCTGAGCATCAACCTATCTGATCATCAAATTGAGAGGCTGTTATGCAGCGCCGCACCCTGATGAAATCCGCCCTGGCCGCCGCCGCGTTTGGCAGCCTCCCCCTTAAAGCCGCCTGGGCCGAAGACGTGCCCGCAATCACCCTCGAGGGGGACAGCACAACGCTGGATAAAGGCGATATTCGGGCCTTCGCTGAGAGCTTTAACGGTGTCGTTCTCCGTCCTGACAGTGTCGGCTATGACATGGCTAGGCAAGTCTGGAACCGCTTTTGGGATCGCCGCCCGGCCCTGATAGCCCATTGCATGAATGTGGACGACGTTGTTTCGGCTGTAAAATTTGCCCGCGCCAAGGCGCTGCTGACCGCCGTGCGCTGTGGCGGCCACAGCATGTCTGGCAAAGGCGTGTGCGATGGCGGCTTGGTGATCGACCTGACGCAAATGAATGCCGTGGACATCAACGTCGCCGCGCAAACAGCCCATGTGCAAGGGGGCGCTTTACTGGGCGACCTGGACCGGAAAGCGTTGCCGCTGGGCTTAGCGACCACAGCAGGCGTTGTGTCGCACACCGGCGTCGGCGGTTTAACCCTGGGCGGCGGCATGGGGCGCCTGCAACGGCGGTTCGGCTTGGCCATCGACAATGTGCTGGGTGTCGAGCTGGTCACGGCTGAGGGGAAAGTGCTGAACGCAAACGCAACAGAAAATCCCGATCTGTATTGGGGTGTGCGCGGCGGTGGTGGCAACTTCGGCATTGTGACCAAGTTTATTTTCCGTCTGCACCAGATGAATCCGATGGTGATCAACTTCGGATTCAATTATCCGATGGCAAAAGCCAAAGACGCGCTGAAGCTGTATTTCGATTTTAGCAACAACGCCCATGAAGACCTGTTCGTGCTGGGCGGCGTGTCTATGCGCGAAGATGGCAGCGGCGGCGTGAGCATCGGCGGTAATTATTTCGGCCCGATGTCCGAAGTCGACAAAATGCTAAAACCCCTGCGGGACTTTGACGCCGCCGTTCAGGGCCGCGTTTTCCCGATTGAATATGTAAAAATACAACAGGTTGCAGACGACGGGTTTAACGCCCCTGGCAACCGGCACTACGCCAAAGGTGGCTTCCTCAGAGAAATCAACGACGATCTGATCACCACCTTGGTCGAGCGCATGGAACCCATGGCCAGCCGCCAGTTTAGTGTCGGTCTCCTGCCCATGGATGGTGCGCCCGCCCAGGTTGGAAATGATGAGACGGTATGGGCCCATCGCGATGCCTCGTACAACATTGATTCCAGCAGCAAATGGGCGGTCGACAACACAGATGTCGATGAACAAAACATCGCGTGGAACCGGGCTTACTGGAACGACATTGAGCCATTCACCCGCGGTTTTTATGTCAACTCCCTCATCGACGAGAGCCAAGGCCAAGTGAACGACAACTATGGTGGAAACTATGATCGGCTGGTGCAGGTAAAGAATACTTACGACCCCTCCAACTTTTTCCGCCTTAACGCAAATGTAAGACCCAGCGCCTAAGTTGGGCATGGGTGGGGCCTCAAGAAAGACGAACACATGCGAGCTTTGATTGTTGACGACGATTCGTCCGTCGCCGCACTTGCCCAAAACATTCTCAAATCTGGTGGCATCGACGCTGAGATTGCTGACCTAAAGCAAAACATCGTCACCCATGTGCGCGCAACAAGGCCGGATGTGGTGCTGGTGGATATCATGATGCCTAACATCGACGGCATCGAATTGTGCAGACAGATCAAAAGTGCGCCCGACTTAGAAGCCATCTATGTGGTGGTTGTCTCTGGCAAAGCCTATGACTACGACAAGCGCCGCGCCAAACAAGTGGGCGCAGATGGCTATATTACCAAACCTGTGAATCCCACTGAGTTTGCTGCTCAGGTCCGTGCGATCGTTGAATCCGCCTTTACGCTGAGCTACTACGGCGTGCGCGGCACTTTGCCCGTACCGGGTAAAAAATCTTTGCGCTATGGCGGCAACACCTCTTGCGTGACCATGAGTTTCCCCAATGACCGCACGCTGATTTTTGATGCGGGGTCTGGCATTAAAGTGTTGTCCGACCAGATCATGGAAGAGCGCAAAGGTAAATTTTCAGCGCATTTGTTTATTTCTCATCCCCATTGGGATCACATCAACGCGTTTCCGTTCTTCTCTCCGTTTTTCATTCCCGGAAACAAATTCCAGGTGATCGGTGCCAAGCACGGTGAGAAAACCATGGAAGATCTCATCTCCGCTCAAATGGATGACGTGTTTTTCCCCATCACAGTTACCGACATGGGGGCGTCGATCACCTTCAAAGATATGGTCGAAGAAACCATGATGATTGATGACGATATCGAAGTGCGCAGTATGTTGCTCTCACACCCAGGAAACTGCTTGGGATACCGGGTTATATTTGGCGGCAAGTCCGTCTGCTACGTCACCGACAACGAGCTGTATACAAAAGAGTCCGGATTCCAAAACAAGTCCTATGAAGCCAAACTGATTGAGTTTGTCGCAGGCACAGACATCCTGATTACCGACACCACCTATTTTGACGATGAATACAACAAGCGCATTCACTGGGGGCATTCCTCTGTCGGCCGGGTGGTTGAGATTGCGGCGGCGGCGAATGTGAAACACTTGCACCTGTTCCATCATGATCCCGATCAATACGATGATGACATCGATAGAAAGCTGAGTGTGGCTCAGGAAAAAATGGCCGCGCTCAACCCCTCCACACGCGTTGAAGCCCCCGCAGAGGGCGCTGTTTTTCAGCCATAAACTGCCAACTCCTATTTGGACAGATCGGTCTGAGAACGTTAGTCTGCTCCAACTCATCCTGGGATTGGAGGACGACGTCATGTCAGACAGCAAGTATGCAAATGCCACTTATGGCGAGTTGAGTATTGGCTTCGGCGAACGCCCGGCTGTGGTGGTGGTCGATTTTCAATTGGGTTTTACTGATCCGCAATACACGCTGGGTGGGTCTCCTCACGTGCATGCTGCTGTTGAACAGACCTCAAAGCTGTTGGATGTGGCCCGCGCGGCTAATATTCCGGTGGCTAGCTGCCGCGTCGGCTGGGGCTCGAAGCGGGATATGGGCCATTGGAAAATCGCCTGTCTCTACGAAGACTGGTTTTACGACGATCCGCAGACAGCCATGGACCCCCGCGTGTATGATCCGGACTATGACTTCAACTTTTGGAAACATGCGCCCTCGATTTTTTTTGGGACACCGCTGACCAATTTCCTAAATAAAAATTGCGTCGATACCGTCATTGTCACCGGCTGCACCACATCGGGCTGTGTGCGGGCATCCATCAACGATGCGTTTTCTTACGGGTATCGGGTGATCGTGCCGCACGACTGCTGCGGCGATATGGATGAAGGCCCGCATAACGATAACCTGCGCGACGTGGGCCGACGCTATGCCGATGTCATGGACGCGGCCGATGTTATGAAACACCTCGCAAAACATAAAGGACGCATCGCGGCAGAATAGCCCGGCACGTAAAATTCATGGACCTAATGTTCGACCCCTACATCATTCTAAAATTTCTGCACATCATCATGGCCGGGCTTTGGCTGGGCATGGATATGGGTGTTTACAATTGCGGCATGAAGCTGCGCGACGCCTCGCTGTCGATTGAGACCCGCGCCACGATGGGCAAAGTGTCTGGCTTTTTGGATATGGGACCGCGCTCGGCTGTGATTGTTTTGCTGATGCTGGGAATCACCATGACCTCGTTGGGCGGCTGGGGGTTTCAGGGCGGCTACGGCCCTGACCTCGCCCTTGCCGCCGCTGTTGTCGGCGTCGTCTGGCTTGGGGGTCTGTGGCATCAGTATTGGGTGGATCACCCCAACTTGGGAGAAACACGACCCGAGGCGCACTTGAAATTCCAGGCCCTGTTCCGCAAGTACGACATTCGCATGCGCGTGGTGGTGACCAGTATTCTTCTGGTCACGGCGATTTGGTCCTTAACCGGCGATGGCCCCATCGTCGCATCCTGGCTGGCGGTGAAACTGGTGTTGTTCGCGGTGATTGTCAGCTGCGGCATTGGCATTCGGATGTACATTCCTCACGCGCGGGCCTCGATTGCGGACATCTTTAAAAACGGATCGACGCCCGAGCGCGAGGCCACCCTGGCGCAGAACCGGGGCAAGATGCTGTTCTTCGTCAAGACCATCTGGACGCTGGTGGCCGTGATTATCTGGATTTCCGTCGCCAAGTTTTAGGGCCTGTGCTCTGCGTTATCGCCTCAGGCAGCGAAACCAAAGAAATACAGCGGATAGGCGGTCAATCCGGTGAAGATCATGGCGATCATCCCAGCCCGCCCCCAGGCCCGATGCGTTGCACTAAAGGCATTCGGTACAGGTGGCGCCTCAAAGCGCTTGAGGGACATGTAGATCAAACCCGCCCAAATGAGTGACGTCAGCACGGCAATGGCCAAATGGACATAAATGATGGCGGTGAGCCACCAGGCATCGGCATAGGGACTGGGTGCCACCAAAGCAAAGGTCCCGCCGTTCATCCGGATATCAATTTCAAACAACAGCACCGCAACCGCCAAGGTGCCGCCCAGCCATAACTGGGTGCGCTTGTGAGTCTGATAGTGCTGCGCGCGGACGCGGCTCCATGAAAAAATCAAGACCGGCAAAATGATGATGAACGACAGAATTACGAGGTCCATCAGAATATCGCCACGGGTACCTAGAAAACCTGGGGGCAACATGAAATTCTCCTTTCGTTCAATGGTTGCGTGAACCTAAGCGAGAGTCTAGAAAAGACATCTACATTTGTCCGGTCAAATTAGGAGCCCTACGATGCCGACTGCCCATATTAACGGTCATACGATGTATTACGAAACCCATGGTGAGGGTGTTCCCGTGCTGGTGCAAGGCGGTTGGGGTTCATTCTGCCATGGGGCGCACGGGCATTTACCGCGTGGCCTGTCGGACAGTTACCAGGCCATCATCATTGACTATCGCGGGCTCTACGACTCGGACGATGATATGAGTCAGGAGTCGAGCATCGATATGTATGCCGACGACGCCATACAGCTTTTGGAGCATCTGGGGCACACCAGTGGCGCGCATTTGATTGGCCTGGTGGGCATGGGCGCCTGTATCTCGCAAGTGATGGCGATTAAACGCCCGGATCTGGTGCGCTCGATGATGAACATGGGTGCCTGGTCGGATGCCAGCGACCCGCTGTTCAACGAACAACTACGCCTGTTCCTCGACGTTCATCGGGAAATGGGATGGGAAGCCTTTCAGCGCTTTGTGTGCATGATGTCGTTCCGGCCAGATTTTTATAACGAAAACCATAAGCGTCTCCTCGGTCCCGATGGACCTTGGCGCGAATTGAAGGGCCGCCTGCCTGCGCATGAGCGCTTCATTCATGCCTGCCTGAACCACAACGTGACGGATCAACTGGTCAACGTGAAATGCCCGAGCCTGGTGATTCACAGTCATATGGATACAGTAACCGGCCCGCGCATGACCCGGCCCATTCAAGAGGGCATTCCCAACGCGGAGGGTCTGGACATGCCAGAGGTCGCCCATGTGGTGGCGGGTAAAGAGCAGAAAATTGAGTTTTGTGAAGTCGTGCTGAACTGGCTAGCCAGAGTTTAAAACTTTCTGGCCCGCGATTAAAACGCGTCTAAGACCAGCACCGCACCGGACACAAACAGAAGACTGAGCACGACACTGCGAAACGTCTTTTCGCTGATCTTGAGATAGGTGCGCGCGCCCAACCAAGAGCCGAGCACCGTTAAAGGTGTGGCCAGGGCGACCAGCCCCAGCACCTGTGCGGTCACCAAACCGGCAACGGCCATGCCAATGGCCGCGACAGCCAGCACAACCAGATTGAAAGGCTGAAAGATTGCACGCTGGTCTGCCGATGGCCCGCCGCGCATTTGCAACCAGACGATGGGGAATGGGCCGGATAGTCCAGCGAACCCGCCAAGGATACCACCGCCGACGCCAATGGCGGCATCCGCGGTGCGCCCACCCCAGGTGCCGATGTGAAAGCGCGCCACGCCAAGAAGCTGGGTAGCCGCGAAAATCAACAGAAAGAAACCAACCCCAACACGGATCGTACCCGGCCCCGCCAGCGACAAGACGGCGACACCAAGGGGGATACCGATGAGGCCACCAATAAGAAAAGGCTGTGCCGCAGACCAGTCAAAATGTGGGCGAGTGGTTGCCAAGCCAACGATATGTGCCACCACAGCCGCGATGGTGACCAATGGCGCAATCAACACCGGCGGCAAAACGTGCAGCCATATACCAGACGCAATCAGCGCTGTGCCAAAGCCCGCCAGGCCGGTGACAAATCCGGCCGCCAGCGCCCCAGAAGCGACCACAAGCAGAGTCAACAGATCAGGAAGATAAGCCGTCGTGATTACGGCTTAGCATAGGACGGAATGGTGTGGGACTTTTTAGACGCGGGGTCGTTTCGTTAAGTGGCAGAAAAAATAAACGGCGTGAAATGGGCTGTGTTGCGCGTATTTAGGCTGGCTTGTAAATGCGCAGCATGTTGTTCGCGGGCATATCGATCTGCGTATCCAGCGTTAGCCCGGCTGAGTAGGCCAAAGCATCGACCTCTACCGTATCACGGATACCCCAAGACGGATCGCGCTCGCGCAGGCTTTCGTCGAAAGACGCATTGGACGGGGCTGTGTGGGCACCGTTCACTTTGAACGGACCATATAAAAACAGGGCGCCGTCAAGATTGAGAATACGCCCAACCCCCGCAAACAACCCTTGGGCGGCTGACCACGGCGCGATGTGAATCATATTGCAGCATAATATGGCGTCGGCGTGATCAATAGGCCAATGAGGCGAACCGGCATCCAAAGCGATGGGCGCTTGTAGATTGGGCAACTGCGCCTTCTCGACCATTTCCGTAATCCGGCCAAGAGCTTCGATATCGCGATCCGTGGGTTGCCATGTGAGGTTGGGATAAGAGTCTGCTAAAGCGGCCGAGTGATAACCACTCCCCGCCGCGATTTCGACCACCATACCACTGGCCGGCAAACGTGGACCAACCTGCTCGGAGATCGGCTGAATGTTACGTTGCGCAGACGGGTGCGCAAGGTCGAAGAGTTTTTCCGCCGTGACGTTGATCATACCTAAAACACTTGATTTGATTACTGACTCACCCACCCAGAGGCGCAAAGCAAACGGGGCGACCAGTGTGGCCGCCCCGAATATTTCTCAAAAAACTTGGCTCAGCTTTATTCAGCCGCTTGGGCCAAGGTTGAGGCCGGTTGGAATACCGGCGGCTTGGGTGCCTTGAGATGTGTCTCTTTCTCGCAATTGGCAAGAATGGTTTTGTGATCTGGCCCCTTGTTGAAGACCGGAGTCTTCTTGGGACGCTTGGCCTGCATTTCCTTGCGGAGCTTTTCAGTGGCCGCAACGTTCACGACACCGGCTTCACTGCACACCACACCATAACGCTTGGCACCGGCAACGGTGACCAGTCCACGACGGACTTCCAGCGCCACTGTTTCAGCATCACGCTCGAGTGGGTTGCCGACGCCGCCGCCACCCCACGTGATAAAGGCAAGAATGTCGCCTTTTTTCACTTTGATGTTGTCACATTTGGACTGGTGATACTCGACCACACCGGTGTCATAGCCACCCCGGTACATGACCTTGATGGACCGCTCACCCGGTTCGCCACCTGTGACACCCCAGGGGTATGTCAACCAGCGGTCATCGTGAATGGAGATTTCGCCATCTTCGAGGAAGCCGTAATCCACGCGCAGCGCGTTACCACCGCGGTAGAAGCCTGGACCGCCTGTATCTGCAACGGTTTCGTGCTTCTCGATCCGCAGCGGGAAGTAAGCTTCCAGATATTCCTGCGGTACGTTGGTGAAACTCGGCCACATGGAGTGACCATCCGGGCCATCGCCGTGTGGGCGGGCGGGAATACCACCGAAGCCAATTTGATAGAGCTGGTACCATTCGCCGCGGCTGTCTGTGCCGGAGTACATAAAGTGCGGTGAAGAGGAGAAGCCCGCCGCAGCCAGGAAGTCTGGGTTTTTCTGGCCCAACAGAGCCGCAAAGGTATCAAAGATACGGCCCAGGGCGTGGGTCCGGCAGGACAGAGCCGCCGGGAAGTTTGGCTTAAGCAACGTACCCTGTGGGATGCGGACATCGACCAAATCGTAGAATCCGTCGTTGAACAGGATTTCCGGATCGAAGACCATGATCATGTACACACCCCAGAACATCTTGAGCATGTTTTCATTGAGGTAGAAGTTGATGGACCCGATGGCCTGGGGGTCTGTGCCTTCCCAGTCGAGGATCACCTTCTTGCCTTCACGCCACATGGTGCACTTGATTTTGTAAGGACCGTAGCCGCGACCATCGTCATCGACGTAGTCTTCAAAGGAGACCGGCTCAACGCCAATGGCTTGTTGAATCAACCCGCCAACGGCGCGGAGGTTCCGATCCAGAGCCGCTTGTGTGGCAGAGACATAAACGTCATCGCCAAAGCGGTCACACATTTCCTTCACGCGCTTCTCGGCCACACGACAGGCAGCGAGAACAGCGTTGAGATCTGAGCGGTTCCACTGGGGCAAACGCACCTGGTTGAGCATCAGCTCGAGCAGGGTTTCTTGCAGCACGCCCTTTTTGTAGAGCTTGGTTGGCGGCGTCACGAGACCTTCTTCAAAGATCGTCGTAGCATCTGTTGGCATGGAGCCCGGAACTTTACCGCCGTTATCGGTCATGTGACCGAAGTGACAGGACCACCCGACCAGACGGCCATCATAGAAAATGGGCACCACGATGAGCCAGTCGTTGGCGTGACTGATCGCGCCCTCAACCTTGTAAGGATCGTTGGTGAAGAAGACGTCGCCTTCTTCAACCGTACCGTCATAGCCACGCAAGAAGCCGTCGATGAACGACCCGAACTGCCCCACAACCATCTTGCCGTTGCGGTCAGCAATCAGCGGGAACGCATCGTGCTGTTCGCGAATACCAGGGGACATGGCCGTCCGGAAAACCGTGGCGTCCATTTCGTAACGGGCATTGCGCAAAGCGCTTTCAATGATGTCGAGTGTGATCGCGTCGATCTTGACCTTTTTAAAGGGCTTCTTGTTGGTTTGGATGATCTGCGCTTTTGATGTTTTTTTAGCCATAATACTTCTCCTAACCTCGCCCTATTTCTTCGCTTTAGACTTGGATGCCGTCTTGCTCTTGGCTTTTGCCTTAGGCTTTGCCTTTGTCGCAGGCTTTGCTTTGGCCTTGGCCTTTGGCGCAGCCTTGGCCTTTGCTTTAGTCGCAGGCTTTGCCTTGGCTTTACCGCCTTTCCAACCCTTTGGCGTAATGAGAATACAACCGACGTGATCCACAGTGCCTTCGCAATCGGCGAGGATGACTGTTGTGGAGTCAAACTCGGTCACAACCGCTGGGCCAGGAATCTTGTTGCCGGCCTTCAACTTAGCCCGATCATAGATCTTGGCTTTGTGTGCTTTGCCGTCTGACCAAATGGTGTGCTTGTCGTCGATCACAGCCGCGCTGGCATTGGCTGTGCCTTTGCTCGCCTTCACGGCTTTCACATTTGGCGCATCCCCCATCACCACGGCACGCATGTTAACGATTTCGTGCTCGGCATCGAGCGCGAACGTGAACATCCGGGTGTGGCTGGCATCAAAGGACTTGGCCGCTTGCTCAAGACCGTTTTTCTCGAAACCGGCAACTTTACACGGCACGGTGAGAGAGAAACCCTGACCTGTGTAGCGAATATCCAGTTCCCAAACGATTTGGTGCTCTTTCTTTTGAACACCTTCTTTGATCAAAGACTTGGCCGCATTTTCGGTGAGTTCTTTGAAAATCTTTGCGACTTCTTTGTCTGTCGTTTCGGAGTAACGACGGATGAATGTTTTAGAGGCTTCGTTGCGCACCCGTGTGGTGGCATCGCCATAGGCACATAGCACGCCCGGGCCTGGCGGAATGATCACCGGCCAAGAGCCAGTCAACTTACCAAGAGCGTTGGCATGCAACGGACCCGCACCACCAAAGCCAATCAGCGCAAAGTCACGTGGATCATACCCCTGTTCGATGGAAACCAGACGAAGGGCACCAAACATATTTTCGTTGACGATTTTAATGATGCCTTCAGCAGCGGCTTCAACAGAAATCTTCAGCGGATCCGCAACGGCCTTTTTAACGGCTGCGCGTGAGGCTTTTACATCAAGCTTCATTTCGCCGCCAATGAGAGACGGTGGCAGGTGACCCAACACAACGTTAGCGTCGGTCACGGCTGGCTCAGTGCCACCCTTGCCGTAGCAGGCCGGACCTGGATCAGCACCAGCACTTTCTGGGCCAACACGCAGCGCGCCGGTGAGTTCTGGCACACGGGCCAAAGAGCCACCGCCGGCACCAACAGTGCGAACGTCGAGAGAGGAAGACCGAACGGTCACATCACCAACCCGTGTTTCACGGCGCAACTGAGGTTCGTTGTTTTCAATCAACGCCACGTCAGTGGAGGTGCCACCCATATCGAAGGTCAGCAGGTTCTTGAAGCCAGATTGCTTGGCCACCCAAAGGGCACCGGCCACTCCGCCAGCAGGACCAGACATCATCAAAGAAACGGGGCGATCAGCGGCGTTTCCGAAGGCCATCAGGCCACCGTCAGAGCGCAACACTTTGTATTTGCACTTGCCGGTTTGCTTCTTGAGGGCGGTTTCCAGGTTGCCGAGGTATTTGGACACCGTCGGACGCACATAAGAGTTAGCGACCGCAGTCAGGGTTCGCTCGTATTCGTACATTTCCGGCAATACTTCGTGGCTGAGACTGACCGGGACGCCGGGCAGTTCTTTTTCGACGATTTTGCGGATTTTCTTTTCGTGGGCCCCGTTGGCGAATGAGTTCATCAACGACACAGTCACAGCCTGGACCTTCTGACGTTTCAGGATTTTGCAGGCTTCAATCACGGAGTCTTCTTCAAGCTTGCGGACCACTTCGCCTTTGGCACCAATGCGCTCTTTAACTTCGACGGTGTTTTCAAGCAGCGCGAGTGGCGTTGGCTTTGGCCACACAATCCAGCCAGCAAGACCACCCGGCACGAAAGACCGGCCAATCTGAAGAACTTGGCGATAACCGTCAGTCACGATCAGACCGACTTCAGCGCCCTTGCCTTCCAGAATGGCGTTCGTTGCCACGGTTGTGCCGTGCATCAACTCGTTGATTTCTGTTGGCTTAATTCCTGCATCTTCACAGATGCGGGCAATCCCGTTCATCACGCCGATGGACTGATCCGCCGGTGTTGATGGGGTTTTACCCCGGAAAGTTTCGCCCGTTTTTTCATTGATCAGGAGTAGATCCGTAAAGGTTCCCCCGACATCACACCCGAGTACGTAAGACATTGCGCGGTCACGTCCCTTATATCTGAATTATTTTAATTTGGCTGATGACACTCTAGAGGTGCTTCACAACCGCTCGACTCCCAACGAAGCCCGAAGAGAAAAGGCTTCGTAAACTTAACTCAGCAGCCCGGCCAAATCGACTCAAGATGAAAAGACTCAGAACCGCGCCGCCCAACTACCGCAAAATCGCCCCTATGACTACCCCCATGGAAGTGTTCTAAGCCTGTTTAAGCCGCTTTTGCGTTATCCGGAAACACTCCGGCCTTACCCAACATGGCTGGAACGGGTCCCCCGAGTCGCTCGGCGATCCAGTCTGCGTTGCTAATGATCTTATTGATATCGATGCCGGTTTCCACACCCATACGGTTGAGCATGTAAACCAAATCTTCCAGCGGAATATTGCCTGTAGCACGGGGCGCAAACGGACAACCACCAATACCGCCGGTAGAAGCATCGATAAAGTCTACGCCCGCTTCAACAGCCGCATAAGCGTTAGCTAGGCCGGTGTTGCGGGTGTTGTGCAGGTGCACCCGAATAGGCATACCGGGCACAGCCTCTTTGACCTTACCGATCAACTCAGTCACGCGAATGGGGTCGGCACAGCCAATGGTGTCGGCCAGGGCGATTTCAACAGGCTCGGATTCGGCACAGCGCTTGGCCATATCCGCCACATGATCGGGAGACACCTCACCTTCAAACGGACAGCCGAAAGATGCACCGATGGTGACACCCGCCTTAACCCCCTCGGATTTAGCGAGTTTTCCGACCTCATTCCAGGCCGCGACCGTTTCAGCGGAGGTCATACCCTGGTTCTTGGTGGCGAAGGTATCCGTGGCCACAACGGCGTAGCCGACTTCATCCACACCAGCATCACGGGCACGTTCATACCCCTTCATATTTAATATGAGTCCAATAAAGGAACAGCCGCTGTCTTTCGGCAGACCAGCAAGCACTTCAACCGCGTCGGCCATTTGGGGCACACGCTTGGGATTTACGAAGCTGGTGACCTCGATCCGCTTGGTGCCGGCATCGATCGACCTGGTGATAAACTCGATTTTATCCGCAGTGGACAAAATGGTGGGCTCAGCCTGGATGCCATCACGGGGACCAACTTCAACCAAAGTGACTGCGCGCGTCATGGCGTAACCTCTCTCTTATAAGTAGTGGACTCGTCTTTTCGGCCAGGTTTTATAACCTTGGCCTGTAACCAGGATATTAGTCGGGACGCCTCCCTTTGCAAGTTTTCGCGGGCCTTGGAGCGTGTCTGGATGCTTGAATCGTCGCGTGCCGGTCGCTAAACACCTGACGGGGGCTGTTCACCCTTCGCCCATTGGCTTTATCCTGATCCTCGTTGAGATTGGAATATGCTTAAAGCAGGCGCAATCGTCGAACAGCAGCAACAGTAAACAAGCCTCGCGAAAGCCGGGCCATATCGGGAGAGGACGTACACCATGTCTCAAGAAGCCACAGGCCCCTTGGCGGGGCTCCGCATGATCGAAATGGGTCAACTCTTGGCAGGACCATTCTGCGGCCAATTGATGGGCGATTTTGGCGCCGAAGTCATTAAGATCGAGCAGCCAACTGTGGGTGACCCGATGCGGCAATGGGGCCGTGAACTGGTGAATGGCAAATCTCTCTGGTGGCCGATTCTGGCCCGCAACAAAAAGTGCATCACCTTGAATGCGCGCGTCCCTGAAGGTCAGGAGATCATCAAGGAGTTGGTTAAGAAGTCAGACTTCCTGCTGGAAAACTTCCGCCCTGGCACTCTGGAACGCTGGAACCTGGGCTATGACGTTCTCTCGGCCATCAACGAAGCCATCATCATGATCCGCGTTTCGGGCTACGGACAAACCGGCCCTTACGCCCACAAAGCAGGTTATGCTGCCGTCGGAGAGGCCATGGGCGGTCTGCGCTACGTAATTGGAGATCCAACAACCCCACCAAGCCGGGCTGGTATTTCCATCGGGGATACTTTGGCGGCCACATACGGCTGCCTCGGCGCCCTGATGGCGCTGCACAACCGCCACGTCACCGGCAAAGGCCAGGTGGTCGACTCGGCGATCTATGAAGCCGTATTTGCCATGATGGAAAGCCTGGTCAGTGAATATGACAAGACAGGCCACATCCGCGAGCGCACGGGCTCTATCCTGCCGCAGGTCGCGCCCTCTAACATCTATGAAGCCAAAGATGGGCAGTTCCTCATTGCCGCCAACCAGGACACCGTGTTTGGACGTTTGTGTGCCGCCATGGGTCAACCCGAACTGGCTGAAAACGCGCGCTACGCGACCCACCATGCACGCGGTGAAAACCAGACCGAATTGGACAACCTGATCAACGACTGGACCAAGACCAAAACCGTCAAGGAATTGGAAGCCGCCATGGATGAAGCGGGTGTGCCATCCGGTTTGATTTATCGTGCCCCAGAGATGCTGGAAGATGCCCACTTCAAAGCCCGTGAAGCCATCATTGAAGTCGCCGACAAAACCATTGGGTCGCTAAAGATGCAAAACACCTTCCCAAAATTCTCGCGCACCCCGGGCAACGTGCGCTGGACCGGGCCAGACCATGGCGAGCATAACGAGCATGTCTACAAAGACATCCTCGGCATGACGGACAAGCAAATCGGTGATTACAAAGAAAAAGGCATCATCTGATTTGCAAGCAATGATCAGAGATACACAGAAGGATTGCCAGCATGGCTGATGAGAAAAACCTCAACCAAGATTACGACAAGGCCGGATTCGGTGGCGCGCTGGACTTCGGTAAGAAGCCCGCGCTGCTGCTGATCGACTTTGCCAGGGCCTACATCACCAAAGACTGTGGGTTGTATGCCGGGGTCGAGGACTCCGCTGAGGCGGCGCGCCAGCTTCTGGCGGCGGCGCGCAAAGCGGGGATCATGATTGTGTATACCCGGGTGGAGTTCACACCCGGCGGCGCTGATGGTGGTGTGTTTTACCGCAAGGTGCCGGCGCTGAAAAACTTCGACCGCGGCAGCCCCATGGGTGAATTTGTCGAGGGACTTGAGCCGCAAGATGATGAGGTTGTGATCACCAAGCAATATGCCAGCGCTTTCTTCGGCACCAACTTGGCATCAACATTAACGGCAGCCGGCGTCGACACCTTGTTGATTACCGGTTGGAGCACCTCTGGCTGCGTGCGCGCCTCCACATTGGATGCCTGCCAATCGGGATTCATTCCCATTGTCGTCCGCGAAGCGGTGGGGGATCGCGATGTCCGCCCCCATGAATCCAATTTGTTTGATCTCCAGGCCAAGTACGCAGAAGTGAAAAACATGGATGACGTGCTGGCCTATTTGAAGGCCCTCTGAGATTTCATCTGCGAAGCGTCCACTTACCGGTTTTCTATCACCAAGCGGATTGAGTCTGCGGGGATGATGCGCGCACTGTGCACCAAAATGGTGTTGCAGAAGTAAAGGTGAACCCGGCCATGAAAAACACACGTATTGCCGTCATTGGCGCTGGCATGGCGGGGCTCACTGCGGCCCTGTCGCTTCAAAAAAACGGCTTCAAGCCAACCGTCTATGAACTTGCGCCTGAACTGGGGGAAGTCGGTGCTGGGTTAACGCTAAGCCCCAACTCTACCCATGGCCTTGAGTATGTAGGTGTTGGTAAAGCCCTGGCCGCACAGGCGCACGTGCCAGCGTCGCAAGCCATCATGCATTACCAAACGGGTGAGATCTTGGTGGAAACCAAGCGCGGCGATATTCCGCTGCAAAAATACGGTGCACATTATTATCAAATTCATCGCGCGGACCTGCACCAGATTCTCTGTGATGCCGCACGCGCCAATGACCCGGACTGCCTGGTGCTCGACCACGCCTTTGACCGTTACACCGAGACCAAAGACGGCATTGAAATCACGTTTACCAATGGCAACACCGCCACCGTTGATGTGGTGATTGGGGCCGACGGTATTCGATCGGCCGTGCGCAGTGCCATGTTCGGCCCGGAAGACCCGAAATTTACCGGCAATGTGGCTTACCGTGGCATCGTGACCAAAGGCGATCTATCTGACGATCTCGTTACCCCAGCCTCCGGCGTGGCCATCGCGCCGCGCAAAGCCTTTACGCGGTATCTGGTAAGACACGGCACTTTGATCAACTTCGTTGCGTTCGTGCGCCGTGACGGGTGGGACGAAGAAGGCTGGTCGATCCCCGTTAGCCAAGATGAATTGATGGAAGAGTTCGGCGACTGGCATCCCCGAATCAGCGACCTGATCAAAGCCGCTCCGAAAGACAAAGTGTTCAAATGGGCCTTATACGACCGCGATCCGTTGGACCAATGGACGAAGGGACGTGTCACGCTTGTTGGTGATGCCGCGCATCCGATGTTGCCCTTTATGGGCATGGGCGCGGCCATGGGCATTGAGGACGGCGTTGTATTGGGACGTGCCTTCGGTGCGTCAGACACCATTGAAGAAGCACTGACACGCTATGAAGCGGCGCGGAAAGAGCGGGCCAATAGCGTTCTTGTGAATTCGCGCGCGGCCCGCGAACGTCTGCAAAGCGATCATCCCGAAAAGTATGACGATTCAAAACATAAGAACGAAGAAAGCATGGGCTTGTTCGAGTACAATCCCGGTACCGTTCCCGTATAGAGGATAAACTCCATGCGCTTTTTTGCGGCTATCAACCTCGCTCTGTCACTCGCCTGTGGAGGTGTGGCTTATGCTGAAGCAGAAGAAGACCTCTCCATTGCTGATCTGCGTCGCCCCACCATGCCGGTGGCAGACTTAGACGCTTCACTTAAATTCTTTACTGAGGTCCTGAACATGCAGGACGGGGGGCGGGTCGTTTACAACAGTCCGGTCCTGCGCAAGGCCATCGGCGCACCTGATGGTGTTGATATCACGGTGCTGGCGCTCAATGACCGCAACCAGACGGGTGCAATGGTTCTCGTGAGTGCTCCCGGCATGACCATTGATGCGGCGGCAAACGCCCGTAACGCCACCACGCTTGCATTGTCGGTTGACGATATTACCTCTGTATACGAGCGAGCTGTCGCTGGCGGCTATACAGTTCTGATGACTCCAGACGAAGCCGCAGCGGCGGAGAATTATCCTCCAGAAAAGGAAATGATTCTGATAGAACCTGGGGGACATCGTTTAATCGTGGTTCAACCACCGGATTTAATCGTGGTTCAGCCACCGCCCGCAGCGCCATAAGGACTGGGATTGGCTGCGCCTCAATACTAGGCTTGGATAGAGAAAAAAGATGACCGAACAACCGAAAATTACGTTACCCCGGGACGCCAAAGGCAAGAGATCCGTCTTTTTTGAAGACCCTGCAATTGATCAAATTATGACCTTTATCCTCGAGCTCTCGGCCGAGGTTTCTGTAGTTTATGACCGCATGGACACCATTGAGCGTTTGTTAGACGAAAAAGGCACCATCAGCCGTGACGACATTGAGGCGTACCGCCCCAATGAAGACGTGGAAAACGCCCGCAATGAGCGGCGTGAAGCCTATCTGAAACGGGTTTTCCGCATGCACCCGCAAGCGCCTGCGAAGGACTAGAGGGCGACGTGAGCCCCGAGGCGACTTGACCAAGGTCAAAGCCACGCCGCGCCAAATCGGTTGAAGTCTTGAGGGGTGGCCGTGACCTGCTGACCAACAGATGATCGCCTCTTGGAGAGGACTCGCCTCTCTGTCAGAGCCCGATAAGGTGAAATCAATACTTCTTAAGATGTCTACAGTGGAGATATAGATGATACCTCTCGAAAACCATGACATGTTGGCCAAGCGTATTCACGATGAGGAGTCGCGTCAGTCCTTCGTGAATGATTTTCGTATCCACCTCGCCAGCAAAGTCTTTCCTGGAAATTTCCCCACGTACTACAACCGGGTGCTGCCGCAGTTCATCAAAGAAAAAGGCCGCGAACCGGAAACCCGGCATGAGGTACGCCGGGTTATGACCCATGACCCTTATTACGCTTTCTGGAGCGCGATGCAGCGTAACAGCCAGGAAATGATTTGGGACTCAGTCATCGATTCTGTCGAGCGTCAGCTTCCGGACCTGATTGAGAAATCTCGCAAAGCTGGCACCAAAGGATCACTGACGCTGGACCCTGATTTGGAAACACCAAAGTATCATGTAGCGGCAGACATTCACTTGCAGCCAGGGGCCTATCACTCCGATCAGATTGAAGATGATGTGGCCGCAGGTGCCATGTACGACTGGGGCACTTACATTTACTCTATGGGTGGCCTCGGCACCGGCAACAACGCCCTTGGCCAAATCACCCATGGGTTTTTCAAAAACGAATTCCCCGACATGAAGCCGAAGCGCATCCTGGATATGGGCTGCACCATCGGCGGATCCATCACCTATTGGGCACAACAGAATCCAGATGCGGAATGTCATGCCATTGATGTTGGTGCGCCAGTTCTTCGGTATGGCCACGCCCGCGCCGAAGCCTTGGGCGCGGCTGTCCACTTCAGCCAACAGAACGCAGAACACACCAACTTCGAAGACGAAAGTTTCGACGTGGTGATGTCACATATTCTGCTGCACGAAACCTCGCGCACAGCCATTCAAAACGTCTTTAACGAATCTTACCGCTTGCTCAAGCCCGGCGGTGTCATGATGCACATGGACCTGCCGCAGGCCCATGGGCAACCGCCGCTCGAAGGCTTTTTGTTCGAGTGGGAAATCTACAACAACAACGAGCACTTCTTTGCCCAGTTGAGAGATATGGATATGGCAGAGCTGTGCCGGAAAGCTGGATTTAAGGACGAAAACATTCACCTTAAATCCGCTGGCTCGTTCTGGATGGAAGATCAAACCCCCTACGCAGATGATGGGTTTGAGTTTCCCATCACCATTGGCATCAAATAATTTACTGACACCTAGAAACACTTTGAGGGATGGGACGCACAATGCCCAATGATGATCAAAAGAAAATCAAACTGCCCCGCACGGCCAAGGGCAAAAAGCCACAATACTTTGCAGATCCAACCGTCGACAAACTGTTATCGATGGTTTTGACTTTGATGGGCGAACTTTCCGTCACCCGGGACCGCTTAGATACGGTCGAGCGCCTGATTGAGAAACATGGCTTGTTCAAAGTCGACGAGATCGAACACTACGACATTCCTGACGATGTCGATCAAATCCGCAGCGAGCGCCGTAGCGCCTATATTGCGCGCGTCCTGAAAACCGTCCAGGACGAGTTGGATGCTTTGCAGAGCAAAGGCGACGGCAAGAATTCTGAACTGGACGACTAAGAAATATCCGCAATGAACGTCGCCACCAAAGGGCCGCTCCAGTCGAGCGGCCCTGTTGACATCCAGCGTCTGAATTTAGATGCCAAAAACCATCATGCTGATTTGTGATGTTGCAGCACCAGCAACATAAGCTAGGGACAGTGCGAGCGCGTAATACTTGGTCATCGTGACCTCCGGTTTATACAGGACGCAAAAGTGCGCCGGGATACGGTGGCAAGGCCGAACAGCTTGTAACAGCTCGACGTGCAGGTCAAAGACGGCGACGTTTGAAACTTCACTAAACCGCACGACCTCACCAACTACAAACGCCAAAAGGGTGGATGTGGTTGAAAAAAACCTTCGTCTCAGCGAATAAGTAGGGGAGCTTCAAGACTTGCCTTCATATTGGAGAAGCACGCATGACCACACACAAAAACGGGCTTTCCCGTCGCGCCATGGCCGCTGGACTTGGCGTTGCCGCCTCGGCGCTTACGACCAACACAGCCGTGTCAGCGACAGAAAACAACGACAGCACACGTAAATCCTTCGTGTTGGTGCATGGCACCTGGCATGGCGGTTGGGAATGGCGCGATGTGCGCCGCAATCTCACGGCACGGGGTCATGAAGTCTTTGCGCCATCCTGTACCGGCTGTGGTGACCGCAAGCATTTGATGAGCCCAGACGTTGGTTTAGACACCCACGTCACAGACATTACCAACATCATTGAGTACGAAGAACTGCAAGACGTTATTCTGGTTGGGCATTCTTTCGCAGGTTTAACCATCACTGGCGTCGCCGACCGCATGAAGGATCGCATCAAACGTCTCGTGTTTCTGGATGCCTTGGTGCCCTATGGGGATCGCATCAGTGGCGTCAGCCGCAAAGAAGACGGCTCCCTTCCCGACTATTGGATTGAACGCCAGAAAAAATTCGTCGACGGGTATCAGATGGATTTCTTTGAAGACTATCCCGTCGAGATGGTTGTCCCGGCTGACGATGAAGAGAACATCGCCTGGTTAAAGCGCAGAATTACGCGACACCCTGCGCGCCAATGGTCAGACACGCTAGAACTTAAGAACGGCGGCTGGGAAGGGCTCCCGCGCACCTATCTCCACTGCGTCGGGCAAATTTATAGTCCAACCTCGATGAATATGGTGGGACCCGCCAAGGATGATCCGGAATGGGATTATCGCGCCATGCCCTGGCATCGTAACGCGATGATGACCAATGCGGACGAAGTCGCAGATGTTTTGGCGGAGATGTAGTCCGGTCCTTTAGAAACACGACCTTGCTCGTGGGAGATGCCCCGGTTATACGATGCGGGCGTTTCTCCCAGTGCAGGACACACACCAATGACTCAACGCGGCGAAGCCCGTTCCAGCTACAAACATTTTTTGAAGATTCCCACACGCTGGAAAGACAACGACGTCTATCAACACGTCAACAACGTGGTCTATTACTCCTTCTTTGACACAGTCATCAATGAGTATCTGATCCGCGAAGGTGGCTTGGATTACGAGAACGGCGACATCGTTGGATTGGCGATTGAGACCCACTGCGCCTTTCATAAACCCATTCAGTTTCCGCAAGTGATTGATGCAGGCTTGCGCGTTGGCAAACTCGGAAATTCGTCTGTGCGTTATGAGGTTGGCCTGTTCGTCGAAGGCGATGAAGACTGTGCCGCCCATGGGCACTTCGTACATGTGTTTGTCGCGCGCCCTGAAAATAAACCTACCCCTATCCCGCCAAAACTGAGAGCGTGTATGGAACGCCTCGTCACAGACGCTTGTTCGTGACGCCAACAGGAGACACACCATGAGCTTGCCCCAACGGAAAAAACTGCGCGATTTAATGGCTGCCCCCGGCATGATTGTTGCCCCGGGCGCTGGCACCCCCTTGGACCTGAGATTGATTGAGCAGGCGGGATTCGAGGTTGGCTACATGACCGGCTATGGCAACGCTTGCGTCCGTTACGGGGTGCCCGATGTGGGACTCATCGGCTATGGCGAGCTAGAGGACACTGTGCGCGCCATGCGTCAGGTGACCGAGATTCCTCTGATTGTTGATTGTGACACCGGCTATGGCGACATTGCCAATGTCAAACGGACCGTCGAAGGCATGGAATCCCTTGGAGTCGCCGGTGTGCAGTTGGAAGACCAAATCTGGCCAAAAAAATGCGGGCATATGGCGGGTAAATTTGTTGAGCCCCGCGATGTCGCTGAACGCAAAATCAAAGCCGCCGTCGCCGCCCGGATGGACCCGGATTTATTGATTATCGCCCGCACCGACTCTCGTGGTCCACATGGGATGGATGAAGCCATGGACCGGGCCAAGATGTTCATGGACGCCGGGGCTGATATGATTTTCTTTGACGGTCCAAAATCCCTCGAAGAACTTCATCAGATTTGCGACGCCAACATTGGCCCACAAATGGCGAACATGAGTGAAACCGGCCTGACCCCTATTCTCTCTGCCAAAGAGTTGGAAGAGATCGGTTTCAAGCTGACCATCTGGCCATCGACCACATCACGTATAGCCGTGCGCCAAGTGTCCGAGTTTTTGGCGCATTTGAAAGAGACGGGCGATTCCCGCCCTTGGCTCGATAAAATGGCCTCGCTGGAAGAAACCAACACCAAGCTGGGCTTGAAGGATGTGAAAGCGTTTGAGGACGACATTACTGGCGGTTAGGCTTTTGATACGGGTAAACCGCCAAGGACCGCACTCATGCTGACGATCTGGAAGGGCGCATGACATCGCCCCCCAAATCCCCGACGAATGACAACACTTTGGCAACGCATCGCGGTGGATGTCATTGCAGGGCTGTCACCTTCGCATTTGAAGCGCCGAGACGGGTGACCGTGCAATCCTGTAATTGCTCGATGTGCGCGAAGGTCGGGTTTATCCATCTGATTGTTCCCGCCAGCCGGTTTCGGCTGTTGCAGGGTCAAGAGGTATTGAGCACCTACACCTTCAACACGGGCGTTGCTCAGCATCACTTTTGTTCTGTGTGCGGTGTAAAGTCCTTTTACGTGCCACGCTCTAACCCGAACGGATACAGCATCAACATGCGCTGCATCGCGCCCGGCACCTTCGACGACATAAGAGTTGAAGAGTTCGACGGTCAGAACTGGGAAGATCACGCGGATGATTTGACCCATTTGAGCCAGAGCGAAGATTGAGAGCTGACAACTGAGAATTGTGAACGGTTGCTCTGGGAGCACTGATACACAGGGGTCTCTTTGATTTCCCGACTCTTCTTGCCTCAAAGCTGATCCGGGCTAAAGTTGTTGTGTTGATATAATCTTTTGGAGACTGGGGCATGGCACCCGACGGCGGCGCAACATCGACGGTCACGGAACAAGACCTGATCCGCCGTGCTCGGGAGCTTGGACCAACGCTCGCGGAGCGCCGCGCGAAAACCTACGATCTGCGACGCTTGCCCGACGAGACGGTTGCTGACTTGGTTGGCGCTGGTTTGCTCAAAGCTTGCCAGCCGGCCCGGGCCGGTGGGTATGAACTGACCTTCGGGGCGCAAACCTCTGCTGGCGCTGAAGTCGGGAAGTATTGTGGCTCCTCCGCCTGGATCGTCTCCGTCTGCGGCACCCACCATTGGATGCTGGGGAAATTCGCCCCGGAGGCTCAGGACGACGTGTGGGGTACAACGCCAGACGCCATATCGGCGTCGGCTTTTGCCTCCGTGTATCAAACCACCGAAAAAGTTGAAGGTGGGTTTAAAATTTCTGGGCGCTGGATGTTTTCCAGTGGCATTCACGCCTGCGACTGGGTGATTGTGGTTGGGCGGATTCCCCGCGAAGACGGACCGCCGGACGCCTGGTTCATGCTGGTGCCGAAAAGCGATTATCAAATCCAAGACAATTGGCGGACTGTTGGGCTGCGTGGCACGGGCAGCAACGATCTGATCATTGAGAATGCTTTTGTGCCGGAACATCGGGTGATCGGACACGCCGAGATCAATCAACTGGACACGCCCGGCACCGCCAATAATCCAGGTAGCGTTTATCGCATGCCCCTTCAAGGGGCGATCAACTACTGTGTGTCAGCTCCGGCCCTTGGGCTGGCAGAGGGCGCTTTGATGTCGTTCTCAGAAGCTATGGGGGCCAGGACAGACGTTTTTGCCAAAAAGATTGCCGAGAATGCGACCCTTCAAGTACGCACCTCAGAGTCAGCCGCCGAAATCGACTGCGCGCGATTGCTGTATGAAAACGATATCGCACGGATACGGAAGTCCTTGAATGGCGGCCCACCCCTTGAACTGGAAGATCTTGCGCGCTTGAAACGCAATGCGTCTTATGTTGGGCAACTTTCCAAACGCGCCACCACGCGACTGGCCGAAGCCATGGGCGCGCGCGGCCTCGATGAAGATAATTTTGTGCACAGAGCCAACGCGGATATCGGCGCGGCCTGCTCACATATCTCCATGGTGTGGGATACCTGCGCCCGCCCTTATGGCATGGCCAAGCTTGGCGTATTAACCGAATCTCTATTAGGGCCTTAGCGAACGTCTGGATCGCCAAGTGTTGCTCTGCCCCTAGAATCCCGGTAAATCCGGGCACATATAAAAAGAAAATAACGAATAGACGTCATTCAAAAACAAGGAGCCGCAAACATGGCCCCCGACACCCACGTTCAAGAGCGCATCGAGATGGCTACACCTGAAGAACTGGTTGCCCGCGCCGCCGCGCTCGGACCACAAATCTTCGAACGCCGCTTTGATGCCGCGAAAAAGCGCTCTGTTCCTAACGAAACCATCGCGGAATTGATCGATTCAAAAGTCTTGCGTGCCTGCATGCCAAAACGGTTCGGCGGCTATGAACTGCCCTTCGGGGCCCATACAGACGTGGCCATGGAACTGGCCAAACATTGCGGCTCAACCGGTTGGGTATCCGGCATTATCGGCAGCCACAACTGGTGGCTCGGAAAATACGAACCCGATGCCCAGGCAGAAGTGTGGGAAGACAACCCCGACGCGTTGGTCGGCGCGGCCTTTGCTTCACAACCCGGATCAAAAGGCACGCCAAAGGATGGGGGTGTTTTGGTCTCGGGCACATGGATGTGGTGTTCAGGCGTGGATCACTGTGACTGGGTGTCTTTGATGACCCCCGTGTTCACAGGGGACGGTCCACCAGACATGGCGATGGTGCTGCTGAAAAAAGGGCAGTACACAATTGATGACGTTTGGTACTCACCAGGCATGCGGGCTACGGGCTCTAACAACGTGATCGTCGAAGACGTGCTTGTGCCAGCGCACCGCGTGACGCGTGTAGCCGAGTTGAACACCAAGGACTCACCGGGCTGCAAACTAAACACCAGCGCGGTCTACAAACTGCCGATGCTGGACGTGTTTGGATATTCGGTCGCCATTCCAACGCTGGGATGCGCCATGAGTACACTGGATCACTTCGTGAACGGCATGCGCGAGCGCGCTGCACTGGACAACTCCAAGGTCGCGGAATTTCAAAGCCTGCAACTGCGCGCGGCCGAATCTTCAGCCGAAGTTGATGCTGCGTATTCTATCTACCGCCGTGACCTCGAGCATATGTGGGCGGCGGCTGAAGCCGACCGCAACCTCAAACCCGATGAATTGTTAAAGTTCAAACGCAACGGCGCATTTGTCGCAACACTCTCAAAGCGCGCTGCCACACGTGTGATTGAAGCCATGGGCGCGGGCGGCATGACCGACAGCAACCCGGCGCATACAGCTTTCTCAGACACGCTGGCCGGTGCCGCGCACCGGGCGTTGGCTTGGGACATCAACGGTACACTTTGGGGTAAGGAATTGTTTGGCTTGAACGACGGCAAAACGGATCTAGAACGCCGCACAGAAGCCGCTAAGAAGAAGGCTTAGCAAGAGCCTGAAGACTCGCCTAGGGAGTCTCAAGCGCTTGGGCCTGGCGGAGCAAGTCTACGAGGCCCGGGTCTGCAATCTTCAACAGTTCAAGCTGTTCCACGATGTTGGAGAGATACTCGATACTGCGACCTTCTGATCCTGTTCCCTGGAGCAAGTACTTAATCTTTTCGGTCACGGACCAATGCCCGGCAAACTGATCATGGTTGGTGTCGGCCACATACACCCGTGCGGGAACCGAACGCCCGTCTAACAGATCAACATCAAGATGCTGCGTTAAGTATACATCCGTCACCAGTTCTCGCTCATCCAGATACGCCACGACCTGTTCCACATCATCCGGACTAATTTTGTAGGCTCGGCCTAAACATTCACCGCCAGGGGTTAGACCGCTGACAAGACCAGGGACATCCGGCGTACCCCGATAGTGGATCGACTGGATGCACATATCCCGCCGCCAGCCGTTCAGCCGGGCCGGGGCCATCTCCGCAAAGGGAAAGCCCGGCCGCCACATCAGCGAGCCATAGCCAAACACCCAATAGTCAGCGTTAGAATTATTTAATGTCGTTTGTTTAAATGTCATGCAGTGGTTTTAGCGCCACAATTCTGCCCGTCAACCATGCTAGTTTAACGACCATGTTCAAAAGCACCTCAAAGTCACTGATCACCCTCACAACTGCCGTTCTGATAATCGGCAGCCTAGGGTATGGGGCGCTCTGGGCATCACTCGCCTTTGGCATCCGCACGCTTAGCTCAGAGTGGATCGAGGCACAGCGCAAAGCTGGCTGGGCGATCTCCATGGAAGAGCCCCGGTTCAATGGATTTCCAAGATGGCCAGAAGTGATCATTGAGAATTTAAGTGTAACCGCACCCCCTAAGAACGGCGGCTGGACTTGGGTCGCAAGCCCCCTCACCGTTACACCCTCTGCCCTGGATTTAACCCGTGTGCAAATTAAAGCCTCGGGCCAGCACAGGCTGGCATCTCCCGTTCTGCCAACGGCACCTTGGGTGTTGAATACCGTTAACACAGAGATGGTGTTGGACGTTGATAAGGTGGGACGGCTGCAACGCGGTAATATCTTATTTCAGGACGCAGAATTTCTTGATCCCAAGGGTCTCCCGATTGTGGGTGCCGTTCAGCTTGTTCTGTCTTTAGGGTTAAGCGAGAAAAATAATGCAGATATCACCATGGCGTTCTCTGGATCTGGCCGCGACATCCGCATGGCCATCAATGCCCCGCCATTTGCGCGCACCATAAAAGCCGCCCAATTAGAAGCAGATTTGGTTGGAAACATAGAGCCCGGGCGCCTTCAAGATGCCATTGAGGCGTGGCGTGCCAATGGGGGAACCCTTGAAGTACGGCGGGTGTTTTTAGACTGGCCACCGTTGACCATCGCCGGTGATGGCACCTTGGCCCTCGATGAGAATCTGCAGCCCATCGCCGCCTTTTCCACACGCATTACAGGGTTTGGAGAAACGCTCACCGCGATGCAACAGCAAGGATTGTTAGACCGGAATCAGGCGGCCTCAGCCCTCATGGTGCTCAACCTGCTCTCCTCAAATTCAAGCAACAGCGGCAGAGCCGAGATCAGCCTGCCACTTTCGGTGCAAGATCAAAGACTTTCCATTGGACCGTTTGACATGATGACTTTGCCGCGCCTGACCTGGCAGTAAAAAACGCTAACCTTACGCCCTAATCAGGCGGGCCGTACGCATCAATCACCCAGGGCTCATCTGCAGCTTCAGCGATCCATTTCTGCATCGCCGGAAGATTAAAAAGTGCGGCTGAATAGGCACGAGATGTGTCATCCATATCCACGGCGTAAGTTTTAAACCGCGACACCACTGGCGCGTACATGGCGTCGGCAATGGTGAAGTCGCCGAACAGGAAATCACCACCTTGGCCGAACCTGTCGCGGGCATCGCGCCAAATATCCTGAACACGTTGCACGTCCTTCGCCACATCCTCAGCCCACGCGCGGGCGTCATAAGATTTACCCAGGTTCATTGGCATGGCCTTGCGCAAGGCCCCAAACCCGGCATGCATTTCTGCCGCAAGGGTCCGCGCATGGGCTTTGGCATGGGGGTCAGACGGCCACCACGGTTTGTCGTAAAACGCGTCGGCCAGATACTCCAGAATCGCCAGGGATTCCCACACGGTGATGCTGCCTTGATGCAGCACGGGCACTTTGCCCGCCGGGGAGTGCTTGCGAATGTCCGCTGAGGTTGTGTCCTGATGCAACGGAATCACAATTTCTTCGAACGTCAGCCCAAAGTGAGTCATCGCCAGCCAGGGCCGCAAAGACCACGACGAATAGGTTTTATTGGCGATCACAAGCGTCAGGTCTGTCATCATAGCCCCCTCCCTATTCGGCTTGTTTGGCATCGATGATGCCGCGCCGGATGTTGCGCGTGCGTTTAAACAGGTCTTCCAGAACCTCGCCCTCGCCGCGCCGGATCGCCCGCTGCAAGGCGGTCAGGTCTTCGGAAAACCGCTGCAGCACATCCAGAGTGGCTTCCCGGTTGTTGAGAAAAATATCACGCCACATCACCGGATCAGAGGCCGCAATACGGGTGAAGTCACGGAAGCCGGAGGCGGAGTATTTCACCACTTCTTGCCGCAAATCGTCTTCCAAATCCGTGGCTGTCCCCACAATAGTGTAGGCAATTAAATGGGGCAGATGGGAGGTGATGGCCAGGACACGGTCGTGATGAGATGGTGTCATGTTATCGACCATCGCACCCATCGCCGTCCACAGGTCGGTAACCTTCAGCAGGGCGGCAGCATCCGTATGCGCGGTGGGCGTTAAAATCGTCCAGCGGCCTTCAAACAATTCCGGGAAGCCCGACTCCGGGCCAGACTGTTCCGTACCCGCGATGGGATGGCCCGGCACAAAGTATGCGGGTTCCGGCAAATGCCGCCCCACAGCCTCCACAACGGCCTGCTTGACCGAACCAACGTCGGTCACAATAGCCCCTGGTTTGAGGGCGGGCGCAATGGCCTTGGCAATCGCACCATAACTGCCGATTGGCGTGGCCAACACAATTAGGTCCGCCCCCGCAACAGCGTCAGCCGGGTCTTCAAATGCCTGAGAGACCAAACCAAGATCGATCGCAGCTTTGCGGGTCGCTTCGGACCGGGCGCAGCCGACAAACACGTTCGCCAAGCCATCCGCCGCCATGCGCCGGATCATGCTGGAGCCTATAAGACCAATACCGATAAAAGCGACTTTTTCGAACATCGGTTTACCGTGCTGAGGTTCAGGCATTTTGCCCCTCCATAAACCGCGCCAACGCCGAGAGAACGGCATCAACCTCTTCTTCCGTGCCAAGCGTGATGCGCAGATGGTCCGGCAAACCATAATTCTCAACCCGCCGCACGATGATCCCTTCGCCCTGCAAAAAGGCATCCGCGTCTCGGGCGGTCTTGCCCGGCCGTTGCGAAAACTTGGGGAGGACGAAATTGCCGCATTCCCCTGTAACGTCCAGACCGAGACCACGCAAACGCTGCACCGCAACCCCCATCATCTTGGTGTTGTGCTGCTGAGCCTGGCGGGTGTGATCGACATCGCGCATGGCTGCTGTCGCCGCTGCGAGCGCCGCACCGTTGATATTGAAGGGGCTGCGAAGACGTTCCAGCGCTTCAATAATTGACCGGGCCGCAAAGGCCCAGCCAACGCGCAAGTTCGCCAAACCATATATTTTAGAAAACGTGCGCGTCATCACCGTGTTCTCTGTCTGCTCGGCCAGAGCGCGGCCACCGTCATAGCCCGCCGTATCCATAAACTCAGCGTAGGCGCCATCAATCACCAGCACAATGTCGTCCCGCAACGACTCTCTGAGCCGTGTGATCTCAGAGGACGGCAAAACGGTTCCAGTCGGATTGTTGGGATTGGCGAGAAAGACAATGCGGGTCGCCCCCGTCACCGCATCCAAGATGGCATCGACATCGGCTGTCAGGTCGATCTCAGGCACCACCACCGGCCTCGCTCCCACACTGCGCGTGTAAATGTCGTACATCAGAAAGCCGTGTTCGGTGTGGATGACCTCATCGCCCGGACCCGCATAAGCGCGGCAGACCAATCCCAAGAGTTCGTCTGATCCCGCACCGCAAATCAATTGATCTGCGGACAACGCATGCACATCGGAAATCGCCGCTTTAAGGTCATTGGCATGGCCATCCGGGTAGCGCGTCAATTTAGACGCCACTGCTTCATAAGCCGTGAGCGCGGCAGGGCTTGGCCCCAGCGCGCATTCGTTCGACGACAGTTTGATTACCCTGTCGCGCCCTGAGAGGCTCGACTTGCCGCCCTCATAGAGCGGAATGTCCATGAGTCCGGCGCGGGGCTGAGGAAGCGCCATGATGCCTAATCCGTTTCAAAGGTGGCTAAAAAACGGCTCAGTCTTAGTTGCATGACCATGTGAAATCAAAGGGAAATCAAAGAAAACATTGACAGCGCAGTCGCTTAAGGCTGTTTTGCCTGTTTCAGCAACACATCTGCGACACATAACATGCACCATTGGATACCTGACTCGTGATTGGTAAAGACACCGCCCAAGCTGGCTCAGAAGATATTCTGGCCCCCAGGATGACCCTGGAAGGCCCCCTTGTGCTGCAATCTGGCGTCTCTCTGGCACCGGTCCAAATCGCTTACCAGACCTACGGCACATTAAATGCTGACAAGTCGAATGCCATTCTGATTTGTCACGCCTTGACCGGTGATCAATTTGTATCCGGTATCAACCCGTTAAGCGGACGTCCGGGCTGGTGGAGCCATTTGGTGGGCCCTGGCCTGGTGATCGACACAGATCGCTATTTTGTCGTGGCTACCAATGTGCTGGGGGGATGCTTAGGGTCCACCGGCCCGAAAGAGATCAATCCAGACACCGGGCGGCCCTATGGGCTGCGGTTCCCCGTCATCACCATTCGCGACATGGTCCAGGCCCAAGCCCGGCTGCTAGATCAGCTAGGTGTCGGAAAAATATTCTGCGTGATCGGCGGCTCCATGGGCGCATTGCAAACCCTGGAGTGGGCGCACAGATTCCCAGAGCGTGTTGTGTCCGCTATTCCCATTGCCGGGTCTTACAGACATTCCGCACAAAACATCGCGTTCGACGAAGTGGGGCGGCAAGCCATTATGGCCGACCCGGATTGGCGGCAGGGCAATTACCTGGAGGAAGGGACAACGCCGCACCGTGGCCTGGCCGTCGCTCGAATGGCGGCGCACATCACCTATCTATCGGAACCCGCGTTACAGAGAAAATTTGGCCGCAGGCTTCAGGACCGAGAAAAATTGACCTATGGCTTTGACGCTGATTTTCAGGTGGAGAGCTATCTAAGGCACCAGGGCTCGACCTTTGTGGACCGGTTTGATGCCAACTCCTATCTGTATATCACGCGCGCGATGGATTACTTCGATCTGGCCGAAGAAAATGACGGCAATCTGGCCAATGCGTTTAAAGATACGCCGGTGCGCTTCTGCGTCATGTCGATCAGCTCAGACTGGCTGTTCCCTACATCAGAGAGCCGCGAGATTGTGCACGCCTTAAATGCCAACGCGGCGAAGGTCAGTTTTGTCGAAGTTGAGTCTGACAAAGGGCATGATGCGTTTCTGCTGGATGAACCAGAACTGCATGCCACCCTGCAAGGCTTTTTGGATGGAGCCGCGCGCTCAATTGGTTTGGATGAAGCTGAGGATGCGGGTTGATGACCGACTCCCAAACACAAAATACCTCGCAAAAAAACGTGCAGCAGAACATCCGCATCGACCTGCAATTGGTGGCGGACCAAATCAAACCCGGCAGCCGGGTGCTCGATGTGGGCTGCGGCGATGGCATGCTGCTGTCATACCTGCGCAAAACCAAACAGGTGGATGGACGCGGCCTGGAATTATCTATGGCCCGCGTTACCGGGGCCGTGCGCCAAGGCTTGGCCGTGGTCCAAGGGGATTTGGAAACAGACCTGAAACACTACCCCGCCGATGCGTTTGATTATGTGATCTTAAGTCAGACCTTGCAGGCCACCCGCAATCCCAAAGAAGTGCTGGAAGCGCTCTTGCGGTTGGGCACCCATGCCGTGGTGTCTTTCCCAAACTTCGGCCATTGGCGGGTGAGGCTGGCTCTGCTGCTTAAAGGGCACATGCCAAACACACCTACATTGCCGGAAACCTGGTACGATACCGATAATATTCACCTTTGCACCATCAAAGATTTTCTGGCGTTGGTGAAAGACTTAGGGATGACCATTGAAGCCGGGTTTGCGCTGGACGGTCAAGGCAAGCGGCAAAGCTTTGACGCCACGGGTCCGATGGCCAACTTACTGAGCGAACAGGCCATTTTTGTTTTGCGCCGCTAAGTAAAACCGCCGTCACGCGTGATCGATTGGTTCAACACCCTTTGAGAACGCGAAACTTTAGAACGAGAGGTCGCCCCTGCTGGTGACGCGCCGCTGGGCACCAGAATGTAATCACGCAACCTGCGGGCGCCAGCCGCTTCGGTGGGCGCTGCGTAAATCTGCTTTGTCGCTTCGACAATATTTACGCCGGCAATGGTTGGAAACAAGCGGCGGCCAATACGCTCGACCCCCAAAGTCCAAGACGTAAACAGCGGCCACCATACCGGTGGGAAAAACAGCGCCGTGGTTTTGACAACCGGCGCAAACAAGGCATCACGCAAGGTGCGGCTAATTTGCGTCATCGAATAAGGTCGGCCATGGGCAAAGGGAGAGCGCTCGATGCGCGCCCACAAGCCGCGCCGATTGGGCACGATGACCAATAGCTTGCCGCCATCGGCCAGAACTCGCCAGCATTCGCGTAGCAAATCGCGAAAATGCGCGCTGCCCTCAAGGGCATGAACCAACACAATGCGATCAAACATGCGATCCGGAAACGGCAGTGCGTCGTCATCCGCCAGCGTGACCCGCCCAGGGCCCTGAACCGGCCAGTGCATGACCCCTTGGGACGGGGGCATGACGGCGACCACGCGCTCGGCTTCCTCATCAAATTGCGACAAAACGGGCGTGGCAAAACCAATGCCGAGCACGCGCTGCCCGGTGACGTCGGGCCATATATCGCGCACACGCCGCCGCAACACGCGGCGGGCCAGACGACCCAACGGCGCAGCATAAAAGTCTCTCAGATCAACGACATCGATCCACATAAGCGCTTATTAGCACAGGCAAGCCCGTGCGCCTCACAGTTCCGCAGATACCCGCGCAGAATCAGTGCTCAAAGCCCCTAATCATATGCTAATCCTTGCGTGAGGGGGCTGAATCGACGAAACTGCGGTTTGAATTGAAGCGAAATGAACGTTTCAGCCGTTAGATATTATAAGAATGACGGACATTCTCGCGTTAGGTGCGGAATGTGGGGGCTGCGGGACAGCTGTATATGCGCATCCCGTGCGACGACAAGGGGAACTGGACATGGCGTCCAAAGGATATTTGACTCAAATGCGGGGATTTACCCTGATCGAAATTTCCATCGTGCTGGTGGTGATTGGCCTGCTGCTGTCCGGCGGACTAGTGGCGCTGGGTCCGGTGATCCAAAATGCAAAACGCACACAGACGGAAAACACCCTGACTAAGATTGAAGACGCCTTGTTGCTTTACGCCATTCAAAACAGCTGCCTGCCCTGCCCGGCGGATGGGACAGCCCCAGGAACACCAGGAGCTCCGCTAATCACCGGTGATGCAACTTATGGAACAGCATGCACTGCTTCAGCTTGCCGCGGCAATAATTCTGACAACGTGGTTCCATGGCTCGCTTTAGGTTTATCCCCTTCAGATGTTTTAGATGAATGGGGTACTCAGATCACATATCATTTATCAACAGCTGCGGCGACTGCTGGTGGGGTAACAACTTTCTGTGACAATCTACAGAATTCGGCGAATGCGGACAATTCTGCAGCAGGCGGGCTCACCCGCAATGGTACTGGCCCGGTAATATTTCCAGATGGTTGCCTTGATCTCGAAAACGCAGACCCGACGGCGTTCACTGACATAACCGAGCGCGCTGCTTATGTTTTAATCAGCCACGGCCCGGACACGAGCGGCGGTTTTTCAGAAAATGGTGCTACTCGTACAAATGCTCAGACTGCGACCAACACCGTACAAGATCAGAATAATGACGGCAGTTGTGATGGCCTAACGCCCTGCCACCAAGGTGACCCTGTCGATTTGTCTACAGATGATTATTTCGATGATATCGTCCGCTGGAAAACGGGTCCTGTTTTGGTCTTTCAATGCGGCGACGGAGCCTGCGGCAACCCTTAATTTTTCTGTGGTTTGAAAGCCGGGCCAAGAGCGACGTATCCTCAGCCTTTCCCTTGCCTTCTGCCTCATTTGGCGGCACTCTAGGGCCTTAATATTGGGGCATTTAGGCTCGGTGAGAGATTCCAACACAGGAATACGCAACGCCTGAGCTGACGGGGGACAGCCTGCATGGGCAAGCGCATTTTATCACGTAAAATCAATACGCTAGCGGTTATTGCCGGGGCCGCAACCTGCGCCTTGGCCGCCGTGTCGACCGCACCTGTGGCGGCGCAATCCATGGGTTCGGCTGGGGGCTCAGCCGCAGATGCGGCGGTGTGCCAGCGCTATGTGCAAGCCAACGAGCGCCTGCAACGCATTCCACAGGGCTTACTGGCCGCGATTTCCCTGGTTGAATCTGGCCGCGGTGTTGGTCAAAACGGAACCCGCGTCGCCTGGCCATGGACCATTAATGCTGCAGGCGAAGGGCAATATTTTGACAGCAAGGAAGACGCCGTTGCCGCCACCCGGGCCTTGATTGAAGACGGCCTGCGCAGCATCGACGTGGGCTGTATGCAGGTGAATTTGCGCTACCACCCGGACGCCTTTGCTTCCCTCGACGATGCTTTTGAACCGGCGAGTAATGTCGCCTACGGCGCGTCTTACTTACGCCAGTTGCATCGCCTGCAAGGATCCTGGCCCAAGGCGGTCGAACGCTATCACAGTTCGGATGATGGACGCCGGGCCGATTATCGCGACAAAGTTCTGACCACCTGGCGCGATGATGCTCGCCGCCTGATTATGAATGCGGTTTTGGCAGAAGACACAGACACGCCTTACCATCGCGCGGTTAAGGATTTTGCCGCCGGGCGCTACCCAGAAGCGCTGAAAAAATACCAGGCGATCTTAAAAGATAAAGAAAATGACCGCTTGGCCTTGCTCGGCATTGCCATGACCAGCGAACGCCTCGGGCGGATACCAGAATCGGAAGCGGCGTACGATCAATTTCTCATCAACGAGCCAGAGAACGATGCCATTTTATCGCGGGTGCTGGAGTCAACGGCTGCCATGCCCATCGGTGATGCAACAGCCCGTCTGGAACTCTTGGCGAATTCCGGTGTTGATCAGCCTGCCGTGCTGGCCATGCTGGCCGACCTAAAAGGCAAGATGGGACAAGACGACTCAGCCTTATCCTACATGGGGGCCGCCATTCAGCGCGCACCGGATATTGCCTTGTATCACCTCAACGCTGGCGTTTTGGCTGACCGCCTGAACAGGCCAACACAGGCCGTCGCTTATTATGGTGAATTCATCCGGCTGTTTGAGCTTCAGCCGATCTTTATTGAAACGTCAGTGGACGGCGTGCGGGCACGGGCGCGGTATTTACGCGCCCAAATGTAGACCATCCATACAGACGTGACCGAACCAACATCGTGATCCGCCATAACGTGTTATGCAGATAACTGGCGGCGCACCTAAGTAGTGATACATCTAGCCAGCACTTGATTTGATAAACACCATTAAAGAAGACACCAAGGGGAGCCCTTCCATGGAAATTACTGAACTCCTGGCCTTTGCCCAGAAAAACAAAGCTTCTGACCTGCATTTGGTCTCCGCAAAACAACCTATGGTGCGCATTGACGGCGGGCTGAAGCCGATCAAAACCGGCGAGCTTGACCCCGACACCGTTAAAAACATGCTGTACTCGATCATGACCGAGGAGCAGCGCTCGGACTTTGAGTCAGAAAAAGAAATCGATTTTGCCATTGCCTATGGTGAAGAATCCCGCTTCCGCGTCAACGCTTACAACACCACAACCGGTGCCGCGGCGGCGTTTCGTGAGATCCCAACAAAAATTCCGTCTTTGGAAGACTTGAACGCCCCGGAAATCTTCAAGCGGTTCGCAGAAACCGAACGCGGCATGGTGCTGGTGACCGGACCAACAGGCTCAGGCAAATCAACCACCATGGCCGCCATGATTGATTACATGAATGCCAATACGGACCGGCATATTCTGACCATCGAAGATCCGGTTGAGTTCGTACATTCCTCGAAGAATGCCTTGATCAACCACCGTGAAGTCGGACGCCATACAAGCTCTTTCGCACGGGCGCTTAAGAGCGCCCTGCGCGAGGATCCTGACGTCATCCTTGTGGGCGAAATGCGCGACCATGAAACCATTTCTCTGGCCCTGACAGCCGCTGAAACCGGCCACCTTGTGATGGGAACGCTACATACCAGTTCCGCTGCCAAAACGGTCGATAGAATTATCGACGTGTTCCCCGCCGGTGAGCAAGGCATGGTGCGGGCGATGATCGCCGGATCACTCCAGGCCGTGATCAGCCAAGTGCTGCTGAAGAAAAAAGGCGGCGGCCGTGTGGCTGCGCACGAGATTATGGTTGGCACTTCGGCGGTACGAAACCTGATCCGTGAAGCGAAGATTCCCCAGATTTATTCAATGATTCAAGTGGGGCAACGCTATGGCATGCAGACCATGGATGAAGCGTTGAAGCAATTGACAGAGCAAGGGATAATTGGCGAAGAGGAAGCCGCTGATGTTGTTGCCATGACGAGCGATGACGACGCTAATGCTTTAGCTGTACAACCAGCAGCACCGAAGCCCGCAGCGCCCGTAACACCTCCCCCTGCCGCTGAAACTGCACCGAAAAAATCTAAATCATTTTTCTAAGACTAACTTCTAATTCACAATTTTCGGAGAAAGCACCCCGCAAGAGGGTCTTCTCTATCTGAAGGGGGACACGACCATGGCAGATGCTCAATTTGAGAGTTGGTTGAAAGAATTGGCCGGACCTGGTGGGTCTGACCTTTACGTCACGGCTCATTCGCCCGCCATGTTGCGCGGGGACGATGGCTTTAAAAGGGTGGGGGAAACGCTATCAGCCGACGATGTTGACCGCATTATCTCATCGTTCCTAAGCGAAAAACAAAAAGCGGAATTTGACGAGACCGGTGAGTTTAATATGGCGCTGGTCATGGATGGCGTTGGCCGCTTCCGTCTTAATCTGTTCAGACAACGGCAAATGCCAGGCATTGTCGCCCGTATTATCCGGACTGAGATTCCGAAGTTGGCGGATCTAAAACTACCCAGCCTTCTTGGTGATCTTGTCATGGAAAAGCGTGGCCTGATTTTTGTGGTCGGTGGCACGGGCTCGGGCAAATCTACAACTCTCGCCTCAATGATCGGCCACCGCAATGAAGCGGCCCCGGGGCATATTATCACCATCGAAGATCCCGTGGAGTTTGTGCATGAGCACAAGCAATGCCTGATTACGCAACGCGAGGTTGGCGTTGATACAGACTCGTTTGATATCGCGCTCAAAAACACATTACGTCAGCATCCCGATGTGATTCTGATTGGTGAAATTCGCGACATGACGACAATGGAACATGCTCTCAATATTGCCGAGACGGGCCATCTGGCCATGGCCACACTTCATGCAAATAACGCCAACCAAGCTATTGAGCGGGTGGTGAACTTCTTCCCACAAGAAATGCACCATCAGGTGTTGTTGAACTTGTCATTGAACTTGAAGGGCATCATTTCGCAGCGGCTGATCAGAAAGATTTCTGGTGGTCGATCTGCCGCACTGGAGATTCTTCTGAACCAGGGCTACATCAAGGAGCTGATCAGCAAGGGCGAAGTCAAAGAGCTTAAAAAGATCATGGCTGAGAACGAGCACAACGGCATGCAAACCTTTGATCAGGCCCTTCTCAAACTCTGGAAAGCCGGTGAGATTTCAGAAGAAACAGCGATTGGCGAAGCCGACAACGCAGGTGATTTGAAACTGCAGATGAAGCAGGCCCAAGTTTCAGGAGGAGAGGGCGGCGGACTGAAAGACGTCGATACGTCGAAACTTTCTTTATAAGCGATAGAAAGCCAACCACTAAAATCTCAGACGGCTTGAGGCTTTCCGGTCTCAGCCGCCTCGCTTTTATCAATGGCAGACAAAAAGGCCCGCTCAAGGTTCGTGGCATCTGATTGCGTTACAAAATCAACTGGGGAACCTAGAAAGATAAGCCGACCGCCGTGGATAATACCAATCCGGTCACAAATTTCTTCAATATCTGCAAGAATATGAGAACTGAAAAACACGGTACGGCCCTGTTCGCGCGCCTCAAGAAGACGATCTTTGAGAAGAACACGAGATCTCGGGTCGAGACCGCTCATCGGTTCATCAAGAATCATCAAAGGCACGTCTGCAAGCACAACACCGATCAGCCCGAGCTTTTGTCCCATGCCTTTTGAATAGGTCCTCACGCGACGATTCAAAGCGGCGGTATCAAACCCGAGCCCTTCTGAGATGTGCTCGGCGCGGTCACGGTCGACTTGCTGGTTGAAATAGCGAAGCACCAAAGACAGATGCTCCCAGCCGCTCAACTGTGGCGCCGGCATAAATTTCTCGGGCAGATAGATCATTTTCCGGCGCGAAGACGCAACGTGGTTCGGCTGACCAAAGAACTCAACATCACCGATAGACTGGCCTAACGAAAGAATCGACCTGATAAGAGTCGTCTTCCCCGCACCATTCAAACCAATAAGCCCAAAGACCTCGCCAGCCTTCAACTGAAAGCTAATATCCGTCAGAATTTGTGTTTTACCGTAGGACGCTGACACACGAGAGACACTTAGCGGAGATAGACTTTCAGGTGTCAATCCCATTGTCCTTCCAAGACAAGTCCAGTTTGGCTGATAAAGGTCTGATTGGGCTCCAGGCGGACCGGCCTCATACCCGTCGCACTGAGCGGAACGATCATCTCAACGTGAGAAGAATCGATATCGACCACCTCAAACGAGTCGACCTCTTCACCCGGGCCAATAGGCAAACCATTGACCCAAATCGTCCATTCCCGCGGCCCAAAATAGAGAATGGATGACAGGAATAAATTTGCCTGCTCGATCGCTTCCGTGCGCATCACTTCTTCAGTGACGCCCCCGCCCGCAATACGGCTTTGAATTTCATTCAGTTCATCAATGGTGAACATCAGCGTATCGGGAACATTTGAGGCCCCGAAAACACTGCTTTCAGCTTCGGACAGAGTATCTTCCGCACCCTCTGCGCTCTCCTGGGCGAAAACCGGGCCACAGGCAAGGGTCAACACCAGCCCCAAAAGCCCCGCGCGCGCTGCCATCCGGCTCGGATCAAAAATAGTCATTGATCTTCCTTTTTATTGGCCTGTGCTGTGCGCCAAGAAAACTGCATGGTCCCTGAGACAATTCCTGAATTTTCTCCCTTTGCCACGCGATTTAACATCTCCGTTGAAATGTTCTCAGCACGCTGGACTTCGAACTCTTTAATAATGGCCGTTCCTGGGATGCTGCGCACAAGATCTTCAATAAAAGCATAAATCGGGCGATCGAGCGGCGCGCCGACATCAAGATCTATATTCTCAACGTGCAGCGTGTAGCCATCTGTCGCACTCGCAGAAGACTCATTGCGTCCACGATTTCCACTGGCAACGGCGAAATTATAATTCAGCGCCGTTAATCCGTTTTCCAAGGCAACGGTTTGCATTTGGCGGGCCGCCGCACGGCGTGTATGAGGAACAATCTCATCGCTGGCCATGGCCTCTTCGAATCGGCGCTCATTTTCGACCACAAATGTGTAATCGTCTTGAGCGCGTGATATGGCCGATTGAGTTGACCTCAGATCGTTTTGCAGACGCCGATTATCTGACTGCGCTTCTTCTAAATTGCTGGTGAGAAACGGAAAGGAGCCAACAAAGACCACCAGAAAAAATACAATGATACCGCTAGAAACGAGGACGGGTATCGGAATTTCAGACCACTTCATTGTCCAACCCTCGCAATTCGAAATTCAGTATAGAATGCCTCATCCGCACGACCTCCTTGAGTCGCACCGGCTGATGCCTCTGCTTCGAACAGACCGCCTGACAACCCCTCTTCTGACTGTGCCGCGACGGGCTCGACCGTCATCTCCACTTGAAATCCCTCAACAAAGTTTTCTTTTAATCGGGTCTCTAGCGCAGAGGCCACCTGAACAGCTTCATCCGCAGTGGTAATAAGGTCATCAAGCTTCATGCGTACATCGACAGTATAGACAGACGTGGTGCGCGCGTCGCTCTGAGTAGAAAACACCAGTTCCAGGACGACCGCATCGCTATCAAGTGAAGTAAATAATCCATTCAGAACAGGCGTCAGGTCAATCTCACCTGCATTCATTGAGTCGAGCACATCGAAGACATTACGCATGTTTGCCGCGTCATAGGGCAACGTTGTCAGCTTGGCCTCTTCCTGGGCTAACACAGTCTTAGCTGAACTTAGTTCAGACTGGAGACGGGCGCTATCGGTCTGAACAGTTGAGGTCTGGTAAAGCGTCCAGCCGATCCATCCCAAACAGCCAACAACGCTCGCAGCAGCCGCGTAAGGTGCAACCAGGTAGGCCAGATCGCGCAGGTCATCTTTTGAATCTCCCAGTGCAACCGACCGGGTCAGCGGTAAAGCGGGAGCACGCTTTGAGGCAAACCAGGCCGCATGCAGAACATCACAGAAGGGTTGATCTTCCCGACCAATAGATCCCAAGCCAAGTTGTTCAGCCGCTTCATGCGGTGTTTTCATCGTCACCGTACGGGCTACATTCCAATCAATATTGGCCATGGCCTCGCGATGATCCGGTGCCGTTAAAATAACAAGATCTAGCGTGTCACTTGCAACATACCCAAGGCGCTTAATGTAGGTCACTGTTGCCTGAAAATCGCGGAAGATCATGTCCGCGAATTCTTCCGGAGGCGTTTCCGGTGGCGGCGCAGCCGTGAGACGGGTCAAACAGAGATCGCCGTTTTTTTCGATTATTTGACGGAAACCGCCGGTGGCGTTTACGCCAATAATCTGCCGCCAGTGATTACCCTCTTCAACGTCGGGAATGTCATCTGGCATGAGCGATTGCACAATATCGACATTCTCAGATGCAATCGCAAAAAATCCACGGGTTTCATTCGGCAGGCTTTCAACAAAATCCACCCAACCAGGAACCCGACCATCTAAAGGAACAGACGCAAATTCGTAGCGAAGCGTGCGCGGTTTACTGCCGTCCCCAATCAACCTGGCACCGCGAAGATTGTTGCCTGGAAAGGCCATATTAATGTGGCGCGCTAAAACCTTTCTGCGGTCGAGCACACTCACCTTCGGTATTTCTTCTTCTTCACGAGATTGATCAAGCGTATCGAATAAAACCGAAACAGGCGCTTTTTTGTCTTCGGCGAAGGCCTCGCCTAATTCTTCATGGGCAAGCTGTGGGTCTGGCGATGCCAGCCACGCGTTGACGACCTTCTTATTTACTATTCTCGTTAGGACGACGTTATCGTCACCAACACTGAGAACGAATTGGCTTTTTGCCATGCGTCCTTCCCCCTTTTCGAGACCTGGACCTTAAGTCCCGAGATTCCCCAAACTATCGTAGATTGGGCCCATAACGCCAATAACGATCCATCCCATGATGACACCAGAGATTACCGTCATCGCGGGCTCAATCATACCAATCATTGCGTCAATACCTTCATCGACATCCTTGTCATAAAAGTCCGTCACATTGTCCAGCACACCGCCAAGATTACCACTGTCCTCACCGATTTTGACCATTCGTAAGACCAGGCTGGGGAACTGGCCAGAATTTCGCATTGCGTCCGACAAAGGTTCGCCGTTCTGGACTTGCTCCCTGACCAGTTTCATAGATTCTTCAAGGCATCGGTTTGCAACAACACGCTGGGCCGTTTCCAAGCACTGCAAAATTGGCACCCCACTTTGAAACATCACCGCAAAAAAGTGACAAAACCGGGAAAGTGCCAGCTTAGCAAACAAATCACCAAGAATCGGAATACGCAAAGAAAAGCAGGATGCGAGGTAGGCTATGTGATCTGACGATTTAACAGCGGTATAAATGACCGCAATAATCACGATTGGCGTTAACAACAGAATATACCAACTGGACACAAAGAAGTCTGAGGTGGCGATCAATGCGAGAGTAATAGGGGGTAGCTCTTGGCCGTTGGACCTAAGAAATTCAACAATACCGGGCACGACAAACGTCATCATGAACCCGAGCATAAGCGAGATCACGATCAACACGATAACCGGGTAACGCGCGGCCTTCTTGATCCGCTGCTTAATCGCGTCATCCCATTTGGTATGGCGCGTCAGATGCTGAAAGGAGGCTGTCAGATTTCCGCTTTCTTCACCGGCCGCGATCAACGAGGCATACATTTCACCAAAAACTTTTGGATGACGTTCAAAGGCGGTGGAAAGCGCAACGCCCTGACTGACATCACTGAGAATTTCAGAGGTCAGGTCGCGCAGCCGCGGCGTATCGGTGCTATCGCGCACATCCGTGAGCGAATCTATGAGCGGCACGCCCGCAGCCTGTAACTGCTCAAGGTGAACAAAGAACTGAATTTTTTCGCGATTGGATATACCCCTGGCCAACGCAGAACCGAGACCTTTTTCTTTGATGGCCTTACTATCAATCAGGGTCAGGTTAACCTGCTCTAACTGCTGATAGAGATCTGTCTCGTTATTGGCACTGAGTTTACCGCGAACGGTGCGCCCAGCACTGTTTATGGCGCGATAGGAAAACTGACCCATAGATTAAAGCCTATCCGTGAAGTCCACGATTTTAATAGCGGCAGCTATGCTTGTGACTCCTGCCAAAACCTTGGTCGTCGCATCATCAACGATAGGCACAAAACCAGCTTCTTTCGCAGCGGCCTTGATCTGTGATAGCGGCGCTTCCTTCAACACCAACTCATCTACGGCGTCGTTGAAGGGTAATATTTCAGAGACAGCAATACGGCCTTTGTAGCCAGACTTGCGACAATCATCACAGCCCACGGCCCGCGCAATTTGTGGCGGATTAGCAGAGTCAACGTTGAGAAGTTTGCACTCCTCCTCGGTGGCAGTAACCATCTCTTTGCACTTGCCACAGAGCTTGCGAACCAACCGCTGCGCGATAATACCAATAATATTATTGGCCATAAGGCTTGGTTTGAGACCAAGGTCAATGAGACGCGGAATACACCCCGCAGCATCGTTGGTGTGCAAGGTGGTGTAAACTTGGTGACCGGTCATGGCGGCACGCAGGGCCATGGTCGCCGTCCCGGAATCCCGCACCTCACCGACGAGAATGATGTCAGGGTCTTGGCGCATAAGCGTACGAATACCGTCAGCAAAGCTCAAAGAACTGCCCTCCCTCACCTGAGCCTGACGGATGAGTTGGAGCTCATATTCAACCGGGTCTTCCAGGGTCATGATATTGACATCCAGCGAGTTGATGTAATTCATCATGGCGTACAGGGTGGTTGTTTTACCGGAGCCCGTTGGACCGGTGACGATAATGATCCCCTCGGGCCGCTTGGTCATGCGGTCAATCAGATTAAAGTTGTGTTCGGTATAACCAAGCTTATCAATGGTGACCAAGGCTTGGGATTTATCGAGAATACGCAAAACGACGTTTTCGCCATGAATGGTCGGCAGCGACGACACGCGAAAGTCCACCTTACGGCTGCCGACTTCCAGCGTGAAACGTCCGTCTTGTGGGTTCATGCGGTCGGCGATGTTCATACCCGCCATCAGCTTAATCCGGTGAGAGGCGGCGCCCCAGTGACGCTTGTGCAACGTTCGGATCTGGGTCATCACGCCATCAATACGATAGCGCAAACGCAGGAAGTTCCCTTCCGGTTCAAAGTGCAAATCAGACCCACCCATTTTGATGGCATCCAAAAGAATGGCATTGACCAGTCGCACCAAAGGATGGAGATACCCACCTTCGGTTTCTTCGGTGTATTGCATTTCCTCTTCTTCGTCGCCGTCCTCTAAGGATTCAATTTCACGAAGAATGCCCTCGATAGAAAGTTCGTGGCCGTAATATTGGTCAATGGCCTGCTGGACTTCGGTATCGGAACACACCAGGGGGGTGATGTCTGTGCCTGCCGGGAAAAAGCGTTTGACCTTATCGATGGCGAGAACGTCATAAATATCCGCCATCGCCAGGCGGAGATTCTTGCCATCAAAAGCAACCGGGAACGCACGATAACGCTGCGAGGCTTCTTTGGGCAAATGACTGAGGGCTTCTGCCTCGACAACCGTTGATCCAGGCACAAAGCGCTGGAACCCTGAACTTTCAGCAAGTACGGCGGAGAGGGCTTGTTCGGTGATGAACCCCAATTCAACGAGCAGCTCACCGAGCAGCTTGTTAGATTTCTCTTTCTCCTGGAACGCGACTTCCAACTGGTCTTTAGAGATTAATCCCCGTTCGACCAAAAGATCGCCCATACGAGCTGGCTTGGCACCTGCCGCTGGCGCGTCTGTTTGATTTCCGTCCATTATGTCAGTCCCCCCGCTAGATGACCGGATTTATGGGTTAAATCCTATACTACTCTGTGGCGGTTTTCGAGGGCTTAAAGCGGCAATTGGGTGGTGCAGAGCAGGTATCTTTTGTCCGGGTCGTATGGTTCTGTATCAGGCTCATCGTAGTGACCGAAATCTTGATCCGGGGTTTCTGGCAACTTGGAAGAGGAAACCACATTACCGGTATTGATAACGCCATCATCTAGTTGTTGGTCGATAACATCTGCGGTCAAACCTGGCAGACGCGTTAAGCAAAGTGAGCCTTTTTCCATACCCAGATTGCCCCCATCAAAGGCATAAACCCCACCGAAGAGATTGTTCGGCAACGCAGCCAGGCCTGTTAACGCGGGGTCACCATCGATTTTTCCCGAGAACCTCATATCTTGCCAGGCTCGGAATTGTTCGCCTTCCTCATTGTCATTGTCCAGAAGAACACCATCAATAACGCCGTTATCGGTGAGGTCGCGCAGAGTGCCCGAAAGTGTTTTGGTGCGCGCAACGTCGCGACGAAAACGGCGAGGGGCCAAAGGATCATCGCCGGGTAAAAACGAATGATCTTCACGATAGCTGAACACAAGCAGCTGAATCGTTTCTATGCGTCGCGCGGTGAATATGCCGCCAATGTAATCAATGCCAGCTTCTGCTTTCAGCAGAAGCATAAAGACTATGCCAATCAGAATAATATTTATGATCAATTCTATACCGCCGAACCCGAGCATGGCTGCAGCAGACAATCTGTTTTTTGATTTTATCATTTTCGTGCTTTTGAGCATTGGTTAGACAGATATAGTGACCCACAAACCATAACGGGCGCTGTTCAAGCGCCCGTCAGAAATGGCGCAGGCAAAAACGACCCTGCGCAAGATAACAAGAAGCTACTCAAGCATCTCGAAGTAACCAACGCACTGCACCTCGTCATCAAACGCATAGTACTCACCAGTGATATCTTCAACGCATGACCCTATGGGTGTGCCATTGCCGGTTGCCACACGCACGGTACCGTCTGTTCCGATGCTGTCATCCATTTTGACATCAATTTCAAACATCATTTTGGGGGACATAGACTCCGTGGCCCGACCGACCTCGCCGAGGGCTTTTTGGATGCGCAGCCAGTGCGTCCGGCGCTCGATATTTGTATCAACATCGTAGTTGCCATAGACAACCGTCATGCCGGAGCCTGGAATATCTGATTCTGGGAACGGGCTACCTTCGCCAAAGAAATCCGGCGTTGAATTGGTTAAAATGCGTGTTCCAGAAATAAGGCGGGCCGCCGCCAACTGATTCCAGAACTCAACGTATTCGCTCGTGTTAGACGGCTCGCTCGCCACCTCACTGATACCATCAAGATCACCAACACCGACGATGCCATCGCCGCTGCCATCAATCATGTCGGGACGAAGACGCTCCGTAGCCCGCAAATAATCACCGGGCAAGGCGCTGTATTTGTCTGCAAAGGTATTAATAGACGCGCGGACTTCATCGATCTGGTTAATGATCGCCTTCTGACGGGACGCTTCAATAACTTCCTGGCCTTTTAAGATGCCACCAATAATCAAGCCAATGATGATCAGTACGATCGACATTTCGATCAGGGTAAATCCCCGATGATTGCGCTTTGGCAAAGTGTATATGCCGAGCATGCTTATCCCCCATTAACACGTCTAGTTTAATGCCTGCTATCTTAACGAGGGTACCACTTAAACGCGGCATGACTCCAACATAAAACAGCAGACTGAAGCCTTAACACGTCCGCTTAAGGTTACCCTCCATCCAAACGCGCAAAGCTTGCCCCATAAGCTTGATCGTACGAGATTTAAGCGACCCTGAAAAGTGGAAAGAGGCCCACTGGGGGCCTCTTTCGAATTCTTTTCTCAGTTCGTTATTCTCAGCTTACTTAACCAATTCAAAGTAACCAACACATTCCTGTGAGTTACCAAGCGCGTTATACGCTGTAGAGCAATCAGCTGAGGTGACACCAGCAGAACGCGTGGATCCATTACCAGCTGAACCATCATCAATTTTGAGATCAATTTGGAACAGGGACTTACCTGTAAATGCGCCGCCTGCAACATTCTGCGTGATGCCCGCGCCAGCATTCTTATGAATACGTAACCAGTGACTGGTGCGAGCTGCGTTTGTATTAGCTGGCGGAATATGGGGGCCATATGCCATCGTCATACCTGTGCCAGGAATAGCGGTGGCTGGGAAAGCAGAAGTGTCATTAAATGTAGTTGTCGCACCGCCAATGGTTGTGCCAGACAAAAGCTCAGCTGCGGCCAAGTGGTTAAAGAAATGGGGGTTCTCATCGCCACCGCCCGTCACAGAATTCAAGTTGGCCAGCGTTGTGACACCTGTCGCAGCACCGATGATACCATCAGCGTCACCTGGGGTCAGGCCAGCAAGAACTCTCGTATTCGCCAAACGATAATCACCAGGAAGTGCGTTGTATTTATCACCAAATGTATTCACAGCGGATCGAACGGCATCGATCTGAGTAATTACGTTTTTCTGTCGGCTGCTTTCAATGATTTCTTGCCCCTTCAAGATACCGCCAATAATCAGGCCAATAATGACCAAAACAATAGACATCTCAATAAGCGTAAAACCACGCGCTAAATTTTTATTTTGTGTGCAAATGCCGATCATTGTCGTCCCCCAAGGTATTTAAAGTCAGCTTTTCAACAGCGTAAGTTTTATCGAGTTATCAATGTAAAAATAACTCTAGCGGTACTTTTTCCTTACGCTACGTGATTTAAATCAGTCTTACAATAAGAAAGAGGCCCTCTAGGGGCCTCTTTCTCATAACTATTATGCGAAATGGAATTACTGAAGAAGTTCAAAAAACCCAGTACAGAACTGATCATTTCCGAGAGCAACGTACAGACCGGTCGCTCCGGTCGCACATGCAGCGTTAGTCTCAAAAAGCCGAGTATTGCCTTGAAAGCCAACACCATCATCAACTTTAAGATCAATCTGGAATAGGGACTTACCCGTGAAAGCCCCGCTACCGGCAGCTGTCGTAATAGCAGCTGTAGGATCTTTATGAACACGCAGCCAGTGCGTTTGACGTGGAGATGTTGTCAAGGCGTTATGGTTCCCATAAACCAAGGTCATGCCAGCACCAGGAATTGCAACAGCAGGCAATGCCGCGCCATCGCCAAATGCGGTACCAACTGTTCCTATCGTTGTGCCAGACAACAGCTCTGCTCCAGCCAGATGATTAAAGAAATCAAGGTTTTCGTCAGTGTTCTGGACTGTAGTTATAACAGCCGCTGCGTCTGATGCGGCAATAAGACCATTGTCATCGCCATCAGTTAGAACGGCGCTGATACGCGTCGATGCTGAACCATAATCACCAGGAAGGGCGTTATATTTATCAGCAAATGTGTTTATTGCAGACCGCACGGCGTCAATTTGTGTGATGACGTTCTTTTGACGGCTGCTTTCGATGATCTCTTGACCCTTCAAGATACCACCGATGATCAAACCAATAATTACCAAAACGATAGACATTTCAATCAGGGTAAAACCTGACTGACCCGCCTTACCTGCGTGGGTAATTCCTAACATTATAGTCCCCCTAAAAACTGTTACGCGAGCATTGAACTTATTGCTCTCAACAATAGAATAGCTGCTCGAGTCATTTATTTTCTAACATACAGGCTAAGCAAATGCCAGCGTGTTTTAGAGAATACACACCATCCTTAGCATAGCACATTGGCGACACCAAAAAGCCCTAAATGCCTCACTTTTTAGTGGATCTTGTGGCTACGGGAATCCTATTTTTGAGACTGAAGACCACCATTTTGAGCCTCACTCTGGCTGACCATTAAATCAACAAAAGCTGCCATCCACGCTTTCTCCTCTGGCCTGAAGGTTCGACCGGCAAGACCGCGCAGCGCTTCAATCTCGTATTTAGCCGACTCGTACTGCTGCAGGTCGTCCAGAACCAGCGCCGGCATCTGCAAGGAGGCGGCGTTCATTTCAGGGTAATCGTAGGTTGCCAGCTGCCGGGCCGCGTCCAGGGCCAGCCAGTCGTTTTTTAAACGGTGCCGTGACAAGTGAATTGCATTCACCAGCCAGGGCCATTTCAACTCCGGTCGGTAGGCCACGTTTTCCTGCATAAAGCGGACAATCGGCTCAACATCTTCAATCGTCTGAGTCTGGCCAAAGTAGCCGTTGGCCATGGCGATGACCCAATGGGAGTTATGATCCAGCCCATCCAGCAAGCGCAGCCACGCCACCACTTTGTCGTAGTCATAGTTTTTCAGCGGCGTGACCCGGCCGCCGTTGTCGCCGGCGTTCTGGAGTGTCAGCGCCAGATAGCGATAAAGAAACTGCTGATCCCCGAACGCCAGGGCATCGGCGGCCTGCTGTTGGGGTAAGTCTGGCAGAATGCCGAGCGTCGGACGGACATCCCGGATGGCCCACGAGAGCGTCGCCTGCCCCACAGCAAAGCCAATCAGCAGAACATTGAATACCCAAATTTTGCGCAGGTTCAGACGTTTACGCATGGTCAAAACCGTTTTCGGCGGAGATCAAACATGGCGGCGAACAACAGAAGCCCAACGTAAAGCACCGTCTGGCCGATCAGAATGACCAGGGAGTCGATGTCACCAGGGCCGTAAACCAGCCACCGGGTTTGGGCAAACAGATCAAGGCGCGGAACCAGCAGCGCAACAAGCTCACTGAGGGGCACGGTGATGACGTTTATCCCGTCCAGGGTGGTCCCTTCGCTGATCGACATAAAAAAGCTCATAAGGCGGCTGAGCCCATAAAACCCAAGGGTTGCAAACACAGCCGGCACTGCTTTTTCCAGCGTGATCCCGGCAAACATGGCAAAGGCGATGACAATAAACGCTTCGAGCACAAGGCTGAGCGCCCACCAAACCGCCCCTTCCAGCGACGACTGAAAGAGAAACACCAGAGCAATAATAGGTGCCGCGAGCAACACAGCCACCAGCGCAAAGCCCGCCCAATAGGCGACGATGAACGCCTCGCGCGAGATGGCGCGCGACAGCACGGCCTCGATTTCACGGGTTTCGTAAAGGCGCTGAATATGAAATGCCTGAAAAATAATCAGACCGAGAATGAGTATGGTGCGCGCTGCACCGCCAGCGTACACAACCGTCGTCTGGCCTTTTTCAACCAGCGCGGCATCGCCAAGGTAAATGGCCATGGCAAATCCCACAGCCACCAACGCAAAGAGACCGGCAAACAGCCGGTCTCTTAAAGCGGTTAACAAAACGAATCGCAATGTTGCGATCATTGAAAAGCGGTGCTCCCTTGAAACAGTTGGGTCAGCGTCTCAGACGACTGAACCGGATCGCGCCCTCTCCCCTTAAAAGACGAGCGGACGTGGATCAGGCGCAAACTTGTTATAGAGGCGAATGTCTTCATCATGAACCGTATCGCGATCTCCAACAATGGTGGCGCGCAGGAAAATTACCAGTTCAACAACTTCTGTCTCGCGCACATCCTGACCGAACGCACGGCCCAGAAGCGGCACATCCATTAGGCCGGGCGCACCCTCGCGAGAATTGATAGCAATCTCTTGCATCAACCCCCCCATCACCACGACCTGGCCGGATTCCATCGTCACGATGGAATCCACTTCACGAGTCTCAATGACCGGAACAGCTGAAGACACCGCCAGATTGGTGCCGTTTTGTGCGTTAATTTGAGCCAGTTGTAGCTGCACGCCCGGATCTTCGATGCGACGGACCAAACGCGTAATAGAGGGACGCATGCTCATGGATATGCGCTGCCCGTCCGGATCAATGGCCGGTTGCACCGCCATCACAATCCCCACAGGGACGGTCTGCACCTGGCTATCGAAGGTCGTTACAGACGCGGAGGTGTCTGTTGCAGGCTGAAACTCAACATTGATTTCAAAGAACACTTCGTTCTCAGCAACTTTGAGCAAGGCCGTCTGATTGTTCACAACGGTCACGCGGGGGCTCGACAGCGTGCGTGTTGTGCCAAAGGCGTTAATCAGAGACACCGCCACATTGAGGTCAAGATCGGTGTTGTTCCAGATCAAGCCAATGGTTGGGTCTGGAAAGGAATCCGTCGCCACGTTCCTGGAAAAGTTGGACGTGAGATCAAGAGATTGATTGTCACCAGCCCAAGGCCCCTGGGCAGCATTGCCAGATGAGGGATCGACCCCCCCGAAAGATGACCAATCGACGCCCGTGCGGAACTGATCAGACAGGGTCACTTCAACAATTTTGGCCTCAATCAGAACCTGAGCCAGAACCGAGCGGCGCAAGCGGTCAATGTAGTCTGCAATTAACTTTTGCTGTTTTTGACTGGCAAACACCGTGACGATGCCAGCCTGCTGATTGACGGAGAAGAACGCGCTGCGGATGCTTGCGCCCTGGGTCGGCTGACCGATCGAGCGGGCCCCAACACCACTTGAGCCGCGATCCGCCAATAAAGGATTCTCTAATCCCTCGACTCCGGTCGCACCTTCAACAAGAGACTGGGTATCACTATCGCTGTCCTCATCCTCAGCATCCGCTGCGGTGGTGGAGGGCGTAAATGCCTGATCGCGAGCATCAACGTTAGAGCGTGCTTCTGTGTTTGTCGCAGAAAGAATTTGCTCAATCCCCTCACCCACCGAGGACCAGAAATCAGAGTTTGAAGAAGACGAGACGCTCACGTCAGATTGGCTCGTGCCACTGCCACCGCCAGCACCCTGAATAGCGTTGCTGACATCTGTTGTGGTTTGGCTGGTGCTGGAGGCGGTGCGGGTCAAATCCGGGTAATCAAGCCGATAATATGAAATATACGGCTCATCCAGCTCGACCTTCAGGCTGTTGTTGCGGAACTGATACCTCAGTTCACCCAACTCGGCGATCCGTTCAATAACCTCAACAAAGGGGCGGTCTGTGGCCGTGTAAATTATGCCGCCTGAGATGCGCGGGTCCATTTCCAAATCAACGCCAGCCTTGCGGGCCAGCTCAATGAGGATGTCGCGCAATGGCGTTGAATCGGTCACCGAAATAGAGACCCGACGCACGTCGGCAAGTTCAGGCGCGGAGGGCGCCGCCAATACAGGTTGGAAATCGGGGATGGGCGGCTCTTCCATCTGCGCGCCCTGTTCTGGCGAACGGCGGTTCAGGAGTTGCTCGTAATCTTCTTTTTGCAGTCCAGCAGAGGGATCGTAATCCGTATACTCTGAGCAAGAGGCGACCAGCATTGCCGCCGTTCCGAGCAAGAGGGCCCGGACAGCCTTGCCTTTACCCGGCAAAAGATCAGTTCTCAATTCCATTTTGGGCATCCCCTTCCCCAATTGTTCTGACATGTGGTCAAAAAGCGCCACTTTTTAGGCAGAACAAAACTTCGTAACCTTAAGATTAACGTGTCTAAAACTCAGGCCCGTCAAGCTTTAAGGCTTTTCCCACCACTATGCTATCAGAAATGGCTCCCAGGCGACAACAGACTGATTGCGCTTTTTACCAGCTTTTCCAACCCGTTTCGCGTCACAAGAATGTTGCGAAGGCCGCAATGCATAAAGCCGGGCCAAAGGGAATCTGAGTCTCAGCACGTCTCCAGACATACCAGGCCGCCAGAACCAAAGAGACCGCAGCCGTGATGATCAGAAAATACGGCAAGGTTTCAAGTGATAACGCCACAGACACCGCAACCAGCAGCTTGATATCACCCCAGCCCAGCCCAGGCTTTTTTTCAACACTCAGACCCAACACTCTTAGCGCCACACCCGTAGAAACGGCCAAAATGACTGATAGCCCAACATCAGTCGGCGTGCGGCCATCCAGCCATGCCAGAGCACAACTCAAGCCAAACACATACAAAACCAAACCATTAGGCAAACGCTGAAACTCAAAATCGGTGACAGTCAAAGACAGCAAGCCGATTGCAAGGCCCCACAATATCAAAACCCGCGCCTCACCTGAGACATCCGCCGACAAGACAGCCGCGAGGAACAAAATACCACACGTCACTTCAATAAGCGGATAGCGCCCAGAAACCTTGGCATGACAGTGCCGACACCGCCCCCGGGACAGCAGCCAGGACAACACAGGGAAGAGATCGCGGGCGGTAAGAACCGTCTTGCAGCTCGGACAAGCCGATCTGCCGCTGACAAAATTCTCGCCGCGGGGCAGCCTGTAGGACAGCGCTGTCACAAAACTCCCGCAGACCAAGCCTAAGATAGCGACAAATGTCAGACCAATCGGGCCACGCACCAGGTCAATAAAATCTGACTCTGGCAATCAACGCTCGGGGTCTGCAGGCGATTCAGGCGGTGCGCCAGAGATCACAGACACCGCCTTGCCAAGGGTGTCTTTTGCCCAAAACTGCAAGGTTGGGCTGAGGACAAACAATGCCATCACGGCGGCAACCTCCAAGGCGATGACCCCGACAAGAATGCGGCGTGCGATGCTGCGGTTAAATCTGACAGGCCGGGCGATCTGCGGGGAATCATCAATCGCAGCAGCGGCGTGCTTTTCCGTGACTTGAATGGCCCCCTCGCCATAGGCCACCAGCAACGCCTTATCCGCCAGAATATTTATGACCCGCGGTACAAATTGAGCACTGGCGGCCAATAATCGCACCGCCCCTTCGTCAAAAACAGGGAACTCAATACCGTCCAACCGGCTCGCCGCCAGTCGATGCGTCATATAGTGCACCGCCTCATCCATCGTCAGCGGGCCGGTGTTGAAGGAAAACCCGATCCGCTGGATGATCTGACGGAGGTTGGGTTGGCTGAGCAAATCATCAAGCTCGCTTTGACCAAACATCACGATCTGCAGCAACTTGTGCCGCTCGGTTTCAATATTAGACAACAGCCGAATTGTCTCTAATCCCTCAGCGCCCAAGGCTTGCGCTTCGTCGATAATCAGAACAGCGTTGCGCCCAATGGCATGTTGCTCAAGGAGAAACGTGTTTAAATCCTGGAGCATCTGGGTGCGTGTCCCCGCCTCCAGGCCAAACTCGGCACAGACCAAACCAACCAAGCTTTCTGGATCACATTGTGGCGCGTTTAAGTACGCCACCGCATCGTTAGATCCCACCAGCTTGCGCAACAGAAGGCGGCACAGCATTGTTTTGCCGGTGCCGACGTCCCCAACAACCTTCAAGATGCCAGTGTTCCGGGCAATACCAAATTGGATCGACTGGATGATCTCCACATGTTTGTCGATCGGGAAGTATTGGTTGGTGTTTGGTGTCAGGGTGAAAGGATGTTCCCGTAACCCAAAATGCGCAAGATAAGGCATCAGCCGTTCCGGACGGCGTTCGTTACAAGGTTTTCAGATAACGCACACGGCGCTCAATGCTAGCCCGCGAGAGATCACTCGCAACACCACCATTGAGAATACCGGCGAGTACCCGCTCGTACGACACCACGGCTTGCTCCGCACGACCCAAGCGGTCGAGCAAAACCGCAAGATTGTATTGGTACATGACCGTCGCTGGAGCCATCGAGGCAGCTTCACGGAGATACGCGAGAGCCTGGGGGTTTGATCCCATACGCGCGTAAAGCAAGCCAATCTGGGCTTTTACCGGGCTGAAATTGGGGTATTCCCGCTCAAGATCCAACAACCGGCTGAGCGCTTCATTGGGCGCGCGGGTGCTGTAAATTGTTGTCAGGTTTGTCAGCGCCTCACGGTTACTCGGGTCGATGCGTAACACCGTCTCATAACCAGCGCGCGCTTCTTCAAGACGGCCAAGTCTTTGCAAAGAGGCGCTGCGGCCCAACTGGGCCATCACACTTGTTGGCTCTGTGGACAGGGCTTGGGTGTAAAGCTCAAGCGCAGACCCAACATCACCACGGACTAAGGCGTTATAGCCCGCCGTTACATTGTCTTGGGCAGATTGCGAGACTTCACGGACCTGAACCAGATCACCTGCCCCGGCAAATTCAGCATCGGCCCGGCGAATTGAAATAGGCGGACTCAAGACGCGCGCCGGAGAATCCGGGCCGAGTCTTGGCATGGGATCGAACTGTGCAGGCGGAGCTTGAACAGGCGCCGTTGCTGTTTGTGCCGTTGCTGTTTGTGATGGAGCGGGAGTTGGCACCAGAGGAACTGGAGCTTGAGCAACATTCACTGGCGCCGTCGCCGGAGCTACAGGAGCAACAGCGGCGGGTGCCGCAGGAGCAACTGGCGCTGCGGGCGCAACCGGTGCCGCAACCACGGCAGCGACATCGTCAGACTCTGCACCCGGTTGAATCCCCAGATCCGTATCCGAGTCCTCCAAACCAGACACCCCTGTTTGTGCTTGGGGTACAACGGAATCAACTGAAGCCGCCTCACTACTGATGGCTGGAGACATATCGCTAACGACCGGAGCAACGGGCTGTTGCGCGACTTGAACAGAAGCTGGTTGGTCTGAGTCGAATAAGAAGAAGACGGCGACGAGGACAACGGCCAAAACCACAGCAGAAGCTGCACCAGCAACACGCCAGTTTACGCCACTAGAGCGCCCTGAAGAAATTGCGCCTGAACCTGCCAAGCGTTCGGGATCAAAAGCCCCAACCGCAGCAGCATCCGCATCGGTGCCGTGAACAGCCGCCTGCTCTTCGTTCTCTTTAGCTGCTTTCTGAAGCGCCTTATATAATACGCTCATGCGCTTTCCCGTCCCCGCTTCGGTATGACCTTAATCGATCTACCGAACGCCCCCATACGGTTAAACTGATCCGGCCTTTTATAACGACCATTTACTACGCCAAACCCTATACGCAAAGCCTAAAAGGCGCAAGCAAACTGGGTTGCACAACGAATTTGTATCGTTCTCGGTCACAACCATCAAATCGACCGGCGCGCACCAGACGGGACCGGCCAAAGACGTTACTTGACCGTGATTGTCACTTTTTCAGACATAACCGGTGGATCATGTGGAACATGATCTTGATCGCCGAGAATCATCTGAAGGGTATACACTCCGGGCTCTAGCTCAATCACCGCCTCGGTTTGTCCGCCGCCAAAGTGCAGCAGGTCAGCATCCCCTGAGGGCAATGGCTCACTTTTAATTTCGATCGTTCTGCTGATCAGAAGATGGTGGTGGCCTGTGTCCGGATACTCAATGCCGGCTGGCGCAACGCCCATCCCAGACAAACCGAACCTTACCTTAACGGGGCTGGAGACCACTTCGCCATTTGAGGGAGAAATAATGTAAGCTCTGGCTTCCGGGGCAGACTCGGTGCGGGGCCAGTCCTCGGCTTGCGCGCACGCTGTTGTAGCTAGAAAGGTCGCGGCAAGAACAATCACAGATGAACGCATATCTAAGAATCTCCAGTAATGGACATTGGTTTTTAGTATGACTGCTAAAGTAAGGACCCGAGGGGAGTCGGGCAAGCCAATACACGAATTCCTTCACAGGACTATACTACAGTTAATGACGCGCTGGTGAGTGGGGCGACTACTTTTTGAAGAAAAAGTGGCGCGCCCGTTCGAAAAGCGTTCGAACTAAATTTGTGATAGGGCAGCTACTTTTTGAAGAAAAAGTGGCGCGCCCGACAGGATTCGAACCTGTGACCCCCAGATTCGGAATCTGGTACTCTATCCAGCTGAGCTACGGGCGCGCGAGAGGCGGGAACATAGACAAAGCTCTAATCTCTGTCCATCACCGAACACGGTAACGGTCGGCACACACGCTCTCCTACAGTGATCTCACTGTGCAGCATTAAAGCGCGAAAGCGGCTCAAGATCTGCACCCGAGGGCAACGGCTGGGCCGGATCCGCGAAAAAGCTGGCCACGTCAGACAAAACCGTCTCTGCCTGTAAATCACGCAACATCATATGCCAGCCGTTTTCGTAAAATCCGAAACGGCGCTCCGGCTGAGCATTGAGAAAGCGCGCGAGCGCTTTTTCCGTCGCATTCTTTGGAATAATCTCGTCGTTGGCCCCGTAAATGTACAAGGTTGGCACCGTCACAGCCCCGATGTTTGCCAGTGCCTGGTCCATCAGGTTTGTCAGGCCGTAAATGCTATCAATTCGAGTGTCTTTGATGAACAGCGGATCACGGCTGGCATCGCGCAGCATTTCAATATTATCGCTGGCCAAACGGCCCAAGCTTTGCCCTGAGGGCTTGGCCCACGGCATAGTATGGGCGCCGAGCCACAAGGTTGCGGTATAGAGCAGTGGCATGGCCTCCCGCCCCCAGACGGCAGGTGCCACCAACACAACAGCTCGCACCGGCGGCGGGGTGTCTGAGGCCAGTGCAGAGATGAGAACCGCGCCCCCCATGCTGACGCCGATCGCATAGACCGGAACCTCTGGATAAGTCTGACTGAGGACGCCGACGAAGTCTTTAAAATCGTTCGCGAGTTGATCTCCACCCGGCCAATACCCGGCATTTAGCGAACGACCAAAACTGCGCTGATCGTAGGCAAAGACAGCATATCCCTTATCTGCGAGTGTCGGACCAACCCCCGGCGCATCGGGAACCTTATCAAAAGACTTGCTGTAGTCATTGAAGCCATGCACCGCCAACACCACGCCGCGCGGTGGTTGCGCGGGAAGCCAGCGGCGGACCGGCAGCTGCAAACCGTCTGCCGTGATGAACATATCCTCAGACAGCGATGGCGTGGAAAGTCGTGTACCTGGCGGCGCGATTTGGGGGGCACAGCCCGCGATCAGAACACACAGTGCGACAGCGGCAAGCGCCCTCACAGCGTGGCGGACCCGGAACTTGTCAATTGCAGGAAAATATCTTCCAGATCGACTTCTTCGGTGACGATATCAGCGATCGGCAAGTTGAGGCTTTGCGCCGTCTGAAGGATTTCGAGCATGGCTGTGGACGATGGCCGATATGTGATTTCGATTTGATTAGGCGTCGGCATCCGGGGTTCAAATCTCGCCAACGCTTCTGGAATTTTGCCCAACGGCTCCGACAACAGCAACAGAACGGTTTTGTTATCGAGTTGCTTGAGCAACGCATCTGTGGTGTCGCAGGCCACGACCTGACCGTGATTGATAATCGCGATTCGATCACACAGCTCTTCCGCTTCCTCAAGATAGTGAGTGGTCAGCAGAATCGTCGTGCCGCGGTCATTCATCGCGCGGATCTCTTTCCAAAGGGTTTGACGCAGTTCGACATCAACCCCGGCGGTGGGTTCATCAAGCACCAAAATCGGCGGGCTGTGCACCATGGCTTTGGCGATCAACAGGCGACGACGCATCCCGCCAGAGAGCGTGCGAGAATAAGAATCTGCCTTATCGGTCAGTCCCACCGTCTCGAGAATCTCCATCGTATGACGCTCAGATTTCGGCACACCGTAAAGCCCGGCCTGCACTTCCAGGGTTTCACGGGGAGTGAAAAATGGATCAAGATTAAGCTCCTGCGGCACGACTCCGATGGCACAACGCGCCCGGCGTTCCTGGGCATCAATATCAAAATCCCAGAGCCGAACAGATCCGGAGGTCTTTGTCACAAGACCCGCCATAATGTTGATCATGGTCGACTTGCCGGCCCCATTGGGTCCGAGAAGGCCAAAGAACGACCCCCGAGGTACGTCCAGATCGATATTACTCAGCGCTTTCTTTTCCGGGCCACCATTCTGACTGGCATAGGTTTTAGACAAACCCTTGATGGAAACAGCCAGGTCGGGCAGATCTGACGAGGAAGCGGCGGCAGTTTGGTGAGAAGGGTCGTTATCAGGCATGGATGAAAGGCGACCTTAGCCAGCGTTCTAATGTAAAGTGAATAAGCCCAGCCTGGACGACTTGGCACGATGTGCGTTGGGTATCACTCCGCCTGTGGTCGGGTCAACGGGGTCGCTTTTGACCACCAACGGGGTTGCTTCACACGGTGGAGCAGGTCATAGAAAGGGACATCACATTCACCCTTGAACCAAGCGGACAAGACCATGGCAGAACCGGTTGAAATAGTAGACGTTGAGCGCACAGATGTGGACTGCGATGGCGGCGGTGGCAGCCTGGGACATCCCCGCGTGTATTTGAATATCAAGCCAGAGGTGGGCCATATCGATTGCCCCTACTGCGGCAAGCGCTTCGCCCTCAAAACGGCGTCTAACGCCACCTCTGAGTAAGCCGCAGTGGCCCTGTCTGCAAAGGCTGACCGGCTGATTCTGATCGACGGGTCGGGTTACATCTTTCGTGCCTATCACGCCTTGCCGCCGATGACCCGCTCGGACGGCGTGCCGGTTAATGCGGTCTATGGGTTTTCCAACATGCTGATGAAGTTGATGGATGATCTATTGGATAAAACCGAGACCGAGCTGATTGCCGTTATTTTCGATGCGGGACGGATCACTTTTCGCAACGAGATTTACGCAGACTATAAGGCCAACCGCGACGAAACACCGGAAGAGCTGCTGCCCCAGTTTGATTTGATTCGCGACGCCACCCGTGCGTTCAACGTCGCCAGCGTTGAGATGCAAGGCTTTGAGGCGGATGACCTGATTGCGACCTATGCCCGTCTGGGCAAAGCCGAAGGACTGAAAGTTACTGTCGTCTCTGCCGATAAAGACCTGATGCAATTGGTCGACGACGATATTGAGATGCTTGATCCGATGAAGCAACGGACCATCGGCCCAGAGCAGGTGATGGAAAAATTTGGGGTGTCTCCGGACAAGGTGATCGACGTTCAGGCGTTGGCCGGTGACTCCGCCGATAACGTGCCCGGCGTGCCCGGCATTGGCGTCAAGACCGCCGCCCTGTTGCTCAATGAGTACGGCGATCTTGAAACGCTGCTGGCGCGCGCGGGCGAAATTAAGCAAAACAAGCGCCGTGAAAACCTGATTGAATTTGCCGACCAAGCGCGGCTCTCAAAAGAACTGGTGACGCTCAAGAACGACGTACCTGTAACGACGACGCTGGATGATTTCTTCTGGCAAGCCCCCGAACCCAGCGTGATTCTCGGCTGGCTGAAAGACCAGGGCTTCCGCAGTCTGGTGACCAAAGTCGCAACCGAATTGGGCGCTGAACTGGGCGGCAGCGACGCCGTTGAAAGCCCGGCCCTGCAAGCTGCGGCCGTGAAAAACGCAAGCTATGAGTTGGTCCAAGACGAAGCTGCCTTGGACGCCTGGATCGCCAGGGGCTTCAAATCCGGCACCATGGCTGTCGATACGGAAACAGATTCGTTGGATGCCTTCCGCGCCAACCTGGTCGGGATATCTTTGGCGGTCGAACCCGGCGGTGGCTGCTACATCCCCCTGGGGCATACCGGCAGCGGCGATCAGGGCACGTTTGATCTCGGCGATTCCGACGCCCCGAAAGATGCGCCCAAACAAATCCCAATGGACGTCGCCATCGCCAAGCTAAAACCCCTGCTGGAAAGCCCTGGCGTTTTAAAGGTCGGGCAAAACATCAAATACGACATGCACGTGCTCCGCCGCCACGGCATCGGGGTGACACCCGTGGACGACACCATGGTGTTGTCTTACGTGCTGGATGGCTCGGCCCACGGGCATGGTATGGACGAACTGGCCAATCTTCATTTGGGTCACACCACAATCAAATTCTCGGATGTGTGCGGCAAAGGCAAAAATCAGATCACCTTTGACCGGGTGCCGCTGGACGTGGCCACCGACTACGCCGCCGAAGACGCCGACATCACGCTGCGCCTGCAGAACATTCTGAAACCGCGCTTGGTCGAGGATCGGCTGACCACGGTATACGAGCGGCTCGACCGCCCACTGATTCCCATTCTCGCGAATATGGAAGCGGCGGGTATTAAAGCCGACGCGGCTGTCCTGAAACACATGAGCCAGGACTTTGCCTCACGGGCGGCCAGCCTGGAAGAAGAAATTCACAAACTCGCAGGCCGGGACTTCAACGTCGGATCACCGAAACAACTGGGCGAAATTCTGTTCGATGAAATGTCCCTGCCCGGCGGCAAGAAAACCGGAAAAAGCGGCGCCTGGGCCACCGGTGCTGATGTGCTTGAAGACCTCGCCGCACAAGGTCACGATTTACCTGTAAAAGTGCTGGACTGGCGTCAGGTGACCAAGCTGAAAAGCACTTACACGGACGCCCTGCAAAACCAGATCAATCCGGATACCGGCCGGGTGCATACGTCATATTCTCAGACTGTGGCCGCAACCGGACGCCTCAGTTCTAATGACCCGAACCTGCAGAACATTCCCATTCGCACCGAAGACGGGCGCAAAATTCGCACTGCTTTTGTCGCAGAAAAAGGTATGACCCTGGTATCTGCGGATTACAGTCAGATCGAGCTGAGGCTTGTGGCCCATGTGGCCGATATCAAAGCCCTGAAAGATGCCTTTAAGAACGGCGAAGACATTCACGCCGCCACAGCGTCTAAGATGTTTGGCGTGCCGGTGGAGGGCATGGACCCGGCCATCAGACGTCGCGCCAAGGCCATCAACTTCGGCATCATCTACGGCATCTCGGCTTTCGGGCTGGCACGGCAGTTGTCAATTCCCCGGGGCGAAGCCAAGGAATTTATCGACGCCTATTTCGAGCAGTTCCCCGAGATCAAAACCTACATGGATGAGACCAAGGCCCTGGCCAAATCTCAGGGCTATGTAACGACGCTGTTTGGCCGCCGTTGCCAGACCCCGGGCATTGGCGACCGCAATCCGAATGTGCGGGGCTTTGCCGAACGCGCCGCAATCAACGCGCCGATTCAAGGCAGTGCCGCAGACATCATCAAGCGGGCGATGATCCGGTTGCCGATGGCCATAGAGCGGGCCGGACTGAATGCAAAAATGCTGCTTCAGGTGCACGATGAGCTGATCTTTGAAGTGCCCGATGCGGAAGTCGAGGAGACCAAAGCGCTGGTCGAGCACGTGATGGAAAATGCGGCACAACTGGATGTGCCTCTGGTGGTTGATGCGGGCTCTGGAGCCAACTGGGCCGAGGCACATTAGGCTGAAAACAGGGATCAACATCTGAAAAAACGGGCTCGGCCTCGGGACGAGACTATTTCAGGCGGGGCTTGCTCTTGGAACGAGCCCATGCACGACCATGCTTTTGTTTTGTTTTCAAGGACTTACGGGGAAGTGAAACGAGCCCATGCACGCCCAAAAACGTTAGGTTTCTGCGGTTTTTTTAAGGGGCTAACGTTCCCCAAGCCGTGGTTAAGTCCGCGTCCTTGCTCACCCCGCGTCCTTGCTCACCCATGGTAAATGCCAGACCGGGCGCTTATGTGTGAGTGATGTCACGGCGGTCTCTCTCCTTTCTCTGTGCGCTGGGTCTCGGCATCGCCTCTGGGTCTGCCGCGGCAGCGCCCATGGATTGCTTTACCGGGACCAAAACGCCTGCTGAACGTCTCACCGCCTGTACCGCGGCCATTGCGGATGAGGCGCTGACCGAGGCGCTGCGCAACCGGGCCTATCTGGCGCGGGCCGAACTGCGGCGCGACGCCCGCGATGTTGACGGCGCCCTGGCTGACATTGACGCCGCCGAGCGGATGGGCGGACTGGACTCCGAGGCCCGACTGACCCGGGCACGACTGTTGTTTTTCTCCGGCCTGGCAGACACCGCCCTCGATGACCTGGATATTCTGATTGGCGGCGACCCGGGCCAGACCGACGCTTATTTGTTGCGCGCGGAAATCTTGCTTGATCTCGGCGAAACCGATCTGGCCATGCTGGACCTGGGTGAAGTCCGCCGCCTGAAGCCCGACGATCCCGGCCCCTACCGGGTGCGCGGACGCACGTTCCTGCGCAACGGCAATGCCCGTGCCGCCATTGACGAGTTGGAGCAGGCGGTTCAACTGGACCCGGCCGACCGCACCAGCCTCAGTCTGTTGGGCACGGCGCGACTGCGGTCCGGACAACCGGCGCAGGCGATTATCGCCTTCGGTGCCCTGCTGGACGCCAATCCGGACAATCTGGAAATCCGCATGATTCGCGCCGCCGCCCACGGTCAACTGAAAAATTTCGAGGCCGCGATCGCCGATTATGATGTGGTGCTGGCCGCCCGGCCTGATGATCTGGAAGCGCGGGAATCGCGCGGCGTCGCGCAGTTGTTTAACGAGCATCCGAAAGCTGCCGAAGCGGACTTTACGGTGGTGCTCGAGACCGGCGACCCCAACGAACGCGTCAGTCTATTCCGGGGCAGCGCCCGCTTTGCCCAACAGAATTACACCGGGGCAGAGGCCGATTTCACCGCCGTTTTAAGGCGCTTCCCCGCCGATGCAGACACCCGCCTCAATCGGGGCTTGGCCCGCCTGGCCCTGGGCCGCCCTGCCGAAGCCATAGAGGATTTCACCGTTGCATTGAACAGTGAACCGGACCTGACATTGGCGCAACGCCGCCGCGCGCAAACCTACGTTCTGGTGGGTGATTTTGCCGCGGCTCTCAGCGATCTCGATGGGTTGAGTGCGCCAACGCCAGCAGATGCGGTCTGGCGATTTATGGCCGCCAAGCGAGCGGGCCAACCTGATGCCACCACCATGCTGGGGGAGATGACCCAGGGCCTCGACCCCACGATCTGGCCGGGGGCCTTGATTGATGGCCTGGAAGGTCAGGTGACCATCGACGTGGTGCTGCGCGAAGCCGCGCGTGAGGCAGACCTCGCAAACGCCCGCCTAACCGAAACCCATTTTGTGCTAGGGCAACTGGCCCTGGCCGATCAACAGATGGATTTGGCGCGCCGCAGTTTTGAGGCCGCCGTGACCGCAGGTTCGCTAGACCTGATTGAATACCAGGGGGCAAAGCTGGAACTGGAGCGGTTGGGCAACTGATGTCCCACTCGCTGGACATGACGACTGAAGAATTGGCGTTTCAGCAGGGGAACAGAGAGTCAGATCAACGCCATTAAGAATTGGCGGCGGGCGGGGTCTTATGTCAGACTTTCCCTCATGATATTATTTTAAGACTATCTGGACACCAACGATGAGGGAGAGAAACACCATGGATCGTCGGGCCTTATTAACGGGTGGTGCCGCTGTTATGACCGCCGCCGCCGCCGCACTCACACCGGCGCGCGCAAAAGCCGCGACCGGTACATCTGGCAGCAGCGATTTCAGCATTGATGCCCCGCGCGGGCGTGAGGGGTCATACCCGCGCCTGCCCAGCCTGGACGTGCAGAGCAATCAGGAATTTCTGACCGACATTCGCGCCTTCGCCCAAGGGGGACGCGGCGGACTGACCCAAGCCGCCCGCGACCGGGTAAAGGAAATACTGGAAGAAAACGGCCACGGCCCCTATGACGAACTGCCCATGGACGAGGTCATCGCGCTGGTTGAGAACGACCCGACCGTGATGGCCAGCGCCCGGGTGTGGCTGAGCAATCAACAACTGACCTGGAAAGGCGTGCGCGATCTGTTTTACCGCGACCCGGACCGCTATCTGTCGGAACTGAAAGCTGCGGAACGGTTGGGACCGGGAAGCCTTGAGCTCAACCCCAATATGCACATTCCGGACTACGCCAAGCACGAAATTCACATTCAGCCCGGGGGCTATGTGGGCGATCCGCTGGCCGGATACATTTACGAGCACGGGCTGATCAACTTCTTCCTGGGTCATAACAAGAATGACGAAAACCAGGTGGGCGTGGCCGCTGCTGCACCGCTGCCGCAGGACGGCAAAGTGCGTCGGGTGCTGGAACTGGGGTGCAGTGCGGGCCAGATGACCGGCGCGTTAAAGCAGCGCTTCCCCGATGCCGAGGTTTGGGGCATCGATGTGGGCGGACCGATGGTTCATTATGCCCATATGCGCAGTGTGGATCGCGGCGTGAATGTGAACTACCGTCAGGCGCTGGCCGAAGACACGGGCTTCCCCGACGGCCACTTTGATTTGATCGTGTCGTACATCATCCTTCACGAAATTCCCAACGCCGTGAACACCAAGATCATGCAGGAAGTGTCGCGCATTTTGCGGGGCGGCGGCGTGTATTATCCGGTGGACTTCTACACCTCGTTCTCACCGCCCAAAGATGCCTACGGCAAGTTCCGCCGCTGGTGGGATCACCGCTGGAATGGCGAGCCCTGGGCGCTGCAACACATGGACTATGATTTGGCGGCGGACCTGACCAACGCCGGCATGACCGTCAACAAAGAGGGCCCAAGTGCCATGAACTACAACACCGGCTCGGGCCGGGGCAGGCCCAATCTGATGGCCACGAAGGCTTAGGAGGAACACACCATGGCTGATACAAAAAACGGCGAACGCTTAGGCGCGGAAACGGATTTCATCAAACACGATTCCGACAACATGGTGCTGCTGGGGCATCCGCATATCGACAATCTGATTCACATGGTGATCGCCCTGGGCGGTGAAATGTGGACCGGCCAGCAGCGGGTGAAAATTATGGAAACTCTGCTCACCAAACACGGCAAGGTGACCACCGAGATGATTGAGCAGTACATGCCGACTGATGAAGAAAAGGCGGCATGGGATGCCGAGCGCAAAGCGATGGTCGACCGGGTGTACAGCGTGATGGCGCGCAACACCAACGCAGCCCGCGACTTCGGATCCCCCGAGCCGAACATCGATAAGAGTTAGAGGGATTGTTGATGACGCTCTACAACAGCGAAACACTCTTGTCGTCATGCCGGAGGTTAGCGCAACCAATGCCTTTTTAAGAAAGGGCTTCTGGTGAAGCTTCCATCCGGTATCCAGAGCGGCGTTCTGGATTTACCTAGAGCATTTCATCTTTATACAGAATCATTCTGCCGGAGGGATTTTACATCAGGGTCAAGTGGAAGACCGCAGGGCGTACCCGGGGTACGGCCAAGGGTTTGCGCGCTGACAATGGCGTAAAATCACCCGGCCCTTCAGGGTTTCCGGGCAGCAGACGCCCACGGCGTCAGACGGCTTGCCCGATGCCCCACATCGCGCTGCGCCGTCTTCCTGGTGGATCGCCGCGCTGCCCGAGAAACAGAACTGCTTCTGTATAAAGATGAAACGCTCTAAGCGTTTGCCACCCTGGATTCCGGATAGCGCGCGTTGCTATAGAAATCAAAGATTTCTAGCAACCCAGCTTCCGGAATGACAAAAATAAAGTGCCAGATTACGACAGTCCCGCAACAAGGCTCCACACGCGGTGGGGCACGGCGAGCACCTTTTCCGGAAACCTCTCTGCCAGCACCTGCCTGAGGTCTGCATCAAAGGCTTTCACTTGGTCGGGCGGCAGGCTGGCGCCGACGCCTGCACTCGCCCGAATGCGGCCCACCCAATCGTCAGGACTGTAGGGCACGTTTAGGTCGAACGAGAAGGTTTCGCGGCGTTCAAATCCGGCGCGCGCGACATCGGAGAGCCATGCTGGATACATGCCAACACCATTGGCAAACGCCCACGCGGGATTATGCTTTAAAATGAGTTGTTCGGTGACGGCCACCACGTTGTCGTCGAGCGGTATCCAGTCAAAGTGACAGATGACCAGCGACCCATTGTCTTTGAGATGCGCGCGAACGGACTGCGCTGCTGCGTCCCGCTTAAACCAATGCCAGCATTGCCCGGCAATGATCAAATCAAACTTTTCGTCGCTAAAAGGAAGCTCCTCCGCGCGGCCCACATGGTAGGCGACGGAGACACCACTTTCACGGTCGAGCTCCTGCGCTTGGGTGATCATGGCTTGAGAGATGTCCAGCGCTGTAACCGCGCACCCTGCCTTAGCAAACTGTCTGGCCAATGTGCCGGTGCCCGTGCCGAGATCTAAAACACGCTGTTTGGGACGTCCCACCCCAAAGGCTTTTAAACGCTCAATCAGTTCAGGCGGAAAGCCGGCGCGATGCTTGCGGTAGTCGTCCGCGGATTTTCCGAAATCGACGTCTGCGTGTTCACCCATCACATCCTCCAAGAGTAACGCCAGGAATAACGCCAAGATTAAACGCTAAGATTAAACGCTAAGACCAAACGCGGCCCGAGAACTGAGATCTTAAGTGTATCAAACACTTGACCTTATGTCGTCGAGACCGCGCGCCTTATCCGCCGATCAGGGCTTGGGCCAACGCCACATACAGCGGAATACTCAAGATCGCGACCGGGGTTCCGAGCCCGGTTGAGGTGCCGACGTACGCCGACGGATTGGCCTCGGGCACCGCACCGCGCATCGTGGGGGGGCCTGAGATATCTGAACTGGAGGCCGCCATGACCGCCAGCAAGACCACACCACCGGCAGAGAAGCCAGTGAGTTCATGGGCGATTAAACCCGCACCAAACCCCAGCAGACCGTGCACAAAGGGCGCCGCCAGACCGTACAGAATATAGGCGTGCGCGACCTTGCGCAGCTCTGACAACCGGGCCCACGCTTCCATCCCCATGATCAGCATGAGGATGGACAACAAGCCCCGGAATAGCGGCTCGTAAAAGCTTTTGTAGACGGAGTCCGGCTGCCCCAAGATGCCGATGGCCAAGCCCAGCAGCAGGGCAGAAATGGCTGGGCTGCGAAAAGTATCCACAAGAATGCCACGCAGCAGTTCGGGATCGATGCCACTGCTCTGCCCCGGCGCTTTATAAGACCTCGGTGATGTGACCGACCCTGGCGTCATGCTGAGGGTGGCGGAGCCATCGCCGTGCACGTTGCTTTCCAGGTGATGCGCGAGGGCGGCATCGGCCTGTCGTGCCACACTGAGTTTCGCCAACACGATGGCCGTGACCAAGGCCGCGATATCCATGAACGGATACAGCGCGCCAATAAAGCCTTCGTAAAAAATGCCTTCATCGTCGAGGATTGCCATGCCAGCCGCCAAGGTGGAGGCTGACACCGCGCCAAACATTCCAGCCGTTGCCAAACCATCCACATGTGAGACCCCCCGCCACCTGGCGAGGCTTTTGCTGCCCAATAAGACGATGGCGACGCCCACAACCGCTGCGCCCACCGCCGGTACGAGCAAGGCCATCAGATCGGCGTTGCGGACAGAAATACCGGCCCCGAGCCCGACTTTGAGCAGCAGGACAATGACGATGAATTTATAAACAGGCTCTGGCACCTCGAACTTACTGCCAAGGGAGGCCAGCAGCATGCCCCCGATGAGAAAAGCTAAAGTGGGCTTTTGTATCTGGCCCAAGACTGTGGTTGCGATCTCGATGATAATGTCCATGTCCGGTGTCCTCCTGTTGACCTCAGGAGGGGTAAGTACAGCGGCACGATACTAAAATAAAATATATCTTTATTGTTTAATTGTTCTATTAAATAGAACAATATGGACAGAGCAATGGATACGCTGAACTATCATCATCTGCGCTATTTTCGCGAGGTCGCGCGGGAGGGCCATCTGGGACGGGTGGCCCAGCGCTTGAATGTGTCGCAGTCGGCGCTGTCGATCCAGATTCGCCAGTTGGAAGAGCGCCTGGGGCATCAATTGTTCGACCGTGTTGGGCGGACCCTGGCGCTGACGGAAGTTGGCCGGATTGCCCTCGACCATGCGGATCAGATTTTTGGTGCCGGGGAAGAACTCTTGGCAACCTTGGCGCAAACCAGTACGGCCATGCCGCCGCTCCGGGTGGGCGCGTTGTCGACCCTCTCGCGAAATTTCCAGCTCGGGTTTCTCCGGCCTATTCTGGCGGACACCCAATGCGACATCGTGCTCAAATCCGGCAACACAAAACTGCTGTTGGGTGAGTTAAAGTCGCTGGCGTTGGATGTGGTTCTGACAACAGAACTGCCCCACGGTGATCCGACATCGGACTTTGCAGCCCAAAGAATAGCGGAGCAGATTGTTGGCCTTCACGGCAGACCTGAACGCCTGATCCATCCGTCGCTGAAAGCCCTGCTGGAAAATGAGCCCCTGATTCTGCCAACAGAAAGTTCCATCCGCACCGGTTTTCAGAACCTGGTGACTCAGTTGGGCGTCGCGCCACGGATTGCCGCAGATGTGGATGATATGGCGATGGTGCGGCTGTTGGCACGGGAGAATGTGGGGCTGGCCATTGCCCCAGCCGTTGTGTTGGCCGATGAAATTGCCAGTGGTCTGCTGGCCACAGCGGCATTTAACCTGAACATTCTTGAGCCGTTTTACGCGGTGACCGTACGGCGAAAGTTCCCGCATCCCGCTTTGGCAGATTTGCTTAAGATCCCGGATCTGCCCACAGACTCACGCCGCTAGCTGGGGCCGCTAGCTGGGGCTGCGCATCAAGGCGTGGCCCAGTCCGGCAGCACGCCGGGCACAATATCAAACAGCGGCGCGGCCAGCAGATACGACACCGCCACCAGCACAAAAATACTGACGATGTTAAGCCAGATGCCGGCGCGGGCCATTTGCGGAATGGTGACATGGCCGGACCCGAACACGATGGCGTTGGGCGGCGTGGCCGGGGGCAGCATGAAGGCGCAACTGGCGGCCAGCGCAGCAGGAATACACAGCAACAACGGGTTCTCACCGATGGCAATGGCGGCAGCGGCCAGCAGCGGCAACAGGGTGGCGGTGGTGGCGGTATTCGAGGTGACTTCGGTGAGGAAGATCACAACCGTGACCACAGCCAACAGCAAGACCAGCGTCGGCAACCCGCCCCAGGCGGCCATGGCGTTGCCGATCCACAACGACAGGCCGGAGTCACCCGCTGCGGCGGCGAGGCTGAGCCCCCCGCCAAACAGCAACAACACCCCCCAGGGAAGCTTGCTGGCCCACTCCCAGTTGAGCACGCCATCGGCCCCGCCCTTTGTGGTGGTCTGCCCGCTGGGAACGAGAAACAGCGCCAGCGCCACGGTCATGGCGATGCCCGCATCACTGAGTTTCAGCCCCGGCAGCAGATCGGACAGGAGCGGACGAAACACCCACAGAAACGCCGCCGTGCCGAACCCGATGGCGACCACCAACTCGCCGCGACTGACCGGACCCAGCGCGCCTTTGGCCTTGGCCACAATCGTCTCCGCCCCTTCGACGGTGGTGTTGGGAATGGGATAGAGGAACCGGGTGAGCAGGAGCCAGGCCAGAACCAACAGGAGGATGCTGAGCGGCAAGCCGACCGCCATCCACTCGGCGAAGCCAATGGTGACGCCGTAGGTTTGATCAAAGTAAGCCGCCAGCAGCGCATTGGGGGGCGTACCGATCAGCGTCGCCAGACCACCAATGTTGGCAGCATAGGCGATGGCCAACACCAACGCGGTGCTAAAACCGGGCAGTGATGTTTGCTCCCCAGCGTCCGTATTGAGCAGCGCCAGGACAGAGATCGCGATGGGCAACATCATCATGGTGGTGGCGGTGTTGCTGACCCACATAGACAACAAGGCCGTGGCCAGCATGAATCCGCCGATGAGATTACGCGCGCGGGTGCCGGTGAGCGACAGCAACGACAAGGCGATGCGCGTATGCAGGCCCCAGCGCTGCATGGCCAGGGCAATCATGAAACCGCCCATAAACAGAAAGATCAGCGGGTTGGCATAGGGCGCGGCGGCGGTGTCGATATCGACCACGTCCAGCAGCGGAAACAGCGCCAGGGGCAACAGGCCGGTGGCGTAAACCGGAATGGCTTCGGTGATCCACCACAAGGCCATGAGCGCCGCGACAGCCGCAGCGCGCCAGCCGGCGGGACTTAACCCTTCAGGCGGTGGCAACATTAGAAAGAGAATGAAGGCGGCCCCGCCCAGGACCAGGCCCACGCGTTGGCGTGTGGGGCTGGATGCCGGGAAGCGTGTATCAGAATGCTGCGACGTCATCTTGCGTGAACATGAAGACGCGCCATGCGATTTTTCTCCGGCCTATTGGTGTTAGGCGGCCGAGCGAATGGCCGTGGCCATCACATCGGCATGCACATGGGTTTCGAACTGTTTGAAGTTCTTTTCGAAACGGTCGGCGACGTCTTGGGCGGCGGTGGTGTAGGCTGCCTGATCCTGCCAGGTGGTATTGGGCTGCAGCACATCATCGGGCACACCCGGGCAAGACGTTGGCACCAACAGACCGAAGTTGGGATCAGCTTTGAACTCAACGTGATCAAGCGTGCCATCCAGCGCCGCGTTGAGCATGGCGCGGGTGTATTTGATTTTCATGCGCTGGCCCACGCCGTAGCCGCCGCCGGACCAGCCGGTGTTGACCAGCCAGCAGGTGGCACCGGTTTTCTCGATCTTCTCACCGAGCAGCTTGGCGTAGACCGTGGGGTGACGCGGCATGAACGGCGCACCAAAACAGGCCGAGAATGCGGCTTGCGGTTCTTTGACGCCTTTTTCCGTACCCGCCACACGGGCGGTATAGCCTGAGAGAAAGTGATACATGGCCTGTTCAGCCGTGAGCTTCGAGATGGGCGGTAACACGCCAAAGGCATCGGCGGTCAGCATGATGACGTTTTTCGGCAAGGGGCCAACGCCGGTTTCAGAGGTGTTGGGAATGAAGTCGACCGGATAGGACGCGCGGGTGTTTTCCGTCAGGGAGCCATCGTTCAGGTCGAGCGCGCGGGTGACGGGGTCCATCACCACGTTTTCGAGAATGGTGCCGAAGCGCTGGGTGGTGGCGTAGATTTCTGGCTCAGCTTCCTCGGACAAATTGATGACCTTGGCGTAGCAGCCGCCTTCAAAGTTGAACACGCTGGTGTCGCTCCAGCCGTGCTCATCATCGCCGATCAGGACGCGGGATTGATCAGCAGACAATGTGGTTTTGCCAGTGCCGGACAAGCCAAAGAAAATCGCTGTGTTGCCTTCGGGGCCGATATTGGCGGAGCAGTGCATGGGCAGCACACCGCGCTCGGGCAGAATATAATTGAGGATGGAGAAAATAGATTTCTTGATTTCACCGGCGTAGATGGTGCCGCCGATGAGGACCAGTTTTTTCGAGAAATTCACGACCACAAACACTTCAGAGTTGGTGCCGTGGATGGCCGGGTCGGCATGACAGGACGGTGCCTGCAAGACGGTGAACTCAGGCTCAAAATTGCCGAGCGCGTCATCCTTCGGCTGGATGAACATGTTGCGGGCGAACAGGTTGTGCCAGGCGTTCTCGTTAATGATGCGCACCCGCAGGCGGTTCTCGGGGTCGGCCCCGGCGTAGCAGTCTTGTACAAAAAGATCCTTGGCCGACATGTGCGCCAGGATCTTTTCATGCAGAGCGTCAAAGTGCTCCGGGGTCATGGGCACGTTAACTTTGCCCCAATCGATTGTGGTTTCACTGACAGCGTCTTTGACGATGAACTTGTCATTGGGCGAGCGGCCCGTGTGTTGCCCGGTAATACAGACCAAAGCACCATCTTTAGACAGCTTGCCTTCATTACGGCGCACGGCCGTTTCAATGAGCTGGGCAGAGCCAAAATTCCAATGCACCGTCCCCTTGGTGTTAATGCCGTTTTTGTCGATGCCAAAAGAACTGACCACGTGACCTGTGTTATCCACCCTTAAACTCCCGAGAAGCAAAAAAAGAAAAGCCGGCATGGGAAGCGGGTAAAATGCCCCAACCGGCAGTATTTGAGCCTTACATAACCCCACGGAACACCCATGGCAACAGGGCGTCGGCCCGGTAAAAATGGTGCAGCGCAACAGAGCTGTCCGGCTTCTCAGGTCAGGCCACATTTTTAAATTGTGGCAGAAAACAGGCAGCTAAACGCAGTAATTCTGCCATAATAGTCGTATGTTATGTGCTCATGTCGGGAATGTTCAGACTGAAACAGATGCGGTCTGTGCGTCTCTCGAGTCCAAGCGGACGAAATTAGAGGACAAACCCAGAGGGGAGGCCATAATGGCTCACCGAATCGCCTTGGTCGATGATGACCGCAATATTCTGACCTCCATCTCCATTGTGCTGGAGCAAGAAGGGTTCGACGTTGCCACCTATAGGGATGGCGCAGAAGCCTTGCGCGGTATCGTTGATAACCCCGTGGATTTGGCCGTGCTAGATATCAAGATGCCCCGCATGGACGGCATTGAGCTGCTGCAACGGCTGCAAGATAAAGCACCGACGCCGGTGATTTTTCTGACGTCCAAAGATGATGAGGTGGACGAGTTGCACGGCCTGCGCATGGGCGCCGACGACTACATCAAGAAACCGTTCTCGCAGCGCCTGCTGATCGAGCGCATTAAAGCTGTGATGCGGCGCATTGAAGCCCAAAAGGAAAACGGCGACGGCGACTCAGAAACGGCCATCAAACGCGGTGACATGACCCTTGATCCTGCGCAACACCTTTGTAAATGGAAAGAAAGCCCTGTGAATTTGACCGTCACCGAGTTTCTGATCATTCAGGCGCTGGCGAGTCGACCGGGCCACGTGAAAAGCCGGGATCAGTTGATTGACGCGGCATATGGCGAAAATATTTATGTGGATGACCGGACCATCGACAGCCACATCAAACGGCTGCGCAAAAAGTTCCGGCATGTGGACGATGAGTTCGCAAATATCGAGACCTTGTACGGCGTAGGCTATAAGTATCGGGAAGCCGCCGCTTAACCCTGCCGCGACGGCGCCAGTCAAGGATGATCGCGTGCGCGCCGACCAAGACTTTCGCATTTCCCCAACGACCGAACGCAGCAACAAGCGCGCCAGCACACGCCGGGTCGGCAATGGCGGCTTGGGACTGACGTTGCTGACCCGGCGTGTGCTGGCGGTCAATTTGGTCGCGCCGGTGCTGCTGGGCCTGGGTCTGTTGTTTCTCGACGAGTACGAGCAATCGCTCATTGCCACGGAATTGGATGCTTTGCGCACCGAGGGCGAATTGATCGCCGCCTCAATTGGCGAAGGGGCGGTGGTGATCGAAACCGAAAGCGAAGCCTTCGGTGCCTTCATGCCCGCGGGCGCAACCCGGCGCATTGACCGCCCCAACGCCCAACAATTGGTGCGCCGTTTGGCTGGCCTAGCGAACGTACGCGCCCGGCTCTATGGCACCGGTGGCGCGATGATCGCTGACAGCCGGTTGCTGCGCGGACCGGGTGGTGAAGTCCGCGTTGTCGACTTAGCCGAGATCGAAGAAGACACCCTGACCCGCTGGCTGCGTGAGGCTTTTGATTGGACCGAAGCCATTATCGGCTCGCGCGAAGACCTCGACCCCTATGTGGAAGAGGTCAACGGCACGGCCTATGATTTTATGGAGGTGGTTGGGGCATTAGAGCGGGGCGAAGCCGCCAATGCCGTCAGGCTGGACGCCAATGGCCGCAAGATCCTGACCGTTGCGGTGCCGGTGCAATTTTATAAACAAATTGTTGGCGCAGTGTTCGTCTCGGAAGATGACTCCCGCGTTGAATCGCGTTTGTTTGAAGTGCGCAGTGCCATCCTTACCATTTTTGCCTGGACCACTGGGGTCACGGTTCTGCTGTCCCTGTATCTCGCAGGTACCATCGCCCGACCGGTGAAACGTCTGGCCGAAGCGGCAACCCTGGTGCGTGATGGCCGCAGCCGTCAGCACACCATTCCCGACCTGAGCAAACGTCGCGATGAAATTGGCGCTCTGTCCAGCGCCTTGCGCGAGATGACGGAAGCGCTGTGGCAGCGCATGGACGCCACAGAACAGTTTGCGGCGGACGTGGCCCACGAGATCAAAAACCCGCTGACGTCGCTCCGCAGCGCCGTGGAAACCGTCGCCCGGGTCAAAGACCCAGACCAACAAAAACAGTTGATGAGCATCATTCAAGATGATGTCACCCGGCTGGATCGATTGATTTCGGATATTTCCGATGCCTCACGTTTGGATGCAGAGCTTTCCCGCGCCGAGAGCGAGCCCGTGAATATTACAACCCTACTTGAAACCTTAGCCAGCATTCACAACGCCACAGATAAACCAGACGCCCCTCACATTGATCTGGATCTACCCTCTCATGATCCGTTGTCCGTCTCAGGGCTGGAAGGCCGTTTGGCACAAGTGTTTCGTAATCTTATTGGCAACGCCGTTTCGTTCAGTCCTCCGGGAGGAAAACTGTTCATCCAAGGCCGTCGGGAGATGGGGCCGGACAAGGGCTATGTCACTGTGAAAGTGCGCGACCAAGGCCCAGGTATTCCGCCGGGTAAGGAAGACGCCATCTTCAATCGGTTCTATTCGGAACGCCCAGAAGAAGAGAAGTTCGGCACCCACTCTGGCTTGGGCTTGTCGATCTCAAAACAAATCATCGAGGCGCACAAAGGCAGCTTGAGCGCGACGAACGCGGAGGACGGCGGCGCTGTGTTTACAGTGCGTCTGCCTGCTTCATAGACCCGGAGCTTACAAGCCAGAACTTACAAGCCAGGGCCGCCCAAAACATAGGCGAGCAAAAAAGGCAGGGTCATAAACGACAACACCGTCGACACCACAACAATGCCAGCAACTTCAGTTGGGCGGTTGTCGTAACGTAGCGCAAACAGATAATTGAACACCGCTGTTGGCATCGCTGATTGAATAATGACAGCGGCGCGGGCCACGCCATCAAGACCGAGTAGAGCTGAAATACCGACACCAGCGGCAAAGCCCAGACATAAACGCGCAACGGAATACACCGTGCTGCGCACCAGATCATTCGGCCTGAGACGCGACAGCGAAATGCCGAGAGACATTAACATCAACGGAATGACCATACCCGCGATGGTATCAACTGTGCCGCTGATCCAGCGTGGCAAGGCCGCCTCTATGATCAGTAAAACAAAAGCGACGGCGGCGGCCCACAAAACGGGATTTCCGATGACGTCTTTGATGGCCATCCGGCCTGCGGCAACGCCAACGCCCAAGGTGAACTGGGTCAACGCCATGACTGAAAAGAACGCCACGGACAGGGCCAAGCCTTCATCACCAAACGCAAACAGGCACAGAGGAATGCCAATATTTCCTGAATTGGGAAAGGTCAGAGCCGGCAGATAAACCTTGAGCGACTTGCCGGCCAAGCGAAGTCCTACAGTGGCGATAAAGGTCACTGACGCCACCACGAGAAGGGCGGCAAGGCCCATTTCTTGAATCACACCCGGGTCCGGCCGGTTGGCCAATAAGGTCGAGACAATCAAACACGGCGCGCCAATGTTGGTCACCAGATAGGCCACCATATTGGTGTCGAAAGGCAAGCCCTTGCGGTCCCAGGCAAAGCCGATCAGGGCCAAAATCCCTACAGGGGCCATCACAGAGAGAATTTCAAGAAGCATTGCTGAGAGCGAGTCCGCACTTTTTGTGTTTAAAAGCCCTGACGCATGAGTCCTGAATCAGAGACCGTGATAGGATGCGGGTATATCAGATGCGCGGCCAGTGAACAGGGTGATCACACTTTGGGGCTTTTAGAGCGGTGCCGCTTGACCAGGTGCAGGTCAAAAGATCAGGCTCAGATCATGAGTATGACTATAGTACGACTATGACGACTGTGATTCATGCCTCTTGCGTGTCTCTTAACGGACTTGGCGTTCTGCTGCGCGGCCCCTCTGGGGCGGGCAAATCAGACTTGGCCCTGCGCCTGATTGACGACGGCGCAAACCTTGTGTCTGACGACTATTGCGAGGTCAGCGTCACAAACGGCACGCTCATTGCCGCAGCGCCACAGACCATCGCCGGGAAGATGGAAGTCCGGGGCATCGGGATCCTCACCATGGCCTTCACGTCGCCAGCAATGGTTGGATTGGTGGTAGATTTGATGCCGGTTGAGGAGATCCAGCGTATGCCGGAGTCCTTATCGTGTTGGCTTGAAGGCGTAACTCTGCCAAGGATTCAAATCGATGCGCTGTTACCCTCAGCCGTAGCAAGAGTGAAATTAGCGGCGCACAGGATCAATGCGTTTGGCGCAATTGTGGAACGTTCAGATGACTGAAACACCACCGAAATTGAGTGATGAGGGCGTCCGCCTTTTCATCGTCACAGGCATGTCGGGCGCCGGCAAAAGCTCGGCGTTAAACGCCATGGAAGACCTCGGGTTTGAAACCGTCGATAATCTGCCTGTGTATCTGTTAGAAGCTGCGCTGCGCGGTGGAGGGCCTGACCGACCGCTGGTGATTGGCATCGATGTCCGGACCCGTGACTTCGATGCGGAAAACCTGGTCAAGGCGTTACAGCATATTGCCCAGGAGGGTGCTCCTGATGGCGCGCAAGATGGCCGCGTAACGCCAACCCTGATCTATCTCGACAGTGACGATGAGGTCTTGCAACGGCGATTCACAGAAACACGACGGCCTCATCCCCTCGCCGGAGATCTTCCCGTCGCGAGCGCCATTACATTGGAACGTGGCTTGCTTCGTCCTGTCCAGGCGGCGGCGGATTTGGTGCTTGATACGTCTAACCTCACAACCGCAGATTTGAAACGGCTATTAGAAAAAACCTTTAGCGATAAAGCCGAACGCGCCATGCATATTCATTTGGTGTCCTTCGGGTATCGCAATGGACTGCCACGCGAAGCCGACTTGGTGTTTGATGTGCGCTTCCTACGTAACCCCCATTATGTGCCGGATCTCAAACCCCTATCCGGGCTCGATCAACCCGTGGGTGATTATGTGGCCGCCGATCAAGACTTTGAGTCGTTTATGGCGCATCTTAAAGGTTTACTGATGCCACTGTTGCCACGCTACCGGGAAGAAGGCAAAAGTTACCTGACCATTGCGATTGGCTGCACCGGGGGACGGCATCGGTCTGTTTACACCGTTGAGCAGGTAGCCAAATGGCTCACGTCGCAGGGGATTGCGTTTGACTTCCGCCACCGTGACCTTAATGATCAATAAGGTAATATGAATTTGGTTTTGATATTAGACCTTGAATAAAATGAGCCTTAGACCAATAGGGCCTTAACACAGATACATAACTGAACTCACACACGCGGTACTCTTGTAAACACAAGACATACCGCATCATAAACGGACGCTTCATTGATGATTGGCATGGTTCTCGTAACGCATGGTCGGCTCGCGCTGGAATTGTTTGCTGCGCTTGAACATGTGGTTGGCCCGCAAACTCAAACAGCCAGTATTTGCATCGGACCTGACGATGATATGGAACAACGTCGTGCCGAAATTGTGGCGGCTGTTGCAAAAGTAGACTCTGGCAAAGGCGTGGTTGTTCTGACCGATATGTTTGGGGGCACACCGTCGAATCTGGCGATCTCGATTATGGAAAATGCCAATGTGGAAGTGATCGCCGGGGTTAATTTGCCCTTGTTGATCAAACTGGCCTCGGTGCGCTCAACTGAACCCCTGGACAAAGCCGTACTACAGGCCCAAGACGCTGGGCGTAAATATATCAATGTGGCCTCTGCCCTGCTAGCCCAGAGCGAGTAGAGTTATAATCTGCAATGTCAGACCCCATTCAACGCACCGCCAGAATCATAAATACCAAAGGACTGCACGCGCGCGCGGCGGCAAAATTCTGCAAAACAGCTGGACAATTTGATGCCCAAGTCACCGTGTCACGCGGGGAACTGGAAGTCTCAAGTTGCTCTATCATGGGGCTATTGATGCTCGCCGCTGCACCGGGAACTGAGATCAGTTTATCCGCCACTGGCGCAGACGCCGCAGCGGCAGTGGAGAGCTTGTGCCAGCTCGTAGAGGACGGCTTCCATGAAGACTGATCCCCCTGTGCGCAACGACAGCGGCAAGGAGCGGCAGTTTTCAGGATTGGCCGTGGGACGCGGGATCGCCATTGGCACCGTGTACCGTCATGATTCGCGCTACAACGTGTATGTGCGAGAAGTCCGCATTCCAGCGAGCCGCATCAAGCGTGAGCAAGCCAGACTGACCAATGCTGCGCGCAAGTCGAGCCGGGAAATCGACCTGCTTCAGAAAAAGGCCTCACAGTTGCCAGGTGCCGCACGCGAAGAGCTCGGCTATCTTTTGGATGCCTATCAACAGATGCTCAAGGGATCACGCTTGATCCGCGGCGTAGAAAAACGCATCGAACAAGACCGAATCAATGCAGAAGCTGCGGTTCTTAAAGAAATCAATCTGATGGAAGAAGCCTTTGCGGCTATGGAAGACAGCTACTTGTCGACCCGCATTGACGACATCCGTGAGGTCGGGAACCGCTTGGTGCGGTGTCTGGGCAAAAAAGAGTCCGTTGCGTTTGGATCCCTGCCGCGCAATGCCGTAATCGTCAGCGATGAACTGTCACCGGCGGATACAGCTTTGCTCGACCCGAGCCAAGTGGCCGGTCTGGCCACCGTACTCGGTGGCGTTGAAAGTCATACGGCGATCATGGCCCGTTCCTTGGCTCTGCCGGCTGTTGTTGCGGCCACGGAGCTCACAAACTGGGCACGCAATGGCGACACGTTGATCGTCGATGGCAGCGCCGGGTATGTCATTCTCAATCCGACGGCAGCGACGTTGGCGGAATATCGCAAGCGCCGCGCTGCCTATTTACGCAGCCGCAGATTACTGGACAAATTGCGCACGGTCCCAGCGGTGACTCAAGATGGCGTGGCGGTAAATCTCCAGGCCAATATTGAGCTGCCAACCGAGATCGACAGCGTCATTAAATCCGGCGCGACCGGCATTGGACTGCTACGCAGTGAGTTCCTGTTTATGAACCGGACTGACTTGCCTCGGGAAGACGAGCAGTTCGAAGTTCTACGCAATGTTGTCGACCGGATGGATGGACGCCCGGTGACCATTCGCACCCTCGATATTGGCGCGGACAAGCTGAGTGACGCCCTTGGCTTCGAACCCGGCCCCAATCCATCGCTTGGATTACGCGCCATCCGTTTCTCGCTGCGCCACCGCAAACCCTTCATGGAACAACTGACCGCTATTCTGCGCGCCGGTGCCTATGGCCCGGTTCGAATTCTTCTGCCCATGGTCTGTACCGTAGGAGAAGTGCGCGAGGTTCGGCGCATTTTAACCCGATTGGCCGGCCGTCTTAGACGCAAGGGCGTGAAAATTGCAGACCCGGTTCCACCGCTTGGAATCATGATCGAGATTCCGGGGGCCGCTTTGGCTGCCGACTCTCTGGCTGCCGAGGCCGACTTTTTCGCCATTGGCACCAACGATTTAACGCAATACACACTGGCCATTGATCGCAGCGACGAAACCGTAGCGCACCTCTACAATCCGCTGCACCCTGCCGTCCTGAGACTGATCCAGTTTTCAGCTGAAGCCGCCGCCGCCGCCGGTATACCTGTGTCGATTTGCGGCGAAATGGCCGGCGATGAACGCTTAACCCCACTTCTACTAGGCTTAGGCATCACGGAACTGTCTATGGCTGCGGGCAGTATTCCGCGGGTGAAAAAGCGGGTGCGTGCGCTCAACCTCTCCGCCGTGTCCGGTCGCGCCCGGCGGCTGACCAATGACGCGGATTCTGAGCGTCTGAACGCCTTTATCCAAGAGATGGCAAACGTATAACCCCCGTTTTGAACGGGGGCAGCGGCTTGCTCACAACCGAGTCGACTGGTATATGCGGTGCAAATTTCAACTGGCCAACCTGATTACTCTCGCCATTTTGACTTCATCCCCTGACATTCTGAACGCCTTTAGGAGCCCCCATGAGTTTTACAGATTACAAAGTTGCTGACATTTCTCTGGCTGAGTGGGGTCGCCACGAAACCGAAATGGCCGAAACCGAAATGCCTGGCCTGATGGCCACCCGCGAAGAGTATGGCAGCAGCAAACCCCTCGCAGGCGCACGCATTGCAGGTTGCCTGCACATGACCATCCAAACGGCGGTGCTGATTGAAACATTGACCGCGTTGGGTGCTGAAGTGCGCTGGAGTTCCTGCAACATCTTTTCAACCCAAGATCACGCGGCCGCGGCCATCGCAGCAGCAGAAATTCCTGTGTTTGCCTGGAAAGGTATGACCGACGAAGAATTCTGGTGGGCGATTGAGCAGACCATTGAAGGCCCTGATGGCTGGCGTCCGAACATGATTTTGGATGATGGCGGCGACTTGACCCAGATCATGCACGAGAAATACCCGGAGCTGCTTAATGACGTGCGCGGCATTTCCGAAGAAACCACCACAGGCGTGCATCGCCTTTATGAAATGGCCAAAGCCGGCACCCTGAAAGTGCCCTGCATTAACGTCAACGACAGTGTCACCAAATCTAAGTTTGATAACGTTTACGGATGTCGCGAAAGTCTGGTCGATGGCGTGCGGCGTGCCACAGACGTGATGATGGCTGGTAAAGTGGCCGTGGTGAATGGCTATGGCGACGTCGGCAAGGGTTCCGCAGATTCCATGCGCAACGCTGGCTGTCGTGTGATGGTGACAGAAGTTGATCCCATCTGTGCACTGCAAGCCGCCATGGAAGGGTTCGAAGTCACCACCATGGAAGATGCGGCCCCTGTGGGCGACATCTTCGTGACGACCACCGGCAACGTGGATGTGATTACCCTTGAGCACATGCGGGCAATGAAGCACCGCGCCATCGTCTGCAACATCGGTCACTTTGATACCGAAATTGAGGTCGATGCCCTGAAGAACTACAAATGGCACAACGTAAAACCGCAGGTTGACGAAATTGAGTTCCCTGACGGCAAACGCATTATTCTTCTGGCCGAAGGCCGTTTGGTGAATCTGGGCTGCGCCACCGGCCATCCCAGTTTTGTGATGAGCGCCTCTTTCACCAACCAGGTGCTGGCTCAGATCGAGTTGTGGAAAAATGCCGATAACTACGAAAAGCAAGTGTACGTGTTGCCAAAGCACCTGGACGAAAAAGTGGCCGCCCTTCACCTAGAAAAAATTGGTGCAAAACTGACGAAACTGACACCAAAACAGGCTGCGTACATCGGAGTGGATGCCCAAGGCCCATTTAAGCCAGAGGCTTATCGTTACTAAGCCTCACGCGGCCCTAAAGATTTGGTCGCAACCGAATATTAAACGCAATTGAGATACGCTCTTGTTCACCCCAATAGGGGTGAACAAGATGCTTCAACCAGCTTGGAAACATGATGATCTGCCCAGAAGACGGATTGATCAATTTCTGTTGAGAAAATGGTAATCCCGGCAGGGCGACCATCTCAGCACCCGCTCTGGGATCAAAAAATTCGATCGCACCTGACTTAGGATGCCGCTCGGTTGGGGGATCCCCCACCTCGACGTAATACACGCCAGACCAAACGCAGGCGGGATGGGTGTGAATGTTGTTATAGTTTCCGGCACGATTAAGATTAGCCCAAGCGTTGAGTTCCAAGTTTCCCTTATATGGTTGGCCACCTGACATTGCTGTGGTCAAATCTTGAAAGCCTTCAACAATCCACCGCTGCAACTGCGCGATCGCTGGACCACCCCAACTGAGCAAATCTTCATCGGAATGCCAGCCGCCCTCGTTACTTTTTTGAACTGTGCGAGAGGATTCGGCGCGCTCCAAGACTATTTTTTTTAACTCAGAATTGACCCCAGCGGTGTCGGGCAACCGCCGTTTCAAAATCGGCGTTGTCCACCACACAAATGTACCGTCAGACAACTTGAAATCCGTCGCCTGCATACCGTTTTCTCGCAAACCCTTATTTTCGATCATATTATTGCTGACCATGTCTGTCGCTTACATCAAATCCAAGAGGGCGATGTTGAAGGCAATAGAAATACGCTCGCCCTTACCGTGGCACGGCGACAGGCCGTGTGGCAGCCATGAGGGAAATAACAGCATCTGGCCGTTCGTGGGTTGGAGGCTACGCTCTTGTCCAAATAAGTTAAAAGCATCTGGGCACATCCCAGCACCACATCTGGGGTCTTGAAAGTAAATTTGGCCTTGGCTCTTTAAGCCCGTGCCCTTTAAGTCTAGGTCTTTTAACTTGTCTTCAGGTTCGTGGACCTCAACGTAGTACATGCCCGACCAGCCACTATTTGGATGTTTGTGAACGGCTTTGAAATCGCCAGCGTGATTTACATTGGCCCAACTGGATATGCGAATGCTGCCGCTATAATCCTGCCCTCTGCTCGTGCTCTGCGTCACTTTCTTAAAAGCCTCGATGATCCATCCCTGAAAGATATGAACCGCAGGCGAAGGCCATTTTAGAAAATCATCAGAAGAACGCCAGCCTTCATGGCTATTCGCGTGAAGCGCGGGCTGACTTGCCCTGCGTTCAAGAACCAACGCCTTGAGCTCGGCATTAATTGCGGTTGCATTTGGCCACGTGAACGTAAATACGGGAGTTCCCCAAATAAAATCTATATCGTCCTGGTGTTTGAGTTTCATGGTTAAGACTGAATGTTTAATCCGGGTTTTGTAGAATCGATCTATACCATATAACACTGTGAGACAATTTGCTGCGATCTTACTTGGCTAAGGCTATCAATCCTATGGGGGACTCATTCTGAACTGGTTATGCGAATTGACGGTCATCAGAGCCCTGTAGTGTTATGACACTCTCACCCCTTTGGTTGGCGATTGCAGGCGCAACTCTCTTAGTCATATTGCCAGCTCTTGCTGTGCTCTACTGGCAGCACAGAGGATGGCGCCGTGCGGAACAAGACCGCGAAGCGTCTGGCCGACACGGGGCCTCTATGACTGCGGCGCTGGATGCCTCACCTGACGGGTATTTTGGCTGGTTTGGTCAAGACAATGACACAGGCCAATGCTCACGTCGTCTGGCCGTATTATTGGACTTGTATCGGGGATTAGATTCAAGTTTTGAGGACGTCTTAAGCGGGTTTGAAAAAGATGCGGCAGATCTTTTGAGCCTGTCGGTTGAAACCCTGCGACGCAATGGACGCGGTTTTACGATTGAATTAGATCATGTTGCGACTGGACGGCGCATCGAAGCACGTGGCGTACGGGCCTCGACTCAACGCGAAAACGGTGAGTCTGGGGTTGCTGGCTCTATATCCGTCGATATGGTCTGGATGAGCGACGTTACAGAAGGCGTCGCCGCCGTTGAGACTTTAACGCAAGAAAATGCGTATTTGGTCGAGACCAACCAACGCCTGAAAAGCACCCTAGATGGATTGACCTCGCCCGTTTGGTTGCGAGACGACGATTTGTCTCTAGTCTATTGCAATGCGGCTTATATCAAAGCCGTAGACGCTCGAAATATCTCAGACGTAACAAGTCGCGGCAGAGAACTGGCTCCCCGTGCTTCGGTGCGAGAAGTCCGGGCGCTTGCCGCCGCCGCGCGCGCCTCTGGCGTCACGCGGTCGGCCCCTTTTCATATGGTCATTGATGGCAGCCGCAGGCTGATGGAAGTCACCGAGAACCCGGTGTCTTTGAACCAACTGGCTGATGCTGGTGACGGAGAAGACAAATCTAACGTCTCCACCCCAACACTCTTTGGCGATGGCAGGGGCTTGATGACGGCAGGTGTGGCCTATGATGTCACCCGGCAGGAGGAGTTGGAAACGCGCCTGGGTCGCGAAACAGCCGCCCATGCAGAAGTTTTGGAACGCCTGGGGACAGCCATCGCTGTGTTCGGCGCCGATCAAAGACTAGCCTTTCACAACACAGCCTTTACCCAACTCTGGGGTCTCGACTCGCACTGGCTGCGCGACGGACCCTCTTATGGTGCCGTGTTGGAAGCGTTACGGGATCAACGGCGCCTCCCGGAAGTGGCTGATTTTCCGGCCTTTAAAGAAAAAGAGTTGGACCGGTTTCATTCCCTGATCGACCCGTTGGAAGACGTCATGCACCTGCCCGACGGTATGACGCTGCGCCGGGTGGTCGCCCCTCACCCTATGGGCGGACTGCTAACCACGTATGAAGACGTTACCGACACTTTGGCCATGGAGCGCTCCTACAACACGCTAATCGCCGTGCAGCGGGAGACCATCGACAACTTAAATGAGGCCATTGCCGTTTTTACGACCGATGGCCAACTGCAACTGGCCAATCCAGCATTTCTATCGTTGTGGAATCTCCCCAAGCACATCGTCGAAGAACAAACGTCCGTGGCGGACGTCATGGCAATGATGGCAACCACCTTTGCGGATGCAGAAAATTTAACGGGCTATCAAAGCCTCGTGTTGGGGGCCCTCTCACCAGACTCAGAACGTCTCACGCGCCAAGCCAAGTTTGAATGCCGCGATGGCGTCGTTGTGGAAGTGGTGGCCGCACCCTTGCCCGACGGCGGGGTTCTGTTTTCCTATGATGATATTTCTGATCCAGCGCGCGTGGAGCATGCCTTGCGCACGCGGGCGCGAACTTTAACCGACAACGAAAAACTGCGCAGTGCCTTCATCGCGGATGCGATGGACGAATTGCGCACCCCATTGAAAATGTTGGCGGCGCAATCCGAAATCAAACACTCGGAAAACAAAAGAACGGAAAACAACCTGGAAACCGCAACCGTATATGACACGGCATATAACACTGCCACGAGCTTGTTGCGCCTGATCGACGATATCAGCGTTCTGTCTTCGCTCGACACCGATAAAGATACGCTGAGTTTAGACAGCTTCGATTTTATTGAGGCGTTGAATTCTGTTGTGAGCCTCACCCGCGAGAACTTTAAGGCTAAAAATTTCAATATAAAAACAGACGTTACAAACACCATTGAGTGGATCGTGGGCGATTCCAAACGCATTCGACAGATGCTATATCATTTAATCAGTGGCGCTGTTGATGGAACAGGGCCTGGCAGCACCGTCACCCTGACGGTCCAGAAAGCCTCGCAGAGTGAGGACCGCTCTGGATTGATGATGATCGCCACCGGACCCAGCCTCAAGGGTCACGGCGACAACTTCCACTGGACTGGGATTACACTCATCAAGCATGTGTCTGACCTGCATGGCGGAACGTGCGACCCGGCAATCCTAGAAGATGGGACACGTCAGGTCATTTGCCGACTGCCAGACAACACCTAAAGTATTTAGAGAGATCGATGCGTTGCAGCATCACCCGGTGATAGGTACAACTGAAGTTTAAGAATTCAAAACTGACGGTAGTTTGTGACATCACTTTCTCTCATCTCTGAAACTGAAACGCTGGCGCTGGGCGCGGCTCTTGCAAAACACGCTGCCAGTTGTGATGTCATCACCCTGTCTGGGACGCTAGGGGCTGGTAAAACGGTTCTGGCGCGAGGATTTATTACTGAACGCCTTGGGAAAACCACGGATATCGCCAGTCCGACGTTTACCCTGGTGCATGTCTACGACACCGTTACACCAGAAATCTGGCATTTCGATTGGTACCGCCTTGAACACCCCGATGAGGTGCAGGAACTTGGCGTGGAGGATGCATTTGCATCGGGTGTCAGTTTAATCGAATGGCCTGAAAAAGCCGCAGCCTGGTTGCCACGAGACCGCTTGGACATCACGCTCACTATCGATCCAAAGACCGCGCACCGAGTGGCCACACTGAAAGCTGGTCCAAGCTGGTCAGATCGATTGAAACATCTTGATGAGGTATCGGACGTATCATGACGTGGGATCGCACCCAAGCCGCAGATGATTTTCTAGCCATCAATGGCTGGGCCGGTGCAACACGTAAACCGCTGGCGGGAGACGCCTCATTCCGCCGTTACGAGCGCATCATCAAGGACGGTGAAGCTGACACCGTGTTGATGGATGCGCCGCCACCGCAGGAAGATGTGCGCCCATTCGTGGCAATTGGCCAGCACCTCGTTAAGCTTGGATTCTCCGCTCCGGACATTCTGGCCGAAGATACACAGCAAGGGTTTCTGCTGCTGGAAGACCTTGGCGACAACACCTACACGAGACTTCTGACGAACGATCACGACGAAACCGAACTCTATAAACTGGCAACGGACGTTCTGATTCACTTGAACAGGTTTGCAGTATCCGAGGTTACACCCCCCGGGGTGACCCCCTACGGGAAAACACGGCTGTTGGAAGAAGTAGACCGCCTGAACACGTGGTACCTTCCGCTAGTCAACGCACCCGAGCTCTCGACTGAGGTTCGGCAAACTTACATGGATATTTGGACGGACCTGTTACCGCAAGCTTGGCGCGCACCTGAGTCTTTGATCCTTTTCGATTATCATGTCGATAATTTACTGCTGTTGCCAAATAGACCCGGAGTCAAAGCCTGCGGACTGCTTGATTTTCAAGATGCGGTCATTGGCCCAGTGACCTACGATTTAATGTCCCTGTTGGAAGACGCCCGCCGCGACATCGACCCCGGTTTGGTTGCTGACATGAAAGCACGCTATTGCGCCGCCTTCCCCGAGATCACCCAAGACGACTTCGAGACCTCTTGGGCAGTGATGGCGGCGCAACGTCATGTGCGTGTGATTGGCACCTTCGCGCGCCTCAAGCTGCGAGATGGCAAACCCCATTATCTAGAACACATGCCGCGCCTCTGGCGATACATTGACAGATGCCTGCAACACCCCGTACTTGCGCCTCTCAAACAGTGGCTGGACACCCATGTGCCATCTCAGCTGCGTGTTGCCGCCAAATGAGCATGCCCATCAACACGGCAATGATTTTGGCCGCCGGCCTGGGCACACGCATGCGGCCCTTAACAGATAACTTGCCCAAACCCATGGTAAAGGTCGGCGGCAAGGCCCTGATTGATTGGGTGCTTGATGACTTGACCAAGGCCGGCGTTGCCAACGCGGTGGTTAATGTTCACTACAAAGCAGACCTGTTGCGCAGCCATGTTCAGCAACGCACGCGGCCAACCATCAGCATATCTGATGAAACTCAAGTATTGCTTGAAACAGGCGGCGGCGTTGCCGCAGCGTTGCCGCTGATTAACGATGATGTCTTTCTTGTGACCAACAGCGACGCGCTCTGGGGCAAAGGACTAGCGCCAGCGTTGGAGACTCTCAGAACCGCGTGGTCGCAGATGACAGAGGCAGCTGAAATTGACGCCCTGTTGTTACTGGCGCAGATGAACCGCGCCTTCGGATTTGACGGTGCGGGGGACTTTTTTGTCGACACAGACAACACCCCTTCGCGTCGTGGTGACAACGCGTCTGCACCAATGGTTTATGCGGGCACGCAACTTGTGCATCGTCGGATTTTTGAAAGATGCCCCGAAGGGGCCTTCTCTTTCAACGCGCTTTGGAACAAAGCTTTTGAACAGAACCGGCTGAGGGCCATTGTTCACGACGATAACTGGTATCATGTCGGCACGCCGGAGGCTGTTGCGCCAACCGCCCAGGCTCTTGCTAAAGAGGGTGCCACATCGTGAGCGATCTGAAACCAGGGTGGTTATCAGACGCGGCACACAGCGGTCAGCGCGTGTGGAGTATTCAAGCCACATCTGGTTTCGTTGACAGCCTTGCCGAGGGACTGCTGGCAGAAACTGGGAATGACCCCTTAGCCCTGGCGGAAATCACCGTTTTGGTTCCCACACGCCGGGCAGGCCGGTCTTTGCGCGAAGCCTTCTTGCGCCGGGCGGAGGGCAAACCGATGCTGTTGCCCCGCCTGATGCCGCTGCAAGACATTGATGAAGACGAAGCTCTGCTTTCGGGATTTGGCGGGAGCGAGTCAGGACCGCTGGACATCGCGCCACCTATTGCGCCCTTGTCCCGGCAAATACTGCTCACACGGTTGATCCTGGCTCAGGCGAAAGCTGAGGATCAACCGCAAACGCCCGATCAAGCGGCGCGCCTAGCCGAGGAGCTTGGACGTCTGCTGGATCAGGTGCAGACGGAACGTCTCAGTTTTGAGAAACTCTCAACTTTGGTGCCGGATTCGCTGGCTGAACACTGGCAGGTCACGCTGACCTTTCTGCAACTGGTCACCCAGCATTGGCCTGATATTTTGGCTGAACGTGGCACCGTTGATCCGGCAGAGCACCGCAATCAGGTATTTGCAGCACAGGCGGCAGCGTGGGCGTCTTCGCCACCGCGCGGCTTGATCGTCGCTGCTGGATCAACAGGAACCGTGCCCGCCACACGCGATCTGTTATCCATGATCGCAACCCTGACGAATGGCTGCCTTGTCCTGCCTGGACTGGATCAGCTCCTTGAGAAAGACGCCTGGGATGCGCTTGAAGAAACGCATCCGCAGTACACTCTGAAATCATTACTTACGCATTTCAACATCCAGCGGAGCGACGTTGCCGTCTGGCCCGATGAAACAAGAACTGCCAAAGACGATCAGCGCGAGCGCTTGATCAGTGAAATCATGCGTCCCCCGGAAACCAGTGAGCAATGGCGCACGTTGACAGGTCTTACCGCTGACGCGGCAGATGGCTTGCAACGCATTGAAGCCCCAACACCGCGAGAAGAAGCAGCGGCCATTGCACTGATCCTGCGCTGGGTGGCGGAGGATGAAACCCGCACCGGCGCACTGGTGACGCCAGATCGGGCATTGGCGCGGCGGGTGTCGGCAGAACTGGAACGCTGGGGGCCAAATCTTGCTGTCGATGACTCGGCGGGACAACCGCTGGCCGAAACGCCACCAGGTGTATTTCTCCGTTTGACCGCTGCGATGATTTCGGATCGTTGTGCGCCGATCCCCTTTTTGTCTGCCCTGAAGCATCCCCTGGCCGCCGGTGGATTGGCACCGGCGACGTTCCGCGATCTGGTCCGGGACATTGAACTGAGCTTGCTGCGAGGTCCACGCCCGCCCGAAGGGTTCACCGGTCTGCGGGCCGCCTTGCTGATCAAAGATAACGTTCCGACCGAGCTGGGGTCGTGGCTGCTTGCGATTCAAGACGGCGCTTCAGCATTTGAAGCCGTTCTTCACGGAGAGCCGACCTCTTTGCGCACGTTGCTTCGCGCCCATGTGGAGTGGGCAGAAACCCTGGCCGCCAGCGATGAGATTGCAGGGCCATTGCGCCTCTGGGCCGGACCGGCGGGCGAAGGTCTGGCGGGCTTTATTGCTGAACTGGACGAAGCCGCGCCTGGCCTTGGCGAGATTGATCCCGCATCCTACCCAAGTCTACTGGAAGCTCTGATGGTGGGGCAGGTTGTCAGACCTCCCTATGGCACCCATCCACGCCTGAGCATTCTGGGGCCGCTAGAAGCGCGACTGCTGCGGCCAGATGTCATAATTCTCGCTGGCCTGAATGAGGGCACCTGGCCCGGAGACGTGGACTCCGATCCATGGATGAGCCGTCCCATGCGTAAAGCGTTTGGACTGCCTCAACCGGAACGCCGAATCGGCCAAGCCGCGCATGACATCGCTCAAGCGTTGGCGGCCAAAGACGTTATTATGACGCGATCGTTGAAAGTGGATGGCACACCGACCGTTGCCTCGCGCTGGTGGCGGCGGTTCGATCAAGTGTTAGATGCGGCTGGGATTAAAGATCCAAGCAACACAGGCCGCTTTGCCTGGCTGCCCTGGGCCGCCACCCTGACCCGTCCGGCTGTGATCAAAGCCTGTGCTGCCCCGTCCCCGGCTCCGCCCGTTGAAGCGCGTCCACGCCGCCTGCGCGTGACAGAAATTGAAACCTGGATGCGCGACCCTTATGAAATTTATGCCCGCCACATCTTGAAGCTACGCGCCTTAGATCCCATCGACGCGGATGCTGGTCGTGCGGATTACGGCACCATCGTTCACGGCATCCTGCAGGACTTTGTTGAAGCCTACCCAACCCACATCCCCACCGACATTCGCGCGCGCCTCGCGGCACTAGCAGATCGCACCTTTGGCGCTGAAGGCCTTGCGCCGGCATTGCTGGCATTTTGGCGGCCGAGGTTTGAGCGCATCGCAGATTGGTTCGCGATTCAAGAAGCCGCGCGACGCCCCCTCATTCAGACCGCACATGCGGAAGTAAAAGGCTCGTTCACGGTGCAAGGTCCCGCCGGACCCTTTGAGATAGTCGCGCGGGCAGATCGTATTGACGAACTGGTTGATGGCACATTGGCGATCATCGACTATAAAACAGGGTCTGTGTCCTCCGCCAAAGAAGTGGCCGCAGGCTACGCACCTCAACTGCCTTTAGAGGCCGTGATTGCCGCGACCGGCGGGTTTGAAGGTATTCCAGAACGCAGTACATCAGAACTGTCCTACTGGCGGCTGAGCGGTCGGGACTCAGGCGGAGAAGTCCGCTCCGCTGGGGGCGATGCAGAGGCATTGCGCGCTGCAGCTTTAGAGGGACTGCAAAATCTCATTGCCGCGTTTGATGACAAAAACACGGCCTATGCCGCGCGTCCGCATCCGGCCATGGCGCCGCGCTATGGCGACACCCAGCATCTAGCGCGGGTCAAAGAATGGGCCGCAGCGGAAGGGAGCGAAGGATGAACGACCTCTCCCCCGTTGCCATCGCCACACGTCAGCAAGGCCGCGCCGCCGATCCAAAATCTTCAGTGTGGGTATCGGCCTCGGCTGGAACAGGCAAAACCAAGGTCCTCACCGACCGCGTGCTCGCCCTGATGCTGTCGGGCACCTCCCCCCATCGTATTTTGTGCCTGACCTTTACCAAAGCGGCGGCCGCAGAGATGTCCAACCGCATTGCCGAAACATTGAGCACCTGGGTCATCACACCCGAGGAAAAACTGCGCCCCGATGTTGAGCGCCTGCTCGCCCGCCCAGCCGAGGAGGCAGACCTCACAACAGCCCGGCGGTTGTTTGCCCGGGTGCTTGAAACACCCGGCGGCATGAAGATTGAAACCATTCACGCCTTTTGTCAGTCGGTGCTGCGGCGGTTTCCGCTGGAAGCCGGCTTGGCCCCGCACTTTGACCTGCTGACCGATCAGGACGCCACAGACCTGTTAGACGCCGCACAGGAGACTGTCATCACGCGGGCACAGCGGGGCAGCGATGAACGGCTCGCGCGGGCGTTGTCGGTCATTGTCCGGCGGGTCCACGAGCAGAAATTTTCTGACCTGATGCGAGCTGTGTCCTTTGCCCGTGCCAAGATTGCAAAGGCTATTGCGGCGCATGGTGACGTCACGTCAGCAAGTTCAGCGCTGCGCAAGACGTTAGATTTATCCCAAGACGACACCCCAGAGTCTATCCGCCGGATCGCTTGTGAGGACCATGCCTATGAAGCCGATGCGCTGCGAGCGGCCGTTTCGGTCCTCTCAGGCGGAATGAAAACCGACCAAGACCGTGCTGCAACGCTGGCAGACTGGCTCTCTAAAAGTGCAGAGGATCGCGTCAATACTCTTGCGCAATATGCACGCGGGTTTCTAACTACTGAAGGAGCAGTATTTGCGAAACTTGCAACCAAGAAAATTGTGGAGAAAAATCCCGATATCCTAACGGTACTCCAGAACGAAGCAGATCGATTGCTTCAGCTGTTTGACAAGCTTCGGGCCGCCGAAGTTGCCGAAGCCACAGAGGCGTTGCTCATCCTCGGCGAGGCTTTCCTATCTGAGTATCAAAAACGCAAAGCTGCGTTTGCCCGTCTCGACTACGACGATCTTATTCAAAACACACGCGCCTTGCTGGAACGCCCCAGCGTGGCCGCTTGGGTGTTGTTCAAGCTTGATGGCGGGCTAGACCACCTTTTGATTGATGAGGCGCAAGACACCAGCCCAGATCAATGGGCCGTGGTGCAATCGCTGACGGAAGAATTTTTTGCCGGAGAAGGTCGGCATGAAACGTCTTCTGAAACCGTACGTACTGTTTTTGCAGTGGGAGATCGCAAGCAGTCGATCTACAGCTTTCAGGGCGCCGACCCGGATGGGTTTGACCGCATGCGCGTCTTTTTTACAGAGCGTACAAAGGCAGCAAACCTAGAGTGGGCGGATGTTGATCTGGGCGTGTCCTTCCGCTCGACCACAGCCGTCCTGCGCGCGGTCGATGCGGTGTTTGCGCAAGACAGCGCACGGGACGGCGTCCGCGTGCCTGAAGACACTCTCACTCACTTGGCGGCGCGGCAAGGCCACGCGGGCCTGGTTGAGCTTTGGCCCCCTGTGGACCCGGATGTGGCCGACGATCCCACGCCGTGGAAGCCGCCAATAGAGCGGCTTAAAGGTGAGTCTGCGCAAACCCGGCTGGCCCGCATTATGGCGCAACGGATTGCAGCCATGATTAATAATAAAGAGGAATTGCCCTCACAAGGGCGACCAATTCATGCTGGTGACGTGCTGGTGCTGGTGCGGCGCCGCACCGGGTTTGTTGAGGATTTAGTCCGGGCCTTAAAGGACTTATCAATCCCTGTCGCCGGGGTCGACCGTATGATCCTGATTGAGCAAATGGCGGTCATGGACCTGGTCGCTTTGGGACGCTTTTTGCTGTTGCCGCAAGATGACCTGACTCTGGCCAGCGTTTTGAAAAGCCCTCTCATTGGCCTGGATGAAGACCAATTGTTCGCGCTAGCACACAACAGGGGAGACACCTCATTGTGGGAGGCACTCAGTGCACATGCCAATGCAGACTCGGTCTTTGGTAGAGCCCGTCGCACGTTGTCTGAAATTTTAGCGCAGACGGATTTTCTGGGACCGTTTGCCTTGTTTGCTCATGTGTTGACGGCTCACGACGGACGCAGAAAGTTACTTAGCCGCCTCGGGATGGATGCTGATGACCCCATCGATGAGTTTCTGGCCCAGGCTTTGGAATACGAACGACGCCATACGCCAAGCCTTGAAGGATTTTTGCACTGGCTCGAACACGGGCGACTGGAAGTGAAACGTGATCTGGAACAGGCCAATCGAGACGCGGTGCGCATTATGACGGTTCACGGGGCTAAAGGGTTACAGGCTCCCATTGTGTTTATGCCCGATACCTTGCAGACCCCAAGCCAAGGCGACCCTCTGCTTTGGACAACCGATGCCGCAGGTAAACCGCTGATGGTGTGGGCGCCCAGCGCAGCCTCAAGAGATAGCCTGACCAGCGCCGCCAAAGCTGAAGCAGATGCCAGCCGAGATCGTGAATACCGTCGCCTGTTATACGTGGCGATGACCAGAGCGGAGGACCGCTTGTATGTCTGCGGGTGGAACACCAGCCGCAGCGCCCCCAGCGCCTGTTGGTACGCGCTGATTGAAAGCGCCATGAAGCCGATCGCGGAAGAGATTGCAGATCCGGTTCTTGCACAGGCCGGGCTGGGGTCAAATATCGGATCGGTTAAGGCTTCGGACGCTGGCGGCGTCACCGTATTGCGCTTATCAGACCCGCAGACGGTAGAGCCTAAAAACCAAGGCACACCTGCGGACACGAGCCCTGAAATTCCCGAGATTCCAGAATTTGCCGAAGAGCCAGCCCGCCGGGAACCGGCTCCCCCGCAACCCTTGGCCCCCTCAAGACCCACGTATGATGAACCAACGATTACGCCGCCGCTTGCACAAAATGCGACGCAACGCTTCCAACGTGGTCTGCTGATTCACCGCCTGCTGCAAAGCTTGCCAGACATACCAGCAGATCGATGGCGGGCGGCCAGCCAAACATTTCTATCGCGCCCAGTATGGTCGTTAGAGTCTGACACCGTAGAAGCCATCACAAACGAAACCTTAGCGGTTCTAAACCATCCAGATTTCGCAGCAGTGTTTGGCCCAGGCTCTAAAGCAGAAGTTCCACTAACAGGATTATTGAACGGCCATGTCCTCTCTGGTCAAGTCGACCGTTTGGTGGTGTCTGAGCGGGAGGTCATCATTGTAGACTACAAAACCAACCGCCCGCCGCCGCAAACAACGGACGGCGTTGACCCGGCGTATCGTTTTCAAATGGCTGCCTACCGCGCGGCTCTGTCTGAGATCTATCCGAACAAAACCATACGTTGCGTCTTGCTGTGGACAGACGGCCCATTCATCACGGAACTCCCCGAAGCTATGTTAGACGCCGCCTGGAGCGCCGAATCTGACAATGACTAGATCTGTGACGAGACCTGCGTATCCATTGATCAAGCTTGATTTTCCGCTCGTAATGGCCACGATCCTGCCATGACACATTCGCCTGAAGAGTTAATAGCTGCTGCACCTGATACAGCAACACCAGATGACGCCTATCTGAAAGGCTTTTGGTATGTGGCCTGCGCCAGCCGCGACCTCAAAACCGCCAAGACCCTTCATCGCATTATACTGGGTCAACCGGTTCTGATTGGCCGGGATAAAGCGGGCGTGGCCTTTGCCCTTCAAGACACTTGCCCGCATCGGGGCACATTATTGTCCCGAGGGACGTTCGACGGCACCGAGGTGGAATGCCCCTATCATGGGTGGCGGTTTGGAACGAATGGCCAATGCACTGCCATTCCCTCGCAGCGGGACGGCCAACGCCCACAAGCGCATGATGTGCGAACACAGAGTTACCCCCTGGCGGAGCAAAACAGCATCATCTGGATTTACATTGGGACTAAAGGATCAGAGGCAAACCTGTCAGACATTCCAACTGTTCCGGATATTGGGCACCGCTTCCAATTGCATCTGCGCAAAACGTTCGACTGCAACAGCGACCTCGCCATCACCGGATTGATGGACCCCGCGCATGGTGCTTTCGTGCATGCGTCGTCGCTCTGGCGCGGACATCGCGATGTCCGTGACAAGGAAAAGACCTTTTCACCCACCCCGCTGGGCTGGCGCATGGACCGTCACACGGCCTCTGGCAATGCCCGTGCGTATCGATTGTTTTTGGGCGGCGCACCGGAAACCGAAATTACCTACACCCTGCCGGGTGTGCGCATCGAGCACGCCACCACCGGCAAGGTGACCTATTGCGGGCTCACGGCCTGCACGCCGATAGACGCACACACCACGGATGTGCACCACTTCATGTATTGGGACGTGCCCGGTGGCAGGGCTCTGCGGGGCTTGGTGCGGTGGGTCGCGAACCGGTTTTTAGGCCAAGATGCAAATGCCGTGAAAGACATGCGCGATGGCCAGGCTTTTAAGCCCACAACCATGCTGGTGGAGGACGCAGACGGGCAAATTCGCTGGTATTATCGTCTAAAACGGGAATGGCAGCTGGCACAGGCGGAAAACCGGCCTTTTCAGAACCCCATTCAGTCGGCAACGCTGCGCTGGCGTAGCTAAACGGCCCATTGTGGAAGTTATCAACAGGCGTCACAGAGTGGCTTACGCCAGCCTTCATGGTGCCGTGTGATCCGGACTGCTTGACCGAAACTGTCAGCGTTCCTAGATTGAGACATCAAAGGGCCTATTGAGGCTTCAGACTTCAACCAAAAGGACGAGTTTCCATGAAACATGTATCTGATGATTCCTTCGAGTCCGACGTGCTTAAAGCCGATGGACCAGTGCTGGTCGATTTCTGGGCTGAGTGGTGCGGCCCGTGCAAACAGATTGGCCCCATTCTTGACGAAATGGACAAGGAGATGGGTGAGAAAGTCACCATCGCCAAAGTAAACATCGACGACAATCCAGACACACCCACCAAGTATGGCGTGCGTGGCATCCCCACTTTGATCCTGTTCAAAGATGGCGAAGTGGCCGCAACCAAAGTCGGTGCCCTGCCAAAGAGCAAACTGGTGGAGTGGGTTGAGTCTTCCATCTAATCAAGAGCGAAGACGGCATCAAAATTCTAAGCCCTGCCGCGAACGCCGTGGCAGGGCTTTTGATTCCAAAAGGCAGGCAGGCTAAAACAGAACTCTGAACTGCAGATCATGGGGATTTTATGAGCGACGGGTACGTCACAGATACAGCCTACGTGGCCGAGTATTACCCAGACCATGCGCCAGCGCACATGAACCTGACCTGTGCCTTCAATGGCTTCAGGCCACGTCCCTTGGATGAGCCTTTTACCTGGTGCGACTACGGCTGTGGCAACGGTGTCACGGCAAATGTGCTCGCGGCCTGTCATCCGCACGCGCAGTTTTATGGCGTGGATTTCCTGAACACCCACATCAGAACAGCAGAAACTCTGTCCTTAAGGGGCGGCCTGCAAAACACCTCTTTTCTCTGTAAGAGCTTTACCCAACTCGAAGAAAAAGACCTTCCGCCCCTGGATTTTGCGGTGATGCATGGCGTGTTGTCGTGGGTCGATGAAGCCACACGAAGCGCGCTGCTTGAGGATGCTGTGAAACGGTTGAAGCCGGGCGGCATTCTGTTAACGGGCTACAACGCTATGCCGGGGTGGGCCACCAAACTGCCCATGCGCGACATGATTTACTCGCTGACGCCTGATGACATGAATTCCATGGACCGGGCGGAGGTCGGCCTCAAGTGGCTGGTGAAGCTGAAGAATGCCAACACCAAGTATTTTCGAGATCATCCGGCGTTAGCCGAAGCGGTTGAACAACTGGAGAAGCTGGATCTGCGCTATATGGCGCACGAGTATTTTAATACCAATTTGCGGGCATTTCATTTTGCCGAAGTCCGGCAGACCATGGAAAAAGCGGGCCTTAAGTTTGCCGGTTGCGCGACTCTGTTCCTGAACATGGTTGACCTGTCGGTTCCGCCTGACCTGTACGAAGATTTTCGCAATATCACCAGCCGTCCGGAATTGGAAGCCAAGCGGGATTTTATCCGCAATGAAACCTTTCGCCGCGATGTGTGGGTCAAAGGCGAGCCGATCAAAACCGAAGACGAATGGCTGAAGATTAACGAAGACCTGATTTTCGGCTCGCTTGTGACCGCAGAGGAGATGGACAAAGAAGTCGCCTTTGGAGACGTGCAAATCTCCTACGCGGGAGAGCCATTCGACAGCCTGATAGATGTGATCACTAATGGCGCCAAGAGCATCGCATCGCTCGAACACATTCCAGGATTAGACTCGATCTCAGCAGCCACACGCGTGGATGCCGCACGCCTGTTGTCTGCCGGTGGAGAAATTATTGCTTTTGCGCAGGAAACAGATGCTGTGACTTTTGAAGGCAAACCAAAAATTCAGATCGGAACCGCCTTTAACCGGGGACTGGTCAAACAATTTGGCATGGTGCTACCGCGACTCCCCCTCGCCGCGCCAGCCGCCGGGACTGCTATTGAACTGAGTAACATTGATGCCATGTTACTCCTGGCCATTTGTGAAAAAGGCTGGGACGGTGCGGTGAAGATGGTGGCAAAAGTAATCGGCAGTGACGATGGCGAAGTAATTCTAGGCGGACGATCCTTGTCACGCCCCGAAGTGCAGGCGCATCTGAATCATCGCATTGAGCACATTCACAGGAAGCAACTGGCAAAACTGTTAGAGGTTGGCGTCGTCGCACTTGCTGATTAACTGTGAACCTTAAGAATCTCACCCGCCAGATAGAGTGAGCCGCAAATCAGGATACGACCGCGCTGACCGGTTAAATGCGGTTGTAAATGCACTAGAGCCGACATCACATCATCTGCCTGAATGATCCGAGCAATTCCAGCGCTGTCAGCCGCTTCGGCTAAATCTTGTGATGACGCACAGTTCTCATGCCCTGGTATCGGGATTGTTGCCAGAGCCTCAACCTGCGACGACCATGGCGCGAAGAATCCGCGCGTGTCCTTGGTGGCCATCATGCCGCAAATAACAACCGTGGACATGGGATCAGCGGCCAGCCAGTCTGACAGAACTTTTCCCGCCGGTGGATTATGACCGCCATCCAGCCAGACATCCCATCCCTTGGGTGCGCGGGCCACCACTGGGCCGTCTTTCAGGCGTTGTAAGCGGGCGGGCCATTCCACTTGACGCATGCCGGCACGCAGACCAAATGGCGGGATGGCAAAGGGCAAGCGGTTGAGAGTCGCCAAGGCCACCCCGAGATTGCCAATTTGATGTGGTCCAGGCAGAGCCGGACTTGGCATAGACCAATGCGTATCGCCATCGTTGAACTGGACGGTCCCAAAAAGATCTTCCTCGACGGTCCAGTCTTGTCCCTGCCACGCCACGTCCACCCCGCGTTGCTGAGCTGTGTCAGAAATGACCTGGGCGGCTTCAGGGCTTTGACTGGCACTGATGCAAGGTGCGCCAGATTTCATGATGGCTGCTTTTTCAGCCGCGATAGCCCCCAGGGTATTGCCAAGATAACTCATATGATCCATGCCGATGGATGTGAGCACTGTTGCAGCCGGATTGGGTACAACATTTGTGGCGTCGAGGCGTCCCCCCAGCCCCGTTTCCAGCAACAACACATCAGCAGGAATTTGAGCAAACGCTTGATATGCGATGGCCGTAATCATTTCGAAAAACGTAATGGGTGCATCACCATTCACAGATTCCACATAGGCAATCAATTCAATCAACAACGTGGAGTCGATCAGATCACCGCTCAGCCGGATGCGCTCTGTAAACGAAACCAGATGCGGCGATGTATAGACATGGACTTTGTACCCAGACGCTTCAAGAACGGCCCGCATCAACGCAACGACAGAGCCCTTACCGTTGGTTCCGGCAACATGCACTACCGGTGGCAGCTTGAGATGGGGCGAGCCGAGATCAGTCAGTAAGCGCTCGATACGATCAAGGGACAGATCAATAACGACAGGATGAAAAGACTTGATGCGATCAAGCGCTGCAATCAATTCAGGAGGGTCAACGCGCATTGAGGGTGTCAGGATTTCTTTGGCTGATCTTCGTCTACAGCATCAAACAACTCGGCATCGGGCACGGAAGGATCAGGAGGAAGCTTGGTTTGCTTCGGGTCTTGCGGCGTCTTGCCTTTGCGCTTGCTGCGATCCTCTTTATCCATCAGCAACAACGGGGCGGCAGGATCTTTGTGCTGCAACAAGCTGAGCAACTGAGCGAGGGTGCGCTGCAAGTCAGCGCGATGCACCACCATATCGACCATGCCGTGCTCGAGCAGATATTCAGCGCGCTGAAAGCCTTCCGGCAAAGTTTCGCGAATGGTTTGCTCAATCACGCGCGCACCAGCGAAACCAATAATAGCCCCTGGCTCAGCCACCTGAATGTCGCCCAGCATCGCAAATGACGCCGTCACCCCACCTGTGGTCGGGTCGGTGAGCAATACGACATAAGGCAGACCTTTTTCACGGACGCGGTCAACCGCAACAGTCGTGCGCGCCATCTGCATCAGGGATAGAATTCCCTCCTGCATGCGCGCGCCACCAGAGGACGGAATGACGATCAACGGGGCTTCTTGCAGCACAGCCAACTCAGCGGCGGCAACAATCCCCTCACCGACGGCCGTTCCCATAGAGCCACCCAGAAAGCCAAATTCAAACGCCGCAATGACGACATTGACCCCACCCATGGTGCCATGGGCCACAACGATGGCATCCTTGGCGCCCGTTTTGCTTTGTGCGTCTTTAAGACGATCGCTGTACTTCTTGCGGTCTTTAAACTTGAGTGGATCAACCGGAACAGAGGGCAGTTCTATTTCTGTCCATTTCTTATCATCAAATAAAAGCTCTAAACGCTGCTTCACAGCCAAGCGAAGGTGATGATCGCAATGAGGACAAACGCGATGGTTGTTTTCGAGTTCGCGGTGAAACACCATCTCGCTGCAGCCAGGGCATTTGAGCCATAAATTGTCTGGGGCTTCACGTGGTCGGACCAAGCGCTTGATGCGTGGCCGGACAAAATTGGTTAACCAGTTCATGTGGATGCTCCTTGAGCCGCCACCGGAATCGCCTCACCCCCACGGGCAGATCGAACACCAACTGCCAAATCTTTGACCGCATCCAGCACGCGGGTGGAAAGTCCAACCTGAGGCTGACCGTGATCATCCAGCCCCTCTGCAATGATATCAACAATGGCGGACCCCACCACAACGGCATCGGCAAATTCAGCCACTTCAGCCGCCTGCGCGGCCGTGCGAATACCAAAGCCGACGCCAAGCGGAAGATCGGTTTGTTTGCGCATGGCTGCGATCCGTTGACCGACTTCGGCCATGTCTGCTGACTTGGTACCCGTCACACCTTTGACTGCAACGTAGTAAACGAAACCGCTGGCGTGATCGAGGACGCGTGGCAAACGCGTTTCATCGGTCGTTGGGGCAGCCAAAAAAATCATATGCAGGTTATTGGCGCGCAAGTGCTGGTTCAACTCCTCAGCTTCTTCCGGTGGCAAATCAACGATGATGACACCATCAACTCCGGCATTGGCCGCCGCGCGCGAAAACTCTTCCGGACCATACCGATAAATAGGATTGTAATAGCCCATCAAAATTACCGGCGTATCCATTTCCCAGTCACGCATGTCTTTCACAGCACCGAGAACGTCATCAATGGTCACACCCGCTTTTAGGGCACGCTGAGAAGACAACTGAATGGAAGGACCGTCCGCCATCGGATCAGAAAAGGGCATGCCCAATTCAATGATATCAGCGCCAGCCGTGGGCAAGCCCTCAAGCACCTCGCGAAAGAAACTTGGATTGGGATCATTGGCTGTGATGAAGGTCACAAAAGCAGATCTGTTTTGTTCTTTGAGTTTTGCAAAGCGCCGGGTTAACCGGCTTTCTGTCACGGACGCACTCATGATGCGCCATCCAGTTCGGTGCCAAGCGCCTCTGCTACGGTGAAGACGTCTTTATCGCCGCGGCCACACATGTTCATCACGATCAAATGGTCTTCAGGCAGTTCGGGGGCGATTTTCTGCACATAAGACAGCGCATGCGCTGGTTCCAAGGCGGGAATAATACCTTCCAACTTTGAGCAGAGCTGAAATGCGGCAAGCGCTTCTTGGTCGGTGGCAGAGACATAATCCACGCGGCCTTGCATATGGAGCCACGCGTGCTCGGGGCCAATGCCGGGATAATCCAATCCCGCAGAAATGGAGTGCGCGTCTTTGATCTGGCCACCATCTTCCTGCAGCAGGAAGGTGCGGTTGCCGTGGAGCACCCCCGGATTGCCGCCCGAGATCGAGGCGGCGTGCTCGCCCGTCTCCAGACCTTTGCCAGCTGCTTCAACACCAATCATGCGGACATCCGCGTCGTCCAAGAAGGGGTGGAATAAGCCAATAGCATTTGAGCCGCCGCCGATACACGCCACCAAGGTATCTGGCAGGCGGCCTTCAGCGGCTTGCATTTGATCTCTAAGTTCTTCCCCAATCACGGATTGGAAATCGCGCACCATTGTCGGGTAAGGGTGTGGCCCCGCCGCTGTGCCAATCAGATAGTACGTGTCATCAACATTAGCGACCCAATCCCTAAGTGCTTCGTTCATCGCTTCTTTGAGGGTCGCAGAGCCCTTGTCGACAGTTCGAACATCGGCCCCTAGTAAATTCATGCGGAATACGTTGGGCTTTTGGCGCTCGATATCTTTGGCACCCATGTAGACAACGCAGTCCAAACCAAAGCGTGCGCACACCGTCGCTGTTGCCACACCGTGCTGACCGGCTCCGGTTTCAGCGATGATCCGGGTTTTGCCCATGCGCTTGGCCAGTAGGATTTGGCCCAGGCAATTGTTGATTTTGTGCGAGCCCGTGTGATTGAGCTCGTCGCGCTTAAAGTAAACTTTGGCGCCGCCATAATGCGCGGTCAGGCGTTCCGCAAAATAGAGCGGGCTCGGACGACCGGCATAGTGAGTGCGAAACGAGTCTAATTCAGCGGCAAAGTTTGGATCTGAAGCCGCCGCTGCGTAAGCGCGTTCGACCTCCAGAATCAGCGGCATCAGCGTTTCAGCGACATAGCGACCGCCAAAAAGACCAAAATGCCCAACCTCATCTGGGCCGTTGCGATACGTATTCCGGGCTTCCGCCATATGATGCGTTAATCCTGCTATATTAATGACCAAGACTTATGGGTCTCTAGATTGGCCGGACTTATAACGCAGCCCACCCGGATGAGCAAAAAAAACTAACCCAAAACAGCGCGTTAGATGCCTTTTGCGGCTTTAATGAAGGTTCTAATCAGGTCTGGGACTTTTTGGCCTGGGGCCGACTCGACACCAGAGGACACATCCACACCTGGGGCATGAGCCGTTTTTATAGCCCGCGCGACGTTCTCAGAGGTTAATCCCCCCGCCAAAAACCAGGGCAACGCGCCACGGTATTTGGGCATAAGATCCCATTGAAAAGCCTCAGCATTACCCCCAGGCCGATCCGCGTCTGCTGGCGGCTTGGCATCAAACAGCAGCATATCGGCATGTGCATTGAACTGGGAGGCGCGAACGACGTCATGCGCCTCGGCAACGCCGATGGCCTTTATCACCGGCAGGCCAAAGGCCAGGCGGATTGCATCAATGCGCTCTGGAGATTCATCTCCGTGGAGTTGCAGATAATCTAGGCGGAGTTGACTCAGGACCTGATCCAACGCCGCGTCAGTCGGATTAACAAACACCCCAACTTTAAAAACATCGTCCGGAATGTCTTCAGTTAACAGGGCCACATGATCGGCTGAGACATGTCGCGGTGAGGGCTTGAAGAACATAAAGCCAAGATAATCCGCACCGCCTTCAATCGCCGCATCAACCGACTCTTGGTCAGAAAGACCACAAATTTTGACAGCAACAGTCATCGGCTCACGCAGTCTTCGAAGTGATGTTGAGACTTGTGGCAATGCGCTGGGCGGCGGCAGACGGATCATCCGCGGCTGTGATTGGACGTCCGATCACCAGATAGTCTGCGCCTTCTGCAAGCGCTTTCTCAGGAGTCATAATGCGCTTTTGATCGTTAGCAGCCGCCCATTCTGGACGCACACCAGGCGTAATGAGCTTGAAGTTAGCGCCACATTCTGCACGGATGCGCGCGGCTTCCAGTGCCGAGCATACCACGCCATCAAGCCCAGACTCTTTGGCTAAGACCGCAAGCCTGAGCACCTGGTCAGGCGCGCTGGCAGACACGCCTGTCTCCTCCAGGTCGTCGTCCCCGATACTGGTCAGCACTGTGACGGCGATCACTAAAGGACGGGGCGTTACATGCTCATAAGCGGCGGCGGCAGCGGCTTCAGCAGCTGCGGTCATCATGGCGCGACCGCCACTGGCATGTACGTTGATCATAAAGGGTTTAATGGCCGCAATAGCGCGCACGGCACCCGCGACCGTGTTGGGAATGTCATGAAACTTCACATCAAGGAAAACCGGTAAGTCTGAAGCCTTCATGACTTGCGCCACACCCTTGGGGCCATGTGCTGACAGAAACTCCAAGCCCAGCTTTATGCCGCCGACATGATCCCCAATCTTGGCAGCCCATGTGGTCGCCAGGCCAAGATCTGGTGTATCGATGGCACAAAAAATGGGGTTGCGTAGTTTTTGATCTGACGATGGCATCTGTATTTTCTCTTAGCTCAGGGTTTCTCTTAAACTCTAGAAGCGGTAACTGCATGGTCTGACCGGGTTCAGTCATAGTCGGATAACACTATGCTCTGGACCATTATAGGGACGCAAGGCAGCACGCTATATCAAAGGAACTTGGTTAGGCTGCGCGCTGTTTTATGGCCTCAGCAAGGCGCGACCGGATGTCGGCCAATTCACCTTCTAGGGTGCGGATCTCAGCCCGTTGCAGGCGAACGCGGCGACGGTGCTTGGCGCCTGCAAGCCAGGTGACCAGAGCCCCAACCAAAAACCCAGAAAACACACCTGCCAGGACGACGATGTAAATGCCGACATCAAGGGCGAAGGGAAACGGCCATAAGGTTATGGATACGGTTTCACGGTTTGAGACAGCGAAAAGAATGGTCGTAATCGCGACGGCGACACCAATGAGCCAAGTTATGAGTCGCATGGGGTAAGCTTCTCTTGGGTCTGCGCTATTTTTAATGTCAGCACTTACGGAGCCAGCACTATGACGCAGGTGTTGACGCGGGCGACGGCGCTGGGTCTTGCTGCTCGTGCGTATTGAGCAAATCGCGCAACTGCTTGCCAGTCTTGAAATAGGGCACGGTTTTTTCTGAAACTTTCACAGCTTCACCCGTGCGCGGATTGCGACCAACGCGAGAGTCACGATGCTTTACAGAGAAGGCACCAAAGCCACGCAATTCAACCCGGTCTCCACGTGCTAAAGCAGCAGAAATCTGATCAAAAATCGTACTCACAATCCGCTCGACATCACGCTGAAAAAGATGCGGGTTGCGTTCCGCAATACGCGCGATGAGCTCTGACTTGGTCATCCCCTAAGCTTCCCTGTCGGCCCCTCCGGCCTTTATGACCGGTTACGAAGGGCAAGCATGCGAACTGCCCAAGAGAGAGTCAAGCCTAAGTCATTCATATGAAATCGTTTTTTCGCCTAACCAAACGAAAAACGCGCCCCATAAAGAGGCGCGTTTTCCAATGTATATCAGCCTTTTCGGAGACTTAGTCTACTCAGACTTTTGCTCAGCGGCAGGCGCGTCAGAGGCATCATCATCGTCCTCTGTTTGCTTGCGTTTGAGGGCCGCGCCCAGGATATCACCAAGCGAGGCACCCGAATCGGTGGAGCCGTAATCAGCCATGGCCTGCTTCTCTTCGGCCACTTCACGCGCCTTGATGGAGAGATTGAGCTTACGGGTTTTACTGTCGATGCTGGTGATGCGGGCATCAACCTTCTCGCCAACCGCAAAGCGGTCAGGCCGTTGCTCAGAGCGTTCACGGGCCAGATCGTTCTTCTTGATGAACCCGGTAATGCCTTCGCTGATGGTGACTTCAAGGCCAGCGTCCATCACGGCTTTAACAACACAGGTCACGATTTGATCACGCTTGAGGTCACCCATGGCCTCCGCAAACGGATCTTCTGTGAGTTGTTTAATCCCCAGACTGATGCGTTCTTTATCGATGTCAACATCAAGGATCTTGGCTTTGACGATGTCGCCTTTGTTGAAGTCTGCAACGGCTTCTTCGCCATCCTTTTCCCACGACAGGTCTGACAAGTGGACCATGCCGTCGATTTCTCCGTCGAGACCAACAAACAATCCGAACTCGGTGATGTTTTTGACTTCACCTTCGACAATGGTGTCGACCTTGAATTTATCCTTAAAGGCGGTCCATGGGTTGTCCATGCACTGCTTGAGACCCAAGGAAATACGGCGTTTCTCTTGATCAACGTCGAGGACCATAACCTCAACTTCCTGGCTGGTAGAGACGATCTTTCCAGGATGAACGTTTTTCTTGGTCCAACTCATTTCTGAGACGTGGACAAGGCCTTCTATACCAGCTTCGAGCTCAACAAATGCACCGTAGTCGGTGATGTTGGTGACGCGGCCTGAGAACTTTGTGCCAACCGGGTATTTCGCCGCTACACCATCCCATGGATCAGTTTCAAGCTGCTTCATGCCAAGCGAGATGCGCTGCGTCTCTGCATTGAAGCGAATGACCTGGACTTTAACGGTCTGGCCAACTGACAAGGCTTCGGTTGGGTGATTGACGCGCTTCCAGGAAATATCCGTAACGTGAAGCAGACCATCGACACCGCCAAGATCGACGAAGGCACCGTAATCGGTGATGTTTTTGACCACGCCGTCGAGAATCTGACCTTCGGCCAAATCTTCCATGAGCTTTGAACGCTCGGCGGCACGGGTTTCTTCCAGAACGGCCCGGCGGGATACAACAATGTTGCCGCGCGCGCGGTCCATTTTTAGAATTTGGAACTCATGGGGTTCGCCCATCAGATAGTTCGCATCACGCACCGGACGAATATCGACCTGACTGCCCGGCAGGAAGGCCACAGCGCCATTAAGGTCAACTGTAAAGCCGCCCTTAACACGCCCAAAGATAACGCCTTCAACCGTGCTGGTTTTATCAAATTGCTTTTCAAGGACGTCCCAAGCCTCTTCGCGACGGGCTTTGTCGCGGGACAGCAGGATCATTCCATCTTTGTCTTCATAACGCTCGACGTAAACGTCAACGCTCTCACCAGGGGCGGGTGCATCTTCGTTGCCGCGGCCAAATTCGCGCAACGGCACACGGCCTTCTGATTTGAGGCCAACGTCGACCAAAGCGTAATCACCATCGACGCGCAACACGGTGCCCTTGAGCACAGCGCCTTCGATGCCATCGTTACCTTGGAATGATTCTTCTAGGAGTGCGGCAAAATCTTCGCTCGCCGCTGCGAGTGCAGGTTCAGACATGGAGTGTATCCCTTTCGTTCTGCGCCTTGCCAGCCGGTTGGATCCGGCGGTCTTTTCATACGGGCCCAGACCATTCTGGGTGTGCCGCATTTCTCACTATTGCGTGTTTGATCACGCTTTTGTTCATCGCACATTTTACACATCACACAGGCTTGTTGGCGCGTTTGCCGCGCCTTAATCAGCCGGTGGGATGTTGAAAAACAATCTTATTGGGGACCGGTTCCCCTGATGTGGTCCAGCGCTGCGGCCAGGGCCTCATCTGCATTCATGTCCGTTGTATCCAGCAGCCAAGCGTCTTCCGCAGGCTTAAGCGGAGCGACCGTTCGATCCCGATCACGCTGGTCACGGGCCGTCATATCGGCACGAACGCGGGCCTCTATAACGGTTTCCCCCCGGTCCTTCAACTCCTGAAGGCGCCTTTTAATGCGCATTTCCAGATCAGCCGTTACAAATATCTTTACCGGGGCATCTGGACAGACCACGGTTCCAATGTCCCGGCCATCCAATATTGCGCCCTGAAACTCCGGTCCCGGCTGATGCGCCACGGTCCTTTGAAAATCAAGAAGAACGGCCCGCACCGACGGCAGAAACGCCACATGAGAGGCCGCAACCCCGGCTTCCTCAGTGCGCAAATCCTCTGGCGTAAACTGTGATAAGTCTAGGTTTTCTGCGGCTTTCACAGCCGCCACCTCGTCCGTCGGGTCTGCCTGCGCCCGTAAGACTGACAGTCCGGTGGCACGATAGAGACTGCCCGTATCTAGATACCTTAAGTTTAAGATATCAGCCAGCTTCCGGGCTAAAGTGCCTTTTCCAGAGGCTGCAGGGCCATCGATAGCAATGAGCAGCTTCTCAGAGGCCGTCATGCTCCAGAGTCCGACGTTGCGGCAGAAGAAACATCAGCCCCAATAGCCGTCATATGGGCCATAAATTCTGGATAGCTGGTGGCAATGGCACGGACATCATCGATTGAAACCGGGTTTTGCGCGGCCATCCCCAGCACCAAAAACGACATCGCTATGCGGTGATCAAGATGGACTGGTACAAGCGCACCGCCCGGCACAGCGTGACCGCCGCCAGCAACCACCAGAGACTCGCCTTCAATGGCGTTGCTCACGCCGCACGCTGACAGACCATGGGCGATGGCCGCAAGGCGGTCACTTTCCTTCACCCTCAGTTCGCCCAGTCCGTTCATGCGTGTTTCGCCCACCGCACAAGCCGCCGCCACGGCGAGGATGGGATACTCGTCGATCATTGAAGGCGCGCGTTCAGTCGGCACAGAGACGCCTTTCAGAGTGCTTGATTTAACTCGCAAATCGCCAACCGGCTCGCCAGCCTCGTCGCGCTGGTTCTCAAGTGTGAGATCAGCCCCCATTTCCACAAGGGTATCGAACAGACCCGTGCGCTGTGGATTGAGGCCAACATTGAGCAGGGTGATGTCCGACCCTTTGGTAATCAGGGCCGCAACCGCCAGAAAGGCCGCGGAAGACGGATCACCCGGCACAATGACATGACGACCGTGTAATTCAGGCTGACCGATGACCGTAACCGCGATGGCCCCAGCCTTGTCACCCACGGGTTCCGATGTGACCTCGGCCCCAAAATAACGCAGCATCCGTTCGGTGTGGTCTCGTGTCGCCGCAGGCTCAATAACGGTGGTCGCGCCTCTGGCCTGCACTCCAGCTAGCAAGACAGCTGATTTAACCTGGGCAGACGCCACGGGGCTCACATACACTTGGGGCAAGGGCTCACCCGTGCCAATAACGGTCAAGGGCAAACGACCACCGCTGCGGGATTCAAACCTCGCCCCAATCAGAGACAAAGGATTAACAACCCGATCCATCGGTCTCGATCTCAGGGAAGCATCCCCGGTCATCACCGCTGTCATGCGGTGGCTCGCCAGGAGCCCGGTCAGCAAACGCGCGCCCGTGCCGGAATTGCCCATATCGAGCACTGAGTCCGGTTCAATCAGTCCACCGACCCCGCGGCCATGCACCAGCCATATTCCAGCACCGGTATCGTCTTCGTGCCGCGCAACCTGAGCCCCCAGCGCGCGCATGGCCTTGGCCGTGTTGAGCACATCTTCGCCTTCCAGCAGACCTTCGATGCGGGTTTCGCCAATGGCCAGTGCACCGAACATAAGCGCGCGATGAGAAATAGATTTGTCCCCTGGCACGCGCACACGCCCAGACAGACCTTGAACCTGTTTAGACGTTGCGATGTAAGCATTATTTGTGGTCATCAAGGGCGGCTCTGACATTAGGATTACATAAAATCTCTGGGTTAATTGAACGTTTGTCCCTGCGTAAATACATCGCAAGTTAGGGCGCGGGGTCATACCATAGAGGACCAACTAATCCTAGCAGGTGGCTCCCTATTGGCGGGCCGAAAATGCCATCAAGCAGCGACAGAAAACAAAAGTGTTTTGGATTAAGGCATATTAGGTTTTGACAGGGCTCTCCGAATTTGGCAAATGCCTCTTATCGGATTTGATTTAAATAGCAAAAAGGGGTTCTGGCCCTGGGCTATCTTTCAGATCCATTCTAGAGCATCTCGGGGTTTACCCTGAGTATCCTGGAGTCACCCTCAGCATTCTGGGGTTCACTCCTGGATATCATTAGATTGCGATACGAGGAGGTTTTGAAATTGGGTAAGGTTGACCTCGGCGAAAAGCTGACTTGCTCAAGTTGTGGAGCACGCTATTACGATCTCAAAAAGTCACCAGCGGCATGCCCCAAGTGTGGCACTGAGAACGAGCGCCCTAAGGCGTTCAAAGCCAAAAAAGCTGAGGCAGCTCCGAAGCCCGTCAAGAAAACTGCAGCACCCAAGAAAGCTGTGTTCGATGGTGATGAAGAAGACGAGGATGATGATCTGGATCTTGATGACATCAGCGATGATGACGACGATCTGATTGAGGACGATGACGACCTTGATGATGATGACGATGTGGATAGCGTTATCGGGCCGATCGACTCAGACAGCGATACCGACACCTGACAGCCCACATTTTAGGCACTGACCAAAAAACATTAAACTGTGCCTAGTCTGTGAGAGTTTATATTTTTCCCTTGAAGGGCACAGGCGAACTGCATAAGGTCCGCAACGCTTGGACGAGCAAATCCCTTCGGGTCGTCCGAAACAAGCAAAGATGGGGCCGTAGCTCAGTTGGGAGAGCGCTACAATGGCATTGTAGAGGTCGTCGGTTCGATTCCGTCCGGCTCCACCAAAAACCCTTTAAAATCAATGATTTATGAGATTGCCGGATTTTCCGGCCAAGGGCGTTTTGGCTTACGGAAGCACTACGGAAGCAGGTTTGGGCAACCGTGAGCGTTTGAAAAAAATCTCTAACCCGAGCCTGAATTTACTACTCCCACTCCCAATAAGAACCCAGAGATGAAGCGACTCCAGTTACAGATTCATCGCTTGTTCTTCGGGCATAGCAAGGCTGGGAAGTGAGACTATGAAACGCCACCGCATCCCACGTCATACACCGCAGCTCAATGATCGGTGGATCTCGCTGTGTGCAGGTCGGGGCTTATCCCTACAACCTGATACCGTGGCATTAGGTCCGCCCGACTCTTTTAGCATCACAGAACTCTAAGGTCTAAGTTGCGGGTGGCACCCACGGCCAAATGATCTAAGCTGGGGGTGTTGGGAACCTGACACGTCGCGCGGTTGCGGGTGGCACCCAAGGCCAAATGATCTAAGCTGAAGCCTTTGTCTTTGATGTGGTGTCCAAGGTTGCGGGTGGCACCCAAGTCCAAATGATCTAAGCTTCCTTGGCCAGGCGTACTTCGATGCGCCAAGTTGCGGGTGGCACCCAAGGCCAAATGATCTAAGCTCGTTCTCAGGTGTGAGGTGACGGCATCCACAGTTGCGGGTGGCACCCAAGGCCAAATGATCTAAGCTTTTAATTGCCGCGCCTAATTGCAGATTAAAGTTGCGGGTGGCACCCAAGGCCAAATGATCTAAGCTACTTGGCAAAAGAAAAAGACCTTGATCCGAGTTGCGGGTGGCACCCAAGGCCAAATGATCTAAGCTAAACTCGACACGGTATCTCAGGCCATTTGGGTTGCGGGTGGCACCCAAGGCCAAATGATCTAAGCTTCTTCGCCCGTATATTCGCGCTGGACCTTGGTTGCGGGTGGCACCCAAGGCCAAATGATCTAAGCTCGAAAGTGAGGGCGGTGTGAGCAAGGCAAAGTTGCGGGTGGCACCCAAGGCCAAATGATCTAAGCTATTCGATCAATGTAGAAGTTTATTGATTGTGTTGCGGGTGGCACCCAAGGCCAAATGATCTAAGCTTTAACAGCAATCGTCGGGCTGGTGGCGCCGGTTGCGGGTGGCACCCAAGGCCAAATGATCTAAGCTTTCGCAAGTTTGTGGCGTGGCTTCCCTGGGTTGCGGGTGGCACCCAAGGCCAAATGATCTAAGCTCCCTTCGGTCATGCCCTGCAAGTTCATGCAGTTGCGGGTGGCACCCAAGGCCAAATGATCTACGCTCAGCATCAGTAGCTAGAATCAGACGTTTGGTTGCGGGTGGCACCCAAGGCCAAATGATCTAAGCTGACTTGAGAAGTAACAGAGCAGACTGCCCTGTTGCGGGTGGCACCCAAGGCCAAATGATCTAAGCTCAAAAAGAGTCTAACGCGCGGAGCGCCTTGGTTGCGGGTGGCACCCAAGGCCAAATGATCTAAGCTACTTTTGAACACCGCCGCCGCGTGCGCTTCGTTGCGGGTGGCACCCAAGGCCAAATGATCTAAGCTGAGGGTAACTGTGGGTGTTTAGCATGTCAGGTTGCG
>JAVKEJ010000026.1:0-3005 GCA_040221475.1 Rhodospirillaceae bacterium | reverse complement strand
CCAACACCCGATGATAAGCTGCGGGGCGTAGCCCCGTCAGTCTTCATCATCATGTTGGACGGCTCGGCGCATCGCTCATGAGAGCGTCCCATCATGGCTCTGTCGATTCAAGCCCGTATGGTGCTGCCAATGCGAGGCAGGCGCTCTCGAAGAAGCGCTCCGAGAGGCGTTGAAGTCGATTCGTCGGGCCGTCGAATGGCTCTGGCTTTCCGGTGCCTCGTCTCTCCCACTCCTGTGCAATGAACGACAGCCGGCGGGCGCGGCTCTCCCGATTATGGAGCTCGCCGGAGTCGACGCCCAGTTCAGCGAGGGCTTCGTTGAGGATCGCGAGAGTCGCAGTGCAGGAGAGGCGTTTGAGTCCACGGATCGCATCGGCGACGCTGTCTCCGGAGCTGTTGCTGAAGTATTGGTCAAAGCCACCGTTCATCACCTCGGCTTCCAACCAGTACAGAGCGATCGCTTCTCGTTCCGCAGGATCCAGGCTATCGAACCCGAGGTCTCTCCATCGGCTCTCAAGTCGGTTCCAGCACGTTCTGACTAGGTTGTCGCGTTGAGATCCCATCGATTCACTTGTCCGTCCAACACCCACGCTAAGCTGCGGGGCGAAGCCCCGTCAGTCTTCAGCGTGCTGTTGGGCAGTCGCATCAAGGCGTTTGGCCACGATTAGGTCACCGGTGCCATACGTGCGCCACTTCCCTTCGTAGAATATGGGAACACGCGCTTCCCACTCGATGACCCCGGGCCTCTCGAATTCCACGAAGGCGAGTACTATCGAGGAAACGTCGTCGATTCCGTTGATCCGCATTGGAGCAAGACTGGGGGTGTCGGTTGCATTGGGAAAATCACTACAACTATAGTCGCGCCCGTCCTGGGCGTGTTCGGCGGAGACTCCCGTAGATGGACGAAAACTCTTTAGGTCGGCGAACACCTTCCCTACGAAGTTCTTGAAAGTGATTCTCCAACAGACCCCCGCTGGGTCAACTACGGCAATCGACTCCCCCTTGATTGTGAGGCGAGGCCTTACGTAGGTAAAGCGATAACTGTCTGATGTGAACGTTCCCGTTTCAGTCTCGCCCTCAACTTGAATCCGAGTCCCGTCAACCTGGTAGTTGGCTATTCTGTTCGCTGTTTCTCGCTGTTGGACATCGTAGCGAACCGCTAGGTAGGCGGCGCCGCACATGGCAAGCAGAGTTCCAATCTTGATTCCAAGGTCGAGGGTTTCCGACGTCCTCTCCATCCGGGTCTTGGTGATCTTCGATGATGGAGCGCTGGCAGTCGGAGTCTGTGGCGGTTCGACCTGCGGGGCCCCCGCTTCAGTCGGAGCGTCATCGTTCTGCGAAGGCGGAGCCTCCGGTGAATGCTCGCATTCGGTCACACTGAGAGCCTAGTCATTGGGATTGCGACGTCAAACAGCACGTTCGATCTGCCCAACGCTCACGCTAAGCTGCGGGGCGAAGCCCCGTCAGTCTTGAGCGTGTTGTTGGATGGCGCGCATAGTCTCAAGCTCTAACGAACTCGCCGGAGGAGTGCCAGCGTCGATCAGGCACTTGTTTGTGCGTTTGGGTGTATGTAGACGACCGCGCTGGATGAAGTTTGGGCACTCGCCGCCGGGGTTTGGGTACTCTTCCATCAGTTGGTCGTTGATGTAGTAGCGAACGTCTATCACCTCTCCGTCCATGCTCCAGCGGGTCCAAACGCCATCGCGCAGTCCCGACACGAAGAAGCCCTCGACCCAAAGTACACCGTTGTCGTGAAGGGCAGCGAATCTATTTGCTCTGGGCTCCAGCGGTGGACGGTCGCTGCAGCCCATGGCACCGCGGGCTCGGAAGCAGCCCATCTCAAAGGCACGATCCCAATCCATCGCCGTTCCCTCGCGTCGTGCCTGGCCGAATGCTGAGGCATCCGTGAGGCACGAGGCGACGACACGTTCGGGCTTTCGCTTAAACTGAGGAGCGCAACCAAGATGGAATCCGCAACGAAACGCGGCGTCTGGCTGAGCCTCTGAAGTCGGTAGGGGGACTACGAAGGCGAGGACAACGAGCAGCAGCACAGGGGCACTCGCGCTAAACCTCACGGTTGGTCTAGTGGTCCTCATGGGTCGTCCATCCAACACCCGATGATAAGCGGCAGGGGCGAAGCCCCTGTCCGTCTTCATCATCATGTTGGATGGCGCGAATCAGCTACTCCGCGGGCACGTGCTTCCGGCTGTATCGGAGCTTGTCTGCGAGGTAGAGGAACACCAGGTCTTTGACGCCGTTCCAGGCGTCTGACTAGGGTTCGAAGAACGCTTGTGCGGTCCAGTCGGCGGAGTCCTTTATAGTGTTGCCTTTGCGCATAGCCAATCCTGCTTCGAAGAGTCGATATGATAGCAACGTGCCAAAGTGGAAGCGAACGTCCTTCTGCTTTGGTCCGTAGCTGATTGCGGCCGTGTGCCCTGCGGGGATTGTTCGCAGCGCGCGCGCGACATGCGCCTGGTCGAGGTGGCCGCCCACCTTGTTGCGGGCGTTCGTGATTGCCTGGGCCCGCTCACTGAGAAGTCGATTTAGGTCTCGTGAAGCGGAGACCAAACGCTTGCCGGCTTCTGATTCGAAACGACTGGGATCCTGATTGATAATAGAATGGACGGCGTTGACGGAGCTCAGAGCTTGCTCGAGAGCGACGAGGAAGGCACGGACCAGAACCGGCACCATCTCCTCAGACAGTACCTTCTCCACGGGGACGTCCGACGGTGGAGTGACATCGGTACCGGGTACTATGAGGTACAGAATGACCCGCATGTCCTCGCTGACAATCGCAAGAGTCGCCATGTGAACACCAAGCGGGTCGTCAGGATCGAAGGCGCGCCCGATGTCGATGTGGCGATATGTTCTAGAGCCGCTCATCGGTACCCGGAAAGGCTACAAAACGAACCACCAGCTTCGTCCATCCAACACCCGATGATAAGCTGCGGGGCGTAGCCCCGTCAGTCTTCATCATCATGTTGGGCAGCCGCAGTTGGCTCCCGG
>JAVKEJ010000025.1:0-2808 GCA_040221475.1 Rhodospirillaceae bacterium | reverse complement strand
GCGGAACCCCTTATTTAGACCAGTGAGCTGTTACGCTTTCTTTAAATGATGGCTGCTTCTAAGCCAACATCCTGGTTGTTTTGGGAGTTCTACATCCTTTCCCACTTAGCCATAACTTAGGGACCTTAACTGGCGGTCAGGGTTGTTTCCCTCTCCACAATGGACGTTAGCACCCACTGTGTGTCTGCCGGATAGTACTTCTCGGTATTCGGAGTTTGGTTAGGATCAGTAAGGCGGTAAGCCCCCATAGCCCATCCAGTGCTCTACCCCCGAGAGTATTCATCCGACGCTCTACCTAAATAGATTTCGCGGAGAACCAGCTATTTCCGAGTTTGATTGGCCTTTCACCCCTAGCCACAGCTCATCCCCGACTTTTTCAACAGGCGTGGGTTCGGTCCTCCAGTGCGTGTTACCGCACCTTCAACCTGGCCATGGCTAGATCACTCGGTTTCGGGTCTAATCCAACGAACTAGGGCGCCCTATTCAGACTCGCTTTCGCTACGCCTACACCTACCGGCTTAAGCTTGCTCGTTAAATTAAGTCGCTGACCCATTATACAAAAGGTACGCTGTCAGGCTTGCGCCCTCCAACTGTTTGTAGGCATCCGGTTTCAGGAACTGTTTCACTCCCCTCGTCGGGGTACTTTTCACCTTTCCCTCACGGTACTTGTTCGCTATCGGTCGACAAGGAGTACTTAGGCTTGGAGGGTGGTCCCCCCACGTTCAGACAGGATTTCACGTGTCCCGCCCTACTCGAGGACTTGCATAATTTCTACCCGTACGGGGCTATCACCCACTAATGCCCGACTTTCCAGACGGTTCCGGTTCTTAAATGCAAGCCACTGGCCTGGTCCGCGTTCGCTCGCCACTACTAGCGGAGTCTCGGTTGATGTCCTTTCCTCCGGGTACTTAGATGTTTCAGTTCCCCGGGTTTGCTCCCTTGCGGGTACTCCATACGGAGTGGGTTTCCCCATTCGGAAATCCACGGATCAAAGCTTATTCGCAGCTCCCCATGGCTTATCGCAGCGTATCACGTCCTTCATCGCCTCTTGTCGCCAAGGCATCCACCGAATGCCCTTAAGACACTTGATCACTCTCATTATCAATGCTCATCTCATGCTTGCCAATCCACCAGACCAACCCTGAGTACCTTTAACACTCAAGACCAACCCGGCTTCAAAACAAACTGATCATCAATAATATAAGACCAGTTTCACGAGATTTATCTGACAGCCATGCGGTCACGCTGGCTCTCTACTTGATCGTAGAACCCTGGACCAGTTAACACGCTACTCAAGCGCCCAACCCAGAGGTCAAAAAAATCTTCTCTTCAACGATGTCAAGAACAGGCGGTGATCCGTAAATCACCGCAAAACGGTTTCTTCTTCAAAGACAAGTTACTTATCTCACGGCCGCACCGGGCGTCGCCCTGGCCTGCGATGGCGCGCCCTGACCGGGCGGCGCACAGTCGCGCTTGCCTCCGCTTCGCTCCGGAACCCTCGTCCCAGGCAAAAACCGAGCAAGCAATCTGGTGAACCAAATCGCGCTCATGTAGCCCGAAGGGCGATAGCGCAACAATAATGGTGGAGCCAGACGGGATCGAACCGACGACCTCATGCTTGCAAAGCACGCGCTCTCCCAACTGAGCTATGGCCCCGTATTGGTTGGTACGCGATAACGCTGTTCCTCACGCCTTCGCGCTCGGGCTATCGCGGCGCGCAGTCGCGCTTGCCTCCGCCTTGCTCCGGACCCGAAGTCCCTCGCAAAACCAGCAAACTCTAACGTCACCTGGAAGTGGCTTGGTTAACACCACCAAATCGCGCTCAAGTAGCCGACAGGCGGTAGCGCAACAATAATGGTGGGCCGAGGAGGACTTGAACCTCCGACCTCACGCTTATCAGGCGTGCGCTCTAACCACCTGAGCTACCGGCCCATTTCTGAACACGGCGTCACAAGGACCCCGCTCAAGTGGCGTCACCACTTAACTTGTCTTTTGAAGAAAGAGAAACGAAGACGGCATCAGCCCGCTCGTTTTAAGCGACCTCGTCCTGATCTAGACGGGTCTATGTTCTGAAGAGACCGGATTGAATGAACGAGTTCATCCAGAATGGTCATCCTTAGAAAGGAGGTGATCCAGCCCCAGGTTCCCCTAGGGCTACCTTGTTACGACTTCACCCCAGTCGCTGAGCCTACCGTGGTCAGCTGCCCCCTTGCGGTTAGCGCACTGCCTTCGGGTAAACCCAACTCCCATGGTGTGACGGGCGGTGTGTACAAGGCCCGGGAACGTATTCACCGCGTCATGCTGTTACGCGATTACTAGCGATTCCAACTTCATGCTCTCGAGTTGCAGAGAACAATCCGAACTGAGACGGCTTTTGGAGATTAGCTCCCTCTCGCGAGTTCGCTGCCCACTGTCACCGCCATTGTAGCACGTGTGTAGCCCAGCCCGTAAGGGCCATGAGGACTTGACGTCATCCCCACCTTCCTCTCGGCTTATCACCGGCAGTCCCCCTAGAGTGCCCAACTGAATGCTGGCAACTAAGGGCGAGGGTTGCGCTCGTTGCGGGACTTAACCCAACATCTCACGACACGAGCTGACGACAGCCATGCAGCACCTGTCCTGGCGTCCCCGAAGGGAACCTTCCATCTCTGGAAGTAGCACCAAATGTCAAGGGCTGGTAAGGTTCTGCGCGTTGCTTCGAATTAAACCACATGCTCCACCGCTTGTGCGGGCCCCCGTCAATTCCTTTGAGTTTTAATCTTGCGACCGTACTCCCCAGGCGGGAAGCTTAATGCGTTAGCTGCGCCA
>JAVKEJ010000024.1:0-885 GCA_040221475.1 Rhodospirillaceae bacterium | reverse complement strand
ACGCGGCATGGCTGGATCAGGCTTGCGCCCATTGTCCAAGATTCCCCACTGCTGCCTCCCGTAGGAGTCTGGGCCGTGTCTCAGTCCCAGTGTTGCTGATCATCCTCTAAAACCAGCTACTGATCGTAGACTTGGTAGGCCATTACCCCACCAACTATCTAATCAGACGCGGGCCGATCCTTCACCGAAATTCTTTCCCCCCCCATCAAATGCCATCCGGCATTTGATACCACTTAAGATATCAATCAAATGGAATTTGATTGGGGGGGCGTATACGGTATTAAACCCAGTTTCCCGGGACTATTCCGTAGTGAAGGGCACGTTCCCACGCGTTACTAACCCGTCCGCTGCTAGACCCGAAGGTCTCGCTCGACTTGCATGTGTTAAGCCTGCCGCCAGCGTTCGTTCTGAGCCAGGATCAAACTCTCAAGTTGAAACATCCTAAGATGTTCTTGACGTTCGAACCTCTGCACATCCTTGGTTGTGCTACCGCCTATCGGCTACTTGAGCACGATAAACAGCCAACCCACCCGGCTAAGGAAAGGGTTGCAACCAAGAGTCATCTGTCTGATGCACATCGATCTCCAAAGAAACCGAAGTCCATACAAGACAGTGAAGCTGACACTCCATCATCGGGACAACAGCGCCAATCACCTCGCGGCAATCAACACCAAAACCCTAAGAGCGCGATATACAGACAGTCGATCCGTCGATTACAGACCAAACCGCCCACATATCTCTTCAGTCATCCAGCAATGTCAAACAGCCCAAGACAACAAACATACAGTTGCGCCCTAACTAACGGCGCGCCCGCACGTCCATGCCTCGATATAAATCCTCAACCAACAGCACCGCAGCGCCGCCGGTGAAGGGCTATGTAATGAA
>JAVKEJ010000023.1:0-1897 GCA_040221475.1 Rhodospirillaceae bacterium | reverse complement strand
GACTGTTACAGTTGTGTCATGATTGCCAACCCTCACCGGCACCGGCACCAGATACAGAAACAGCTAGTTGTTCGCTACACGACCGCCCCATTCGCCCGGAACCACAAAGTCTATACGGTTGAAACCCGTGAAGGCGTAGCCTGCGGGACCGCCTGTGTCGGCCTCAGGATGCACTGATGGTCACGTGTGACGTGCTGAATCCGATGCAGGCATGCATAATCTGCCAATCTAAATTTTGAAGCGAATATCCGCCGGTTCTTCCTTCAATGACAAGATTCCTGCGACCACTTCTGAAACCCAAAATGGAATTGTTAGACTAGGTAACTCCAACACAAATCAGAAATCAGCTGCCTCTGTCATCAGGATGAAAATACGACTGCAACAATCCGGGAAAACCGTCCGGAACGTCAATGCCCGGATTGTCCTGACGGCTGCTAAGGAAACACCTGTGCAGATTATTCAAGCGGCAACAATTGCAGACAACACCCTATGGACGGTTCGACGAATCACTATATTTATCGATTATCTCTCTAGAAACGTCAAACACGTCACTTTTTACACTTGCAATGTAATCATCAACCTCACGATCCACCTTTTCCAAGTATTCATCCGAAAACTTACTTCTGTTCGACAACTCAGGATAATCGTCTGTCTCCGAAACAACGCCCTTAATTACATTGAAAATCGCATCATCAATACCCCCTATCTCCTTAGCGAGAGCCAACACTCTCCTTGCTCCATAAACTAGGGAAATATCCTCGACTAACATTTTCCTGCACACTTCTATTAATTCATTATTTTTATTAATACTCGTCATTTACCCCCCCCAATGTAGTCGTCGATTATGGTTTTTGGCTCAACTCTTTGTCCGGTAGCCGAATTCTCGTACCAGTGAGTTTCAAAGGAACTACCGTCCGGCGCCGTATGCTGCTTACTAGAACGTTTACTCCAATTATCAGCATCGCCACCATACTCTCTAACCAACCGATTCACATCTCTCAGTCGAGACTTCACACCAGCTCCAGCAATTGGAACACCAATTTCCCCCAATTGCTGCTCACTCGCAAGTTGCTTATTTAGCTTGGCTGCATTGACAGAGCTCTTAGGATTAGCAAGCACTCGAATTTTACGGTGCCGAGCCAAGAATTTAAAAGCCGTCTTAAGCGCTTTAAATCCCCAACCAACCGGCGTGAATGACAGTACCAAGCTTCCGGTCGATAGGGCCATCATTCCGTAGTTGCCGCTTTGGCCTGATTCAATGATGTCACGAACGTCTCCGGCCGGAGTTAGGTCGACCAATATGTCTGCGGCCATTTCGCTGTAGCTAGTACCATCTCCTTGGTTCCCGCTCTCAGGAAATGGTCCATAAGAAACGACGTTACTATCGGGCTCCAAATCAGGTGGCAGGTTGATAGTGATGACTAGTTCGGTATGAGCCTTTTCATCACCGACCACGCTCAACTTGTCATATTCGGAATCTCCCGCTATGTGATCGTCTCCATGTCCAACAGGCTTGGGTGAATGATCACTCCCTCGGTCTCCTCCACCACTGTGAGGGCTTCCTGTACCACCTGGTGTCTCGGCAAAAGAACCATCATCGTTAAACAAAGAAAACCCGGTCGGATCAGTATAGGAGAGCGGATTGTTGCGCACATAGGCGTAACGGTTGAACTCCTGGGTGATGGTCGGATCCGGCACGTTCGGATCGGGACTAAGCATACGGCCCAGTTCCGGATCATAGATGCGGCCATTCATATGGATGATGCCAACCGCATCAAGATGCTCATGCCCCGTAAAGCCACGCGGCGTGTCAACCGGACGGATCGACAGAAGGGCCGATTCCCATGTTGCCTCGCGGCGCGCACCATGCGCGTCATAAGACATCGCTTCACTCACA
>JAVKEJ010000022.1:0-1113 GCA_040221475.1 Rhodospirillaceae bacterium | reverse complement strand
AGCCATGTCGAAGCAGAAGTTTGAGCGTACGAAGCCGCACTGTAACATAGGAACGATTGGTCACGTTGACCATGGTAAGACGACGTTGACAGCAGCGATTACGAAGGTGTTGGCGGAAGCTGGAGGGGCGACGTTTACGGCGTTTGACCAGATTGATAAGGCGCCTGAGGAGCGAGCACGCGGGATTACGATTTCGACGTCTCACGTTGAGTATGAGACTGAGAACCGCCACTACGCGCACGTTGACTGCCCTGGACACGCTGACTATGTGAAGAACATGATCACGGGCGCGGCCCAGATGGATGGGGCCATTTTGGTTGTGAATGCGGCTGACGGCCCGATGCCCCAGACGCGCGAGCACATTCTTCTGGCCCGCCAGGTTGGTGTTCCTGCGCTTGTGGTATACTTGAACAAGGTTGATCAGGTTGACGACGAAGAGCTTATTGAGCTTGTTGAGATGGAGATTCGTGAGCTTCTGAGTTCCTACGAGTTCCCAGGCGATGACATCTCGATTGTTAAGGGCTCAGCGCTTGCGGCTCTAGAGGGTCGTGATGATGAGATTGGCAAGAATTCGATACTTGAACTGATGGCCGCGGTTGATAAGGATATTCCACAGCCTGACCGTCCGAAGGATCAGCCGTTCCTGATGCCGATTGAAGATGTGTTCTCGATTTCTGGTCGTGGCACGGTTGTGACGGGTCGTATTGAGCGCGGTGTTGTTAATGTGGGCGACGAGATTGAGATTGTCGGCATTAAGGACACGCAGAAGACGATTTGTACGGGTGTTGAGATGTTCCGCAAGCTTCTGGATACGGGTGAGGCGGGCGACAATGTCGGTTGCTTGCTGCGTGGCACGAAGCGTGAGGAAGTTGAGCGTGGTCAGGTTCTGGCGAAGCCTGGTTCGATTACACCGCATACGAAGTTTGAATGTGAGTGCTACATCCTGAACAAGGATGAAGGCGGTCGTCATACGCCGTTTTTCTCGAACTACCGTCCGCAGTTTTACTTCCGCACGACGGACGTGACGGGGACGATTGAGCTTCCGGAAGGGACAGAGATGGTTATGCCTGGGGATAATATCTCCATGCAGGTCAACCTGATTGCCCCGATTGC
>JAVKEJ010000021.1:0-1085 GCA_040221475.1 Rhodospirillaceae bacterium | reverse complement strand
TATAGGGTTTTCTCTAGGTTGTTCGACCTTCGCCTGTGATGGTAGCCGGAAAGCCTAAGCTGTTAATTACACGCCATAATATTCCAGGAAGGTCGAATGCGCACACCGAAGACGACAATCATAACCTCTGTGAACCCTGTTCGCGTTGCCAGCATGGGCCCCTCAGACGGCGGCACGTCCGAAGTTGATGCGCCTGACCGGGCCAGGAACTTCGCGGCCCTCGAAACCTGACCGCCAGTCATTACCTACGCCCTGCGCAGGCCAACTTGGGCAGAGCGAAAATCGAATTTCAGCACAGCCGTTGGCGTGCGCAGTTATTGGTATGGAGCGTTGCTTTTGGTGTCCGCCTTCCCGGTCTGAATGCCGGGTCGTTTTCAGGTATTCGGCGTGTTCTTTGAGGGCGGGCCGGAAGACCGGATGCGGCGGCGGGATCAAAGGTTACTGGTCTCCTGCGCAAGGGTTTGACGCCGCTTTTTGCGGCGGCGAATTCATCGTCGACACCACGTTTGGCCCTTGAGAAAGTTCGACCCCGGCTCCCTTCGGCCGGGGTCATTTCACTATCCATTGAATGGAACGAAGCCACCGGCTTCCAGCCGGTCCGCTTCAGCTGACGAATGAGGGCTCCCCCGGGATTTGAGACCGCCCGAAGGGTGAAGTCTCAAATCCCGGGGGAGCCCTCATGAGCTATTCTACAGCCAGCCATACCACATTTTACCATCGGTATCACGTCGTCTGGGCCACGAAATATCGGTTCAAGGTTCTGCAAGGCACGATGCGGGAACGTCTTCGCGAGATCATCCGCCAAACCTGCGCAGAACTCGACGTGCACATCGTCAAGGGCGTCGTGGCGCGTGACCATGTCCACATGTTCATCAGTGTGCCGCCGAAACTGGCCCTCGCCACGGTCATGCAACGTATCAAGGGTCGCTCTTCGCGCCGGGTCCAGATGGAGTTCCCCGAATTGCGAAAGCGCTACTGGGGCCGCCGGTTCTGGGCTCGTGGGTATTTCTCGACCACTTCGGGAAACGTGACCGACGACATCATACTTCAGTACCTCGAACTACATGGAAAACATGATGCTACCG
>JAVKEJ010000020.1:0-5017 GCA_040221475.1 Rhodospirillaceae bacterium | reverse complement strand
CGGTAGGTTGCGAGGTAGTTGTGCGAAAAGAACGACATACTCATAGCTGCATCTCAGCGGCCGTGACTGTCGCTCTGCATTTTCTCGTACCGGCGAAAACGCGGTAGGCCCAAAAATTTGCCGGATGGGCACAAAATGCAGTCTTGATGAAGTCGCATTGTAACATCTATCTGCCGTCCAGGCGTGGCGCCGCATTCCCTTCCGGAAGGGCAACGCCCAACCGCTTCACAAGGAGATCTACCTTCGGCCGCTCCGAGACGGGAACGACATAGATGCCATTGCTCTTCTGCGTCTTCAGCCGAAGATGCTTTCTGAGCACGGTGCCGATCGTCTTATTCGAGAGCGTGCGGTCATAATCCTCACCGAACCGCGCGTTGAACCCATCGGCGATCTCGCGGACGGAAATGCTCGGCCGGTCGCTTGCCGTGAAAGCTTCCGCCACGATCTGCAGGACTTGCGCCGGGAGCGTTTGCCCCCTTTCGTTGACGAGATCCTCCTGCAGTTGGAGAAGCGTCTTCCCTATCGATTTCCTCGTTTCGGCATCATCGATGAGACTCAGAAGCGACAAGGCGGTCTGGTTGAGCCGCGGTTCGATCTCCGCAATCACGACGCCTGGATCGACCTTGACGGCATTTCTGTAAGTCAGTCGGAAATGGAGAAGCCGGTTGCGCAACACGGCTGCTTCTTCCTTGAGGCTGTTCGGGAGATGGACCGGAATGTCGCCACGCAAGCCTCTCTGCCCCGTCTCCTCGGTGAGAAAGCGGCTCTCCAGTGCCCGATCGTCGAAAGAATGCCGCATGCCGACGATCTTGGGGCCGAAGACATGAAAGGCCTGCGGGTTGAACTCCTTCGCACGGGTGACGATCGTCCGGAGAACCGGTAGGCCTTTGACGTTCCCATTGTTCAATATCTTGACGATATCCGCCTTGGCGTCCGAGAAGCGCAGATCCGCTTCGTCGAGAATGAGCGTGCCGCCGAAACTGTCAAGCGTGTGGAAGATGGGCGAGACCGTCGACGCCCCGCTTGCAAAGAAGGACTTGTAGCAGAGCGAGCCGATCGTCATCAGCCCGCGCGTCTTGCCGGTCCCGTAGTCGCCGCGGAATCTCAGATAAGGCACTTCGTTGAAGGCGTCGTAGACCCAGGTGAGAAGGACGTAATAAGACGCGATCGTCTCGAACTCAGGCGAGAGATCGGTGTAGCGATGCAGAAAGGCCCGAACGTCCTCGCGGAGCCGGTCCTTCCCGCCGTGATCCGTCACGTCGGAGGGAAGCAGGACACATTCATTGGCAATGAGGTTGTTGTGCGCCGAATACGGCACCAGCCTCTCCCCTGCCCGCGTCAGGAATTCGTCCTCGTATCGCCAATCCCCGTTCGCTTCGGCAATGACGAGCGAAGTGCGCTTCTCCCCGGCACGGTAGACAAGCTCGACAATCGTGCCGTCCTCCAGCACACGCGACACGGTAGGCGTCGGCTCCGGCTTTTCCTTTCTGGATTGCTTCTTCATCCCGACATCGTACCCGGCGCGCCGGAACGCAATAGGTGCCGGGATTTGCCGGTCAGGCATATGAGATACACACAGTCACGATTCGCGCGGGCGCCCACCGCACGGTAGAGTCTGACTCGCAGCTCAGGATTCCAGGCGCGATTGCGGGCACCCCGCCCGATCGAAGAACCGCGGACGGGGAGTTTGGGGACATCGGGGACGTTCCCATACGGAGCGCGGCAGCCATCGAATATGCCGGACTGACAAATCGCGGTGCCTAGGGCGGTGCGGTGCGGCGGCTATCATGAGATGGCGGAGGGTTGAAACGGGGACGTTCCCTGTCTGCCCATCCGCCCCCTCATCATGACGCAAAACCGGAACAATCAGCCACGCCGCTCCTTCATCGCCGACCTCTGTGTGCATATGTCCGAGGAAGAGATCGCGGCGGCCGAGGATCGCTTCCGCCGCTATGTCGAGATCGTCCGGCGGATTCACGAGTATGTCGAAGAGCAATCGGCGGATGCAGAGCATCCCGCCGGCAACGCTGCCGACAGCCCTTGAGGATCAATCCTATGTCTTATGAAAAAGTACGTTGCCTACATACGAGTCTCGACACAGAAGCAAGGACAGACAGGTGTCTCCCTGCAGGAGCAGCGTGCGGCTATCGAACGCTATGCTGAGATCAACCGGCTCCAGATCGAAACCTGGTATGAGGAGCGCGAGACGGCTGCAAAGCGCGGCCGCCCGATCTTCACCCAGATGCTCGAGCAGGTGGAACGCAGCTCGATATCGGGGATCATCCTCCACAAGATCGACCGCGGCGCCCGTAACCTCCGGGATTGGGCGGACCTTGGAGGTCTGGTCGACAAAGGCATCGAGGTTCATTCGGCAAATGAAAGCCTCGACCTACACTCGCGGGGCGGCAGGCTGTCTGCGGACATCCAGGCGGTTGTCGCCGCCGATTACATCCGGAATCTTCGAGAAGAGACGCTCAAGGGCTTCTACGGCCGCCTGAGACAAGGGCTCTACCCGTTGGCGGCACCCTACGGCTATCTCGACCAGGGACGCGGCAAGGCCAAGATACCGGATCCGAAAACCGCTCCCTTCATCCGCCACGCCTTCGAACTCTACGCAAGCGGCAGATACACACTTCGGGCATTGCGGGAAGAACTTCACAAACTCGGTCTGCGCAATCGGGGCGGCAAGAAGATCTCCCTCGACTGGCTGTCACGAACGCTCAACAACCCCTTTTATGCTGGCATCATCAAGCTCAAGACGACAGATGAGACGTTTCGAGGCATCCACGAGCCCCTGGTCACAAAGGATCTATACGACAGGGTTCAGGATATTCTGAACGGTCGCAAGAACATCAAAACCTTTCGTCACGACTTTCTCTACAGATGCCTCCTGACCTGCGGTGACTGTGGCTATTCCCTTATCGGTGAACGTCAGAAAGGACACATCTACTACCGCTGCCACGAGAGAGCCTGTCCGACAAAGAGCATCCGACAGGAACTGGTGGATGTGCAGATCGGACGCGTACTGAAGCGTGTGCAGCTCAGTCCCGAAGAGATGGATCAGGTAGTCAAACACTTCGACGCCTTCGATCATCACTGGGAGGAACGGCAGACAACGATGATTGCTGCGGCGGAACTCCGCCTCAGCAATATGACGGAGCGCATGGATCGGCTAACGGATGCGCTGATTGACGGCCTGATTTCGAAAGACACGTTCGAGCGCCGCCGAGCGAGTATTCTTGAGAACCAGGTGGCCACGGAGCAGAGTCTCGCGTCCTTACGGGCTGGAGATCGCTCAATTCTCGAACGGCTGGAAAAATTCCTCGAACTTCTGAAAACGGCTCAACGGAGCTATCTGGCCGGAAATGCCGATCACAAGCGCATCCTGCTCCAGGAGGTCACCTCGAACCGCCTCGTATCCGGAAAAAACGTTGCAGTTGAGCTGTTTCCGCCGTTCGACCTGATCGCAAATCGCGAAAAAAGTGACTGGTGCTGCCCTTCTCGGAACAAACCTCGAACTTTTTCCAAAAAGACGAGTGTTCTCGGTCAGCAGCTCATCAACATCATCATACCAAATCTTAAAGCAGAAGATGCAGCGTACACGGAGCGATTGCGAGCGATGCTCGAGGAGTTGGAAGAGGTTGGTGAGTAAGTCCCCAACGTCCCCGATGTCCCCTGGCGGTCAAAGTCGATTCAGATAAGAGCCTTTGGGATAGACTAAGCCTACCTTCACGACTTCAACTTCCGCTCAACTTCAGAAATCTTCTGATCTATATCAGCGATGCTCTGCTGAAGGTCGCGAACCCGAGACAATCCTTCTTCAATCCAACTGTCGAATCTTTGCCGATAGTCATCGGACCAGGCCGTCGCTCTACGCATCCGGTTATTCTCTACATTCTCCATCACGTGCAGCAATGCGCCAACTTTCCTCTCTCTTGCGGCCAAGAGACGTTCTAGAAACTCGAATTGACGTTTTCTGATTTCGTTTTTCCGTAGAGCGATGCGTGTACTAATTCTCTCGTGCACGCGATCGAGTGATTCACGCACTTGGTTTCGCTTATCTTTATGTAGATAGAGCTTTTTTATCTCCCGCTGCGCATATTTGAGCGCCTCCAGACCATCATATGGGTTGTCGCTCTCGACGCGGTCCCAGACACGACTCACGAAGCGATCAGCGATTCCCGCATTCAAGTTTTGTATGTACTCGCGCCGCAGCCCTATGCTGTCTTTTGCAGACTTCCATTTCTGCCAACACAAATCGCGATCTTGAGCATTTAGTCGCGAGCTATTGTCGAGAAGACCATCGATGACGGACATCGCAGCAAAACCATCCTTCATTCCTTGCATAGCAACATGCATATATTCGTTCGCCCGCTTGAAGTCTTCTCCGTCGCTAGCACCGGAAAGGATGCTTTCGGCGGAGTTGATCTTATCAAGGATGATATCCCGTAGTTGGGCGGAAGATGCCATTGGAAGAAATGGGTTGTTGCCTATCCACCCTAAAGAGTAACGGATCAGGTAGGTCCGCTACAAAAGAAAGAGGCCCACCAAGCAAGTTGGTGGGCCGGGAAGGTTGCCTCTGGTCGACCGTCCTTCCGTACTAAACGACCAGGTGCGAATTCAATAGTCGATGATGCACATCCGCACATAGCGCAATCACCGAGAGGTTTTGCCAAAGCACCGTCCCTGAAGAAACCTCGCGACAGGGAAGTTGTTATATTATACAATATAATTGTGTGAAATACAAATTAGGCGATGCACTGGGCCTGCAGAGCATAATTCTCATTGATAGGACTCGAACTTTTCAAACCCGAAAGAGCGCTCAACTGAGCGCTCTCTCTTTTTCTGTCTCGAAAATATGGCTTGAAATGGTGACTGCTGCCCTTCTCGGGACGAACCTCGAACTTTTTCCGAAAAGACGAGTGTTCTCGGTCAGAAACTCATTGAAGCTATCGTATCGGAGATTGACGTTGAAAGTGATACGTATACGGATTCTCTAATGACAACTAACGATAAT
>JAVKEJ010000019.1:0-625 GCA_040221475.1 Rhodospirillaceae bacterium | reverse complement strand
TGGCGCCGGGTGGGTTAAGCCAGGCAAGGGCCGCAAACAGGCCTGCACACAGCAATTCGACCACCGGGTAACGCAAAGACACCTGGCTTGAACAGTGTCCGCATTTGCCGCGCAGCAACGCATAGGACAAAACCGGAATGTTGTGCCAAGGCTTTAAGGGGGTTTTGCAGGCCGGGCAGTGGGAGGTCGGCAGGAGCAGATTGAATCGCGGGTGCTCCTCTGGTTCGCGCCCCTGTGCTTCAGCCAGATCGTCATCCCAGCTTCTTTGCATCATGATGGGCAGGCGGTAAGCCACCACGTTCAGAAAAGATCCGATGCAAAGCCCCAGCAAAATGCTGAGCAAAAGCCACTGAGTGTGGCCGAGTGAATTCAATGCGGTCAAACAATGCCCCCAAGGTTGAAAATCGGCATGTACATGCCAACTATTAGCACGCCTACCAGTACGCCAATTACACACATGATCATCGGTTCCATGACCGTGGACAGGGTATCTACTTTGTCATCCAGATTGACTTCATACCTGTTGGCCAATCGTTCAAGCATGGAGTCCATTTGGCCTGATTCCTCCCCGATGCGTATCATCTGGATTGATTCTGGCGGAAAAATTTTGGTTTTCTCCATGCTG
>JAVKEJ010000018.1:0-4365 GCA_040221475.1 Rhodospirillaceae bacterium | reverse complement strand
GCTCGAAAGCGTGCACAACGCCATCGAGCAGGGAAAGACGGCGGCCGCGACGCTGGCCGGCAAGGAGAAGCCCTACAACCAGGTGCCGTGGTTCTGGTCGGACCAGTACGACCTGAAGCTGCAGATCGTGGGGCTTTCGGCCGGCTATACGGAGGCCGTGGTGCGCGGCGACCCGGAGGCGGGGCGCAGCTTCGCGGTGTTCTATCTCAAGGACGGCGTGCTCGTCGCGGTCGACGCGGTCAACCGCGCGCCGGAATTCATGATGGCGAAGATGCTGACGCAGAAGAAGGCGGTGCTCGACCCGGCGCGCATTCGCGACGAATCGATACCGGTAAAGGAAATCGCCGGCTAACGGCGAGCGACACAACAAACGAAGTAGCGTGGAGGCGCGGAACGGAATGGCGAAGGTTACCTATGTCGAGAATGACGGCACGGAACACACGATCGAAGTCCAGAACGGCATGTCGCTGATGGAAGCGGCGGTGAAACAGGGCATTCCCGGCATCGACGGCGATTGCGGCGGCGCCTGCGCGTGTGCCACCTGCATGGTCTATGTGCCCGACGAATGGCAGGGCAAGCTCGCCGGGATCGAGACGATGGAAGAGAGCATGCTCGACTTCTGCGAAAGGCGCGAAGACAACTCGCGGCTCTCCTGCCAGATCGTCGCGAGCGACGCGATCGACGGCATCAGGCTGCAGATGCCGGAGAGCCAGCATTAGGGCACTTCCCACCCTCCCCTTGTGGGAGGGTCAAACCGCTGTAAGCGGTTTTGGGGAGGGGTAAACGATTGGAGCGAAGCCCTGCAAACTAGAACGGCGTCCATCGGGGCGCCGTTTTTCGTTTCAGCCGTCATTGCGAGCCCCCGAAGGGGGCGCGGCAATCCAGAAGCGTCAAACTTCGCGTTTGCCGCTTTTTTTATTCACGCAGAGGCGCAGAGCCGCAGAGAAGAAGGTGTCACACGGAGGCACGGAGGCACGGAGGCACGGAGAAGGTTCACGCGAAGCCGCGAAGACGCAAAAAGCGCGGCGAAGCCGCACAGTTTACTTCCCCAAACTCCGGAGTGGCGAAAAGAGGATCAAGTGATATTTTCGTGAGCAAAGTCCGCGTTCGATTTGTCGAATGCACCCAATCTTCCAAAGAGACTCAACTCATCGAGGTTGTTCATGTCGAAGCATTTGGAAGAGACTGCACGCGACAAAATGTGGCGTGCGATCATCAGCTTCTCGAGAGACCTCGAGGAGATTCCAGGCCGGAAAAAATGGGTCCAGCGGAAGATAGCTCTCACTCTGCATGCCGCTGATGTTGATACGTGTGAAGGAGAAGTGGAGAAGCTCACTGATTTTGAGTTTCCGGATGAGATAGAAAAGCAGCGTATCATTATAATGGCTTACTTGGCCTTGGCCGATAGCGTCACAGCCTTAAAGGAATGCGAATACTATTTCCGACGTTACCCCTTTAGAAACCTTCCGGTTACCAAGCATCGGCACATCGTCAATGTGTGCGAGATGTACTTCTCTAGGTTCTACGAAATTCGAAGCCGACTAAAGAATGTCCTCAACGCCGCAAACAAAGTAATTAGTGACAAGAAGTTTGATGTAGGGGCTTTTATAAAGTTGTTTGATCGAATCTTTGATTCAGAGATTCGACAACGGCACGGCGTTCATCACCGAGAGCGCTTTGACGATGTCGACGTTTCTCGAATATTTCTCATGGAAACTTTGGCAACGCGGCAGGCTGTGAAGAACTTGCATGTCGGCGAATACCGTCAGATCGCCAATTCTTGGATATCGAGAGTGAGAACACAGGGCAAAAAGGTGGATGAGTTTCTAGAAGCTGTCGCAAATGCCCTTATTGAGAATTGCGACTTCCTAAAGCCAGAAGAAGGGCGCACAAAGCGCAAGTGAGCCACCCGCATGGTCTATGTGGCGAAGGAATGGCAGGGGAAGCTGCCCGATGTCGAGACGATGGAAGAGACCATGCTCGATTTCTGCGAGCGGCGTGAAAGCAACTCGCGACTCAGCCGCTAGATCGTCGCTAGCGACAAGATCGAAGGCATCAGGCTCTGCAGATGCCGGAGAGCCACCACCAGTTCCCGTCGAGGAGCGCTTAGCGTCCAATTCGCACCACCTCCTTTAGTCAGGTGGCAAGCCCAACTTCATACGTCTTTCTCTAGAGACGGGGTCGTCGCTTGCCGCCTTTCCACACTCCCGACACCATTCCCAGAATGGTCGATGCCAAAACCGCAGCGCTAATTGTTCGAATATTGTCAATCGCGACCAGAATACGTACTGAAGTTCTCCCACCGTGATACTGGAGTGAAACGCTCTTGGGCTCCCGGTTTCTTCAGCCGCATACACTACTAAGCCGCCATGTGCGGCATATGGGTGCGGGCCCAATTCTTCTTTTGCCTGTCGATAAGTCCAATCGTTTCCAATCTGAAGATAAACACAGTTGGTATCCGTATCTCCAACTGCAAAGCGAGACATGTGGATTGGTCGCGGACCGCGAACCTCAGCCATATGGCAGCAGAGCAGTTTAGCAAAGTATCTAAATAGGTTCAGATGAGCTTTCGACCCTTCCCTGTATCTACTGTCTTCGAATGCTAACAATGGGTCGTTGCCTCTCAACATATGCGCTCTGGCTGCAGTGTGAAACAGATCAAACTCCCGGTCGGCAGCTTGTGTTCGCGCTCCATTGCAGAAAGCACATATGGGCGCTGTAAAGTGGAACGCTTTAGATTTAGCACCCTGAGCAGGCCGCACCCGATCTCCCGGATACTCGAACGAACCTACCACCATTCGAGCGCCTCCAAATTCCTCACGAATTAGCGTGGCTTTGACCTTATGTTCGCCGGAAAGATTTTCCGACGATCCGCATAAGGAGCATACTCCTTCTCGATAAGCCTCGAAGAATATTCGTTGCAAGGATCACCTCTACTTGACCACAAGACTATGTTCTCTGAGGGAACAAAAGCACAAGAGAGATCGAAGCAATAGGAGAACAATATGCCCAATTGGGATCGCATTAACTCATGGACGAATACGCTGTACGCGTTAATTCAAGCATTGCACATCTCAAATAAGATCGGATTCGGAAATCTGACACTCATTCATGACAACATTCATGAAGCCAAGGAGTGGATTTCTCCTTCATGCTCATACTCATCAATACTAGTCGATCACCCTTTTGGAGATCGGAGGATAAAATTTAGGCGAGATCCAAACCTTCACTTCAAACAAATTTCTTCCAGCGTTGTCAGGATGCTTATTCAAGACATTGTCGTCATTTTCGATCAGATGATGACTGACATACTTGTTGAAAAGGGACTGAACCTTGGGAAGCACCCTCAAGATAAAGTTCAGCAACTGATGAAATATCTTCCGGACAAACATCTGTGGTCCGCTCAAGGAAGTCTAGAATTGATAGCGGTACGGAATATTTTGACCCACGGTGATGGGTATTGGAATGATAGAGCATTAGATGTCGTCAAGGCGTTCGTCATTCCGCCTCCGGAACTTGGTGAACAGCTTGTGCTCGGCTTCCCAATGCTTTTTCGCTACAGGAAGGCAATTCGCACTTTCCTGAATCAGGTATCATGACTTCCGCGCTGGAAAGTTCTGCGCGACAACATTCCCACGATTCATGCTGTAAGAGGCTGAACATCTTTCGAGTACGCTAGATAGTCAGCACACCCCTCGCCCTTCCGTGGCCTGACGGCCACTCCCTCCCTCTCCCCTCCGGGGTGTATGGACTTGGGAGATGGGTAACACCTGTTCGGAGACATGGGTGACACAATTGACCATGGATTGTTCGGCAAGGGAGCTGTGCGATGCCGTGGTCGGAGGTGTCCTGCCAAGGGATGGGGTTCCAGCCTAGGAGGCGTGTCGCCTTCCTTTGCTGGTGGCACGTTTTTGCTTGCCGAGTTCCGGGAGGAGAAGCGTGAGTTTCGGGGCGCGGCGGACATTTCCGGATGCTGTAGCAAGAGACGCGGTGAGTGGTTCCCGGCTTTCGCCGGGATGACACCGAATATGAAGAGCCGCCGCGTCTCTGCGTGATTTTCTTTTCTTGCGAAAAGAGACGCCGCGCGAAGGCGCGGCTTCTGGACCCCCGGGTTCCCGGCTTTCGCCGGGACAAGCAAGCCCGGGGGTGACGTGTTTGTTTTTGGGATCGGGTGGAGCGCCTGGCCCCCGCCCCGAAATTCGCGAAGCGAATTTCGACTGCCCTGCGCTTGCGCTCCGGGCGTTCGGCGCTCGAAAAGGTTCCCGGCCTCCGCCGGGACAGGCCACTGGAGCTTTTCGTTTGCTGACGCAAACCGCGCCTCACCCCCCAGGGGCGGGTGGTTGGAGACGTCCTGTTGCCTAGACG
>JAVKEJ010000017.1:0-534 GCA_040221475.1 Rhodospirillaceae bacterium | reverse complement strand
GCCGAAACGGCATCAAAGCTGTGGACAAGAGTTCATGCCAACGGGCTCCCAGCCCCCGCCGCGAAATTTGCGGGGCAAATTTCGACCCTCCCCAAGAGGAGGATGGGAAGTTGGTCCCTGCCCGCCTCAGCCGATCATGACATCGGCGATGGTCACCCAGGTGGCGGCGACATAGAGGAAGGCGCCGACGGAAAAGAGCGCCGCCACGTCCTTCAGCCAGTTGCCCGCTTCACCTTCCGACGCCCTGCTCAAAATCGCGCGCATGTCGTACCCTCCAGCCAATGTTCATCAAATGTTCCGTTGCTGAATGTTCCTTATATGTTCCTGTCTGTCAAGAGAGGAAGCAAGTCGTGGATGGCCCGAATGAATCCACTGCTGTCCGGTTAAGGAATATGTGGACGGGTTGCATGGCTTGGATTCAACTGTGTTTTGCGACGAACGCGGTTGAATGAAGCTCGGAGAGCCCAAGCCATGCGCTATCAATCTACGGTGTTTGCCCAATTGCTCCAAGCGGTGCCTCGGGGATGGTTCGAG
>JAVKEJ010000016.1:0-2741 GCA_040221475.1 Rhodospirillaceae bacterium | reverse complement strand
GCTCGAAAGCGTGCACAACGCCATCGAGCAGGGAAAGACGGCGGCCGCGACGCTGGCCGGCAAGGAGAAGCCCTACAACCAGGTGCCGTGGTTCTGGTCGGACCAGTACGACCTGAAGCTGCAGATCGTGGGGCTTTCGGCGGGATACACGCAGGCCGTGGTGCGCGGCGACCCGGAGAGCGGGCGCAGCTTCGCGGTGTTCTATCTCAAGGACGGTGTGCTCGTCGCGGTCGACGCGGTCAACCGCGCGCCGGAATTCATGATGGCGAAGATGCTGACGCAGAAGAAGGCGGTGCTCGACCCGGCGCGCATCCGCGACGAAGCGATACCCGTCAAAGAAATTGCCGGCTGAGAGCCGGCCTGGGGAAATCGCCGGCTAACGGCGAGCGACACAACAAACGAAGTAGCGTGGAGGCGCGGAACGGAATGGCGAAGGTTACCTATGTCGAGAATGACGGCACGGAACACACGATCGAGGTCCAGAACGGCATGTCGCTGATGGAAGCGGCGGTGAAGCAGGGCATTCCCGGCATCGACGGCGATTGCGGCGGCGCCTGCGCCTGCGCCACCTGCATGGTCTATGTGCCCGACGAATGGCAGGGCAAGCTCGCCGGGATCGAGACGATGGAAGAGAGCATGCTCGACTTCTGCGAACGGCGCGAAGACAACTCGCGGCTCTCGTGCCAGATCGTCGCGAGCGACGCGATCGACGGGATCAGGGTGCAGATGCCGGAGAGCCAGCATTAGCGGTTGCTGAGCCCCCACCCTCTCTTCGTCATTGCGAGCGCGCGAAGCGAGCGCGGCAATCCAGAAGCGGCAAACTTCTTGTTTGCCGCTTTTTGATTCACGCAGAGGCGCAGAGCCGCAGAGAAGAAGGTTTCACACGGAGGCACGGAGACACGGAGAAGGCTCACGCGGAGGCGTGAAGACGCAAAGAGCGCGGCGAAGCCGCACCGATAGAATCAGTTCGGCGTTCCGAGGAGCGCCGTTTTTTCTTAGCTAAACGTCTCTGTCAGGCGAATACTTTGTCGAGCGAAGAGAGACCAAAACCGTTGCCGCTCAAATCGGTACGCGCCCAGTCAACAAACCTATATCGCTCTCGAAAACGGACCTCGGACACCGCATCAGGAAAGAAGTCAACAATCGCGAGGTCGCCCTTCTGCCTTCCGAGTTCATCTCGATCCAGATTGTATCTTTGGTAGTTTGTCACCAGTTGATAAAGTATTTGTCGGGCGTAGTCGTCATGGTCGGGCAACGAGAAGCCGATAATAGCCATGCCGAAGTTGAGGAGACCCGCGTCTCCCATCCCTTCCCAAAAGTCGTTCAATTGGTTGGCGTAGAGTAGTTTTGTCGCCGACGGCGGAAGGATACGCGGAGTGGCAAGGAAAAGAAGCCGTTGTCGATAGAGTTCTTTTAAATTCTTGGCGCGATAGACATTTTTGAGCGGATCGTTCTCATGACGCGGACCGTCGACTATTCTTTGCAGGTCCAATGCGTCTGCATTCGAGAATATAACGTCGCTTGGGGCCGGAGCGCCAATTTGTGCATGGAGTGCAACCCGACTTTCGAAGTTTGTCCGATCGAACCAGTCTATTGAGCCGTGCATCTTAAGCACGACGATTTCTTCTCGGTCGCTGTCAACGACCCCCCTAAACTGGTCGACTTCCTTGAATCTGGTTGCGAACAGTCGGTACGGCTTGCCTACGGCATCAAGTGCCCGCTCCAACAAGGTGTCGTAGTTGAAACTGATGACGGTGTCGTGTGGCTCAAGACGCCTAGCAAACTGCAGATAAAGTTCCGGAACTTCTTCAAGCGAGTTGACGTAACGCGCCAGGATGGCACCGATGAGGTGCTTAGTTACAACCGTTCCTTCATTCCCGTCCGCGCTCCAAGTATCTCCGCCCCGCAGACCAAGGTAGTGCTCTACGTCGAGGAAGCGCATGAAGTCTTCGAAATCGACTGCCTCGGGTGTCAAGTCTTCCCCTTCAGCCTCCCGTCGAAAAGATATGTAGCGCTGAAGATCTTTATTGAATCTGTATGCCCGTTGATCACGAGGAAACCTGGCGGCCGTTTCACGTATTTCGTTCCACAATTCATAAGCTAGCGGAAGGCCCGCTGGTCGTGAGAAACCAGCGCCTAGAATCATAAGTCGGTACTTTTGGGGCATCGCTTGTATCCTGATCGACGGCAGACAGATATTTTCTTCAGAACACAGATAGAAGTTCGGTTGCGCGATCAAACTTACAACAATCCTTGTTGTATTAGGAAAGACGTGGACGTTCTGCACTACACAAACCTCAGTTCTGAGGGGAAAAGTGTACGTGTCATATCGCTTGCTGATCCTCTGCTTTTCTCTGCGCTACGTGCCAGCTTCGGGAGAAGCATCGCCGGGATGACACCGGATATGAAGAGCCGCCGCGCTTCTGCGCGATTTCCTTTTCTTGCGAAGAGAGACGCCGCGCGAGGGCGCGGCTTCTGGACCCCCGGGTTCCCGGCTTTCGCCGGGACAAGCAAGCTCGGGGGTGACGTGTTTGTTTTTGGGATCGGGTGGAGCGCCTGGCCCCCGCCCCGAAATTCGCGAAGCGAATTTCGACTGCCCCGCGCTTGCGCTCCGGGCGTTCGGCGCTCGAAAAGGTTCCCGGCCTCCGCCGGGACAGGCCACTGGAGCTTTTCGTTTGCTGACGCAAACCGCGCCTCACCCCCCAGGGGCGGGTGGTTGGAGACGTCCTGTTGCCTAGACG
>JAVKEJ010000015.1:0-572 GCA_040221475.1 Rhodospirillaceae bacterium | reverse complement strand
AGAGCGCACCCCTGATAAGGGTGAGGTCAGAAGTTCAACTCTTCTCAGGCCCACCATCATGGGGGTGTAGCTCAGTTGGGAGAGCGCCTGCTTTGCAAGCAGGAGGTCATCGGTTCGATCCCGTTCACCTCCACCATTTTTTGGTGGAAGCGCACAATGAGCTTAGGTCTTGGACTTAGGTCATAGGAGCGCAGCCTGGGATAGGGCGACGTAGTAAGGTTAAAGCATGTCGACGTTGCCATTTGGCAGTGCATGTCATTACAGACATTGCGCGCCGGGTTGGCCGGCGGCGGCGCGCCCTGAATGTCGGAGACATTCAGAAGCTAAAACGAGGTTTGGAAGATACTGAGATATTCAGTCGTGAGACTGGATTAGAGATGTTTGACATTGTGAATAGGGAATATGAAGAGAACGGATCTTTCCGTTGTGATTTTTTCGCAACGAAAGAACGTGATCGCGAACTAGTTGTATGTGGTTTTGCAGGGTTTTACCCCTGCGCAAGCCGCAGAACAGTTAGCTGAGGGATCTCTCAAGCATAATAAGGGCATCTGGTGGATGCCTTGGCGTTAAGA
>JAVKEJ010000014.1:0-7036 GCA_040221475.1 Rhodospirillaceae bacterium | reverse complement strand
GTCGCCGTCGTGATAGTCGAAGACATATTTGTGCGTCATCGAGACATAGACCATGTAGCCGCCGGTCGTGTGCATCACGCCCTTGGGCTTGCCGGTCGAGCCGCTGGTATAGAGAATGAAGAGCGGGTCTTCCGCGCCCATCTCCTCGGGCGCGCATTCCGCCGGCACCTTCGCCGCTTCCTCCGCGTACCAGACGTCGCGGCCTTCCTTCATCGCGACGTCGCCGCCCGTGTGGCGGATCACGATCACGCTCTTCACGTCCGGGCACTTCTTCAGCGCCTCGTCGGTATTGGCCTTGAGCGGAATCTTCCGCCCCCCGCGCACGCCCTCATCCGCCGTGATGACGCAGTTCGACGCGCAGTCGACAATGCGGCCGGCCAGGCTGTCCGGCGAGAAGCCGCCGAAGACGACGGAATGCACCGCGCCGATCCGCGCGCAGGCGAGCATCGCATAGGCCGCCTCCGGGATCATCGGCATGTAGATCGTCACCCGGTCGCCCTTCTTCACGCCGCGCGCTTTAAGCACGTTCGCGAAGCGGCAGACCTCGTCATGCAGCTCCCGGTAGGTGATCTTCCGGTCGACGGAGGGGTCGTCCCCCTCGAAGATGATCGCCGTCTGGTCGCCCCGCTTTTCGAGGTGCCGGTCGATGCAGTTGACGGAGGCGTTGAGCGTCCCGTCCTCGAACCACCGGATCGAGACATTGTGCGGGTCGAAGCTCGTGTTCTTCACCTTCGTATAGGGCGTCATCCAGTCGATCCGGAGCCCCTCCTCGCGCCAGAAGCCTTCCGGGTCGCTGACGCTGCGCTCATACATCTCGCGATATTTCGCGTCGTCCAGCAGCGCGCGGCTTTTCCATGCGTCGGGAACGGGAATGAGGGTGTCGGACAGTTCTTTTGACGACATGGGGGCCTCCCTGCAGGCGCGTGGGTCTCGGCGTCTCGGTTCCGGCGTCAGGCGCTCGGCCGGTTTCCGGCGCGTTGTTCTCGTTGGCGGGCATTATGTCCGCCGCTCCCGCTTTGAACAAGGCGGGCGGGAGAACAAGGCGGCCGCCCGGCCCATACCTCATCGTCATGGCGAGCGAAGCGAAGCAATCCAGGGGCGGCAGGCGCGGAGCGAGCGGCAAGCCGTCACATGCCCGTCACGCAGTACGAGGGAAGGGTGGGTGGAGGGGTAGGAGATAAGGGGATTAGGTCAACAACAACTTGCGTCGTAAGCCTATTTGCAGAGCCGAATGCGTGCGTTCTCCCAAGCACCCACACCTTGATCAATCGGGATATGCGACCTCACGGAGGCTACTGAGTACTCGGTCACCTGTTTTTCTGGCAGCTTCCAAACGTGAAAAAAATAATGTGGCTCGGCACCAGAGGCGTTTTGCCATTCATTTCTAGTTATGAATACTTCGGCAGAAGTTGTGCTTTTCACCTCTATCAGTCGCGCAACTATCCGACCGCCGCTGCGCTCATATGAGCGAATATCGTAACCCAACGAATTGTCATTTAACGACACCCATTCAGGTTGAAAGTTTATTCCCAAGGATTCCAGCCGAGCCATTTCATACTCGAATGACAAACGCTCCGCCTCGCGGGCACGGATCATTCTTTCAGCTTCGACAGCGCCGCGCACAGTGGCGGCTATCTCGTCCCACCACGCAACAATATCAGCGCCCGGCACGGCATCAAACAACCCCGCTTCGCGAAGACACTGAATCTCATCTTGATTCAATGCTGATTTCACTTTGTCTCGACCGTAGGGGCTCAACCTTAGCCACCAAGGTTGGCAAAGCTGAATGAGCTTGCGCAATGTGGATTGCAGATCGGAACGTTGGTTTGTCCCGCAAGGATCACCTCCGAAGAGCTGATAAATCTTCTCACCCGCGCCGTAATCGAGCGCCGCTTCATCAGTATTGGAATTCCGTAGAACAGCAATCGCGTCAGCCAAGCTAGTTGACGGATTCCGTCTAAGATATTGGCGCAGTATGACGAAGGCAGAGTATGCGCTCATCGTTAAACATCGATTGATGTCTGGGCCTGCTATCAAACGCCTTCTTCCTCGATATATGTAGACCTTCCCTCAAGCTCCTCAATTAGATCTATCAAGTCATTGGCTTCGATTTCGTAGTCGATTGGCTCTTCGGCATTTTCTTCGTCTAAAGCAATGCGATGCAAATCGTCATCGTCGAGCAATTGCTGTAGAGCACGAAGTTTGACGGCAAGTCGACGGCTCACTGAGTGGTCGACGCATCCCAGCCCTTTCGGGGCAGTCGTCTGAAAAATATGAACGTTCGTCTCGGCGTTGCGTGGCAGACCTAGACGATGTATCCGGTCAAGTGATTGGAGGTAGTGCGTAGAGTTATAGCTTCGATCCAAATATATCGCGTCATGACAAACGTGATGCAGGCTTATTCCCTCGCCTGCGGCTGCTGGATTTGCGATAAACGTCATGCAACTAGCATCCGTATTAAAGCGCCGAATGCGCCCTTCTCGCGTCGCCTGATCGTCCGGCTCGCCGGAAGGAATTGCTCCATAAACCGTTACGGGATTTAAGTCCGCGAGCATACGTTCCATCTGTTTAATCGTATCTGTAAAGATGGACCAGATAACAGTCTTCCGTCCCTCCGCCGCGAGATGACGCGCAAAGTCCCGCACTGCTATCATCTTTGGCGAAGGACCGTCATCCAAGACTTGTTGAAATATGCCGGATTCCATAGATGGCGCATCTTGCATAATGGCTTGCAAAGCCAATAGCGGATTTGCTGATAACTGGAGGAGACGCATTACTGAGCGTCTTGCGCGAACTATATCTACTCCACTGCCGGAACGCAGGGAGCTAAGATTGCGTAGAGCTTCATCGCGCACGATAGCATAAAGCGCGGACTGCCCTTTACTCATACCCACTTGGCGGAAGTGTCTGGTTACAGGCGGCAAATCGAGATCAGCCTTTGTTGTCCTCACATAGAGATTGCCGATAACTTCGCGTGGAACACTTGCTTGGGCGACCCGCAACCCGAGTCCGGATCCTGGCCAAAGAAAATCAAACTGCGACTGAATGTCGGCGGGCGCCTGCGGCATTGGTGTGCCGCTAAGTATGTCCCTTCTAATTGGAAGGGTTGCCGCATTTAGGAGCACTGCGCCACGTTTGACTGCAAAACCGCCCTTCATCCGGTGCGATTCATCAAGGACGAGATGCACCGGATGTTGCATCAGGTGTGCCGTGAAGACATCCGCGACATTGATTAGTTGCTCATAATTTATAACGAATCTAGTAGCGCCTGAATTCAGCGCGGTACGAACCGCCTCAGCTCCTCCTGTGAGAACGGTGAACTGCTCTCGAACCCATTCTGGTGCAGCATCGTCGATGCATTCTCCTACGACCTCTGCCCATGCCGGAAAGGAACTCTTAGGACCGACAACGAGCAAATGCTGCCCTTCCTTTCGAGTCAGAAGGTGCAAAGCGAGAGTGACAGTTGTCTTCCCTGCCCCTGGGACAGAGAAGTTTGCCCCATTGCGAAGCGAAAGTAAGCGTTGAAGGTCCCGTATTTGAAAGGCCTTCAGCCTCCGTCGTGTAAATCCGAGAGACGATAATCTCAGCTCTAGCTCTTCGGGCGAGATATCCAGCTGAGGTGAGGCGCTTGCTTCACGTACGGCTTTGTATTGAGCAACAAACTCATCGATATGCACCTTCGCCTCTGGCGTCGGCCGGAATCGAAAGCCCCACTTCTTTTGACTGCCAGCATACTCACGAATCAAAGAAAGAACCGCGGGCCACGGCACAACAATGCTATTAGGGCCAAACTTAAAATCGTCTGTTAAAGCTGATGAAGACTGTTGTATCCGATCCCAGATTGCGCTCGACGCTGGACCAGCGAATGTCAGCAGTCCCGATAACCGATCGGAATTGTAGTGAATTTCGATAACTGCCGGCTCGCTTTTTTGCATGAAGACGACTTACGAAGACGCAGCTTTAGATTGGTACGCCTGCAAGCTGGTCTTCAGTTTGGAAGTCCGCTGCATAACACTGTCGAGTTGCGCCGCGAGCGCGTCGTAGGTGGCTGGCTCCGCCTTAGTCAAATCTATCTCCTGCAACTTGCTGTTCGCTGCTTGTGCGCATTCAAGCGCGCGCCTACCAATCTCGCCTTGCCGGTCCTCCTCCAAAATACTATCGCATACAGCGATGAGTTCATTGGTCACCGACTGACGTTGCCCAACGTCATCGAAAACATCGATCAGCGGCTCTAGGGATGAAACCTCGTTGTCACCGCCGAGATCGACATCCAAATCATCAGAATTTGATCCTCCATCGTCTGCCGGCTTGGACAGGTCAACCCCTATGCGATCTACCAACGACGCGATGACCTCGTCGGTTCGTTTGTCAAAGCTGAAGTTGTAGTCATAAACTCGGCGCTTCAGACTTCTGGAGTTAGACACTAATGCCCAAGCTATGCGACGGCTGATCTCTAGCGACTCGCCCTGTTTGCCCTCCAGCGCCTTGGCTAGATCATTAAAGAACTGTTCGGCATCTTCGACGTTCTGATATTCCCCGGGCTCCCGCAGCCATTCTTTTAGATAGATTTCCGCCTCGGTGAGCGCTCTAGCTGCCCGCTCGACGTCTTTCTTCTTCTTCTTCATCAAGTCCGCGATGTATTCGATCTTGCGGCCGCTTTGGAGAAGCTCCTGTATTGCGAGCGACTCATTGACCCAACCATATGGCAGCTTCGTCTCGGGCCGCATCTGAAGGCGAACTTCTATTTCTCGCACTTCGTCGGGTGTTACATTTCCAGGAAGGATAGCGCAGTCTACGTGGCTGAAGTGCCGGAATTCACTTGGCCGTTCAGCAAACAAATGCCTCATAGCCGCCAGTCGGCGATTTCCATTTACTACGACCCCACTTGCCGAGACGAGCAATGGTTCTCTTTGCGTTTCCGATTCCAACTCCTCAATTATAGGGGAGACTGAAATAGCTCGGCCCTGTCTAGCGAACATGAGCAGAATGTCGTGTTGTGCTTGTTGGGCAGATTCATTCTCCTGTGACGCTCGGAAGAAGTCTGCAGCCTTACCATTATCGTGGACATACTTCATTTGAGCCGTTCGTGTACGGAAGTTCTCCATCCGGTAGACGGGCAAACTGATGTCCAACCGCACCACTGGCAGCTCATGTTTCGTATTTTGGTATTCGAAGAATGAGAGGCTCTCCTTTGTAGTCTTCGTCGCCTGCTCGATCACTTCCCTGCGTTCCTGAAAGGGCTTAACTGTGGTTTTATACATGACACCTTCCTATTCGAACGCAATAATCATCAAAGGGACGGTAACGACTCGATCAAAAATGTTGAGCTCATTCCAAATCCGATCGGCGTTAGCAATGTTGCTTCCGATTGCTTGCGCGGCATCTTTCGTTGGGATTGCGAGCGCAGCTGCTTCTATCTCTTTTTTAGAATAGAGGTGCTGTATCTTGAGAATATCGTACGCGTACCGACTAATGTTGCCAGTTTGAACCTGAACAACCAAGTCGCCACTCCTCGCAAAGACGGTAAGATCCGATTCGGGGTCGACACGAACGTTGAATGCCCACCCCTCTCTCTCTAGCTCTGTCTTAACGTGACTGCGGATATCTGATGTAGCCTGCTGACCAATTTTCACCTTTGGGGCTTCGAAAATATCGGTGACCCACTCGTAGAGTTCCCTTTCTTTCCAGACATCCACACCGCTGTGATGTGAGTAAGTGGCAACGAACTTCATTCGCAATCACCTTTCGCCGGGGGCTCGTAGATTGGCTTATTCATTGGCCTGGTGCGAAGCGTGCCATCACGAAATGCGTGAATTCTTTCCCAAGCCGTATTGATGTAGCTTTTTTCGAGGTCGCACCCGAAGACGTTTCGATCATGTTTCAGGGCGGCAATAGCTGTGGAACCAACTCCGACGTAAGGATCCAAAACGTTATCGCCTTCCTTAGTCAGCCCAAGGACTAGTCGTTCAACTAAGCCAACTGGGAACTGACACGGGTGGTCCATCTTTTCAACATGATTCCATTTGACGTTGGGAATTTCCCAAACATCAGATGGGTTCTTGCCTAGAGGGTTGCTCGAAACCTGCCCTTTTCTTGGTCCTTTGAAATACTTTTTATTCGGATACTTGGAGGGGATTCGAACCGGGTCGAGATTGAACGTGTACTCATCGGACTTGGTAAACCACAAAATGGTTTCATGGCGACCAGAAAAGCGTTTCTGACAATGGAGCCCATGACCGAAGGTCCACACAATTCTATTTCTCAGCTTTAGCCCATGGTTTTTGAAGAGGCCGTACAACAAAATGTCCAGCGGAAATATCTCGCCGTCGTCGACGTGATTTCCTACTTGCCAGCAGATTGAGCCTTGAGGATGTAAGAGGCGGTGTGCCTCGGCAATACAAGCGGTTTGCTCTTCAATATAGACCTCTTGCGTTCTCCGCTTCTCATACTCCTTGCCCAAGTTGTAGGGAGGAGAGGTAACGATCAAATGCATCGATTCATCTTCTAGGCCGCGCATGTAGCGCAGGTTGTCACCGCAAATAAGGTCAACCTTGGCGTCTCGATGTAGACGCTCGACGTTTGACACTTTCAGACTAGGCGCTGGCTTCCTTTTTGTTGCTCCTCCGGTCATTTAAGGCCTCTCTTGAACTTCTTGCCTGCGTTAGGTTCCAGCCCAAACTGGATATTGATGCGAATCTTTGCATGTTACTCCGTAAACGGCCAAACATCCGCATATGACCGACGCGTTGTCCAACCCAATAGGATCTGGCGCCTTATTTTCGGGGTTTTCCTTGCTTCACCTGTGATTACGATTCAGCAAGTATCCTTGCGGAGCTCCTGACGCGGCTGCCCGTCTCTGCCCCCCCTCAAACCCCCAGCTCCGCTCGCTTCTTCTTGCTCAGCCCCGCCGCCACCAGCGCATGCGAGGCCTTGAGATATTGCTTCAGCTCCCGCTTGCCGAGGCCCTTGTCGTAGCTCTGGATCCATTTCATGCCGCGCGAGGCGAGATAGGGCGCCGGGCGGCAGCCTTCGGCGT
>JAVKEJ010000013.1:0-20011 GCA_040221475.1 Rhodospirillaceae bacterium | reverse complement strand
CGATCCGCGCGTCGAGCCATGCCTCGATTTCCGACAGCAACCACACAACACGATTCTGGCCGAGCTTTATCCGCTTCGGGAACTGCCCGGCCGCCTCGAGCCTTGCAATATGCTGGCCGGAATACGGGATGCCACAGACAGACTTCAGCTCCTTTTTGGATACGACCTGCTTTTCGTACCGAGCCATCGAACTCTCCCTTGATGAAAGGGAGCGTCGACGCCCCGGGTTGGGCTAGGCCGCACCAGTGGGCAGGAAAAGCTTAGGGAGAGAAGGGGCGGGAGTCGAGGGCATGCCAAAATCACCTCCGACGCCGGAGGCCTAAAAAGGACCGGAGCGCCCTCTGAATGCCTTTAAAGCAACGGCGTCATCTGGTCCGTTTGAAGGCCCAAAGATGGCTGTAGATGCCGGAAATATGCTCCGCATAGGGCGCATCAAACCCCGATTTTGTGAGCAGGGCCGCCATGTCTTCCTGAGAGATTTCCGTGCGGCTATAGCGGACAAATTCGTAGAAACGCTTCCAATCAAGGGGGTGGAGTGACGCGGTGTTGGCAAGGGTTACAAAGACGCTGAAGAGCTTTGCGGCTTCTTGCGGCAATTTCGGTTCGGCGTGAACCGCCTTCTCGATCCGCAAACGATAGCGGGTTTTGTTCGCCCGATTGTAGGTGGTAAGCAGAGGCCCGATTAACTCTTTCGCGACGGCACAATAGATCTCGCGGGTCGGCGGGTCCGGCGTCCACCGGCTTGCCCGCATCTCAACTGAAATGCGCTTGCGATCGGCGCGGGAGATCAGCTGGCCGCCGACATCCACATGCGGCGAGCGTCCCAAGTACCGGAGATTGATAACATCGAGCGCGGGTCCGCCGGGCTTGTCACGATGCTGCTCTACCCGGAATTCGGCCGATGCCCCTGCAATCTCCGCCATAGCGTCCAGAAACTCTCTGGGCGTTTGAGATACTGCTATATCGATAGCCGGTAAACGCGTCTGCATGCTCATAAAAGCCTACATCTTCTGAGGTCCGCTTTGCGCCAGAAGCGGTCATGGCCAGCGTGAAGCGCCAGTCGCTGTAATCGAAGTCGATCGCGGCTGCTGCCGCTGCCGACTTTCAAGAAATATCGAGCTGCGGTGTAGAACTGTTGAATATATCTGCCGATTGGTGGGGGCGGCAATCGACGGTGTTTGGCGGGCCGTGAACAGTGATGACGGGCACTATGTGTACGGCATGGCGCTCTAGGATGCGAGAGCGGGTTGACAGCATCAGATGTCACCTCAGCTTTTGTCACCGTCCAAATGAATGATGGGCTATATCGAGCCTAGCATCCGAGCGCCGCAGCAACGGACGCAAGACCATGCGCCGTCCCACCGCTGTCGACAAGACAAACTGACTTTACAGAGGTTCGTCCGACCCCGATTATGGTCATCTTTCGAGCATATTGAAGGAGTCGTTCATCAGTTCCATTCCAACAATTTCCGCCGCACAGTTTGCGACCGCCTTCGCTCTGCGGCCTAATTTAGTGGCCTGGTTCCTCGGCGCGGGCGCTTCAGCCGCCTCGGGTATTCCGACAGGCTACGCGATGATTCGGGATTTCAAGGCGCAAATTTTCTGCCGCGAGAACAATCTTTCGAGGCGCGAAATCGATACCGCCGATCCGATTTGGATTGACAGGATCGACGCCTTTTTCCGCCGAACGTCGCTCCTTCCGCCTAATGGCGATCCGACCGAGTACGCGGCCGCGTTCGAAGCGGTATACCCGCAGCCTAGGCATCGTCGGCAATATATCGACGACGCGATTTCCAAGGGTACGCCCTGCTTTGGTCATAAGGTTCTCGGAAGCCTGATCGCTGCGCGGAAAGTCGACTGCACGTTCACAACGAATTTCGACCCTCTGGTGGAGGAATCTGCGCTTTCGGCGAACGCAATCCTGCCTGTGGCCGACCAAGCTCGTCCGACAGTTGCGGCGATCGACTCCGCCGACCGAGCTATGCGGTGCCTGAACGAGTCGGATTGGCCATTGATCGCGAAGCTCCATGGAGATTACCAGTCGATCGCGATCAAGAATACGGGGTCAGAGCTGGAGAAGCAGGACGCCCGGATGCGGCATGTGTTGGCGGAGGCCGGCAAGCGCTTTGGAATGGTGTTTGTGGGATATAGCGGGCGTGACGCCTCAATCATGGAGGCCCTGAATTCGGTCCTCGATAAGCCGTCGCCTTTCCCGAACGGCCTGTACTGGGTCACCTCCTCGGCATCACGGATGTTATCGGCGGTCACTGAATTCCTGAGCCGCGCGCAGATAGTCGGCGTCGACGTGGCGATTGTTGAGTGTGCGACATTCGACGAGTTGGCGGCTGATATCATCAAGACAACTGATGTTCCGGCGTTGCTGCTTGATCGGGTGATGCTTGCCCGCCCTACGCCCCGGCTGGTGCCCGTTCAGTTACCGACTTCCGAAGCAAGGTCGTTCCCCGTTCTGCGGTATTCGGCGCTTTTGATTGAGAAGATGCCACGAGCGGCCAGGCATATAACGCTCGCCGAACCCACGACCTCTCCCGCCATCAGGACGTTGCTTAAGGAGAAGAATTGCAGGGCTACTGTCGCGGCTAACGGACGGGAACTGGCCGTCTTCGGCAGGGATCAGGAAATTCTGGACGCGCTCGCGCCGCTTGGCGCCAAGCTTGCCGGAGAGGTTGAGCTGGACCCTGTTGCGGACAGTTGGGCACTGGGACTGATCTACGACGCGTTGGTAAGGAGTCTGGCAAGGCATCGCCCACTCATTCCCAGATATAAGCGTTCTGGCCATTCGATCGTTGTTGCAGCGCCGCGTGAGGGAGAAGATCCAGAACGAACCCGTCGGAACGAGCAGGTGCTGACGAGGCTGCGAGATGCCTATGGAAGTGCGTTAACAGGGACCATTCCCGGTCTAGGGTTCCCATTTCAAGAAGGTGTTTTCCTGAAGCTGGACCATATCGATGGGCGCTGGTGGTGTGGCTTCGAACCCTACACCTTCGTGCATGTTCCGAGGCCAAATTTCGCTCGCGAAGGCAACCCGGGCGAACCGAACTCAGCCAACCTCGATTTGATGGGCGCTCGCTTTGAGAGCAGGGGCGACCCGGCTGGCGACTGGCGCCGGGAGCGGTGGGCACAACGGTACAACAAGCATTGGTCGGGTATCATCAATGCGTGGGCCCAGCTTCTGACCACCAGTGGGAGTGGAACAAGGCAGGCCTTCGGCCTGGAAGACGCCGTCGGGATCGATGCAGTGTTCGAGATCTCGCCGGTCACCGGCTGGAGTCGCCCGGCCCATCACCACGTATATTTCGACAGGAGCAAGTAATGATCGCTCCTGCTCTGATGACGAAGCTTCCACCCTTCACATTGCTGGACGAGCCCCTTCTGGCGTTCTCACCCTCCGAACCCACGCATGTGGACGTCCACCCCCTCAGAGGGCTGGTCAATTTCGGACCTTATTCGAAGGGGTCTTTCGGCGGATATACGCCCCGGGTGCGCATTGCGACAGTCGGCCCGGAGAGCGCTTTCAAGCGCCGGGGCGAGCTTATGTTGTCGCTGCGCAATTCACATCGCCCTTCCGATCGGTCCGAATACGTGCCGGAGTATCCAGGCTTTGAGGCATTGTTCCACGTTGCGCTTGAGGCGGCGCCGCGTGACGCGCACATCAAATGGCCGGAGCATCTCGATCAACTCCCCGGCGAAGGCGAGCCGCAGGCGCGTCTATTCCTAGCGATGGAGGCCGCCCTAAGGAGGCTTGAGACGGTAAGAAACGACTTTGACGTCGTGCTGGTCCATTTCCCCGACACTTGGAATTCGGCCACGCGTGGCAGCTTCTTCGACGCGCACGACGCACTCAAGGCTTTGGGCGCGAAATACAACATCCCGACCCAAGTCCTCAATGATCGGGCTTTCACCTTCACCCATAAGGCCTCGCTCGCGTGGCGGCTGGCAACCGCTCTTTACGTTAAGGCCGCTGGTACGCCTTGGAAGCTTGCCCCCCTCCAGGGCGTGCCGGCGGAAACCGCCTATATCGGACTCGCTTATGCGCTTCGTGGCGATCAGCGAGATGCGCACTATGTGACTTGCTGCTCGCAGGTTTTCGATATGGATGGCGGCGGCATGCAGTTCGTCGCGTTCGAAGCGCGCGATCCTGTCGCCGATGTAACAGAGGCTCGTAGAAATCCCTTTCTTAGCCGCGACGACATGCGCGCTGTGCTTGCGCGCAGTCTTGAACTCTACCAAGGGCGCAATGGCGGCAACCTGCCCAAGCGGATGGTCATTCACAAAACCACCTCCTTTAAGGACGGCGAAATCGAAGGAGCGTTTGATGCCTTGGCCGGCGTCCCAGAAATCGAGTGCATCGAGGTCAGCTCGGCTTCCTGCTGGCGCGGTGTCTGGCTGATCAAATCAGGCCAAACAAAGCCTCCGAGCAGGCCGTCGGGCTATCCCGTGCCACGGGGGACAATGGTGGTGCGATCTGGGAATTCAGCGCTGGTGTGGGTAGCGGGTAACGCTCCAGAGGTCTCAACTAAGGGCGATTATTATCAGGGAAAGAAGAGCATCCCGAAGCCACTACAGCTTGTTCGGCATACAGGTAGTGGCCCCCTTGAAATTACAGCACATGAGGCGCTCGCCCTTACAAAAATGGATTGGAACAATGATGCTCTCTATGATCCCGTGCCGGTGAGCATTCGCTACTCTCAGAAATTGGCTCGAACGATCGCGAACGTGCCAGACTTACCAAGAAACGTCTATCCGTATCGATTGTTTATGTAGAACTAATCTCAGCTCAAAAAAATGCCGAATATTATATCGATGCTACTTAAGGACCGTGGGCGCCTGATGTGGAGAACGTCGATTCTACGCTAAGGGTACCGTGGCCGCGCCACGCTGCGCTAGACTTTTGAATGGGTCAGAAACGGCCTGAGAACGGACGTAGGCAGATGGTCGACCGCTCCCAACCCTAAGCGGACATCGAAGTCCCAGCTAAAGTTGAAAGCTTTAGGTTGTGAGCCTGAGTTCTGCCAAGCCTACCATCAATTGTAAGCGTCGGTATCCAATTTCGTTCGCGTTGCTGGCCAACCTGTCGACGCAACCAAGAAATGACGTCCATTCGGTTGAGAACCATAGGAAATTCCTAGCCTGCGATTTAGAGTAGCGGCGGCCAAGACACAATCTTTGGCGGGGGACAGGTGTCGAAATCATCACGACACGGACATGGCAAAAGTCTCGCTGACCGAAATGAAAATCGGGAGACAGCGAAACGCCGTGAGGCTGAACGCATCCAAGCGCTCATGACGGCGCGTCGGATGGCTATACGATCGCGGCGAATATCCCGTCCCGGCGTATCGGTACCGTTCTCGATTCGGTATGCCTCGACCAGCGCTCCTTCGAATTGGCTGATGCCCGAACGCGGACGCCCGATTCTCAATGCTATACTGGACGCGGTGGAAGACGGTGATGATCGGGCCATTTTGGCTTGGCCTATGCGGCCAGGCGGAGGTTTTGCCGTTGCCGCCGTCGCGCTGCGCGAAGCCCGCGCCTCGGGCCGTCTGGCTTACGCGACGCTGGCGCTGTGGCCTTGGCGAAGCGGCGCGACTTGGGGAGCGCGCTCAATTCTGGTGCATCCTGGTGATATCGCGACCACAGCCGCGCGCATCGTCGATGAAATTCAGCATGGCGCCGCTTGGGCGAAATCCGGATTGGCACAGGAATCGCTTTGCCTGCTGGAAATGCGATTGCGCGATCTACTAACAAAGCCGGATTCTTCAACTAAGGGCGGTGGTGCGAGTGCGTCGGCGCTTGTTGTCCGCAACCCCACGCTTCTGGAGACGACTGCCGTTTTTGTGCCAGTCACAACTGGCCAAGCGGCGGCCTATGCCTCTGATGGCGCACAGGTGCTGCGCCGGGTGCGTGACCACACCCATATGGGAGATCGCGACGCAGATCTCGCCCAGCATGTCGATGCCATCGGCAATCCTTTGAAAACGCCCTTTGGTGTGTTCGGCCTTCCCGCCGACGCTAAACCCGAGACGCTGGCACGCTGCTTAGATTTTCCGCGATTCAAGAGACTAGGCCTCGATGCGGTGATCGTTGATCTGACGCAGGCCGGTCGCAAGGATCTGCCGGACGATTGGGGACAGCGTTTCGCCAGTCTCCTCCAGGCGCTCGCCCATGTGCCCGGGCGCCGTCCGCCCGTAGTTGTTCTTTCTGAAGATGCTTTCACCTTGCGCCGCGCGGTTCGCGCTTTGCGATCCTATGGCGCCGCGTCACGACCTTCGCGCAAGCCGCCACTTGAGATTGGGGCCTATCTTCCGGAACAAGGCCTTTTGGGCCCGGCCTCCACACTCACATCCGATCTCAAGCCTATTGCGTTCGAAGCTGACATTAAGGACGCCTCGCTGGCTGGGCTGCGCGATGGTCTTCTCTCGCTTGGCCGCAATTTTCGTCAGGCTGGCGAGCCGGCGGCAGCGGCAAGCGTATCGAAGGCTCTCGCGTTTCTGCGCCGCTCTGCATCTCTGCCGATCGGGCTCAAGGAAGCTCGCTACGTAACAGACATTCTTCACGATGGAGACGACGAGGTTGACAACGCTGCGCGCACTCTTTTTAGGCCCAAGATGGCGCTTTCACGCTTGGCGATGGCCGCCGAGATGGTGCCGCAATTTGGCGAGGCGACGCGGCGCTTGATCGCCGAGGTTGAGGCCAAGGTTCAGGCATGGGAAGACGAAACGCCCGTTTCCGCCAAACTAGTGCAGGTCTTGCTAGAACCCGTCTGGAATGCCTCCGATGTGCTTCTATCTGTTCCGGATCGCCGAACAGCAGATGTCTATCTCAGTTCGGATCGCGCCTTGGGCGTCTCATGCGAGATCATCGACCATCGAGCGCTGTTTGGACGCATGATCGCTATCAAACCGCGGCGAGTCATTGTAGTTGGTCCAACGCTGGAGGCGATTCGGGCGCTGCTAACGATCGAGACTTCGCCGGACCGCGCGCTTCTCTTGGGAGATGCGGCAGGGAGTGCCTTGCTTGCCGCGGAATTGGCGCCCTTGACGCGTATTCCCGCATTTGCCGCGGTTGCGCAACGAGCACGACCGCTGACAGCTGCGCTTCAGCGCGGCGGAGCGGACGAAAAGCTTGATCTGGCGGAGGCGGAATTCCGTATAGTGGCCACGTTGCCTGAAGCACTTTTGGATTTCACGCGCGCCGGCGAGGCCTATAGCGGCGATATCGTCCAATTCAAGACCAGCCGCATTGATCACATCCGCTATCGTCCGAACAGCGATGTTTTGGAATTTTCTCCTGGCGAGCTTCGACCGTTTGAGCGCAAAGCGGCGCGAACCATCCGCGCCGGCGACCGTATTCTCGTTCTCAGCGCCGCGCTGCGTGAACCTATCCGTCGGGCCCTTGCCGGCTCCCAAGAAACCTTGAAGCAACTCGCGATCTATCACACGCGCATTGCGGCCATTTACAGCGCCACGCCCGGGGTCACTGATCAGGACAAGGCGCGCTACATCCTGGCCAAGATGCAGGAACTTGATCCGACGCTGCCTGCGCAAGAATTGCCTAACATCGTGCGCTGGCTAACGGCCCATAAGGCGCCCAGCGGAGCGGATGGTATCCGTCAACCACGAGCGGCGCGGGATTGGCCGCGTTTTCGCACCTTCATGCAGGCGGTCGGTGTAGATTCCGCTTTGGCCGACATTTTTTTCCGTGGCGCCATTGTCCCAGCACGATCTTATCGGGTGCAGGAAGGCTATCTGTTTAACCAGCGCGTGGTGCAGTTCGTTCTCGATCCCGAAGGTGCTGCTGCGGGCGCTGCAGCGTGGAGATCAATGCCGGAGCTTTGGCAACTCGTGCTGGATGCCGTCGACGAGGTACTTGTCGCACAAACCCTCTCGGCAGAAGAGGTTGGGAAACATGGCTGATCCCCGTGCGCTTGATGGAATGTCTCCTGACGACCGCCAGCTTCTGAAGGAGGCCGTTTGCGATGCGGTGTTGGAGCGCACCCGCCGCGTTGTCTCGGGCGCAGGAGTTTACGGCGCTACCGTGCTGGGAGAAAAACCATCGCGCACCCTGTCAAGTGGCTTTATTCTGCCACGGCTGAATGAAGACGGGGACGATGAGTCCAGTGATATCAAGATTCCGGCGCATGGTCTGGATCTGATGCTCCGTCCGGCACCTGGCGCCGTGCGCATTCTGGCTTCCATGTCGGTGTATATCCGCGCCTTACCGACTGCAGAGGAATTATTCGCGCGGGAGGGCCGGCTCATCCCGCGCGCCGATTTCAGCGAGGCCGCCCGCCAGCGAGCCAATGATGAAATCCGGCGGCGCGCCGCCGCCGAGATTCCTGCGGGCACCTCGCATAGCGCGCGCGCCGAACAGCGCGCTGCCATTTCCCGCGAGGTTTACACTGCGATGGGGGTGGGCGTGCCAGCTGCCGCGCAACTTCCGGGCGGAGATGATCGTGATGCCGCCGCAATCGAGAATGGCGTGCCGCCACCGCCGGTGGCCGGCGGACGTCTGCGAATTCCGGATCGTATTTCACGACGCTACGACATTCCTCAGAAATGGATACGCCTGGACGTGGCTGTTCCACCGCTGGAGCTTCCACTGCCGTGCGACCCGGAAGGTTGGGCGACTCTGGCGGCTACGCACAAAAGTGCTCTTCTGGTAGCAATCCGCGCGGCTTTCACAGACTGGATCGCAAGTCCTGTCGGCCAGGCCCAGGCTTGGCGGAAATTGCATCCGCCTTCGGAAGCCTTCTGGGAGCCCCAGGCTTGGGAACGCTTTCTTGAAACCGCCCGTGCCGTGGCGACACGGGACTCGGATCTCGTTCCGGACTTTGACGCGCAGCTTCTTGTTCAGCCTCTGGCAGATTCGTTGGACGACAGCGTCTATTCCGTGCGCTTTGCGCTGGAGAACTTGCGCGAAGGTGACGCCAGCATGGAATGCGGCCTGTTCGGCGTTGATCTGCGCGTCGTGATGCCGACACAAGCTCTTGGTCCGATGCGTCTTGAGCGAGTGCGCCGCAGCTACCATCTGGCGGGCTTTATGACGATGCCGGCTATTGGTGTGAATGGCGGCGTGCGCGATCTCGGCGTGATCGATGGCGAGCGTCACCTGCGGACCACCTGGATGCCTCGCTATGTGCTGCCGCGAGCTCGCGCAACCGAGATTGCCGCTGTTCCCACGGCCTATCGTGACCTGATCTCTCCGACCCTCAATTTGACTCAGCTCACGGGACTTCCCGAAGCTATGAATACCTGGATTGCAGCGGTCGCCCAGGAAACCGTGTTGTTCGCCCCGGACGAAGAGGGCAGTACGGCCGATGAAGCCTCACAGCAGGCTCGGTTTCAAGATGATTTGCTGGCTTGGCGCGGCGAGGTCGCCCGCATTGACAGAGGGATCCAGCTTCTGGTTGCGTCGCAGATCGCTTGGCAGACAGCGCCCACTTCGTTAGCGGCGGCACCGTTCCGTGCATGGCTGCTGCTCAACCGGGCCTTCGATAGCGCCAATCCGCCACGGGCCGACGAAGCCCCGCCGGGTTGGCGTTTGTTCCAGATGGCCTTTGTGCTGGCGCATGTGCCGACGTTTGCCTCACGCATTCCCGAGTACGCTGGCAGCTTCGATGCCAGCTTCGATGAAGATGCTGCAAGTCTACTCTATATGGCAACAGGTGGCGGCAAGACCGAAGCGTTCTTCGGAACGCTCGTCTATGCGCTGTTCCTCGATCGGTTGCGCGGTAAACACCGCGGCGTGACCGCGATGATGCATTATCCGTTGCGTCTCCTCACTGTCCAGCAGGCACAGCGACTAGCACGCCTGCTTGCCCGCGCCGAGATGGTCAGGCGCGCGGAGAATATCGCGGGAAGCTCGTTTGAAATCGGTTTTTGGGTGGGCGGCACCAACACGCCCAACTCGACACAGAAGCCAAATGGCGATGTCTCGGACGCGCTGCGTTGTATCCCAGTCTGGAGCAGTCCCAGGGCGCAGGACGAACACGCTCTGCTGGTCAGTCAGGATCGTCTCGACCGCGAGTATGTGGCGTCCAAGACGGCCTGGAACAAACTTCCGGTTTGCCCTTTTTGCACTTCACCCAACGGCACAGGGCTTCGGCTTTTCCCGGAGCGTCATCACCAGCTAGGCATTGTCTGTTTGAACCAGGCCTGCGCCTGGAACGAAGTGCATTCCGGCCGGTGCGAACCCTTGCCATTCCTGCTTGCCGACACTGATATTTATAGGCGCAGTCCCTCGGTGCTTTTGGGGACCATCGACAAGCTGGCTTTGCTTGGCCAGAGCACAACGACTATCGACCGTATCGCGGGCATGTTTGGCCTCGCGCGCTGGATAGAAGCGAGCGCCGATGGCCTCCTGCAAATGCCCAATGGCGCCGTCACGGGCGCACCGCCCCCGCCAAATGTGCAGCGCGTTGCGCCAGCCTTCAGCGATGGCGTGGAGGTGTTCTTCGATCCCTTCCCAAGCCTCATCATCCAGGACGAAATGCATCTCCTGGAAGAAAGCTTGGGGACATTTGGTGGCATTTTTGAAACAGGATTGTTCGCGTGGCTGGAACGCCTGAGCCGGCTGCTCGGCGAGAGGGTCTGCCGTGTACCGGGTAACCCTAATTGTCCCCGTTTGCCTCATGTCATCGGTGCCACCGCGACAGCGGCAGACGCCGCCAAACATACACGCGCGCTTTATCAGAAGCGTGTCGTGCAGTTTCCGCACCCCGGCCCGAGCCTCTATGGGGGGTTCTATACCCGCATGGCGAGCTTTGTGTCTGGAGGCGAGGCAGAGACGATTCGTCGTGATGCGCTGACTACGCCACGAGGGTGCGAAGCGGCCGCGCCTTGGGGGCGGCTTTATGCCAGTCTGATGACCAACGGGCGCCTGCACACCGTAACGACACTCTCGGTTCTGGCCTCGCATGCGGCGACCATTACCCGCTGGCAGAAAGACTTGGCGTCAACAGATCCCATGCGCCAGGCCCGCGCCGCCGCAGAAATCGAAAGCAATATTTCCGACGCCCCTTGGTTTGAAGGCCGTAGTGCGGCGGTGCGGGCTGTCGCGCACGACGGACGCTATGATCGACTCGCCGCGCTGGTCGATTTGCATCGCATCCAGCTGACCTATGTCACCAACAAAAAAGGTGGCGATCAGATCCTTTCTGCTCTGGAAGCAGAGGTTCGCGAAGCGCATGCCGCGATGGGGCAAGAGTACGCGCTGGGCGCTTATACTATGGATCTGATCTCCGGCGGCGTCGATATTGGGGGCATCCAATCTGTCATCCGCCAAGCGGAGCGCCCATTCGATCCAATGCAGGAAGACATCAGTACCGCCCTGCGCGGCATCGTGGCCACCTCTGCCATCTCTCACGGTGTGGATGTTGAATTGTTCAATGCGATGGCCTTTGCTGGCATGCCGTCCGATATTGCGGAATACATCCAGGCCTCGTCGCGTGTCGGACGCACCCATGTCGGATTTTCGCTACTGATACCGACACCGCAAACCCGGCGTGACCGCTTCGTGGTGGAAGTCCATGAATCCTTTCACCGGCTGCTGGAACGGATGATTTCGCCGCCAGCAGTAGAGCGCTGGGCCGACCGGGCCATCGACCGCACCGTTCCATCCCTGGTGCAGATGTGGCTTGCGGGCGTGCGACACCAAGAAAGATTTGCCGCGGCGGCCGCAGACCAGAAGGCGCACGTGATGCTGCCCGTGACCGTGGAGCAGGTCGATCGCTTGCTGCGCGATCAGTCCGCGTTCAACGATTGTGTGGGCTTTGTTACCGTCGCCATTGGTATCGGCGCCGATACTGGTGGTCCGGCCAATCCCGCCTACTATGCCAACTTGGTTCGGGCTGCCGCGCTTCGGATCCAGGCCGAGCTGGCCAGCGGCAGTTTTGTCGGCAAGCTTTCTGATTTTTGGAGCAATCCCATGACGCGGCTCCAACGCCCCATGCTCAGCTTGCGCGATGTGGATGCGGCGGGGCAAATTCGTGCGTCCGATCGTACCCTCCAGTATCGCAGCCTGAGTTGGGAGGAAGTGGGCGAGGCCATGGCCATGATTCGAAATCGTGGCGTCTCCCGCAACCGCCGCGCAGCATCCAGCGAACTGGATGAGGATAATTGAGCATGGCCCGCCCTCCCTTCATGCAACGATCCCGCGGCCAACTCGCCACTGCTTATGCGCCAAACTCGCTTTTCACCTTTGAAGGGGGCTCCGGCGCCTGCATGGCCTTGCCCGTGTCGGGTAATCGGACTGCGGAATTGCGCCCGATTACTCAGAGCATGATCAGCGAGCAGATTCAGGAATATTGTGAAGCCTGGGCGGACCGCGCCATGCGCGGCCAGAATCTGCGCCATCCTGTACCCCCCGCTCTTGCTGTTGATAATCGAATCCTGAGCGATGGCATCGTGCGGGTGCGCATCGGCGACCTGGCGTTTCAAGTACCCGATGTCGTGGGCTATGTGCCGTTCCCCTTGGCGTTCACCTGCACGCGCTGTGGCCTTCATCGTGAGACCCGACGACTGGAGCGGCTACCGCAAGAGGCGGCGGCCTTCCGTCAGGCCTGCCCGACAGGCTCTGCCGGATGCGCCGATGACTGGGAACAGATCGATGTCGTGTTGACCCATTGGGCGGGCGCCGTAGAACCGATCAGCCCCGTCTATCGGTATTGGGCCGCCCAGAGCGGAGAGGTGCGCGAAATCTCCCGCTGCAGTTCCTGCGACTTGGATCGGTTTTATCTGCGTCGCCCGCCCGGCCCGTTGGGGAGCTGGCACTTCGAATGCATTCGTTGCCACACCGTGCGACCCATCTTGCAGCGCGACCTGCAGACTTTACAACTGCTAGGACCACTGACCGATCAGAATTTGGCAGTGTTCGCCGAGATCAACATGGAGCCCGTCTCCTATCGCGCGTCGGCCACTTATTATGTCCATGGCGACCGGCTGCTGGTATTCGATCAGGATCAGTATGTTTCACTTCTAGGTGGTGGACAGAATGGCCCCCTCGAAGGTTTCTTGACTACCCGCTACGGCTATCCCCCCTCGCAAATCTCCGATGATGACAAGGCGGCCATTTTGCGCGCTGCCGGCCGTGGTGGGGAATGGGACGACTATGTCGGCATGCGCGACCTGCTTGCCATGTTGACGGCATCGGGTAATGCGACGGAGGCGATGATCGCATCCTCGCGGTCTGCAATGGCGCGTTGGGAAGACGATTGGGCTGGGACAGTTTTCGCCGGCCGCCAGCAAGCCACGCCCGGTATCGCCGCTGCTTGCCGGGACAGGACCCGCTATGTGCGCCGCTTCGATCCCGTGCGCATGGCGGTGGAACACGAGACCTTGGTTCAAGAAAAGCTCCATGGCGGACAGCTCAGTGACGGCAAAGAGGTTTCCGTCGATGTGACAGTGCTAGATCAATTCTTGATCCCGGATGGTCTCGGCGAAGCCGAAGTCGCCTTGCTGAGAGCTGAGGCACGCCGGCGCCGCGATCTACTGGGGATTGCCGAAATGCGCCTGCTGCGCGATGTTCGGCTCTGCGAGTACACCTTTGGCTATACCCGAACCTCCTCTTCACCCACGGTTAAGCGGGATAAAGCGGGCGATGCCGAAATGCCCGTTCGGTTGCGTCTGTTCGACCGTGTTGAGGTAGGGGATTCGGCGCGCCACCCGGTTCTGTGCCTGCTCCAATCCAATGAAGGGTTCTATATCCGCCTGAACGAAGCCACCGTTCTGGAGTGGCTGGCCGTCAACGAGATACCACTCGCACCTGCGCTCCCGGGCGTGCGGCTGGGCGGCCGTCTGATCGAGGAATTCGCGGACATCGAGAGAGATGATAGTACCCGGTTCTCGCGATTCCTCGATGAATATCGCCGCGAACGTGGTGTCGCGCGCCGCGCCTATCCTTATGTCTATACCTTGCTGCATTCCATGGCGCATCACCTGATCGGGATATCAGCGTCGATGTCGGGTTTGGATCTCAGCTCCTTCGGCGAGCACATCTTTCTGCCAGACCTGTCCTTTCTGGTCTACCGCCGAGGGGTGACCATGGATCTGGGCAACCTCTCATCGATGTGGCGGGACCACGGCGATCCGAACCTTGGCAATGAGGTGCTCGACCGGATGGTCGACCCGGTCAGTCTCAGGTGCGGCTCGGAAAGCGTCTGCAATCACCGCGGCGGCGCCTGTCCGGACTGTGTTCTGATCCCCGAGACGGCCTGCCTGACCCGCAACGAACTTCTATCGCGTTCTGTTCTGATCGGCCGGGGCACTCCGCGTTGGGATGCACCTGGCACTGCGCTTACTGGCTATTATGAAGTCGCCCGGCGGCATGCCCATGCACACCGGCAAACTACACCCTAATCGTACGCCCAGGAGTTTCGTGACCCACCTCGAACGCAGCTACAGCTTTCCCAAAATGGTCCCCGACCCAGTGGGTGGGGCTACGCCTAGGGCTCAGTGTGCGGCGGCGTCGGCCGTGAGCGGGTGGGAGAGTGCGGCGCCGATCCTTCAGAAACTTTTGGGGTCGTATCGCAGAAAGCGCGCCGCCTCTGACCGGTTGAAGAAATGTTTGAACCTCATCTCCGGGAAGGGCCCGACCAAATCCGTCGCGCTGCTGCAATCGCTGTCACCGGCTTGGGCCGACCATGCAATCGCCAGTATTTATGCTCTGTTGATGCCCAACGCCCGCCGCAAGAATCTAGGCGCCTATTTCACGCCGCCGCATCTGGTTGATCATTTGGTATCGCAGCTCAAGGCCCACGGTGTAGACATTATTGAACATCGTTTGCGCGATCCAGCCGCGGGTGGCGCGGCATTCCTTGTGCCACTCGCGCGCCTCAAAATCGCTGCCTGGCGCGCGCAGAAGCTTTCGGACCGCGAAATTGTCGCGCGCTTGCAGCGCCACCTTATAGGACGAGAGATCGACCCCGATCTGGCCGCCATCGCCAATGCGCTGGTCCGTCGGATGCTGGTCGACGAATTTAAGATCACCAGAAGTCTGGCTGCAAAAGTCCGGCTCGTCCGCATCGGCGACAGCCTTGATCCCAAGGCGGCTGCCAGAGACAGCATCGACCACGAAATTGGCAATCCGCCTTTCTTGCGCCTCAAAAACAACGATTCCAGGTCGAAACGCGCGATCTTTTCGGAAATGGTCTCCGGTAGGCTGAACCTCTACGCCCTGTTTGTGCGCCGAGCGTTGGAAGAGGTGCCGGCAGGGGGAATAATCGGATATGTGATCCCGGCATCGTTTCTGGGTGGACCGGAGTTCAAAGCTTTTCGCCGACGCGTCCTGCAACTGGCCGAGGTATTAGTCGTCGACCAGATCGAAATGCGTGATGACGTTTTCCTGGACGCCATTCAGGATGCTTGTTTCATAGTCCTGCGGCGCCGAACGGCTCCCGTTGCCATGCCGGAACTTGCGCAGGCAGTAAGCGGTGTTCTGCACCGTGACGGAAAATATTCAAAAATGGGCACTGCCGAGATCGCGGCCGACGGTGTCGCCTGGCGTCTGCCGGGCCTTAACCAGCCTCAGCCCACTACGCTTAAGGAATGGGGTTATCGGGCGACCATCGGCTACTTGGTGGCCAATCGTCAGCCCGAACGTCTTCATAAACGCAGTGCCAAGGGGCGCTATCCCCTGATCTGGGCGAAATCGATCACGACGGAGGGCCGCCTGGACTTTGACCGGGGGGCGGTCTTCAAGGGACATGGTTGGGTCGATGCCCCATCCGATGCGCCATATATCATCCGCAAGCCTTGCGTCGCCGTTCAGAGAACCTCATCACGCGGCCAGAAGCGCCGGCTCAATGCAGCGCCCGTCTTCAAGTCCTTTGTGCGGCGGCATGGCGGCATCATAGCCGAGAACCACGTCATCATATTGCTGCCCCTCCGTTCCGATGCCGTCTCTCCCAAGGCGCTGGCAGCAGCGCTGAATCAACCCTCGGCGAGCGCTCAACTGGACCGCATCTGCGGTTCCGCCTCCATCTCGGCGCGATTGCTGGAAAGTTTGCCCCTCCCAGCGCTGCCGCGCAAAGGCGGAAAGCAATGAACGGACAGCCGGATCTGTTCTCTCCCCTTCATGACCTGGACCTAGTGCGGCTACTGCTCGCGGATATGCACGACGATCTCTACGGCAAGGTGGGACGGTTTCGCCAACTTGCGGATCTGTCGGAGACGTTCAGGATCGGCCGCACAATCCTACCGGGCGGGGAAACGGCCTTTGCCGCCTGGTCGGAAGCTCGCACCAGCTTTATTCACGGAAACTATGTCGCGACCGTGCTGCTCTGCCAGGGACTGGCTGAGCATTTGCTGGCTGCCCATCTGACTATGGGACTCAATGCCGAGCAACTGCCGGAGCGTATCCAGTTTCCCGAGACGTTGCGTCGATGTGTAGAGAAAAACATTATCCCTCAGAATATCGCCGACGATCTTCACAATTTGATGAAGATGCGCAATCCCTTGTCCCATTACAGGGATATAAATGATCCTTACAATCTTTCCCGTCGGGTGCTGGATACGATGGTACCAGTCGAATGCCACCTTCGCGCCGATGCTAGTTTTGCTATCAGTATGGCAATTCGTTTGCTCGCGCTGCCTGCCTTCAACTTGGGTGGCTAAGCGGCTTGGAAATCCATCGAGCTGGACATCGCTCTCTTGAGGCAAGAAGGCCGGATTTCCACGGTATTCTCTCTTGAAGCTGACTGTTCATAATGAACATACCCACGTTGAAAAGCTATTTAGTTCAATAAGATCGATTGCCTCTTCGAGCAAAAAAAAGCAGGCGGCATTTCCCAGCGCCTGGTCGCGGCAAAATAGGCAGAGAGGCATTGTGCCAAGCGAGCCGCCATCAATAGGCGTCAACATATTGGAGGCTCTCTAGCTGCGAATTTGCTCGCCGACACTAGCACCGTGAGCGAGGGCAAAAGCCACCTCAGTTCCAACCTGAAGCGGCGAAAAATGATCTATGCGCATGAAACTCAGCGCCTTAGCGTCCTGCGATGTCCGCTTCTGGCGCAAAGCCGACGCCTGGAGATGTGCTGGCGCGAGCCCCCCTAACAGGCAGCGACGACCTGACAGTATTGATATAGAATAGATTGAACAGAATGAGCAATTCTGTTCATTTAATAGTAATAAGGTCAACCTCTTTCTTACGCTTTGTTGCGTGCGGAAGAAGACCAAGAAGTTATGATTTACGACAATACGGGGCGAAGAAAATATCTCACCCTTACAGAGCGGCGAGCCTTCATCGAAGCTTCCAGTCTGTTGCCCCCAGAAGCTCGGGCCTTTTGTCTGGTGCTTGCGTACACCGGAGCGCGCATCTCGGAAATCCTAGCACTTGCCCCTGAGCGCATAGATATCGACGCTGGGATAATCATCATTGAATGTCTCAAGAAGCGTCGTCGCGGGATATTCCGATCGGTACCCATTCCAGAATTCTTACTTCGAGAACTTGACGACATCCTGCAGCTCACGGCCAGGTTGCACACGAGCCAACAGAAAGAACGCATTTGGCTCGTGAGCAGAACCACAGCGTGGAAATGGGTGAAGCTGGCGATGGCTGACGCGGGTGTCGGGATGGCGCAAGCGATGCCCAAGGCTCTCAGGCATTCATTCGGGGTGTGCGCCATTCAGAAGAGTGTTCCACTCAACATGGTCCAGAAATGGATGGGACATGCTCGGTTAAGTACAACGGCATTATATGCTGATGCGACTGGTGAGGAGGAACAATCCATCGCCCTTAGAATGTGGCGTTAGTCAGCCTCCATTCCAAATTTTAGGGGGAGAGAGCACATCGTGATTCAGCACGGCAATTTGTGCATGGCTCCAATCGAAGAGAAAGGATTCGGTGAACAACGCGGTCCCATCTAAAAAGATGCCTCGAACCGTCTTCACTTCGTATCCGCGATTCGCGAGCACTTCGACGTACCAGTCAATGAAGGCGCGGTCCCTGTAGTTGTGGATTGCCTTTCTCGTACGGATGTCCGTTGTGGGCGTGTCGCCATCTAGGAAGGCTTTCCCCTTTTCAACTTTCAGGGCCGCTTGGGATATCGGAGGGTCCAACCGGCTTTCGAATGCCTGGAATTCTGGATACCGTTGACGGACTTCCCGATATGTCCGTACGTCAAAAAAGTCGAGGCAATTCTCCAGGGTAATTTCAACCTCGACAACAGCGGGGGTCTCCCCGCTATCTCTATGTCTGTACCTCGCCCAGACAAGCGCGCGACCGGGAGCGTCCTGCCAGAAATAGATCCCGCGTCCGAGCCAGTCGCCGCTGTTGGCGCTGAACTCAAATGGAGACCCGGCAACGAGTTCTCGGGCTCTGCTTTGTGTCGTCCCGTGATAGCCCTTGACGATGAGCATCAGGTCCCCCAAAAGCCTCTTGGCAGCAAAAATAAACCCCACTCAATTCAAGTGGGGTTTACAATATCAAAGGTCTTTACTTAACCTATTTTTTTATCCTTGGCTGCCTTTAGCAACCCTTCAGCATACGGATTTCCGGGAGAAATCTTCTCAAGTATGCTTACAAACTCTCGATCAGAAATCTTTCCGGCACGCTGTAGAACTTTTGCGCGTTGCGGATCGATGTCTTCATCGGACAGCAAGTCCGCATAAAACGGGTCAGACGCCTTCATTGCCATTGCCTCCGCGTTTGCGGGCGACACTTGAAGGCCGTCTCTTTCGAGCGGCCCATCAGGTGCCACTCGATGTTGAGACGTATCATAAACCTCGTGAGACTGCTCAAGCCGATCTATCGCAGCTTGGAAGACCATCTGATGGTGTGAATCATCAACAACCAATCGCTGGTCTTCACATCTCCACCCGACGCGACCTCTAAAATTTTGGAAGTCTTCAAGGTCGAGCAAGCCTTGGGATTTCATTTCCACGAAAAGAACAAGACTGAACAAATTATGAACTCGTGCCGACACAAGTTCAAGTATCAGACGTGTCTTGTTGTCTGATAGCGGGCCTGTCCTGCTGTCAACGCATAGAAAACCCGACAGGAGCTCTCCGGCATCGGTCGTATACGGAATACCTACTACAGCAGTTGCATTGTACTGCTGCGGCCACATGTCATTGTTGTTTTTGTAGTGACCTCTTAGCTCAAGAGCTTTGAGGTTGTCTGACGCAAAATATCTCCCATGGTCGGGTTGACAGGCGATCCTCTCGAAAGCCGTATTACACGAAACCGGGAAAAAATTTGGCGGCTGAAGATGTTCACGCTTTGAGCGCGACTGTGCATCTCTGGCTAAAGTTCTGACGACAACTTCACCGTCTGTCGCGCTCCAGAGAAGCTTGATTGTCGCCGCACTGTCTCTTCCAAAAGCTTTTGTAATAACCAACGAGGTCATCTCGACGAGATCGAGAATCTCGTCATACATTTCGCGCCGAACAGCATTTGGTTCGGTGTTAACTCGCGACAAGATGTTGCTGGCAAAGTCGGGAGGCGCATCAATCAGACGCGACAGCAAATCCCGGTCGTTCGCACTGCCTCGAGTGAACCCAGATCTCACCCGCCAGACAAAACTGGCACGATGAATATCTTCCACGATCCGTTGAAAGCTGTGCTGCCGCAGCCACCCGAACCGCAGCAGCCCGGCCAAAGGAATTTCATTTACCGACATATTTGAGAGTAGCCCTTCAATTGACGCAACAATTGCCCCCGGCGTCCCCGCCGGCTACTCCTTCCAGTCGACTGCACGCTATAGGTAGTAGCGGTAGACCTCTACACACACAATTTATAGAATCACTCGGTTAGGCTAGCAAAACGCTTAGCCCTTGACAACGCCTTGCCTTGACAGCCCCATTGCGAATCGCAGTCGTCACACCTGATTGAACAGAATTGCTCATTCTGTTCAATCGGGGGATTTCGGCATGGCTGTGCGCTTTTTTGGCAACGTTCTGACGTTCGCCGTTCTCTACGTCCTCTTTCTGATCCCGACATATGTCCTGCCCTGGGCAGGCTCCAACTCGCTGATGTTCGCCGCCGCCACTAGCGAGTT
>JAVKEJ010000012.1:0-2164 GCA_040221475.1 Rhodospirillaceae bacterium | reverse complement strand
GCGCTACAAGTGGCTGAACGATCTTCTCGCCTGGATCGGCGGCATCGCGACGCTCATTCCCTATCGCGGCTATGACGTGATGCATCTCGTGCATCACCGCTACACCAATGATTTCGAGCGCGATCCGGACACCTGGTGCGCGGGGCGGAACCCGGTCACGCTCATCGTCCGTTTCTTCACGCAGACGCCGCACTACGTCTGGGTGATGACGCGGATGGGGATGTGGCGCGACAAGGCGCGGCGGCGCGAATATTTCATCGCGGGCGCCCATCACCTTACCGCCTGGACGCTGGTCGCCGTCGGCTTCGTCTATGGCTGGGGCTGGGAGATCCTGATGCTCTGGATATTCCCGACCTTCCTCAACGTTGCGCTGATCGGGCTGGTCTTCAACTACCTGCCGCACCGGCCGCATCTCTCGCAGGAGCGCTACAAGGATTCCGGCGTCTTCCTGCTGCCGCGCGCCATTCACCGGCTGGTGAGCGTGCTCGACATGTATCAGACCTACCACCTGATCCATCACCTCTTCCCGCGCATCCCGTTCTACCGGATCGGCGCCGCCTTCCATGAAATGCGGCCGGTTCTCGAGGCGGAAGGGGCCACGATCCACGACTGGACCCATGCCTGGGACAGGAAGCCGGCAAGGGCCGCGGCGGCGTCCGCGACGGGTGTTGCTCCCGCCGCGCGGGCTGCCCGGACGGGCGCCGCGGCGAAGACGGTCGCAACGGCCGCAAGCGAAAGCAGTCGCCCGGAACGTCGCGCGAACACGAACTGATAAAGTCTTTATCGGATCAGGCCGGAACCTTCGGAAGCAGCCGCACCTGATGTTCGACCTTCTTTTGCAGGCTTTTCCTCGCCCTTGATCATCATGGACAGGAGAAAGTCGAAACGGGAAACGACATTTACCTGTTTCCTTCCTGGCCTAACGGCTGACAATGACACCCTGGAAGTTTGGGGTGGGGATTGGGAATGGGTAGGGGCTACAAGGTCGCAGCGATTGCGCTTGGGGTATGCATAGCGTTCATTCTGGCGCTCGGGTTGGTCGTGTCTTTGTGGCAGTGGCCCGCCAATCAATCTACCTATCAGCAAGCCCAGCAGGAGCAGGCCGACGGCCCCCAAGATGACAATGGGACCAGCGTAGGGATGGGTTTTTGGGACACCTACGCTTGGCCTAGAGATTCTCTCACACAGTGGATCATGGCGGCCCTTGCCGTTGCCGCCACAGGCGTAAGCATTTGGGCTGTGTTGCTCTTGAAGGCTACCTTGAAGGCGACACGTGACGCACTTCTCGACACCCGTGCCATGACCGAGGCGGCCCTTGAGGCCAACGACATTTTGCGCGCTGAGCAAAGGGCGTGGCTCACAATCACCCTGACTTCGGTTGCCGAAACGGGAAACGACAGAAACAAGATCGAGGCCCACGTCACCTACCGAATAGACAATCTCGGGAAAGCGCCAAGCCTCGTTGCAAGGGAATACATTGGCATCTTCCCGTTGATTGGTGAGGCAAATGTCGCTGAAGACCTGGAGAGGTTTGCCTTGAAGTGCAGGGAGAACTTTGAAACCGAAGAAAACAGGTTTGAAAGACGCATTTTCCCCGGCCACCCCTTCGAAGGGCCCATCTACAACGCAAGACCTGTAGATGCTGACGTGGCCAGAAGTGACCCATCCGGCTTTTACATTTTTTGCTGCATCGTTTACCGGCACTCTCCAGACAACAGTATTGGGTGCACCGCTGAGGCCTATGTTGCAGGGAGGAGCAACAGCATCCTTTCTTGGCTGCACAACTCCTTGGGCAACTACCCTACAAGGAATGTTCGCACCCAGTTCGCCAGCACTACCTTCAGCTATATGACCTAACAGCACCGCCAGTAGGGCCACCGCCGCAAGACCGCTCACCTAGCACCCCTTTCGGGGAGGGCGCTACTTCCCGGCTTTGCGTCCCCATGTTCGAAAGGGATATATGCGAAAGCAGTCGCCCGGAACGTCGCGCGAACACGAACTGAATTCCCCTTTGTTTTCAGTAGTTTGAATTTTTCATTGCCAAGGAGAACAAAATAAGTACATTGATCGTCATGAACAGCGCGTTGCGCGACTCGGGCGGCGATGAAATAAGGGGAAATCACCCATGTCCAAGAATGTTGTGAATCTCGTGGCCAAAGACGAT
>JAVKEJ010000011.1:0-588 GCA_040221475.1 Rhodospirillaceae bacterium | reverse complement strand
GTCATACCCTCGATCTCCGAGCAGCCATTCCACCTTTGGCAAACTGCTCACCAAGGCGCGGGCACCGATATAGTCGCTGACCTGACCGGCAGTGACAAACAGGTTGAGCGGTCGGCCCTGACTATCGCAGACCGCATGCAGCTTTGTGTTCATGCCGCCTTTGGTCCGACCTATCAGGCGTCCAGGCCCCCCTTTTTCACGCCCATGCTGGTCGCTGTGCGATGCGCCTTCAGGTAGGTGGCGTCAATCATCACGGTCTTCTCTTCGCCGTGCCCGGCAGCCAGTCCGGCCATCATCCGGGTAAAGATGCCTCTGTCACTCCACCGCTTCCAGCGGTTGTAGAGTGTCTTGTGTGGGCCATACGCACTCGGCGCGTCGCGCCACCGCAAGCCATTGCGATTGATGAAGATAATTCCACTCAACACACGCCGATCATCGACGCGGGGTTTGCCGTGGGACTTCGGGAAGAAGGGCTCAAGACGCGCCATCTGTGCATCTGTCAGCCAGAAAAGATCGGACATGTTCACCGCTCGTTTTTCGAACCGTGAATCACGCCGACAGGCGGAAATCAATGGGTCCTGACCCTAG
>JAVKEJ010000010.1:0-785 GCA_040221475.1 Rhodospirillaceae bacterium | reverse complement strand
TCTTCCTACTTGGAAGGCTGTAACTTCCTAACTGTGGCGGTTTCCACCCCCGCCGATACCTTCGGTCATTCCCTACTGCTACTGTGGGGACCTGAAGCCCAAGGCGACTTCACCCGTTGGTGTCAAATCGGTGGGCTTTGGACATTTACCGCCCTGCACGGTGCATTTGGCTTAATTGGCTTCATGCTGCGGCAATTTGAAATTTCTCGCGTCGTAGGAATTCGTCCCTACAACGCCATTGCCTTCAGTGGACCGATCGCGGTATTTGTCAGCGTATTCTTGATCTATCCCCTGGGGCAATCCTCTTGGTTCTTTGCTCCTAGCTTCGGCGTCGCCGGAATCTTCCGCTTCTTGCTGTTCTTCCAAGGGTTCCACAACTGGACACTGAACCCCTTCCACATGATGGGAGTGGCAGGTATCTTAGGTGGAGCGCTGCTGTGTGCCATTCACGGTGCAACGGTAGAAAACACCTTGTTTGAAGACGGTGAAGGGTCAAACACCTTCCGGGCGTTTAACCCCACCCAAGCCGAAGAAACCTACTCCATGGTGACGGCGAACCGCTTCTGGTCTCAGATTTTTGGGATTGCGTTTTCCAACAAGCGCTGGCTGCACTTCTTCATGCTGTTTGTCCCCGTGACGGGCTTGTGGATGAGTTCAGTGGGTGTGATTGGCTTAGCGGTAAACCTGCGGGCGTATGACTTCGTGTCCCAGGAAATCCGGGCGGCGGAAGACCCCGAATTCGAGACATTCTACACCAAGAACATTCTGCTCAACGAAGGAGTCCG
>JAVKEJ010000009.1:0-2403 GCA_040221475.1 Rhodospirillaceae bacterium | reverse complement strand
TCGCGCGGCTGGCTGCCTGACCCAGAACCAAGTAGGCCCCTCGGGCTTGAAATCGAGCTTCGACCGAGCGACGGATGTCCAACTGGACATTGCAGTCTGACGGGCGGCTGCGCCGCCCGCAGCTGAATGTCATAGTGTTGGATGGACTTGAAGCAGAGCTTCTTGGAGAATAATGCGTGCTCGACGAGTTTCGCGCCTTCCTGAAGCAACACCGCGAGTCGGTGCCGCCGCAGAAGCCCCTGGCTGGCGTCAGTGCGATGTCCCTCTTCTATGGGACCGTTCGATTCCCCGATGTGGAAGTCGAGGACGATGGCGACATGCTCGTCTTTCAGTGGGGCACCTACGATTGGGGCGAGGGGGCCTTCTTCGAGGTGGACGCCACACGCCAGTTGATCCGCGAGGTCGACGACGATCAGCGGATCGACCAGCTCCATCTCACCTATCGCTTCGCGCCATCAGCACCGCTGTCGGAACTCGGTTCTGGAGAGTTCTGGTGTACTTCACCGACTAACAGGAGCGAGTTCGAGGCGTACATCAACAACCATGTGGTCCTACAGGTCCTGAATCCCTTGTCGAGTGTCTCCTCTGAGCTGTCCATGGAGGCGGACGTTTGAGATGCTGCGAGCCATCCAACATGATGATGAAGTCTGACGGGGCTTCGCCCCGCAGCTTATCATCGGGTGTTGGGCGGACCTGGCATGTCAGCCCTTCTCCGCCCCTCGCTGGTGCTCGAATTGACTGATCCGCAGGACAGGGAACTCGATCCGTTTGCGCTCCCCACGGTCCTTACAAGGGGGCTGCAGCCTTGCTGAACCACTCATGCGGTGGTACGAGGACTTCATGTCCGGCAATTCGTCACTAAACTATACTGCAAAACACTGGGATGTTCGTCCGAACGAACATGTGACTCTCCCAGTGCAATCAGAGGACTGCAAGCTCTGGATATGGAATCGTGGCCCTGAGAAGGTCTCTGTCATGGAGAATGCTCAAAGCCACATCAAAGACATTCTTCATGATGACACGTATACGTTCGATGTTCCGGCGGGGAAGGTCATCACGATCCACCATGCATCCAATATCAAGGACGCTTCGGGTTCATACATCTTTCTTTCTGGTCCCTCCGAGGTCACGAAGAAGGTCGCCGAACTCCTCGACTTCTTCAAATCAATCAAGTTCCACTCCTGAAACCTTCACGGGTCCTTGATTCTGGTTCTGTCGCCATCAGACGTACGTGCGTCGGGTGAAACTACGAGACTGTGGCGGAGTAGGCCATTGGCCCTTCGTTCTGCTCAGCGAAACCTAACGAGAGTGCGTCGGGCTCGCCGATGGACCTCGCCGTGCTTGGTTGGGGCCGCCCAACATGATGATGAAGACTGACGGGGCTTCGCCCCGCAGCTTATCATCGGGTGTTGGGCGGACGAGCTGGGAGGCTACGTCGTTGTCCAGCGGGATCTTGACTCGGACGCCTTCTCGATATGGAGTGAGGAATGCCTGGACAGCCATGGGCTTCGGGTCCGCGAGAGATTCTTCAACACGGACTTTCTCTTCTCCGCGATCCGACTGATAAGAATCGACGACTTGCGCTCCTCAGCATCGACAACGCTGTCGAGCTGACCGTGAAGACATATCTCGGGCTCCCAAAGCGCCTCTCGGGAATTCATGTGCCCCGGCGCGAGTATACGGAGATGAGCGAAAGTTTCCCCAAGCTCATCGACGGACTCGAGACGCACGCCGAGGACCGGTTGGATGGCATCGACTTAGGCGAAATCGAGTGGTTCCACCGTCTTCGGAATCAACTCTATCATCAGGGGAACGGCCTCACTGTCGACAAAGACAAGGTTGAAATCTACGCTGAGCTCGCGAAGCTGCTCTTCATGAATCTCTTCGGAGAGACACTCGATGTCGAGCCCCAGGACCGGCACGAAGTGCTCGGAGCGTTCCTCTCCGCATGGGTAGATTTCGAGCGCGTCCTCGCCGCGCTTTCGCACCTACACATCGACAAACTGACAACCTTAGCGGGCCGACCACGACCTCCTCTCCATGCTCTACGAGAGTTGATTGAAGCGGGGGTAATACGCCACGAGGACGCCGAAGCTATCAACGGCCTCCGGCGCCTGCGCAACGATGTCGTTCATGGCGTGGTCGACCACAACACCGCCCTCACGATCGCGGAGATCAGCAAACTTCGCGATATCACGAAGAAGTATCGGCCCGAGCCGGATAGCCCTAATGCCTGATCCGATGTTCGTGGTTGCGCGCGCCGCCCAACATGATGATGAAGTCTGACGGGGCTTCGCCCCGCAGCTTATCATCGGGTGTTGGGTGGACCTGAGGCCGAGTTTTCTGGGTTTGGGCCGCCGGTCTGACAGGGGGGTTGAGCTTCGTGTGCTGCTGGCAACCGGA
>JAVKEJ010000008.1:0-72064 GCA_040221475.1 Rhodospirillaceae bacterium | reverse complement strand
CGCTCGAGCCGCCTCAACAGCGGCAGCCGCAATTTGATCCGGCGTCACGGGGACATGCTCACTCTTGCCAGCCGTATCACCAGCGCCCGTTAGTGCACAAGTAAGGACGACGTCTGTATTCATAAACAAATAACCCTCTGCACGGCATCAAGTCTCATATCTTTATTTTTAAAGTTATCATCTTTATGAAAAGCGCGCAGATATTAAGAGTAGAACACAAATAAGCAGCGCCGTTAATTTATCGACGGAGCAACCTGCATTTCCTCAAACAAAATCCTCCCCGTCTCACTCTTGAAGTCCAATATGCGAGAAGATAGCGCATTCAAGCTGATATACCGGACCAAAGGCAACGAGGGAACCAAATCGTGGTGGCGGGCCATAAGATCTTTCAGCGTTGCTTCGCGAGCAGCCTCGTCCAGTATTGAGTCGGAGTCTATCATCTCGTCTAAAAGCTCAGGGGCACAGAAATACGTTCGACCCGCACCACCCGAAAATTGCTTAAGGGCGCGACTAACGTCCCCAATCTGATAGTGACTCCAGACCGCAGAAAACGCATCAATTCCATCCCACTCGCCGGTTTGTATTCGACGCGAAAAATCGGCAAAAGCGAGCGACTGCAACTTCGCATTCACCCCTATTGCAGCCCAATCCTGGGCAACCTGCTGGAAGATGAGTGAGTCAGATGGAAACTGACCACTGAAAACTCCAACCACTAAATTCAGACCTTTGCTGTAACCCGCTTCCGCGAGTAGGGAACGTGCGGCTGTTGGGTCAAAAGCGTAAGGCTTGATATCGGGGTTATACCCAAGTACCCCTGGGGTGCCGCCTTGGGTGGCAACTTCGGTCGTACCACTTAATAGATTGTCGACAATCCGGTTCTTATTTACCGCCATGTTAAGCGCCAAACGAACCCGACGATCAGTGGTTGGTGATGATCTACCCCCACAATTATAGAAAGCTATAGCCAAATTGATGGCATGCGGTTGACGGTAAATTCTATATCCAGCCGCTTCCAATAGCGAAATCGAGTCTGGGTCAATACTGTTCGCGATGTCCACCTCACCGGCCATGAGACTTTGCATGCGCGTGACTGAGTCCGGCAGGATGACGTATTCGATGCGATCAATTTGTTTTGGGGCCCGCCAAGAATTTGCTTCACCGATCATCGTGACTTGTGAGGAGCCACCCCGACCCCAATTCAAAATTGAATACGGGCCAGTACCGATGGGGTGCTTTGAGAATTCAGTTCTGCCCATGTCGATCCAAACATTCACAGGAAAGATCGGAATAAGACTCAATTTTCGAGCAAGCAGACCGTCTGCACGATGCGTTGTGATCTCGACAGTAAACGGATCGATGATTCGCGTTCCAGCAATGGAAGTAGCTTCTGGCGCGATCGGATAAACTAGTGCCTCTGGAGCACGGAGAAGATTCAGGACATCTACAACGGAACTGGCGTTAAACGGTGAACCATCGTGGAACACAATATTGCGTTTCAGCCGGAACACCCATGTCGTATCGGAGGTCGCGGACCACGATTCTGCAAGGGCCGACCTGACTGTGCCATCAGCACCAACGCTTGTCAGCCCATCAAAAATAGACGGTATCAAACCATTACCAGAGTCGATTGCCAATGGATCAGCATAAGACGTTAGAGGTGTTGATGCCGCAATGCGTATCGTCTCAGCATTGACGCTGTTCGAGATCAAGCCAGTAACAATAAACAGCTTTGTTATTGTTAAGACAGTTCGCAAAAATATTCTGAGAAGGTTTGGCATGCCTACAACCTCTCGCATTGTTGAATCCCTCTCTATGTGCAACTTATCCTTAGAGCGCAGCGGGATCGGCGAGATATAATTTCTATACATCAACATTTCTGTCGCAGAGACTTCCGCTCCATCGCCCTTTGAGATAAAGAGCTTTAGTCATCGGCTTCTGGATCTTTCTTTTTATCGGTCAACCATTTGAAATGGTTTTGATCTTCTGGAATTTCTGTATCGGGATAGAGGCAACCATAGATACGGTTGACAAAACGAAGACGCTGCTCCTCAGCGTTTTTTCCAAATTCTTCGTCTGGTTTAAACGTCTCAATAAGATCGGGGGTGACGACGCCTTTGCTAGCAAGAAGCTGCTCCATCACCATTTGCCGGTCGCGATTGGTCCATATTTCGCCGCCCAGCAACAAAACAATCTCCAACAGCTTGTCAATCATCGGGTCTTTAAAATACTGAGGGTGGGTTTTATCGAACCCTGGCAGGTCTTGAACATATTCAGTTTCGGACTCAACGGCTTTCGGATCGCCCACCTAACCCTCCTTTACAGTGGTTTGTCGCACACACGCCCATAGACGAGAATATCCTCGGGATCTTGATATCTTAGCGTGAAGCCCAAATTGCGGAGTTTGTCTTCGATATTGCTGCGGACAAATTCTGGTGCGTAAGGCTCGCTGTTGTCCGCAGAATCGATAGACCCAAGTAAATCAGTATACTTAAGTCCTTTTTGATCTTCTTGAAGCGTCGGAAAATCTGAAATCCAGAAGGTCCCGCCCGGGCGCAGCATGCGATAAACATTAGCAATGGTCCGATCAACCACCGGGGTCGGTACCTCATGAAACAAGATGTGCACTGTTACTAAGTCATAATGATTTTCCGGTAATTCATCCAAATCCTCACCAGCTTTCTGGAGAAAATGGACGTCAACATTTTGCTCAGCCGCGCGGTAATGCGCATACCTAACCATCGGCGCAGATATGTCGCTGCCCCAAACTTCTGCCTCTGGAAACTTGTGTTTGAGCTGGCACGTAAGTTTGCCAACCGCACACGCAATATCCATGACACGCTTAACCTTACCATCCTCAGGAGCAGAGATTTTCGCTGCCATGGCTTTATGGAGATAGTCGTCATTACTCACGTTACCGGCAAAAATACGGGTTCCATAATCATAACGCAGACCGGCAAGAGGATGCCCGAAATACCCATCAGGTTGGCGATGGGTTTCAACCTTCGCATAGTTTGGATAAACGTAGTCGGGATCCCAGGTGACTGACCCAGGCCCTTTTTTATCGGACTCCTCAAGCAGGCCGAGAAATTCTTCCTCGCGTAATCCGTAAGACTCAGATACGCGATTCCAAAAGGCTTCCTGTGTCGAACGATAGACGCGCGCCCAAACGCCGGCATCTGGCACTTTTTCACGAACAACCTTTCTAACCGCTTCAACTGACTCTTTTGTTGGCTCGATAACAATTTTTTCTTCTTGAATTGCCTCATTCGCCTTGGGATGAACATGCTTGGCCCTGCCCCATAGCAGAACACTGCGTACGTCCTTGACGTAGTTCAAAAACGTTTCATCCGCTCTGGTCGTCATGGCGGGCGTTGGGCCGACCTTGCCACGATCTGGATACTGATTACTTAAAGCCATAATCCGTCTCTCCGATCATCGTTAAAGAAACTACATTTGTCGCTGAGACTGACATGGAAAGAGCTTTGATTTCCAATTTAAACTTCAAAGTAAATCAAATTTAAGATCTGTGTCCCTGGCCGTGTCATTGAAACACACTTTATATTGTCGTCATTTGCCCAAAGTGATTTCAAACCCGCCTCAACTTCATCGTCGAGCGCAGTGATAAATTTTTTGTATTGGTGATTAGCAAAAATAGAATTTTATAGCCCACTGGGGCTTACCTACAGTGCGGGCGCAGACTACTTTAGTGATGTGACATGAGGTTGCTAGAGAGGCAGAGGACCAATGCGGTACAATCAATTGTTTGTGATTTTTTATGTACTATTGAGCACCGTAGCACCTTCTGCCCATGCGGCATCAACACCGGTGCCAAGCCTTCCGTTGGAGGACCTCAGAGAGACCTACAAACTGCCTAACTCAAAGTTTGTCGATCTTGACGGCGTCAGCGTTCATTACGTTGATGAAGGTGAAGGAGACACAATTATTCTGCTTCATGCCTCTTATCACAGCCTGCGGTCTTGGGATCCGCTGGCCGCTCTTCTGAAAGATAAATTTCGCGTTGTGAGGTTCGATTTTGCCAATGCGGGCCTAACGGGACCGGACCCAAAGCAACTGAACTCCATAGAACGTAACATAGACCTGCTTGAACGCCTCATTGAGAAACTCAACCTTAAAAAGTTTGCCCTGATCGGCACCTCAAGTGGCGGCGTCGTTGCTTTTCGATACACTGCTGTCAATACGGACAAAGTCAGCCGGATGGTTCTGATCAATTCTGCCGGACTGCCCAGAACACCTGAGACCAATCCGCTTGGCGACCCCGGTTCTGAAACGCGGCAACGCATAGAGGAACTTAATAAACCCCGATCGTATTGGCAGGGGCTACTCGATAACACCTTTAGAGGGGGACATACGCCTCCCGCGTGGATGGTGAATATGGCCTACGATATGAACCGCCGTGAAGGTCTTGGCGAAGAACTGCAACGCTATACCCGGGCTTACCGCACCGGAGATCCACAAACGGTGTTGAGCCAAATCACATCACCCTCCCTAATTATTTGGGGTATGAACAACCCAACCGTTGTGCACCTGGAAGCGGATGTGTTCCAACATTGGCTAACAAACGCCCCGTCGCTGATCCGCAAGATCACGGATACGGGGCACTACCCCTATGTGGAAGAGCCCGAAATTTTCGATAGGCTGATAACCGATTTCCTAACCGGCGTATTGGATGACGATTTGCGCCAAACCGTCATGACTCCGATGAGTCAAGTGGACGAAATTAAAGAATAAGTTCAGGAGCGAACAGCATGGCAGAACGAAAAGTCCCAAACCTTTTCAGAGTGGATTACGACGCCGGCCCCGAGGGACCGCCACAACAACTGGGTTTAGAGAGTGCGGCAGCGGCCGACCGCACCTGGGACGTGATCATCATCGGTGCTGGGTCTGCCGGTATGCCCGCTGCGCTGTTTGCGGCAAAACGCGGCGCGAAGGTTTTGGTGATTGAACACTCTGGTGCAGTTGGCGGAACACTGCGACTGGCGCCAGCGCAAATGAGTGCCGCCGGGACCAAGTTACAGAAATCTCTTGGGATAGACGATACACCGGAAGAGCATTTTGCAGATGCCATGCGGATCAGCCGCGGCACGATTAACCAAGACCTCGCAAAACTGGCGATCTGGAACGCCGGAAAGATGTTCGACTGGCTGATGGATAGCGGCTTCGACATGATGCCGGAGTGTCCGTCGAAGGGGAACACACATGAGCCGTTCAGCAAGGCCCGCTATTACTGGGGCCGCGAATTCGGTCGCTCTATCTTGAACGTCGTTGAACCTCAACTCATGGAGGCCGTAAAGACCTGCGACCTTACAATTCTTCTGCGGCACGAAGCTTTGTCCTTGATCCAGCAGAACGACGGCACGGTGACCGGTGTGATCGCAAAGGATATTGAAGGTGTAGAACGCTCTTACACAGGGCGGAGCGTGGTTATTACATCGGGCGGATATGCCGCCAACACAACCATGTACGAGGAGCTTTCGGGCCAACCACAATATCAAAAATGGTGGTCTCCCTTCAGTCAGGGACGAGGCCATCAACTTGGCCTCTCTGCCGGTGCATACTTGCGCGGCATTGAGAACTTTATGGCCAGCTTTGGCGTTATATTGGAGTCTGATCAATACCCAGCGAAGGCAATCGGACGGCCCAACAGCTATCCAGAAGTTCGGCAGCCTTGGGAGATCTATGTAAACGCGCTTGGTCAACGATTCGTATGTGAAGATTTACCGAGTGTGGATGCTCGTGAACATGCCCTGCTTAAACAACCCGGCATGCGATATTGGGTCATCTTCGATCAAGAAATTTTAGATCAAGCCCCGCCGGTGGTAGAAGGCTGGACCCAAGACCAAGTTAAAGGCGCCTTCGGCTCCACCTATTCGTTTTACAAAGGTCAAAGTCTGGCAGAACTGGCCGCGGCCGCCGGAATTGATGCCAAGGGTCTGAAAGATACAGTCGATCTTTATAACTATGGCATTGGGGCCGGACATGATGTGTTTGCACGAAAGCACTGTCCGCTGCCCATCGGCAAACCGCCATTCTACGCCATACGGGCGCAAGGTTGTGCGATTACGGGCGCAGCTGGATTGGCCGTTGACACGGACCTTAGGGTCATACGGCGCGATGGATCAGCAATCCCAGGGCTCTACGCTGCCGGAGAAATCCTAGGTGCCGGAGTGTTACAGGGCAATGCTTACGTCGGAGGCATGATGGTGACGCCGGCCTTAACCTTCGGTAAACTGCTTGGTGAGAAAATCCTTCCCCTTGGTAATCAATAAAATGGCTGTGAAAGAACATCGCGGCTATGTGGATGGAAAATATGGACTTATGCACTATCGCCAGTACGGCGAAGGTCCCCCTCTTCTCTTAATTCATCAGACTCCTTGGTCATCACAGCAATATAAAAACGCAGCGCCCTTTCTGGCAGGCAACCGCCAGGTCATTGCACTGGATAGCCCTGGTTATGGAGAATCTGACGCTCCACCTGACGCCCCAAGCATTCCGGATTATGCGGATTCCATTCCGGGTTTCCTGGACGGCTTAGAGATAGATCAAGCTGATGTCCTCGGGCATCACACGGGTGCGTTGATTGCTGGAGCATTTGCCGCGCGTCACCCGACACGACTCAACCGTCTCATTCTGCACGGCGCACCGGTTTACGATGAGAACGAGAGAGTCGCGCGATTGAGCAACAAACATTTCGATCAGAGCCCCAAAGAAGACGGGAGTCATTATCTGGATTACTGGGCCCTTCTCCGAAGAGTTATTGGCCCGAATGCGAAATTGAGCGGCCTTCATATGGGCGTCCTGAGCTTTTTTACAAACGGCGAGAAAGAGTGGTACGGTCATACGGCTGCCTTTACCTATGATTTTGCGGCAGACATACCATCCATTACATGCCCTACGCTGATTGTTTCAAACACAGCGGACATGCTCGCGGCCCACGCTGAAAGACTACGCGGCTTGAGACCTGACTTTGCCTATGCGGAAATTCCTGGCGGGAGTTCAAACATCATCTTTGATGAGCCAAAAAGATGGGCAGATCCGATTACGGCTTGGTTGAACACATAGAGTTAGACAGCGCTCTGTGCTGGGGTATTCAGTCCTCGTTCTTCAAACTGACCAAGTCGTACTGAATGCCGCGGCTGGTGAGAATAATGCCGTCAACATTTTGCCCGGCTGCCGCAAACTCTGCACCCGTTACTAACCAAATAGCTGGTGCGATTTCATGGAGCATGGCCATAAGGTCTTGCAACAACGCTGTGCGCCGTGTGGGGTCCATCTCAACTGATATTGCATTGAGGAGCGGTTTGGTTTCTGGTGCGCAGAAAAAAGGCTGTGCCTTCAGGCAGCCCGTGTAAGTCTCTGCCCTGATGCCGTCGTAGTACGCACTGTTATCCCACGTCAATGAAAACGCATCGATGTCATCCCATTGATTGGTCAAAAACGCTGTGAGCCAGTTGGCGTAGGGTATCGACCGCAGTTCAATCTTCATCCCTATGGCTTCTAAGTTCTGGGCGACGAATTGGAACGCCAGAGAATCACCACCAGCGATTCCCGTTGCAACCTGGATTTTTAGAATGCGGTCAAAATCAAAACCTGCCTCTTCTAACAGAGCCCGGGCACGCGCTGGATCGAAGGGCCAGGGTTTGACTTCTGGATTGTGGCCATTGACACCAGGCACTGCGCCTTGTCCTGAAGCCAACACCTCACCCTGATAAAGATTGTTTACAATAGCCTCTCTATTGACCGCCAAATTCATCGCCTGTCGCACCCGCTGATCTGCGACCGGGGATGACTCATTACCAATCACCCGGAAAGCCAAACCTGACACCCCTGGCGCCGTTCGCGTAAAGGTCTGGAATTGCTCGCCTTTCAGCTGACTCACATCGTCGCTGCTCATTTGCTCGGCGACATCGACCTGGCCGGAGCGGAGCGCTTGCATACGTGCAACAGGGTCTTGCATGACAAAAATAGTCAGCACCTCAATGGCAACCGGTGCTCGCCAAGAGTCAGAAAAACTTCGAAAGTGGACGGTTCCGGCACCCCATTCATCAAGCTGAAAAGGACCGCTACCAATTGGCTCTTGCGCAAAACTATCGACACCACGGTCTGCCAGTGCGTCCGGTGGGAGCATCCATAGAAGGCTGGCCCGGCGATGTAAAATCGGGTCTGGTTTCTCCGTCTCTATAAGAACTGTCAGAGAATCAATAACTTCGACCGCTGTAATACCTTGCACCTCAGAAGCCGTATAGAAACGCGCGCCCGCTTCACTCTTCAGGAGCTCAATAGACGCCGTCACTGAGGACGCATCAAACACTTCACCATTATGGAAACGGACATCTGGTCGTAACCGGAACTTCCATTGGGTTGGTGATATGGACTCCCAGCTTTCCGCCAGTGCTGGCTCCACGTTACCTTGGTTATCGATACGCGTGAGCGTATCGTACATCAGCGACCAGATCCCAACACCCGGCTGCGACACGGCCGTAAAAGGAATCCCTCTACTGGGAGGAATGGCCGTACGCGCAACCTTAAACGGCTCGGCCACAGCAACGTGTGGTAACGATACACTGGCCAGAATAAGCACGGCAAACGCACTACGAATTAGGAGCTTCATCATCATGAATAACCTATGTAAGTATTTTATCAGAGTAGCGTGTGAGCCTCGCTAGATTATGACAAGAATGCTCTTAACTTCTCAGCAATTTGATCGGCCCCAACGTCAAAGACGTCTCGTTCGAGGTCAGGCAACTCAACCATTCGCACATTGGATATAAATGCGGCGGCCTGCTTCGAATATTCTAAAAGGTTCTCGTGGGGCTGAACGATTAGCGTCGGCTGTGAGATCAGCGGAAAACGTTCAGCAACGTCGTACGTCCAGACCCCACGATAAGGCCACCAATAACGATCAAGCGGTTTGGCCTTCTCCACAAAAACCTCGGCGGCACGCTCCAACGGGACGCGGCGATCGCGTTTGCTCACCACAAAGGTCCAAAGGCGCTCCAACTGCCCCATAATATCTTTTCCGTCTTCCGTAATGCGGGGCCGTGCTTCGATATCGGCCAATCGCTCCAGTCGTTCTTCAGGCGTCCGGAACGGAATGCCTGACATGACAAGGCGGCCAACTTTTTGAGGTTGACCAATCGCCAGTTCAGCAGCGAGAAAACTACCGGTATGAAATCCAAAAACATCCACACGAGTTTGCCCACCGAGATTTAAACTCTCAATGCCGTCTGCAAACGCAGTTGCATAACCGGTCATATCCATTGGCTCCGGGGGCCAATCAGACATACCATTTCCAGGTGTATCAAAAGCAACAACCTCTCGGTCCATAGCCATTTCTTTAATGAGCGGCTCGTACTCCACAGACGAGGACGGGTTCTGGTGCAAGAGCACCAATGGGGGCTTTTCTGTTCGGCCAGAGGTGGGCACCCCACGAATGAAGTGCAACTGCCCAAACCTGCACTCTGTATAACCACGCTTAACGGAGATTTCAGAGGCTGATGATTTTAGAGCCATGCCAGAACTTTCCGATGACTTTGTATTCTGCGCTCGTGCTGTACGAACAGATCCAAGGCCAAGCGCACACGCAGTTGCCATGAGCGCACCCGCACCAAACCGAGATAATATCTGCCGTCGTCCGCTGAGTGTCATAATTCTTCTCCGATTAGCTTCTCTGCTCAAGATAACACCAAACAGCCAGAGTGAATGATAACTTAAGTTAGATATAACCGAGTGACTTAGCTCGCTCTGCTATGGAGTGGGCAAACCACTCTAAATTTCGAAACCGCAATGGAAAATGTCCAATCTGATTGACGTGTTTTGCAAAGCCAGAGATGAGTCGAAACTCTTTTGCCAGTAAGAATAACGGTAGCAGCTCATTCTCGATTTCGTTCAACTGTCGAATCTCATTGTAACCTTCCAGAAATTGGTCAGCATACGCGTGATCTAGATTGCCATAGTGGTTGCCCCACAGATAACACGCAATGTCTTGCACATAATAGTCTTCACCGCTGTTGTCGAAGTCCAGCAACGTAATACCGTCAGCTTCATCCACATGAAAATTATTGAAATGAAAATCTCCATGCCCTGGCCCAAAGGGAAGACCTGCGCCCTTAAGTGCAACGACTGCGGCGTAGAGTTTTGCTGCGACAGCCTCGTATAACTCGGCATCACCTGGCCGATCGGAGACGAGACGCCGTAAATACGGCAGGTTCTCGACGTAGTCAGTTGGTGGGTTCGCCCTTCGTCTATAAGCGGGAGTAAAGTCTTTTCCAGCCAGATGCATTTTGGCGAACAGGGTTCCTACCTCACGGGCCTGCCTCCGGTTGGGGGCATCTCCAAATTTACGTCCTTTGGCCCATTCAAACAGGGCAACCGAGCGGGCGCCTTCGGGTGCTTCAACCACGAGACTCATATCGCCATTTTTCTGCACAATAGGGACAGAAACAGGGAGTTCCTTGCGTTTTAGGTGCATCAAGAAAGACAGCTCGTAAGCAACATCATCTGGCATACGCCAGCCAGTGCGCCAAACACGACATGCTCCGATAAAAGAGCGATCACACACTTTGTAAACATCATTCATACCGCGGTGAATGAGTTCACAATACGCTTCAGAACTAAAATTGTAATACTTGCGGAGAATATCAATCAGGTGCTCATTATCGACCACCGAATGAATCACACGTATTTTGATGCTTTCTTGAGTAGACGATGGACCGTCAATCATCATTCAAAACCTTACTCAACCACGGCCTTTAAGTGTAAGCGAATGCTGCTTAAGGCCAATGAAAATTATGTTCATGCAGCAAAGAAGCACAAACTGTGGCGATGCATCGAGAAGTGTCACTCTGGCAAACCAAGCAGCCAGGAATCGGGATAAGCTTTGGGCCGCGATTAGAATCGCAGAAATCCTGTTGAGAGGGAGCTCTGTGGCACCTAGCTTCGGACTGATAAATTGGCATAGGATACCTAATGTTGATGATCAACGCGTCAACGTCACGTGGCCTAACGTGAATCAGATGAGAAGTGTTCTGCGCGCTGCCAGATATTTTAAGTGATTGGGAGGTTGTTTCATGGAAATGCAGCAACTAAAGCGGTTTCTTGTTTTAACAGAAACGAAGAATTTCCACGCTGCCGCTGAAATTCTCAACATGACACAACCCGCCTTGAGCCAAAGCATTAAGAAGCTTGAAGATTCCGTTGGCGAACCATTGTTTCTTCGTAGTTCGCGTGGTGTTGAAATCACAGAGAGCGGCACCCTTCTCATCCCGCGGGCTAAGCTCATCTTGAAATTGCGTACAGATTTTGAGAACGACCTAGAGAACGTACAAGAACGCCGTAACGCCAAAATTTCAATTGGCGTCGCACCGTATTTTACCCGCCGACTCATTCCTGAAGCCTTAAACGCTTTTCTAGAAAAACAACCCGATGTGCTTATTGATGTATCTCAAGGGCGCACTGTTGAACTTGTAGAAGCACTTCAGCACGGAGTTATTGATATGGCCTTTTGCAGCATGTGGCCAGCGCTAAAGGGCGATGCAGATATATGCTTTGAAAAAATTTATGAAGAGCAGTTTTCGGTTTTTGCGCGCTCTGACCATCCTATATTTAAGGGAACAGTCGATCCTGTCAGTCAACTCAATTTGTATCCTTGGGCTGTCCATGACCGTGAAATGATAGGCGCTCACTTCGCGAGAAAGCTTCAAGAAAAAGGATTTTCTGCGCCAAAGTTTCCCGTCGCCACACTATCGCTGCAGATCATCATGTCGCTGGTTTGCACCTCAGACCACATTGCTGTGATTTCCAATGATTTTGCCCGCGAAGAATTAAAATTGGGCAAAGTTCGCGCCATCCCGACAGACCTGATTCAGATGGAACGTGAAGATGGAATTGTCACCTTAAAAGATGCGCCGAAATCAAGAGCACTTCGTGCGTTTATTGATGAACTCCGGTGCGTCTGTCATGCAAAATAACTATGAGTTCCCGCTGACGATTACTCACGTCAAACGAACATCTTTTTAGGTTGACAGCATCTTAGCTCAGAAGCAATTCATCGAGAGTACGTTGAGCTTGCCATAAAGTCCGGATCATGGATTCCCCCATAGGAGTTAATGATTTCCGCTGTCATTAGCGGCAGACAATATGCTTTGGCTTGACTAAGCCGTTACAACTTTATCATCCGAAAAATCTTTAGGATATTTACCCAAAAATAACTGAGAAATACCGCCAACAACAAAAAGTGCGGCCGCTGCAAGCAAAACTGGCCCGTAAGACCCCGACGCATCAAAGCCAAAGCCAAACATCAGCGGACCGATGGCCGCGCCAGCGATCACTGGTGAGAAGAGAATACCGTACAGCTTACCATAATGGCGCAATCCAAAGTACCGGGATGTCATATACGCGACCAAATCAAACTCTGCCCCACCAGCAAATCCAACAAGAATGGCAGCAATAAGTGGACCCGATGGTCCGAGCACATCTAGGCCCCAGAGCAGACAGCCAACGGCTGGTAGCGCCATCACAACTGTTGACAAAACAGAGGCTCGCACATGATCCAGAAGAATGCCCGTAAGAATACGCCCGAGAAGAACTGAAAGCCCAATAGAGCCAGCCATCGAGGCCGCCTCCGCCCGAGACAAGCCATCATCGGTCAACATTGGAATGAAGCTAGAAATGAATCCCGAAATACTCGTTGAAAAGAGTAGAAACGAGAACGCGATGATCCAGAACTGCGGCGTTTTTAAAGCCGCAGTTAGGTCCATTCCCGACTGCGGGTTAACATCACTGTTGGGCAGAGCTACAGTGCTCTGGGTGCTCTCGCGCATAAAAAACCAAAAGTAAACCAACGGCAAAACGACGACGATCGGCACCAACGCAAGTGCCAGATAGCCACCGCGCCATCCATATTCTGCGATAGCCCAGGTTACATAGAGCGGTCCGACAGTGGCAAAAAGACCTGTTCCCATTAGAGTTAGCCCGAACGCGAGACCGCGTTTCTTTTCGAACCAACTGCTCACAGCGCGGGTCCATACGACAGGCGAAGTCCCGGCACCGAGGATGCCGATCAGCGCATAGGCAAGATACAATCCCCATAGCGTGCCTGCCAAACCAGCGGCACTGGCGACTGCGACAGACATACCAAAAACAGACCAGAGCGCTACCCGCCTTGGCCCATAGTTGTCTGTCAAATACCCAGCAACAGGACCGGCAAAAATGAGTGTGAGATAACAAAATACCGTTGCGCTCTGAATGGCGCCCCGAGACCACCCATAGGCGTCCTCCAGCGGCCCCACAAAGGCCCCAATGGTGTAGATCGGCACAGCTGTAATACCACAAGTCACACCCATTGCAGCGACGAGCAAGACCCGCCACCCTGTTTTAAACTCCTGTACTGAAGTCATCGTGCCACTATGGTTCATCATGCTTTATGGGTACTTTCAATGTTTTGGTTCATCGACAGAGAGGCTTTGCGCGTAGCACCTCAGAGACGTCATTAGGTATCTCGCTAAGTCCGGGATCGACGAAGCCCACTGTCGACCGGAATGATGCGCCATCCATCGCCAATACGATAGCCGACAGCGATTCCGTTACCTTTCATATCGCCGGGCTTTTGATCTCTTGTATGGGTATAAAGAAGTTGCCCTTTATAAGACCACTGCATTTGGCCTGCTTCATTTTCAATGATGACCCAGTTTCCGACCGACTGATCTTCAGGCTTAGCTAAAATTGCTCGCCAATTTGCTTTCATACACTCTTCGGGGCATGTCTGCGCCGCCTTGATGGCATTGATATCAACGGGTGCATAAATGGTGAGCCCTTCTTCATTGGCATAGGCTAACCCAAGATCCACTTGCTGCACCGTGATCCACGGCGGCAACCCAGGAGCAGGTTCAAGGATGACCGCTGACCACTGACCATCCAGTCCATGCCCATATATGTCTTGGGGATCATTGTCTTTGTCGTAGGTAAATAAAGGATCCCCTTTATAAGACCACTGGCGCGCACCTTCAGCGATGGTTCGGATCGTCCAGTCCCCTTGATCCATGGCGAGCCATGGGGCTTCAAATGCGGACCAATGGTTTGACAGCTTCTGTGGCACTTCAGAATTCCCGGACACTGTCCGTGAATAGAGCGTGCGCCCTTTGTGGTCGGCCAGGACATAGCCGAGTGCGGTCGCTTCGATTGTCATTCCGGCTGGCACGTGACGCATTTCGAATAAAACTTGCCAACGCCCTCGCGCCTGCCCGTCTCCGAGCCGTGCTTGAGGAAATGTATCTTTCACATAGGTGTAGAGTGGTCTGTCTTTATAAGCCCACTGGAATGAGTCATCTGGACGCTTGATGACGCTCCACAGCCCCTCACCTTGCTCGTTTGCAGAGGCTTGTAATGGAACCCAAGTCTCTAAACAGCCCTCAAGGCAAGTCACTTCGCCCGCAGCCATTTCTGGTTCATTCCAGTACAGCGACTGTTGCGCTTCTGTCATAAAATAAACGCCAGCGCCTGTCCTTTGAACCTGAATTCCCTCTGGAACATCGCTGGACTGCGCACTGGCTGTTGCCGCATAAACCGCCAGAACGCTGAAGATAGCTAGAAGCTTCATCATGCCAAGATTTCAGCGATCGGGTTAGAGGTTCGCAAAGAACGGGTTCCCCACTCTGCGACTGGAACATCCATGATCTGCATCAGCGTCAAACCAATACGGGATTGCGGCGAGGCACTGCCCTTAACATGCATGCCTGTCTTGACGCGCCCACCAGCTTTGCCGATCGTAAGACTTGGAATTCCAATCACGGAATGAGTTTTGGCATCGCTGGTGTCAGTTTGGGCAAAAATAAGCATGTTATCCAGGAGCGTTCCGTCACCTTCTCGAATATTAGAGAATGTATCCAGCATGCGCGACAGCGCTTCGAAGCTCCTTTCATTGAACCACGCCGTTTGCACCTGATACCCAAGGTGATCATCGGGCGGCTCTTCATGGGACAGAATATGGTGGGTAAACGTCGTTCCCTTAACCCGCAACTCAGATGCCGCTTGGCAATACATCATGTTGAACACACGCGTCTGATCGCAGGCGAGTGCCAGTGCTAAAATCTTTGCCATCGAATCATGCGTGGCATTGACAGATTCAACCTCGTATCCAACTGGGCTTTCCTCTGGCTGCTCTGGTTTATGGCAAGCTTCCATGGCGGGTGGAGCTGACAGTGAAACTTCTAACTGCTGCTCTAGCTCACGGACTGATGTGAAGTATTGATCCAATCGTGCCTTGTCGTCATAGCCAACCGTTTGCACGAGCCGTTTGCGGTCTTCCTCCACAGCGGACAAAACGCTTTGCCGCAACATCACGCGGGGATCAGGTTTGAAATCCTTATCAGCCGGATCGCGAAATTCTGTGCCGAACAATCGGAGATAAAAATTCAAGGGCGATACTTCAGCCGCATTATGATTGCCAACGCCCCGATAAGAGTAACTATCAACAGGATTACCCGTACTCGTGAGTTCAAGCGACTTAAACCGGCTCTGGTTGCCGATCTTATCTGCAATGATGGTATCTAGAGTCGGCGCTGGAATCATCCCAAAGCCCTGCGGAACACTCCCCGTCTTCCCGGCGACCCATCCCGTGTAGTGAACCGCACTGGCGGCGCCATCAAGTGGTGTATTGAACCCGCTAAAATAGTTTATGTACTCTTTTTTGTACGGCTCAAGAGACGTGCATTCGTCAATGAATTCATAGTCGCTTCCATCAAGGGCACGCATGCCACGCCCTGGTGTATGCCCTAGCCCCCAAAACCAGGTTCCGAATCTTAGTGGCATTGGTGCACCCGAGGCCAAAGCAGAGCCTTGATCATTCAAGAACAAATTCAGCAAGGGCACACTGACGCCGACGGTCGCTCCAGCAAGGGTGCCGCGCAAAAATGAACGTCTATTGGGTTTATGTGTCTTCAGGAGAGTCATGAGTCTGAGCCTTTGTTTGTCGTCTTCAGATTTCCCACTTGTGTTTCTGCGCTGCTTTCTAATTGTGGCGCAGTAACCGCAAAGAAGTTTTCACTTGAGGCAACCGAGTGTAGCAAGGGTTTAAACCGGTACCCACTTTCGGCGAATTGATTCATGAGAAAACTAAGCCAATCTTTCTCCTCAGGGCCTGGTTTACGCGCCAAACCATAGGCAAGCGTTTGTTCAACCAGACAAACCGGAATTGCAGGATTCTGACTTAAGGCATCGGCCAATCCAAACTGATCCGCGTAATCAATGCCATCAAGATTTCCGCTGACATCAATCTCGAAGCCCATATCTTTCGTTCTGTATTGCCCCGCACCATCATAATTCTCAAGAGACAGGCCAATGCCGTCCGTGAGCCTATGACACCCCGCACAAGAGGCTACAGAATTATGTACATCGAGACGTTCTCGGGCCACCAATTGCTGCGAACTGGGCTCATTAAAGACGCTAAAATCTATGTCCGCAGGCGGTTCAGGAATAGTCTGGCACAACAGCAACTCCCGCACAGCTTTCCCGCGGATGGTTGGAGAACTTCGACCCGGGTGTGAGTGTAACGCGATAAATCCCGCTAGTGATTGAATGCCAGAGCGCCCTTCGCTGTCTGCGAATTCGTAGGGTGTCCATAGATCTGGTTCTGACACTGGAGTTCTATAAACACGGCCCAAGGGCCCACTCATAAACGTCTTGCGCGTGACAAATAAATCTCGGTAATCCGCATCGTCATTTAGCAAGTGATGTTCGATCGTAAGGAGCAATTGCTCCCGCGCATCCTCCGTCGCTTGCGGATCAAATGCCGGGTAGATGAGATTGTCTTTTTCGAGATGATCAAACTCATCAAGATGAAGCATGTCAGCAAAAAAAGCTTGCACACCGCGACTCAGGCGCGGTGACTGCATCATACGATCTAGCTCAGCTTCTAAGCCTTTTGAGGTGGAAAGCGCACCAGACTCCGCAGCATCCAGCAAGACTGCATCCGGTGTGGTATTCCACAGAAAGAAACTCAACCGGGCCGCTTTCGCATAAACGGTTAACTCCACATTCTCAGTCGAGACATCTTCGACCTCGTCTATGACGAAGAGAAATTTAGGGCTGACCATTAAAGATGTAAGGCCGAAGGCGAGACCTTCGTAGAAATTGCCGAGTTGTTTGCTGGCTGTTTCGGTCAAGTCAATAGCTTGTGAGAGTTCTGATTGATCAAGCGGTCGGCGAAATAATAGTCGTCCAACGGGCTCTAAAAATGCCTTTGCGCAAGCCTCATCTGGTCCATCAATTCGGGCTGGTTCACATGGCATGAACAATCCACGATTCTGTTCGTTTAAGACCTGTTCTGCAATGGAGTGAGCGAGTTTTTCATATTTATCGAAACTCGATGCCGAAATGGTTGCGTTACCAGCACCAATGGAGACCAAGCCATCCTGGCGGAGAATTGGATCGAAACTTCCCGAAACGATAATGTGGTCACCAAATAAGTCTGAAACGACGTTGCGGTATTGCTGTTCTGTTAAACGGCGCAATGTTGGTTCCGCACCTTCAATGACCGGAACCGGCTCACTACAGGCAGAAATGCCGAATAGGAGGGCTGTGGCCGTCAACATAGTTCTCAGACTTGAAGACCGGTGAAACCTAGATTTCTTACTCTGGTTAGTCTTATCGTTCATTTGCGCACACTGGTTATATTTTCGGCCAATCGTTCAGCATCGCTCTGATCATTATCCGTAATAATAAATCCTGCGACTGCATCGAAGGTGAAGGCCGATGACAACGCCGTGCACGCTCCTGTTTCAGGATCAGGATAACCGTCGGCGAGTTCGTGAGCAGCGACGTACATAGCCGGGCAGCTATACTGCCCAACCGGAACATTGTGCTGCACCTTCTGTATATGATCCCAAAAACTAGAGACAGGATGGTAGCCAGCCCAAAGACCTTTCGCCCTCGTACCTTCCTCTGAAATATCCATTTCTACGCGGAAGTCGCGGAACACCATATCTGTGAACCCATCATTGCCATGAAGCGGCAGAGTCACGTCACCAGATTCTGTGGTGAGCACGCCATTGGTTATCTTACCTGATACCGTGTCGCCGTATCTGTTCTTTATTGTTTGATAACTGCCATAGGGAACAATGCGTCCGGCAGTATCAAAATTTAAATCCGTTGCTGACAAATAAAATGAAACCTCAACGTCGTCATCATTGCGTGGGTCGTCGACATTTTTAACATCGATGAGAATGATGCCTTTGCTCTCATCCTGACGCTCACGATTGGCGTGGTGTTCGAGATAGCCTTCAGACCGATAGCCATACACGCAACCCATCAAACGGTAGAGTTGGTTATCAACGCCTGTCGTTTTTCCATCCGGTGTTTGAAAGTTGCCATGAGCACAGCTTTTTGGTGTTGCGCTGCCGTCCTCATTCCCGTCAAGATTCATACCATAGGAATACTTTCCCGTGACCGTGCGCATTGGTGGATCGATGACCGATTCTGGATGCCAGCAAACATCCTCTCCATTTGGGCCACGCAGATATTGGTTAGGCCGTCGCGGCAAATCTAAGACTTGTAGCGTTCCGCCCCCAGTCTCGATGTCTTTTTCTTCAGGAGACAAGCCGTTAAACCAAATCTCGTCATTTCCAATGACGATGCCTTCTGGACATTCCTCCATATATTCCGTGTCGTATATGGCCGTATACCAAGATTCGACAACAAAACCGAGCCGGTTTGCCTCCGCCGCATTCGCTTCGTTGGCCTGGCCTGAGAAGCAGCCCGCAACCAATGCAACAGCAGAAAGTTTAACAGAACTCTTCGACATCAAACCGAACTTCAGTTTTGAATCCACTTTTGCTGTTACTCCTATGCTGCAGATCATGTCTTTCATCCCTAGTCCGTCATTCTCGGTCTTCATATTTTAATCATACTTGGTTTTCTTGAAGCCAGGTGGCGGCACCGTGTCCAGTTTCCCGCGCAACTCACCATGATCATAATTCTCTGTCTTCAGAAGGACATACGTCCAGCCAAGCAGCATGTATTGTACATGTGAATCAGATACCTTGAGAGACCCCGTGATCGGACTCTCCAAACCATTGATACCCAAATCAATAATTGCGACCGCATTGGTGCCTGGCTGCGCCGGTCCATGAAGCGTTATACCCGTGGGAGGTGATGTGAGATTTTCGTATTCCACCTCCCAACTGATTTCCATCGTGTTGAGGTCGAAGCGGACTTTCGCAAACCCTGCCCCTTCACTTTGTGTCAGTATGGTATGGTGATCTGCAGACAGATCCGCTTCAAATAAGCGGATCCCACCCCAGGCATCTTCAGACTGGGCTGGCAAACTGGCAAACAGAGTCATCAACATACCACCAAACAGCATGCTTGTTTTGTGAATGAACCGGGTTAATTGCCAAACCATAGTCAGATACCTTGCTCCAACTTCCTGTTGGGTTGCTGTGTTTGCCCTGTAATTCTTGTTGCCTTCACTGCACCGGACCAGAGTCTTGCATAAACGCTGACGTACCGGCTTTTTGAGACTCAGATACGACGTACTGCCGGATCGCTTCAGAAATTTCCGGACTTAATACATCTTGAAAGGATACCATTCCGACGCCTGATAAAAGGCCAGCAATAACAACGTCATTCCATAGCCCGTTGTCCATATAGTCGGAGAATCTCAAGTCTGGCTGTATCCTATTCCCTCTGGCTTCCCGTCCATGACAGGCAAAACAGTACCGGTGGAAAACTTTGCGCCCGACAGCAACGGATTCTAAATTCACTTCTTCGGCTGGCGGATCACGCAACACTTCCGGCTCATATGTATACGGCGGTAGTGTAGCTGTCCCGCCTAGCTTAAACGCGACCACGCGGTTCGCATGCGGCAAGTCAGATGGGCGATAAACCGGGCCCTCCATCATCGTCGCAGCACCTCGGCCGAGAGCGATCGCAATATATTGATCGTCCCCGATCTGGTAGGAAATAGGTCCTGCAATTCCGCTATTCTGAACATCAGACGACCACAGGACTTCGCCAGAAGAGGCATGATGGGCCTCAAAATGACCGGTGCGGGTGCCCCTAAAAACCAATTCACCGGCTGTGGCTAGGACACCTCCGCCGCTGCCATCTGCACGCCACGCTTCACTTTGCGTCGCCGGGTCCCACGCAAGAAGATAACTGCCTCTCTGCCGCTCTTCACCAACACTCGAAAAATCCATTGTTATGCTCAAGTCATAGCCCAGATTCCAAAAACCTGCAGCATGTTCAAACGTAGGATCATTCTGCCATAAGAACCGGCTATCAAGCGTCGGGATGTAAACAAGCCCTGTGTCCGGACTGTAGGCCATCGGATTCCAATTGTGCCCTCCGGATGGCCCGGGCTCAATATAAACCGGTTCAGCACCAACATTTCGCATGCCGGGGTTTTCGATTGGGCGCCCCGTTATAAGATCAACGTGGCTGGCCCAATTCACACCCGTAAACGGCTCTGCGGAAATCACCTTCCCTGTTGAACGGTCCAACACGTAAAAGAAGCCGTTTTTGGGCGCTTGCATCAAGACTTTGCGCTCTACACCTTCGATCTCAATGTCGGCCAAGATGATCGGTTGAGTCGCGGTAAAATCCCAATTGTCACCTGGGGTCGTCTGGTAGTGCCAAACGTACTCCCCGGTATCGGGGCGCAGGGCAACAATAGATGATAGATAAAGGTTGTCTCCACCATCAGGAGACCTAAAGGCTGCATTCCAGGGCGTGCCGTTACCTGTACCAATATACAGCAGGTCTAAATCGGGATCATAGACGATCGCATCCCAAACTGTTCCGCCGCCGCCAATTTTCCACCATTCCCCAGACCAAGTTTCTGCAGCAACGCGCATCGCGTCATTTTCAAACCCTTCGGCCGGATCTCCAGGAATCGTGTAAAAACGCCAATCCATTTCCCCAGTATCGACGTTGTATGCCGACACATAGCCACGCACGTCATATTCAGCGCCCGCGTTACCGATAATCACCCGGTTTTTAACGACGCGCGGGGCGCCCGTGATCGTATAGGCTTGGTTGGGGTCGGTGGTCACCGTTTCCCATACTTTTGTGCCGGTTTTCGCGTCAATGGAGATAAGCCGACCATCAAGCGTACCAACAAAAACTTTATTGTTTGCTACGGCTGCGCCACGGTTCACCGGCTGGCAGCATGCTTTGAGAAGTGTCTCAGGAGGGACTTCAGGGTCAAAGTACCAGACCTGCTTGCCTGTCTTCGCATCCAAGGCAAAGACTTTACCCATAGCTTCGGTCACGTACATGATGCCGTCGACGACAATGGGGGTTGCTTCGACGACATTGTGATCGTTGAGATCAAAATACCAGTCCAGCGCAAGATCACTGACACTAGAGCTATTTATCTGGTCAAGCGGGCTGTATCGCTGCTCCGAATAAGTTCTGCCGTGAGATAACCAACTTCCTGGTTCGGAATCTGCGTTTACAAGCCTCACATCCGCAAAAACATAGGCGCTAATTGTCGATGCAAACAACACACCAACTGCGAACTTGGCGAACATAGAAAGCGATCCCTCTTTAAGTCAGCATCATTAACACACGATAGTGGATAATATTTCAGTATTTCTACTTCTGGCTTCCCATAAAGATTCTCACCCCGCCGACCTTCGATAAAATAAGGATGCGGCGGAGTGAGAAGTCTCTAGGAGAGACGTTTAAATTTAGAAATCGTAGTTGACCCTCAAACCGAAGGTCGTCTTTTTCGGCAGAGCGATGTTGAGCGCCACCGGACTAAAGGTTTCATAGTCGAAAGCTTTTTGCGCTTGATCGGGGGTTTCATCGCCAAGGATATTCTTGCCCCACAGTTCGACACGCATGTTTTCCAGATCAACGCCAATCCGTGCATTGAGCAGATACTGCGAACCGGTCGAGAGCAAATTAGCCCTGGTGACGTATTTTCCGCCAACGTAAATGAAATCAGCTCCAGCATACCAATCCATCGTACTGTTTAATGCACTGGTGTAAGTCCCGTTGATGAACCCTTGGGTTCTGGGCGCTTGCTCCAGCCGATTGCCAATCACGTTCGGGTCAGCGCCGATTGACACAACAGAAAGATCCTCGCCTCTTTTAATACTCGTATCATTGAGGGAGTACGATGCAGAGATGTTGAACTCTTCGGTCACCTGGAAGGACGTTTCGAGTTCAATACCCTTCAGGCTCGTCTTGCCTTGGTTGGTCAGCACTGTACCGATAAACAAGGACGGCTGTAGGAGAGTGATCGATTGTGGAGTCTGCTGATTGGTGATCGACCCGGTGTACGCGCTCAACGTTACAGTCCCACGTCCGTCCATAAACTTGGACTTGATACCGATGTCGAACGAATCCAACGTTTCCTGTTCAACTTCAAGCCCCGCGCCCGTGGCCGCCGCGACCGCCTCAGCAACACCTGGTGCCAAAGCCCCCGGAGAGAGGTTGGAGTTGAAGGCACCCGGACGGGAACCACGCGCCCACAGTGCGAAGATCATCGTGTCATCTGTAGGTTTGTACTTCAGCGATACACGCGGCGTGAAAACGTTCCAGCTGCCCGTCAATGGCGTGCCCGGCCCTTCTGGCGCCCAAAAGCGCGGTGTGTCGGTGATTTTGTCGGACTGGTAGCGACCTTCAAGACCGAGCTCCAGGTTATCCATCACATCGTAGTAGATGCTGCCGAAGCCGGACCACGTTTTGGTTTGGCGGCGGGCACCCGGCAGATTCAATGGCGCGCCGAGTGAAACGTCCCCGATAACCGAACCAACCGTGGAGAAGTAGAGGTAGTTGCCACCAATGCTCCAGCGGAGCCGGTCTTCACTGCTTGAGGAAACACGAACTTCTTGCGAGAAGTCTTTGGCATCGCCCTCAAGCAAATAAAGCCAAAACGAATCTGACCTTACGCCCGGAATAACGCCGAAGAATGGATTTGCGAAATTCTCATTCGACCACTCCTGTTGAATGTTGGAGTCCTTGTTCACGTCATACCCGGTAATCGCTTGTAATTCGATATCATTGTCCAAGGTATAAGTGACCTTGAGATTTGCATGCAGGTTTTCACTATAGAGGCCCGGCTTGTCATTTTTCCCAGGCAAATTGGCGAGTGGAAGCGTCAGATCGAGCCAGCGCTGGTCAATGAAATAGGCGTGCGTATCTGCGTCACTCGCTTCAGGAACGATACCGCAGAACCAGGTGGGCGCACCCGTATTGCCCACGTCGCACGTATGGTCCTCTTTAATGAAGCGGACGTGAGCCCCAGGGTTGTCCCTATATGTAAAATAGTTGCCGACAGCCCGAATTTCCAATTGCTCTGACGGTGTGAATTTCAAGACACCCCACAAACTGGAAGTCGTCTGGCCACCCAACGGAGTACTGTCGGCCGAACTTTGATATTGCGAACCCTCGTTACGGTGCTCGCCACTGATCCGGAATGAGACTTTGTCCTCGACAAGCGGCCCTTCAAAAGAGAGGCCGAGCCTGGTTGAATCGTAATTCGCGTACTCCGCAACCATGCGACCGCCCCATTCGTCGGCGGGATCGCGGGTCGTCACACTGATGGCACCGGAGAACGTGTTACGACCGAAGGTCGCGGTTTGAGGCCCCTTCAGGACTTCGATGCGCTCGATGTCAAGTGTCCCTGGTGTATTGCCGCTATAGACCGGAACGCCATCGACAAACATAACGGCTGCGCTCGCAGCTTGAGCAAAGTTATTAATCGAAAGGCCGCGGATAACGAATTGGCTGCTTCCCCGATCCTGACGCCCGGTGCCTCCAAAGTCTGTGTAGAACATGCCCGGCGTCATGCGCGAGAGCTCTTCCATATTCTGCAAATTGTATTTATCTAGCTGAACTGCGCTCAGAGCCGTGATCGACAACGGCACATCAAGCAAGGTCTCATCTCGCTTACGCGCGGTGACCACAATTTCTTCGAGCGCAAGACTTTGCGCCGCTGTTTCTCCCGCGAACGCCATTAATGCCAGTGCACTTGTAAGTGTAAAGAATTTGTTCTTGCTAAGCATGCTTAGCTTCCTCCCCAATTGTTAATACTCCCCAGGACTGAACACGCAGCGCACACGTCACACGGAGTGTAAAGTAATTGAAATGTCAAAATTCTGAGACATTATATCCAATGCTTTCTCTGAGGCTGGCCATACAAAAAATTTATATAAGGATTTTTTAGCAATCAGAGGCGGCTCATCATCCGCATTCTCTGCGGTTAAACGCCCGGCTCAGTGACGTTCATCAGGCGAAAGATAAAATTTCATACTCAGTGATAAGTATTTTTCATCGCACAATTTGAAGTCTATCGCCTTACCGCAGACGATAATAAATCTCATCCGTGGAACTGGAGGGTCCCGTTTTATTCTAGGTTTAGGACATCTCAGGCCAGCTGGCCGATGCAGCCAAGGCGAACGCGCCTGATGTTTATTTTTTTACCCAACTCTCCGGATCAGTAACATCACCGACACCGCTGTAGATTGAAGTCGCGGGGTAGGGGAATATTCTGCGCCCTGTCACAATGGTGTCTGGGTCTAAAGGGTGAGCGATATAATTGAACGGTTCCGCTGTTGTGCCGTATACATCAAGACTTTCCGGCGCTTTATCGTCTTCGACCCAGCGTTCGAGAGCATCCAGATAATCTGCGGTATTTACACCGTTACCGCCACGGCAATGGTCCATGCCTGGCATTAAAAACAAGCGAAGAAAGTCTGGCACTGCGTCTTCACCAAAAGCGTCCACCTGGGCATTGTAAACATAGAAAGAGGACGCGGGAGTGGCGTCCGTATCGGTCCAGCCATGATAGAGAATGATCTTCCCGCCCCTATTAATATAGGTCTCAAGGTTTTTGCCATCAGGACCGAAGTCTAACAGTCCACCAACTGGACTGCCTGACGTACCGTGTTTGGCGTAATCAAAATCTGCCAAGGTCGCGTCGGGACCGATCTTGCGTTCAACCGTAAACTGGGCGCTTCCGGCGCGGCGCGGCCCTCGGTCTCCCGTGCCAATGAAACCTGCAACCCAATCTCTCTCAGAGCCTTTAGTGTAGCCGAGAGCGTAAAAGGGAGAACCATCTGCGCGGCGGGCACCGTCATAGATTTTGTTGGCTGCATTGATTTGTTCTTCAGTTAAACAGCGATCTGTTTGCAGACCTTCACAACGCAGTGAGTCCGGCCTGAAGGTGCAATTCAAAGGGTTGCCGACGACGCCGTCCTGTACACCATCATCCATGTCACAACGCTGCAGCACTGATTCGGCAAGGAGTGTGATCGCATCGGCCGTTAAAATGGGGGTTCCATCGGCACGTGTATTCGAAGCATAGGCAAAAACATTATGCGGTGTAACCATCTGAGCAGCCGGAGCGCCAGCAATGACACCATCATAGTCATCAGGATACATCAGGGCTTCGGTTAAACCTTGACGCCCACCGGTCGAGCATCCGCGAAAGTATGCGTAGTCTTGAGTCCGTTCATAAGCTGCCACAATGATAGCTTTTGTGAGCAGCGTTGCGCGGTGCGTCGCGCGGTGCTGCCACTCTTCAACCAATTCTTCGTTGAACGTCCATTCCCGTGGATCTTCACCCGGCGCAAGACTGTGGCCCATATCTGTTGTGGCTACGGCATAATTACGCGATAGGGCGTCAGCACCCTGGTTGGTGCGGATCACACCGCAAAGACCGCCGCATCCAGTAAAGAGTAGGCGGCCATTCCATTCCGATATCGGCAACTGGATTTCAACACCCGTGGAAGGGGCGATGGTCGCCAATATGTGGCAGTGCGCGGGCTGCTCATCTCCACCGTTCGAGACAACCGCCGCTTTGGTTATTGACACGGGGGCACCAACAGCAGGCTTGAAGTCTTTCCCAGCAAGAGCTTCACAGGACATTGTAGCCAAAGCAGCAGCGTTAGAAGCAGCCATTTGACCAAAGCACACCAGAAAGACCGCGAAGAAGGTGATTGTTTTAAGTCGTTTCATTTAAGTCTCTCACTCAGGCATAATATTTCTATTTTATTTTCAAAGGACCGTAGTGCGTTGGACCGCTATAGGGGTTGTCACTATCGCACAAATTTTTCCATCCTTGAGTCAAATCTCACCATCAATTGTAGCGGTGCAATCAATAAGAAGATCGCGCCATCGTGAATAACGCCCTGTGACAGCTCCCCCCCTAATAACCTTATTGTTGATAGCAGTTTGTTATACATTTGCGCACCCATCTTCTGACCTCAACATATCACCGGCATCCATACTGTTGCGCAGGATTGGTATTGGCAAAGTTAGTCCCTTGGGCCTCTGCAAGTTGATACAACATATCGGCAACCGCACTGTTGTGACCGACGCCAAGACCTTGGTTGTACATGCCGCTCTGATTATCAATGCCTGCAGCATTTTCCTGCTCTGCGGCAAGGTGCTTAGGCGTCTTACTCAGAGCTAAAATTGCCAAATGAAAAGCATTGCAAATGGGATTACACTAATGGGATGACAGCTGATCATTACCTAATTTCAAGCGGATGAAGCTTTCGAAAAGGACAAGGCAGACATAGGCGTTCGGTATTCTCAGTCTCTCGGGAATCTCTAATCCCTGAAGTCACCACCTTCTAAAATTTTTGGTGATTGAACATTGAAGCCAATGAGTTTAACCACAAACCACTATGACAATTAGAAATTTCAACGCCCTTTTTCGTCCACAGTCTATTGCCGTGATTGGCGCATCAAATAGGCCGCGCAGCGTCGGCCAGGTTGTGATGAGAAACTTGTTAGCTGGTGGTTTTTCTGGACCGATTATGCCGGTTAATCCGCGCCACAAATCGGTGGCTGGAGTATTTGCCTATCCAGATGTGGAGAATCTCCCGACTACCCCTGACTTGGCCGTCATTTGTACTCCGCCGCAAGCCGTTCCAGACGTCATCAAGGCCCTTGCTAACCGTGGAACCAAAGCAGCGATCATTCTGACAGCCGGCTTGTCCGCACAAAAAGACGGCACCGACACGTCGCTTATACAAGCCACGCTTGAGGCAGCACAGCCGCATCTCATGCGTATATTAGGTCCAAACTGCGTGGGATTGATTATTCCAGAGTTAGGGCTAAATGCCAGCTTTGCTCAGGGCTCCATCGCATCCGGAAAGATTGCATTTGTTTCTCAGTCTGGAGCGTTAGCAACAAGCATTCTGGATTGGTCGAGAACAAAGGGAATAGGATTCTCTCATTTTATCTCTTTGGGTGAGGCTGCCGACATCGACTTTGGAGACACCCTCGACTATCTCGCTAGTGATCCTAAGACTGAAGCAATTCTGCTTTATATAGAAGCCATTACCGCATCTCGTAAATTTATGTCTGCCGCACGGGCCGCGGCACGCAACAAGCCGGTGGTCGTGGTGAAAGCCGGACGCGCGCCGGAAGGGGCCCGTGCCGCAGCCTCGCATACTGGAGCTCTCGCCGCAGCAGATGACGTGTTTGATGCCGCGATACGCCGGGCGGGTATGCTCCGGGTTTACACGATTCATGAACTATTCGATGCGGTTGAAACATTGGCGCGGGCAAAACCGCCGAGCGGCGATCGACTGGCTATTCTTACAAATGGCGGCGGGCCTGGCGTGATGGCCGCCGACGCTCTCTCGCTAAGTGGCGGAACCCTAGCGTCGCTATCAAAAGACACAATTGCTGCCCTAGATTCTGTGTTGCCGAGCAACTGGTCCCAAGGCAATCCTATAGATATCATTGGAGATGCACCGCCAGAGCGCTATGTCGCGGCACTAGAGATCCTGCTGCGAGACCAGGACATAGATGCCATTCTGTTCATCCATGCGCCCACCGCAATTGTGCCAAGCAGAGAAATTGCACAGGCCATCGGGAGGCTCCTAAAGGAAACGGAGAAAACCGCACTTGGGTGCTGGCTCGGCGGCGACGGTCTGGATGAAGCAGAAAGCCTCTTTGCCAAAGCTGGTATAGCGACCTACGAAACCCCGGAAATGGCAGTTGCCGCCTTCCTTCAACTCGTCATCTATCAGCATAATCAAAATCAATTGATGGAAATCCCGTCTCTTGTCCAACAGGCTAGCCCAGACAACACAAGCATAGCGCACGACATTGTACTAAAGGCACTGGAGATGGGCCGGGAAATGCTGACAGAGCCTGAAGCAAAGCAGGTTCTTGCCGCCTATGGCATTCCCGTCGTCGAAACATGCTTGGCAGACACACCTGAAGCTGCGACCAAAAAAGCAATAGAAATCGGGTTCCCGGTCGCACTGAAAATCTTATCGCCGGACATTTCACATAAGTCAGATGTTGGCGGCGTTGTTTTAGATTTAGCAAATGGAGAACAAGTACTAGACGCTGCTATCAATATGAAAAAACGCGTCCGCACAGTACACCCGAGCGCAAAAATTGAAGGATTCACTGTTCAGAAAATGGCGCAAAAGTCAAATGCCCATGAAGTCCTTGTCGGGGCATATACCGACCCCGTCTTCGGACCTGTCGTCATGTTCGGTCAAGGTGGAACAGCCGTCGAGGTTGTCAAAGATCGCGCTGTCGCCCTGCCTCCTCTCAATTCAGTCTTGGCGCGCGAGCTCATCAGCCGGACACGAATTTCACGCCTTCTAAAAGGCTACCGGAATGTGCCACCGACGAACCTTGACGCGTTATCCGAATGCCTGGTGCAAATCTCGCAACTTATTGCTGATATTCCTGAGATTATGGAATTGGATATCAATCCGCTATTCGCCACTGCGGAAGGAATTCTCGCGCTTGATGCTCGGATCAAAGTTAGCTGGTCAGTCTCACCTGACTCACAGCGCTTCGCCATTCGCCCTTACCCGCAAGAGCTTGAAGAATGGATCGCTTGGGACGGTCAAAGTATTCTACTGCGACCGATCAGACCAGAGGATGAGCCTAGTCATTCCGTATTCTTTAAGAAACTCTCTCCCGAGGACATCTCATTCCGATTCTTTGGCGCGATCCATGAAATGCCTCATTCACAGTTGGCGCGCTTCACACAAATTGATTACGACAGGGAGATGGCTTTTGTCGCAGTGCGGAAGACAGATTCGGATATTTCGGAGACACTCGGCGTGGCAAGGGCCGTGACTGATCCGAATAACGAAACCGCAGAGTTTGCAATTGTCGTGCGGTCCGACCTATCGGGCCGAGGGCTTGGGAAAATACTTCTTGAAAAACTCATCGGATATCTGAAATCTCGCGGCACCATTTCTGCTGTCGGTGAAACCTACATCGGAAACAAGCGCATGCTTTCTTTGGCTCGTCAGCTTGGCTTCCAGGATCAGAAAATAGCTGACAAAGACGTCGTAAGGTTACAGCTCGATTTGAGAAATCCGTTCGTTGGCAACTCATAGTGCCAATCGGCCTTGACCGTAGCCTAAATTCAATTTTCGGTTAAAGCCGCTTCAAAGTCGAGCATGAGACGCGCGATTTTAGCGCAGTTCAGATCATAGCTAATTATGGCCTACTCTGATTGATGAGGTCCGACAGTTCCCTCACAACCGTCAATTGTCAGCGATAGGGAAGAGCAAGCACGTGTCTAGTGCCCCCCGCCAGTGACCACGCTTGCTTGATCGAACGTCACGTCTTTATCATGTTTTACATTAACGGCGTTCAACGCTGCAGCAAGGTCTTCGTAAAATTGGCCATGCACCTCATATAGCCCCTCGACATGCAACGCCACTTCATGTTCTCCAAAAGTCTTAACGTTGGTTCTCGCGGATGGCAGCGTATGCGCCCGAACGTCATGAGCCCCTTGTTCGCGAAGGATTGAGTCTGCCGTTTCATGCTGTTTTTCGTCGCGTATTGCGACCCACAGGAGAAGCCCTCCACGGTCTAGCTGATCGGACAGATACGCGGCGTGACGATCAGATAAAAACATTGCGAGCATTGTACCAATAAGACTGCCAAATCCGCCAGCTGCAGCGGCGGCGGCAACTGTTGCGGCCAGCGTTCCTCCGCTTGCAACAACAAAGCCAGTCGCAGTGATTGCACCGACGTAGAGCAAACCACTGATAACGGCCCCTTCCGCCTCCCCCATGGCTTGGCGCGACACGTAGGCTGCGCGAGGAGCATCAGGATTATCGGCCAAGCCTTCAAGGCGTTGATATCTATGCGCCATTTTTTCGTCAACGGCCGTGCTATCAGCAAGCAGGCTGATCTGTGCTCGGTCAAACCCATGGAGCATCAACTGACTGATCGCATTCTCCAAATCCTCTACGCGGTCAAATATACCTACAATTTCTGTGACCCGCTCTCGTTGAGGCTCTGCCATGGCTAGCTTCCTGCTCCATAAACTGCTTTGCCGTTGATAATCATCACTACGCAGTAGCAAATCCTTGATCGTGATCAAGCTAAGTTAATTAAGATTCCTAGGATGACCTTGCTTCTAATTATTCTTTCCTGATTTATGCACTGCTTTGATCTGTGAACTTAGGTTTTCAAGAATTTTGCGGCGTTCTTTATCATTTTGCGCCTTCTCTAAAGTATGGCGGAGTGTGAGAACCGTATCTGCATAAAGATTATGCCAGTCGGCCACTGTATCTGCAGGTTCTATGAGTGGGGGACGCTTAGCGAGTGTCTTAGCCCCTTTGTTTTTACTGAGACTAACCGTCTCGCCGATGACAGGCATTCTGAGCGGAAAGTCTTCTCCATAGGTGGCACGGACTATACTCGCAAAACCAAGACGGGCTTCTTCTTCCCCATGCACCAGGAAGAGATCATTGTGGATGGGTAATCTGTCTCCAAGCCACGTCAACAGGTTGTCTCGATCTGCGTGGCCAGAATAATCGTCAATCAGTTCAATGCGGGCGCGGACCGCGATTTCATCACCATGTATGCGCACCATCTTGCGGCCCTCAAGAAGGAGGTGCCCCATAGTGCCTGGCGCCTGATAGCCCACCAATAGAACGGTGGTATCTCTGCGATGTAAATTATTCTTGAGATGATGGCGGATACGCCCTGCATCTGCCATACCGCTGCCGGCCATAATGATTGCGCCCCCAGTCAAGCGCGCAAGGCTCTTACTTTCTTCTACATCGCGAACAAACTTGACGTTTGCTCTGCGAAAAGGATGAGTACCCGAAACATCGGTTAAATCTTTGAGATGCTGATCGAACACTTCCGTGGCTCGCGTTGCTAAGGGTGAGTCCACATATAAAGGCACAGTCGGCAATGCCCCCGAATCAAACAAAGCATCCAGATCGACAAGTAATTCTTGAGTCCTTTCAACCGCGAAACACGGAATGAGGACAAGACCTCCCTTTTCCAATCCATCCCCGATGATTTTACCTAACCGGCCACGTCGCTCTTCTGCCGATACGTCATCTCTTACGCGGTCGCCGTACGTTGTCTCCATAACAAGAACATCAATGTCTTTTGGAGCGTCCGGATCATCATGGAGGACCTTACCTCCTGGTCCAATGTCGCCCGAAAACAGCAGCGATAAGGGTGAGTCTTCGTCAGGCAGATCAACCGATAGCTCGATACTGGCCGACCCTAAAATATGCCCCGCGTCCCAATAACGAGCGCGCATCCCGTCCGCGACGTCAAACCAAACGCCATAATCTGCGGGCGTGAGCTGACCGAGCGTCGCCTCGGCATCCTTGCGGGTATAGATCGGGTGAACCGCGTCTTTACCGCGTCTTCTATTGCGCCAATTGAGGCGTTCTACTTCCATCTCTTGAATGTGCCCGCTATCAGGCAACACATAACTGAGCAGATCGCAGGTGGCTGCGGTTGCGTGGATATTTTTCCGGTACCCCGAACGCACCAACTTCGGTGATAGGCCGCAGTGATCAATATGCGCGTGCGTTAGAAGCACGGCATCAATCGTTTTAGGATCAAATTGCAGTGGGCCATAATTAAGCGCTCTCACCGTCTTTGTGCCTTGAAAGAGACCGCAATCGATCAGGATCGTTGCGGCGGCTGTTGAAAGACGGAAGCACGATCCGGTAACAATACCGCACGCACCATGAAATGTAAGAGTTACTGACATTTTAAAACAGCCTCTGCTAATAAGGGAGCGAGGGCAATGCCATTCGTCTGGTGTGGAATCCCGTCGCACGAAACAATTGCATCCACTCCAGCTGCCCGCATGACAGCTGCATCTTCCTCACTAAACAAAGCATGGGTGGTATAGGCCACAACCGACGATGCCCCCTTTTCTAAAGCGGCCTCGGCGCAAGCGATTATTGTCGTTCCTGAACTGATAACATCGTCAAAAATGATCGCACGCTTACCCGTTAGCCTAGGAGACTCTGGGAGTGCCAGATCAACGGTTCTGTCTCCATGGCGGGTCTTACAGCCAACCATCCAAGAGCATCCAGCGGCTTGTGCAGCGATGCGGATTAAGGGTGCTGATTCTTCATCGGGGCCGATCATTACCACCTGGGCAACATCGTAAGATTTATCCACCGCCGCACCGACAGCGCTCGCAGCAGAACTAGCAACGGCCTTTATTCCTGGGAATACGTCGCTAATGTTAGGGGTCCGGTGCAAATGAGGGTCGACTGTAACAACGGCGTCCACCTGTGCTGCAATCATGCCGCCAATAACACTTTGGCTTACGGCCTCTCCGGGATGAAAAGCAATATCTTGACGCATATAGGGGAGATAGGGCGTAACCAGAACAACCCTTTTAGCACCCTGATCCCGGGCGGCGCTCGCAGCCAAAAAAAGATCCACGAGCTTTCCATTTGGACGGTGCAAAGATCGGTAGAGGATGATGGTTGAGGGGCAAGTCTCCACGCGCACCAAGGACTCACCATCAGGAAACATATGATGGCTGATCTCCGACACCGTCGTGTCTAAAGCCACCGCGAGTCTGCTTGCTGCGGGCAGGTCTTCAGAAAAACATAATAGGATTGGACCATCAGACATGATGCAAGGCGTATCCGGTATCGTCTTCAGCCATAGCTTTAGCGTGGACAAAATCCGTCTCAAGCGCAGAGTAAACGGTGTACAGTCCTTCACCCCGCTCCACTTGATCCCCGACCCTTTTATGCAAATCAAGGCCGGCACCCTTAAAACCTGGCGCGCCGGCTAACCGCGCGATCCGCGCAATACGAAAACAGTCAATTGATTCAATCTTCCCGCTCGCTGTAGCTGTCACCGCATGATGCAAATTACCCAACGCATATTTGGAAGGCGGCGGCCCTTGGTAAGCGATAATGCGTTTCATGGCCTCTAATGCCTCACCCGAATCAAGTAAACTACGCGCCCGCTCAAAACCCTCTCCACCCCTTAGTTTCGGGTCAAATTCAAGAATGTGACCTGCAAGCAGAACTGCGCGTTCGCGCAGATCTGTTGGTGCTCCATCCTCGCATCGCAGGACAGCCATAACGTCCCTTGCCTCCAAGAAGGGTCCTATCCCTCGACCAATAGGCTGTGAACCGTCGGTGATGACGACATCCAGATGTAACCCCGCTTTTTTGGCGACGTACTCAAAGAGCTTCCGCAAACGAATGGCCTCGCCACGCGATCGAATTTTTGCAGTTGGACCGACTGGCATGTCGATAAGAAGGTGTGTGGATCCGGCCGCAATTTTTTTAGATAAGATAGATGCAACCATCTGTTCTGGCGTATCAATGGCTAAGGGGCGTTCAACTGAAATGAGAATGTCATCCGCTGGGGAAAGATTGACGTGCCCGCCCCATGCGAGGCAACCGTAAACCTCACCAACCATCTCTATGAGACGGTCAATCCCGACATCCACGTTTGCAAGAACCTCCATTGTATCAGCAGTACCTGCCGGAGACGTAATCGCGCGCGATGATGTTTTCGGAATGGGCAAGCCATAGGCCGCAACAATTGGCACCACAATCATGGACGTACGGTTGCCCGGGATACCGCCAATACAGTGCTTATCAACAATTATGTCTTGCTGCCAATCCATACGGCTGCCGACGCCTGCCATAGCCAACGTAAGGTCCAGCACCTCCTGAGTTGTCATGAATGAGGCACAAGCCATGAGAAATGCTGTGATTTCCATGCGCGAATAACGGTGACCAGCAATATCGTGAATGATGGCATCCAGCTCTTCTCTACAAAGAGATCGGCCATAAACCTTAGATCGAACATGATCCATGCTGGCAGGAGGCGTGGTCGGCACAAGATCAACCGCCGTTCCTTCTTCAAGACCAAGCTCAACGAAGGTGTTTGTGGAAAGGCCGATTTCATCACCGCGCAAAAGATGGTCACCGTGAACAAGGTTCACCGCCGCCATGACTTTGCGCTCTGACGTGCCAACGTAAGCTTTGTTCATGCCTTTAAAGGCTTCAGGCTGATAACTCTGGCACTGGTCAGACAAAAAAACGACGTTCTCACCGAACGTTTCTATCGGGACGCGTTTTACTTTCAGCATACTGAGCCGTGACCTTCCTAAATCTGATGTGTATTGTATCCCAATATCCGTCTGTATGCACTTTGATGGGAATCAAATACATATGACTGCAAAAGACATTTTGTCGTGGCTCTAAAACGCAGAATCGGCGTTTTAACCAGTGGCGGCGACTGCCCTGGGCTCAACGCTGTCATTCGTGGTGTCACACAACACGCCACAGAAAACTATGACTGTGAGGTTGTGGGAATTCATGATGGACATCACGGCCTGCTCGCTTCTCCGCCCCAAACTGAAACATTGTCTCCCGCCTTGTTTTCAGGAGAGCTCCTAAGAGCCGGAGGAACCATACTGGGGTCTACGACCAGTGGCGACCCGTTTGCGTACCCGATGCCCGACGGAAGCACCTGTGACCGTTCAACAGAAATCGTTGATGCGATCGCGGCGCTTAAACTAGATGGTCTTGTCGTGATCGGTGGTGATGGCAGCATGCGAATCTTTAATCGCCTGCTAACCTCGGCTGGCGTGCCATGGGTGGGTGTGCCCAAAACGATCGACAATGATGTGCCTGGAACGGATTTTGCGGTTGGCTTTTTTACGGCGGTTGATGTGGTCGGCGGCGCGCTCGATAGGCTTCAATCCACCGCTGCAAGTCATCGGCGCATAATGGTATTGGAGACGATGGGACGGGAATCTGGCTTCCTTGCCCTATTCGGTGGTGTTGCCGGGGGGGCAGACGCGATCCTTATTCCCGAGATGAAGTACGATATTGCCGAACTTGCCGAACATGTCTGTCGCATCCGGTCTGAACAAAGGGCCCATGTCCTGATCGCTATTGCAGAAGGTGTGCCCAATCCAAGGGGAGAGATCGTGACCCTGCCCTATTTTGGGTCTAACCAAGCTTTCGGGGGCGTAGGGACCGTGCTCGCTGATGAACTTGGCAAACTCATAGACGTTTCAACGCGCTGCACGGTACTTGGACATTTACAACGTGGCGGCTCTCCGTCGATGTTCGATCGCCTTCTGGGATCAGCACTCAGTGTGCGGGCCGTTGACGCCCTCATGAATGCCACATCACCGCGCCTCGCAGCCTGGCGGGCTGGTCAAGTGACAGATATACCCATGTCAGAGACAATAACTGGACCACGCAAAGTCGACGCTGGCAGTGAAATGCTCTCAGTCGCAAAAGGGTTGGGTGTTTATATGGGTTCGCCGCGCCTCGGAGAAAATGGCGCAAGATAGCTGCTTAAATCATGTCGCGCCTGACTGCCTCACTTTAAGGAAGCGAACTTCCACTGATAATCTTACGCTAGGAGTCAGAGTTATCAAACTCGCAAGATTTTTCAGTAACAATACGATCTGGCTGGGGCGGAGGATCCTCCTCGAATAAGATACGATATGCCGCACCGTCTAGGTCTGAGTATTGCCCCGACTTAAGCGTCCACAAAAACGCTGCTAATCCTAGCCCCCCAAGTAAAAGTGCCGCCGGAATTAGGTAAACCAACGCATTCATTATATTTCTTTCCGGGAAAAACCACGCAGAGCGTTTGCTGTCACCACAAGAGACGAGCCAGACATAGCTACAGCAGCAATAAGAGGTGTGACCAAACCTGCAACCGCAAGCGGCAGAGCAATCACATTATAGACGAGTGCCAAGGAAAAATTCTCCCGCACGCGGCGATTTGCAACTCTCGCCGCACTAATAATTTCTAGTACCGTTGAAAGCTTGCCACCAAAGTAAACTATATCTGCAGCATTCTGGCTAATATCAGTAGCTGTTGACGGAGAAAGTGAGACATCTGCGGCCGCTAGCGCTGGAGCGTCATTGAGGCCATCACCGACCATAGCGACCTTATGGCCTTGCGCCTGCAGATCACGCACAAACCTGATCTTATCTTCTGGAGACTGACCAGCATACCAATCGTCAATGCCAATAGTCTCGGCTGCACTCCGGACTGCCTCTGAGCGGTCACCAGAGAGGAGAATAACACCGTAACCTTGGGACTTTGCCCATTCGACGACTGCATCAGCGTCTTTGCGAATACGGTCTTGGAAATAGAATGGAACTTGTTCACCATTTGGTTTTAGTAACCATAATTCAGACACCGCAACCGCCTCATCCGACGGTGCAATAGTCTGAGGTACACCGCACCAAAGGCGGCTACCTAAGCGAACTTCTCCATCGTCGGTCTGCATGACGAGCCCCCGCCCCGGTGACTCCTGCACATTTTTAGCCGGAGAAACGACTCCAGCGTATTCCATCAATGCTTTCGCAAGCGGATGGCGGCTGGTCGCCGCAAGGGAGGCTGCCAACGCGAGATCATGCCTATCAATATCTTGCGTCTTCATAATTTTTGGAGCACCCATAGTGAGGGTTCCCGTTTTATCGAAGACTAAGGTGTCGACCGAACTTAGGCGTTCGAGCGCATCTCCGCTCTTTAGCAATGCACCTGCTTTGAGCAAACGCCCAGACGCGACGATTTGGACCGCTGGAACCGCGAGACCTAGGGCGCATGGACAGGTAATAATCAAGACAGCGATTGCTTTCATAACCGCTCCATCCCAAGGACCACCGGAGATCCACCACCCGAAAAAAGTTAATGTGGCCGCAATGTGTACAGCGGGGGCATAATAATCCGTAAGCCTGTCTGCCAAACGCACGTACTTGGAGCGGTTCTGTTCTGCACTTTCCATCAAATCAACTACATGACTTAGAAAAGTATCTGTATGTGATTTTTCTACTCGGATTTCGAGCAGCCCTGTGAGCACCAGACTACCAGCGAATATTACATCCCCAGGCTGCGCTGACTCAGCAGCGCTTTCTCCCGTTAGAATGCTCTTGTCTATATCTGAATGACCAAACTTGATGATACCATCTGCAGGTATGCGATCGCCGGGCAGAACTCTGACAACCATTCCCGGTTGAAGCGCATCGGAGGCAACGGCTTTGGTGCTGCCATCAGGGTCAATAACCGTAGCACTCAGCGATTGAAGTGCAACAAGGTTTTCAGCTGCTGTGCTGGCTCTGCTGCGGCAACGATAATCCAGGAAACGCCCTACCAGAAGAAAGAACAACAGCATCAGAGCTGCATCAAAATAAGCATGGGGGCCACTGATCGACGTTTGCCAAACGCTAACAACAACGGCAAGCAACACAGCTAAAGAAATTGGGACATCCATATTCAATCGGCGCCCGATTAAAGCCTGATAGGCGGACACAAAAAATGGTTGGCCCGCGTAGGCAACAGCCGGCAAAGCGATTAGGGCGGATATCCAATGAAACAAGTCGCGTGTTGCGGCATCCATATCAGATGCCGCGCCAGCCCATACGGATACGGACAACAACATAACATTAGCCCAGGCAAAACCAGCAACACCCATGGCTTTGAGCAGCGTCTTCCCCTGACTGTCTGACAACTGCTCAACAACTTCGGCCTTAAAGGGCATCACTCTGTAGCCCAGATCGCCGAGCAGCGTTACCAAGTCCAGAGCGGTGACCCCAGAGTCCTTCCATGAAATAGTGAGGCGTTTGGTTGACAGGCTTAAGCGCGCTTTAACTCCACCTGGCCGTCCGTTCAGTGCCCGCTCGATGTGCTGTATACACCCTGGGCATGTCATATTTTCCACGAGGAGGTGAAGCACAAACGGATGTTCCGGTGAGCTAATAACAAAAGCAGCAGGATCAGCATTAGGATAATCAAGAGGCGCTAACTCAGGAACTTGAAACATATCTGCGGGTAATGAGGCAGATGCCGGACAACACCCTGAGGAAGAGGATATAACCGCAGCGTTAGCCTCCAATGGGCTCATCGGATTACGGTACGGTAAGTCAGAACATACGGACGCGCGAACTGATTGAGTTGAGACGCGTTGTATTCAGCGATCAGCCTTACGGTCCATTGCCCTGCCAGAGGCACATTGGTCGCTGCAGTGTAGATCCCAGGCCCGGTCTGTTGAAGAAAAACAGAAAAGTCGTATCCTTGATGCACAGGACGAACAAATTCCGCGCGGACGTTCAAGTGGGTCAGAGCAACGTTGCTTGCGTCCAGATACTCTGCACGGATATTCGCAACTAATCCACCAGGCCGGTCAAGGTTCGTAGATACGGACCACCCCATGGCCTGCTGCTCATCCACGGCCTTTAGAGTCTCATTAAATGCAAGACCATCGACATAAGCCTCGTCTTCAGAAACGCCGTTGAAGGTCGAGAGCGCGAGGATAGCCATTGTTGCGTTCACGCCGATTACTACGGCAAAGAAAGCGGTTATCCACCAGAAAACCTGACGCCCTGTAACCAGTATCTGAGATCCTGTTCTCACTGCCGGCCCCCACTAAATACAGATTCTTTCGTCGCTGTAATTTCACCTTTAATATCAGAGACTTTAAATACGATAGGCATTTGACCGCTCGGACGGTGCTCTGCAGGCAGAGTTACAAACACTTTGATGGCTCGCAGATCATCACCGGGAACATTAACCATCACCTCTCCCTGCCCCGATATGGGTAAACTTACAGCTGACAACGTCGCCCCCGGCAAGCCCGCTATTGAGATAAAATACCGTTTCTCTTCGCGAAGCTTGTTAAGAATTTTTACCTCATACCCATTACGCACGCCGCCATCTGACAACGCGACATAGGTGGGGTTGCGGTCCTTGAGGACATTCAAACCGACCAGAGGCCGAGTAATTAGGCCATACAGCATTATAGAGCCGACAACGGCGAGGATGATTGAATAGGCAACTGTACGCAGTCTTACGGGCCGGAAGGGCATGGTCTTACCTTCCTGGCGATATTGAATTGCAAGATCATTGTCATAACCGATCAAGCCCAAAGGGCGGTCGACTTTGGCCATAACGTCATCACAAGCGTCGATGCATAAAGCACACTGTATACACTCGAGTTGCAAACCGTCCCGAATATCGATCCCCATTGGACAGGCTGCAACACATTGTTTGCAATCGATGCAGTCCCCTCGCCCGTCCCACGACGCGCCCTTTTTATGGGCGGCACGAGGTTCACCACGATCAAACCGATATGTAACAGCTAGGGACTCATCGTCAATCATCGCAGACTGAATACGGGGCCAAGGGCACATATAGATGCACACTTGCTCCCGCATGAGTCCGCCAAGTGAGTATGTGGTGAAAGCAAAAATACCGATGAAGACATAAGCCGTGAACGGGGCTTCAAGATTGAACAACTGTTGAGCCAAAACAGGCGCATCTGCAAAGTAGAAAATCCACGCACCACCCGTGGCGATCGCAATGATCAGCCAAATAATGTGCTTGAAAATCTTCTTACTAGCTTTTGAAAGGCTCCAAGGTTGCTTATCAAGCCGAATGCGTTCGTTACGATTGCCCTCAATAGCACGTTCAACCCAGACAAAAAGGTCGGTCCAAACGGTTTGAGGACAAGTGTAGCCACACCAAACACGTCCGGCCAAAGCCGTAACTAAAAACAGTCCAATTGCAGCAAGGATCAGCAATCCAGTGATGTAGTAAACTTCTTGTGGCCAAAGCTCGATAAAGAAGAAATAGAAACGCGAATTGGCAAAATCGACAAGAACGGCTTGGTTCGGTGCACCTTCACCACGATCCCACCTCACCCAAGGTAAGATGTAGTAAATGCCTAGAGTTATGGCCATCACGATCCACTTTATCCGCCGAAACGTTCCGTTCACCCGTTTAGGATAAATCGGTTCGCGCTTTTTGAAAAAAGAGCGTTTGTCTTTGCGGTTTACTGCTTCAACATCGAGAATGTCGACAGGGGGCCCATAATCTTCGACAGACTTGTCCACGTATTATTCACCACCACCAAGGGCATGCACATATACCGCCAGAGCCTTTATCGTAGAAGGATCTAGCCGTTCACCCCACTGCGGCATTGAACTATTGCGCGCATTCGCAATCGTCGATTGGATACTCTCGCGATCACTACCATAAAGCCAAATCTGGTCGACCAAACTCGGCGCACCTTGCTCGCGATCACCAGTACCGTCAGCAGCATGGCAGGACTCACAATGTGTAACGTAGAGCCCTTGACCACGAGCAGCAGCAGCCTCTGAACTGGGTTCTTGATCGCTAATTAATAAAACGTAATCTGTTAAGTCTGACAGCTCCTTTCTATCGATTGTACCGACCTGCAAGAAAGCTGGCATTTCGCTGTAACGGCTATCGAAATTTTCATTCCGGATACCATGAGTGATTGTATATTCAATATCGGACAACGCCCCACCCCAAAGCCATTCATCGTCGTTGAGGTTTGGATAACCAACAGCACCCTGCGCACCAGAACCATGACAAGGTGCACAATTGTCGCCAAAAGCAGCCTCGCCACTTGCCAGCGCGAACGTAAATAGATCTGGTGTCGCCTCAATTTCTTCAAGAGACGCTTGCAACAACTTCGCCTTGATTGGCTCACGGCTTTTCTTGATAGCTTCAACCTCTGCCATCACATTGGATCTCTGTGACCAACCAAGCATGCCTTGCGTGTAGGATGACACCATTGGCCACGCTGGCATGGCAATCCAATACCCAACAGACCAGATGATCGATGCATACAGGATATAGAGCCACCAACGGGGGAGCGGATTGTTTAACTCCTTGATGCCATCCCATTCATGCCCGGTTGTTTCGACGCCTGAGAAAGAATCGACTTCGCGATTATTCGCCATGGCTGTGATCCTCTTCTAATGGCATCCTTGATGCGCGATCAAACTTGTCCTTGTTGCGCGGCCAAAGCGCGTAGCCACAGACCGCAACAAATAGAATTAAGAGGTAGACTAACCCCCAAGACTGGGCGAAAGCAGAGGCCGTTTGATGAGTCATACATGGCCTCCTAACGTTTAAACGCTTCAGCGTCGTATTGAGAGAAATCGACCAACGTGCCCAACATCTGCATGTAGGCGATGAGGGCATCAAGCTCAGTAAGCTCTGCTGCTTTGCCATCGAAATTGCTGACGATAGCCTCGGGATAACGCGCTAGAAACGCATCATAATCTGCATCCGGATCCGCCTGCACTTTGGCGTCATCAACCGCATTGGTAAGCATGTCATCCGTATATGGCACGCCGACCGTTCGCTGCGCTTGAACGTGGTCCTCAAGGTTGGCCACTGTTAGGCGCGTTGTCGCCAAAAATGGATATCCGGGCATTATCGACTCCGGAACAACGCTTTGTGGAGATTTAAAATGATCCTGGTGCCATTCATCCGAATACTTGCCACCCACGCGAGCTAAGTCAGGGCCGTTGCGCTTCGACCCCCACTGGAAAGGATGGTCGTACATACTTTCCGCCGCCAAGGAATAGTGGCCGTAACGCTCAACCTCATCCCTTAGAGCGCGGATCATTTGGCTGTGACAAGTGTAGCAGCCCTCACGAATGTATATGTTGCGGCCTGCAAGCTCCAGCGGAGTATACGGCCGCATTCCCTCAACCTTCTCGATAGTGCTCTTGAGATAGAATAATGGTGCGACCTCAACCAGGCCACCTATAGAGACAACAATTAGAATACCGATCAACAAAACGATCGAATTCTTTTCAAAACGGTCGTGGTTCAACATAGCGCGCCCTCCTCAAACCGCTGCCGCTTGGGGAATACCCCCCAGCGATGAGACGCTCGTCTCGTTCCGAACATCACCACGGGCCGTCCGCCAGAGGTTGTAGGCCATGATCATGGCCCCGAAGGCAAACAAACCTCCGCCAAGCGCCCGAATTAAATAAAAGGGATGCATAGCTTCCACGGTCTCAACGAAGCTGTATTCTAGAAAACCAAGACTATCGTAGGAGCGCCACATGAGGCCTTGAAGAATACCTGACACCCACATTGAGGTGATGTAGAGCACGATACCGATGGTCGAAATCCAGAAGTGTAGATTCACCAGCTTGAGAGAGTAGAGTTCTTTGCGCTTCCATAGCCACGGCGTCAGGCAATACAGTGCACCAAAGCTGATGTAACCGACCCATCCCAGCGCGCCAGAATGAGTATGGCCGACTGTCCAGTCTGTGTAGTGACTCAGCGAGTTAACGGCCTTGATGCTCATCACTGGCCCTTCGAACGTGCTCATGCCGTAAAATGCGATCGCAACAACCATCATGCGCACAACTGGGTCTGTGCGAAGCTTGTCCCATGCGCCAGATAAGGTCATGAGCCCGTTGATCATGCCGCCCCAAGACGGCATCCACAGCATGATGGAGAAAGTCATCCCCAACGTTTGCGCCCATTCCGGCAGAGCTGTGTAATGCAGGTGATGCGGTCCAGCCCAAATGTATAAGAAAATCAAGGACCAAAAGTGAATAATAGATAGCCTATAAGAGTACACAGGCCGCTCAACACGCTTAGGTACAAAGTAGTACATGATCCCTAAGAAACCTGCAGTCAGAAAAAACCCGACAGCATTGTGGCCATACCACCATTGGGTCAAAGCATCCTGAACCCCTGAGAAAACGGAATAACTTTTGGCCCCGGCCAAAGATGCAGGAACGGCCATGTTATTAACCACATGCAGCATTGCCACTGTGACAATAAAGGCGAGATAAAACCAGTTGGCGACATAGATGTGAGGCTCTTTACGCTTAGCCAATGTTGCCAGGAAAACAATAAGGTAGGTCACCCATACGATCGTTAACCAGAGGTCTGCATACCACTCAGGCTCGGCGTACTCCTTCGATTGAGTAATGCCCAAAACATATCCAGTAGCTGCGATCACAATAAATAGTTGATAGCCCCAGAATACAAACCAGGGCGCAAGGTCTCCCGCCAAACGGGCACGACAGGTGCGCTGAACCACATAAAAGGATGTCGTTATCAGTACATTGCCACCAAAGGCAAAAATAACTCCAGATGTATGGACTGGTCTGAGGCGACCAAAGCTTGTCCAGGGCAAATCAAAGTTGAGCGCCGGAAAAGCAAGTTGTAAGGCAATGACCAGACCAACCGCAAACCCAACTACACCCCAAAACGTGGAAGCAATCACACCAGCCTTGATTACATCATCGCTATAAGAAGTAAGGTCTGGCGGGCTCCAACGTGAGGGGTTGTCGCGCCCGATAATGCGATGACCTAGAGCCATGATAAAAAGGAAAAACGCAATCGCATATATGGCCGCATGGACTGCCACCGGGTCTGAACCAGCTCCTCCGATCCAGAAAAGACAGCCAAAAATGGCTACGATAAGAGCGCAAATGAGCCCCGTATCTTTGCTATTAAGCGTATCTATACGCGCTGTTAATTGGGTCATTTTTAGGCGCTCCGACGTCCCCGAAACTGAAACTGCCGTTACCGATATAGGAGTACAGACGGCACCTCCTTGACTAAAATCAACGAGGCTTAGTCTTCTGTTTAATAATGAGGTCTATTCGGCTGCCACAGGCTGATGCCTTGTGGCTTTATGCCATTCTTATTTGCAGAAAAGGCGCCTGCCCCTTCTTTTTACCTCATCCGCCCATATTCTTGGTGCAATCCGCCCAGGTGTAGTTGCTTTGCGATGACACATCACGCTCGACATGGTCATCTTTGATTAGATCATGGGACGCCGGGTGCTTAAGAAATTCTATAATAGCGCTTTGAACTAATTGACCCGTCATTGGTGGGCGTCTCGTAGCTTCCCTGCTCAAACGCCAAACGGATACGTGTCTGGCATACCGGCTGTTTGGCCAGTTGGTAACGCCGAGATGGCATGCGTCTCATCAATCCAGATGTACTCGTCAAACTGGCGCGGCAGGTCGGCCTCAAAATAGTGACTGGCGAGTTCGGTCTCAGGGCGGTAAATCACACCGATGGCCCGCTCAAGTCGCGGCTTGCCAAGCTCACGAATTAAGTCCGTTGCCTCGCTGTTTCTGAGCGGTAAAATCAGGCCCGATTTATCTGCTAAGTGGAAGAGACGCTCATAACTTTGCGGGTGCGAGGGCTGCACTTGCTTGACTACCATTGGACCATCCCACGCGGATGCAGCGGCAACGGTCCCGTGATCTGTGCCAAACCCGATTGAATAAGATTGATCGCCGAACCCCTTACGGCAGAACTCTCCGATATTGTGCTCGCCGCGTGCCGACATCTCCGTAGCTGCGGCGTTTCCTATATGTGAGTTATGGGCCCAAATAACAGCCTTTGCGTTTTCACCATGGAACTGCAGAATATTCTGTAGTGTATGGAACATGTGGCCATCACGAAGATTCCAGGATGCCCGCGAACCATAATACATAATCCGGTAATAGCGTTCAGCATTGGCAACGAGTTCAGCGTTTTGCGTTGCGTCCAGAAACCGCTCGCCGTCCCTCAACGTATAGTCCTGGCGCTTACTGTATAACTCGACAAGCATTTTCGTAACATCGCGCTCACAGTTCCGGTACGCACCGGTAAGCGCAGCATGGCCGTAGGCCGCCGGGTCTGCCTCCCAGGGACTCAGGCATCCATAGCGATAACGGGCAACCAACGCTAAGTCTGGATCGACATCTTGGAGGTAATCAATAACCGCCCTTGTAGAATTGTAGAGGCTGTAAAGGTCCAGACCATAAAATGCAGGGCGGTCATTATAGGCTCTGTACCTATTGTATACATGTAACCAATCAACGAACTCGCGGACCTCTTCATTACGCCACATCCATGTCGGAAATCGGCTAAAGGCTTCCCATTCCGAGGCAGGAACCTCCCGGTGACGCACATAATGATCAATGCGCGCCGCGTCGGGCCAGTCAGCTTCCGCAGCGACGACCGTAAAACCCTTTTCCTTGATAAGCCGCTGTGAAATGCGAGCACGCATGCGGTAAAATTCAGACGTGCCGTGGCTTGCCTCACCAATAAGCACCACTTTGCTCTCACCAACACGAGCCAACAACGGATCCAAGTCAGCGTCCATGATATCAGTAAAAGACTCGCCATAACGGGCTAAGCCCTCTGGTATAGTATCGCTGACTATTGGTTTGGTCTGGACCACGCGTGGACGCGTTGTTTCCGGCCCAGGCTCTTCGACTTCCCAACCATGTTCTCCAATAAGCGGGACAAACCGAACATCGGCAAGATCCTCGCGATCAAACTGTCCTTTTTCTCGCCGCGTGATCCGGATGAGTTCTTGGGCCCGCTGATCGGCGCCGACAGGGACAACCATTCTGCCGCCTAGAACGAGTTGTATTGTTAAGCCTTCGGGGACAGAGGGGGCGCCGGCGGAGACAAGTATTGCATCAAACGGGGCCTCTTCGATCCAACCCCGTGTTCCATCGTCATGGAGAACATGCACGTTATCGTAGCCCGCATCCATCAGATGAGACCCTGCCTGCTCGGCCAATTGCCCAATACGTTCTATTGTATAAACCTCGGCTGCAATTTCCGCGAGGACCGCTGCGGCGTATCCTGACCCTGCGCCGATCTCAAGAACTTTTTCGCCACCCTTTAACGCCAACGCCTCAATCATGTACGCAACAATATATGGCTGCGAGATCGTCTGGCCTGAAGCTATAGGCAATGGTCTATCTTCATAGGCAACATCATACAATTGCTCAGGGAGAAACGCCTCACGCGGCACTTTAAGCATGGCCTGCAATACAGCCTCGTCGCGCACACCGCGCGCCTGTATTTGTTCTGAAACCATACGCCGACGCAAGAGTCCAAACCGATTGGTCATGCCCAGCTCTGATAAATAATGATGAACATAGCGCGTGCTCTATTCCCCGCACTGCTTGGGCCGACGTCTAAGGTTAGCAGTCTTCATTGCGACGTCCACGTCATGTAAACTAGGCATGGGAAATCCGTGGCTTGCTATACCTTCGGGGCTAAAGTTTCCTCTAACCCTTGTGACGAAGCTAACCACGGACCCCACAACGGTAGATCATCGCGTCTCCGTACGACTTCCATCCCATTATTCCGAAGAATTTCTAGTCTGGCTCATCTTGCGGATCGTGCTCCTTACCGCGCAGAGTGAAGCTGTCATATCCACAGAATCTTTTATTGACCGCAGTCAATAAAATGACGCTTTTTAATTTTTTGTTTAAAAACTCACCGCTGCTTAGCTAACAGATTGGGACATACGAATGAATTCGACACACGCACTAAGCTCGTCGGCAGCCATCCCGCCATTTCTAGCCAACATTTAGCTTCCTGGACTCGCGTTAGGGTCCACATCAGCATTCTAGTCAGGCCACAATACAGTGATTTTCCGTGGCAAGCAAAAACGTATAAAGAAACTTCGGGATCGGTGTGCAACTCGCGCTCAATACGCACAAGAAAACCCGCTGCGTTAAACTCCCGGCTTGGCGTTGCGGCTGGGTGCCAAGATTCGTAGTAAAATCCGTGCATAAGCGTTGGTAGCTGCGCTCCAAGGTGCACCGCATCATTCACTATCATCCGGTCTCGAAGTACACGCAAAACGACACGAAATGCGACCAGTGTATGCTGCCGCTCCGTGCATCCAGCGTCGCTCGTGAGTTCCATCAACAACACATTGGTGAGATGAACGGTATCGTTGATAACTGCAATATCTATTGTACTCATCATGGTTCCCCATATATGCCCGTTCCCCAATCTTTAAGGCTAGTTCCAACCGGCCACGGTTGTTGTTCTCGCATCACTATCGGACAGTAGCCTTCGGACTCTTGATTAAGGTTAACCGTTAGCACGGCGGATCACGTTCACCCGGCCCTTATGGAAATATAGATATCAATCTAAATCGTTTGACGAGAATCAATATCCTGTTCGATAGACCAGTTATGAAGTGTCTGGAGCATCTCTGGCGGACGGTAGCGTAAGGGCGCGGTCAAATCATTGTGCGGAGAGATTACCCTGCGACTGAAACGGTAAACGGTCATAGTGGTCCAGAGAATTCGACGACGTGACGTGAGTATAGTCGGCCTAACCCTGCCCGACTGTTTCTTCGCGGCTTGGACAGTTAGCTGTGAAGTAGCCTGCAAAAGCTTTTAACGAATAGGAGACGCAGAATGACAGATCGTTCCCGGCATGCACTTCAAGTCACGTTGGCGCTTGCTGCACTTATTATTCTCCTTGCCTGGGCCAACCAAGCCTATGGTCCAAACTCTATCGAACCAGAGATCGAACCAACGTCGCACCCCACCGAAACGGAAAATTGATATCTGCAACCGTCACTTGATTGCCTGGAACTCTTATAGCGTCCTATCGATCATTCGCAGCAAAAAGATCATCCTGGACTAGGATGTCATACACGTCTGCTGCTGCGCCAATCAGCGGGTGCTCCTGCTTTCCAAGGATGTCGCCATCGCCATTAACATAGATAACAGCGCGCTCGATTTCTTCAATTGTCGCTCCAGTTGAAATCACTGCAACAAGCTTATCTTCCCGTTCATCACCAAGAATTTTGGCGATTTCGTCACGATCGAGTTCATCTTTTTGCATGGCTATGCCTTCAATTCTTGTTCGCGGAAGGAATGCGGTAGAAGCCCTGTATTCTAGCCCGACCATATTGGAAAGGGTTGATCTCGATCATGACAGGACAAAACACGCATTAGGTTCGTTAGCTTAAAGCAAGACAACTTGACAGAGATCAAGTCGCTAGATCGTCATTCAATTCAGAATAAAAATAGAATTAACACTGTCGGAACGCGAGAATGTGCCTGGGACTTCCAATGCAGATCGTCGAAATCGATGGTGGTTATGCCCGCTGCGAAGCCAAGGGTGTCGAGCGCCGGGTTTGCCTTTTTCTGGTCCAGGACGAATCCCTGGTGGCAGGTGATTATATCGTTGTCCATGTTGGTTACGCCTTGCAAAAAATTACAGCAACGCAAGCCCGCACGGCCTGGGAGCACTATGATGTGGTAATCGCAGACAGCGACGAAAATAAAGCCATTGAGATAGCTGATGACATCGCTCGGATAAATGGAGCATGAACGGCTCGGCAAGCGATTGGTTACGCCGGATTCGAGACCTCCCAATGTCCGGACCTGTGCGAATAATGAATGTGTGTGGTGGCCATGAACGGTCAGTTTCAATGGCCGGATTGCGGTCTGCACTACCGAGTAATGTCGCGCTTATCCCCGGGCCTGGGTGTCCTGTTTGTATCTGTCCCGAAGAAGACATACGTCATGCGATCAACATAGCACTCAATGAAAATGTGATCCTAGTGACGTTCGGCGATATGCTGCGTGTACCGATAAACGGACCAAAGAAATCCATACGCTCTTTACAGCAAGCTCAAGCCGCCGGAGCGGACATTCGGCCGATTGCATCACCTCTTGATGCTGTCGCAATCGCTGAAATCAACCCAAACCGAACTGTTCTGTTCTTTGCCGCAGGATTCGAAACTACGACTGCACCGATTGCGGCAATGATGGCTGCGGGACCACCAAAAAATCTTCTCGTCCTGCTATCCGCGCGCCTGACTTGGCCGGCCGTAGCGCTGCTCTTGGAATCGGCCCCACCTGGATTCGACGCATTAATCGCGCCTGGACATGTGGCAACGGTGATGGGTCCAGAGCAATGGGACTTTGTCCCTTCGCAGCATGGCATACCGACTGCTGTGGCCGGTTTTTCACCAGACTCACTATTGGCGGCATCTTACTCTGTTCTTTGGCAACACCTATCGGGCAAGCCAACTCTTGATAATTGTTATCCCACTGTGGTGCAACCGGGTGGCAATATCCGGGCGCAACACGTTCTTGAAACGGTGATGACCGTCATCGACGCGCCGTGGCGCGGGATCGGCATCATCCCATCATCAGGATTCGCTTTGCGATCCGAATGGGCATCTCATGACGCGCGGGTTCAGTTTGCCCTGGATGATGCCGGTCAGGACGAGGATACAGGCCGAATGCCGCCAGGGTGTGCCTGCGCAGAAGTTGTGCTGGGGCGAGCCTACCCGAACGAATGCATACTCTATGGACGGGCCTGTACGCCGCGTCGTCCGATCGGACCCTGCATGGTGTCAGATGAAGGAGCGTGCCGTATTTGGTGGGCAAGCGGCACAATGGGATTAGCCCATAGTAGTGGTAAAGATGGACCTACGAATGAACGATCTGCGGACTGATAGCGCCGCACTTAAGGTCACTGAGCAGCCCGACATCAAAGCGATCAGAATGGTTGTCACTGGTCGCGTGCAAGGTGTCGGTTTTCGACCTTTTGTGTACAGTTTGGCCAAGCGTTTAGGCGTGAGTGGGAGCGTGACCAATCAATCCGGACGGGTCATTATATTTGCCCAGGGTTCTCCTTCGACTCTTGAAGTATTTGAGGAAACATTAATTAAGGAAGCTCCTCCCCTTGCACTTCCGAAGATTACTGAAACCTTTGAGATCCGAGTCAGTGGTCGTGACACTTTCTATATCCGGAAAAGCCTAAACAACGGGCCAAAAGACGCTCACATATCGCCTGATTTTTCCGTTTGCACCGACTGTCTGTCTGAGATGCAAGATCCTTCAGAACGCCGGTACAAGTATCCTTTTATTAACTGCACACAATGTGGCCCGCGTTACACAATCATCAAAGACCTGCCCTATGATCGCGCGAATACGGCTATGGCACCGTTTCCGCTTTGTGATGACTGCCGTGCTGAATACGAAGACCCACGCGATCGTAGATTTCATGCCCAACCCCTCGCCTGTCCGGTGTGCGGGCCCAAACTGTTATTCCGCAGTGAAAACATTAGCCTCGACAATACAAATGAAGCTTTAGCGGCTTGTGTAGAAGCGCTCAGGATGGGGATGATTGCCGCAGTTAAAAGCGTGGGCGGCTATCATCTCATGTGTGACGCCACCAGCGATGAAGCTGTCAGCCGATTAAGGACACGCAAACATCGCCCTGACAAACCCCTGGCCGTCATGTTTCCGATGTCCGGCGAGGACGGTCTAGCTGCCGTCCGCGATGCTGTTGCACTGGACAGGTGCAGCGTTTATCAAATCCTGAATTCGGCTCGACCAATCGTCTTAGCTCCAAAGAGACAAAATTCAGACCTATCAGCACTGCTGGCACCTGGTCTTGACTGTCTTGGCGTATTCCTGCCCTACAGCCCGTTACATCACCTCTTACTCGAAGACTTTGGCCGTCCCGTCGTCGCCACCTCCGGCAATATTAGCGGCGAACCTGTGCTGACAGACAATACCGAAGCAGACCGGCGTCTCGCAACAATAGCGGATGTGTTCTTGCATCATGACCGCCCCATCTTGCGACCAGCAGACGATTCCGTATTCGCGATGGCTGCCGGAAAGGCCCGGCCAATTCGGCTAGGCCGGGGTTGGAGCCCCATGGAAATGAAATTGCCTGGCATATTGCCTGAACCCATTCTAGCCCTCGGCGGACATATGAAAGCGACTGTGGCGCTCGCGTGGGACAATCGGGTCGTTGTATCGCCACATATCGGGGATTTAGGGTCTCGGCGTTGTCTCGAAGTCCTCGCGCAAGTCGCCGCCGATTTGCAGCGAATATACGGCATCACCGCAAGAACCTTGGTCTGCGATGTGCATCCAAGCTCTCCCAGCACACGTTGGGCCGAGGATCAGCGGTTACCGATTCAGCACGTTTTTCACCACCATGCACATGCATCTGCACTTGCGGGAGAGCACCCCGAGCTCAACCAATGGTTGATGTTTACGTGGGATGGCATCGGCGTTGGCGAAGATGGAACCTTGTGGGGCGGAGAAGCATTACTTGGTCGGCCCGGAGGATGGAGGCGGACCGCCAGCCTAAGACCCTTCAGAATTCCCGGCGGCGACAAGGCCGGACGAGAACCATGGCGTTCGGCAGCTGCCTTATGCTGGGAATTAAAGCATAACAGCCTGATCAACCACCGCCACTTAGTAACGGCTCGGAACGCTTGGCGCGCAGGAATCAACACTCCCGTGACGACATCCGTCGGTCGTCTGTTCGACGCGGCGGCATGTTTGATACTGGGCTTGGAGACCACCAGTTTCGAAGGACACGGACCGATGATGCTGGAAGCCATCGCAGGGGATTCAGCGGACGCGATAATGCTTCCCCTCCAGGACGACAGCTCTGGCATCTTACGGACCGACTGGGCCCCGCTTCTGCCTTTACTTACGGACCGCTCGCGCCCATCCAAAGAGCGGTCAGCTGTGTTTCATGCAACCCTGGCTGCAGCCATCATTGATCAAGCACGTGTTCTTGCAGATCGGCATCACATTGATGCCATTGGGCTGACCGGAGGCGTGTTTCAAAACCGCAGACTTATCGAGCAGATATTCGACCGTAGTCAAACCCTCGGCATTCCAATTTATATGCCCGAACGCATGCCTATCAACGATGGCGGCCTGAGTTATGGGCAGACTATTGAAATTCTTGGGGGATACGCCGATGCCTGACACCTCGACTGAACGGTACGGCGCGCTGGAAGGCATGACGCATATCTCCCTCGCCCATGGCAACGGCGGACGTCTAATGCGTGAGCTGATTGACGGAATTTTTGTCCGTCATCTTGCCAACCCTAATCTTGATGTGAGCACCGACGCTGCACTGTTACACCTACAGGGATCCGACGTTATGGTGACCACAGACGGGTTCACCGTACAGCCATTGATTTTCCCTGGCGGCGACATCGGCAGTCTAGCCATCAACGGAACAGTCAACGACCTGGCCGTTGTCGGCGCAACTCCACTTTATCTCTGCCTAAGCGCTATAATTGAAGAAGGACTCGAAGTGGAAGTGCTCGACCGCATCATACAAAGCGCGGCAGCAGCAGCGGAGCAGGCAAACGTCAAAGTGGTGGCAGGAGATACTAAGGTCGTACCCCGCGGCTACGGCGGCGGGCTCTATTTGGTTACGACAGGCGTGGGGCGTCATCGAGCCGACGCCAATTTAGGACTCGACCATATTCAACGTGGCGACAAAATGCTAGTAAGCGGACCCGTCGGGAGCCATGGCGCAGCAGTGATGTTCGCCCGCGAGGAATTCGGCTTTACAAGCTCACTGCAGTCAGATTGTGCCTGCGTTTTGCCGCTTACCGAAGCTCTTTATAGTTTGAAAGGCACTCGTTTTATGCGGGATCCAACCCGAGGCGGACTGGCCACCGTGGCTCATGAAATTTCCGTTGCTTGCCGCGCTCGAATCCGCTTATGGGAAACTCTTATACCGGTCCAACAACCTGTCTTAGGCATCTGTGATGCTCTCGGTTACGACCCCTACTATTTGGCCTGCGAGGGCCGCGTTGTTGCGATCGTCGCGGAGGACGAAGCCGACAAGGCGCTGAGTCGGTGGCAAACTTTGCCGCAGGGCCGAGACGCCGCGATAATCGGGCAAATCGAGGATGGTTTTGGTGCAGTACTCCTCGAAACCGAGTTAGGCGGTGAGCGGCTCCTTGAAGAACTTGAGGACGACCCGCTGCCTCGCATCTGCTGAGCAGGCTTTTTGATTGGCGTCAAAGCGCCAAAATCAAGTCTGATTTATCGTACCAGCAATGGTCGTGATCTGCGGTATACAGAGGACGTACTCCCTGCGATGTCTAATACCAATGCATATAAAACAGGTTCGCGCTGGCTACTCGCAACGGACGCGCTGGAGTCGCTATTCAACGCACTTATCAGCCTCGGTTATACTGTGATCGGACCCACAGTGCGTGATAGTGCAATTGACTATGCTCCATTGAAGTCTATCGATGCCCTCCCACGTGGATGGACGGAAGTTCAGGACGCCGCGACATATCAAATCAAGAAACGAGACGACAACGCCTACTTCGGTTTTTCCAATGGGCCGGGGTCATGGAAGAAATTTCTTCGCCCAGAAGAAGAGCGCCTATGGCGAGCAAAACGGTCCGGTGACGCCTTCGCAATTGAACTCGGAGATGTGGCGGAAACTGGTCAACTCGCGTTTTTCGGCGTTCGGGCTTGTGACCTGGCCGCCATTGCTATTCTCGACACCGTGGTGGGAGAAAATCAAGAGTACAAGACCCGTCGCAATGGTCTTTTTATCGTTGCAATCAATTGTAGTTCTGCCGGCGGAACGTGCTTCTGCGTCTCAATGAAAACGGGACCGCAGGCGACCAGCGGTTTCGACCTTGCCTTAACAGAAGTTCTTAATGGTGACCGGCATGATTTCATCATAGAAGTCGGGAGTAGGAAAGGTGCAGACGTCATTGCGGCTCTGCCCGTGCGACCTGCCAACGCATCCGACCTTTCACTCGTTGAAAGCATAATCCGTGGCACAGCAGAGCAGATGGGACGTACCCTGGACACAAACGGCCTAGCGAGTGCCATTGGTGCCAACCTAGATCATTCCCATTGGGATGACGTTGCAGAACGGTGCCTGACTTGTGGTAACTGCACCATGGTTTGCCCGACCTGTTACTGCACGACCATGGAAGACCGGACTGACCTCGATGGTGATCATACCGAGCGCTGGCGGGTCTGGGATTCATGTTTTTCTCTCGACTTCACTTATGCAGCAGGCGGCAGCATCCGCACCTCTAGCCGCTCCCGTTACCGTCAGTGGCTTAGTCATAAACTGAGCACATGGGTCGACCAGTTCGGAACCTTAGGCTGCGTTGGCTGTGGGCGCTGTGTCACATGGTGTCCAGTCGGAATTGACATTACGAAGGAAGCAAAGGCGATTACATCCACTGAGCAACCGGAGGTCAACCATGCACAAGAAACGTAGCATAGAAGACTTGGTAAGCGAGCATCCCTTCGTAAAAGACGTAGATCCGATCATCTTCGCGACACTGGCGGGGTGTTGCCGCAACATAGTGTTTAGAACAGGCGATTTGATATGCCGGGAAGGAGAACCTGCCGATCACTTTTATCTTATCCGGTCAGGACAGGTAGCCCTTGAGACCTTCATACCGGGCCGCGGAGGTTTCATATTCCACTCCTTGGCTGCCGGGGATTGCCTTGGCTTGTCGTGGCTCGTTCCTCCTTACCTGTGGGACTACGACGCCCGTGTTATCGAGACTGTGCGGGCTTTGGCTTTTGATGCTCAGTGCCTAAGGGATAAAAGCGACGCGGATCCAAAGATCGGCTATGCGTTCTTAAAACAGTTCATCCCCATGCTGGTCGACCGATTGCGCTGCGCACGACTCCAGGCGCTAGACCTCTATTCCGCGTCAAACACCCTACGTGCCCTATGATGTCCTTTGACATACCCTCTGCAATTCACACGCTTACGCCACAGTTCGTCCGCGTTAGCTGGGTCGAAAATGTGCTTCCGGACGTCGTTTCAATTGGACTCGAAGCACCGATACCGGATTCAGAATTCGCGTTTGCACCGGGCCAATTCGTGATGGCCTATGCATTCGGTATCGGTGAGATTCCCATTAGCCTGAGTGGTGATCCATCACTGGCGAAAGAGCTTGTTGTTACTGTACGCAACGTTGGTGCTGTATCAAGAGCGCTTACTTTAGTGCAGCCAGGGTCTGTTATTGGAATTCGAGGACCTTATGGTCAACCATGGCCATTAGATCAGGCAAGGGACCGCGACATTGTCGTTGTTGCGGGTGGCCTTGGTCTCGCCCCATTACGGTCGCTCTTGTTTGAAATTCTTGCTGAACGCAAAAACTATAAGACCGTGACCCTTCTGTACGGCACGCGATCTCCCGACACGGTCCTGTTTCAGGGCCAGCTTTCGGAATGGAATGCGGACGGCGCCATTGATGTTCGGATCACCGTAGATAGCGCGGGGAAGACATGGACTGGAAATGTTGGCCTAGTGACTAAACTTCTGGACGGGATAGAACTTGAACCCGCCAACACTAAGTTCTTCATCTGCGGGCCAGAGGTAATGATGCGTTTCGTCGGTCGCGCGTTAACGGCTAAGAATATTGCATTATCAGATATATATCTATCACTTGAACGCAATATGAAGTGCGCTATCGGCGAATGCGGCCGTTGCCAATTGGGACCATTCATACTCTGCCGTGACGGCCCAGTATTGCCGTTCAGCGCTGTGGAACGTCTGCTTACGGTGGCGGAAATATGAGACATCATGACTGATTCAAAACCCAAACTGGCTGTATGGAAGTTCGCCTCTTGTGACGGGTGCCAACTCAGTCTTCTCGACTGTGAAGATGATTTGTTGGCCCTTTCAGAAGCGGTAGAATTTGCCTCTTTTCGAGAGGCAACGCGGAACGAGATCGCTGGCCCTTATGATTTGTCTCTGGTTGAGGGCTCAATTTCGGTCCCTGCCGACCTAGAGCGCATCCGTCAAATCCGCCAGCAGTCCAGCTATCTCGTAACCATCGGCGCTTGCGCCACTATGGGAGGCATTCAGGCACTCCGCAATGGCCGCGATGCGGCAGAGTTCATGTCGATCGTATATGCGAAACCGGACTATATTGATAGCCTTGCCACCTCAACGCCGATCTCGGCGCACGTACCAGTCGATTTCGAACTCCGCGGTTGCCCTATCGACAAGCTACAGCTTCTTGAGGTCATTACAGCGTTCCTGTTCAAGCGAAAACCGAATATTCCCCACTACAGCGTATGCATGGAGTGTAAACGCCGCGGTTTGGTATGCGTCATGGTAGCGCGCGGTGTTCCATGCCTGGGTCCCGTCACCCAAGCGGGATGCGGCGCCTTATGCCCAGCCTGTGATAGAGGGTGTTACGGTTGTTTTGGCCCCATGGAGACTCCTAACTTACCCAGTTTAACAGAACAATGGGGGGCGCTCGGGGCAAGCAAACGCGACATTCGACAGTCTCTTAGGACCTTTAATACCAGTGCAGAAGCTTTCGCCAAAGAAGCGGCTCGCCATGACGACTAGGACCATCAAGGTTGATTATCTTGCCCGTGTCGAAGGCGAAGGAGCGCTAAAACTGAGTATTCGCAACGGCAAGGTCGAAGAGGCAAAATTAAGTATTTTTGAAGCGCCTCGGTTTTATGAAGCATTTCTGCGTGACAGAAATGCGAGCGAGGCTCCCGACATCACGGCGCGTATTTGCGGCATCTGCCCTGTCGCTTATCAGCTCAGTGCCGTGGCCGCCGTTGAAAACGCGGCCTCGGTTGTCATTCCTCAGCCTCTTCGGGACCTGAGAAGACTGCTCATGTGCGGCGAATGGATCTCTAGCCACGTCCTGCATATCATTATGCTGCATGCGCCTGATTTCCTCAATTATCCAGATGCCATGGAAATGGCCCGCGATCATGGAGATATCGTCCGTCGTGGACTCGAGCTGAAGAAGGTCGGCAATGCGATCATGTCATTGATCGGCGGTCGCGAGATTCATCCTGTTAACGTACGGGTCGGTGGATTTTATAGAGTTCCAACACGCAAGAAACTAGATAGCCTCACTGAGCGTCTGATGTGGGCCTGTGACGCGGCGGAGGAAACTGTTCGCTGGACGGCAGACTTGCCCTTCCCGGACTATAGCCGCTCCTATGAGTATGTCGCCCTGCAAACGGCAGCCGGTTACCCCCTTGAACCAGGAACTCTGCAAACGTCCTCCGGCTTGAGTCTTAACCCTGAGTCTTACGAAGAGAACTTCACCGAAGAACAAAAATCACACTCAACCGCACTTTATTCGAAAACCGCCGCGGGGCAGACCTACTTCGTGGGCCCCATGGCACGCTTTGCTCTTAACCGTAACAGATTAAACCCTCGCGCTGCAGCTGTCACGCAGCAGACCGGTCTACATGCTGGGTGCGACAATCCATTTCAGAGTATTATCGTGCGGAGTATTGAAGTTTTGCACGCTTGCGAAGAAGCACTCTCTATCATTCGCACCTACGAACGACCGGACCTGCCATTTGAGAAAGTTGAAGTACAAAACACCACCGGGTTTGGCATTATCGAAGCTCCACGCGGCTTGCTTTATCAACGTTATAAAATCGGCGAAAACGGGGTAATTGAGGACGTCAAAATTGTTCCACCAACCGCACAAAACCAAGCCATAATTGAAGAAGACCTCAAAGATGTCGCAACGCGATCACAGCACCTCTCAGACTCAGACCTGCAATGGCGCTGCGAGCAAACCATTCGCAATTACGACCCCTGCATCTCGTGTGCTACGCATTTTCTAACCTTGGACATTGATCGGCAATGACCGCACCCGGACCACAAATGGTAACGCCCATTGTCGTGATCGGCGTCGGCAATAGGTTTCGCGGCGATGACGGAGTGGGCCCCATGGTCATCCGCCACCTCCAAGGTACCTTAGCAGAAGATGTCATCACAGAGGTGGTGAGCGGCGAAGCCAGCGATCTCATGGCGTGCTGGGACCATGCAAAGGCCGTCATTTTGATTGATGCCGCATGGGGAGCAGAGGCGCCAGGGAGTGTCATCCGGCTTGACCTTAGGACCGATGCCGTGCCGCTCGCCGTTGCTGATCCTTCGAGTCACGGCCTAGGCGTCGCAGAAGCAATACGAATGGCGACAGCGCTTGGGACGCGGCCAAAGGAGTTTATCATCTTCTCCATAGTCGGTGAAAATTTCGAGCATAGAGAGACTCTGTCTCCTATGGTTGCTCAAGCGGCCTGGTCAACGGCTATCAATGTTCGTAAGGACGTGAAGGCCCTAAGGCATAGATTATACGCGAGTACAAATGCATGAAGGTACCCTGATGCGGAGTCTGCTGCGCCAAATAGAAGCGGTGTCAGAACAGAACGGAGGCGTGCAGATCAGCCAAGTTGCAGTCTGGCTCGGCGCACTCAGCCAGATGTCAGCCGATCATTTTAGAGACCACTACAATCAATGCGCTTTAGGAACCTGTGCTGCAGGCGCGGACATACGCATTGAGGTATCAGAGGATGCCAGTCATCCTGATGCACTTCACGTAATCTTGAAAAGTGTCGAAATAACCGATGAATGACAAGCACACTTAACTAGAAGATCGGCCTTTGGAGAGCCGCCTCAGCAAAGGCCACATGACCTTTAACACGCGCAAAACTGTCCGGAGTAACAGATATCGAGTTGATGCCTGACTGGACAAGAAACTCGGCAAACGTCGGCTTGGTGCTCGGAGCTTGACCGCAAAGCCCGACCGGCACCCCAGCCACATGTGCATCCTTAATGACGGATTCTATGAGTTTGGTTACAGCTGGATCCTCTTCACGGAACAGCGGTGCTAGGCGTTCAGAATCTCGGTCTACACCGAGAGTCAATTGCGTAAGATCGTTGCTGCCAATCGAGAAACCATCAAAGCGCTCAGCAAACTCTGGCGCGAGAATGACATTCGAAGGTACTTCGCACATGACGTAGACTTTTAAGCCATCTTTACCGCGCCGAAGACCAAATTTGGCTAGCACATCGAGCACACGATCCGCTTCTTCCAGAGTGCGACAAAATGGTACCATTATGACGATATTCTTCAGCCCAATCTCATCGCGCACCATCTTGAGGGCCTTGCACTCCAACGCGAAACCATCCCCATAGTCCGGACTGTAATAGCGGCTCGCTCCACGCCACCCAATCATTGGATTATCCTCTTGTGGTTCGAAAACCGAACCACCGATGAGAGAAGCATATTCGTTCGACTTGAAATCGCTCAACCGCACGATCACCGGCTTAGGATGAAAAACGGCAGCGATCCGAGCAATTCCGTATGCAAGGTGATCCACAAAAAACTGGCCCGTATCGCTCCACCCCCGGGTTAATCTGGCAATTTCGCGTCGCACACGCTGGTCAGATATGCGTTCGGGATGCGCCAGTGCCATTGGATGCGCTTTAATCGCCGTATTAATGATGAACTCCATGCGTGCTAAGCCGACACCATCACACGGCAATTGCCACCACCGAGCCGCCGCAGCCGGATTAGCAAGATTAAGCATAACCTGCGTGCGAGTAGCTGGGATCGATTCGACATCGACCGCTTCCACGTCGACATCCGCCTCACCGGAATACACTGTGCCATCGAGGGAAGACACCGTAACCATCTGACCCGTCTCCAGAATACGAGTTGCGTTTAACGCGCCAACGATTCCAGGCAAACCCATTTCACGGCAAACAATCGCTGCATGGGACGTGCGGCCGCCATGATCGGTCACAATTGCGGCCGCTTGTTGCATAATGGGAACCCAATCCGGATCCGTAATCGGAGTCACCAAAACAGACCCAGGAACAAACGAGCCAATATCAGCCGCACTATCCAAGCGGCATACCGGCGCCGACACCACGCCTTCGCCCACATTCAGGCCAGACACCAGTGGCGTCCCGAGGTTTTTAACCGAGTAACTTTTAAGTCCCGCATCCTGGCGTAAGGCGTGTCCGGTTTCAGGGCGAGCCTGAACGATGAAGAAGTCGCCTGAGAGGCCATCTTGTGCCCATTCAATATCCATGGGCTGGCCGTAGTGTTTGGCGATATGGTCCGCACCGCGTGCCAATGCGATTACATCCTTGTTTGTTAACACAAACACATCGCGCTCGGACCGTCGTTTACTTATCAGCCGTGTCGCGCCGCCACGGCTGTAGACCACGGCCTTTTGCTTTGCCCCTAGCTTCTTATAGATAACGGGCTGCAAGTCGTTTCGATCCAGTAGGGGGCGAAAGGCCCAATACTCGTCGGGATCAACGGTACCTTGAACCAAACCCTCGCCGAGCCCCCAAACAGCATTGATGACCACGACGTCGGGAAAAGCGGTCTCGGGATCAATCGAAAACATGACACCAGACGCCCCCTTATCGGCACGGACCATAGTTTGCACGCCTACAGACATTTTTACCTGCGCGTGCTCAAAACCTTTCTTAATGCGATAGGCAATCGCGCGGTCTGTAAACATTGAGGCAAAACATTGGCGACAGGCCGTTAGAAGATTCTTCTGCCCGCTAACATTAAGGAAACTTTCGTGTTGACCAGCGAAGGATGCACCAGGCAAATCCTCTGCGGTAGCACTGCTGCGTACCGCAAGCGCTGGGCGCCCACCAACCTGCTCTACTAGGGTGACATAGGCTTGCTGGATTATTTCCACAAGATCGGAGGGCATGGCCGTTTCCAAAACCAACTTGCGTATGGCAGCGCCTTGATCAGACAGTTTTTTGAGGTCGTTATCCGCAACGTCGGCTAGCAGATTTCGTATCTCTGGGCCAATGCCAGCAGCTTCAATAAAATGTTCATACGCTGCAGACGTGACCACAAAGCCAGGCGGCACTTTTAGGTCGGATTTGGACAGTTCACGGGTAAGCTCACCAAGTGACGCATTCTTACCACCGACGAGGGCAATATCATCGAGCCCAATTTCTGAGAATTGGCATACGAACGGCCTTCGCCGGTTGCAATCGCGTGACATCATGCCCTGCCTCATAAAACACACCGCCTGCCTCTATATCCAAGGCAAAATTTATGAGGAAAAACCAAGCCACGCATTGAGCCGAGTCAATGGGGCGCGGCTAAGCATTGTCATGAGTGTATGGAAGTTATTAGGGCCGCTGTGGGAGCACCAAATCAGAACATCCGCTGAGGTCAGACCAATCAGTCGACCCTAGAATACGTGTTTCAGAAATTCGATTAAATCAGTTCGGACCACGTTTTACCGATTACCGTGTGCAACCGTATCAATACTCGCCCCCAGCGTAGTCAGTTGTCTAGCGGGTTAGATATCGAAAGAATCCTAAGTCTAGCTCATATATGAGTCCCGCATAGCATCCGAGTAATTGAATTCGGTGAGACTGCCAGCGCGGGGGAGCCCCCTGCTACTGATCGACCCTCAGTAACTTGCTTATGCTTCAAGCTGCGACAGCTTTTGCTTTTTTAGAGCCCCCTTGGTGCTTAACGATGAACAAAGCGACAGATATCATGTCATATGACGAGGGAGCGCGAACAAGCTCGCCGAGGCTTTAATTGCATCCATATTGTTTAGACGCGACCAAGCCATTAACAAGAATAAACGCGACGTGAGAATTATTGTCATATTGTATTTGCATCGTATTTGTGGGGCGTTGTATTTCCTCCTCAATGACTGACATTAATTCCTGAACTGTTGGCGGTTTTGGCGTTGCACAGATCACCCCACCTTCGACCACATTGCGAGCATAAAACGCCGTCTCGTACATCGCGCCAAGAAACTGACTAAGTTTACCTTCATCCTCTACCTTAAGCCGATAATACTCCTCCAGATCAAACCATTCTGAAGCATAAACAGGTGACGCGGACGAAAAGGTAAGCATAAAAGTTATAAACAGAATTCTCATGACTTGTTCCCCTGTTAGTTCAAAATGTGACTAGGATGACAAACGAATATCTCGCGTCGCAGAGCCCTGACGTTCGTCAAGAGCTACTTTGTACAAAGCATATTTGTAGGTGTGAAAGCGCCAAGTTACTTAGTGGCCACCGCCAGTCACAACCTGTTTTTGCCCAAAAACAACATCCTTGTCGTGTTGCAGATTAACCGCATTTAACGCTGCAGAGAAATCACGATAAAACTGACCACGCACTTCATACAGCCCTTCAAGATGTTGCACCACTTCATGGTCGCCATATTTCGTAACTTTCGTTCTTGTTGAGGGAAGTGTATGCGCCTGGACATCATGGGCCCCCGCCGATCTAAGGATTGAATCGGCCCGCTCGTGTTGCTGTTCATTTAGAATAGAAACCCACAACAGAAGACCTCCACGATCTATCTGATCGCTCAGATAGGCGGCGTGATGTTGGGACAAAATTTTTGCGAGAACAGACCCTACAAGAGCGCCAAATCCACCAACTGTAGCGGCTGACGCTATGGTTGCGGCCAGGGTTCCGCCACTTGCAACAACCAAACCCGTAGCGGTAATTGCGCCGATGTATAGCAAGCCGCTCATCATAGCACCTTCGGCTTCACCAATGGACTGTCGCGAGACATAAGCAACGCGTGGTGCGTCAGGGTCATCAGCCAGCACTTCGGCACGACGGTAAGTATGTCCCATTTTTTCGTCTATAGCCGTACTATCGGCAAGGAGGCTTATTTGTGCACGATCAAAGCCGTGCCGCATTAATTCGCTGACTGCATTTTCAAGACCCTCGACACAATCAAAGATCCCGACGATTTCAGTAACCCGGCCCGGTTTCTTGTTTAACACAGCTAGCTCCACTAAGACTGAGTTGGACAGAAAGGCAAGGTAACTAAGTCGAAATAAGAAATGTTGATTAAGGTCAATAACTTAGAGGGGACACAAGCCAATCGGCCCCCATCTACTTGCTTTCCATTACGAATCTCAAGCAACAGATGTTTGGAGGACATAAGTACCGGGCGCCTTGGTCAAGGGTTTCAAATTAACGTCTGGGCTTCCAAGCGGGGGCGGGTCCCCTTTGCCCTCACTATGATCAGCCAACCACGCGTTCCACGTCGGCCACCATGAGCCATCTTCGGGTTTTGTCGCGTCAAACCAAGTTTGTGGATCAATAAATTGGGAGTCATGCGCCGTATGCGTTTTTCGGAAATGACGCCTGGCATGACCGGGTTCGCTGATGATACCTGCATTATGCCCCCCGCTGGTAAGAACGAAAGTTACATCGGTATCCGCTTCCCTGTGAATTTTGTACACTGATGCCCAGGGCGCAACATGATCATTCTCTGTGCCCACGACAAAAACCGGCGCTCGAATATCAGAAAATGATACGGGACGATCACCAACTTTGTAACGTCCCTCAGCAAAATCATTATTGAAAAACAATTTACGCAGATACTCACTATGCATCTTGTACGGCATCCGCGTCGCATCCGCATTCCATGCCATGAGATCTGTTAAAGGTCCGCGCCGCCCCAACAAGTAATCGCGGAGCATGCGTGACCAAATAAGATCATTGGATCTCAGCATTTGAAAAGCGCCGGCCATTTGCTTTGCATCTAGATATCCCTGGTCCCACATCATGGCCTCAAGAAACGTTAACTGACTCGGATCTATAAAGAGGGTTAACTCCCCAGCCTCGGTAAAATCGATCTGAGCCGCCAGTAACGAAATGGTCTTGAACCGGTCATCCTTGTCCCGCGCCATTGCCGCAGCTGCAATCGCCAGCAATGTTCCTCCTAGGCAATATCCGACAGCGTTCACCGGACGCTTCGGAACAATCGAACCAACGGCAGTCATAGCGTCATAAATACCGAGCCGCAGATAGTCTTCCATGGACAGACTCCGATCCGCGGCAGTCGGATTGCGCCACGAAATCATAAATACTGTGTGGCCCTGCGCAACCAGATAGCGAACCAGAGAATTCTCAGGCGAAAGATCCAAGATGTAATATTTCATGATCCAGGCCGGCACGATTAAGACAGGTTCGGCATACACTTTCACGGTTTGCGGAGCGTATTGGATCAATTCGATTAGATGATTGCGATAAACAACCTGCCCCGGCGTAACGGCCACGTCTTCACCGACGCGTATTTTTTCACTGCCCACTGGTGGGCGTCCCGCAACCACTCGTTCCCAGTCCTCCACGAAATTTACGGCACCTCGTATTAAATTCTGCCCTCCTTCTTCAGTGGTCACCTCGATAAGTTCGGGGTTAGTAAATAGAAAGTTAGATGGAGAGAACACATCTAAGAGTTGACGCCCGGAGAATGTGACTACATTTTGATGGTGACCCTCGACGCCGGGAACTCCGGTCGTAGCGTTATGCCACCACTGCTGTGACAACAAAAAAGACTGATGGATAAGATTGTGTGGCCATCGCTGCCAACCAGGATGCGAGAAACGGCGGTCCTGAGGAAGCGGTGCTATGCAGGGCGGTGTTTCAGTATGCGCGGCAGCCCGCAATGCATAAGTCCCAAACCGAGCTGCTTTGCGTAATGCTTTCTGAAAAAGCTGCTGTTGTTTCCCAGGCGCCATCGCGAGATGTATAGCCCAATCAATATACGCCAGAAAAAGCGAAGCCGGAGAAAGACCTAATGTCGCTTTGGCGACAGATGCCTGAAGCAGCCGGTCAATGCTTGCCGGGCCATCCAAATAGGTGCTGTCCGATTCTTCTGGACACGCCGGAGCACATGATACGGTTTGCTCTCCTGCCTTAAAAATCTCCGGCAACCAGGAATAATATTGCCCTGGCCATGACGCCGCTCCGACTTCGCTCAGCCACTTAGTATAGATTGATGGCCAAAGCATGGCCGACTGGTCCAGGTTGTCGATAGCAACTTGTGAATCGTTAATCAGGTTTTTAGGCTTTGTCTTACCCTGGGGCGATTGGAATTCGACTATATTCTCAGTATTCGATTTGACCGATTTTGCCATACTACGCCTCTGTGCCTTTTGGAAAAGCATTACAGCAGCCGCCCTAACCGATCTGTTTCACACCTGCCCCGGCTGGCCATAGACATGAAAACACGCAACGGAAATGTACCGAAATGCGCGTGGCGTTCGGTTACAGAGTTAACCGAACGCCCTTGCGGTTAGACTATTTACTTGCCCTTGATGGAAGATTTGTCCGAACCGTTGGCCAGCATTGCAGATCCATTGGATAAGAACTTCATACTAATATCCGCTGCCTTTTTTGCTTCAGCAGCGTATTCCTCTCCTGCCTCTTGGAGCCATTCCTGATGCGCTTCTGAGATGTCAGTCCAGTCCTTGCACTTTGCAATTTTTTCACCGTAGGCAACGTCTCTCTCTAACCGTTCACAGAGAAAGTCAGACAACTCTTTGGTCAACGACCCGACACTTTCAGCATAGTTCTGAGCCCCCTTGGCTAGCATACCGAGAAAAGTACCGTTTGCCGCTGCGAGCATCGACATTTGGTCTTGCCCTAGTCCGTTCATATCGAATGCACCATTCTGTCGTTTTGCCATGATCACCTCCACTGGCCGGGATTGAAATTACGATCTCAGGAGTAAAGGTATATCGCTCGTTCCAGACGCTTATTGACTGGGGTCAACATTAAAGTTGGCATGATGGCAATTTTTACAGAATCGCAAAATGAGCATCTGAGCAAAAAAGAAACGGTCGCGCGAAAGCGACACGCGACCGTTCTTAGAATGAGATCGGTGGGGGAAACCGATCTCACGGGGAGCCTATTAAGCCGACTTTTTTACGGGTACTTTATGAACTTTGGGCTTCTTGTCTTCAGAAACGGGGATGGTAACGGTCAGCACACCGTTCTCAAACACTGCGTTAATTTTATCCTGCTGAACACCATCGGGAAGTCTGAATGATCGGCGAAAAGACCCAAAGGAGCGCTCGGTAACATGATACTTGTGTGAATCTTGCTCTTTGTCTTCCGTCTTTTCATGCCTTTTTTCGCCAGAAAGCTCAAGAACTCCGTTTTTAATCGTAAGATCAAAGTCGTTTTCACCAAGACCGGGAAGCTCTGCTTTCATCTCGAAGCCACCGTCAGTGTCATAAATATCGACGACTGGTGCAGACGCTCTAAGCGGGCCACCAAGAAACCAGTCTTCATCCCACTCGCCACCACCCAGCCGATTAATGAGACCACTCATTTCATGACGCACCGTTGCAAAAGGGTGTCGCCATACTGAAGGAACAGCTGGTTTAATTTTCTTAACCTCAGTCACTTTTAATCTCCTTTTCTTGTTTTCATCGCGCTGCCCTAAACACTCAGCTCAATTGACACTGGGCTGGCTAACACGCCGCAAAACACACGATAGCGACAATAAGAAAAGGCATGTTGATTGGGATCAAAAACTGTTTCGCCCTGCTGATGCAGATTGAACCTACGGATAAGCCCAACCGATTAGTCTCGGCTTAAACATCAAAAATTATTAGGAGTGCCCAGAAATGCAAAATGATGGCCTTACAAACTTAAATTTCCATCTTAATCATGTGGCAAAAAATCTGTTTCGTCTAAGGGCGGAATATCGTCGCATAGCAGAATACTTAGGACCTAATTCTCTCCTTAATGCCCTCACCGACTCGCAGCAAAGCCAAGTCTCGAAGGTCCTCCAGCTCTTTTGGACTCTTGGGCTTTCTCCCCCGCCTGACGCGTATCTTCACGCAACCCCATACCCGGTAGTGTTACCCAGCACGACGGCTTCATGCATTGGACTTGAAAAAAAGGTAGGCGCATTCTGCGACTCAATCTTAAGTCGTTCCAAAGACCAAGTGATCAGGCGCGTTGCCTCAGAAGTCCGAGAGACCGCCCGGTATATCCATCTCCCTCGCCTTTTAAGCTACGCAGAGGGGATTGGCTCACCACCTGCCTTGTCGCAAGGGCTAAATATACACGATGCCACTGCTCGTGCGATGCCGCCGAGCCATCGGAATTTGTCAGCAATGCCAGCATTACCGAAACGTCACGCCATAAATTCTTGAAATATTGGACGGTGTAACATCTGCGGCCTATGATCGCGACCATCGAAAAAATGGGTTAAGCGATGTCAAATGATCATCTCCACCATAAGTCAGAGAGGTCTCTACAAGTACACCTCGCGCATGCTCAGGCCGCCTTTGATGCCATTACAGATGCTCTCATCGCAATCGATGAAAACGGCACGATAGAAAACGCGAACATCGCAGCTGTGCGCATTTTTGGTTACACAAATGAGGAGCTGTTTGGTGAGAACGTCAGCATCCTGATGCCGGAACCCGACCGAAGCCATCATGACGAGTATATAGCAAACTACTTACGGTCGGGAAAACCTAAAGTCATAGGAATTGGCCGGGAATTAGTCGGACAAAAGAAAGACGGAAGTCTTTTCCCAATGGAGCTCTCCGTCGGAGAAGCCGTCGTCGGTGATCATAAAGTTTTCACCGGCATCGTACGTGATATCACATCACAGCGTGCCGCAGAATCTAAAAGAGATCTTTATGGCCGATTGGTTGAGCAATCGCTCAACGAAATATACACGTTCGAAGTGGACACACTTTTTTTTACCCAAATTAACGAGGGAGCAAGAAGAAACCTAGGATACTCGTTGGACGAATTGAAATCGATGACGCCACTCGACGTTAAGTCTGACTTTACAGAACAATCGTTTCGGTCACTGATAGCTCCCATCGTTGAGAAAGAAAAAGAAAAAATCGTTTTTGAGACTCGCCACAAACGCAAAGATGGTTCTCTGTATGACGTCGAAGTTCATATGCAAAGACTCGAAAACGGTGCCAAGACGTTGATTGCAGCCTTCATCGTTGATGTGACAGAACGAAACCAGATAGTAAAACAGCTGAAAGCTGCATACAGTTTTAGTAGCACTCTTCTGGAATCAGCAGCCGTCTTGATTGCAGCAAGCGACGCACATCAAAGATTTACCAGCTTTAACCGGGCGGCTGAGCAGCTTACCGGATATACTGAAGCCGAGGTGTTGGGTCGCAACCCGAGAGACTTCCTAATTCCCCCGGAAGATCTAGAAAAATACGACCAACTGGTTAGCGTCGGCCTACGCAAAGCTCAGTCCGCACAGAACTTACGGCCAACCGGCGGGCCGGATACATTTGACTGGCTATGCAAAGATGGCTCAAGGCGCACGATTTCTTGGTGGTACGGAAGCGCTCCCGATGAAGAGTCAACCGAGAGGTATTGGATTATCGCCACAGGGATTGACGTTACTGGTGTTAAGGCTCTGGAAGATCAACTGCGTCAGGCTCAAAAAATGGAAACGCTCGGTCATTTGACCGGCGGTATAGCACACGATTTCAATAATTTACTGGCGGCCATTATGGGCAGCCTAGAAATCGTGGAATCCGAAATTTCAGATCAGACTCCGATCAAAGAGTTCCTTAATGACGCCTTGGAGGCCACGGAAATGGCGGCCGACCTGACACGGCGCCTCTTGACGTTTGCGCGACGTCAGCCCCTCGAACCTAAAATAACCGACCTAAACGCCCTTATACGCAATGTCCAAGGCATATTGCGGCGAACTTTAGGAGGCAACATTATTATGGAATTGCGGCTAAAGAAGGATATCGGGCTTACCACGGTTGATCCTGTGCAATTCGAAAATCTAATCATGAACTTATGCATCAACGCGCGTGATGCCATGCCGACCGGTGGCACCCTCACCATCAGCACTGATACGGTTGTATTTGACGCTGATGACGTCGCGAGCTTAGGAGACGTTCTCGCCGGGCGCTATGTAAAAGTTGTAGTGGCAGACAATGGCGAAGGCATGACTGAAGACGTAAAAGAACGGGCCATGGAGCCGTTCTTTACGACAAAAACCGGAGAAGATGGCACCGGACTCGGACTCAGCATGGCCTACGGATTCATGAAGCAATCTGGTGGGCACATCAATCTTTATAGCGAGCCCGGCAAGGGTACAGTCATCACGCTCTACTTGCCGGTCAGTGTGAACGTAAACGAGCCGTTGGTAGCATCGCCTAAAACAATACCCGCAGCGCCTGAATCTGCGACTGTACTGGTTGTGGACGATAATCCGCGCGTGCGCCGCGTTGCATTGCGTCAGATTGAATCTTTAGGATATTCCACCATGGAAGCGGAGTCAGGCGAGCAAGCCCTAAACATTATAACTGAGGGGCAACACATAGACTTGGTTCTCACAGATGTGGTCATGCCTGGTGGCATATCAGGACCTGAACTGGCCAGTCATCTTAGGGAAACGGGATATCAAGGTAAGATCATTCTCACCTCAGGCTTTACCAAAGATGCCATCAATTCCGACGAGCTCGCGACCGGTCACATACAACTTCTACAAAAGCCTTATTCGAAAAGCACACTTGCCGCTGCATTACGAAATACCCTGGAGCAATGAGCCTACGGATCAATAAGGCCGTCTAGCCCTTAGCTTCGCTTGACCTGCGCCGCCAAAACATAACCAACACCGCGAATCGACTTGATATAATTTGGTTTTCCTGGATCAGATTCTATTTTCTTACGGAGTCGACTGATCAAGGTGTCAATACTCCGGTCGTTAGGATTCCAATCCCGGCCAGCCGTGTGATCCAGCAACTGATCTCTCGTCATCGTCCTGTTAGGATTTCGGGCAAGCGCGGAGAGCAGTGCGAACTCAGCGCTTGTTAAACCGACCTCTTTGTTTTCTGAGTCCGTCAGCTGCCGTGTGGAAAAATTCAACGTCCATTTTCCGAAAACAACAACGGCAGCGTCTTCAGATTCAGATTGGTTTTGAGCTGAACCATCGCGCCGTGGCTTGAGTCGCCGTAATACGCTTTTTATGCGCGCCAGCACTTCGCGAAGATGAAACGGTTTGGGTAGATAGTCATCAGCTCCCATTTCCAGCCCGATGACGCGATCAACCACATCGCCTTTGCCTGTGATGATAATAACGCCTAAACTGGTGCGGTCGGAAAGTTCCTTAGAAATGACAAGGCCGTCTTCATCTCCGAGGTCCAGGTCAAGTAATACGAGATCAACCGTCTCTTCGTCCAACAACGATCTTAGCTCTTTGCCGCTTGCCGCTTGAACAACCCTGAACCCTTCTTTGACGAGATAATGCGCTAAAGGCTTTCGAACCTTGGCGTCATCATCTGCAATAATAATCGTTCCTAAATCTCGCATCACATGAACTATCGGCAACCTAAGGGTTTCGAGTGCTAACTACACACTACCAGTGGTAGAGCCTTGTGTCCTAATCATTTCGGCTGTTTTCATTTCGACACAAAATTCTACGGGACAGTCATTCTGGCGTCTCAAAGGAACATTACATTCTCCTGCATAGCCCAAATCAATGGCGCACTGCTGTTCTTTGACAGCTTCAATTAAGTAGGAACCAATCATGAGGACGCACACAATCAACCATGCCGCCTTGAAGCCAAAGAAATACACTGCAAAACAACAGATTTTTGCCCAAGGAGATCCCACGACCAATGTTTATGAGGTCGTTATGGGCTGTGTGAAACTTTTGCGATGCCTGAGCGACGGGCGGCGACAAATCGTAGGATTCTTTTTTTCTGGTGATGTCATCGGCTTGACCGCAGGCAAGCATTACACCTATTCCGCTGAAACAATCACGCCGACTGAAATTCGCTGCCACAGAAAAAATGATCTTTTACGCCGCCTGCTTCAAGACGATACACTTGGCGAGAATATCGTGCGGCTCGCATCCGACGAACTCGCATCCGCTCATGATCAACTCACTCTTCTGGGCTGCAAACGGCCGATGGAAAAAGTTGCATCGTTCATATTGTCAATGTGGCACAAATCGGCAAGTCACAACCCCAATAACAGCGAGGTGTACTTACCCATGACCCAAACAGATATGGCATGTTTCCTGAATTTAGCCGTTGAGACTGTCAGCCGCTGCCTTTGCAAGTTCAAACGACAAGGCTTGGTGTCCGATAGCAGCCGTCATTTCCTCCAAATCCATCAGCCTGATGCCATAAAAGCTTACGCTGAGGGAGACGTCGAGTTCGACGCTTGGGATGATGCCAATATGAAACATTCAGTTCAGCCGAAAATAGCTGCTTAATAAAGCGACCTCTCGGCTTGATTAAAGGCAAAGCATTCAAGTGAGCCCGTAAAACAGTTATCTATGGAAACAATCAGGATGAGGATTTTAGGTGATGAGGAAGTGGTGGAAAACTAAGAAACACGGTCTACAGCGGAGTCAAACTGAAAGCTCGTTAGGGACACTGTGTTTGTGGATTGGGATCGTCTTGCTGGCCGTGATTGCCGTGTACATGACCGGCTACATTGAACCTCTGTCTTAGCCGAATGGAAAGCCGTGCTCAGACATTGATAAACCAGCATTTAATGATCGCCGGATACGGTCTGCCTTGGCGCGTGAACTTGACCACAATCAAAAACTTAATTGTATCCACAGCTAACACTTGCGCTCTTATTAAGTGTACTGAAAGGTCAAATAATGTCCGCTGTGAAAACAATTTTAGTGCCACTAACCGGTGACGTACCAGCTCCTCACGTTGTTAGTGCCGCGCTAGAAATAGCCAAATCATTTGATGGTCACGTCTTAGGAACGGATACCACAAGAGACCCACAAGTTTACGGTGGCGACCTTAGCATTGGCATCAATGGCCCTTACTACGGAGAGCTCTATAAGACGGCAGAAAAAATCATTGAACACATGCGCGAGTCCGCAAAATCTACTTTTGATGGGACATGCAAGAAACAATCACTGACCATGACCCGACAACCTACGTCTCATGTCGGTGCAACCTACTTTTGGCTTCCCGATAAACAACGGCTAGACAATCCAGTTCTTACTGTTGGGAGACTCTCTGACTTAATCGTAGTTGATCAACCGCGTTCTAAAGTAGCATTTAATGAGACAGAAACATTGGAGGCCAGCTTATTTGATACTGGACGTCCAGTTCTTATGGTTCCCAAGCATATAGATGGTTTCCAACCGAATCATATTGCCATCTCTTGGAATGGCAGTAAATCTGTGAGCAAGGCGTTGTCGGAGAGCCTCCCCCTGCTTGAAAAGGTGGATTCTATATCGATCATTCAAATCGGCGACATTCCTACAGGCAACCCAGACGCAAATCTTGCCAGCGACTATTTAAACTGGCACGGCGTCAAAGCTGTCATTCATCGCGTCGAGCACGACGGTCTCAGTGATGGCGAAGCGCTGATAAATACATGCGAGGATATAAAGGCTGATCTTGTCGTCATGGGCGCTTATGCCAGAAGCCCGGTCCGCGAGATTATTTTCGGAGGGATGACTCGCCACATGATCTCCCATAGTAAGATTCCAGTTTTCTTTTCCCACTAAAGTAAGAATTTGAACCCTTTTATAAGTTCATTGCCAACGATAACAGGGGGCTATGGTGAACATGAAACTAAGATGTCATGACCGTTAGGAATTTGAACGCCCTGTTTCGTTCGAAATCTATCGCTTGTAAAGCGCCATGTTATGGGCCACTTGCTCTTAGAGTTTCTGGCACCGGCAGCCGCATGTTGAGAGCCTGACCTGCTCCCCAAGAATTGGGCCATTTTGAGCTGGAATTTTCCATTTATGATCCCTGTATTGGGAGGAGGAGAGTTCCATGAAGAGGTCGAAGTTTACAGATGCACAGATCGCGTTTGTCTTGCAGCAGTCTGAGGACG
>JAVKEJ010000007.1:0-2420 GCA_040221475.1 Rhodospirillaceae bacterium | reverse complement strand
TTTTATTTTTATGCTCGGCTTTATTTTTTCGAGTTGGGGGTGTTTTTGGGGTTTGGCGCCCCGCGCCCCCCCCCACCACCCCATCCCCTCTCCCGCGCTAGCTACGCTCGGCCACTTGGCTGTGATACACCTCTTCTTCTTCCTCGTGGACCATCTGGGCAATTTCCTGCTGGTCCTGATCCTCTGTCCGCAGGTCATAGCTGATCCCTAGCGCCACTTCCTCCGGGATCCCGCCTGTGGATCTCACCGTTTCTGTGATTGAAGAAGCCAGGTAGTACTTCTCGACCAGGTTAAGCAGGGCTGCTTTGTCCTTGGCCGGGAGCTTTTCAGCAAGTCTGAGGCTCCGCTCCAACATCCTGGATAGGCCTCCCTGAGTTGGCATTTCCAGCAAGTCGTTGGCCGAGCAGTCCAGCGCCGCTATGAGCTTGTAGATGGTGGATACCTTCGCATCCGCCTCGTTCCTTTCTAGCTTTGAGATGTGGCCAAGCTTAAGGCCCGCCTGGTCAGCCAGTTGGCCCTGGGTTAGCCCTGCGAGCTTCCTTAGGCGCTTTAAGTTGTCCCCGAGAGGCATTTTCATCAGTGAGATTCCTCCTTTGAAGGTAAATATACCCCTCCTTTTCACTCCTTAGGATTGACTTGGCTCTACAGGGGCAATTAAATTCCCTCTGTAGAGTGATTGACAGGGGTCAGGGCATGACGATTGGGGAAGGCGGAAAGTCCAGTAATACCCGCCTTTTGTCTCATTTTGAGACTCGCGGGGGCCGCTGGTGATCGATTGGGTGACCTGCGAGCTTCCCTTTGTGCATCAGCCCTTGGAGTCCGGATTGGTCTGCAAGCTGGCAGCAGATGGGGAAGTCGAGTGGTCTACCCGTTGTCGAGTGCAGGTCCAGGGGTCGCATGAGTCCAGCATTCAGGTGCGAAGCGTCGATGGTGATGGGGCAGGGCACGCCACCGGGCTTCACTTCAGCGGTAACCCATCCAAGTTTCTCCAGGGTCATAACGTCTTCGGTAGTGATGACCTGGTCACCCTGATGTACGACACCTTTCTTGTGCTTTGCCGGGCTCTCGGCCTGTCTCCGAGTCTCCAAGAGGTGAGGGCGGTCAAGCGCGGTGACTATCCGCTATCCATGGTGGATATCAACCAGTCTTATGAGTTGCCGACCCGCCAGGACGTTCTCGCCTGGATTCGCGCTGCCGAGTTCAAGTCCCGCACTCGCCACGGCCGGCCGCAGATGAAGGGGGGAACGCTTTACTGGGGTAAGACCTCTCAGCGCTGGGCGCTCAAGGTCTACAGCAAAGGGGAGGAAATCGAGGCATCCAAGCATCAGCTCCCCGACGATCTTCTGTCCACGCCGATACCCGCTTGGGCAGACAATAAGTTGCGACTCGAGCTTAGGATTAAGAAGAAACAGCTTACAAAACACGACATTACGATAGCCAGAGACATGACTGCAGACAGAGCCAGAGAGCTATTTTCCGAATATGTGAGGAAGCTGGAGATGAATGAACAGGTCGCTTTATCGTCAGAGGAACAGTTGTCGCTTCCCCAGAAGCTGCGCTCCACCTACATCTTGTGGCGTTCCGGGGAAGACCTCCGTCACACGTTGCCGAAGGCCACGTATTACCGGCATCGCAATGAGTTGCTTCCCTACGGCATCGACATCGCGATTTCCCGTGACGTCGTCGATCGCTCGAACGTGGTGCCGCTGATCCGAGTCCTTGAGGCTACTCCCGCCGGCATTCCTGAGTGGGCTTTCCAGCAGCGTTTAGTCCACCGGTCGGCTGTCCCTATAGCCTGATGGATATCCAGCCTTGGCAGGTTCTGATCACCAGTCTGATCCTGCTGTATCTCTACGTTCCATGAGCTTTGGGAGCTGACATGCTGACGCTTACTGGTGAAGTTCGGAAGGTGCTTTCTAGCGGCTACACCAGCCGTAAAACAGGTGAACAGATCAACCAAGCCATCGTAGTGATCGAGCCTGATAACCGGCGCTATAACTACGAGGTACACCTAAGCGCCAACCAGCTCAAGAAAGGTGCTTTACAGACCTGGGAGGCTCTTAAGGGGCAGGTGGCCACCATCGAGGCCACGCTCTACGTAAACCACCAATACGGCTTCCACAAGTTCGTCGCCGCCGGCGATGCTCAGCCGATCAAGGAGAAGCGCAATGGATAACCCTTTGGACCGCCTGCACATGGTCTCTGACGCCTTTGAGGAGTTTGCTCATATCTACCAGGAAGCCCAGCACCGCGGTGTCGAGTCTAATCACCTGGAGGTGCCCAACCTGCTTTTCTTTTTCCAGCAGCACCTGGTCGACCTTCCTGATGACATGGAGTCATTTTTGGCTCAGAAAATGGAGGAGGCTCGTTCTGGTGACCCTAAACCGGTTAGCCTGGCTGACGCCGGAATTACCGGTAAG
>JAVKEJ010000006.1:0-1234 GCA_040221475.1 Rhodospirillaceae bacterium | reverse complement strand
TGACCTGCTCCCCAAGAATTGGGCCATTTTGAGCTGGAATTTTCCATTTATGATCCCTGTATTGGGAGGAGGAGAGTTCCATGAAGAGGTCGAAGTTTACAGATGCACAGATCGCGTTTGTCTTGCAGCAGTCTGAGGACGGCACACCGGTTGCCGAGGTGTGCCGCAAGGCGGGGATTGCTGAGGCCACGTTTTACAACTGGCGTAAGAAGTATGGTGGCCTGATGCCGTCGGAGATGAAGCGGCTCAAGCAGCTGGAAGAGGAGAACGGCAAGCTGAAGCGCCTGGTTGCGGACCTGAGCCTGGATAAGGCCATGTTGCAGGACGTTGTCCGCCGAAAGCTCTGATGCCTGCTCGTCGCGGGGTGCTTGTTGAAGAGTTGATTTCTGTCTGGCAGGTCAGCGAACGGCGTGCCTGCCGGGTTCTCAAGGCGCCACGCTCAACGCAACAATACAAGTCCCGCCGCGACGATCAGGCCGCCCTCAAACAACGGATCAGGGAGATTGCCCAAACCCGTGTGCGCTATGGGTATCGGCGCATTCACGTGCTTCTAAAGCGCGAGGGTTTGGCTGTGAACCCGAAGCGCGTTTACCGTCTGTACAAGGAAATGGGCCTGCAACTGCGCAATAAGACCCCAAAACGGCGTGTGAAAGCAAAGCTGCGGGAGGATCGTTTTGAAGCCACACAGCCGAACCAGACTTGGGCCATGGACTTCGTTCATGATCAACTGGCGACGGGTAAAAGGCTCAGGGTGCTGACCGTGGTCGATACCTATTCGCGCTTCTCGCCAGTTATAGATCCACGCTTCAGCTACCGGGGTGAAGATGTTGTCCGCACCCTTGAGCAGGTCTGCCGAAGCGTTGGCTATCCCAAGGCAATCCGGGTTGACCAAGGGTCTGAGTTTATCTCCCGGGACCTTGATCTCTGGGCTTACCAAAAGAACGTAACGCTCGACTTCTCACGGCCAGGCAAACCGACGGACAATGCCTTCATTGAGTCTTTCAACGGCAAGTTCAGGACTGAATGCTTGAACGCCCACTGGTTCATGACCCTTGACGACGCACGCCGGAAGATGGAGGAATGGCGTAGAGACTACAACGAAGTGAGACCGCACAGCGCCATCGGCAACAAGCCGCCGATTGCTCTGCAATACCGCTCAGAGGCAATCATGCCACCCTGAGCATTACCCCCGGGAAATCTCCAGCCGGGTGGTCCAACTTCGGGGAGCGGTTCA
>JAVKEJ010000005.1:0-132499 GCA_040221475.1 Rhodospirillaceae bacterium | reverse complement strand
CGCGCCGAGTTAACTTTGGCTGGGTAAGTTTTAAGAGAGAGCAGAGTTTGGGGGCCCCTCAGGAAAGATGTAGTTGTCCTGCAGTGTTACGAATCACTACAGGCTAATTTTAAGCCAGAGCCGATTGCAATGCTTCACGTTGTGCGACGGACATTAATGAGAGTTGAGACTCTGTGAAGGCTACGACCTGATCTGGATAAAGGGCCGCGAGTAATTCCGATTGCAAACTTTCGATCTGCAGCGGTGTCAGGGCACCAATTTGTATTGGTGTAATGGCGCTGAGTTGGGCGTAGTTTAGGTCACTGATTTGAAAGGGTGTGAGACTTTGCATCTGCGCTGCGGTCAAAGCACTTATCTGCGCAGCCGACAATGACTGCAGTTGCTCTGATTTCAATGCAGCTATTTGACTCCCTGTCAGATCCTTGATCTGGGCCGGGGTTAATGTTGCGATCTGAGTATTATGCAATCCTGAGACCTGCATTGTCGTCAACGCCCGGATTTGTAATCGTGTTAAACCATTCAACTGACTTGGCGAGAGAGCGCTTAACTGTGATGTTGTAAGAGCGCGCATTTGTGCACCAGTGAAGTTGGCAAGTTTAACAGGTGATAAGCCGGTCACCTGTTGAGTGGTCAAACCAGTAATCTGTTGTGAAGTCATCCCACTCCATGCGTTCAGAGAAATTGCCTCAATTTGAGAGCTTGTTAATGCTCCGATCTGATCACTTGTCAGATTTGCCACTTGCGCTGCGTTCAGCACCGCTAGCTGGCTGTCTGTAAATTCCGAGATTTGGAGCGCTGTTAGACCCTCAATCTGCTCGGAATTGAGACTCTGTATCTGCGCCGTTGTAAGTGCGTTCAGCTGCGCGCCAGTCATGGCTCCCATCTGTATAGCTGTGAGTCCGCTTATTGCTGAGGGCTGGATGGCTGCAATTTGGCCAATCGAGAGAGCTGTTGTTTGTTCTAAAGTGAGTGCTGAAACGAGATTCGGCGTCAGCCCTGAAATCCCGTTTTGGCTTAAAGCGTTCACCATATTTGGTGTAAAGTAGGTCATATGCACAGGCGTCAGGCTGGCGAGTTGAAGGCCCGTGATCGCTGCAATCTGTTCGCTCGACATGGCTTGTATTTGCGATTGGCTAAAGGCGGCGAGCGCGTCTGTGTTAAGCGCAGCAATTTGCGGGCCGGTAAATGCAGCAATTTGTATATCTGATAGCATCACCATGTGCTCTGAACCAAACGCCCTTATCAATGACAAGGGCATAGCAACAGTTTGATTGACTGTGATTGCAGAGCGTTGCTCAACATTCAGAGATTCAAACCTGTCTAGCGTCAAGACCGATATACTTGGAATTGAAACTGCGGAGACCTGTTCCGGACTAAGCGAAAACCATTGATCCTGGGTTAGGTTCTCGATTTGAACCGCAGTTAATGCACTAATCTGCGTGAGGGTTAGCGCGTCAAATTGTGCGTGGGAAAAGGCTGCAATAAGGTCTGTGGGCAGCACGGCTATTTGACTTGGCGTCAGCGCCGCGATTTGATCGGTGGACATGGTTTGGATCTGACCGATGCTTAAACCTAAAACAGCAGTGTCCGATAGAGCAGCGATTTGTTGCGCTGTCAGCGATTGAAGCCTTGAAGGAGATAACGCGGTTACGTGGTTGGCATATAGCGCTTTCAATTGTACCGCTGTTAGAGCGGAAAACTGCTCATCGCTAAGCGCGCTAAATTGCTCGACCGGTAAAGCGGCAATCTGTGGCGCCGTGAGTCCCTTAATTTGATTCGCTGTTAGACCATTTAAGTGGTGTGTGGTCAGTGCTATTGTAGAATTTAAAGGCAACGCAGAGATTTGTTCTGGCGTTAGCGCCTCGATAAGCTCCGAAGAAAATGCTTCTATCTGAGGACTGGTGAAGCCATCAGCGGCCTCAATCGTGACCGCTTTAATCTGAGTGGGTGTCAATGCGAGAATTTGTTCGACACTCATCGCAGTGATTTGTACCTTGGTGAGCCCTTTTACTTGATCAGCTTTTAGTAAAGAAAATTGTTGCGTGCCTAAGCCCTGGATTTGCGATTCTGATAACGCTGCAATTTGCACCGGCAAAATAGCGCCGAGCTGATCAGTCTCAAATGCGTTAAGTTGTCCCGCCGTGAAACCTGTCATTGCAGAAGACGTAATTGACGAAATTTGCTTAGGCGATAGGGCGTTGATTTGTCTGATGCTCAAGTTTTCTAATTGAACGGCGGTAAGGCCGCGTAATTGCACGGGCGTCAATGCTTCAATTTTATCGTTCGTAAAGCTGGGCACGGCAGTTGAGGGAAGAGCAGCTATTTGCAAACTCGTCATAGACGCGATTTGGCTGGCAGACAGCCTGTCAATTTGCTCAACACTCAGGCCGCCTATTGCGTTTGTTGTGAGCGCTGCAATTTGGACGGAATTGAATGAGGACAGCTGGGCATCGGTCAAAACCGCCGACTGTTCGGCCCCAAGACCACTCACGGCGGAGGCCGAGAGCGAGGCGATTTGTGCCGGTGTAAACTGTGAAATCTGATGACTCGATAGCGCAGCAATCTGAATCGTCTTTACTCCTTGGATTTGAGTTGGCGTCATGGCTGCCAATTGCAAATCGTTTAGGGCGACAAAGACATCCGCTGATAGCAAAGAGGTTTGCGAGGCGCTTAAGGCACCGATTTGTGCGGGTGAGATCCCCTCCATTTGAGAGGCCGTCAGGCATTTCATTTGGGCGGCTCCAATGTTGGCGAACTGGTTGTTTGAGAATGCCCCAAGCTGTGCGGGGGACAGTGCCGCAAACTGAGCAGATGTCATGGCGCGGATTTGGTTGATATTGAGGGTCGATAATTGTGCGTCGGTCAGACTTTTAATTTGAGAGGTTGTGAATGCTGCGATTTGCTGGCCCGTAAGGGGCGTTACTTGTGTAGGCTCCAGTGCGATCATCTGCTCAGTCGTCAGCGCTTTGATCTGGGCCAGCGACAAGGTTGCCATTTGTTTCGCAGTCAACCCGTTGATTTGGTCGGGTAGTAAATTCTTTATCTGGTCTGGCGTAATACCAAGGAGCGCCTTGTTAGACAGGGCATTGAGTTGCGCGGTGTCGAGCTGCACGAGCTGTGCTGGTGTCATCGCGCTGAGTTGCGCGCCGGTTAGGCTGCGGACGCGGTTAGCAGCCATCGCGCCGATCTGAGTTTCTGACAGAAGCTTGATTTGCGTGGTGGTCATGGCGGCGATCTGCCCGCCTGTTAACCCCGCAAATTGGTCGGGGGATAACGCATTCAGCTGTTCGCCAGTGAGGCCCTTAACGCCAGCTGCCGCTAGATTAGCAAGTTGCGCTGGAGCGACGGCAGTGATCTGGTCAAGCGTGAATGACGATACCTGTAATTGTGTCAGTCCTTGCATCTGGGTTCTTGACAATACAGCGAGTTGAGCAGGCGTGAAGTTTTTAATTTGTGAGGTTGTGAACGCTGCGATTTGGCTTGGTGAAAAAGCGGTCATTTGTAGTGCGCTAAAAAGTGAAATATGCTGGGCTGTAAATCCCTTTATTTGGACAGCCGTGAGACTGGCGAGCTGGGTTGGCCGGAGAGATTCAACTTGTTCTGCGGATAAGGTAGCGATCTGCTGTGCTGATAGTCCCCTCAGTCCAGATGCCGAAAATGCCTCAACCTGTGTCGGTGTGAGTGCTGCAATTTGCGACGCGGTAAATACGCCGGTCTGTATGTGCGTTAGGCTGCGCGCTTGTGATACGGTCAAACTCGAGATTTGACTTGTTGATAACCATTTCGACTGTCCAGCCGTCAAGGCAGCCATTTGGGCTCCCGTTAACGCAGTGAAATGTGATTGAGGCAGCGTACTCAATTGCGCTTGGTTCAAGCCCTTGATTTGAAGTGCAGTCAAAGCGCTTATTTGGCTGGTCGTCAGAGCAGCAAGAAAATGTGTGTCTAGGGTGCTAATCTGAGAAACCGTAAACGACCGTATTTGTGTGCTTGAAAATGTTACAATCTGGTTGGGCGTAAAGGCGTTCAATTGTGCAGGGGTCAGGGCCGATAGCTCGACCGGCGTCAATGCGGCAATACGAGTGGGCGTCATGGCGCTAATTTGTTGAGCGGTAAGACCTTTAACCCGGCCTGCGCCCATTGCCGATAATTGAGCTGTGGTAAATGAACTGAATTGGACTTCCGAAAGGACCGAGATTTGCTCAGACGTTAATCCTTTGACCTGGCTGGCGGTCAGCTTTGAGATTTGCGTCGTCGATAGAACGGCGAATTGATCTGATGTGAGTGTTGCGATTTGTGTGATGGTCAAACTATTCAACTGCGCTTGCGTAAAAGCTGCGACCTGTGAGGGTTGGAATGCTTGGATTTGTGATGTTGTGAGTGCCGAAATTTGGCTCGGCAACAGGGCCGCGAGTTGCGATGGCGTAAAGGCAGCGAGTTCTTCCGGAGCTAGGCCCTTGATTTGCTGCGGCGTCATTGCAGCGATTTCCGTCGCACTGCGGTAATCGCTCTGGGCGACCAGCAAAATCCCCAGTTGGTTTTCTGCAAGAGTGGACGTTTGACCACCGATGGTCGATGTGGCTGTCGACCCGCTGGTGCTAGAACCTAGCATGGCGGCAAGAATGAGGTCGTAATTTGATGTGTCAGAAGAGTATCCAAGCGGCAAGGTTGACGAAGGCGCTTGTGGCATCGACGCAACGATACTGAGGTCTGTCATGGGGCGACCAATGTTAAGGGCCATAGGATCGTATTGAAGAATACAATCCCGCCCGCCGCGAACCATCGCGTGGGACTCGCTTAAATATGCAATTTTTATGCCACACGTATCAGGCTTAAATTGCTAATAAATCATATGGAAAATCGAGCTCTAGATTGCCATGAAGCTTATCGTACGGCAAAAATTACCCGGCCGATCGGCAAAAATGTAAGAAAATTCTCTTACCCAGACCCTACTCAATATCATGATGTCCCACTCACTGGTGTGCACAGCTGTCCCCCTCAGGCGCAGTTAGCCATTAATTTTTTCATCCTTTTTTATGACCGTGTACTGCTCTACGGTTAGTATGAGAGTGCGCACGCGATATCGTTCTGTGCCGAAATTGAGTGAAGTGGAAATGCTTTGGCTGAAGAACCCCTTTATGTAAGGCACCTCATTAGCCGTGTCGCCGGCTTAGGGGCCGGAACGGGAGCTAAAACCCTAATTGTTGGATGTGCGCCAGCCATCCAAGGCGTTGTTCAACATGTTAACGAACTCAAAGCGCAGAGCTTTGTCGATGTTGTTGAGATTGCACCAGGTGACCTAGCAAAGACTGAACCACTAGTGGTTGAAGCGGAGGTGCACGCAGTTCTCATCGCCGCGATCAGTTCCCAAACTATGATCAAACTTGGCAATATATGCGGTGCTTACAAGGATTCAGGTATCCCGGTGGTTATCGTCACCGGGTGGCCCCCGCCGACAAACGCCGAAAAGTTTCGTTTTGAATCTTCTAAAGGCGGCAACCTCACCGTTCCAGCTATGTTTGATTTGGCAGCTCTTTATTGTAGAGGAATCCAGGGCGACATCCTGGAGTTTGGTTCCTTCCAAGGTTTTACGTTGCAATGCGCGTATCACGCCTTCAAGAGGCGGCAACCCCACAACAAGCGGCGGTTCATTTCTTTTGACTCCTTCGCGGGTATAGTCGGGTCTAAAGACGATGAAACATTCTCTGATGGAACGTACGCTGCATCAGAAAAAAGTTTTAGGTTCGCGAACTTTTTAGCCGATGTTCCAGAAGAACCTGTCCTAACCGTCGAGGGGCCTTACGATGTTACGCTTGCTAAAGATATAGACACTACGCGGAACAAAATTGGCCCGACTAAAGCTGCGCTTGTCCATATCGATTGTGATGTGGAAGTTCCTGCCAAACTCGCCTTAGATTTTGTCATACCTTATTTGCAGCAAGGCACGTTGCTCATGTTTGATGAATACGATGCCCAGTATGCCGACAACACATTGGGAGAACGCGCAGCACTAAGACGATGGCTGGCAGAAAACCCCGAGTTTGAAGTCGAGCATTACCGCTCGTACCACGTCTCGGCCCGGTCCTTCATCGTTCATCGCAAATCTGCGTAACGCTCATGGTCAAACCGGTAACGTCATGCCCAGCCATCGACCAAGGGCTAAAGCTGGGGTGAGCATCATGCCTGGGGCAAACACGGCTCCCAAAGTTGCCCCACTGCCCAGAACTTCTCCTGCCGCATAAAGATTCGGTATAACGTCGCCCTGTTCATTGAGAACGCGCATCTCGTCATCAACCACAATGCCGACAGATGACGTTGCTGAACTGCCAAGATGGATGATGGCATAGTAGGGACCGCTCTCAATCTTGCGCGGCATGTATTCCCGACCTAATGAGTCAGTTCCGGAGGTCACACTCTCATTATAAGCGCTGACTGTTTTTACTAAGCCAGCCGCATCTAAACCAGCTTTCACGGCCAACTCTTCCAGCGTGTCTGCCTTATGGAACATGAGATGGCTATTAAAGTGCTCCATCATCTGTTCGCGGGTCCAGCGCGTCATACCAACGGGTGCGGTCCGCAAGATTTGATCATCAAACACAATAGCGTATCGAAATTTGTCCTGTTTCACGAGCGCGGAGGCCCGTGTTTCGGCCATTGGCTCATCTTCTCTGATGAAACGCTTCCCGGAATTGTTGACCCAAATTTCCCACGGCGGTCGCTGTAGCGGGTTGGTATCGAAGCGCGCATAGAATTTCGCAGGGAATGTGTCGCTCGTTAACACAGAACCTGTGCCAGCCCGATGAAGCTCCTTGCCACGCAAGGCAGCACCGACTGACGTCGCGAGTTCCAGCCCTTTACCTTGGTTGGTAGGATAAGACCCAACAGCGTAGGCCGGCTGGCCAACCAAATCCTCAAATAACTCAGGGTTCATGGCATAGCCACCAGTCGTGATGAGTACGTGTCGCCCGCGATAGGTATGCTCGCCGTCAGCTGATTGAGCTCTAACGCCCTCAACAGCGCCATTGTCTGCTGTCAGCAGGGCCGTCACTTCCGTGTTGAGTTGTGTCACGACCCGGCCACTGGCGAGCTCAGGCTCTAGTTCTTTAACAACAGCGGCCAATATGTCGCGTCCTTCATTTTCACCCCAGATGTAGCGGGCGGTTCTATAGGTCGGACGTCCCGGATCAGAACCTGTGACGGGATGGTCGGGCAGGGGTGTCAGGCCATTATCAATCAGCCAGTTAATTGTATCTGGTGCGTTATCGGTGGTGCGGCGAACAACATTAGGGTCAGCAAGCCCGCCGGTGATGCGCATCACATCTTCATAGTGAGCCTCTGGGCTATCGATGATGCCTTTAGCCACTTGCGTGTGTGAGCCACCCGCACTCACTTGGCCATTGGCGAGGTGCAACGTTCCGCCAACAGATTCAGCTGCATCAATCAGTAATACTCTAGCCCCGCGACGAGACGCAAAAATAGCAGCGGGAAGGCCAGCCGTTCCGGCACCTACAATGATGTAATCCCAGTTCACAGATTCGTTCTCCTGCCCCAATACAGAGGAGGTGCCTGAGGCGACCGTTGCCGCTGCTGCTGTGCCGATAAAGGATCGTCTCTTCATAATAGCCTTCCATTTCTTACATTCACACCAGTCTGACCAAGATTCTGGCAAGACCTGCAATTCGTTTAATTTCGGGACGGATTATGGTGTCAGATAGCCAGAACGTCCAGGTTAACAGCGGCTATGATTACATCTTGCTCGCAGAACGACTTGTCTTGGCGCGAGGCTCTCTCTCGACTAGTATTACACTGAATTGATAGCAGTTTATGAGTCTGACTCTAGGAATTACGCATGAAAACGTTGAGTTTAGTTGGCACCGTTCTTGGATTTCTTATGATTGGTGGCGCCCACGCGCAACCACAAAACGGTGACGTGTCTCGTGGCGAATACCTGGCTCGAGCCGCAAACTGTGTGGCCTGCCATTCTACGCCTGGCAGTGAAGCCTTCGCAGGCGGTTTGCGCATGGCCACACCCATCGGCGAAATCTTTGTCACCAATATTACGCCTGATTCTGAAACAGGCATTGGCAATTACACTCTGGAAGACTTTGACGCTGCCGTTCGTTTAGGTGTTACCCCAGATGGGCACCGGTTATATCCGGCGATGCCGTATCCGTCCTACGCCAAGATTTCCCCTGAAGATATCGAAGCCCTTTACGATTACTTCATGAATGAAGTGCCTGCGGTCCGCCAACCAAATACACCCAATGAAATTCCCTGGATTTTGAGTTTCAGATGGCCGCTGGCGATTTGGAACGTATTCTTCTTTGACGACGACCACTATGTTGCGGATGCCAGCCAGAGTGAAGCCTGGAACCGTGGTGCCTATCTGGTGCAGGGCTTGGGTCATTGTGGGGCTTGTCACACGCCTCGCGGACTGGCCTGGAACGAAGTAGCGTTGAATGAAAAAGAGGATGGCTATCTTGCCGGAGCTTTCCTCGACAACTGGTATGCCTCTGATTTAACGCAGTCTAACCGGGCTGGTTTGGGCCGCTGGACCAAAGAAGATATTGCGACATATATGAAAACAGGTCGCAATATGCATTCAACCGCCTTTGGCACCATGGATGAAGTGATCATCAACAGCACACAATACCTGAGCGATGAAGATCTTGATGGTATGGCGACGTATTTAGCCTCGTTAAGCCCCGCACATGATGACGGTGAATATGTCTATGATGAGTCAACGGTGGCTCTACTCAGAAGCCCAGAACGCAGGTCAACGCCAGGCGCAATGCTGTACATGCAGAACTGCGAATCCTGTCATGTCGATACGGGGAAGGGCTACCCGCCCTACCTGCCGCCATTGGCCGGTAATCCGCCGGTGATGGACCCAGACCCAGCATCGCTGATCAACATTGTGTTGAATGGCTCCTCCCGATTGATAGTCGACGGCACACCAGATGCCTACCGGATGCCCGGATATCGCACCTCTCTCAATGATCAGCAGATCGCTGATATTGTCTCGTTCATGCGGGAAGGCTGGGGAAACAATGCGTCTGCAGTCACTGCGGAACAGGTCTCGACACTGCGCACGCTCACAGAGCCTGCTGTAGACCGTATGCCCGTGTTGAGAATGAAGTAGGACGTGAGAGAAGAGCGCGTTAAGGCTGCGACGTTTGTTGGGATTAGCAGTTAGCTGCCATCAGTACTACTGACCAAGTGCTATCGCTACCAAGTGCCATTATCTGGCATGGAGGCCCACGGCTCCTCTGGGGGCCGAGGCCCGCCTTTTTGCAACAACTCGAAGGATATGCCGTCGGGTGATTTCACGAAGGCCATAAACCCGTCGCGGGGCGGAAGGTTCAGGGTAAGCCCCTTATCCATCAGCTTCTGACAGGTTTCGTAGATATTTTCCACTTGATAGGCCACATGGCTGAAACCGGCGTATTTCTCGCGGTCTTCTTTGTCGTGGTAGTACACCACTTCAATCTGGGCTTGATCGTCTCCGGGCATTGCCAAGAAAATGATATCACACGGACGCTGGTGACCTTTAAAGCGCCGCACTTCCACCATGCCCATCTGGCCACAATAGAAGTTCAACGCTTCATCCAAATCCGGAACCCGGACGGCGGTATGCAGATATTTCATGACACAGACAAAAAATTAGCCAGAGACCCGGGTGAGCCGCTGGCTAAAATCTTTTGATTACTCGCCGATGTTTTCGCGTTTTGTCGGCGGAACCCAACTCACTTCGCCATCTTTGAAGCGCTCAATAGCGGCTTGCAAAACATCGTGGGCTTCACAGCCGCGGGGGCAGATATTAGATAATTTCTCAAGGTTCGCCTGCGCGGCCGCTTGATCGCCCATCTTCAGGTACAACTCGCCTTGATATTCTAAAGCTCCTTGATGTGTTGGGTCTGAAGCCAGAGCAGCGTTGTAGGTTTCCATGGCTTCTTCATGACGGCCCATACTGCGCAGGCTGTAAGCCTTAAGGGTCAGCGCTTCAGCATTCTCCGGGTACCACTCAATAACTTCGTAATCGAGATATGAAATGGCTTTTTGATACTCACCGGCATCAATCATTTCCTGAACCTCAGTGAAGTCCAGGTCGTCTTCCAGCGGAAAGTCTACGCCGGCAATGGCCCAGGCTTGACTGGTCAGTCCACCGACAACAGCCAGAGCAATGGCACCGGTGCATGTTGCGGACACAAAATTGGTAAGTCTGCGAATCATCTCACATTCCTTATTGAATACGCCCGTCAGGAGACGGATTTAATAAAACGGTGCGACCCATTCGGATCGCATTATATTAAGTTTAGATAAGTACGTTTGTTGATCGACTCAAGTCTCCGACCAAACCATGCCGAATGCAGATAGCTTAATACTAACGGTTTTCGCGGGTAAACGCGGCCGACACCGGCAGATCACCTTCACGCAGCAGCGGTGAGTAGGTCAGATCGATGAAGCGATCACGATCCTTCTGCCACTCCGCTTCTTGCTCGGCGGTCGGCATATAGGTTTCGATCATTTCAGCGGTGACGCCTTTCTCGGCAAGCAGGGCTTCCACAACCTTCATGCGGCGGCGGTTGGACCACACTTCAGCGCCCAGAGCGATCAGGCTGGTCATCATGTTGTCGAGAACCGGATTGCCGAGGAACACAGCGCGTTCTACGTCCGATGGAATGAAGTCCGACGCATAGGTCGGGCGATCTGTCTTGAGTTTGCTCGTGGTTGTATTGGCCATTTTTTCCCTCTCCTGATGCTGACTTAAGCTGAGTTCATACGCCAAAAGTGGCAGATTTAAGTTTAAATATACTGCGGGGCGGGGTTGGGATGCAATTGTAGTTGTCCAATGGTCATTCTCTGGACCAAAGCGATTTGCTTTCCCTGGACCAGAGCGGCCCGTTTCCCCAACCCTGCGATTCAGATTTCTCTAACTATCTGATAAATAAAGAGAAAAAATGATTAGTCCGAAAAAGAAAGCCACCGCGAAGGATAGACCCCGCGGGCATTATCGACCCAACCTTCAACATGCGGCCTTACCAAACGCCGCCCGAAGTAGAAATAGAGGGGAATCATAGGGTGCTCGGCCAGGGCTTGTGTCTCTGCGTCATAGGTCAATCTGGCGCGTTCTTCGGGGTCATTCGTGCGCCAAGCTTTGACAAACAGTTCATTGAAAACTTTGCTATCATACTGAGTGAAGTTTCTTGAACTCAGATCAGACTGAATGAACTGAATGAACGCGGTTGCGTCGTAGTTACCGGAAACATGCAAATAGCGGGCGACATCAAAATTGTTGCTCATACGGTCGGCGGCAAGAATTTTACGTTCTGTATTGAGAAGCTCTGTTTCTACGCCAATTTGCCGCCACATGGCGGCGATTGCCGCCGCCTGCCGCGCCTGAAGGTCTTGCGTGTTGTACCGTACTGGCACCACCAGAGGATTTTCTGGCGTAAACCCTGCCTCCACCAGAAGACGCTTAGCTTCGGTGCGTCGTTCCTCCACAGTCCAAGCTGCAAAGTCCGCTTCTGGCTGGTTTGGATAATAGCGCACTGTCGCTGGGATATAGCTGTACGCAGGTATTTCACCGGTTCTAAGGACGCGATTAACCAGTGTGTCCCGGTCTATGGCCATCGATAGGGCGCGCCGAACGCGCACATCATCAAAAGGCGGACGCTTGGTGTTGAACAGATAAAACTCTGTCGTCAGCCCCGGCGTAACCCGCAGCGTCTCGGGCATGGTTTCTTCAATAAAGCTGAGTTGGTTGGGTGGAAAAGAAACCAGCGCATCCAGTTCGCCAGATTGAAACCTGCGGAAGCCGGTGTTCAAATCTTCGGATGGCACATGGTAAACCTCATCCAGCATCACGTTTTCCGCATCGTAGAAATTCTCGTTTTTGACGAGCTTGACATGCGACCCGGGTGACCATTCCGCCAATTTAAATGGGCCGTTGATCACCATGTTCTCTGGCCGGGTCCAGTCGTTGCCAAATTTCTCGACAACATGTTTCGGGACCGGGCGCGCATCAATGGCAAGAACATCCAAGAAGTAAGGCGCGGGGTAGGCGAGCCGGATCACCAGTGTGTCTGAATCAATCACTTCAACGCCCAGGCTTTCAACGGGCAGTTCGCCCTTGCTGATGGCTTCGGCATTGACGATGGGCCGAAAATATTCTGCTGTCCGAGACGCCATCACCGGGTCAAGTTGGCGATGAAACGTGTAGAGGAAATCATAAGCATCTATTGGCGTGCCGTCAGACCACGTTAAACCGTCGCGCATATTAAAGGTGTACGTCAGGCCGTCCTCACTGATGCTCCAGGATTCGGCAGACCCGGGAATGGGGTCATCGTTCGCGGCGGTCGTTGCCAGCGGCAAAAACATGTCGGTCATAATTGTTGATTCGAACGCGCTGAGAATTTTATGGGGGTCGAGACTTTCAGGGTCTCCGGCACCGCCCCGGCGAAATGTGCGCAGGTCTTGTGCCGCGACGCCTGCAGAAAACAGGGCCGTACACATCAACAGAGCTAATCCACGAAACATGCAGTGATTACGCGTCATTTGTTTTTCTATTCTCCACACTTAAGCGTTACGGTGTATCCGGTGCCCTGAATTTGGTTGTGCCATCTGGTCCCGCACCAACACGAAAGGACTGGGTTGTGTCAGCGCCGAGGTTGTAGTGCTGCACACATAATTCTCTAAAATCGCGCAGACGGTACCACGATGTGCAGATCGCATCACCCTTGATGACCCAAATGCCATCTTCATTCAGCCCTGTTTCCCAGGTCACAGTCGCGTTTCCGCCCGCTTTATAATGAATAGTGCCTTCCATCAGCCGATTAAAGCGCACCCATTCACCAAATCGTCCCGGATTAAAAAACGCTTTCAGTTCGGCTTCTGTCATGGGCTTAGCCCCGGGCTCGAAGAGGGTGATCAGTTGCCCTGATCCCCCGGGGGATTTGACCATGACCGCCCGAACGGCGCCGTAAGGCTCTAAGAACAGAATGTGTTGCGGCTGGGCGAGCGGAATATCTGCAGCGTCCAGGCGCTCCAAAACATGGTCCAGATCAGGCACAGGGATGCGGAGCGTTGTGATGCCTAGGTTGGGTGGCACAATCTGGGGCTCGAAATCAAAGCCGGTCGCTGTCATCCACTGCCGCGCGCCAAGAGATTGTTTGGTTTCAGCCGGAAACATAATGTTCGCTTGCCGGTATCCTGCTCCCTCGGATGTGTTGTTGGGAAGTCCGTAATCGTTGGGGCCGATGGCGTCTGTCTGCGGGCGCTCTCGCAGACCCAGGCCCCTAAACTCAAGGGCGTCCGCATAAAAACTATACCATGCGTCCAGGTCGGACACGATTTGATAACCGGTTTCTATATGCGTGGCACCGTCGAACGCTGGCCACCCGGACAGCGGTGGCGCCTGGCGTTCCTGAAACGAAATGACCAAATCATCCGGGCCGATCATGATCTGACTTTTGCCCCGAACGTCCTCTCCACGGGCGTAGGTGGATTGTACTCCACGGGCCGTCCAGCCAAGGGCGCGCAGTCCGGCTTCGGTGGCGTCTAAATCTTTCACCAAAAGGTTGAGATTGAACAGGCCGCCCGTATCCCACCAGCGGCCGCCCGGGCGCATCAGAACTTGCCCCGGGATATCCAAATCCACCAATCGCACATAGCCAAACTGTGATGCGGCATTGCCAACCAAAACTTCCCGGCCTGTTGTGCCAAAGGGCAGGCCCCACAGGCGAATGACCGTCGGGTCAATTTGACCATGGTGTTTTACGCTCCACTTAAACACATCGGTGAAGGCTGGAAGAATCAGGTCGATGTCTGACACGCTCACAACAAACTCTTGCAAGCGAGAACCGCTGACGTCTTGAAGCGCGTATGGATCATCAGATGTGTCTTGAGCCTCAGCCGTTGAAACCAAGGCAAACGTGAGTAAAGCCCCCACAATTCTGACAGATTGTTTTTTCATCTTACCTTCCCCTACACTCAGTCCCAGTAGTGCAACTTTAACACTGTAAGCGTTGATCAAATGAAGCCATTTCTGAGCACGCGTAAATCTGCAACAAGACTATTGTGTCCGATTTGGATGGTCTTTGGGCTGGCCATTCCCGTCCATGCCGCGCCCCTGATGGATGAAAATACCTGTCGGCTTGAAAATATGGGCAACACCAAATCTTCGATTGCCCTCAGTCACATCAGCTCAGCGTGTAACTTTCTGTCTCAGCAGACGGCGAGCCTGATGAGCACCCGCGAGCAACGGGTTTTTTCTGAATGTGTGTTGAAGTATTTGCCAGGCACCGAGGGCAATCTAAACGCCAACGAGTTGGTGCGCTCGTGCCGTCAGATGTCTTGGGATTCAAAACTGTTTCCCTAAGGAGCCTTATTCTGCAACGATTCGGTTGCGGCCACTATGTTTGGCTGCGTATAGCCGTTCGTCTGCAACCTGGCTCACTTCTGCGCTTGTCGCGAGCGCTGGAAACGCAGCAACGCCAGCGGAAAAGGTAACTGAAAACGAGCCGTTCTCCGTTTCGTGCACCATGGCGGCGCACGTTTCTCTCAATTCCTCAAGAATTGCTGTCGCAGTCTTGATGGTTGTGTTGGTCATGACGATGGCAAATTCTTCGCCGCCATAGCGGCCAATATGGTCAGCGCGACGCAAGCGGTTACGCAGCATATGGGTGACCCGCAATAAAACCTGATCACCGACGGCGTGTCCGTAGGTGTCGTTGACCTTTTTAAAGAAATCGATATCAACCATCGCCATCACGACCTCGGTTTTGGTCCGAGCGGCGGCACTGATCTCACGGTCAAGGGCACGCAGGATATTGGTATGGTTCAAAAGACCCGTCAGGCTGTCTCTGTCCGTCAACTTTTTGAGGTCCCGATAGCGATGGGCTCGACTTGTGACGGCCGAGACCAGTTGGCTGGGTTTGAGTGGCTTAACCAAAAAGTCGTCGGCCCCGAGGTGGCGTGCCTCAAGTTGTAAGGAGATGCGGCTTTCCGTCGACAGGAATAGGATCGGCACTGTTGTATAAGCCGGAAACTGCCGAACCATCTGTGCCAGTTCCAGCCCTGTACAAGAGCCCAGGTACAAGTCCATGACAATGATGTCAGCGGTCATGCTGGCCAATTCATTGAGCAGCGTATCTGGATTATTCACGACACGGACGTTCATGCCTGCATGCTCAAGGGTGAACTGGTAAAACTTTGCGAGTGTCTTGTCATCCTCGGCGATAACCACGCTAAGAGGATGGCCGGTCAAGCGTTCTTCTATGGCGCTCAGTCGGGCATAAATTTCTTCGCGGTCTATGGGGGTCACTATGAAGTCAGAGGCACCGCCACGTACGGCGGCCAGTCGTTCTGTAAAGCCCCCATGTTCGCCGACGACGATGATCGGAATGCGCTCAGAAAGTGCAAGTTTTTCCAACCATTTCCGCGCATCCGGTAAAGTTTTGACAGCTGTAAGGAGTGCTGCAGGATCACCGGCAAGAACTGCGGGCGGGGGAGCGCCATCTGCAACCTTTGTGACTTCATACCCGATGTCGTTCAGTGCGGCTAAGTCCTGCTTATGCCCATCGAGGTCTCCGAGAAGGAGGACATGAAATACTTCCGGCTGTCCGTTTAGATCGCGTGGCGCGTATACATCATCAAGTACGACTTGTTCACCGGGGATATCCACGGCGCGTTCTAAATCGGCGATGAGCAAATCTATTTGATCAATCTCTTCCTGCGTAAAGGGTGTTTGGTTTTCTTGCAGCAGGCGGAATAGTCCATCTAGTGGTGCTGCCGTCTGGCTGATACGGGGAAACCCCAAACTCTTTCCGGTTCCAGCTAGGCGGTGCGCGATATCTTGAATGCGCGAAATACCGGTTAAGGTTGTAACACGGTCTGCGTCTCGGGGCAGAGAGACCCACGTGTCGCGTAATTCCCCGACACTGGCTTTTAGGGTTGATGCAAACTCAGCGCTGAGGGCGCGAATGCGCTCAGCAAGGTCATTGTCGTTGCTAAATCCTGAGGCGCCGGATGGTGCCGCCATGGCCACCCCTCCCACGCGAATGTCCAAATAAGAGCCTAACGTGACGCGTCACTTCGCAGGGGTCAACAGTATGTTGGATTTGTGGCCCACGATGTTGCATCCATTCGGTTTGTATGGCGTTTCAACTGCTGATTTTAACAGAGGTGTAAGCCTCTATGTGATCAACTAAGGGCTACAGCCTTGAGTCTATTATAAAAAAAGCGGACATTAGCGTGAATATTTGATCCGGGGGGACCCGAGTCGATTTTATGGTGAAAAGGGGCAAGTGTGAACGAGACGTCTGATCCCGGTGCTGAACAAGATCAGTTGCTGCAGGACGTTTTTTTCGAATTGCCCCTAGCCAATTGGGGGATGTTCGATAGTCAGTCCCTACAGCAGTCAAAAATTGTGCTTTTGAATGATCTTATGCCTGTCGTTGATATGTTCAATGATGCTGGCGTTGGGATTGGTGCACGGACATCGACAGAAATTATTTCTGAATTGCGTCTATCCGATAAAGATCGAACACGTCTTGTCGCGTTGCTGGGCGCGCGCAGCTACGATGTGTATTCCGTGCGTGCGGCCATGAGCGACCAACTGACAGATGAGGAACTGGCGCGCATTAGTATTCCGGATGCCGAGAAGAAACGCTTACAGTTTTACTTGAATAACTATTCCAGAGGGTTGTTGAACGTCATTCTTGAAGGAACTGATATCGAGATTACAGACCGCTCATCCCTCACAACCATTCTCGATGGTACGAACCGGGAAAAAGTTTTGAAAAATCTTATCGATATCGCGGAACGTTTACGGATTGAGCCCGAGGAGATCGTGAACTACATCAGCAAGCTCTCAGAGCTTATTCTTGCGCTGTCCTACTATCACCGTGTCTATGACTGCATGATCGAAGAGCTTAAAGAATTACTCCTGGAAGTGCGCAAGATGCAAAAGGATCAAACTCTTTGTTTGCGGTTTCCCGGTCTTCGGGATGACGCCACCGAGGTTCTGGAATACGGTCGAGATACGCTTGCCGGACTTAATACGTATTTTAACAAGTTCAAAAGGGTCGAGCGGTTTCTGGAGAAAGAAATCACACCAGAGAAATTTAAAATTTTACGCGATAGCGTAGAGACTCACTTCCGCGCCATCGGCAATGTATTGTGTTTTTGGCAAATCAAAGTTGACGCATGGCGTCACAAATTTATTGATAGCCGTGGACGCTTAAAAGACTCAACGTCAGAGCAGCGATACAACTACTTTAAAGAAGAACTCCACTACAATATTTATCTCATTCAGAAGACTCTAGACACGGTAAAAACGGCGGAGATTCCGCTCTAATTTAGAAACAGGGAGTACGACATGAAAGCACAACTCTTGGCCGCCGCAGTTGCGGTTAGCACAACCCTTAACCCAGGGGGTGCATCTTCAGAAACGCTCGAACCCTGGTGGTCGCAAGAGGTTACGGAATGCGATCTCCAAACCTCACATGGCTTAGATCCATTTCACGTTGCACCGCCGGTGTCTCGCAGCACTATGGATTTTGAGAAGGCTCAAGCGGCCTGTGAAGAGGCGGTTCGGTTGGATCCTGAAAATCCTCGTCTTAACTACCAACTGGGACGTGTCTATGGCTATAGCGGTCAGTGGGAAAAGGCGATGCCGTACCGGCTTAAGGCTGTTGAAGCTGAATACCCACAGTCCCTGTTCGTTATTGGGTACCTCTATTTCTCTGGTACAACCATCGACGAAAAGAACCCCTGCAAAACTGTAACCATGTGGCGTCGGGCTGCACAACTCGGGCGCTTAGCTGCTCAGGTGGCCTTGCCGCGCCATTATGTTCGGGGTGATTTTGCTGCGTGCGGTGTTGATATCCCTAAGGCCGAACTTGCTGGCTACTTGGAGGATGCGGATGCCCAAACGGATGACTTTTACACGTCGATGCTGATTGAAGACCTCAAAGCTGAAGTTGGCGGTTAGGAGGCTGAGTCAGGTTAACTCGAATTAGTTCGTCAAGCTTGCATTGTATTGAGACACCATGTCTTTGGCCAGTTTGCGGCCATCGACATGGATCTCAGTGGCGGCCAATTTCTTTGCGTCCATATCAAAAGCACAGGTGACGTTACGATTTTCCTCGAACCCGCTTTCGCGCATGGCCGTAAACCGCACGTAGACTTCCGGTTTGGGATTATCCTGAGTCGTGTAATCGATAATATCCGTGATCTCGAACTTATCATAGGCGTTCGTTTTAAACTGCATGGCAACGTCTTCGCAGAAACCGGCATAGTCTTCTGAACAGGCAGACAGTCCAAAGCCAACACATACAGCCACGCACCAATGCAAACGCATTTTGAATATCCCCCGCTTCAGTCTCACGTCTCTATTGGGTACTTTGCCCCACTTGTTAAACCTACAGTTACATATCAAGCGCGAAAAAAACAGACTGTTCGCGCGGCTTTATTCGGGTGGCATATCCCTGGCCCACAATGTTTCTGGATCAATGTAGGCTCCGGTCCATTCGGTGGGAGCGGTCATGAAGTCCGGAAAGTGCGCCTCTGCATAAGCTGGTATTGCATTCGGGACATCATCCAGCGTCCGTGCTTTCTTGGAAACATCACGACGGTATGTGCGGCCAGGATCTTGGCCCATGAGCATCCAGGGGTACCAGGGGCCATGTCGCTGTCCCATGGTCAGGGCTTGCACTGATGTTACATCGGGGTCTTCCAACTCATCGCGCCGGGCGATCAACTGTGCTTGCTGGTTCTTATAGTAGGTCTTGCCGACCGAGGCACGGGGCCATTTGTCCGGCGTAATTGGGTTGTCCTTGACGATCTTGCCATCCGACCAGCGAATGACATCATTGCCATCGATCATCCATTCCACGCGCAGTTTGGTGTGGTCATTGATCGGCGACATGGGTTTGACAATCGTATGCAAGGTCGAGGCGTAATTCACAACCTCAACCTCTTTCTCAAGCCATGGATTGTACCAGCTATCTAAAACCTCTTCGGTTTCAAGGTCCATATAACAAATCGTAAAGTTGGACATGTTTTTATAAGAGCCATCCTCTTGCTTATAAGATCGGCTGAAGGCGAGAGTGCCCGCATAAAACAGCGGTTCCAGAATTTTGCCGTCTTCCAAAATCGCGTGAACAATGCCTTTCATCCAACTGATGGTCTCTTTGCCGTCTTCCAGGTCGCCTGTCATTTTCATCAGCGCATACAGCTGGTCTTGTGGATTGTTGAAATCCAGCTGCCGTTTTGCAGAAGCTTTGCTTGTATGAGCACCGATGACCGTTGAGAGAAGACCGGCTGTCGTACTTAAGGCTGTGCGACGAGTGGCTTTTGCTGCGACAGGTTTTGTCATGTTCAAAGCTCCTGCTGGGCTTCTGTTCTCTTCGCTAGGGGTGTTGTCCCAAAGCATCAAGACGCGTGCGCTCGTTTAATAAGTCAATGATGTTCCCTTCGGGCGTTGCTGTACAGCCGTCCTGAATCATCTTTCCCAAGTTGGCGAGGCTCTGGTCACTCAGCACAGCCGTGCCATGCATATGATTGAAATACCCATCCAGCCACGCCAGAAGAAAAGAGAACTCTTCTTCGTTGAGGTCGCTGAGATGCGCACACCCGATCTCATCCATTTGAATGGGTTCGTCCGTATCGCCAAACGCATGGCCGCTGATAAAGAGGAAGATCAGGATTGGGAGGAAAAGCCCAGGCCGCATGTAAATGAGCTCCTTGCTGACTCCCTAAAACGTACCACGAACGCTGAAGCCGTAAAATCCACCAAGTTTTTGCGTTCTGAACTCGCTCTGTAAAACCTCACCGTCTGCTTGAGAAGTTAAAAAGACTGTGCGCGAACGCTTTGTCTTCGGCTGAAGTAAGTTACCCCAAAACAGGCGACCCACGATTCCATTTTCAAACCGGCGCTCTAAGAAGATGCGCATATCCGGGCCGGTTGTTTCCCGTTCAAAAGACTCAAAATCGCTGGTGATCTCCGGACCATTTTTGGCGAGGACCAAGCCATAAGAGATGCCCCACGCCTGCACATCATGGCGGGCATCAAGGCTGAATTCGTATTTCTCCTGGTCAGAAAAGCGGCGCTTAAGCCCGGTAAAGGGGTCAAGCACGCTGGAGTCTTGCCACAGGAAAGAGGCCGAGATGACGCCGTCGATTAAACCGAGTTGGCGCAGTTGCAAGCTGGTTTCAATCTCAGCGCCATAATGTTTGCCCGGTCCTAAGTTTCCGGGCGCGGAGTCTGCTGTTCCGAACGGCACGATGTCACTCACATCGCTGACATCACGGTAAAATGCGCGCAAATTTATGACGCCGGCTTGATTTGCCAGTCGGTGCTCTGTGCCAATCTCAAAATCCCAGGACTTTTCTGGCGCCAAATCTGGGTTGCCCGCATCAATCTGACCGTCATCCCGATCCAGGTCGGCGATGAAATCATCAAACTCAAGTTGACCAATATCCCGTCTGATGGAGCCGAAAACCTGCGTTCTGTCGCTGGCTTTGTAATAAACATCCAGGCTGGGTTTCACGAATTTGAATTTCCGATTGGTATCAACATCCGTGCCGAGTTGGTCAAGCCAAGAAAACTCTGCCGCGACCCCGGTTTCTATTTCCCAAGCGTTTGCTGGTCGCCAACTGTGACTGGCGAAGGTCTCAACACGATCTTCTGAGACCACTTGGTCGGCATTAAAAACGTCTATGGAAGTGCGTATGCCGCCGATTGTTTGAAAGAATTGTTGGGTTTTGTCCAAGGCATTAATCGCCCCCTCAACGCCCACTTCAAGGCTATGCTTTTCTGCAATAGCCCAATCCACCGTGCCCCGCACAATTTTCTCAGTCGCTTTTTCATCCCGCGTGTCATCGTTGGTTAAGATCGCGTCATCCGGATTTACAAAAAAACTAAACCCATCATTTTGACGGTCTTCTTGATCAACCGCATACACAAACAACGTTTTGAAGGTCATGGAAGCGGAGAGGGGGACCGTATAATCACCGGTGAGTTCGTATTGCAGGTCGCGGCCCGTCAGTTCACGAACAGTCCCACCATCCGCACTGTTATTGCCAAAGTCATCCACATTGAAGGCAAATTCTGTGTCGGACTGCCTTGTGATCGGGCGGTTTTCAATAAAACCGCTGAGTTGGGCCTGATGGTTGTTGCCAAAGCTATAGGCCACACGCCCGCGCCCAATGTAGCGTCGGCTTTTCATGCTCCGCCGTTCTGTACGCTCGATAAACAATTGACCGTCTGGATCAGATAGAAATTCACGTTCTAAACGGGGCAATTGTTGTGGGCGTGTCTCACCGGATAAGGTGTAACTCCACTTGCCAGTCTCACCACTGATTGAGCCGGCTAGCGTCGGCATATTTTTGCCATCTGTAAACGAAACGTTGCCAACGCTCCACGTCCCGCCGATGCCACCCGTGTCAGACAGCACAACGTTAATGACGCGGCTGCCCACATCCGCATCAATCTCGCGCACATTACCGGTGATGATTTCAATGCGCTCAACTTGGCTAGCCGGAATGCGCTCAAAGTAGTCGGCAATGCTATTGCCTTTGGTCGTCAGCCGCTTTCCGTTAATCAGAACTTGTGTGGTTTGCGACCTCAGTCCACGGCGATCGTCATCTCCGGAGAGGGTTCCTCCGGAATCATTCAGGACCACAGACGCGCCCGGAACACGTTCCAGCATATCTTTGGCGTGGCTAGGGCGATAAGGAACAAAGAACTCGGGTTCGTAAACCGTGATGCCATCTTCAATCTGAGGCAGGGCGTCTGGAAGTGTTTGAGAGTAGGCCGGCGATCCCGACAGATGCGTAAGACCCGTCATACAGGTCGCCAATAACATCAACTTATATAGGCGCAACCTGATACCCCCGAGATTGACGCGTGCGACCTCAACAAAACTTACTTCTGCACGCTAAATGTTCCAAAACTACCTATGTCTATAACGGGTCGCGCGCAATCTAATCCACAGATTTGTATTGAAATTATAATCTCTTGCCGCCAAGTGAGCGTGAGGGTTACCAAAGACGGCGCCTCAAATTGATGTTATTTGCGCAATACCTCTTAGATGCTGTTCTTGGATTCTGGTCTCAATAGCCTCAGGTCTTTCCGCGCGGACTTGGTCAATTGCCACGACCGGGGAAACACCAAATTCGATCAGCAGTCGCGCTGCAACCAACCCCGCGCGGCCCCGGCCGCCCCGGCAATTCAGCGCAACAGTCTTGCCAGCGCTTAAGTCGTCTCTCAGATCAGATCCAACGGTTACCCAAGCTTGCTCCCAGGCTTGATCAGGCACGTTGAAGTCTTTAATGGGGCAGTGATGCCAAGTGATTTTTCGTGCAGTACAAGCGTCTTTTAATATCGCGGTCGATAAAGCGCAGGCTTCAATTTCATGCTCTTCCATTAGCGTCACCAGCCGCACTGTTTTGCGATCCGCCAGGGCATCCATATCTATATCAAGTGTGCGGTTCCACGGGCCGGTATCCGCATCGGGTTGAACCTTGCCGGGACACATGGTGAAAAGAATGCGCCCTGTCCCACCAGGGATTACAACCTCAGCCAAGGGCAAAGGATGAGTCAGGCTTGTTTTCGGGATGCGCTCGGTCATTGTTGTTGGATCGGCGGTGGAGGGGGGACATCGACCTTATGGCCATTAAATCTCAGCCATCTGATCCAGTCATCTTGCAGCAGGCTGGCGTTGCGGGCGAGGTCGCGGTCCTGATCTTTTAACGCGCGCAGATACAACTTTGTGCTAGGCAAAAATGTGTCGTGCCACACTTTTAAAAGTTTAGGATGCAATTTCTCGAGCGTTGCATCTTCCACCAGCTCAGCTTGATCAGCCGCGTATTGGTAGCGGTCAATCAGATAGGTTGTGTCACTCGGATCAATCAAGCCCTTGCGTTCATTAGAATATTCAATTGCCGCCCGTACCTCTAGCATCGCTTGATGATAGTATTGCGCATTTGCGGCTTCTTCGACCGTCCATTGACTGAGAAAGAGCCATGTTGCGATGGCGATGCTGCTGATAGCCGCAGCGGCACCAATCACTTTCGATTTTGTTGAAAGAGCCATATCGGTTGAGCGCAGGGTATACAGATCGCGTTACAGAATATCGAGTACGTTTTCGGGAGGACGCCCCATCACAGCTTTGTTGCCCGCGACGATGATCGGTCGCTCGATAATGGCCGGTGTCTCTGTCATGGCTTTAATCACAGCGGCATCGGTCATGGCTCCGATATCCAGTCCGGCTTCTTTCGCTTCCTTTTTGCGCACAATGTCCTTGGGACTCACGCCAAGCAGGCCAACAACTTCTTTTAGAACTTTCTGGCTAGGTGGTGTCTGTAAATACTCAACAATTGTTGGGGAAATGCCTTTTTCTTCAATCAGGGCGAGGGTTTGGCGCGATTTGGAGCAGCGAGGGTTATGGTAAATTGTCACTGTCATGTTCATTGTATCCTGTTATCTTTTCGACTTGCTGTCTTATTTCCTGCTGAGTTCTTGATATAAGCGCGTCGCAAACACGCGGCCTTGGTCCGCCCGCATCGAGAAGTCAGCGTCATAGTCTTTGGTTGGGTTTGAGTCCAAAAACTCTTCCAAGTTTTGGCCGTTCGCAAGTGCGTTTTCTGTAATGGTCTTCATGCCTTTCAGCATGGTCAGTGTTTTCATAGCACCTGCCCGGTCCGAGATCGCGCCGTGACCTGGGATGATCACAGTATTTTCGTTTGTCATCTCTCCAAGTCGTTCCAATGCGGTTATTTCACCGTTCAAAGTTCCGCCGGTCGAGGAGTCAATGAAAGGGTAGGAGCTGGTCACGTACACGTCACCGGTATGCACCACATTGGCCTCGACAAAATGCACAAACGCGTCTGAATCCGTGTGTGCATTGGGTACATGGATCAGGCGTATGGTCAGATCGTTAAACCGGATCGTTGCTGTATCATTGAACGTAATCTCTGGAAGCGCGTCCTGAGGTGAGGCGGGCTGACTCCAATTAAACGCCTCAACAAATTGATCTGTCGACATGCGCTCGTAGGTGTTGTCGTGCGCGACGATAATTTTACCGGCGCGACCGTAGTTTTCGTTGCCGCCTGTATGATCCCAGTGCCAATGCGTATTAAGCACATATTTAATAGGTTGGTCTGTGAGGTCCGCAATAGCGGCATCGATCTTTGACGTCATTTCTTCATACTGGTCATCAACGATCAGCACACCATCGTCACCGACAGACACAGCCAGGTTGCCACCGGCCCCCATGAACATATGCAAACCATCGCGTACAGGAATGCTGCGAATCTGGGCCGTGTCCGGGCTGAGTTGCGCTATAGCAGTCTGTGACGCGAGCGCAGTGCTTGCGATCACCAAACGTGCAAGGGTCTTTCTGATCATCATTCAGGGTCCTATCTGCGTCGCTGGGGGTGGCAAAACGAGGGTGACAAAACCTTAACATGTCGGGCGGTTAAGAGCAGCCCGTCATGCGAATTCTTCAAAGGAGTCGCTGTCTGGATTAAGCCACTTTAAGGTGCCGTTGTTAATGTCGAAGTAAAACCCATGCATCTTTAAGGCACCCGAGGTCACACGTTTTGTCACCCAAGGGAAAGTTGCGAGGTTTTGCAGGGACAAACGCACCACAGCTTGTTCCGTATTGGCAAACCGGTCAGACGGATCATCCTCTTGGTGGCGGGCTATTGACACCGCCGGTCGTGCAATCGACATCCAGGGTCCAATAAACTCACCGGCAGGGGGGTCGCCGTCCGCCATGCCGACAAGGGCCTGAATACCTCCGCATTGGGCATGGCCCAAGACGATAATGTCATTGACCTGTAAGCCCATTACCGCAAACTCTATGGCCGCACTGGTGCCGTGATAGCCTGGTTTGGGTTCATAGGGTGGCACCACATTGGCCACATTGCGCACGACGAACAGGTCGCCAGGGTTTTGATCAAACATAAAAGCCGGATCGACCCGGGAATCGCTGCAGGCAATAACCAGAGCTTTAGGCCGTTGGCCGCGGTCTGATAAGTTTTTGAATAGAGGCTCGTAAGCTGGCAGTCGCTCGTCGCGGTAGCGGACGTAGCCCTCCCGCAAATCATCGAAGAGTGTCTTCACCTTGTAAAATCCCCAGATAAGGTGACAATTGTCATATTCGGATTAGGCCATATTTGTCCACCTATGGCCAGCCTTGAGGGGCCGCTCTTTAAGGGCAAATATGACTAACGAGGAATCTTGATGCCTTGCTTGCTATACGTTTTTGAATCCCTGTACAAACGCAGACCTGATGGCTAAGCATTTGAGTTGGAGTGATACGTGGCTGATTTTATAGGCATCGTCCAAGGCAATATTCTCCATCCCGTCATATTAGCTTTTGTGCTGGGCATCGTCGCTGGTATGGCCCGGGCTGAACTGTCCATTCCCTCAGCGATCAGTAAAGCCATGTCGATCTACCTAATGTTCGCCATTGGCCTGAAAGGTGGCGTTGCGGTTGCGGCCAGCCCCTTCAGCTCCACACTAATCCTGGCACTTCTGGTCGGCATGGTGCTGAGTTTCGTAATGCCCTTTATCGCCTTTGGCCTGTTAGGCATGACCACCAAGCTTGATGGCATCAACCGTGCAGCGATCTCTGCTCACTATGGCTCGATTTCCATTGTGACCTTTGTCACGGCCACCGAAATGGTGCGTTTGTCCGGTTTGTTTTCCGAGGGATTTATGGTCGCCGTTGCTGCGCTGATGGAAACGCCGGCGATTATCACCGGCATTTGGTTGGCGGGGCGGATGGCAACGGATACCGCCCCTGGAGCTCCAAAAAAATCATTGATCACCAAAGATCTTGCCCGCGAAGTCTTTCTCAATGCCAGCGTTGTTGTGCTGGTCGGGGCCTTCATTATTGGTCTCATCAGCACACCGGAAGGTGTCATCAAAGTAGACCCCTTCTTCAATGGCATCTTCCAGGGTGTGCTCTGCTTGTTCCTGCTTGATATGGGCTTGGTCGCCGCGGAACGCTTGCGCGGTGTGAAGGTGTTGTCACGCGGCATGATCATGTTCGGCATCTATATGCCGCTGATCGGGGCCACACTTGGTACGCTGGCGGGCTGGGCCATTGGTCTCAGCGCCGGCGGCACGGTCCTTCTGGCAACACTCGCGGCCAGCGGGTCTTACATTGCTGTGCCCGCCGCCATGCGCTTGGCCATGCCCAAAGCAAACCCGGCGATCTCACTAACTTTATCCTTGGCGATCACTTTTCCCTTTAACGTCATCGTTGGTATTCCGCTCTACCTGATGGCAGTGCGCTGGCTTTACGGAGTTTAGGCTGATGGACGTCCACCCTAAAAAGAAGATCGAAGTTATCGTTGAGGCACCCATGGTGCGCCGCGTCCTGGAGATCATACAAGAGCATGGCGGTACCGGGGCCACAGTCATGCCCATTTTGCGCGGGCAGGGACATTCCGGCAATTGGAGCGATAAAGACGGAAGCTCGGGCACAGAAATGCAAATGGTCATGGTGATCACCGGTCCACGGCGCGCCGACATCATCCGTGACTCCGTGTATGATGCTTTAACCGACTATCGCGGTATGATCATGCTCAGCGATGTCGATGTTATCCGGAATGAGCACTTCTAGCGCTAAGATTTGCACGCCGGGCGACCCAAACCAGACGCGCTGCATTCAAAACCACAATAGCTACCAATCCCAGCGTCACCATAAACGGTAACCGCACATCGATATCCAGGAAGAAGCTGCCCGCTATGAGTGGTCCCCCAACCCGGCCCGCCATTGAAACCCCATTGGAAATGCCCAGCATAAAGCCGACTTTGTCTTCCGGGCTGACCTTGGACAGCACACTGGACAGCACCGTGTTCCACACCCCAATCCCGATCACGGCAATCCACAACCCTGCAACCGAAATCCATACGGTCGAGCCCAGCAGCAAGATTGAGGTGCCGATAACGTTCGTGACCGCCCCGATAAGATAGGCTCCAACATCACCGAAGTGTTTCGTCAGAGGGCCAACCAACCCGATTGTGGCCACCATGTAGCCCAGGCCCATAGCCCCCATCCCAAAGCTGACGTCATTCGGACCCCAGTTGTGCAGTCCTTGCGCCCAGAAGGCGAAGACAAACTGATCCGAGCCACTGACATAACCGCCAATCAAAAATTGGACGATGATCAAAGCCAGACCAATCCGTCCGAGGGGCACGCTTGGCGGAACATACGCCTCTGTCGCCGCGTTGGGAGTCGCGCCGGCCAAGGCGATTGTTTCTGGATCTTTGGAGTCTACCGGCGATATCTTTTTACGACCCGCGCGCGTTTCTTTCAGGAAGATCACGCCGATCAAGGTGGCCAATGCGCTCAGGCCGGCTGCTAGAAATGAGGGCATGGCATGGGTAAAGCTCTCCAGGTCTTGCCCCATCAGCAGGCCGCCAAACATCGGTCCGATAAAAAAGGCCATCGCCGTGGCCCCAGTGGCATAGCCCAGGTTTTTGGCCCTGTTCTGGTGGCTGGTGGAGTCGGCGACCATGGCAAACGCGATCGACACATTGCCACCGGTCACGCCTTGCAGCGCGCGGGCAAAAAACATTTCATTAATGCTGTCGGAGAGGCCAAAGACGATGAAAGTGCAGGAACTCGCCGCCAGCGACGCCATAAACACCGGCTTGCGTCCAAAACGATCAGACAAACGCCCCCAAAGCGGCGCAAAGACGATGATCAACATCGGCATCAGGGTGAACAGCAGGGAAATCTGAAAAGAAGTTGCGCCGTACTTTTGTCCAATAAACGGCAGCATCGGCAGAATAATACTCGCCGGAATAACCGCAGCAAAAATAGTGATGAACAGAACAGGCACGACTCAAACTATCATAAGTGGCATCAATATGCTCCCTGACTTGATCCACCCCAGCGCTGAAGTCAACGCGTTTGTCGGCATGACATGTCTTGATTGCTAAGGCGTAAGGCGGCTAGCGTGCATTGCGAATAGTTTGTTTGTCCTTGGAGACGTCCATGCCGCTTTTCCCACGTCCTGGTCTTGACCGCATTCAACCCTACCAGCCTGGTCAACGGCCCATTGGAGGTGGCGGCCCCGGTGTGAAACTCTCGGCTAACGAGTCGGCCCTCGGTCCAAGCCCAAAGGCGTTGGCAGCTTATGCGGCGGCAGCTGAGGTCATTGAGCGTTATCCCGACGCCAATGCGGTGGCCATTCGCCAAGCCATTGCAGAGCGCTATGATCTGAATGTTGAGCAGGTCCTCATGGGCATTGGTTCCGATGAGCTTTTAAGTGCACTGGTGCGGGCCTATGCTGGTGCGGGCGATGAAGTGCTGTATCCCACAGCAACGTTTCCCATGTATCGCATCTACGCGATGGCAACGGGCGCTGATATCGTCCAGGCACCGGATGCCGGGTACACCGCCGATGTGGATGCCTTGCTCGCTGCGGTGACGGACCGCACCAAGGTTGTCATTGTTGCCAATCCCAACAACCCCACCGGCACATATCTGCCGGCCAGCGAACTCAAGCGCCTGCGCGATGGCCTGCCCGATACCGTGCTGCTCATCATTGATGCCGCCTATGCAGAGTATGTCACCAAACCTGATTACGATGCCGGTGTTCAGCTAGTTTCGGCCACCGACAACACGGTGATGACGCGCACGTTTTCGAAGGTGCACGGCATGGCGTCTTTGCGCATTGGCTGGTGCTATGCTCACCCTGATATCGTGTCTGTGGTCGGCCGTATTCGCTCGCCGTTCAACGTATCCACAGCGGCTCAGCTGGCCGGTGTGGCAGCTATGGAAGACCAAGCGCACGAAGACAAAGTGGTGTCGCACACCGCCCAATGGCATGGCGTTGCCACACAGCGTTTGGTCGGGCTCGGGCTGACGATTACGGGCACCGAAGGTAATTTCGTTTGTGTTGGCTTCCCCGACGAAGACGGTAAGCGCGCCACCGATGCCGATGCTAGTCTGCGCACACGCAATATCATCACCCGCGCCATGGCTGGGTTTGGCCTGCCCAAGCACTTACGCATCACCATCGGAACAGATGAGGACATGAATGTCTGCCTGGATGCTATTGAAGACTTCGTCAAAAGCTGGGGTTAGATAGTGGGTGAACCCACAAAGATGGTGAACCCACAAAGATAATGGACCAGATAAAAAGAAACCCCGGCGGCCTTGGGACGGGGCGTTGCCCAGTGGGTGAACCCGCAAAAAAGAAACCCCGGCGGCCTTGGGACGAGGCGTTGCCGGGGCATTGGGACTTAAGTCTGGGACGGGTTGGTAAGGGACCGTTTGGGGATGCACTCTCTTAGAGGAGTGTCAACCAGGACCGGATGGTAAGGGCCGGCCGTATCAACGTCTGAAAAACTTGCTGGGCAAGCCGGGACGAGACGTATGAATGTCGTTATTCCTTCATGACACCTTTCACATCCACAAGGTGCGCCATGATGGCTTCGTTAATTTCGTTATGTGCAGCTTCCATTTCCTGGATGCGCATGCGAAGACTGCGCATATCCTCCAGCTCGCTATCCGTCATCGGTGTTTTATTGGAAGCCACCATCAAACCCATCGCCAAGTAACGGGATTTCAAATCCGCAATCACTTTGGCCATGGCAATCATTTCATGCGGGTCAATCACATCTACATGGCGCTTCAGTGCGCGTTTCATTTCATCTTCGACGATGTGCGAAACATGACGTGTGAACTGGCTCGCAGATAAGGCACCGTTGCCGACCTTGCCGTTGTCGAGCGCACTTGCTGCAGAAAAGGCCCCCGCCGCTTGTGAGGCGTTTTCATCTTTGCTGGAGCGGACGGCGATAAAGTCGATCACAGACATCGGGTATTCCTTAAGTCGCAAACACTAAATAAAACTGTGTGGCCGTGGTGGCCTTCGCCTAGAGGAATGCAAGCGCCGTGCCACTCTGGTAAACGAGAGGTTAACGCAATAATATCAATGGGTTGTGGGGGTTTTTAGGGGGCACGATCACCCGGTCCTAATCCCTCATAGGACAAGAGTGAGTAGCCGTTGGTGCCGACCCGGCAACCCCTGCCGAGTGTTCTTTGGGCGTCGACGTGCGCTCTGACGGTCAGGCTTATCCGTAAAGGCGAATTCTTATAGTCCCAACGCACCCGGGTTCATCAGGCCCTTGGGGTCCACATGGGCTTTAAGTGTTTTGACCAACGCCAGCGCCCCGGCGTCTCGTTCGCGCGTGTAGGGATAAACTTTACCAATCTGCATGTGGGTGCCACCACAGGAATAGAAGCAGTCGATCACGCCTTTTTTCATTTCTTCCACCAGCGCCCGGCCCTCCATGTTGATAGGGAAGTCGGTCAACTTCTTGAGCATCTCCGGGTCGGTGTGGCGATCATGGAATGGCTCGCGGGCATCTTCCCAATAAAACACCGGCTCATACAAAAAGGCATTGGTCGCGAGTGTCGTAAACATAGATGCCGTAATCACTTTGTGGCGATCCATCTGGTCTTGATAGCGGGCGTGCAGCGCTTCCAGTTTCTCTTGGAATTCAGCAACGCGCGAGAAGGGCAGGATGCCATGCAGCGGCACCCAGCGTTCACCGGCTGTCCCCAATAAAGAGAACGGCGGGAAAGGATAGGCGCGGACAACGGCGGGAACAGTGTTGACGATCTCGTTGCCATAGGGGCCAACGACAGCGCGGAGACCTTTGAGGTGGGATTTCATCTCGCGCATGTCGCGCGCTTCGCAAATGAAGTGTGCCGTATAGTTGGACTTGTCGATGAACCGTTTTCCAGCCAGGGCAATTTTGAGCATCTGCCAGGCGCCCGCGAAGATGTTGCGCCCGGCTATTCCGACGGCCCAAAGTGTCTTTAAGTCTTGCGCCAGACCTTGTCCGCCAGTGAACACTTTCATCACAGTTGTATCAAAACCAAAGGCTTCTGTCGGTAAGCCTTCGCGTGCCGCAGCCGCCATGCCTTTGTGCAGACCATCAAAGCTTTCAAAGGCGTACGACAATCCCATGACCACCGGCAGACGGCGTTGTAATCGCAGGGTGATTTCCGCCTTAATGCCCAAGGCCCCAGCATCATTACAAAACAATCCGGTCAGATCAGGTCCGTAGTGACGAAAAAATGGTGAATGATTAGGCTGTCCAGCGGATCCGGTTGTGACAATGCTGCCGTCAGATACCACCACTTTCATTCCTTCTGCGGCGACACCGGATGGGCCCCATTTCGATGAGCCATAGGTCAGGCTGCCTTGTGACATAGAACCACCAACTGTGGCGTTCAGCCCCGAGAACGGCCCCCAGAACACCGGTCGCACACCTTTGTCAGACAGCGCGTCCTCAAGCGCAGCCCAAGTGCAACCGGCTTCGACCGTAACATACATGTCTTCTGTGTTGATCTCGACAATGCGGTTTAGCTTTCGCGTATCGATGGTGACACTGTTGCTGGTCGTTGGAATGTAGCCGTCGGTGTAAGAAAACCCGCCGCCGCGCGGAAATACAGCAACGCCTTGGCTGGTGGCTGCGGCTATCACTTGGGACAATTTCTCTATCGTGTCCGGTTGCAGCACGGCCAGCACGGCTGGGCCCTGGTTGTAAACATCCTGCGAATAATAACTGCGCTCGGCTTCATCGGTGATGATGTTATCGTGGCCTAAAATTCCCGTCAGGGTCTTAATCAGGGTGGAATGTGATCCGGCGGATCTATCAACTGCTTCAGACATTTGGGCCTCTTTTCATCTCAGGCGAACGGCGCGTGGGTGTGTACTTTGTTGCCAGCTTTTACAGCTTTCAGCCAACGGTATCTAGGCACGTTTTCACAACAACAAAGGGCGGCTTTATTAAAAGCCGCCCTTTTTAGGGTTTCATATTTTTGTGCTTCTAGAATTTAACATTAACCGAGAACCGTGCATTGATTGGTTCGCCTGTTGTGATGTTGTCGTTGCTATGCGCATCTGGGAAATAGGTTTCATCCAGCAGGTTCTCAATGTTGAGCTGAAGGCGAACGTCCTCTGAGAGGTCGTAATACGCTGCTGCATCAAAGCGGATATAGCTGGGGACCTCGACCGAGTTATCTTCGGTCACAAAGAAAGCATCTTGATAGGTGGCGCCCAAGCCAAATCCAAGCACGTCGCTCACCTGATAAGTGTTCCAGACTGAGAACATATGTTCAGGCGTCTGGCGTGTTCTGTTGCCATCGGCACCACTTCCGTCCACACGCTGAACCTTACCGTCCAGATAACTATAGCCAGTTGTGACGAACCACTGGTCCGTAAGGTTGCCGGTTAACTGAACTTCGAATCCTTTGGTTTCAGATCCTTCGATAATGATCACTTGAGCCGCATCTTCTGGATCAACTGATGTGAAGCTCTCACGATCTAAGTCGAATGCAGCCGCTGTAAAGCTCAGATCCGACGTAATATCCCACTTCACGCCAACTTCTTTGTTCTTGTAGAATTGTGGGCGTGTGCTTTCTGCATCCAGGTTGAGGGTCAGGAATTGATCACCGGAGCGGGGCAGGAAGGTTTCGCTGTAGCTGGCGTAAAACGAAACATTATCTTCTGGCTTAAAGATGGCTCCCAGTCGTGGTGTGAATTCTTCGTCAAGGCGACGGAATTGCGCGCCATTGAAGAGATCGTTGACCTCAATGTCGAACCGATCAAAGCGCCCACCGAGAACGATTTTGAGGCTTTCGGTCAGATCGACCTGATCTTGAAAGTATATCGATGCAAACTCGACTTCAGAGGTTCGATCACGGGCTGGGTTTGAAAAAGAGAATTCTGGAATGCTCAGCGGGTCCGTGAAGGGGATCAATAATTGATCATCACCGTTAGAGGCAAACACGTTGTCGTTACGCGCGTTGGCTGTGTCTTGAGTACCAAATTCAGCTCCAAACAAGATCGTGTGTCCGAAGCGTCCGGTTTCGAATTCACCAACCAGATTGGCCTGAATGATCAGGTTTTCGCGATGTGTGGTGTCGAGGTAACCATCGAACTCCACTTCCGCGAACGTTCCATTCGTGACCAAAATTTTTTCACTCGCATAAAGGTTCTTATAGAGCTTTTCGAAATCAGCGTATTGAGCCGTAACATTTCCACGTAAGGAGTCAGAGAAGGTGTGGTCAACCCGGGTTCGGAAAATGTGCGCTTCAAGGGTCGTGATGTTTTCGTCCGGGGAGCCAAAAAAGGTCTTGTTAAACCCGTCTAACGGAACATCAGGTCCTCCATCGACATTTTGTGACGGCACACCACGGTCTACAATACGATCATCATCCACGTATTCGTAGGACAACAGAACGTCCGTGTCCGGCGAGGCTTGAAAAGCATAGGTGGGGTTAAGTGCAAACCGCTCGCCATCAAAAAAATCGCGGTGATTGTTCAGGCCGTCGTAAAAGGCATTGAAGCGCAAGGCGACCGTGTCACCAATCGCGTAATTTACATCACCAGCGATGTTATAGGCTCCAAACGTATCGAGACTTGTTGTAAAGCCCGTGAATTGCTCACCAAACTCTGGTCGTTTTGTTACCCGGTTGATCACGCCGCCTGCGCCGCCACGCCCAAACAGCAGTGCGTTAGAGCCACGCAGGATTTCAATTTGCTGCAAGTTGTATAGGGGTCGGAAGTATTGGACGTCGTCTCTCAATCCGTCGAGGAAAAAGTCTGCCGTGGTTTGGTTGCCGCGAATGATGATTGCATCTCTGTGGCCTTCGCCCTGGCTAATGGAGAGACCCGGCGTATAGCGCAGTACATCCCCGAAATTGGTGAACGCCTGTTTGGCAATTTGTTCGCTACTGACGATCGAGAGGCTCTGCGGCACGTCGATAATCGGTGTTGGTGTTTTCACGGCGTTCAGTTTGTCGAGTGAGAGATATTTTCCGGTCACGATAACTTCGTCCAAGGCTTCTTTGCCAAGTGCTGTGCCAGATAGGAGGAGGGGAGCAAGAACAGTGGTGAGCTTTAACGTGTGTGTGTGCCGCATGGTGGGTGTTAGATCCTTAGTTAAGATTCATTCGCAACACCTCCTTCTTATTGATAATAATTATCATTATCAATATATATTTTGTGGAAACCCATATTTTTATGAATCACGGTCGGTCGCTTGTCGACGCATCAGCATCGGTGGGAGGTTAGGACGTCCGGCAGGTCGCAATGGCTCGGCTTAAGAGCGAGCGCAGCCGCATCTGCGAGACTGACAGATGAGCCCTGTTTCAGAGCTTAAAGATGGACGACCAGGAATAGGTTATTTGACTGGTGTATGCGCTTCATCAAAGGCAGCGCCGATGGCTTTGGCCGTCTCTTGCATAAAACCGAAGTGTTTATCGATGGCCTGATCTGCCGTAATGGCCGAGCGGATAAACCGCACCACCAGGCCGCCAATCACGTTGCCTTTCACAAACAATGGCACGGCAATGCTGGTTTCCGACATCGAAGGATTGTCGTATATGGCGTACCCGTTGCGTCGCACTTCCGATAAAATCCGGCTCACCATCTCGCGATCGCGGGCAATGGTGTCTTCCACACGGTCTGATTTCTTGAGAACTTCCAGCAGCACGTCCCGCTGCTCTTCGCTGCAGAATGCCAAGTACACACGTCCGGAAGAAGACCCCAAAATCGGCACCCGCAATCCGGCGGAATAGCGTTCAAGGGCGAGGGGGCTGTCGCGGTCAGTGGTTTCCCGAACCAACATCGACATACCGCTGAGCGTTGAGATGGCCAAAGGCCACACCACATCTCCCGCCAGCTTGTTCAGCATGGGCTTGGCAATCTCTTGCACCCAGGATTCATCATCATAGCCGTCCGACAGCGAGCGGACTTTTGTGGTCAGGCGATAACGATCGTCGCTCTGATCTCGGACGGCATAGCCGGCGACACATAAGGTTTCCAAAACCCGATAGGCCGTGGTTCGTGGCAGTTTTACGGCTTTGGCTACATCGGTCACGGTTGCGCCATTGTGGCGATTAAGTTGCTGCAGAGCGTCTAGTCCGCGCATCAACGCTCGGATTGGGCGAACGGAGTCTTCGCTTTGTTTTTTTGTCGGCATAAGTGCGTGTCCCGGATAAGGGTGATGTGTCGTCCTGGAAACATACGAAGTGTCTATAGGTGCGGCCCTGATCGTCCAATCCTGACCACTCTGTGGAGGTATAAGACCGCCTGTGGTGCAATTGAACACGAGGGTATATCAAACCGACCATCAGATGGACATCATATGGGGTTCGAGGGCGCTATCATCCTAAAATACTAGATATTGGTGTTAACCAATATCATGCCCTAATGCCTTTAATAGCCGATAAAAATGTGATGGATATGGGACGGTTACGCCTTTTAAAGGATATAGGGCGGTTACGACCCTTACAAATGGATTTACTGTGAGCACTGACTCTTCTCTATCTCCCACCAATGCTAAAATCGGTTTGCAGGCTGACGAAACCAATGATTTAACAATTGATGGCGAATCCGGCCTTGATCCTTCCATAAGCGCGGAGGCCCGTCGGGCCTTCCGGGATACCCTGGGCCAGTTTTGCACAGGTGTTACCGCTGTTACTACAATTTCACCGGATGATGAGTGGGTCGGGATCACCGCAAACTCATTTAACTCCCTCTCCCTGGATCCACCGCTCATCCTCTGGAGCATTGCCCGCACCACGCCCAGTTTTGGCTTATTCAAAGCGGGCGATCCGTTTGTGGTGAATGTCTTATCCGCCGCACAAGAAGAACTGGCCATGAAGTTTGCTCAATCCGGGGCAGACAAATTCAAAAATGTCAAAACCCATCCCGGATTGCGGGGTATCCCGATCATTGATGGCTGCGTCGCGTATTTGGAATGCGATGTGGAAGCGCGTCACCCCGGGGGGGACCACGACATCATCGTGGGCCGCGTGCGCCGGGTCTTCAATCTCAGTAAAGCTCCACTTTTATTCCACGGTGGAGCATTTCATTCGCTTCCTGAACGATAAAAGAGAACTGTGTCGCGCCTGCTCAACGGCCATGACCTATTACTGATCACGGCGTGGATAACTGGGTAGCCTGCCTTGTTCCTCCTAGGACGAGTGCTAAAACCGTATCCAACAGTTTGCCAGGGCGTTGTCACGTCCGGCTTCTATCTTAAGAGTTCAAGGACGCAACAGTATGTCGATTAATATCATGGGCAAAGATCCGGTCATCATAGCAGGCGCGGGTCCCGTCGGATGTACCTTGGCCCTCTATCTGGCACAGAAAAACGTCCCGATTGTGCTGCTTGAGGCGGACAGCGAACTCCCAGAAGATTTGCGGGCTTCCACTTGGCATCCGCCGACCTTGGATATGCTCGATGAACTCGGCATCACTGAGGAGTTAATTGGTACCGGACTTCTGGTGCCGAACTATCAATACCGCGATCGACGCACCGGCGAATATGCCGACTTTGAAATGGCCATGCTGGGCGATACCACAAAGCATCACTATCGTTTGCAGACCGAGCAGTTCCGCCTGACCCGCATTGTCTGCCGTATACTGGAAGACATGCCCAACGCGGAAGTGCGTTTCAATCACAAGGTTACCAACGTGTCGCAAGACGATGAAAGCGTGACCGTAACCGTTGAAACGCCGGAAGGTGAGCAGCACATTCGCGGTTCCATCGTGTTTGGGGGCGACGGGGCCAACAGTGCCATCCGTCGCAAAGCCTCTATTGAGTTCGAAGGCTTCACCTATCCTGAGAAATTCCTGGTCGCCTCAACATCCTATCCGTTACAAGACCATTTCCCTGGGTTGGCCTGGGTCAATTACGTCTCTGACCCTGATGAATGGTGCGTGTTGTTGCGCTGTAACAACCTCTGGCGCTGCCTCTTCCCAACACCACCCGAATATACCAACGAACAACTGCTGTCTGATGAATATATCCAGGAGCGTTTGCACTTCCTGGCCGACTTTGAAGGCGACTTCGAGGTTAAGCACCGCACACTTTACAATGTACACCAGCGTGTGGCGTCGACCTACCGCATCGGCCGCATCCTCTTGGGCGGCGACTCAGCGCACGTCAACAACCCACTCGGAGGCATGGGCATGAATGGTGGCATCCATGATGCCATCAATCTGGCTGAAAAACTGATGATGATGGTTGCGGGTGAAGCCAACGACAGCATCCTTGATTTGTACGACCGTCAGCGCCGCATCATCTGCAAAGAGTTTGTCCAGGCGCAGTCCATCGCCAATAAAAAGGCCATCGAAGCGGCCGACGCGGAAGCGCATAAAAAACAGCAGGAAAAGTATATGCAGGCTGCCGCTGATCCGGCGTTGGCCAAAGCCTTCCTGATGCGCACCTCGATGATTGATAGCGTGCGGGATTCTTACCTGATCACTTGATGAATTTAAGGACGGAGAACGGCTTCGGAGGGTTCTATGGTTGATTCACTTGGCTATCGCATGAAGTTCGGCGTCATTGCGCCGTCGACCAACACCAGTGTCGAGCCTGAATACGCGTTGATGCAGCCGAAGGGCATCACCAACCATTTTTGCCGCATTGAAATTCCCGATGATCCGGTGCACTCCGATGAAGACTTCGAGCAACTGCTGGTCAATATTCGTGGTGCCACTGACGTTGCCATGGATCGTGTCATGACCTGTTCGCCAGGCTTCGTCATCATGGGGATGTCAGCCGAAACGTTCTGGGATGGCGCTGAAGGCGCAGAAGCCTTACATCAAAAGATGGAAGCGCGCGCTGGGGTAGGGGTTTCACTCGGCTCACATGCTTGCGAGCATGCTTTAAAAGCTTATGGCGCAGAAAAACCCATCAAAACGCTGGGTGTGCTGACGCCTTACATGCCCGCCGGTGATGCCATGGTGCGCAAGTTCTTCACCGACAACGGTTACGAGGTCAAAGCCCTGATCGGCCTCAAAAGCCCGAGCCCGATGTTGATTGCCCATGAGCCGCCCGAAAAATTGCGTCAAGCCATCATTGATCTCAATCAGGCCGATGTGGATTGCATCATTCAGGTCGGCACCAACCTGGCCTGTATGCAAGTCGCCGCCGAGGCTGAGCGCTGGTTGAACAAACCTGTGATCGCCATCAACGCCGCCACTTATTGGCACTCGCTGCGCCGCAATGGATTCACCGATAAAGTACAGGGCTGCGGACGTCTTCTCGAAGACTGGTAATCTGCATCCATTCGAAACACACTTACACCCCAATTTAGGAGAACGTCCCCGTGGTAATGAGTTATCCCTTCTCGGGCATCGCCCAACGCGGCCCACTGAAATGGCCTGACAATAAAAAAGTCGCCCTGATGCTCACTCTGAATCTGGAGCACTGGGACATGACCAAGGACACCGACGAAGGCTACTACGCCGGTGGACCAGCGATTCTGCCTGATATTCTCCCGGGCCGTATTCCCGATTTCCCAAACTTCACCTGGCGAGAGTATGGCCAGCGCGTTGGCATCTGGCGTTTGTTCGATGCCTTCCGCAAGGCCGGTGTGGCCCCGGGGTGTACCGTCAACGCCAAGACGTTGTTAGAACGCCCCGAAATTGCCCAGGTGCCGAAGGATGAGGGCTGGGAAGTGGTTGCCCATAACTACGAGCAAGGCGAATTGCTCACGGGACTTAACGGCGACCTTGCGGCAGAACGAAAAATCGTTGAAGCCACTCTTAAGGAATACGAAAAGTTTTACGGCAAGCCCGCCAAGGGATGGTTGTCATCGTCCTTGCGTGGCACCCCCAACACGCCGGAAATTCTGGCCGAGAACGGCTGCATCTTCTTCTGTGATTTGTTGAACGATGATCAGCCCTACATGCTGCAAACCGATGCCGGCCCGATTGTCTCAACCCCGTACTCTAACGAGATCAACGACTTCACCATTCTCACCCGCCGGGGTCACACCACCGATGAAATGCGCGATATCCTGATCGAAGAACTGACCGTGCTTCATCGCGAAGCCACCGAGCAGGGCTCAGGCCGGATGATGAATGTGGGGCTTCATCCGCACGTTACAGGCCGCGCCTACCGCGTCCGCGCCATTACCGAATTCCTGGACTTCGCCAAAAGCCTGGACGGTGTTTGGTTCGCCACCCGCGAGGGCATCGCCGAGTGGTACATGGAAAATAATGAAGGCCATATTAAATAGTCACGCGCATCGTGAGGCGGCGTCTAGCCGTCTCAGGGCGTGGCGCGTGCGAAACAAAAGTTATTAGTCTTATGCGTGATGCGCTGATTTAGTCCGTTCATCCAGCGTAAAAAACTTCGGCTGTATCTAATCTTCCTGGACCCTCGGTGTAAAGCCGAGGGTCACAGTCGGGGCGGTACCCAGAGATTCAAACGCAGAGTCTTGCAATGAGACTCTGCTTCTCAGGCTAAGGCCACGGGGCAAAATCAAGCACTTTCGGGGTTGGCGTTTGCAGCATGATCTGCTGTGACTATTTAGTCACGCCACGTAAATGTTTTGCCATACCTGCGCGGAAAGTGTTGGTTTAAGAAGTCTAAATTTATATGTAATTGAGCGTCAATTAAGACCATAACATCGCTATACTTTCCCCCTGATTCACATCGCAATTTATCGGTTGAAGAGGGGGATTAACCATACAAAGGCATTATTTATGACTCTCAAACGTTTTCTCGCTGCAACCTGTGCCCTGACAGCGCTTGGTGCTGGTTCGGCCAACGCCCAACAACTGGCGCTCGAAGAGATCGTCGTGACAGCGCGTAAGTCAGAAGAGCGGCTGCAGGATGTTCCATTGTCCATCACGGCGTTTACCGCTGATGAATTGACGGAACGCGGCCTTGATGATGTGTTTGAGATCAGCCAATTCACCACAAACTTCGGCTTTGAAAAACTCAACCGCTATGGTGTGCAAGGCGGCGGCAGCCGTCCGGTGATTCGCGGACAATCCAACATTCTTGGCGAAGGCAATGCCTCGGTGTTCGTGGACGGAATTCAGTATAACGATTCAATTTTATCTTTCCCCTTCGACATTGTTGAACGGGTCGAAGTGATCAAAGGGCCGCAAGCCGCGTTGTTTGGCCGTTCGACCTTTGCCGGGGCGATCAGCATAACCACAAAGAAGGGCTCAAACGATTTTGAGAATAAAGTTTCGGTGCGTGCCGCTGAGCATAATGACTATGAAGTCAATCTCATGTCTCGTGGCCCTATCGTCGAAGATAAAGTATTCTACATGGTGCATGGCCGTTACTATGATTACGGTGGCGAATATCGCAACAGTCTGGATAATCAAAGAGTCGGCCAGGAAGAATCCCTCAACTTCAATGCCGCTTTAGAATTCCGTGCCAGCGAGAATTTCAGCGCCACGTTCTCCGGCGGTTACGGCAAAGATGATGATGGCGCGGCTGCCATCGTGTTGCAGGACCGCACGTTCAACAACTGCTTCCTAGATGTCGCGCGGCAATACTACTGCGGTGAAGTTAACGAATTCACAGAAACCGAGCAAAATCTGGATCTGTTCGGTGATGACATCGGCCTCGACAAAGACAGCTACCGTCTGTCCGCCAAACTGGACTATGATGGCGGTGATTTCTCAATCACATCGAATACGGGCTATTTTAAATCCGATCAGAAATACGGGTATGATGTCGACTTGACGTCCAACTCAACGGCACTTGGTGGCACATTTAACCGTATTGCTTTCAGTGATCGCGAAGAGTGGTCAACGGAAATCCTGGTCCAATCGACCTGGGATTCACCGCTCAACTACCTGTTCGGCACGTATTACTACAACAGCGACCGCAGCTTCCGTGAAGATCGTTTGGCCGGATTTACCGTCGATGATGGTGTCGATAAGGTCCGCAACTGGGCTGGTTTTGGTTTGTTGTCCTACGACCTTACCGAAAGCCTGACTGCGGCGGTCGAACTCCGTTATTCCTCGGATAAGGTTTCCAATGAAAACCCAACCCGTGCGGGATTGCCAGTGCTTGAAGAGACCTTCAAGAGCTGGACGCCGCGCTTCACCGTGGATTGGCAAGTCAACGACGATTCCTTGATCTATGCTTCACTGGCCAAGGGCAACAAGCCGGGGGCGTTCAATGCCAACCCGTTGATTGATCCCGCCCTCATTCCCGTCGAGGAAGAAAAATCTTGGAACTACGAATTGGGCACCAAGAACACTCTGCTTGATGGCCGCATGACGTTGAATGCCGCGATCTTCTACATCGACTGGACCAATCAGCAACTTACCTCACAGACCACCCTGAGCTCAGGGGCTCCAGCCTCCTATATCAGCAACGCGGGTGAAACCAAGGTGGAAGGTATTGAGATTGAGATGACCAACGCCTTCACCGACAACTTCACGGGCGGCTTTGGCTATGGGTTGAATGACGCAACCTTTGTCGTCAACGATGATCTTGAGCAGGCGGCCTTCTTTGGTGATCCGTCGGTTGCGGGCAACCAAACCCCGAACAACTCCAAGCATCAGCTTAACGTGTTTGGCCGTTATGAGTATCCGGTGGCCGATGGCATTAACGCGTTTTTCCGGGCCGACTTCTCCTACGCTGAACGTAAGTATGCTCAGGTCTATAACTTGGCCCATACTGGTGATCAGAAGCTGTTGAACCTGAAAGTCGGATTGGACGCCGACAATTGGCAGGTCACTTTGTTTGTCGATAACGTGACAGATGATTTGACCCCGTCCACCGTCATCCGGTTTGTCGACTTCAAGAACTTCTTACCCGTTGGCACCAGCGCACGCACGTCCGGCTTCGTTCGGGCCTTCCAATATCCGTTGGCGGATGGACGTCAGTTTGGTCTGACCGCGTCCTACTCCTTCTAACAGGACCGCGAAACACTTATCGCTTTAAGGGGAGGGGAACCCTGAAGCGGGATAAGGCCGGACCTTCGGGTCCGGCCTTTTTCTTTTTGATCAGCCGGTTGACCCGACCGCGCTCACGTGCGAAATGGCGCTCCGTTCAGAAGTTTCGAGTAGCGCATTTTAAGCACAGACCGGAGAGAAAGACATCATGCCAGCCGAAAGCCAAGTCCAACTGGTTCATTACATCCCAATTTTGACCACCTGTTTGGCCGCCGTTTTCACAGTCATACTGTTTAAGCGCTGGAATGAACGGCGCACGGGTCCGCATCTGTTGTGGTGGACCGCCGGGGTGGTCGCCTACGGTATCGGCACCGGTCTCGAAGGCAGCGTGACTCTTTTCGGCAATACGATTTTTCTCACCAAGGCGTGGTACATCGCTGGCGCATTGTTTGGCGGTTATCCCCTGGCCCAGGGCAGCGTGTATCTTCTGCTTAAGCGCAAGACGGCGCATATCCTGACAGCCATTTCACTGCCCTTCATCATGGTCGTCGCGGTGTTTGTTGTGCTGTCTCCGGTCGATATGTCAGCGTTCGAACTGCATCGTCCAACTGGGGCTGTTTTAGAATGGACCTGGGTGCGGGCAATGACACCGCTGATCAATGGCTACGCCGTGGTCTTTCTGATCGGCGGGGCTATTCTCAGCGCCGTGCGCTTTGCCAAAAAAACTGAGCCCGGCGCCGGGTATCGTGCGGCAGGGAATGCGTTGATCGCCTTTGGGGCGCTGTTGCCGGGTATTGGCGGCACAATGGCCAAAATGGGCATCGTCGAGGCATTGTACATTGGTGAGTTTGTCGGCCTGCTGTTTATCTGGGCTGGTTTCTCGGTGGCCACCAAGTCGGCGGCACCACGCCCTCAACCGGTTGCAACCGCCGCAGCCTAGAGCGATTCGAGGGATGGAATCAGGCTTTGCCCTTTTCTCTGACCTCGCCATAATGCCGGAGATGACTGAGAAGGGATCCTCATGAGCAACGGTGTCTTTGCGGCTGTTTTGTGTGTCGCGCTTTTTTTGAGTGCTGATGGTGTCGCGCAAGGAACCGGGACCTCTGAACCTGTATTGCCCTCCGCTGACATTCCCATCGCCAACACCAAATGGATCAAGGGCGCGTACGAGTACGGCTTCCTCGACTCTGATGTCATTCGGGGGCATGAGGATTGGACCATCACCGTCCATCCCGATGGCTCGCGCACGGTCGAGGCTTTTGTCGATCTGCGCGAGCAGGGCCATCAGAGCAACGTCATCCTGCGGGTCGATGAGCGCTTCCGGCCGTTAGACGCTTACGCCAATTTCTGGCGCTTCGGCGCGTACGGTGGGGCGGCCCGCTTCTGGCTGGAGCCGCGCGCGCGTCCGTATGTGGATGTTCTGCACGGCAACATCATCGGCCCCAACGGCAACGCCACGCTCGCGCTGGAAGTGCCCGAGGCATATTCGCTCCGCGTCCATCCGGTCATCACCGAAGGCTGGCAGGTGCTGTCTTACGATCACACCAAGCCCAGCCCGCAGGCCGTGCCGCTGTATAATATGGTCACCACCAGCGGTGAGGGCATCAAAGGCATCGGCCAGATGGTCGGCAATGAAATCATTTACCATGGCCGCGAGACTGTCACCGTGCCCGCCGGCACCTTCGAGGCGGATCACTACACCTTCTATTTTGGCCGCTACGATATCTGGCTGTGGGGCGACGATCAGGTGCTGGTGCGTTATGTCGCCAAAGCCAATAACCGCGAATACCGCCTGACCAAACTAGAAGTCGGGCCAAGCTAGAGGTCGGGCCAGGTTAGAGCCAGAACCACACTAGAAAAAACCGTCAAACCCCCTCCCACAAATTTGATCGCGCATCACACGTCGCTCGCGGTATACTGCAGTCATGAACATCATCACGACGGAAATTCCACCCAACATCCCGCAGGAACCAGAAGCCCTGCACTGCATGGAGGTCTGGGGCGGCAACCGCATCACCAATCAGGTGGTCAGGGCGGCGAATATCTCCATTGCCATCCACGCGCGGCCGCATGGCCAGAGTGAAGAGGGCGGTGACATCCATTATGTCTCGGCCTGTAGCGCAGACTCGCTGATCCGCATCGCCCTCGCTGATATTTCGGGTCACGGCGAAACCTCCGGCCAACTGGCCCAGGGGCTGCATAATCTGATGCGCGCCAATATCGAAAACACCGATCACACCGGCTTTGTCCGCACCTTGAATGAAGAATTCGGCAAACTGTCCACCGAAGGGAATTTCGCAACGGCCATCATTGCGGCCTATTACAAGCCGAACAATTCCCTCGTGCTCAGCAATGCCGGGCATCCGCGCCCGCTGTGGTTTCGCGCGGCGGATCACATGTGGCTGTTTCTCGACAACAGCATCGATAACGCCTTGCTGGGCATCGCCGACGCGCCCCTGGGCGTGATCGACGGTACCGATTACTCACAGATCGGCATCATCATGGCCCCCGGTGATTTTATCGTGATGTACAGCGACTCCCTGATTGAATCAGAAAACGCCGAGGGTCAGCCCTTGCATGAAGAAGGGCTGCTAAATCTGGTGGCACAACTGCCGACCAACGGAGGCTGGGCGCTGTGCGGTGCGGTTATTGACGCCGTATCGGCCTATCGCGGACACGCCCCGGCTGATGATGATGAATCCGTGCTTGTGATCAGTCGGCCAGACGCCTAATTCGGATATTAAGTCTTTAGTCCACTATGTGGCGACCCGGTCGGAACCGCGCGCATGGTCGATGAGGCTGATTTAGAGTTTACGCACGGAATCTAGATCCAATCTTAGTTTTCAGGGAGTCCCGCCATGAATGTAATCGTCTCAGATGTGAAGCCGCAAACCGCTGGTGCGCAGTCATTTCTTGCGGCCCCCGCCCGCAAAATGCTGATCAACGGCGAGTGGGTTGTCGCCCAATCCGGCGCGACACTCGACACCAAAGACCCGGCCACCGGCAAAGTCCTGGCGACCATTCCCAAAGGCGAGAAGGCCGATGTCGATGCCGCCGTTGCCGCCGCCCGCGCCAGTTTCGATAGTGGTGTGTGGCGCAACATGACCCCCGATGACCGCGGCCGCATTCTGTGGAAAATCGCCGAGTTGATCGAAGCCAACATTGATGAACTGGCCGAGTTGGAAACCCTGGATCAAGGCAAGCCGTTGTTCGTTGGCCGTTGGGCCGAGATCCCCGGTGCCGCCCAACAGTTCCGTTACTTCGCGGGCATGACCAGCAAGATCGAAGGGCAAACCATCACGCCCTCAATTAACTATCAGCCCGAAGGCAAAAAGATGTTTGCCTACACCCAGAAGGAACCCCTGGGCGTCGTCGGGGCCATCACCCCGTGGAACAGTCCGCTGGTGCTGGAGGCCATGAAAATTGCGCCGTGTTTGGCCTCGGGCTGCTCGATGATTCTAAAGCCCGCTGAAGACACCTCACTCACCGCCTTAAGGCTAGGCGAGTTGATCATGGAAGCGGGCGTGCCGGCGGGGGTGTTTAACGTGGTCACGGGGCTTGGTCCGGAAGCCGGTCAAGCGCTGGCCGAGCACATGGACGTCGACAAAATCGCTTTCACCGGCTCAACCCCGACCGGCCGCAAGATTATCGATGCGGCCAAAACCAACATGAAAAAGGTCGCGCTTGAACTGGGGGGCAAATCCCCTGCCATTGTCATGGCCGATGCCGATATGGACCTCGCCATTCCCGGTGCGGCCAATGCCATCTTCTTTAATGGCGGGCAGGTTTGTGTCGCCGGCTCACGTTTGTATGTGGAAAAGAAAGTGTTCGACAAAGTGGTTTCCGGGATCGCCGACATCGCCAAAGGGATGCAAATGGGCCACGGCCTCGACCCCGCCACCACCATTGGCCCTATGGTCAATCGTGTGCAGGCCGACCGCGTCAAAGGCTACATCGACGGGGGTGTTGCCGCTGGTGCTGAAATCGTCGTCGGCGGCGAGCAATTGGGCGACACCGGCAACTTCATTTCGCCCACGGTGATTTCCAACACCCGCCAGGATATGGCCGTCGTGCAGGAAGAAATCTTCGGCCCCGTTGTGGTGGCAGCCCCCTTTGACTCCATCGAAGACGTGCCAGCCATCGCCAACGACAGCCGCTTCGGTTTGGCCGCCAGTGTGTGGACGCAAGACATTTCCAAAGCCACACGTCTGGCAAACGACATCAAGGCTGGCACCGTGTGGATCAACTGTCACCTGATGTTCGATGCCAGCCTGCCCATCGGTGGTTATAAGGAATCTGGCTGGAGCCGCGATTCCGGCCAGCAGGCCGTCGACAACTACATGGAAACCAAAACCGTATGCGCGGTGGTGTAACACCCATTGCGTCACTCTCGCATTTATTGCGAGAGTCCAGGGCGACGTGAACCTTCAGCGAACCTGGGGAAGCGTCCAGAGTGACTTGAACACTTGCGTTTCCCCACCCCTGGGTACTCGGACTAAATCCGAGTACGACAGCTTTATTTTTTATCTAAAGCCGGTATCTAAATTCTGTTCGTCACTCTCACAGTTCTGTCGGGGTGAAACTTTAGGTGCGGGCGAGGTATCGCTTCCCATGCAGCCCGAATGCAGGCATGGTGCGCCGCATGAATTCAGATATCCCAGCGACCATCCATATTGTCGGCCCGGCCGATGCACATCTTCTCGAGAACGTCGCCGAGGATGTGTTCGACGAACAGGTCACGCCTGAGCTTTTGGCCGATTACCTGGCCGAGCAAAACCATGTTTTATGCGTGGCGGTTCTCGAAGGTTTGGTCATTGGCCAGGCCCGCGCAATCATTCACAAGCACCCCGATAACACCCCGGAACTGTACATTGATAATGTGGGCGTGTGCCCGCGCTTTCAACGCAACGGCATTGGCCTGGATATGGTTACCGAGCTGTTTGCCATCGGCCGTGCCCGCCATTGCACCGATGTGTGGGTGGCCACCGAGGCCGACAACGCCGCCGCGCGGGCGTTTTACAAAAGCTTCGATCTCACCCTGGAACCCATGGTCATGTTTGACGGCGAGCTTTAAGGACTGCGCTGGTTGTCATAAGCCCAGTCTTTGCACTAAATCAGAGATTGCTTAGTTCAAGATACTTATCAATCGCATTAAAGATACTTAGGTGTAGTGACAAGCAGACACCGCTGTTAAATTGGCTCTACTGCATGTTCTTGGTTGTATGAACGATGCAGTGTTTCACGCCTAGTCGTGAGCAAGTGGGGCGATCAGCGGGAACGCGTTTTGACTAATTCACTCTTCCAGTCAGCCGAATGCCTTGGCTTTCTCGAGCATTGGCAATCCTTGTGCAGCGACGGTCAAATGATTCCCACACATGCAGATTTTTTGGATCATCCACACCCAAGTTATGCGCCGTTTGTTCACATTTCAGAGATGAGCGAAGATGGCACCATGATCGTGCGGCTCATGGGCACCGGCTTGGTTGAACGCTGGGGCAAAGATAAAACGGGTGAGGCCATGGGCGCGGACCAGCCAGACGCGATCCGTCAGGCGCTGTATAATAATACGCGCCAGGTCATATCGACCCCCTGTGGTCTACGCACGGAAATTGAGCTGGCCGCCAGCAGCGGCTCTGAAATGGTGATCGAAGCCATAACGCTACCCCTGGGTGTTGCGCCGGGCAAACCGAAGCGACTGGTGGCCTTCTCGGCGCTCATGCGCACTCTCGAATACGGCGAACACTCAAAGCGTTACAAAAGCCTCTCTAACGTGGAGTGGATCAACATTGGCGCGGGCGTTCCAGATCAGCCACCTTCTATGACTGAGGACTGACACCTCAACGCACCTCAAAAAAACTGAGCACGTGTTTACGACAGCCTACTTATCCGGCCGCGTGAAAAACTCCGGCTTAATCACCCGCTCGTACATGTCGTAAAAACGCTCCGCGCCGTCGCCCAGATCATACCCAAGGTCCACCGCATGGAAGATTGTGTTCAGGCAGTCTGGGTTATCCACACACTCCAGAGTCAGACGTGCCAGTCCGTCCCGCGTGACCGGACCAACCGTCGTGCGGTCGCGGCTTAACATCGCTTCACCGGATTCAACCGAGCCATCGGGCAACAGGCTGAGGTGGCGAATAATGGTGTAGGGCACACCGCTCTCGGTCAAAATACCCTCGGCGATACTCTTGGCTTCAATGGCCGTGCGTTGAAACGGGAAGACTTCTTCAATGTTAATCAGCCGCGCACTGTCGCCCGCGCCCACTGCGCCATGCAGAATGATTTGCTTCACGCCGGTTTGTTTGGCGTACGTGGATATCAGCTCTTGGGCCTGATAGTAGAACGCATCGTCGCCCCCCATCACCTGGCCGGAGGCATCCACCACCACGCGATAATTGCCCTCTGTAAAGATGCGCTTCATGTCCGCATCATCGAGCATGTCACCCACCACGAACGACACCTCAAGGCCATCCAGGCGTTCGCGGTTCGAGGTTGGGCGCGACATCACGGTCACCGTGTTTCCGGCCGCCACCAGATCTTGAACGATTTCAGAGCCCAGTTTGCCTGTGCCGCCGAACACTAGGACGCCGCCATCTGTTTGTGCCTGAACCGAAGCGCCCGCAAACCCAAGCAAGGCGGTCAGAAGGGCCAGTGCGCTCCTGCGAAACCCGGTTGTTTTCAGCAGCTGTCTCACCATGTCTTTGTCCTTATTTTCAAAATGGGAATTATCCGGTCGCGCTCGGATATGATTTAGCCTGACAATCTTCAAGAGGGAACCAAAAGATGAACCGGAGATCAGCTACTCTTTAACGTCGCCGTCGCCGTCGCCATCTCCGTCGCTGTCCGCAGGCAGGGCGTGCGCTACCTTTAAATCCCGCAACAGGCCGTCCAATGCGGCACGGTCATAGACTTGTCCCGCTTTGATCACCGTGTTGATGCGTTTGGCGTTGCCGATATTTTCGCGGGGGTCGGCGTCCAGCAGCACCAGATCGGCCCATTTGCCGACACTCACCGTGCCCATCTTATCGTCCAGGCGCATAAACTCTGCTGGGTACAGCGTGGCAGCCCGCAAGGCGTCCAGCGGCGTCAGGCCGCCTTTGACCAACAACGCCAGTTCTTCATGCAAACTGTAGCCCGGTGTCAGAAAGCCAATCGGGCTGTCTGTGCCCGCCATCACTTTAACGCCGCCATCATTCAGATTGGCCACCATGGCGTAGCTCCAGGCTTCGAAGGCTTTGGCCGCTTCAGTGGGCTGCATGCTTTCGGCAAAGCGCTGAGCGCCCGTGTCCCACTGCGCCTGAATCTTTGTCGGCAAATAAGCGTAGGTGTCTTGAAAATCCGGGCGGGCGTAGAGCCGCTCCGTGGCGATGGTGTTGACGGTCAGCGTTGGCGTTTGAAATACCGCTTCGCGCGCCAGCACGGCCATCACCGCGTTACAGCGGGCGCTGTCTTGGGCGGCAATGGCGGCTGTGCGTTGCATGCGGTGCAGGGTGCTGCGCAAGTCCCCGCCATCCATATCAGTGCTCTCGGCCAGGGTCTTGCGACGCTCCGCCAGCAACGTTTGATAATTCTCCGCACAGGCCAGTTCCAGATTGCGCAGATGCTCCATGCCATCCACTCCGGCTTCTGCTGCACCCACCGCATCCATACTTAAGGGGATGTGGGTGGTGATGGGCAAACCGAGTTCATTGGCCCGTTGCGCCGCCGCGGCAAAGGTTTCTGGCGTGTTCATTTCATACAGCTTGATCAGGTCCATGCCCAAGCCATGCAGGCGGTCAACCTCGGCGCGGGCTTCCTCGGGCGTGCTGACGCCGACCGAAATATTGGGCCGTCCGTTGAGCCCGGCATAGACCCGTTGTGTGCCGTCCACCAGCGGTCCCGCCAGATACACCCGCGGCGCAATGGCTCCCGGCGCGCGCGCCGCGTCTCGCATCGGCAGAACAATGTCGGTTAACCCACCCGTGTCGCGCACGCTGGTGATGCCATTGGCAATGAACAACGGATACGACGCCTCAATGCCCAGGTCCGGGTAGTAGGACAAATGCACATGGGCATCCCACAGGCCGGGGATCAGAAACTTGCCCGTGCCGTCAATGACGCTGGCGCTCGCGGGCACCGTCACAGTGGAGGAGGGACCAACCGCCGTGAGGATGTCGCCGGAGAACAACACCGTGGCGTTCTCGATCTGCTGGGTGGCGTCGACCACTGTGACGTTTGTAATTGCGACGGCCAGCGCGGGGCCATCGTCGGAGCACGCGGCAAGGCCCACGGCGACGCTCAATGCAATGCAAGATTTGAAGGCAGCGGGCTTGAACAGGCAGCGCAACCGATCGGTCATTTTTATTTATCCCCTCTAAGGTCTCACAAACAGTCTACCGTTCCCGGTGTCCTGATGTAACCTAGGGATTCTAGACATCTGGAGGGACACCCATGAAACGCAGAACGGCTTTGAGCCTGCTTGGGGCGCGTTGATCTAAGGATCAGCTGTGGTGGCATTACGATCAGGGGGGGCGGCGGTTTCTGGTGCGGCCATGGTCGCCCGAGCTTCTACGAAACGCTCCAGGTCCACCTTAGCAATTCGAAACTCCCGTTCGAATTTCACGGCTCGCAGTTCTTCATTCTTTATCCAGGTACGTACCGTCGCTTTGCTCACCTTCAGAAGTTCAGCGACGTCCTGGATCGTCATGAATGGTGCACGCAGCATGACTTATTGACCCTTATTTATTCTTATTTGCACTTATTTATACCCTTTTTGATTTACCTTTGCCAGTGCTGATTTTATGATCTGTGGTGGCAATCGGAATAAGGAGGTTTTACATGCGCCACTATCACAACCCACTCTACGTCAGCCACGGAACGGCCGATGAAACTGAGGGCCTGAAGCAGGCACTGAGTCTGGCGCGCAACAACAACACTCCGTTGAGTGTTCTGGTTGTCTGCCCGGAATTCTCTGTTGATTTTCCGGATTACCGAAAGAAGTACGAAGAGTCGCTTATTGCCCAGACTGAAGCGTCGATACGTTCGACCAAAGAAGCGATCAAGCTGGAAGAAGGCTCAGTCGATATTTCGATTGAACTCGCCAGCGATAAAACCCCTTCAACAAAGATAATTCAGCATGTGCTTCAGCACGGTCACGACCTGTTGATCAAAGAGGCAGAGCCTCGTGACGGCGATGGCGGCGGTTTTAAAGCCATCGATATGGACCTGCTACGCAAATGCCCTTGTGCATTATGGCTATGCCGCCCGATTGTACATTCAAGGCAACATATTCAGGTCGCAGTCGCCATTGATCCGGAAACGACTGAGCAGGCCGCAGAAGATCTGTCAAAGCGGATGTTAGAGTTATCACGTTCCCTGGCGGATAGCTGCAGCGGCGAATTGCATATCATTTCCTGCTGGGATTATGAATTCGAATCCTATCTGCGTGACAGCTCCTTTGTAAAAGCAAAAGATGAGGAAATTGCCAAAGCTGTTCTGTCCACGCAACAGGAGCATCGCACGGCCCTTGACAGATTGGTTAAGGCATCCGGTATTTCCGGCAGCCATCAGATCCACCATCTGCGCGGGAGGGCTGAAGAATGCATTCCTGCATTTGTAAAGGACATAAAGGTCGATATTCTAGTGATGGGTACGGTTGCGCGGACCGGCATCCCCGGCTTTATCATCGGGAATACGGCGGAAAATATCCTACAGAATTTGTCCTGCTCGTTGCTGGCGCTGAAACCAAAGGGGTTTATCTCACCGGTGAAAGCCTATTGATGGTATGAGTATAAAATGGAAAAGTCGGGCGCGGGTCGTACTCAGAGTTTATGGCACACCTTATCAACTGAGAATGTTCTAGAGCGTCTCAATGCTTCAGCGGAGGGTCTCTCTCATGCCGAAGCAAAGATGCTGCTGGCGGATTATGGTCCTAATCGCCTGCCAGAAGCCGCCCGACGCAATGTCTTTATACGTTTTCTGCAGCATTTTCATCATGTTCTAATCTACGTGCTGCTTGGTTGCGCTGTGATTACAGCGATGCTTGATCACTGGATTGACACCGGTGTGATCCTGGCCGTGGTTGTCGCCAATGCCCTCATCGGCTTCATTCAGGAGGGCAAGGCGGAAAAGGCGATGGACGCGATCCGCCATATGCTGGCGCCCCGCGCAAATGTGTTCCGCGATGGGGAAAGACAAAGCATAGAAGGCGATGCGCTCGTTCCTGGTGATATCGTCTTACTTGAAGCGGGAGATAAAGTGCCCGCCGATCTGCGCCTTCTAACCACGCATGGCATGTCGGTGCAGGAGGCTATTCTGACCGGCGAGTCAGTGCCGGTCGAAAAACATACCAATCCGGTTGCCGGGGAAGCGGCCTTAGGCGATCGTTCGTGCCTGGCATTTTCCGGCACTCTGGTAACAACCGGCCAGGGTAAAGGGGTGGTTGTTGGTACCGGCAGCCACACCGAGATCGGGCGTATCAGCGGACTGCTTTCAGAAGTTGAAACGCTAACCACGCCGCTTGTGGCGCAGATGGGAATTTTTGCCAAATGGCTAACCATCCTAATCCTGCTGATTGCTGCGTTGTTATTGGTATATGGCTATTTTGTCAGTCACTATGATTTTGCGGAAATGTTCATGGCGGTGGTCGGACTATCCGTCGCTGCGATCCCTGAAGGGTTGCCCGCTGTACTAACCATTACATTGGCAATCGGCGTCCAGGCCATGGCGCGACGCAACGCTATCGTCCGGCGTTTGCCTGCAATTGAAACGCTGGGTTCGGTTTCTGTTATCTGCACTGACAAAACAGGTACGCTCACACGCAACGAGATGATGGTGGCTTCCGTGCTTACCAGTCAGCATCTCTTCGCCCTGGAAGGCGACGGCTATGCACCCCAAGGGCCGCTCAAGCTGGAAGATGCGCATGTGTTGCCGTCCGAACACGCCGTGCTGGAGGAACTCGCCCGTGCCGCGGCGCTGTGCAACGATGCGTTCTTGCGCGCGCATGAGGGCGTATGGACCGTAGAGGGCGACCCGATGGAAGGGGCACTCCTCGCCTTTGCGGGAAAAATGGATGTAGATGTCCGCAAGACACAAGCAACGTGGACTCGCACCGACGCCATTCCATTCGATGCCAAGCACCGCTTCATGGCGACACTGAATCATAACCATGAACGCGATGCGTTCGTGTTTGTTAAAGGCGCACCGGAACAGATACTCGCCATGTGCCAGGATCAGCGCGGCATGAACGGAAAGACGGAAGCGTTGAATATTGCGTACTGGCATGGGAAGGCCGAGGCCATTGCCGCGCTCGGACAACGCGTGCTCGCCTTTGCCTTGAGGCCGGTGCAGTCGGAACATACCGTGCTCGAGCATGGCGATGTTGAAGGCACACTCATCTTACTGGGCATGACGGGGATGATCGACCCGCCACGTGCGGAGGCGATTTCGGCAGTCGAGGAGTGCCATGGCGCAGGCATCCGTGTGAAAATGATTACAGGCGATCATGCGAAAACGGCCGCCGCCATCGCCAAGCAAATTGGCTTGAAAAACCCTGAGCAGGTCCTGACTGGGCGCGATCTAGACGGCATGGATGACGCGGTGCTGCGTCAGACTGTTCTGGAGTGTGACATCTTCGCCCGGACCAGCCCGGAGCATAAGCTGCGGCTGGTTATGGCGTTGCAATCCCATGGCATGACGGTGGCGATGACCGGGGATGGTGTGAATGACGCACCCGCCCTCAAGCGCGCCGATGCGGGCATCGCCATGGGTATGAAAGGCAGTGAGGCAGCCAAGGAAGCGGCGGAACTGGTGCTGGCGGATGACAATTTCGTTTCCATTGTCGCCGCAGTGCGCGAAGGCCGCACCGTTTACGACAACATCAAGAAGGTCATCAGCTGGACGCTGCCCACCAATGCGGGCGAAGCGATGACCATCATCGTGGCGTTGCTGGCTGGGATGACGCTGCCAATAACACCCGCCCAGATTCTATGGGTCAATCTGATTACTGCTGTAACACTGGGCATCGCGCTTGCATTTGAGCCGACGGAAGACAGCACCATGCGCCGTCCGCCACGGCCTCGTGATGAACCGCTGCTCACCGGCGGGTTGGCCTGGCATATTGTGCTGGTGTCGCTGCTGTTCCTTTGCGGCGTGTTCGGCATGTATCATTATGCCGTTGACCGGGGCTATTCAATAGAGCTCGCCCGCACCATTGCGCTCAACACGCTGGTGGTTATGGAAATATTCCACCTGTTCTTTATTCGGAATATCTATGGCACCTCGCTGACATGGAAGGCGGTGCGCGGGACCAAGATGATCTGGACGGTGGTCATTGTTATTACTGTCGCGCAGTTCGCCATTACGTACCTGCCGCTCTTGCAGACTGTATTTGTCACAGAGCCCATCCCGTTCCTGGATGGTGTGCTGATTGTCGCTGTCGGAGTGGCGCTTTTTGCGATTATAGAAACCGAAAAGCAGATACGTCTTCGGGTATCACAACAGTGACGCATGATCATGCCCGATCTTAGCTTTCTGCACGCCTCGCCGTTTTATGAACTGACCGCACTGATTGCCCTTGCCGCCATCATTGGTTCCGTTGGATTGCTGCTGCGTCAGCCGATGATCGTGAGCTTTATCGCGGTTGGTGTACTGGCCGGACCGTCCGTCCTTGGGATTGTAAAATCGCACGAGCATATTGAGCTGCTGGCTGAGCTGGGCATTGCTGTGTTGCTGTTTCTGGTCGGCCTCAAACTGGATTTGAAGCTCATCCGCACCTTGGGTCCTGTGGCGTTGGCAACCGGGTTAGGGCAAGTGACGTTCACCTCGGTGATCGGCTTTCTCATCGGACTTGCGCTGGGGCTGGATACAGTGACCTCGCTCTATGTCGCTGTAGCGCTGACCTTCTCCAGCACCATCATCATTGTCAAATTGCTTTCAGATAAACGGGAAGTGGATTCTCTGCATGGCCGGATCGCGATCGGATTTCTGATTGTGCAGGATCTTGTCGTGGTGCTGGCCATGATGGTCCTGTCAGCCTTCGGGGTCAGTGCTCAGGAAGAGATTGGCGGGTCGGTGTTCGTGCATATCGGCACTGTTCTGCTCTATGGCCTTATCATGCTGGGCTTTATTCTGCTGTTTATTCGCTATCTGGCGACACCGCTGGTCAGCCGGATTGCGCACTCGCAAGAACTGCTGATTATTTTTGCCATTGCTTGGGCGGCGCTGCTGGCCGCCATTGGCAGTCAGCTCGGCTTCAGTAAAGAATTGGGCGGTCTGCTCGCTGGTATATCGCTGGCCTCCACACCTTTTCGCGAGGCGATTGTGGCGCGCCTGTCCTCCTTGCGCGATTTCCTGCTGTTGTTTTTCTTCATCGCGCTGGGCGCGCAACTCGATCTTGGGCTGCTTGGTGCACAAATCGTTCCCGCCTTAATCTTCTCTGTCTTTGTGCTCATTGGCAACCCGCTGATCGTGATGGTCATCATGGGTCTGATGGGGTACCGAAAACGCACCGGTTTCCTGGCTGGCCTGACCGTCGCTCAGATCAGTGAGTTTTCGCTTATTTTTATGGCGATGGGCCTCACGTTGGGGCAGGTTTCTAAGGAGTCGCTGGGATTGGTGACTCTGGTTGGGCTGATTACGATTTCCCTGTCAGTCTATATGATCACGTATTCCCATGGCCTGTATGGCAAGCTGGAGCCCTGGCTCGGCGTCTTCGAGCGTAAAAAGCCTTACCGTGAGGAAAAACTCAAACAGCAGCAGATGGCCAAAGGGGACTACGACGTCATTCTTTTTGGACTGGGGCGTTACGGCAAAGCCCTGGCTCATTATTTGCAGCAGCAGGAGTTCAGGTTACTGGCTGTGGATTTCAATCCTGATGAGGTGCGCCGCTGGCGTGCCCAGGGGCATGCGGCGGTCTATGGTGATGCAAGTGATCCGGCGTTTATCGAAAGCCTCCCCTTAAGTGGCGTTAAGTGGATTGTCTCCGCGATGCCCCAGCATAATATCGGAGTCACTCATGAAGACCCGCGTCTCAGTCTCCTGGAAGGATTGAAACAGCAGCGGTACAGCGCCGGAATCGCGATCTCTACGCAGCACCTTCACGATCAGGAAATCCTCAAGGAAAAAGGAGCAACCCTGATCCTGATGCCATTTTATGATGCGGCAGAACAGGCTGTGGTGAGGATCAAAGAGCACCAGGATAAAGTAGCGCATGCTGACATGCTTAAACCCGCTTGAGGGGAAGAACCACAGCAGCAGAATGGGTTTGTCTTAGCGCACCCTGATCTATGATGTACTCTGTATAGCGTACGCGAGGGAGGCAGAAAATGAAACGCAGAACCGCTTTGAGCCTGCTTGGGGGCGCGGCGCTTGGCAGCGCGGCAGCGCAGTCAAACGCCAACAGGTTTGGGTTTCCGACCATTATCGGGGCGTCTTCAGCCCGGGCGGCGACGCTGCTGGACCCCAGTAAGCCGGAAGACCTTTACACCATTCACCGCAAGCTCAATTTTAGTTTTGATGAAAAGCCGGTGTTCTGGTTTATCGAGGCCACCCGCTTCGGCCTCAAGGATTACGAATTCACGCCCTTTTGGAACATGCATGTGGGCATGATCTTCAAAGTCCGCGATGTTGACGACTGGACTTACGAGTCCTCCCTGCTCAGCATTATTTTCTACTCGGATCTGGAAACCGGAAAACGGCTTGAGGTGTTTAACAATCCGTACACCGGTCAAAAACGCCCGGTGCAACAGCCCCGTGTGGCCCGGGTGAAACGCACCCACGGTCTCACGGGCGTGATCTCAGAGCCGCGGCCCCGCGCCGGGTCAGGCGCTGTTGCGCGCAAGGAGCAGATCGGCCCGGCTTGGGTGATCAACGATGACGTCTGGTGTAATGCGGACCTCGTGGTCAAAGCCGAGCCCCCCAACGATTTGGACATGACCATCCATGTCAATGATTGGTCGACCTATCACGGCTCCATCGCGGAAGTGTCGGACCCGGACGTAAAAAGCGCCGCGGCCACGCACACGTTCAACGACATCAACACCTTCAATCATCCGTGGATTGGCATGCAGGGCGTGACCGCCAATTCGGTGTCCCGCGGCTTTGGCCGCAAGAGCCGCTCGGTCGAGGGCATGCCCGCCACGTGGCGCGGCTTCATGGCCAATCACCACCCTGACATTCTGGCCGACATCGACGGGGCGATTGAGGGGTAGGGCTGTCGATCATCATGAAGAAATGATAACAAATTAGATTGTTATTTGCAAGTAAATTCGCTGTTTTCTGCGTAAATACATTGGTGCATGGGCTCGTTCCAAGGGGGGATGCGGACCCGGTTCCATGAGCTCGTTCCACCAATCACACGTGCATGGGCTCGTTTGAGCGGAACCAGTCGTGCATGGGCTCGAACCAAGGGGAGAGCCCCAACAGAAAATCTCGAACCAAGGGGAGAGCCCCAACAGAAAATCTCGAACCAAGGGGAGAGCCCCTACAAGAAAGTCTCGTTCCAAAGTCAGAGGCGCTTGGTAAAAAAGTGGCTTCCCGCAGTCCCAGCGCATTGCCCCTGAAATCAGGCATTGTCACACTGGAGTCGTGTTTAATGAAGGATGCCAAATCATGCCCACACATACCATCACCACCCGAGACGCGTTGAGGTCGATCTACAAGCCGCCGGGCGAGGGAGCTGTGAAAAAGGTGCTGTCTCACCTCGATCCGCACAGCATTGCTTTTATTGCACGCAGTCCGTTTTGCGTGTTGTCTACGTCCGATCACGCCGGGCGCCTTGATGCGTCGCCCAAGGGCGGCGATCCGGGCTTTCTGAAAGTGCGTGATGCCTCCACCGTGCTGCTGCCCGATTGGCCCGGCAATAATCGCCTCGACAGTCTTGAGAACATTCTCGACACCCCGCATGTCGGCCTGATGCTGTTGATCCCCGGCATGGATGAAACCCTGCGCCTCAACGGCACCGCTGTGATTTCGACCGATCCCGCGTTGCGGGCCGAGCTGGCGATTGCGGGCAAGCTGCCGATTACGGTGCTCGTGATCACGGTTGAAGAGGCGTATATTCACTGCGCGCGGGCCCTGTGGCGTTCTGATTTGTGGAATGCAGACAAGCATATCAACCGTGCGGATTTTCCCAGCATGGGGCAAATTCTGGCCGATCAAGTTGCCGGGTATGATGCCGCTGCGGTCGATCAGCTCATCGCCGACAACCGCCATAACCTCTACGCTTTAGATTAAACCGAACACACAAAGGGACAGCTATGAGTGATGCAAAACAAGTCGCTATCATTGTTGGGGCCGGCCCAGGATTAGGCGCTGCCGCCGCCAAACGCTTCGCTGAGGCCGGTATGATCTCGGTTCTGGTCTCGCGTACTGCCGACCGCCTGGAAGAGCTTGCGGCAGGCATTCAGGGCGCAGTTGCCTATCCGTGCGATGCCACAGATGAATCTGCCGTCGAGAAGCTGTTTAGGGATGTTGAAGCCCAGCATGGCCCGGTCGAAGTTTTGGTTTACAATCCTGGCGGCGGGTTTGGGCGCACTCCTGTGGTTGAGCAAACCGCCGCGCGGTTCCGGGCTGTGTGGGAATTCACGGCCCTAGGTGGATTCCTCTGCGGCCGCGCCGCTGCCCGGCTGATGCAGGCCCGCGGACATGGGACGATTTTGGTTACCGGCGCGACCGCGTCCTTACGCGGTGGCAAAGGATTCTCAGCGTTTGCGTCGGGTAAATTTGCGCTACGGGCGCTCGCTCAATCGATGGCCCGTGAGCTGGGGCCAGACGGCATTCATGTCGCTCACATCAACATCGATGGTCTGATCGGTCCCTCTGATGATGGCTCTAAACTTGATCCCGATGATATTGCTGAGACCTATTATGGTCTCTACAAACAGTCCAAATCTAATTGGACTCATGAGTTGGATATCAGGCCCTGGTCGGAGGCTTGGTAGCCAAGCCGAAGAGCCAAAACAAAAGTCGGAAAATTTCTGAAGATTTAAAACCGAAAAACGGCAGCCCCGTTAGGAGCCGCCGTTCTGTCAGTTCAAAGCCGTTTGCTGTGACGTTTATTTGACGTCTTTCAAACGCGCTTTCATGATTTTTTGTGTTTCTGCCATATGCGCTTGGGCAGACGGATGCTTTTTCATGGCAGCCCAGTACTTCTTCACATTTGGGCGGCCCTTGAGGGGGTCCTTCAGGCCAAACAGCGGTGCAGCTGCCGTGACAAACAACAGAGCCGGGATCAGGTAGCAATCCGCAATGGTGAAGCTGTTTCCAGTGGCGCACGGCCCGCCGGGCTTCATGTAGCCATTGAGAATGTCCAGACCGGCTTCCATATCGGCCAGCGCTTTGTCAGCGGCGGCTTTATCTTTCGGCGCCCGCCCGACGATTTGCCGGAAGAGCGCTAACGCTGGTTCCTGCACATACTGGTCAGTGACGCTTGCGATCAGGCGGGCCTTACCGGCTGCGGCTGCTGCGGCCGGGATGATTTTCTTTTTTGGAAATTTGTCATCCAGGTAGGGCAGAATCACGCCAGATTCAAACAGAACCGTCGTGCCGTCTTTGATTGTCGGAATCTTGCCGAACGGGTTCAGCTTCAGGTATTCCGGCGTTCTCAAACCGCCTTCTGGCATCTCACAGGTGTATTTAATGCCCTTGTGATCACAGGCCAAAATCAGCCGTGCGACGAACGGGGATAAGGGGCTTCCAAAGATTTTCATGATGTTTTATTCCTTCAAAACTTGCCCTAAATGCCGAAAAACTGTTTCGCCATGGCGTTCATTTCTTTCATCGCCTGCTTGGTCAGGGCATCGCGTTTCAAGCTGTTCCAGTACTTCTTGACGTTCTTATGCTCAGCAAACGGGTCTTTAACGCCAAACAGTGGAACCACCAGATTCACGAAGTACAGGGCTGGCATGGCATAGCAATCGGCGATCGTGAAGCGTTTGCCCATCGCCCATGGTCCGCCAGCAACCAGGTAGCCATCCAGAACACTAAGACCGTGTTGCACGTCAGCCAGGGCTGATTTCACAACATCTTTATCGCGTGTTTTGGGATCGCGTTGTCTGAACAACGGCGAAACGGCCGCTTGAATGTACAGGTCTGAAATCGTTGCGATTAAGCGCGCTGTTGCGGCGCCTTTTGCTGTGCCTGGAATGATCGGCTTCTTGGGGTGCTTGTCTTCAATGTATTCCACAATCACGGAAGACTCTGGCAATACGGTTGCGCCGTCTTTGATCGCTGGCATTTTGGCCAGGGGATTGAGCTTCAGGTACTCAGGGCTTTTCATGCCGTCCTTAGGCATAAGGACTTCGTGGTCGATGCCTTTGTAACGCAACGCAAGCATTACACGGCAGACATAAGGTGATAAAATTGCGCCATAAACTTTCATGGTCAGTGCATCCTCTAAAGTGAATTGGGTCCCCGGTGCATCAAGGCGTTGACCGCCCCTGCTGGCGCGTATCATATCGAAATCCAAACAAAAAGCACCTGTCATTGTGGTGATGATTTTACGGCGAATATAACGCGCCTGGGGTCTGTTTTCTGAGCCTCATTCATGGTCTTCTAGACCCTATCGTTTTATGCTGGGAGGACACACAGCCATGGATCATCGCAACGTCAGAGGTAAAATTTTATACATTGGTGGTGATAACGAGGAGCGCGGCCGTGAGTGGTTTTCCATGACCTTTCACGAGGATGGCCAGCGCACGCTGCGCGCCCATTGTGAAATCGACGATACGGAAGTGTTACGCGAAGTCACCTATACGATGGATGAGAACTGGCGGCCCTTAGACTGCTTCAACCGCCTGCATGTGAACCGCAAGTTTTTGGGTACAGGATGGGTACGGGTCGATGGCTCAGAGGCTGAGTGCGAGGTGCTCAACACCACGCTGGGCCGAACTTCCCAGCGTATAAGCTTGGATGGCCCCGCGCACAGTCTCACAGTTCATCCGTTGACCTGTGATGTGTTTCACTGTGCGGGATACGACCATAGCAACAGTCAGAATCCTCAGACGCTGACGAATGTGTTGTCCACATCTCCCATGCCCAATGGGGCCAGTGGGCCGTTTCTGAGTGTTGGCCAAGTCACCGTTCAGTATGACGGTCGGGAAGAGATCACGGTTCCCGCTGGAACCTTTGAGGTCGATCACTATCACTTTGTGTTGAAACCTCAGCCTGACGGTACGCCCCGGCGCGAAGACGTTTGGTGCCTGCCGGAGGATTTTACCTTTGTGAAAGTTACGGTCGATGGTTTTCTCAAAAATTCTCGTTACGAATTAGTCGAATACGAGACGGAGTATTAAGTCGACCGGGACATCCAAATCAGTCTTTTAAAACAGGCGCTTCTTTTTCTGGAGCGGCCATGTGTATAACCCGCTGCGGATACGGAATTTCGATGCCGTTTTCTTCCAGGGCATCCCACAGTTCAAGCAACACTTGGCCTTTGACGTTGGTCACGCCGCCTTCAGGGTCGCGGATCCAGAACCGCAAGGTGAAGTTGACCGAACTGTCACCGAATTCTAGCAGATGGCAGACTGGTGCAGGGTCTTTTACCACGCGGTCAATTTTTACGGCGCAGGCTGCGGCCAGTTCTCGAACTTCGCGCGGCTTACACTTGTAGGTCACGCCAAACTTCACCTCCATGCGGACTTCGCGGGCTGAGTGCGACCAGTTGATGACCTGATGCGTGACAAAATCATCATTGGGAATCAGAAGTTCTTTGTTGTCGCGCGTGGTTACCCCAACATACCGGGCGTTCATCTTATTGACCCAGCCGAAGGTCTGGCCCACCTCAATCACATCGCCAGGCTTGATGGATTTATCCAGCAGCAGAATGACGCCGCTCAATAGGTTTGAAACCTGCTTTTGCAAGCCGATCCCGATGCCCACACCAACGGCGCCAGAAAACACAGCCAAGGCCGCAAAATTGATCCCGACGCTGGACAGCGCAACTATGACCGCGACGACGATGGCGACAAAGCGAATGGTCTTTCCGATCAGTACTCTGGCGCGCGGCGTGATTTCAGAAACCTGAGAAAGTCTGTTATCTGCCAGCTTACTAATGACCATTGCACTCCATAGAAGTGCAATCATGAGAAGAATACCATTGACGACGGTCAGGAACGTAATGCGTGTTTGTCCCAGAGGGAAACTAACGGAGTCGAGTGCGTCAATTGTTGGGCTGAGTAGGCCGACGATGTTTAGGGCCGCGATAGTCCAGGCTAGGGCAGCGACCAGTTGGGCAACAAAGGGATTGGCGATCAAGGCCGAGGTTAGGCGGATGATAATCCACGCACTCATCAGGCTGGCGATGATCTCGAGAAGGTCAGTCTCTAATCCGGAGCCGACTTGTCCCGAAACACCGGTTGCAAGCCAAAGGATAATGAGAAAGATGACAGAGAAAAATTGATTGGAAACCGCCGCCAGAAAGCGCCGTAAGGGTGAGAATACGCGCAATTGAGAGATTTTATCTGACAGGCGTGGTTTGAGAGGTTTTTGTATGGCATAGGCGATGATCGCTGCAATCAGTAGAATGCCAAGTTGTATAAGCGATTCAAGCGCCAGCACTTCCTGCTCAAACCAAGCCACAGACGTGGCGTATAAAACCATCCATGTTTGGGGCTCGAGAAGGTCGTTGAGTTTCATCGTATTAACTTGCCATTCCTGACCAACTGAGTCGAGGTGACAGATGCCTGATATTTTCAGGTGGCACGCAAATGGTCGCATCAGAAGGAAGTCGCGATCCCCGGAGACGCTGATGCTCTGCCGACGGTGAACCACTACATTCAAGAAGTCTGTCCTGAGATTATTGGGGCAACGATTTCCGACTGGTACACAGACTCAAACTAAAGCCATGCCTGGTTTATCAGAAATTCAGAAAGCGTAGATCAACGGCAGGGAGATGGCGTGGCGAGACACAGACTTGGGCGCTGGTCTCACTCTTGTCTTGATTTATGACAATCTGACGTCCTCATATCTATGGCGCAAGGTGGTGCCGCATCTTGCACAACAGGCGCGATGCTTGCCCCCCGATCTGATCTGCATAGGCGAGTCTGACAAGCTGGCAGATCAGGGTCCGCGCACGTATGCCTCATTTGTGCACTGGGACTACTTTAATGCCTGCATGACCCATATGGATTTGGCGGGGCCAGTTGTATGTGTGGGGCATAACTGGGGTGTGCCTTTGGCCATGAAATGGGCGATGGCGAACCCAAAGATGTGTTTGAGAAGTTGAATGATCTCAAGGCTTGGATGAGTGGAAATGATTTGCCCAAGTTGTGGATCATTCCAGATACGGCGAGCATTATGACGGGTGAGCGCAAAGCTACGGCTGAGGCTTTTTCCTGTCAGACGGTGCTGGACATTGAAGGCGGGTATTACATGCGAGAGACGTCGCCCGGCCAACAGCGCCGGGCGATCTCTGACTGGCTTAAAGGGCTTAAGTTTTAGCTTAACGCCGCTTTGAACATCTCAATGGTGCGGCTGTGAGCCAGTTCCGTGGCGTCCTTGTCGTAATGGCTGGCATCGGTTTCACGGGCGAAACCATGATCGCATCCGGGGTAATTATAAATCGTGACGAACTCGTGGCCTTGCAGACCGTCGCGCACCTGATCGGCAGCTTCTTTGGGCACAAACGAGTCTTTTTCGGCGATATGAATAATCGTCGGGGCTTTGATATTGCCGGCTTCCCCTAGCAAGCCTTCAATGCCGACACCGTAGTATCCGGCATTGGCGTTTGAATCTGTGCGCGTGGCCGACAAAAAGGCCAGCAGACCGCCAAGGCAAAAGCCTGTTGTCCCAACTTTACCTGTGCAGCCTTCAAGGCCGCGCAAGTGCGTGATGCTGGCTTGGATGTCCTTTACACCAGAGTCGACATTAAATTTTCCATAAAGTTCCAAGCCTTTGTTGAATTCAGCTTCTTTTGTGGCATCCAGTTGAACACCAGGTTCAATCCGCCAGAATAGATCAGGTGCCAAGGCCATAAATCCGTGCTCGGCGAGCATGTCGCACACGCTGCGCAGCCAGGCATTCACGCCAAATATTTCCTGGATCACAATCACACCAGGGCCACCCCCTTCAGGGGAGGCCAGATAACCCATGAAATCGCCATCGGCGCCGGAAATGGTAACGTCTTTAGAACTCATTATTGATGTGCTCCCTATGGTTTTTATGAACAGAAACTTAGAGGGATTTTACCGCCTTGGCCAGACCAAGCGCGTCACTGTTTGGTACCCGGTCAGCTATTCTGCAGCTGTTTTCCAGCCACTGGTGCGTCCCGAGATTTCGTGGGTCAAAGAAGTGCGCATGGCATAACGGTCACCGCGATAGAGCGAGGTCAACCATTCAACAGGCTGTCCTGCGTCATCGAAAACAAGACGCGTCAGTTTTAATAGGGGCGCGCCGACCTCTATCCCTAAAGGCACAGCAACGGCAGGCTCGGCCAGGGTGGCCGTCACTTCCTGCTCGGCCCGCGCAACCGGCACGCCGGCTTTATTGAGTTGCACCAGCATGGGCAGGTTTTCTGAACCAGCATCAAGCTGTTCTGCGATGATCTGCGGCACATAGGTGACGATGAGAGAAAGGGGTTCTCCGTCGCTCAGTCTGATCTGGCTAGACTTGAGAACCATCGCACCCGCCTCAAGTTTAAGTTTTTCTGCGACGTCTGTTGGTGGAGTCATGAGGTCTGATGAGAGGTGGCGCACATCCGTTGCCGCGCCAATGGCTTCGACGCTTTTCAACAAATCGGTCATTGCATCTGAACTTGGCGCTGCAACGCCTTCAGCAACAAAAGTGCCTTTGCCGCGGTGTCGGACTACAAATCCGTCGGCCACCAGTTCGCGCATCGCCCGTTTTACGGTGATTCTGGAGACCCCAAAGTCTTTACAAAGGACCTGTTCCGTGGGGAGGGCGGTGCCGGTTGAATAGGCGCCAGAGCGGACGTTCTCTTTGAGAATCAGATATACTTGATGATACAGCGGCACGGCGAGGCCATCATCGACAACAGGGTTTATGGCCGCAATTTCGTTCACGCGTCCAGCACCAGGCCGGATGAGATGTTCATATTTGTGCCGGTCATAGAGGCCGCGTGCGCGGAGCATAAAAAGAGCACGGCACCGGCGCATTCGTCGGCGGTTGCATAATGTCCAAGCGGCAGGGCTTGCTTAAGGCCGATATGTTGATCATCTGAGAGGCGGTCTAGCATCGGCGTGTCGACCGGTCCCGGCGATATTAAATGCGCCCGAATGCCATCGGGTGCCCATTCTTTTGCGCAATAGCGTGTCAGGTTGGTGAGCGCTGCTTTGGAAGACGCATACGCCGCGCCGGAGAGATAACTGCCACCGTTATAGCCATTGGATGATCCACACAGCACCGCGACGCCGCCCGGCTTCGTGATGTGTTTGTAGGCGTGTTTAAGCACAAGAAAGGATGATGTGAGATTGGTTTCGACAACCGTGTTCCACTCCTCCAAGGGCATTTCGTCCAAGCGGCCTTTGCCGACCATGCCGGCCATGTGAATCACGTAGTCGAGCCGTCCAAACGTATCGACGCAACTTTGAAGCGCGGCTGACACTGAGTCTTCGTCCGTGACCTCAAGGGTGAGGGGTAAGACGCGCGCATCGTCGAACGGAATAGCCCGACGACCGGTGGCCGCAACCTGACCTCCGGCGTCGAGCATCATCCGCACAACAGCCTGACCTATGCCGCCAGTCGCGCCGGTGACGAACGCGACGCGACCAGTTGCATCAAGAAGGACCGGGCTGGCAGACATACTTACTCAGCAGCCTGCTTTACGTTCCGACCAAAGGCGTCATTGATGCCGTCGAGCATACGCCAGCGCATTTCTGTCGAGGCGCGCACAGCAGAAATGGCTTTCTGCTGAAGTTCTGGCGTCGTTGCATACTGATTAGTGATTTCCAGGCCAACGTGGGCATGTTCGGTATCGCCTTCAATGTGCACATGGAAGAATTCCATATCATCGTCATTTAGGCCCATTTTGCGCATGGCTTCGACGTATTTCGGATACAGAGTTGGGAGTTGTCCTTCGAGAGCCACCATGATTCCCGCAGCACCTTCCGCGAGATGGCGGACCGTAACGAGTTCCCAAATCCAGGCGCGCATGGCCCGGGTGGATGGTAAGACTTTACCGCTGTGCTCGGCGTCGTAAAAATCGGACTCGGACATGCCACAAGCCTTGCCAAATTTAACGAGCAAGTCGGGGTGGCGCTTTTCTGGGGTGTCAGGCATTTCTTCGCCTAGAAGGTTTTCCAGCATGTGCTGACGGGCTTCCAAGTCATCTAGTCGGCAAAAGAATTGCGCAAACTGTTGGGGAATTGGATCAATATAGTGGAAGTGCTGGACGGCCCACTGGCCAATTTGTTTGAGGCTCAGTTCGCCTTCGGCCCAGGAAACGCTAAAGGGGTGGCCGCCTGAATGGACCGGGCTGCGGGCCGCTTCTAAAGCTTTAGAAAAATCTTCATAGTTCATAAGCGCTTTGGTCATCGTGTCTTCTCCTACTTATTTTGTGTTTCGGTTTATTTGGGGAAACTTGAAAATTGTCAGTCGCTGGCGCCCCACTTGGCCAACGGGAACGTGCTCATCGGAATGGTTGTAGTTTTCTCTTCGGTAAAGAACTGCAGACAGTCTTTGGCGCTATCACGCCCTATGCCTGATTTTTTATAGCCGCCAAAAGGCGCGCGCAGTTCACGTGTCATGGGTGTGTTTACCCAAATGGTTCCCGCCCGCAATTCTTGCGACGCTTTCATGACCGTGGGCAGGTGATCGGACCAAATGTAGCCCACCAGTCCAAATTCAGAATTATTGGCAATGGCCAGGGCTTCGTCGATATCATTGTACTTTAGGAATGTGGCAAAGGGCCCAAAGATTTCCTCCTGGCAGACTTGTGCCTCATTCGACTTTGCCATCACGGCTGTGGGTTCCAGATACAGTCCGGTCTCAAAACGGCTGTCTCTGTTGCCACCGGTAAGAAGCTCACCTCCGTCTTTTTTGGCGATGTCGACAAAACTTAAAACGCGTTCCATATGGGCGCGGTAACACACTGGGCCGATCTCTGTGGCTGCGTCCATGGGGTCACCGACCTTAATTTTTTTGGTCCTGGCGATGAATTTCTCAATGAATTCATCGGCAATGGAATTCTGAACTAAGATGCGCGATCCCGCCAAACACTGTTGTCCATTGTTGGAGTAAATCCCCAAGATGGCACCATCTAGGGCCCGGTCCAGATCGGCGGTATCGGTGATGATGTTGGCAGACTTGCCACCGAGCTCCAGTCCCACGGGCTTGAGGCCCTGGCCAGCACGAGATGCAATCATTGCCCCGGTTTGGGTGCCGCCGGTGAAGGAGACAACGTCGACTTCGGGGTGCGAGACCAAGGCGTCACCAGTGATGTGACCCCGACCGTTGACCAAGTTGACAACGCCCTTTGGAATATCTGTCTCGTGAATCAGTTCGACCACGCGCAGCAAAGACAGCGGCGTAAACTCGCTGGGTTTGAGAACACAGGTATTTCCAAAGGCGATGCAGGAGGCGATCTTCATCGAACATAATGCGAGGGGAGCGTTCCACGGTCCGATCAAGGCCCCCACGCCGACAGGCTCACGTGTGACGACAGACAGATAGGGTTTCGTTTGGGTATAGGATTCGCCCGTTGCCTGACTGGCAACTTCTGCAAAAAACTCGAAGTTCCAGCCCGCCCGCTTGACGTGCATGCCTTTGACATAATTCATCGTCAGACCAGCATTCAGCGTTTCCAGATAAGCAAGTTCTTCAGCATGCGCTGTGATGATGTCTTTAATTTGCAGCATGATGACTTTGCGCTCATCCACCGACATGTTGCGCCAGGGTCCGTTCTCAAACGCATTTCGCGCCGTTCGAACGGCGTGATCGACTTCTTCGACGGAGGCTTCGCGCAGTTGGGAAATCTGTGTTTCCGTGATGGGGCTGATGACAGGAATGTCTTCGCCGCTTGGGGAGGGGCTGACCGCTTGGCCGTCAATAAAGCTGGTGACGTGCGGGTTCACGGAAAACTTTTTCATCATGTCTTGAGTGACAGCATTCATGGTGTGCGTCCTTGTCGTGTTTTTGGTGTCGTCGGCGAAAATTTTACAGGCAGGATCATGGCATGTATCCGCCGCCGTTGATGTGCAGAACCTGGCCTGTCATGAAACGTGAGGCGTCTCCGCACAGGAAAAGAATAGGGGCCACAACATCTTCAGTGATAGCCAGTCGGCCGAGGGGCGTAGCTTCAGCATAGCGCTCGGTATCAATGTGGGTGGCGTGGCTTTCATCTTCGCCAGTCCGGCTGGTTCCGCCGCGCAGGAACGCTGTATCGACAGCGCCAGGAGCAATAACGTTGACGCGAATGTGCGGCGCTGTTTCATTGGCCAGAGATTTAGACATGGCGATGACGCCGGCCTTGGCCGCACCATAGGGCGAAGTTCCAGGTAAACCCTTATAAGCCAATCCCGATGCGGCATTGACGATGGCACCGCCTCCTGCTTTTTCAAGTAAAGGCAATGCGGCTCGCGCGCATAGAAAAGCGGCGCGCAGGTTCCCTGCGACAACATCATCCCATGTTTTTGAGTCGAGCGACCCGACAGGTTCGAAGTCGTTGGTGAAGCCGCAGAGGTTGACCAAGGCATCGGTGCCGCCCCATTCGTTTGCGACTGCGCTGAAAGCCCTATTGACCGACTCTTCATTGGTGGCGTCAATCTCATGCTGAATACAACCCTTGGGGGGCGGGTGATTGCCCAGAGAGGTTGGCAAATCCAATACCGCCACCTTAAGTCCTGTAGACAGCGCCGCCCTCACTAGTGTGCGTCCAATACCGCCACAGCCGCCAACCACAACAAGCCGCGCCCCTATGGGAGGGCCAAGGCGAGACAGATCAAGCACGGGTATGGTTGCAGCGTTCACTGAATTATCCTGACGTCACCAGCCGCTTGGCAGCGGATTGATTGAATTCGTGGTGACAGGAGGGGCAGTGCAGATCGACTTCGGGCCGGTCGAGAAGGCCAGGGCCAACATGGAACCAACTGTCGCACTTGGGGCATTGGGTCCAAGAGGTGTTGCCGGATTTTTCCCAGGGCGCGCCAAGGCGTACGGTCTCGCGATTACTGCTCATAGGGTTGGCCAGGCTGACATATCAACTCCGGATAAAACTTTTGCTGCATGCTCCATGGACTCAGTCGGCACGGTCGAGCGCGGCGGAACAGGGGGCGGTGCACCCGGACGCCCCGGTAATGGCATGCTGGCATCGATTCCTATTTTAGACAGGGTTTTGGATCCGGCTGGGGTGGAGGGATCGAGCAGAGAGCCGGACAAACCATCCACGGTGAAACTGTCGCGGCTCCATTGTACCCGCGTTGCCAGCGCAAACATCATTTCAGAATCATCAAAGATATCGATGTCTTGATCGACGGCGATCGCCATCTTGAGGCGGCGGTAAGACAACGCGGCCATCAGGGCATCCCGCACTTCACCTGGACCTGGGTTCTCAACTTGGATATAGGCATGAAACCGGCGGCCTTGGGCGGGCACATGCACATTGGTAATACTCGGTGCGACCTGTTTACATAGTCCGAAGACTTTGCCTTCCATGGCCATATTGTCGGGCACCAGCATGTCTGTCAGGCCGGAGCCGTAGTCATGATAGATCGCGCCTTTACGCATGGTGATGCAGGTGATGTCCACCACGGGCGCAGCGACTTGGGGGCCGGAGTATCCGGTGTATTCGCCGAACGGGCCATCTGCTTCTAAGACGTCCCGCGGCACAGTGCCTTCGATAACGATCTCAGCATCAGCTGGGACCATAATCGCATCGCCAAAGGTCCGGCTGGGGACAACACGTAGAGGTTCACCGAGCAATCCGCCGCAGGCACCCCAGTGGCTTTCCGGATAATTCAGTTTGGCTTGCGTGCCCATCAGCACGGCGGGGTGGTGACCGATCCAAAACACCACTGGGCAGTCCTCACCGCGCGCCCAAAACTTCCTCATATTGCGATTGTTATGAGAGGCCGGGTAGGGGAAGTAGGACATCCGCTTTTTCGATTTAATCCAGCAGCGCTGAATGGCAGTGTTATCGGTTTTTGTATCCGGGTCGTAGGTCGTGGCATGGGCCGAGGTTAAGTAAGGGCCGGGGTCGGTTTCATGCTGGGTCAATGCGGGCAGGCGGGTCAGGTCAATATCATCGCCCTCGATCACGATTTCCTGGACTGGCGCTTCGGCGTCACTGATGACCTTTGGCGCTATCTGGCTCCCCGTGCGCTGGGCATAAATTGGTGCTGCTTTTTGGTGATCGTTGATCCCCAGCGCTTGGGCCACGATCGCACGGCTGGCCGTCAGGTTGGTCACGACTGGAATCTCGCTGGAAGACCCGTCCGCCATCTTTGGAGCCTTCACCATCACAATGGGCCGACGTCCGGCTTTTTCCAGAGCGTACTGAAGGGCTGTGATCTCATGAACCACGGAGAGCGAGGTTGATGGCTCAAACACGGCGGACTTCTGAGAGTCCAAAAATGTGCGAAGATCTAGTATAGCCAACTCCCTGTGATTGCTCAAAAGGTATAAAAGTATGCCTTTATACTCAAGAGGAATCTTTTGGGGCGTGCAAAACCACAAGAAACCCAGTGAATGAAGCTCTTTCGCCCCATCTGAATCCTCTATACACAGAATTCAGGAATCCTTTACTCCCGCTGAGTAGGGTGTTTTCACTTATAGGTTTGAGGACGTCGTGATGGGTGAGGCCAAACGTCTAATTGTTGCTATCAGTGGTGCGTCAGGCATTGCATATGGCATCCGGTTGCTTGAAGTCTTGCGCGATACGCCGTTTGAATCTCATCTCGTCATGTCTCAGTCTGCCGAAGTGACCCTGGCCTATGAGTCAAAGCTGAAGGTCGCAGATGTGAAAGCACTGGCAGATGTTGTGTATGCTAATGGCGATATCGGCGCTGCCATTTCCTCAGGCTCGTTTCGCACCGCAGGGATGGTGATCGCGCCGTGTTCCATTCGATCTGCGTCAGAAATTGCGACGGGCGTGACTTCGACCTTACTGACCCGCGCGGCTGATGTTGTTCTGAAAGAGCGGCGGAGATTGGTTCTGCTGGTGCGCGAAAGCCCGCTTCATACAGGGCATTTGCGGACTTTGACTCACTTGTCAGAAATTGGCGCGATCATCGCGCCACCGGTACCCGCATTTTACACCAAACCAGAAACAGTAGACGATATGGTTAACCACACCATTGGCCGGGTCTTAGACATGTTTGAGATTGATGCAGGATTGGTAAAACGTTGGGGCGAGCCGGGGGGATCCGGCAAACCTGCGAAGCGGCCTAAACGAAATTAGGGGTCAAAAAGAAATGCCAGAGGTTAGTGGTACTGATATTGCCAAAGGTAATCCGTTTTGGGAGTTCGCAACCTGGGCATACAGCCAGCCTGGTGTCGATAAAGCGATGCTGTCCCTGCAAAACCGCATGGGTGTCGACATCAACATGGTGTTGTTTTGTGTGTGGTTGGCCTATCGCGGTTCGAACGGTAACGATCTTGCTCAGCATCTGGCGTCGGCTTTGAAAATGTCGCGATCCTGGCAGCGCGACTTGGTCGAGCCCATTAGAATCTGCCGAGAGAACCTCAAAGTGATTATCGAGGGGCCAGACCTAGTGGGTCGTAACCGCGAGGCGGCAACGGCGCTGCGCGAGCGTCTCAAGGCAAATGAACTTGACTTGGAAGCCCTTCAAATTCTTGGTTTATTTGGCTTGGTCAGCACCGGTGATGATGACGAAGGCGCGCCGGTTGATATCGTGACGCAAAAAGAAGATGCCCAGAACAATCTGAACGTCTACTTTGCGGCCACGGGCATCAAGCTAGACCATTTGGCTCAAAGCCATGTGCTGCGGGTTTTAAACGGCGTCTTTCAGTAAAATCACGGTCTACCAAGGCACGGTCTCGCCGGTGTAGATGATGTATTCGCCAGAGGTCTCTGGGCCGAGGTTTTCAACGTTTTTTATGATACCGGCGACACTTTGTTCAGTCGTCATGCCCATATCGCCATAGCCGGCCTGCCGGAGCAGGCGGGTTTGGACAATCCCAGGGGCCAGAATACCCACCATGATGCCTCGTGGCGCCAATTCCACTGAAAGCGCTCGATAGCCCATATTGATTGCGGTTTTTGACATGCGGTACTGATAGAGCGCTTGGAAAAATGCGCCGGGTTGCAGGTTTGTGAGCGAGGCCGTGCCGGAGGTGATGACGGCGATTTTTTTCTGGTCGCTGGCGGCTACATGCTCCAGAAAAGCTTCGGCCATCTTCATGGGGCCAATGGCATTGGTTTTGTAGACCCGCTCCATCGCCTCAAAATCGATGTTGCCGATGGTCTGGACTTCGCGGCCGCCGCCCAGAATTCCGGCGTTATTCATCAGCACATCAATGGCCGTGCCTTTGAGCGTAGCCGCGAGGGCGTCGATTTGGGCGTGATCCGTGACGTCGAGGCCCTCAACTCTAATATTGGAATGGGCTGCGGCCAGCGCCTGCAGGTCTTCGTCGTCTGAGGGACTGCGGCTGGTGGCAATCACGTCCCAGCCTTTTTCGGCATACTGCTTGGTCAGTTCGAGGCCGATGCCCCGGTTAGAGCCGGTGATCAGGACCGTTGCCGCTTCAGCGGCAAGGGGGGAGCACATCGCCACAAAGCTGGCGATGAGAAGTGAATATCGCATGAAAAAGGTCTCCTGAGACGGCTGTTTAAAAGGGCTGCGGCGTTCCGTCATAGCGGTAGTAGGCGCCGGACTCCTCAATGGTCAGGCCATCGATTACCGAGATCATGCCGCCGATGCTGTCTTCCGGCTCAATCAAGCCTGGAAAATTGGCATCGCCCATTTTTTCTACTTTCACGGTGCCTGGCGATAACACCGCCACAATCACGCCGTCGGCCTTCAGATCGCTCGCTATATTTTTCATATACATGTTGAGCGCTGTCTTGGACGATTTGTACCAGTAGCCGCCCGCGATGTTTGGGCCCTGATAGCCAAAGGAGCCGGCCAGAGAACTGACGGCCAGGATTTTTTTGTCTTCACTGGCTTTGACGTGCGGGGCAAAGGCTTCGCTGACTTTCAGCGGGCCGAGCGCGTTGATGCGCATGAAGTTTTCCCACTGGTCATAGGCGAGAGTGCCGAAGGACTGTGGTGCGGGTTGGCTGAAATCGCCCGTGATCCCGGCGTTGTTGATCAAAACATCGATGGGAGTGTCCTTCAATTTCGCCGCGAGGGCGTCGATTTGGGCGTGATTAGTGACGTCCATGGTCTCGATCCGCACCAGATCAGGATACTCAGATTTTAGGGTCAAAAGTGACTCTGGGGCAGTGTCGCGGCGATGAGTGGCAACCACATCCCAGCCCCGGGCGGCATACTGCTTGGCGAACTCAAGCCCGATGCCTGAATTGGAGCCCGTGATGAGCACGGTCTTGGCGTCAGCTTGAGTGATAGAGGTTGCGGCAAGGAAAGCTGCCACAGCGGCTGCGAGACGGGAGAGGCGCATGGTTTGGAGGTCCCTGATAAAGTTAAGAGTAGTTGATGGGGATCATAGCGATAGAAATGCCAAGTCTACGCAGTCCTGCAGCACGTGACCGCAGAGCGGCAGTTTACAAGGGGAGAAATAATGGCTTCCCCCTTGGCCTTGGAACGAGCCCATGCACGACCACTTTTTTCTGCATATTCAGCTTTAGGGTGGTTCCGTACTTATTTGTTATTAAACAATAATATGAGATGTCGTTATCGTTAACATTAAACTATACGCCAATGGCGTAGTTGGTGCTTGCGTATGTTCGAAATCGGATGCCCGAACGTGTAAAGCTCGCTTGTTATGGGTCCCTTGTTGGTAGCGGCTCATGCTACCAGGTCATTTCCTCGCCGGTGTTGGCAAAGTACTTCCCCGACATGCTGAGGTCGTATTTGTCGATCATCGTCATGGACTGGGCGACGCTGGTTTCAACCGATTTCATCATTTGTTTGGGCAGACCGGCGGTGAAGTCCGTATCGACAAATCCGGGTGTGAGAATACCGATGATGACGCCGCTCTCCTGCACCTTCGGGTGCTGATAGACGTTGAGCATCACCATGTTCAGGGCGGACTTACTGGCCCGGTAGAACGCCTGGCGCGAGCCACGCACGGCGGACAACCGGCCTTCAGATGAGGAAATGTTGATAATCTTCTTCTGGTCGCTGGCGGCGACGTGGTCCAGAAACGCTTCCGTGACCTTTAAAGGCCCGAGCACGTTGATGTTCATGACGTCATTAAACACTGAATAATCAATGGTGCCGAAGTCCTGAGTATCCCGGCCACCTGAGATTCCTGCGTTATTGATCAGCACATCAATGGCGGTGCCGCGCAATTTCTCGGCAAGGCGGTCGATGCCTGGGTGATCTGTCACGTCCAGAGTTTCCAGGCGGACATTGGGGTTGGCAGCGGCCAGGGCCTGGAGATCGGCATCGTCTGCCGGCGAGCGGGCGGTGGCGATGACATCCCAGCCACGCTCGGCATAGCGTTTGGCGAATTCAAAGCCGATGCCCCGGCTGGCCCCGGTGATCATGACCGTGGCCGCCTCAGCCGCTGTGACGGACAGGAGAGCGATAAACAGTGTGGCGGTGCGCAGCATAAGAAGCCCCTATACGGTTGAATTTGATGCCAAAATCTTTGGTTAAAAAGTCTGTGGTTAAGACGCTACCACGGAATGGTGGTGCCGTCGTAGTTGAGGAAATCGCCAGACCGCTCCAGGGTTAGGCCAGCCGTTGTGGCGATCATCTGCGAGACGCTTTGTTCCGTGGTGAGCGGGGTAAAGCCGCCATAATCGTAATCTTCAGAGGCTTCGGCGGTTTCCTGGTCGAGCCCAAAAGCCTCGCGCAACATGCGGGTGTCCACGGCGCCCGGCATGAAGATGCCAACGGCAATGCCCTGGTCTTTCAGGCGCATGGCGGTACCGCGCATGGCCATGTTTACCGCAGCCTTACTGATCGCGTAGTAGGGCGCTCCGGGACTGCTCCGCACCGCGGCAATTGACCCGGCGGTGCTGGAAATCACGACGATTTTTTTGTCCGTGCTGGCGGCCACATGGGGGGCAAAGGCTTCAGACATCTTGAGCGGGGCGAAGACGTTAACGTCCATCACCTGCTGGAACAGGTCCCGATCCAGCTGGCCCCAGGTTTGGCCTTCCCGGTTGCCGAACATGCCGGCATTGTTGATCAGGACATCAATCGGGGTGTCTTTGTAGGCGGCGGCCAAGGCTGAGATGCGGTCCAGGTCGGTGACATCCAGCTGTTCGATGGTGATTTTAGGATTGGCGGCGGCCATAGCTTGCAGCGCTTCATCGTCGTTGGGGGAGCGGCTGGTGGCGATGACATCCCACCCGGCAGCGGCATATTGGGTGACGAATTCGAGGCCGATGCCCCGGTTTGAGCCGGTGATCAGGACCGTTTTGGCGGTTGCGGCGTTTGAGCCGAGCAATGCGACAGCAATGAGAATAATCCGTATCATAGCATAGTATCCTTTATTAAAGCTCTGTTGACACAAACCTTACCACGCCAGGGGCTCGCCGGTGTATTGCATGAACTCACCTGAGGTCTTTGGGGTGTACCAGTCAATAACCCTGCGCACGCCGGTGGCGCTTTCCTCAACTGAGATTTTGGGAATGTCGAAGGGCGCGGACATATCCGTATCGACCACGCCAGGGTGAATGAGGCCGATGATCAGTCCTTGCGCGGTGGTATCTTTGGCAAAGTTGCGCATCAGCATATTCAAGGCCGTTTTGCTGGCCCGGTAGAAATAGATGTTGCCGTTGGTGTTGGCCAGCGAGCCGACAATGCTGGAAATGTTCATGATTTTCTTGGTGTCGCTGGCGGCGACGTGCTCCTGAAAGGCGGTGGCTATTTTCAAGGGCGCGAGGGTGTTGGTTTCAAACAGGGGAGTGGCCTGGTCAAAATCCAGGGTGCCGATGCGTTGCTGGCCCGCGTCGCCGAGAATACCGGCATTGTTGATCAGGACATCGATGGCCGTGCCGCGCAGCGTATTGGCCAGGGCCTCGATTTGAGTGTGGTTGGTGACGTCCAGCGCTTCGATTTGAACGCTCTCATAGGCGGCGGCGAGCGCCTGTAGCGCCGTATCGTCGTCCGGGGAGCGTGATGTGGCAATAACCGTCCAGCCGTCGGCAGCGTATTGGGTGGCCATTTCCAAGCCCAGGCCACGATTGGAGCCGGTGATCAGAACGGTTTTGGCGCTTGCAGAAAAGCTTATTGATATCAATAGAATGAAGAGCATTGCTCTGATCATACTTAAAGTCCTGTCGTGCGGTGTGGCGGTGGAAGACTGAGCCGGATGGTAAAGCGTGATCTTTGGAGAAGGAAGCAGATTACGCGGTGAGCGCTGTTTTCAGACCTGGGATGTCTTTGATGCTGACCATCACCGCATAGCCTTCGGTTGTTGGGAGATAGGCCACCGCCGTGGGGTCCGTGATGTAGCACCAGGCTTTCTCGTTGTTCTTGAGCTTGAACCACCCCAATTGGAGCCGGGGTAGGCCAATACCATTGGTTCGCCATTTGGGTTTGAAGTCCCGGTCGCGGTCTGTGGTCAGGTCCAGCGTTTTGAGCGCGGCGCTGTCGAGGGCCGTCAGTGGCACGCAACGGCCATAAAACGGCGCTTTCAGCAGGAGTTGCGTCTCCGTAATCTCAAGGGCTGTGCCGCGGGAATGAAACACGAAAAGCCCGATAAAGGCTGCGACGGCGCCTAGGATGAGGGTGGCGATCCAGAGTCCAAGACTGTCTACCGTTGGGTCTGAGCTAACCCCCCACAAAACCGCTGCGTATACGGTGCCCATAACCCCGAAGATCACTGCCCCGGGCAGCGGGCCTGGATTGGGGATTGCGAAGGTTCGGGATGCCATGCGATGACTATACGCAGACTGTGGTGCCGCTCTATCTTTAAATGGCGCGTTTCGCTTGCCTTTCGAGGGCGGGCCTGAGATTGCTAATGCCATGAACAAACTTCTTAGCATGATCGCTGCCATGACCTTGTCCCTGCTGCTGGCGGGCTGCGGGGATGAGGCCACGAAGACCGCCTCAAACACGGCCTCGAATACGGCCTTCAATGACACTCTGCGCGTCGGGGTGCTGAATTTGCCCGCCATGCTGGGCAATCCCTATGCCTCGTTGAATGCGCCAACGATCTACACCTGGTCGGCGATCTTCGATGGACTGACCTATGTGGGCCTGGACAGCGAAGTGAAGCCATGGCTGGCCACGGCCTGGGCGCAAACCAGCCCGACCACCTGGGTGTTCACATTGCGGGAAGGGGTGACCTTCTCAAACGGAGAGCGGTTCACGGCAGATGCGGTTGTGAATGCGGTCGACTATCTGACCAGCCCTGAGGCTGTGACCGAGGTTGTGGCCCAGATGCTCAGTTCCATGGCCGGAGCGCGGGCGCTGGATGAGTACTCTGTTGAGATCACCACCAAGGTCCCGAATGTGCTGTTTCCGCGCGAGGCGGCCAGTTTGCGTATTGTCGCGCCAGAGCACTGGCGGGCCTTGGGCCCGCAGGGCTTTGCCCGGAATCCGCATGGCACCGGCCCGTTTCGCGCTGTCGAATGGAAGCCGTCCGTGGTGAAGATGGTGGCCTTTGAAGAGTCCTGGCGTCCGCCACACTTCAAAAAACTCGAGGTTTATGCGGTGCCGGAAGGCCCGCAGCGGATTCAGGGGGTGATCAGCGGACGGTTGGATGTGGTGCTGGGCTCCGTCCCGAGTTCGATGATGGAGTTGGAAGCGGCGGGGCATCAATGGATCAGTGTACCGGGTACGGGAACCTATGTGTTCTCGTTGATCCTCAATCCGGATCATCCCGCGTTTGGGCCAAAGAATGCGCCCCTGACCGACAAGCGCGTGCGTCAGGCGCTCAATCATGCGGTGAACCGCGACGCCTATATCCAGGTGCTGCTGGACAACAAAAGCCGCGCGCCGTCTCAGCCCGCGCCGGCCTCGGCCTTTGGCTATAACCCCGATCTTGTGCCCTACAGCTATGATCCGGACCGCGCGCGGGCGCTGCTGGCGGAGGCCGGCTATGCGGATGGCTTTGATCTGACCATTGAGGTTGTTCCCGGCACGGCTATTCCCAACGGCGTGGCCATATATCAGCGTGTGGCAGAGGACTTGCGGGCGGTGGGCGTTCATTTAGAGCTCAAGACATTTCCAATGTCCCAGTACTTTAACGCCATCCATTCCGGCGATTTTAAAGGGCAGGGGTTCATGATGGATTTCCCCACGGCCCCACAAATGGATGCGCTGCGCGGAATGCGGCTTCATAGCTGTCTATGGAAAACCCCTTGGCTGTGTAACGCGGCTGATCAGGCGCTGATTGAGGCGGCCATGGCCGAGCCGGACTTAGCGCGCCGCCAAACCCTGACGATGGACTTGATGCGGCACTATCATGAGCAGGCGTATATGCTTTACCTGTTTGAATCGGTCGATTTTTATGGTGTGCGAGCGGGCCTCGAGGGCTTTGCAGCCGAGGGTCTGTTTATTCAGTATGAGAAAATCAGAAGTGACCCCCTGTTGTAAGGGAACGGGCTAAGGGCAAGCCCCCTCAGCCCGTTGTCCTTCGGAGTATTGTGTTATCGTGGCGTGTATACGCAAGGATCAATGCCTAGGCTGCTGTTTTTTGCCGCCATAGGCCATCTTTAAAGCGTTGGATGATCTTCTTTGCCCTGCTGCCACTCATGGTCAACGCATCAAGCTTGCCAGTATATCCAACGAACCCTTCGAGCATTTCGGCGGTGTGCGTGGGGTCAACAAACCCCATGGACCACTCTTCGTATTCAGGCTCCTCTACATGGTCTTCCAGTAACAGTCGGAAATTACAATGCCGCGGATCGCTTTTGATTCGTTTTAGCGTCTCTTTGACAGCGTTTTCCGGGCCTTCTAGGACTTGAAGGAATGAGCCTTGGTGATAGACCAGTATACCGCTGATCCCTTCTGTTGAGTTATTGCGTCGAGACAGAGCCAGCAGTTCAGCCAGTTCTTGGCTGCTGAGAGACTGTGTTGCTGCGCTGATGTAAATGGTTTGAAGCATCATTCTGAGTCCTCCATTTCATTTAGCTTAACCACTTCTATACGCAGCCGGAGAGGGCTTGGATCATAAACAGAAGAATAATAAGAAAAACTATATTAAACAGTTACTTAAATAATATTCCTCTTCTGATTTATTAGCATGTATATGCTTACATCTCACCGGAGGCGTAGCGGTTTTCGATGAACTGCATGCGGTCTCGCTCGAACTCGATCTTTGGCGCGATGGCAGAATTTGAAAAGTCCAGCAGGACATCTTGCTTGGTCGTATGCCGCGGCCATGCGGGCAGGTCCGCTGCGTTGGGAGTGCCAGTTTTGGCAAAATTGACCCAATAGGCGCTGACCATATCGGCCACTGCCCGATCCGCGTCTGAAATGGTGCTTTGTGAGGTCGCGTCCAAGGTTTTGAACACATAGGCCGTTTCGGCGCCGTGCGGGGCGCCGGGTGTGGTGCCTAGCTTGTCCTCAAAGACATAGTCGAAGCGATAAAGATAAGTCGGTTGATCTGTCCTCGCGTGCTGGCGGGCGAGCCAGCGCTGGGAGCCAAAGAACGTATCGAACTCCAGATTGTTCAAAATCGTGCGGTCATCCACGTCGCCATATAGGTCTGTGATGTCCTCTCGGCTGATTTGTAGCGCGTTCAGGAGTAAATCGGCCTTGTCCAACCCCATGAGCAGGCTGCCCTCCCAACTGGTGGCTCCCGTAAGATAAGGAACCGCGTGCTGGCGGCCCTCGCTGAACACCGGCCCCAAGGCTTCCGGCAGATAACGGCCATCTGTGGCCGGGTTGAGAGATCCAAAGGCGGTTTTATTCTGATAGTCGAGCACTTGTGCCCAGGTGAGGGACCGCAGCCCGGAGATTATGGCGGCATCAGACTCTTTATTTTCAACCAGAGCCCTTGCCATGGCCGCGCCTGTGGTTTCCAGCGAGGGAGACATATAGCCATCTATGGAAATATGTTTGGCTTTATAGGGGCGGATATTTGAGCTTTGGGATATGGCTTTGTGGAACAGGCCCTTTGCGGCGGGCAGGCCCATCAGGTAGTTGACCGAGACACCGCCGGCTGACATGCCGAAAATGGTGACGTTGCCCGGGTCTCCCCCGAAAGCCGCGATGTTGTCCCGCACCCATTCCAAGGCTCGGACCTGGTCCGAAAGATAATAATTGCCGATGGCGTCCTCTGGGGCGGAGCGGCTGAGCGCGGGATGGGCGAACTGGCCGAGATAGCCTAGACGGTAGTTAAAGGTCACCACAACCACGCCCTGTTCAGCTAAGGCAGAGCCATTGTAGATCGCCATGCCGCTGTCCCCCATGGTGAAGGCACCAGGCAGCATCCACACCATCACGGGTTTGGGGGCCGTGGGCGCGACATTACCGGTCCAGACATTCAGGGTCAGGCAGTCTTCCTGCATGGGGCGGGTGTTTAGATCTTCAGCGTTGTAGCCGGGCCGCAGCGCTTGCGGGCAGACGCCGCCGAAGGAGTCAGTGTCACGGGTGCCCTGCCAGGCGGCAGGTGGTTGCGCTGGGCGCCATCTCAGCTCGTCCACCGGCGGTGCGGCATAGGGAATGCCTTTGAAAACCTTGAGATCGTTTTCCACTGTCCCGCGGACAGCGCCCTGCTGGGTCGTCACGACAGGCCGGTCTTGAGCCTGGACTGCGCCAGTGAACTGGCTGGCGATGGCTAAAACAATAAGCAGCGTCTTCATTGCTGGTTTTCCTGGCTGCGCCTGAAGGCGGCTTTGCCCTCAAGCAGGAGGTCGTAAAGCCGGGCACCGTCGGCCCCGGTATCGTCGAGAATGCGCTGCAAGCCGCTGGCGGATGCGTCTTTCCATAGCTTGCGTTGATCTTTCGTCAGGTCGAAATAGGACATGCCGTTGGCTTCGCCCTCTTTGACCACACCTTCCACATAGGCCCGCACGTTGGGCCGGGAGACGTGCAGCTGGTCGTAGGACTCAATCAGGGCGGCTTTCTGGGCATCGGTGGCGGAGGCCAGCCAGCGCTTGTTGGCAAAGTTTGCTCCCATCTCGTACATGCCTTTGAGTCGTGTGGCGCAGCACACCTGGCCGTTCAGAGCGTTATGCACAAAAACGATGTTAGAGAGCCCGCCCTGGACCATGCCGGTTTGCAGGCCGGGCACCAGTTCGCCCAGTTCTAGAACGGCATAATCTGCGCCCACCGCCTCGACAAAGGATTGCAGAATGATGGAGGGCGAAATCCGAAGGGTCATGCCGTTGAGATCGGCTGGCAGCAGAACCGGCTGGTCAACCGTATACAAAACGGTCCAGCCCACATCGGTAAAATGAAGGACCTCCAGATCAAGTTCTGAGAAAAACTGACGGATCGGCTCGGCCAGATAGTTGTCCAGGACGAAGTCGGCTTCTTCGATGCTATCAAACACGTAAGGAGCCAACAGCACGCCCATTTCCGGCACCAGAGACGTCATACCCTGGGACGACACGCTGATGACCTGAATGCGATTGCGCCGTGCGCCGGTGATCAGTTGTTGTTCCGACCCCAATTCACCGCGCAGGTACCATTCCAACTCAAGGTCCGGATTGTTCTCGATCTTGGACTGAAAACTCATCCATTGATCCCACCAGACGCTGTCGGGAAAGGAATAGACGGCGACCTTGCCCTTGAGCGGGTCAGCCTGGGCGGGACCGAGGGTCAGGAGGGAGAAGATAACGGCGATCAGGATATTGAGATATTTCATCATTCGGTGACAGTAAGTCGCCCCTTGGCGTGAGGCAACTGAGCGTGCAGAGTCCCGCGATTGGTTTTTTTGAAAATGAGGAGCTGCACATGCCGACAGTGTTAATTACCGGAGCCAACCGGGGGATCGGCCTGGAGTTTACGCGCCAATATGCGGAGGATGGCTGGACCGTGATTGCCTGTTGTCGTGACCCTGACGGAGCAGGGGCAGCAGATCTCAGAGCCCTTGCCGAGATGGCTGGAGGCCGGGTATCGATCGAGAAAATGGATATGCTGGATCATGGCTCAATCGACTCGATTGCCAAAAAATACGCCGGCACGCCTATTGATGTGCTGTTGAACAACGCGGGCATTATTGGCCCGGTGCCTATTCAAGATCATCTCGACGCACAGCATTTCGGCACCATTGATTATGAGGTGTGGGATCAAGTGATCCGCACCAACACCTTTGCCCCAATCAAAATGGCCGAGGCTTTTATCGAACATGTCCGGGCTGGGGATCAGAAGAAGATTATTACCCTGTCGAGCACCGTTGGTTCGTTTCAGGAGGATGTGACTCCGGCATTTTGTTACTGCACCTCAAAGACGGCGGTGACCAAAGCGGTGCAGTTATTGTCAGAGGCCCTTAAGGCGGAGGACGTGATTGCCATGGCGTTCTGCCCAGGGCATGTCAAAACGCGCATGGGCGTTGGCGGCGCGACCGTTGAAATTCCTGATAGCGTGACGGGCATGCGGGGATTGATTGATGGGTTCACGATGTCGGACACGGGCACCTTCCGAAGGTTTAATGGCGACACGGTGGCTTGGTAGGGGGGCTGGTAAAACATGTCCACACTCTTTGACCCTGACCGTGAAGTTCCCGAGGCGCTGAAACAGGGCGCGTTTCTGAGCGTGTTTGTGGTGCATGGCATCGCCGACGCGGACGCTTATGCACGCTACCAGGCGATCAGTGACGGCCAGAGCAAGAAACCCGTTTTGTTCGGCGGACACGTTCTGGGATTTTCAAAACCGGCCTTTCGATTTGTCGGCCCCGAAGACGCGCAGGCCGTGGCCGTGATCCGCTGGCCCGATTTTGAGTCTTTTAAAGCGTGGCGCACCCAACCTGTGTATGCGGCAGAAGGGGTCGCCGATCTTCATGCCCAGGCCGAGCGTGAGAGTGTTTATTTTTTGCCGTGGCTGGATGGGTGAGACTTGGTCTAAGCCGTTGAATGTGGTTTTGTGAGGGCACTTTCAGCGGTGTAAAAAAGTGGGCGGGGCTAAAAGCCCCGCCCCAAGTTTCAGGGACGCACCTCTAGTCGGGGCCCAGGCGTTCACACGTCAACGTGCTCATGTTTGACGAGGAGCGCCGACCCCGCGAAAACAAAATCATACTCAAACTGTTCAGATAGACTGTGAGGCGTGGACAGGAGGACTCATCTGCCACATTGGTTTGGTCGCATTTCTGCCAGTTGGTTACTGAAACCTGCTGTGGCATTGCTGACTCATTCCCCAAGAAACCCGTCGCTCACGGGGAAGAGTGTTCCAAAGATTTTCAGAAATGTCACTATTATTGGTATGAAGTCGCCCTATATATACAATATATAGTAGGGTGTACGCATTGTAAGCTGCCTGAATCCTTGGTGAATTCCTGATTTGCGCAGACTTCGCGTTTTGCGGCGTTGAACAGGCTATGTAACGGTCCGATGACGAAAAAAAGACAGTTTTTGACGAATCGTCTATCTTGCTTCCCACAGGGCGGTCGATACAATGATGAAATAGTTGAAAAGACGCGATTGGGGTCTTACACCCTATTAAGGCGTTCTTAGGAGGTTTAGATGGCGATTACGTTGCGCGTCAACGGCACAGAGCATTCGGTGGATGTTGATCCAGAAACCCCGCTGTTGTGGGTGTTACGAGACAACCTTGGATTAACCGGCACAAAATACGGTTGCGGCATCGCGGCTTGTGGAGCGTGCACGGTCCATGTGGACGGTGTGGCCGAACGGTCTTGTTCCATACCCGTTGAGTTTGCGGCTGGCACAGAAATTACGACCATCGAGGGATTGTCGGAAGATCGCAGTCACCCGGTTCAAGCAGCTTGGATTGAGGAAGATGTGCCTCAGTGCGGATACTGTCAGTCTGGCATGATTATGTCGGTGGCCTCTCTGTTGAAAGAAATCCCAGAACCAACAGATGAAGACATCAACGCCTACATTACCAACATTTGCCGGTGCGGGACCTACACACGCATTCGCAAGGCCATTAAGAGAGCCGCTGCGGCTTAAACCTGCCTGGCCAAAAACTTTCAGAGTGTGATGGGCGTGGGTCAAACCGCGCCCATTTCTTTTGTGGCTGCTTAATCGCCATCATGATTTAAGATTTCAGCTGAGCTTGGATTAAGAATGACGCAGACACTGCCCCAAACACTGCCCCAAACACTGCCACAGAGCATTGAACAGACGGAAACCCTGCTGACTGGTGCGGGCTATGTGCCTGACCGAGCGTTGTCGACCGCTCTGTTTCTTGCGCTAAAACTTGGACGCCCGCTTTTTTTGGAAGGTGAGGCCGGGGTTGGCAAAACGGAAATTGCGAAGGTGCTGTCGTCGGCGCTGCAGCGGGACCTTATTCGCTTGCAATGCTACGAGGGGTTAGACGTTGGTTCGGCGGTGTATGAATGGAACTACCCGCGCCAGATGATGGCCATCCGATTGGCGGAATCCGATCGCGATGGGGCAGCGGGGCGGGCGTCTGAAATCGCGGAAGATATTTATGGTCCTGATTATCTGATTGAGCGGCCGTTGTTGTCGGCCTTGCGGACCCGAGACGCGGGTCCGCCGGTGCTTCTGATTGATGAACTGGATCGGACAGATGAACCTTTCGAGGCGTATCTTTTAGAAATTCTCTCTGACTTCCAGATCACCATTCCTGAAGTTGGAACGGTGAAGGCAGAGTCTCCGCCGGTTGTTATTATAACATCAAACCGCACGCGCGAGATTCACGACGCTCTCAAGCGCCGGTGTTTGTATCATTGGGTTGGCTATCCGGATGCCGCGCGCGAATACACCATTCTGAGAAACAAGGTGCCTGAGGCAGCGGACAGTCTCAGCCGCCAGGTGGTGGCCGCCGTACAAGAGTTACGCAATGAAGACTTGTTTAAGCCACCGGGTATTGCCGAGAGCATTGATTGGATACGCGCGCTGATTGCGTTGAACCGCAGCGATTTAGACCGCGACAGTATCGCGGATACGCTGGGTGTGGTGCTGAAGTATCAAGACGACATCGCACGCGTGCAAGAGGATAAGGCTGAGCGGGTTCTTGCCGCAGCCCATGCTGTTTGATGTTTAAGACGAAGAACCAGAGTCATGAACGATCACCCTTCCGCCGGTAAGCTTGATCGCCATGTGATGCAGTTCGCCCGGTTGTTGCGGGCGGCGGGTTTGCCCATTGGTCCCGGTAAAGTGCTGCTGGCGGTTGAGGCGCTCTCCGTCATAGACCTGAGGCGCCGCGAAGATGTGTATTGGGCTTTACACGCGGTCTGTGTTGAACGGCACAGTCAGACAGAATTATTTGAATTGGCCTTTGATCGCTTTTGGGTCGTCAGACCGCTGGTAGATGATGGGGGCACCAATACCTTTGACGATGTGGTCGATCGCGCACCTCAGACCAAGCAAGACGAGTTGCCGAGACGGTTAGCTGATGCGCTGGTTGATCAAGGCTTGGCCAATAAAGTCAACGAAGACGCGGCACCTCAAGAGGCCGATGACAGCCATTCGTGGTCTGCGACGGAACGTCTTCAGTCAAAAGATTTTGAGTCCATGTCGGCAGACGAGTTAGCGCAAGCGCGCAATGCCATGACCCAGTTTACGTTGCCGCTGCCGGACCTTCCAAGCCGAAGGTTTAAGCCTCATACCTCTGGCCGCCGGATTGATATGCGGGCAACGCTGCGTGGGACCATCCGTGCGGGTGGCTCCATTGATCTGAAGCGCAAAAAGCGCGTGCGCCGCCATCCGCCGTTGGTGGTGCTCTGTGATGTGTCTGGTTCTATGGAAGCCTATGCCCGCATGTTGCTGCACTTTCTGCACAGCGTGACCAACGATCAGGAGCGCGTGCATACTTTTGTCTTTGGGACGCGGTTGACGAACATTACCCACCATTTAAGACACGCAGATCCGGATGTGGCCTTGGCCCGCATTGGAGCCACGGTGACGGATTGGTCTGGCGGCACCCGGATTGGGGAAACTCTGGCGTCTTTTAACAAACACTGGTCGCGACGCGTTCTCGGCCAGGGTGCTGTTGTGTTGCTGATTACGGATGGTTTGGACCGGGATGGCGGTATCGGGTTGTCTGAAGAAATGAACCGATTACAAAAATCCTGCCGGCGGTTGTTATGGTTGAACCCCTTATTGCGCTTTGAAGCCTTTGAACCCAAGTCTGCCGGTGTGAAAGCGATGCTGCCCTATGTCGATGAGTTCAGGTCTGGGCATAATCTGGACAGTCTGTCGTCTCTGGCGGAGGCTTTGTCAGATATGAAAGCGCCGTTGCGTCATCACAATAACGCGCCGTTGCGCGATCAACACAGGGACGGGAGTGTAGCAGGTTATGCTTGATCTTGAGTTAGACCCGTTGACAAAAATTGCTGAATGGCAGGAGGCTGGCAAGGCGACGGCTTTGGCCACGGTGATTCAAACCTGGGGGTCTTCACCACGGCCTGTGGGTAGCCATTTGGCCATTAACGAGGATGGCGATTTTGTTGGGTCTGTCTCGGGAGGCTGTATCGAGGGGGCGGTGATTGAGGCCGCGCTTGAAACCATTCAGAGCGGCAGTGCGAAATGTCTTGAATATGGCGTCACCAACGACATGGCCTGGGAAGTTGGGCTGGCCTGCGGTGGCACGGTCCATGTGTATGTGGAGCGGGTGGCGTGAAAACCGGTATTTTCAAAGCGCTCCGACAGTCGCTCGCAGACAAAGTGCCCTGCGCCACAGTGACAGACACAGAGACGGGCCAGCAGTGCCTGTATGTTGGGTCTGAGTGTATGGGTGATCTCGTTGTGCCGGACGCTGCTTTGGCAACGGTTTCGCAGATGATTCAAACAGACAGTTCGGGTGTTCTTGAAAACACGTCTTTGTTTGTGCGGGTCTATGGCCCTCCGTTTAGAATGATCATTGTGGGGGCTGTGCATATTGCGCAGGCGCTTGCTCCCATGGCGCAATCGGCGGGCTATGAGGTCACGATTATTGATCCCCGCGAGGCGTTTGCAAGTGCCGAGCGTCTGGCCGGTATCGCCGTGCTGTCCGATTGGCCGGATGAAGGAATGGTGAAGGTGAAGCCAGATATCCGCACGGCTGTGGTGACATTAACCCACGACCCAAAACTGGATGATCCTGCCCTGGAACAAGCGTTGAAGTCGGATGCGTTTTATATCGGCTCTCTCGGTAGTCGGCGCACCCATGGCAAACGTTTGGAGCGGTTGCGCGAGAGTGGATTTACGGACGAAGACCTGAGCCGCATTCATGGTCCCGCCGGGTTGGATATTAAAGCCAAGTCTCCGGCAGAAATTGCCGTCTCCATTTTGGCGCAGGTGGTTGCGACACGTCGCCAGGCTCAGGTTTAGGGGCGGCGCGTGAAATTTTCTGAACTCAATGTTGCTGAGGCTGACGGCGCGATCCTTGCCCACACCACGAAGACCGAGACTTTTACAATCAAGAAAGGTACGCGCTTAACAGCTGAAGACTGTGAGCGCCTGCTGAAAGCCGGGCGGCAAACGATCGTCGTGGCGATGTTAAGCGATACGGATGTGCATGAAGATGTCGCGGCCAAGGCGATTGCCGAGGGGCTTTTAGGTCGTGATGTTGCGAACACTGCCGCCTTTACCGGGCGTTGTAACATCACCGCTTCAGCGGACGGTATCGTGCAGTTGAATACGGACCTCATAAACGCAATCAACGCCATTGATGAGTCGGTTACGGTCGCGACATTACCGAATTATGCTCGCGCCGAGGCAGGGCAGATTGTGGCGACCGTTAAGATTATTCCCTTTGCCGTTACGCGCGAGGTTTTGGACGCTGTTAAAGCAGTGATGAAGACGGCAACGATGAGGGCGGCGGGTGGGGTCATTTCTCTTGCACCGTTCAAGCCGCTGGCCGTTACGTTGATCAACACGCTTTTGCCCTCGCTGAAGGAATCGGTTGTTGAGAAAACGACAGATATCACGTCGCGCCGGATTCAGTCTGTTGGCGGCCACGTACAGCAGATCCTTTCCTGTGACCATGCCACAATGGATATAACGGACACGCTAAAAATAGCGTTGGCGAGGGCACCTGATCTGCTCGTGATCGTTGGCGCATCGGTGACGGTTGACCGGGCAGATGTGGTGCCGTCGGCTATTGTAAATAGTGGCGGCGAGATCGTGCATTTTGGCATGCCCGTTGATCCGGGCAATCTTGTTTTGCTCGGCCAGCAGGGTGCGACGCGAATTCTTGTTCTGCCGGGGTGTGCGCGGTCGCCAAAATTAAATGGCATCGATTGGATTTTTGAACGATTGGCGGCGCGGTTGCCGGTGAGCCGTGCCGAGATCATGTCTCTTGGTGTTGGTGGGTTATTGGTGGACAGTCCGGCGCGTCCGCTGCCGCGCGCAGAAGCGGTGCGCGGTGAGGCACCTCAGGACATAAGACGAAATGTTGCCGCTGTTGTGCTCGCCGCAGGGCAATCCCGTCGCATGGGCAGCGTCAATAAGTTGTTAGAGCCAGTCGATGGAGAACCACTCATACGTAGAACCGTGTCGTCAATCGTGAACTCTGGTGCGCAGTCTGTCATTGTGGTGACAGGACATGAAGGAGATCGTGTCAAAGCCGCGTTGTCTGGTTTAGACGTGACGTTTGCATCCAATCCAGACTATGCGGACGGACTCTCGACCTCGTTGAAAGTTGGTTTGTCTCGGGTGCCGCCTCAGTGTGATGGTGCCGTGATTTGCTTGGGCGACATGCCCAACCTTTCCACGCCTCACATCGACGCTCTGATTGCGGCGTACAGGCCAGAAGCGGGGCAGGCGATTGTTGTGCCCGTTCATAAGGGCAAGCGTGGGAACCCGGTGCTTTGGGATAAGCGGTTTTTTGAGGGCATATCTGAGGTTTCTGGTGATGTTGGCGCGCGCCATCTGATTGGAACCTATGCGGAGCTTGTCACTGAAGTCGATTTTGGGGACACTGCTGTTCTGACGGATTTGGATACGCCTGAACAGTGGTCGAAGTTTCGCGAGACCCACCCGTCCTAGGGCTGTTCATCCGGTCACCACTGGGCCAGCTTATGTTGGGCCTGCAGAAGTGAGGGGGTTTCACGATGCTGGATTCCGGGGATGATGCCGCGGGCAAACTGAACACAGACGTTATTATTATCGGCGCTGGACCGGTTGGTCTGTTTGCCGTTTTTGAGCTCGGGTTGCTTGGTCTCAAAAGTGTTGTCATCGATATTTTGGATCGCCCCGGGGGGCAATGCGCTGAGCTGTATCCGGAAAAGCCGATTCTTGATATTCCAAGCCGTCTCCACATTACGGGGCAAGAGTTGACGGACGATCTGTTGAAGCAGATAGAGCCCTTTGAGCCCGCCATGTACTTCAATCAAATGGCCGACAGCTTAACCAAGCTGGACAATGGGCATTGGCGCATGACCACAGATATGGGATTGGCCATAGAGGCCCCGGTTGTTTGTATTGCTGGTGGTGGCGGGAGCTTTACCCCTAAGAAGCCGAAGATTGAGGGGATCGCGCCGTTTGAAAACAAATCTCTGTTTTACGCCGTGCGGAAGATGGAGCAGTTCAAAGGTAAAAACCTTCTGATTGCCGGGGGAGGTGACTCTGCCCTGGACTGGGTGCTGGCGCTCAGTGATGAGGTTGAAAGTCTGCATTTGGTTCACCGTCGCGCAGACTTTAGGGCTGTGCAGGATACGGTTGATAAGATGCGTGCCCTTGAGGCGGCGGGGAAGGTGATCGTGCATGTGGCTGATGTTAAAAGCTTGAATGGCACCGAAGGTCAGATTGAGTCGATTACTCTGACCGGCAAAGAGACGGGTGAGAACTATGATGTTTCGTGCGACACCATGCTCGCGTTCTATGGTTTGACCATGAAGCTTGGCCCGATCGCCGAGTGGGGCATCAACATGGCGGCCAACCGTATTGCCGTCGATACCGAGAAATTTGAAACATCGGAGCCGGGTATTTTCTGTATCGGCGATATGTGTAGCTACCCAGGCAAGCTAAAATTGATTTTGTCCGGCTTCCATGAGGCAGCGTTGATGGCGCATGGAAGTTTCCACTATGCCCGGCCAGATCAGAAACTTAAATTTGAGCACACCACCTCAAGCTCAAACCTGCAGGAAAAGTTAGGCCGTTGATTAAAATTAGTGTGACGCTTCCCGATGGCAACGTGCAGACCGTTTCAGCCAAACCCGGCGACAGCGTTATGGCCGCCTTGCGGGAACAGGGCGTGCCGATTCGCGCCGAATGCGGCGGGGCGATGGCCTGTGCCACCTGTCATGTCCGTGTCGATGAGGCTTGGATTCAGCGTACCGGAGTAGCGGGTGATGAAGAAGCAGACTTGCTGGATGATTCGGATTATTCGGATCAAGCGTCGCGGCTGAGTTGCCAGATTAATTGCACCAGCGCACTTGATGGCTTAAAGGTCGCGCTGCAATTAGATGCCTTAGAAGACTAAACCGCAAAGAGACTTAGAATGACCTCCCTCCAAGACGAGGTGGCGCGGCGCCGGACGTTTGCGATTATCTCGCATCCCGATGCTGGCAAGACCACCTTGACCGAAAAATTACTGCTGTTCGGCGGTGCCATCCAGTTAGCGGGTGCCGTTAAGGCCAAAGGGGAACGCCGTCGCGCGCGCTCTGACTGGATGAAGGTCGAAAAAGAACGCGGTATCTCGGTGGCGTCCTCGGTGATGACCTTCGATTACGATGGCAAAACGTTCAATCTGCTTGATACGCCGGGCCACGAAGACTTCAGCGAAGACACCTATCGCACGCTGACGGCGGTTGATTCCGCCGTGATGGTGATGGACTCCGCCAAAGGTATTGAGGCTCAGACGCTTAAACTGTTTGAGGTGTGCCGTCTAAGAGACATGCCGATTGTCACCTTTATCAACAAAATGGACCGGGACGGCCAAGACCCGTTTGATCTGCTTGACGAGATTGAGCAGCAGTTGGCGTTGGATGTCACGCCGGCCAGTTGGCCGATTGGGTCGGGGCGGCATTTTCTGGGGTGTTATGATCTGCTTAATGATCGCCTGGTGCTTGTGTCACGGTCCAAGGCCGAGCGCCCGGACACGGGGACAGTGTGCACGGGTTTAAATGACCCTAAGCTCGATGAATTGTTGCCGGCAGACGCCGTGGCAAAGCTGCGCGAAGATATCGAGATGGTGCGTGGTCTCTGTCCGCCGTTTGATAGGAACGCTTACTTGGAAGGGACGCTGACTCCCGTATGGTTTGGCAGCGCGGTCAACAACTTTGGCGTTCAAGAGCTGTTAGAAGGTTTAGCCAAACAGGCTCCTGCGCCACGCCCGCAACCGACAGTGAATCGGCTTGTGGACCCTCAGGAAACCAAGGTCGCTGGTTTCGTGTTCAAGATTCAGGCCAATATGGATCCGAAACATAGAGACCGGATCGCCTTTTTTAGATTGAGCTCCGGGCACTTTAAGAAGGGGCAGAAGCTGCTTCATGTGCGGTCTGGGAAAGTGCTGAGTATTCATAATCCGCTTTTGTTTTTGGCCCAGGACCGGGAAACGGCAGAAGAAGCCTGGCCCGGTGACATCATCGGTATTCCAAACCATGGGAATTTGCGTATCGGCGACGCCCTGACGGAAGGGGAGAAACTTCATTTCACGGGTATCCCGAGTTTCGCGCCAGAGCTGTTGCAAACCGCACGGCCGGTTGACCCCATGAAGGCCAAACATTTGGGGCGCGCGCTGCAACAACTTGCAGAAGAGGGGGCCGCCAGCGTGTTTCGGCCTCGTATTGGATCAGATTGGATTGTCGGTGTGGTCGGCGGTTTGCAGTTTGAGGTGATGGCGGACCGTATTCGCACAGAATATGACGTGCCAGTTCATTTTGAAGGCACCTCTTTGTACACAGCCAGGTGGATACAGGGCGAAGACCCGGCCCTGGTGAAAAAGTTTATTGACCAGAATGAAGCGAGCGTCGGCGAAGATCACGATGGTGCGCCGGTTTTCCTCGCGCGCAATGCCTGGCACATGGGAAAGGCCGAAGAAGACTGGCCTGATATTTCATTTCGAAAAACAAAAGAGCAACTTCATTAATTTATCTGAGTTGAACGGGGAGCGTTGTTATGCAGATTGAGCGCGTCGACACAAATGAGATCATGAGCCAGGCGGTTGTCCATGGCGATACAGTTTATCTGGCCGGGCAGGTGTCATCGACATCGAAGGATGTGGCAGGCCAAACCCAAGAGGTTCTGGCTAAGATCGACAGTTTACTGGAGCGCGTCGGAACGCAGAAGACGCGCGTTTTGTCTGCAACAATCTATCTTGCAGACATTTCAACCTTTGGCGAAATGAACGAGGTCTGGAAGAAATGGGTGACGGCAGGGGCAACGCCGGCACGGGCGACCTTGGAAGCCAAACTGGTGACGCCAGACTATTTGGTTGAGATTGCTGTGGTTGCCGCTCTTTAAGGTCAAATCTTAACGAATTGTGATCTATGCTAAGCGCGAGCGTTGTTTTGTCGACATACTCGGTTTCTCTAAATTAGGGCCACTTGTTAAGTGCATGACTCACACTTTTTATCGGATGCCATTATTCTTCTGACAGCTGGTGTGGCGGTTGTTGCCCTCTTTCAATACCTGAGGCTAGGCGCCGTTCTTGGCTATTTGGTGGCCGGCTGCCTCATTGGCCCGTATGCGCTGGGTCTGATTACAGAAACGGGAACCATCACGCTGCTCGGTGAGTACGGCGTCGTGTTCCTGTTGTTCGTGATTGGTTTGGAACTCCCGCTTGATCGTATTCGGGTGATGCGGGGGCCAATATTCGGCCTTGGCTTGCTTCAAATTTTGGTCACGGCCTGCTGTATCTCATTGGTTGCGATTGCCCTTGGCGTTTCCAGCGTTACGGCGCTGCTGATCGGGGCTGCCCTCTCGCTGTCATCGACGGCCATCATACTGACACTGCTCTCCGATCAGGGACGGTTGCCGACACGGTTTGGGCGCAGTGTGTTTGGTGTCTTGCTGATGCAGGATCTTGCAGTTGGTCCGCTGCTTGCGGTTGTTGTTGCAATCGGTGCAACAGGTGCAACCCTCGGAGCAGCCGACGTCACCCTCGGGGCAAGCCTTGGACTGGCTTTGATTAAAATGGTCGCGGCCATTGTGGTGATACTGGGGTTGGGCCGGTGGCTTTTGGAAGGGCTGTACAAACGTATCAGCAGTCTCAGGAATTCCGACGTCTTTGCGGGGTTTACGTTGCTTGTCTTGTTGAGCGCGGCAGCCCTAACTGAATTGAGCGGCTTATCTTTGGCTTTTGGTGCTTTGCTGGCGGGGATGTTGTTGGCGGACACGCCCTATCGTCACCAGGTTGCGGCAGAGATCCAGCCCTTTCGTGGTCTTCTGCTTGGTCTCTTCTTCATGGGCGTTGGTATGGGCGTCGATCTCGACTTGGTTGTTGACCGAAGCGGTGAGATTGCTCTGATTGTGACCGGTTTGATGGCACTAAAAGCAACCGTGATGTTTGCGGTGGCGCGGTTGTCTGGCCTCACGTCGATTGAGTCTGCTGAAGCGGGGATTTACTTGTCTCAAGGCGGCGAGTTCGCCTTCGTCCTTTTTGCGGCTGGGCTGTCGTCAGGTTTGATCGACAGTTCTCTGGCACAAATTTTATCGGTCGCTGTGGCGCTGACCATGCTGATTACGCCCATAGCCGTGCGGCTCACAGCGCGAGTGATTGCGCGTTGGGAACTTGCCAAAGCAATCCCAATCGACGTTGCCGAGAGTGACTTGCAACAGTTGAGCGGTCATTTTGTTATCATCGGCGTGGGTCGTGTTGGACGCGAGGTTGCAAGTCAACTCCGGGATGCTGGCCAGTCTTATGTCTGTCTCGACCTGAATCCCCATGCCATCGCTATGGCACGACAGAAGGATATCGATGTGTTTTTTGGCGATGCCACGCGCCCGGAAGTGCTTTATGCGGTTGGTCTGAACCGCGCTAAAGGTCTTGTCATTGCCATTGATGATCCGCGCAAGGCGGTGCAGATGATGAATCTCGTCAAGTATATCTTGCCGGACCTCACAGTATATGCTCGGGCCAGGGATGCAGAGCATGCCCTGACGCTTGAAACCGCCGGGGCAGCCTCGACTGTGCCTGAACTTATTCCCACAGCACAGCAGTTGGTCAATTTAGCTCTGGAAAAATAAATAAAAACATGAAGTTAGCAGTGTGGTCACGACAGCACTTTACGCTGATGCTGGCACCAGACTAACCTGAGTGCATGGCACAGAAATCTAAGCTCGATATTAAATCACTGCTTCAAAAACTGAAGGCGCGGGAAGCCACGTTGTTGGAGACGAGTGCCTCTACCAGTCTGGACCGTAAACCGGTGGAACTGGATCAGGCCATGCAGGGTCGCTTGTCGCGCATGGATGCTCTGCAGCAACGAGAAATGGCGCTGGCCACGCAAAGACGACGTGAGGTGGAGTTGCTGCGTATAAGGGCTGCCCTCAAGCGTATTAAAAGCGATGATTATGGTTACTGCGTCAGTTGCGATGAGGATATCGCCATTGGCCGACTGGAGTCAGATCCTGCTGAGCCGATGTGCGTTGAATGTGCGACCGACGCGAAGCGTTGAAAGCAACAGGCGACGCGAAGCGTTGAAAGCAACAGGCGCCGCGAAGCGTCAGAGCTCAGCGTCGAGGGGTCATGCCGCGACTTTTAGATAATGAACGCTAAACAGGTTATTGGCGTCGGTCCACGTACGGTCTGGCGCAAACCCGGTTTCACGTCCGATTTGATGAAACTCATCAATATCGTATTTGTGTGAGTTCTCAGTATGAATGGATTCGTCTTTAGCGAATTCGAAGCTGTGGTCATTTACTGAGACAGTTTGGTCTTTGAGGCTGACCAGATGCATCTCCACGCGGCCTTCACGTTCGACATAACGGGCATCATGGGCAAACGCCTCCAGGTCAAACGTTCCATTGAGTTCTCTGTTGATGCGCGTCAGAAGGTTCAAGTTGAATGCAGCGGTAACGCCCTGCTGATCATTATATGCTGCATGCAAAACATCGGGGTCCTTCTTAAGATCAACACCGATTACGAGGCCCCCGCCGGTCCCAAGCATGCTGGCCGCCATAGACAAGAATTGCTTCGCGTCATTACGGGAAAAATTACCAATTGTTGAGCCGGGGAAAAAACCAGCGCGTTCGCCGTTCGCAACGACCTGTGGTAGCTCAAAGGTTTGCGTGAAATCGGCACATACCGGCAGGACGTGCAGGTCTGGGTAATCATTGGCGATGGCATTCGCCGCGCCAAGAAGGTGATCTCGGGAAATGTCTACGGGCACATAGCTTGCCAGTTTTTCCGCTGCATCCAGAAGTATACGTATTTTAACGCTGGAGCCTGAGCCAAACTCGATCAGGTGTTGTCCCTCAATCAAATCCGCAATTTCATCTGCTTGATCAGACAACACTCTTAATTCTGTACGGGTTGGATAGTATTCTTCAAGGGTGCAGATTTGATCAAAGAGGGCTGATCCGTGGGCATCATAAAAATACTTTGGCTCCAGTTTCTTTTGGTCTTTTGACAGGCCATTCAGAACGTCTTTTAGGAACGCTTGATCGATTTGTTGAGTTTCAGAATCTAACACTATGCGTCCTCTGCCAATCGAACACCTGCGAACATCCATCGCTGATGCGGGTAAAAAAAGTTTCTATACGTGCTACGTATGTGGCCTTCCGGCGTGACGCAACTGCCGCCACGCAAGACCATCTGATTAGACATGAACTTGCCGTTGTATTCTCCAACGGCTCCCTTGGCGGCTTTAAAGCCGGGATAGGGGGTGTAAGGCGAACTGGTGTGCTCCCACACGTCACCATACATTTGGCTTAGGGTGCTGCCGGCGGGGGCGGGCAATGGGCGGAGGGCATGACGCGATAAGAAGTTGCCGTCTATGTCCTGCGCGCGTGCGGCGATTTCCCATTCAGACTCTGTGGGCAAACGTTTGCCGGACCAGGCCGCAAATGCATCGGCCTCATAGAAACTGACGTGGCAGACAGGTGCATTCGGGCTCACGGGCTGTCGTCCTCTTAAGCCAAACGCGGACCAACTTTGGTCGTCTTCCTTGCGCCAATACAGCGGTGCAGACCAGCCCTTGCTTTGGATCATGGTCCATGCGTCCGCCAGCCATAAATCAGTTTGTTTGTAACCGCCATCTTCTATGAACGCGATCCATTCGGCGTTCGTCACCAAGCGGTTGGCCAGCCGAAAGGGCCTCAAGGCAACATCGTGCCGGGGGCCTTCATTGTCAAAGAAGAATCTTTGTTCCGCATTTTGGTCGATTCCGACCTGGTGAATGCCACCGTCAAAATCGATCCACTCTATGTTTGATGTCGAAGCTGACAGAAGCGGCGTGGTGCCCGTGTAGGCGGGCTCTAAAGGATTGCAAGAGAACGCATGGAGAATGTCCATCAGCAGCAATTCTTGATGCTGCTGCTCATGGTTCAGACCAAGAATAATCAACGGGGCAACCGCAGACCATGTCTCATCAGAGCAGTCTGCAATCAGTTTTGAGACCGCAGCATCAACATGCGCGCGGTAATCACCCACTTCGGCTGCGCTGGGCCGCGTGAGCAGTCCACGGTGAGGGCGGGGATGGCGCGCGCCGACGGCTTCGTAATAAGAGTTAAAGAGGTAGTTGAAAGAAGCCTTAAACGGCTCATACCCGATTTCGTGTGGGCTCAGAACAAAGGTTTCGAAGAACCAGGACGTATGAGCCCGATGCCATTTGGCTGGGCTGGCGTCCTCCATCGACTGAATCGTCTGGTCTTCCGGGGACAAAGGTTCTGCCAAAGCCTCAGTCTGAGATCTTGTCTGTGCAAACCAATGGGAAAGAGTGTCTCTGGAGTCTGGGGTGGCGACGTCGGAGTCTGGTATGTCGACATCGTCGATGGAATTGAGCGACACGGTGCTCCCCGATTCTCGTAACTTTCAAATATTAAGACTAATCCTAAAGTACGGCGGCGAAAAACAAAACCGCTTGTTATTATTGTTCGGTTACATATCTGCGTTGATAATCTGTAATATCTCCATAAGTAACTGAATATATTGGATAAATTAAATATACTACATGTCGTTTTGAATATAAGGTAAGTCTAATATAACTTTACAACGCCATGCGTTGAGACTATGATCCTACCCATAACTGGTGCCCAGTTTAGGGGCCAGTACGACTGTTCGGCCTTCGGGCGAGCTTTTTTTAACCGGTCATGTTGCTCAAGGAGGATATGACAATGAAGACTATTAAACCTTACGGCTTCTTACACATGACTGGGCGCGCGACGTTCTGTTAGCGCCACTCAGTTTCTAAGACTTTAGTCCGCCCACGTATCTCAGCGCCAATGAAGCGCCATAGTTTGGGTCTAGACTTTAAGAACGTGTATAGGAGTTCCCACATGACATCGACCACTCTCCCAATGATTGCATCAGATCGCGGTCTTTCGGCGTACATGCAAGAGATCAAAAAGTTTCCCATCCTGGATAAGGATGAAGAGTTCATGCTGGCCAAACGGCTGGCAGAACATGACGATATGGAAGCCGCGCATAAACTGGTGACGAGCCATTTGCGGCTCGTGGCTAAAATTGCAATGGGGTACCGCTTTTACGGTCTGCCAGTGTCTGATTTGATTTCCGAAGGGAACGTCGGGCTGATGCGCGCAGTGAAAAAGTTTGATCCAGATCGCGGTTTTCGTCTGTCGACCTACGCCATGTGGTGGATTAAAGCCGCCATCAACGAGCATGTCTTAAATTCATGGTCACTGGTGAAGATGGGCACAATTGCGGCACAGAAGAAGCTGTTTTTTAACCTGCGTAAGCTGAAAGCTCAGCTAAATATCTATGGCGATGGCGACTTGAGTCTTGAAGCCGCTGACAATATCGCTGAGCAGCTGGATGTGAGCAGTCAAGAAGTGATGGATATGAATGGCCGCTTGAGCCGTGCTGATGCGTCCTTGAATGTTCCTGTTGGTGAAGACGGAGACATTGATCGCATTGATCTGCTGATGTCTACCGCTCCCACGCAGGAAGCGGTCTTCGCCGAAGAGGAAGAGCGCACTGTTGGCCTCTCTCTCTTGCAGCAAGGCTTAGCCACTTTGAATGACCGTGAACGCCGTATCATTCAGGAGCGCAGGTTGAGCGACGATCCCAGAACTCTGGAAGACCTGGGCGAAGAGTATGGCGTTAGCCGTGAGCGGGTCCGTCAGATTGAAAACCGGGCTTTTGAAAAGCTTCAAGTGGCTGTTAAGGCTGCTGCCGCGAAACTGGATAGCTCAACCGTTGAGCCCCTTGAAATGCTGGCGTCTGCGGCCTAAGCGAAAACCTCTGATTAAGAGGGCGGTGATGTTTCATTGCCGCCCTCTTTTGAATCCGAGCCCGGTTTTAGCTCTGGGGAGTCTTCAACAAACGGCTGCACCAGCAAGTTCCATAATCCAACAGATTTGATGCCCCTGAAAATGGGCAGACCGAGCGTCATGGCCGCATGCCCGGCGGCTGGTTGCTCCACATAGGTGCCAAAGAGGCGGTCCCACCAGGGGAGATTAAATCCGAAATTGCTATTGGTCTCGCTTGAGTCAATGGAGTGGTGAACGCGGTGCATATCGGGTGTGACAACGATACGCCGGAGCACAGAGTCTAGGCGCTGAGGCAGGGCGAGATTCGCGTGATTAAACATAGAGGTCGCATTGAGTACGATCTCAAAAACGAGAACGGCCAAAGCCGGCGCGCCGAGAATCACAACCGCGATGACTTTGATGATCAGAGACAACAGAATTTCGAGCGGATGAAACCGTAGTCCGCTGGTGACATCAAGGTCGATATCTGTGTGGTGCATACGATGTAGGCGCCACAACAGCGGGACTTTATGAAACAGTCTGTGCTGCCCATAAATCAGCAGATCAAGAAGGAGCAACGACAGGGCTCCCGCCACCAATACGGGCACGGGCGCTACGTTAAAAATACCAACGCCATTTTGGTGCGCCCAAAGAGCAGCTCCCACGGGGGCGATGGGCAGTATGAGTCGAACAACCACTGAGCCGACGACAATAAGGCCAAGGTTGCCGGTCCACCGCGTCAGGCGGGCGAATGCGCGGTCGCGCTTCGGCTGCAGGCTTTCCCAGATGACAAATAGAACCAGGAGCACGCTAAATAGAGCCGGACGCAATATGGGGTCATAAAGTGAGAACATATGTACTGGATAGCTTTAGAGGGGCGTGCTGTACAAGCCTGTCGACAGTTAAAGGCCATAGTTTGTAGGTTGACCCGCGCGTCCAACTCTTGTTTTTTCGATATTGTCGTGGTGTAAATGATTTAGTCGAAACTTATAGTGGAATCATATATCCACTTGTTTCGGTTGGTTTATCCGGGTTCGAAGGACTTCCAAACAATGTCGAAGACTATTCTGATCGTGGAAGACAATGAATTGAATATGAAGCTCTTCAATGATCTGTTGGAAGCTCATGGGTATATCACCCTAAAAACCAAAGACGGCCGCCAGGTTATGGATATTACCCGGCGGCAGCGGCCAGACCTGATTCTCATGGACATTCAGTTGCCCGAGATCTCTGGCCTTGAAATTACCAAGATGCTCAAGGCCGATGATGACCTTAAAGTTATACCGGTTATTGCCGTGACGGCTTTTGCGATGAAGGGCGACGAGGAAAAAATACGGGATGGGGGATGCGATGGTTACATCGCAAAGCCGATTTCCGTGTCTAGCTTTTTGCAGACAGTCTCTAAGTACCTAGACGCGGCCTAGAGAATAACTTGGCGTAAAACATCAAAGTTTTGGGCGAGGGGAAGAGTCCCCTACTTAATTTTCTTTTCTTTGAAAATCACATGCTTGCGCACTTTGGGATCGTACTTTCGTACTTCCATTTTTTCGGTCAGCGTCCGTGGGTTTTTCCGCGTTGTATAAAAATACCCAGTACCAGCTGTACTTTCGAGTTTGATTTGGATTGTTGCCGGTTTAGCCATAATTAATCTCGCGGAAAACAAAGGATGTGTAAGCGCGGCAACATACTCCGCCCGGCACCGGTGTCAAGCCTAACTGACACGTCAGGCAAAGCGTTAAGGTCGTTGGTGGGCTTCGAGGATGCCTGTGAGGCCGATGGCCTGGGCGTATAATGTTTTGTTATAAATCAATGATTTAGCCACTTCCAAGTCGATGGTATTTTCGTCGCGCACCTCGGCTGGACAGTGGCTCCGCAGCGCAGCCCGGGCGGCAATATCATTTGCCGCAACGGTGCGCCATTCTGCTTTCAGGCTCGCCACCCTGCTGCCACTCTGCCGCCAATTCTGGAGTATTTGATCGGCAGGGCCTGTCAGGCCGCTCGTGCAGACCATGGGAAGTACCCCTAAATCCTCAATTGCGTAGCCGTCGGGGGCATGAAAACGTGACCACGTGAGCGTGATTTCTCCTTCATTGGGAAGGCGCACGACGGTCTGAACCGTTCCTTTGCCATACGAAGATGTCCCGACGATAAGCCCGCGGCCAGAGTCCTGGAGCGCGGCGGCAACAATTTCAGACGCTGACGCCGACCGGCTATCAATCAGAACAATAACCGGCCGCCCCTGGCCAATATCGCCCTCAAAAGCTTGGTAGCGCTGAATGGACTCTGGATGCCGGCCGCGTGTCGAGACGATGCGGCCATTTTCCATAAACAGGTCGCTGACAGTCACGGCTTGATCAAGCAGGCCACCAGGATCGCCCCTGAGGTCCAGGATGATCCCCGATATGGCAGGATCATCTGTGAGCGCCTTTGCCAGCAAACGCTCAACCGTTTGACTGGTGCGTTGATTGAAGCTGTGAATTTCAATGATGGCGATAGAGTCTTCAACGAAAAACTCAACGGTCTGAGGAACGATCAGCTTTCTGATCACAGGAATGGCCTTCGCCCCACTGAGATCGCTGCGCAAGACTGTGAACACAGATGTGGACCCAATCGGCCCGCGCAATAATCTGCGCACGACCCAACTTCGCTTGGTGGCGAAAGACTGCCCATCGACATGGGTAATGATATCACCGACTGCGATGCCCGCTTTTCTGGCAGGGGCGTCCGGCTGTAATTTCTGCACTTCGAGGCCGATGTCAGTTGCAACGTAGCTCACGCCTATGCCGCCAAAGCCGCTGCGTGTTTCTCTGTTGGCACGGGCCTGCAAACGACCTGAATAGCGCGAGTAAGCATCCAGTTGATCTAAGGCTGCATCGAAGAAAGCATTGTAGATCTGCTCAGGGTCTGCCGCTAACATGGCAGCAGATTGACGCCGTGCGCCGATCAGTGATCCGTGAAACAGCCCCAGCCAAGCGTTTATTGTTGCCTGCTCGCCTTCGCCATTCTCAATGGGTTTGCTCAACTCTGAAGCTAAGATTGTCCCCACATAGGTTCTGATTTTTCCATCGCTCTCAACCACGGAAAAAAGCGGATCAATGTCAGCCAGGCCGCTTAAGCCGGATAGAACAAATTTCTCGATGCTGGGTTTGTCGAGGGCGCGCTCTTCGATTTGTGTCAACCCATGGGACAGGACCCGCTGGGATTCTAGAAGTTCAAACCCCTCAATAGTAGATTTACCGCCCAGGCTGGTTTTATCAGAAACCACGCCGGTCGATGCGCAGCCTGTGATGAGAAACAAAGCCCCAACGAGCCAGGCCGCACGGCAACACATAACCCTGTGGCGGAGTTCTATGCGTGGCTTTGCAGAAGCGATTGTATTGACATGACGCATGATCATGCCAAATCATACGAAACTCCAGCGTAACGAAAACCCCTAAGTTACAGGGTTATGAGCGTTTTTTCCGACGACCTGCTTTTTTGACACGGCTACGGCCACTTTTTCTGCCAGGCTTGTGCCCAGGTTTTTGACCATATTTGGTGTGTTTCGAGGTGTTTTGTGATCCTGAGGCGCGTTCTCGTAAAGGCGTGTGGTCAACATAATTAAACGCCAGACCGCCGGTCATGGCATCGGCCTCGGTGAGCGTGACCGTAATCGGGTCACCCACCGAGAAGGCCAGGCCGGAATGCCGCCCGGCCAGCATGTGGGCGTCTTCAAAGACATCGTAGTAATCATCAGGCAGGCGCTTGATCGGCAAAATACCATCCGCACCGGTCCCCGCCAGCGTGACAAATAAACCAAACCGGCTGACACCATTCACACGTCCTGCAAACGTCGCACCGATTTGATTGGCCAAAAAGGCAGCGGTATAGCGATCAACAGTCTCCCGCTCGGCTGTTGATGACCTGCGCTCTGTCATGGAGATGTGCTCTGCCGTGGCTTGCAGCGCCCCGGCATCACTTTCGAGACCGCCTTTGCCAAGTTTTAGTTCTCGAATCAGGCTGCGATGCACGATTAAATCTGAATAGCGGCGAATAGGCGACGTAAAGTGCGTGTATTGATTCAGTGCCAACCCGAAATGGCCCAGGTTTTCTGGTTCGTATCTGGCCTGTGACTGGGTGCGCAGAATCATGGTGTTGACCAAAGATTCGGCCGGGTCGTTCTTGGCAGCTTCAAGAACGTAATTGAAATCTTTTGCGCGTATGCTGCCCGTTGAATTGAGTTTTAACTCCATGCTTTCGAGCGTGACGCGCAAGCTATCGACCCGTTCAGGGTCGGGCGGTTCATGCACGCGGTATAACCCAGGAGCCTTCGCGCGTTGCAGCGTTTGTGCGGCGGCCACATTAGCGGCGACCATGAACTCTTCGATCAATTGGTGACTGGCGAGTCTGGCGCGCGGCTCAACGCCGGTCATCTGCCCCTCATCGTTGATCAGAATTTTACGCTCTGGAATGTCCAGCGCGAGCGCCCCACGTTTCTTACGTGCCTTATCCAGACAGGCGTAGGCCCCGTAGAGAGGTTTGATGACGGTGTCGAGCAACGGTGTTGTGGTGTCATCGCCATGACCGTCTGCGGCAGCCTGGACTTGCTCGTAGGTGAGACGCGCGTGTGAGCGCATCAGGCCCCGGACAAATTTGTGGTGCAAAAGTTCGCCGTGCACATCGATCCAGATATGCACCGCAAGGCAGGGCCTGTCTTCGTTGGGCCGCAGAGAACACCAGCCGTTAGATAAAGCTTCCGGCAACATCGGCACAACGCGGTCAGGGAAGTAAGTCGAGTTTCCCCGGTCATGACTCACTGTGTCGAGGGGAGAACCCGGCGTGACATACCAACTGACATCCGCAATCGCGACAATCAAATGCCATCCCTTGGAGTTGCTGGGGTCTTGGTCCGGCTCAGCCCATACAGCATCGTCAAAGTCGCGGGCATCTGATCCGTCGATGGTAACCAGAGGAAGATCACGCAGGTCGGTGCGTTTACCAAGCGGGGCAGGGCCGCACTGCTCTGCCTGTTCTAGGGCGGCGGCTGTCCATTCGTGCGGGATGCCATGACTGTGAATTGCGATGAGGCTGAGCGCTTTCTCAATACCTGCGTTATGCAGCGTTTCGATAACCCGGCCTTTTGCGAAGCCGCGTTTGGCGGACCGCTCCAAGGTGACGAGAACGAGGTCGCCATGCTGAGCGCCATTGGATTTTGCTTTATCGACGGTAATGGTCTGCCGCTCGCGCCGATCAACAGGGCGGATTAGAAATCCTCCGTGATCTGTTTTTTCACATACGCCGAGAATTTGTTTCGGACCGCCGGTGAGCTTTCTGATCGGTCGTGCCTGGTAGATACCGTCTTCAAGTAGTTTCATCTTGGCGAGGACGCGATCCCCGACACCGATTGCTCCCTTCACCTCTTTCGAGGGAAGAATAAAAATTATGGGCGGGGCTGTTTTTTCTTCCCAGTTGGCGGGTTGACCGATCAGGTCACCATCGTCATCTGTCCGGATGGCATCAAGCACAGCGACATCAGGTAAACGGCCAGCTTCGGCAAAGCGTCTCTTGCCGCCGCGATCTATGGACCCTTCGGCTTCCAGCTCTTTCAGGATTTCTTTGAACGCAGGCCGGTCGGCACCGCGAATGTTAAAGGCGCGCGCAATATCCCGTTTCGCAAGACGTTTTGAGGACCGCTGTACATACGCCAAGATATCTGCCTTGGTGGGCAGCTTGGAGACCGGAGCATCTTTTTTGCGAATGGCCAATGATGTTTAAGCGCTAGCTTCCCCTGAGTCGTCACCGGAGTGTTCGGACGTTTCTTTTTTGACGGCTGTTTTGCGTTTTGGGGTCGTTTTCTTTTTGGTAGCTGTTTTTTTCTTGGCTGTGGTCTTCTTTTTTGTCGTGGTTTTTTTCTTTGTAGCGGTTTTCTTGGTCGCTGTTTTTTTGGTTGTTCCGGCTTTTGCTGCTTTAGCAGCAATCAGGGCGATGGCTTCGTCAAACGTAACGGCGTCTTTCTCCATGTCTCTGGGGAGTGTCGCGCGGATCGAGCCATGTTGGACATAAGGACCAAAACGACCGTCCCGCACGGTAACAGCTTTTCCGTCATCGGGATGTTCACCCAAAGACTTGGCCGATCCACCACCACGCCCTTTTTTCTCTTTGCCTTCGGCAATAACAACGACGGCACGGTTAAGTCCGATCTCTAGCACGTCATCATCGACACCCAAGGACTGATACTTGTCGCCATACTTGAGGTAAGGGCCAAACCGTCCAATGCCGGCAAGAATCATCTCACCTGATTCTGGGTCGATACCAACTTCACGAGGCAACGAGAGCAGTTTAAGCGCTTTTTCCAAATCCACGTCGGCAGGGTCCATACCTTTCGGCAAGGAAGAGCGTTTGGGTTTTGGGACTTTCGGCTTCTTTGGCTTTTTGGCTTTCTTGCCTTTGACAGGCTCTTCTTCGACCACAGGCGGTGCTTCTGCCGCGGCGATGGCGGCAAGCGTTTCCGCATCACTCAGTTGGACATAAACACCGTAGGGGCCAGCACGCAGCGTCACCATATGGCCTGTTTCGGGATCTTCGCCCAACTCTTTCGGGCCTTCTGCCATTGCGGCATTAGGATCGTTACTGTTTGCGGACAATTGGCGTGTGTAGCGGCAATCGGGATATTTATTGCAACCGATGAAGCCACCAAACTTTCCGAATTTAAGAGAAAGGCGACCATCAGCGCACGAAGGGCATTGGCGTGTGTCCGTGCCATCATCCGTTTTGGGAAACAGATGTGGTTCGAGCAGCTCATCCAGCGTATCGATAACTTCTGTGATTCTGAGTTCACTGGTGCCCTCAATCGCCGCAATGAAATCTTTCCAGAACTCAGCTAGAACTTCTTTCCAACTCAGACGGCCGCCGGAAATTTCATCCAGCTTATTCTCTAGGTCTGCGGTGAAAGAGTATTCGACGTACTTGGAGAAAAAGCTCTCAAGGAAAGCCGTCACAACGCGTCCACGATCTTCCGGGATGAAGCGCCGGTTATCCATACGCACATAGTTGCGATCTTGCAGAACCTGAATAATCGAAGCGTATGTCGAGGGACGGCCAATGCCTAACTCTTCCATCGTCTTCACGAGACTGGCTTCTGAAAACCGCGGGGGCGGCTGGGTAAAGTGCTGATCGGGCGAGACGTTGCTGTGAGTCAGGCCATCGCCTTCATCCAGTGGCGGCAGAATCCGGTCTGCGTCTTCATTGCCGGTATCAGCTTCTTTTGAGGCTTGCGGCTTGTCCTCATAGACTTTGAGAAAGCCGGGAAAGCGAATGACTGAGCCGTTTGATCTCAGCTTTGTTTTTTTGTCTGCCGAGGCCGTGACCACGGCAACCTGATCCATGATGGCCGATTCCATTTGGCTCGCAATGGTGCGTTTCCAAATCAGTTCATAGAGGCGCAATTGATCTTTTGAGAGGTAAGGGGCGACGTCTTGCGGGCGGCGTAAGGGATCCGTTGGGCGGATCGCCTCGTGGGCTTCTTGTGCGTTCTTGGCCTTGGTTGCGTAATGCCTTGGCTTTTCCGGCACGTACTGATCACCGAAGTCTTTTCCGATCACATTGCGCACCGTATTGATTGCGGCGCTATCAATCTGGACGCCATCCGTTCTCATGTAGGTGATGAGACCAACCGTTTCTCCGCCAATTTCAGCGCCTTCATATAAACGTTGCGCTGTGTCCATGGTCTGACGCGCACTAAAATAGAGGCGTCTTGAAGCCTCTTGCTGAAGAGTGGACGTCGTAAACGGGGCGTAGGGTCGGCGTTGCTTTTGTTTCTTCTCGACGGATTCGACCGCAAAAGAGGCTGTTTCAATGGCTGTTTTTGCTGCCATCGCGCTCGCTTCATCTGGTAAACCAAACTTGTCGAGTTTTTCCCCATTTAAATGTGTCAGTCGTGATGCAAACGTCTGTTCACCGTTTTTCGCGAGATCGACATCTACTGTCCAATACTCTTGAGCCTGGAATTTCTCGATTTCCAGTTCTCTCGAGCAGATTAAGCGCAACGCAACGGACTGCACACGACCTGCGGAGCGGCTGCCTGGGAGTTTGCGCCAGAGGACGGGAGAGAGGTTAAATCCAACCAGATAGTCTAAAGCCCGTCTAGCAAGGTAGGCGTTCACCAATTCTGTATCGAGTTCGCGCGGCTTGCTCATGGCTTCAAGCACAGCACTTTTTGTGATCGCGTTAAATGTGACTCGCTTTACCTGGCTCTCATTGATCGCTTTGCGATTGCGCAGTTCTTCGAGCACATGCCAAGAAATGGCTTCGCCTTCACGATCTGGATCAGTTGCGAGATAAATGATATCGGCATCTTTGGCCGCACTTATGATAGCGGATAGATTCTTTTTCGATTGCGCTGCGACTTCCCAATCCATCGCAAAGTCTTCATCTGGTCGCACAGACCCATTCTTGGGCGGAAGATCACGGACGTGACCATAGGATGCCATCACTGTGTACTCGCTGCCGAGATACTTATTAATAGTTTTGGCCTTTGCCGGGGATTCGACGATGACAATGTTATTCATCGATCTGTTTTCGCGTCCTAAATTCTAGCGGGAAGAGGCATGGTTCGCCATCCTACCCGTCGTTGATTATGTGTTCCGGACAGCAGTAACTCTGTTGCCCGGAAGCCGTTCAATAAGCCCTGCTAGCTCGAGATCAAGCAGCGTGGCGGCGATCATGGGGGCAGACACTTGGCACTGTCGTCGCAGTTCGTCAACTGTCACTGGCGTTGTGCTGATCTCGCTTAAGATTTCAAAGCGTAACGTTTCATCATCTTTTTCATCAATGTTTTCAATGTGTTGGGTGTCATCTGATGGCGAGTCTTTTGCGCTAAACAGATTTTCTCTGCCGCGCTCGAGTTCCTCCAAAACATCATTGGCAGATCGCACGAGGACTGCACCATCCCGAATCAAACCGTTCGGACCTTGGGCACGCGGATCAAGAGGCGAGCCGGGAACGGCAAAAACCTCACGACCTTGGTCTAAGGCAAACCGCGCCGTTATAAGCGACCCTGACTTTGGGGTTCCCTCGACAATAATGACGCCGACACTGGCGCCAGAGATAATCCGATTCCGTCTTGGGAAGTAGGCGGCTTGTGGTTCAGTGCCTGGCGGCATCTCGGAAACAACAGCGCCATTGGCTTTGATACGTTCATAGAGGTCGGCGTTTTCTCTGGGATAAAGCACGTCCGCACCACCGGCCAGAACGGCCACCGTCGATCGTGCAACCGCACCGCTGTGGGCTGCTGTATCAATACCCCGCGCGAGCCCAGACCAGACCGTGTAGCCGGCAGCCGTCAAATCTTGCGCTAGTTGGTGGGCTATTTTCTTGCCATTCAGGGAGGCGTTGCGCGCGCCAACGATTGCAACAGCCGGTCGGGACAAATGACTCACGTTTCCCAGCACGGTTAGAAACGGCGGTGCATCTGAGGTCTCCGTCAAGTTTTTTGGATAATGTGCCGCTTTCATTCCGACAAGGGTTCCACCAACCTTCTCTAATTGGTGCAGTTCCTGTTCGATTTGCTCTTGCGAAATGGCATGAAACGGCTTCTTGCGCTTGGACTGTTTTGAAAGATCGGGGAGGGCGGCCAGTGCTTTGCTTGCCGAGCCGAATCGTGCCACCAATCCGTGATAGGTCACCGGACCAATGCCTTCTGACCGAATTAGCCGAAGGCTGGCGAGTGTCTCCGGGTCAGTTAAACGACCGGACGCCATCGGCGTCTATGATCCACCGATCTGAGGTTCGTCGCCTTTCAGCAGTCGCCCGATGTTAGACCAATGCCGCACCCAGCCGAGAATGGCGAGTGCGAGAAACATCAGCGCAGCATTTTCCATGCCAAGGAGCATTGCAAACACAGGTGCGAGGGCCAGCGCAATCAAAGCCGCCAGAGAGGAGTAGCGAAAGATAATCAGCATCGCGATCCATGTGACGCAGGACATCGCCCCAATAATAGGGACGGACCCGAGCATCATGCCGAGTGTTGTCGCAACCCCTTTGCCGCCTTTAAACTTGAGCCAGATGGGAAAGTTGTGTCCCAGCACAGCACCTGCGCCAGCGATTAATCCACCAATCTCTGCGGCTTGAGGAATAGCAACCATGGCACCGAGCCATACGGCGAGGACCCCTTTGCCACCATCGAGAAAAAGTGTCGTTGCGGCGAGACCTTTGCGCCCAGTGCGCAGCACGTTGGTTGCGCCGATGTTGCCTGATCCGATATTCCGAATGTCGCCCCCCCCTGTGGCTTTCGTGAGCAATAAGCCAAAAGGTATAGAGCCAACAAAGTAGCCGCCCAAAACGATCAGGGCAAAGGTCCAAGACGAAGGCGCAAGCTGAAGCAGCATCAGGATGCGGCCTCGAATACGGTGCGGCCATCGATGACGGTCCGGAAGACTTTCCCCTGCACCGGGCGACCGTCGAACGGCGTGTTTTTGGACTTGGATTTAAAGTTGTCGCCAACCACTTTCCATCCTTCGCTGGGAGCAAATAACACGAGGTCTGCGGGCGATCCCTTGCGCAAATGACCCGCATTTAATCCGAGCAGTTGAGCCGGGCTGCAAGTGATTCGCTTTAACGTTTCAATGAGGCTGAGATCTTCATTATGCACGAGGTCAAGCGAGACGGCCAAAAGCGTTTCCAGCCCCGAACCGCCAAATGCAGCCTGCGCAAAGGGCAGGCGTTTACTGTCTTGGTCCTGTGGTGAATGGTCGCTGGCGATGACGTCAATGATGCCTGACTTTATGCCTTCAACAATAGCTTGCCGGTCTTCATCGCTGCGTAAAGGGGGAGAGAGTTTTGCGAAAGTGCGATACTCACCGACGGTTAATTCATTTAAGGCAAAGTAGAAGGGGGCCGTGTCACAGGTGACGCGCAGGCCTTTGTTTTTGGCCCGGGCAATGATCTCAACGCTTTCGGATGTGGAAATGTGAGCGGCATGATATCGTGCGCCGGTCATTTCAACCAGACGCATGTCGCGTTCAAGCATAATAATTTCGGCTTCGCGTGGAATTGAAGAAAGTCCCAATCGCGTTGCCATCTCGCCGGAGGTTACCACCCCGTTTCCAGCGAGCGCAGCATCCTCCGGGTGCTGAACAATCATCAGGTCAAAGGTCGCGGCGTAGGACAGAACCCGCCGCATCACCTGGGTATCTGCGATGGCGACCGTGCCATCGGTGAATGCCACTGCACCGGCCTCGGCGAGTAATCCAAGTTCAGCGAGTTCTTTACCTTTCAGCCCCTTGGTCGCCGCGCCGTAGGCGTAGACTTTTGTGAGGGCCAGCAGACGGGCACGACGGGCGACGAATTCCAGAGTTGCTTGATCATCAAGCACCGGTTGGGTGTTCGGTAAGCAGACCATGGTTGTGACGCCACCGGCAACGGCGGCTTCAGCGGCGCTTTTGAGCGACTCTTTATGTTCTTCGCCTGGTTCTCTTACTTGCACTCGCATATCAACCAAGCCAGGTGCGAGGCACAGACCTTTGGCATTGATGATGGTCGCGTCGGAGGGCGGTGCGCTTCCAAAAAGGTTCTCGCCGAAATCAGCAATATCCTCGCCGATGGTCAAAAGATCCCCGACGATATCCAAACCCGTCGCCGGGTCGAGAATGCGGGCGCCTGTGTAAGCAATCTTCATTGAGTTTGGCGTGCTCATGGTTGTGAACCCTCAGCCCGGTCAGCGCTCAAATTATTCGCCAACAGTTCCAGGACCGCCATTCTGACGGCAACGCCAAGTTCGACCTGTTCGCGTATGACACTGCGTTCAAAGTCGTCAGCCACATCAGAGTCGATTTCGACCCCGCGATTCATGGGACCAGGGTGCATAATCAAGGCGTCGGGTTTGGCGAGAGATAGTTTCTCGCGATCCAAACCAAAGAAGCGGAAGTATTCCCGAACAGACGGGATGAAACTGCCGCTCATGCGTTCGTTTTGGACCCGGAGCATCATCACGATGTCACAATCCTTAAGCCCTTCGCGCATGTCCGAGAAGGTTTGCACGCCCAAGCGGTCGAGATGACTGGGGATCAGAGTCCGTGGCGCGATTACGCGTACTTCAGCGCCAAGAGTGAGCAGCAGGTAAAAGTTTGAGCGTGCGACCCGGCTGTGGGTGACATCGCCGCAGATGGCGACCTTCAAGCCTTCGATCTTGTCTCGGCGGCGGCGGATGGTGAGGGCATCAAGCAGGGCCTGGGTCGGATGCTCGTGGCTGCCGTCCCCGCCGTTAACCACGGCACAGTTCACTTTATCAGCCAGGAGTTTCACCGCGCCCGATTGCGGGTGCCGTACCACTAAGACATCTGGGTGCATGGCATTCAGCGTCACCGCCGTATCAATAAGGGTTTCACCCTTGGAGACGGAGCTGGCCTCAACCTGCATGTTGATGACGTTTGCGCCCAGACGCAGGGCGGCGAGTTCGAAGGAGGTGCGCGTGCGGGTCGAGTTCTCGAAGAACAGGTTCACGATCGTGCGACCTTTAAGGCTCTCGGATACCCGGTCCGGTCCTCGATTGACCTCTACATAGGGGTCTGAGAGGTCCAATAGCCGATTGATTTCTAAGGGGGAAAGCCCTTCGATCCCGAGGAGATGATGGTGCGGGAAGATAGGGTCATACATGAGCGCGGACTATATTGAAGGTCTTTCCGTTCGACAAGCTCACAAATTTGGTCTCCATCCGGCTAATTTTGCTTCAAAAAGTCAAGCACGCCCTGCAAAATATAGGCGGCGGCAGCCCGATCCACTACTTTTCCACGTTTTTTGCGGCTTAAGTCAGCTTTTTCGACCATCATGCGTTCAACCGCGACCGTCGACAGCCGTTCATCCCAGAAAGCTGTGGGAATATCGCGAATGGCCAGGAAATTTTCTATAAATGTCCGTACAGACTGAGCCTGACGGCCTTCGTCACCGTCCATCTCAATGGGTAACCCCACGACCAGGGCTCCCACCGTGTTGTCATCGATTAACTTGACCAACTGCTCAGCATCTTTAGTGAATTTCACGCGCTGAATCACGGTGAGCGGTGAGGCGATAATCAGCGCCGTATCTGATATGGCGACACCAACTGTTTTGGTCCCTACGTCCAGGCCCAGTATGCATTGGCCCTTTATCAGAACCTCTTTCAATGCGGCGGGCTTGCAGATCGTCATACCCAGTGATACATCATCGCAGCCCTTACTTTCTGCCGTTTTTGCGCCATCGGCGCAGGGCGGTCACTACCTCTATTGGGAGACCCATAGCCCATGTCGCTCGACGACGCCACTGTCCGAAAAATAGCTGTTCTCGCGCGGATCGACGTGCCGGAGCAAGATCTTCACCCTCTGGCCCAAGAACTTAGCGGAATATTGGACTGGATAGAGCAACTCCAAGAAGTTGATACGGATGCGGTGGAGCCAATGACGGGCGGCACTGATCTCACTTTGAAATGGCGCAAAGATGCGATTTCTGATGGCGGTCATGCCGACAAAGTCCTGGCCAATGCGCCAGAGTCCCACGAAGGCTTTTTCGGCGTGCCAAAGGTTATTGAATAATGAGCGATTTGACCAAACTCGACTTGGCCACAGCCCGCGATGGCCTGGCAAAACGTGATTTCAGCGCCGTCGAACTGACACAGGCGTATCTGAAGTCTATGGAGACTCATCGCGACCTGAACGCGTATATCACCGAAGTTCCTGAGCTTGCGATCGAACGGGCGAAAGAAGCCGATCACAATCGCACACATAAACAAGCAGGCGTGCTAGAGGGGATTCCTCTCGGTATCAAAGATTTATTCTGTACCGAAGGTATTCTAACGACCGCTGCGTCACATATTCTAGATGGCTTCACCCCCCCCTATGAGAGCACTGTAACTGCCAATCTCAAGGCGGCTGGCGCGATTACGATTGGCAAAACCAATCTGGATGAGTTCGCAATGGGCTCCTCCAATGAGACCAGCTATTACGGCGGCGTTCACAATCCCTGGAAGAAGCACGGCGACCCCCGGCCCTTGGTGCCTGGCGGGTCTTCAGGCGGTTCTGCAGCTGCGGTTGCCGCGTATATGTGTGCCGGGGCGACCGGCACTGACACTGGTGGCTCTATCCGCCAGCCTGCGGCCTTCTGTGGCATTGTCGGCATGAAACCGACGTACGGCCGTTGTTCGCGTTGGGGCACCATTGCCTTTGCGAGCTCTTTAGATCAGGCCGGGCCGATGACACGCACCGTGCGCGATTCTGCCATTTTGCTATCGGTTATGGCCGGGCACGACCCAAAAGACTCAACATCGGCAGACATGCCGGTTCCTGATTTTGAAGCTGCGTTGTCTGGTGACATTAAAGGCTTGCGCATTGGTATTCCTGCCGAGTACCGGATCGACGGCTTAAATGCTGAGATCGCGGCGCTGTGGGATCAAGGTATTGCGTGGCTCAAGGCCGCCGGGGCGGAGGTGATCGATATTGCATTGCCGCACACCAAATACGCTTTGCCGACCTATTACATTGTGGCGCCTGCTGAAGCCTCATCGAACCTTGCCCGTTATGACGGCGTCCGGTTTGGGCTCAGGGTTGAAGGCGACACGCTAGATGATATGTATTCCAAGACCCGGGCCGCCGGCTTCGGCGATGAAGCAAAGCGCCGCATCATGATTGGCACCTACGCACTCTCTGCGGGGTATTACGATGCTTACTACCTCAAAGCTCAAAAAGTCAGACAGTTGATTGCGCAAGATTTTGTCGCCGCGTTTGACGGCGTTGATGCCATTTTGACTCCGACTGCGCCGACGCCCGCGTTTGCCCTGGGCGAAAAGTCTGATGATCCAATTGCCATGTATCTCAATGATGTTTTCACAGTGCCTGCATCATTGGCTGGTTTGCCGGGAATTTCCGTGCCTGCGGGGCTGTCCTCTGAAGGTTTGCCGCTCGGATTGCAACTCCTGACCAAACGATGGGACGAGGAGACCTTATTCCGTGTGGCCGGTGTGCTCGAGGACGCGGCAGCGTTTCCGGGTTTAGCCGCCAACGGGGAGGGCTAAGTCATGAGCTTTCTTATAAAAGGTGAAACGGGTGACTGGGAAGTCGTGATCGGGCTGGAAGTTCATGCCCAGGTCGTATCCAACGCCAAATTATTTTCGGGCTCGCCAACAGACTTCGGGGCCGAGCCCAATAGCCAGGTCTCTTTTGTTGATGCGGCGATGCCGGGCATGCTGCCGGTCGTCAATGAAGTCTGCGTGGAACAAGCTGTGCGCACGGGCCTTGGCCTTAAAGCGCACATCAACAAGCGCAGCGTTTTTGCCCGTAAGAACTATTTTTATGCTGACCTGCCGCAAGGTTATCAGATCAGTCAGTTTGAATTGCCGATTGTGGGCGAGGGGACGCTTGTTCTGGATCTTCCTGAAGGGGAAACGCGAGAAGTTGGTATTGAGCGTCTTCACCTTGAACAAGATGCTGGCAAGTCCATTCACGATCTGCATCCATCGAAGTCTTTCATCGATCTGAACCGCTCGGGTGTTGCGCTCATGGAAGTGGTGTCGAAGCCTGACATGCGCTCCCCGGAAGAAGCCGGCGCTTATCTGAGAAAGTTGAGGTCAATCGTCAGGTATCTTGGCACCTGTGATGGGAATATGGATGAAGGCTCGATGCGTTGCGATGCCAACGTGTCTGTGCGACCTGTTGGCGAAGATGGATTGCGGACGCGCTGTGAAATTAAAAACGTGAACTCGGTGCGTTTTGTGATGCAAGCCATCGAGCATGAAGCCCGCCGCCATGTCGATGTTTATGAATCTGGTGGGGAGATCACTCAGGAAACCAGATTGTACGATCCCAGCAAGGGCGAAACCCGCCCGATGCGCTCAAAAGAAATGGCCCACGATTATAGGTATTTTCCGGATCCCGATTTGCTGCCGCTGGTGTTCGATGATGCGTATATTGAGCAGATTAGAGCCACATTGCCCGAATTGCCGGATGAGAAAAAAGAACGGTTCATGACCGACTTTGGGCTGACACCCTATGATGCGAGTGTTTTAGTCGTGGAGCGCGAAACGGCGAATTATTTCGAAGATGTTGCTAAGGGACGCGATGCCAAGGCGGCCGCCAACTGGGTTATTTCAAACCTGTTTGGTGCCCTGAATAAAAAGGGCGTGTCGATAACGGACAGTCCTGTAACGGCTGAGAACCTGGGCAAGTTGATTGATTTGATAACCGACAACACGATTTCAGGACGCATTGCAAAAGATGTTTTTGAGATCATGGTGGAAGAGGGCAAGGACCCTGAGACTATCGTGGAGGAAAAGGGCCTCAAGCAGATCACCGATACAGGCCCCATCGAAGCTGCGATTGACCAAGTTATGGCCGACAATCCGGACAAGGTCTCAGATTATCGCGGCGGTAAAGACAAGCTGATTGGGTGGTTCGTTGGTCAGGTGATGAAGCAAACCGGCGGTAAAGCGAACCCAGGGATGCTGAACGCGTTGCTCAAGAAAAAGCTCGCTCCTTAGCATGACCATTCAAGTTGACCCTCAACTCTGGCGGAAAGGCTGGGTTTGGATTTCTGCCATTGGTCTCATCACCGCGATTGCGGGGTGGCTTGTCTACGATGCCATGATGGCTCCGAGTTGGATGCGGAAATTTGGGCTTGATATAGCGGCGCGTGCGGCCATCGTGGGAGCTCCATCAGATCAGACAGCTTTCTCAACTATGAAGGGCCGGGAAGCCCCGGATAGTCCCTATATATGTTTTGCGGACTCAGCGGCGTTTGCTTGGGATCGTGTGTATTTTGTTGCGTCCGGTGGCCCGATCGTCCCGCCGCTGGCAGCTTTAGATTGGCAAGGCGAAGACCTGACCGCCATGAATGAGCGCCTGGCCAGAGATGAGCGCTATCAACTGGTCGCTTTCCAACGTGATGATCAGGTTGTTGAGTTTAGTTACTACTTTAAGATTTGGGCTGATTTGACGGCACTAGACCGAACAGAGGGATTTGATCGGGCGACAGCTGTTTTTACGGCTGAAAGTGACGGTGAAATTTATACGCTAAGGCCTGCAGAGCCTGGCCAGTTGGCGGCTTGTAAGTAAGTCATTGAAGGCAATTCAAAAATGATCGACCTGTATACATTTCCAACACCGAACGGCTGGAAAGCCTCAATCATGTTGGAAGAAGTGGGTCTTCCTTACACTGTGCACATCATCGATATTATGAAAGACGAGCAGTTCGGGCATGCGTTTCTGAAGATCAGCCCTAACAACAAAATTCCGGCGATTGTTGATCCCGATGGCCCGAATGGTGCGCCAATTTCTGTTTTTGAGTCCGGCGCAATCCTGATGTATCTCGCGCGGAAAACCAATAGCCCTTTGCTGCCTGAAGAACACCGTAAGTTCGTCGAGGTGACCGAGTGGCTCATGTTCCAAATGGCGAGTATCGGTCCAATGTTCGGCCAAATGGGCCATTTTGTTAAGTTTGCAAAAGAAGACATCCCCTATGCAAAGAAACGTTACACCGATGAGAGCCGACGGATCTTAGGGGTGATGAATACCCGTCTGGCCGACAATGACTATCTTGCCGGTGAGTACTCCATTGCCGATATCGCAAGCTACGGCTGGACGAAGTCTGCAGAGTCCATGTTTGCCGGGCTCGGCGAATGGGAGAATGTTAACAGATGGTTCGAGACCGTCGGCGCCCGACCAGCCGTTCAAAAAGGACTGCGTGTTCCTACTCTTTAGATTTTCTGACGCTGAGAGAGTCATTGATCAGTAACCACACATCTTGATCCAGAGTTTTTTGACCTGCCGACGAGCCTGCCACCGCATACCCACCATTGGACGTTGACGTGATGGCTAGCGCCCGCAACGCGCCGCTGCCTTGGTGTCGATGAATGAAGTCCAGGGTTCCGTCTGATCTAATGCCAACGGCCAAACCAGCCATGCCATTTTGATCTTCAATCGACGCCGACAGCAGATAACCGCCTGTGGCTGCATGCGCGAGTCCGGTCGCTGTGGCGCTGCCCGGAGAAGAAATACTTTGCTGCCAACTTAGGGCGCCTTGTGAGTCCATTGCCAATATAACGATTTTTCGCCCGTCACCGTTTGTGGCGCGAGTGGTGGCCGCAGCGATAGTCGATCCTGCGGGCGCAGGTAAAACGTGATGGAATTCCGTATCAATACCAACATCATGAAATGTGTCCCATTCCGTTGCCCCCTTTTCGGATAGCTTAAGGGACCAGCCCACAACATGATCACCCTCCTGGGTTGACCAGCCAACAGCTGTGTAACCGCCATCGGTCGAGAGACTCACGTCTTCTAGGCCGTCCTCTCCCGGCCCACCAATAACGCGAAACCATTCGACGTCATGTGAGCGGTCTAGTTTGAGAACCCAGCCATCATCTTGATTGGACGTTGGGTTCAGGGTGCGTCCGACCAAGATTAAGCCGCCATCAAATGTGGGCCTTAAGGCAGACAGGGTATCGCCAGCTGAGGAGCCGTATGTGCGCTGGGACTCCGTAACGCCCTCAGGCGATATCTTAGACAAGCGTGTGGTGCCGGTTTTGCCCCCTCGTTCTCCATCAACAACATAGAGGCCGCCATCAAAAGCCGGGGATAAAGCCGTCACGCCATAGGGTGCTGAATTAGGTAGTGGGAGATCCCACATGTATGCGCCGCGGTGGTTAACCCGGACCAGCCAGCTCTCTGTAACACTTCTGTCCTGGTCTAACGTCTTCCAGCCGGCAAGGGCAAATCCGCCATCTGAGAGCGCCGCGATGGCGTTTGCACCATCCGTGCCTAGACCACCAAAATGTAGCTCAATGCCAGATGGAGCAACGGTTTGCGCATGTGCTGCCCCGGTGATGTATATAGCGATAAGTTGAAGTTTTATCCGGCGCTGCAGGGAAGACATCATCGACATTACCGCACCATTAGGAAGGGACAGTCGTCTCGACTTCGTAAATCCTAGAAGCCGTAAACCAATGAGACCTTAGACAGGGTATCCGTTTTCTTTGTCAGAAGCGGTGGATCTGTATTGTGCCGGACATTAAGGGAGAGCCGTGTCGACAGATCACCAATTAATTTGGTTGTCAGGGCCGTCGTGTTTTCGATTTTTGTTCTGTCGCTGTCCCAGGTTACAATCAAGGCGTTGCTTAAGAACGTGGTCTCTGTGATGTCATATTCCAACTCAGCGCTGCCGCGTACGAGAATGCCATCTTCAGAGGAAGATACCAGAGGGACTGCGGCAGGGACAGGCGTAGAAAACTTGCTGTACCGATAACCAGGACCGACTTGTACCAAAAAGCGCAAATTCTCATCATCTATGACCTTATAGCCAACACCAAGGGCACTTTCGACTTCATACTTGAACCCTGAGAATTTATCGTCGTCGTATTCGAGATATCCGAATGCGAACAGTCGTTCTTGAACGTCAAATCGGGATTCGACGGAGGCTAAGATCCTCTGGGCGGTTGTCGTTCCATTGTCGTCTGCAAACTCGCCTAATAGCCTGTAATTGTCTTCCAGCCGACCGGCTTTGTAGCGCGCCTTAATCTCAGCATCCACGCGCGTGGTGTCTGAGTTGCCGGTGGACATAGAGCCACCGACATTGACTTCGCCAGACAGGCCGTTTTCAATGCGATCAGCTAAAACAGGTCCACTTGCGCCACAACCGAGTATGGCCAATGCGGCAAAAAAACGTCTGTTTAGAAGAGAAAAGGGGCGTTTTTTAGGGATTTGGGTGGAAGACGCGGGCATAGAGCGTTGCATAGTGTGAGCCTCGAAAGTGGAATTTTGTCTGTGCACCCAGGTAACTCTCTGATTCGCTTGATGGAATCAGCAACTGTTAAATCGTTTCTACCTGTCATCGTCGTCCTTGACAACTGCTTCGTAAGTTTTCATGTTCCACGCCCGGTCACCCCTGCGGAGGGATGGCAGAGTGGTAATGCAGCGGATTGCTAATCCGTCAACCGATCATACGGTTGCCAGGGTTCGAGTCCCTGTCCCTCCGCCACTTTTTCAACATCAAACAGACCATAGGATCAGGTCTTCTTTGATCAATGGATGAGGGGTTGTTCGTGGCTGGTGATTGACGAGGGATGAAGAACAGGACGCGGTTTAAGCCGCCTCGTCATATCTGCTGTAGCGTTCCATATGAAACGCATGTGTGCTTGCGGTGGCTTTATGGCTGTCGCGAGTTTGCATGGCCTCGATCCATGTTCTCAATCGTGTGCACTCTTCCGGAATCTTAGCGCCCCAGAGTTCTTCGTAGCACGGGAATCGTTCCATAAATGGCATGAATTGCAGGTCAATCAGGGTCAGGGTTTGCCCCATGAAGTAGGGTCCATCGCCCATCTTCTTTAGACCTTCATTCTCTATAAACAGGAACTTTTCAGCGACGGCCTTGCGGTTTTCAGTCTGTTTTTCTTCGTCTCTTTTGTCTGCGATAAGTTTATGCAGTGTGGGCAGAAAGTAAGAGTCGCAGTAATCAATCCAGATTCTCGCCTTGGCGCGAAGCATTGGGTCGCGGGGAAGCAGCGGTGGCTCAGGATAGACCTCTTCCAAGTACTCATTGATGATCCGTGACTCATAAACGATGTCACCGTTATGTCTGATCAAGGGCACTTTGCCGTGGGGGGAGAGTTCTTTCCACCAGTCCGGTTTGTTGTACAAATCCACTTCCGTCAATGTGCAGTCTATGCCTTTTTCCAGCATCATCATGCGCGTGCGCTGCGCGAAAGGGCAGGCTTCGTAACTGAAAAGTTCAATGTCAGGCATTGTCAGCATTCCTATTTCTAATCCTGTGCGGCAGAACGATTTAGAAAAATTACGAAACAATCATATCAGAAGGATAACACAGGTAAACGCCACAGGGAGCAGGCGCGCATTAGGTCTTCCAGGTCATCACCCGGGCGCTGGCCTGAAGCAATATTTCTGCAAAAACTGGTACTACGAAGGCGATGAATAAAACACCCAGCCACATTGCGATAGCGCTCAAAACAGAATCAGGAGCGATGCTAATGCCAAGAACCTGGGCGATTGCCAGCAGGATAAAGAGCCCGGACGTTAGGGCGGCGTATCTCTGGATTGACTCGGGCCAGGCTTGTGTTGCGGATAAGCGATTGAATATGACCCAAAGGCCGAGTGCGACGCCTAGGATCACCGGAAGCAACGGCGAGGATATCAAGGGGCGGCTAATTTTGATATTCAGGCGTGCGTCTTGTGTAACGGTCTGACCGTCGACCATCAGCCTCAGATTTATATCTGATGTCTGATTCGCAAAATCATTAATCGCAATAGTTGCCGTGCAGTTCGGCCCGACGGCCACTTTGGTGTTTGGCAGCGCCGCACTTTCAATGATCAGTTGCCCATCACTGCACGCCGTTTGCCAATCGAGAACGGCAAGGTGAAGCAGCACCTCGTCGTTTGTTGATCTAACAGTGATCTGCGGTTGGGAACCGTTGCCATCATAGACGGTCTGATCATCGACTACGATTTTGCGAATGTGCAAAGCTGGCAGAGACGGCTTGGTTTGCGAAGCAGTAACAGAGGAGGTGGACGCAAGGAGCACTTGGCGCGGGTATGAGGTCAGACCATCAGCTGTGGCAAACATCATTCTATCTGTTCTCTGATCAAACGCGATGTCGCTGTAGGATGCGGTGCCGCGTGTAGCGATCGGTAAGGCAATCAAAGATGGTATGATTTCTGGCGTCGTTTCAGGGAGTTTTGTTGGCATGACGTAGCTTCCGGTGCTTGTTTGCAACCAGAGGGCCTCAGCCGTTTGTTTGGCGGCGTACCAACGGGGGAATTCTGGATAGGACAATCTGGAAAATTCTGTTGCTAAAGACGTATCAGTTTGGAATCGCGCGTTCTTATAATCCCATTGCAATGCAGCTCCCGTCATGAACAGGCGGATGGTGTCAGGCGTTGCTGAAAAATGTGGCGCGGCATCAAACCCTGGATGTCTTGGAGACGGTTGAGTCCATAAGGGTTTTGCCTGTTCTAAATTTTGACCCTTGAGCCACTCGTCGGCGGCAAATGAAATGACCGACCCATCTTTTAATACAACAAGCAGATCCCCATCGGCTGTTTCCGTAAAGTCGGTAATTGGGGATTTGAATGCTGTTCCAAGTGGCCCGACGTCGGTCCACTCACTTCGATCAAAATCAAACAGACGGACCTGGGTGCTAAACCCGACAGCAATACGCGTCGGTTGTGTACGCGATATGAAAACGGCAGACGGCTGCCCTTCATATAAGGTTGTGACTCCGTTGTCGGCGTAGTCAACCAGTCTGCGCGCGGTGCTAATAATGAGTGAAGTATGGCCTCGCATAGAACTGCGCTGAAACAGATCCAGGCTACGAATAGGAACGTCGCCAAGCTCTGGAACGTGGCGCATCCGTCCGTTTGATACAGATTGATACAGACCCGCTGTGGTGCCTGCATAAACACGATCAGAATCGACAGCGACCGCAGTAACGGGTTTCTCCAGACCGTTCAGGATATCCCAAACTCTGAGGGGGTCATTGGTGTTAAACCAGACAGCACCGCCATCAAAAAAACCGAAAACATTGTCGGCCGGTCCGGTTGATATGCTTCGCACGGGGCCTGCATGAAAACCTGCACGACTGTCTAGTCGTGTGATAAGGCGTCCGCTTAGGCTGAAATGAAGAAGCGCTCCGGCATTTGTTCCGAATATGAGTCCGCCAGTCTGCAAGGCGGCACTTGCAAGCACTTTAGCGCTATCCAGGGGGGGAGGGATTTCATCCCACAATGGCGAGAGCGTGAGGCTGCTATCTGAGGTTTCCAACACAAACACTCCGGATCGCTCCGTGACTAAGATCTGCCCCAGGTCTTTAGTGTTGAACACAGCAACCGGAGTCAGTTCTGACCACCGGGGAGGAAGCGTAAGTGCGTGATAATTATCCTTCGTCATTTTTATGAGGCCATCTTCAACTTCAAAGACAACGGCATCATCATCTATATAGGAAAAGCCTGTGGGAAGGCCCGTGGAACTGCTTTCATGGGGCTCAGAAACACCATCAGCGTCAAGCGTGAAAACGCCCGCGTTGCTGATGATGTATATGGCGTCTTCAACAGCCACCAATCTATGCACGGTTGCTGGAGACTCTTCTGCTGAAATGCCGGGTCGACCCGGGAGGTTTATAGGCGTCCAGTTTAAAAGCCCTGTTTTATCTGGCGTGTAGATGCCTAGGCCGTTTGAGCCGCCGGTTAACCAGGACCCTTTTAGCCAAGGCGCTCGGTCTAAGGCTAAGATAGATGTGATTCCGCGTGATTGAGGCGTGTGTGGGAGAAGTCGCCATGAGACACCATCATAGCTTTGCAGTCCGGCTTCATTTGCTGAATACACTATGCCTTTGTCGTCGACGGCAGAGGCATATGTTAGTTCACCGGCACCGGTATCGCGAGGGTCAAACGACCGCCACATTGGCCTGCCCATATGGCTGCTCTCTTGTGCATCAATTGAGAGCGTGGCTATGCCGTTGACGCAGCTTAAAATAACAAAAGATAGGAGCAGTCTACGCAGACACATCTTCCGGCGGCCCCTTCAACTCCACCGCGTTGCCATCTGGGTCCTTAATATAAATTGATGGCCCATTGCCATCAGCGCCGTATCGCATTCCAGATTCACCAATTTCTACATTATGCGCTTTTAAATGGTTGCGAATAGACGCTTCAGAAAAGGGTTCAATGCGCAGGCAAAAGTGATCCATGTTGGGGGCGTTCATGTGCGGTGCAGTTCCACCGCGTATACCCAACGTGCCGTTGACATCAACGAGATCAATTAAAGATCTGCCAGCTCTGAGTTGAAGGAGCCCGAGATCTTCCCGGAATCGGTCAACTGTGCAGCCGAGTACGCCGCAGTAGAACTGCTTGGCGCGTGCGAGGTCCCTCACGCGTAAGACAACGTGATCTAACCCTAAAATCTGAAAGAGGTGAGTATTTGCCGTTTTATCCATAGTCTCTACTATAGCCTAATGCTTGGCCGACATCGATATTTCAACACTGGATTTTTGTCGCGCCGCTCTGCTGTGAGATTGGCGCTCATGGCTGGCACGTTTCCTCTCTTATGGACTTCAAGCTCTCAAGCTCAAATTAGTCAGCGGGCACGTCAACTTAAACTAAGACGGGATTGCGAGTTGGGGTTGCCAGGCTGCAGGCCGGACATTCAGGCGCAATTGGAGGCGGAACAGCAGCGACTCCAGAGAGGTTTAGGGGGCTTAGGCATTGTGAGTGCTCTGATTGTAGGTTGGCTTTGGTGGCATAAACGCTAAGCGATAACCTGTTGGGGGGCAAAGGGGCGTTAGCGTGTGCCAGGGTTTTTCGTTCTCTGTGGAGCTAGGCGCAAAAATCGGGCACAATTCAACTTTAACAGACTCAATTTGCGCGGGAGGGCACTTTTGAAGATCGCGATCGCCATAGTCTTTGCGACATTGATGGGCCTGTCAGCCCCAGAGGTTTACGCTCAGGCATCTCAGGGGTTTCCCGATGCGCGGATGCGTGATTTTGAGCGGCAGCGGGCCTGTGAGCAAAATCTGCCAACGTGTCTTCCGCAAATCCGTCGCCAGATGGAACAACGGCGCGCGAATCAGATGTGGATGAGTACCATGATCTTTGGCGTGCTGGTGGTCGTTGGTCTTTTGATTGTCCGTGCCCATAATAAAAAGCAACTAGAAGAAAAGCAGATGCTTGCGCGCAGTCGTCAAGCGGCCCGCGGTCGCAAACAAAAAGACTCTTCATCGAATGATGACGATCCGTTTGACAGGGGGCCACGCCGGAGCAAACTGGAACGGCCCCCCGGGTTTGGCGGACGTTAGCATTTTTATTGTCTATGCCCGCGGCTATTATGGCCGCTGAATAAGTTCGAGCCACTCTCCGTTTGGACCGACGATAACACCCGCACGTCCGCCACCGTATGGCGCACCGCTTGGGTGCAGTGGCTTGGCTCTAAAATCGACCGGGATGGCATCCAAGTCTTCAACCAGGAAAGTAACGATAGAAATACCAGGCGGAATGTCTCCCGGAAGAATAGGCCGCTCCGTTGTCCCCTCGGGATACTGGTCCAGTTCGATCTTGAAGGGGCCACCAATGTCAGCCGTAGCGAGCGGATGCATTTTTTCTGAGTCGTATCCGAGAATTTTGTTCAAAGCGGACATGCGAACAAGTTGCGGCTCTGAGGTCTCAATGCCGAGCGTTCCATTATAAAACCCGATGTGGCTGTCCATGGATTTGCCGCCATTAATGACAATAAAAACGCGATCCACAAAAGACTCAGCGTGGCCCAAACCAAAAGCTGGGTTTTTGACCGTGGTGAAGTAGGTGAGTTCTTTTGCTGGCCCTAAGGCCTGCATGGCTTTGATATCATCTGTTGTTGACAGGTTGCGCGGCAGGGCAACAATTTCAAAGTCAGAGCCGTCCAGGCGAGCTGGCATGGCATCGACATCCTGCACCAACAATTCGTTGGCGTTCCAGCCGTAGGTTTTTAAGGGTTGGTACCCAGGCACGGGCGGAGACTCCACGAAGCGGAATACCATGTCTGCACCGCTGGCGGGCTGCATAATCAGATAGGGCCGCCCGGCTGTTATGGGCGCATTCCAAACGCCGGAGACTTCCGCACTGATTTCACCTCTTTCGACAACTTGATAACCCAGTGTATCGCCATAGGCGCGCTCGGCGGCGGCGAGGTCGGGAACAGCAAGTGTCACAGCGAGTATGGGGCCCAACATGGCAGATATCCTTTTCAGTTTAGAAAATCTTTGGTGTTCCCGTGTATTCAACTTGGCCTCTCGGGAAAGTGCAACACCACAGTCTTTAGGCTTCTGTTAATGCCTCGATCTCGGTCCTGAAATCAGGATATCTGGCACAGAGCGTCGCGCGATCTGCATGGCCGTAGTCCTGGTATTCAAAGCCCGGAGAGACCGTGCAGCCCATCAAAGCAAACTTGCCGCCAGTCTTGAGCCGACATCCTTGCCAAACCCCTCGGGGTACAGTCAGGGTGAGGTGCTGGTCGGTGGCAATATCTTGGCCCAACGTTCGCGTTTGGCCTTGGCCATCGGGGAAGAGTTGCAGCATCTCAACCGGGTCCCCTAAATAAAAATGGAATGTTTCGTCGCTGGCGACGGTGTGCAGATGCGAAAATGTATCCGGTGTTAGCAGATAATAAATAGCGGTGCTAAAGCTGCGCGCACCGTCATACCCATTTGGCAGAACCTCTTGAGGGACGGTTGCGTGGGAACGATATATCTCTCGAAAGAAACCGCCTTCTTTGGGATGGGGTTCTAAGTTCAGATGTTTGATGAGCTCTTGAGCGGTCACGCCGGCCCTGTGACGTCTAAGTTCTGGTGAAGGAAGGTGCGCCCCAAAGTCGCGCCCATCTGCTCTATGCCATGGCCGTGGTCGGGTACAATATGTGCGGTGTAGGCAATATTTTGATCGTCCAGAGCGCGCTGCATATGGGTTAGGGCGGGCAGGGGAACCACATCATCAGCAGATCCGTGGACCAGCAGAATTGGAGGGCTGGACGTTGTCTCTGCCGCCAGGTGTTCGCTCCCCAGCAAGGCACCAGAGTATCCAATGATTGCTCCTAGGGCGGCGGGGCGCCGCAGCCCAACATGCATTGCCATCATGGTGCCTTGCGAAAACCCAATCAAGGCGAGGGCGCTTGCGTCTAACTCGGTGTTCTCAAGAATGTGATCTAAGTAGGCGTTCAAAGACGCTGCAGATTTTCTCGCGCCGTCATACATGCGTGTGAACGCGCCGGTCATGCGGGATGGGTCTCTGCGCAGGAGATTGGGGTCATAGCCTTGCAACGTAAACCATTGTCGGCCCATGCCCGTTTCGCCTGGCTCTGGGGCGTGGGGACTATAGAACGCAGCATCGGGTAGGCTTTCCGCGAAGAAGGGCGCGAGGCCGATCAGATCGTTACCATCCGAACCGTAACCGTGCAGAAACACCACGGCTTGTTTGGCCTTTTTGCCTGAGACTGGCTGGCGTGATGGGCCATCTAACATCGTACTGTTACTCATTTTTAAACTCATTCTCTGCACCGTAACTGTGCTCATGATACTGTATGATAACTGACGATGCACGCTTAGCGCAGAATCTCAAAAAGAGGGTTGTTGATGAAGGATGAAGAGGCCGCTCTGTTTGCCAATGATGTTTTTTACGCTGCGTTTATTGCAAAAGATTATGATGCGATGCAGCGTTTATGGGCCAAGAAAGGTGCCATTTGTGTGCATCCAGGATGGTTACCCCTTTACGGGCGCGAAGATGTTCTGGAAAGCTGGCAGGCAATCTTAGGCGAGCAGGGGGCGCCTGAGGTGACATGCAGGGCGGCAAAGGTCTCTATTTTTGGCGAGTCAGCGGTTGTGACCTGCATTGAAGATCTCAACGGTGCCTATCTATGCGCAACCAACGTTTTTGTGAAGGAAGCAGGGGATTGGAAAATCGTTCATCACCATGCTGGACCAGTTAACCTGAGACCAGAAGATCTGCCTGACGAACCTGATGTCGCTGTCAATTAAGAGTTGTTTGAAACTTCGCTGGAGGAGGCTTCTGCCGTGTCCGATACATAAGGCTCGACTTTAAGGAAGCTCGGTGTGTGTGCACCAAACGCAATAACATCCTCATCACCATGATCCATAACGCCAACATCTGGGTCATGGCGGCTGCGGTCCCGCCGCTGTCGTTTAGGGTATTCTTCCCGGCGAGGTTTTTGTTCGTCCTTGGCCACGGCTTTAACAGCCTCTTTTGGTGCGGGTTCTGACTTTGGTGCTGGCTCTGATGGTGGCGCTGATGTGTCGTCCTGCTGAGGTTTAGGACGATCCTTGGTGTCCGCTTTGGCGCTCGTCTTTTCTTCAGCTATCTCGTTTGCGTCAGTTTTGTCTTTATTTTTCTGGCCAATTTTGAAGAGAGGAATAGGTCCGCCGATGAGTTTTTCGATGGCGGCCAGCATTTTACTATCAGCCGGGACTGCGAGGGTGAACGCCTTGCCTTGCATACCAGCGCGGCCGGTTCGACCAATGCGGTGAACATAATCTTCGGCATTGTTCGGTACATCATAATTGACCACAAACGGAACGGCGGAGACATCGAGCCCACGTGCGGCAACATCTGAACAAACCAACAATCCAGCTTCTCCCGACTTAAAGGCGGACAGCATTTCAGTGCGCTTGGACTGAACCATGTCCCCATGAAGGGCGACAGCGTTAAAGCCATGTTTGGTCAGAGACTTAAACAGGATATCGACATCTTTTTTGCGGTTGCAGAAAATGAAGCCGTTCTCGATTTTTTCGCTGACTAAGAGCTCGCGAATGATGTCCCGCTTATCAGCATCTGTTGTTTTGATAAGGCCTTGGGTGATGGTTGTTGCCGTTGTTGCGGGGGCATCGACAGCCACTTCTTTTGGATTCATCAGAAATGCCTCTGAGAGGCGGCGTATCTGTTTATCCATTGTGGCTGAGAAGAAGAGGGTCTGGCGCAGTGTCGGGACCAGCTTAGCGATCCGCTCAACGTCAGGAATGAATCCCATATCAAGCATGCGATCGGCTTCATCAATAACGAAATATTTCACGTCATTGAGAAGAATTTTTCCGCGCTCAAACAGATCGAGGAGACGACCCGGCGTAGCGATAAGAACGTCACAGGCTCCAGCCAACGCCTTTTCCTGGTCGGTGAAGGAGGTGCCGCCGATGATCAAAGCCATCGAGAGTTCCGAGTATTTGGAATAGTTATTAAAGTTATCAGCCGCTTGTGCGGCCAGTTCGCGTGTGGGGCATAAAATCAGCGCCCGTGGCATTCTAGCCCGCGAGCGGCCCGAACTGAGAATATCAATCATGGGCAGCGTAAAGCTGGCTGTTTTGCCGGTGCCGGTCTGGGCAATTCCCATAACGTCACGGCCCATCAACGCGATCGGAATTGCTTTCGCTTGAATGGGGGTTGGTTCAGTGTAGCCTGATTCGGCAACAGCTTTTAACGTACTCGGCTCTAAGCCCAGGTCTTCAAATGTCATGGAAACTAAAAAGTCCTCGTGGGGGAAACTCTTATGCGCTCTATCCGCAGGTCCCCGTCGCTTTTTGATTGCGTCTTATATGATGCAGGACGGGTGCAAAGTCAACCAAACCAGCATAGAATCACCTTATATTAACAGGGATCCCAATGTCTGAGCGTCATATCGTTTTTTTGCCAGGTTTGCTGTGTGATTATGCTCTTTGGGCCCATCAAGCCTCACATTTGGCCGATACAGCTAACGTCTTTGTGGGAGATTTGACCCGAGATGACAGCATTAAGGCTATGGCAGCGCGTATTCTTGAGGAATCACCTGATACCTTTGCACTTGCCGGCCTCTCAATGGGCGGCTACGTCGCCCAGGAAATTATGCGCCAGGAACCGGAACGGGTTGAACGCTTGGCGTTGATTGACACCCAAGCGCGACCCGATACCGCAGAACAGGTTAAGACCCGGCAAGGTCTTATAAAACTCGCGAGCATGGGTAAATTTAAAGGGGTAACCCCAAGGCTATTACCGAATTTGGTTCACAAAGACCGGCTGGATGACCCGACCGTGCGTGACGTTGTGCTTGAGATGGCTACGCGCATTGGTCAGGAGGCCTTCGCGCGCCAGCAGACGGCAATTATGGGCCGCCCAGACAGCCGGGGAGACCTTCATGCCATACGTGTGCCGACGGTTGTGATCTGCGGCCGCCAAGATATTTTGACACCGCCGGAGCTTCATCAAGAGATGGCACAGGCGATTCCGGGTGCCAGGCTGGTCGTCATTGAAGAGTCTGGGCATCTTGCACCCCTTGAGCGGCCGCACGCGGTGACGGCAGTTTTGAGGTACTGGTTGGGATGAGCAGACGAAAAAGCCAGCATTTCAGTATTTTTTGGTGTCATCTGGTCTTGCGCTGTCGCTGAGGGTTCGGTATAAGCCGCTCTTCTTTCAGTCGGGCCTGTCCCCGGACCACCAGCGAAGCAAGGAAAAGCACCATGAAAGTGCGCTGCTCACTGAAATCCGCAAAGAAGCGGGATAAAAACTGTCGCATCGTGCGCCGTAAAGGTCGCGTATACGTCATTAACAAGAAAAACCCACGTTTTAAGGCACGTCAGGGGTAAGTTCCGCTTGCGCCCAGAGTATATGGGTTCGAATGTAAGTTAATGCCTTTTACCCCAAGTTTTGGGACGCACCAGAAGCCGCGGTTTTCCGCGGCTTTTTTGTTTCTTGGTAATTCTTAAAGTTAAGCTTTCTCGCCGATCCGAACCACCCGGATCATGTTAGTAGACCCGACGGTGCCAAACGGAACACCGGCTGTCACGACCAGGACATCGCCATCCGTTGCGATATGCTCCTTTTTCGCGAAGGAAATGGCGTTAGCGCCTATGTGTTCGTCCGGTGTGTGATCCAAGTTGACCACGCTATGTACCCCCCAAACGAGCGCAAATTGGCGGGCAACTTTCTCGCTCGGCGTCAAACACAATATGCGGGCGGGCGGGCGCTCTCTGGCTGCTCTGAGGGTGGTCGAACCGGATGTTGTGTAAGTGACAATAGATTTCGCGCCCAAGGTAGAGGCGATTTGTCTGGCAGCGGCTGTAATCGCATCTTGTGCCGAGTCCGCCGGAATATTATGTCCAGCTGACATCAAACCGAGATAATGCTCATCGCCTTCAACCTGAGAGATAATACGATCCATTGTGGCGACAGCGCGCACCGGATAATCCCCGGCTGCGGTTTCAGCTGACAACATCACTGCATCTGCGCCGTCATAGACGGCGGTGGCGACATCAGACGCTTCAGCGCGCGTCGGCATAGGGGATTTAATCATAGACTCGAGCATTTGTGTTGCGACCACAGAGGGCTTACCCGCTGCGCGACAGGCCCGAATAATGCGCTTCTGCAGCACCGGCACCTGCTCTAACGGAACTTCAACACCCAGATCACCGCGGGCGATCATCACGCCATCAGAAATTTTTACAATTTCATCCAAATGTTCGAGGGCGGCAGGCTTTTCCAGTTTTGCCATCACAAATGCGCGTCCGTTGACCCGTGCTTTCAGTTCGGCCACATCAACCGGGCTCTGAACAAACGACAAGGCCACCCAGTCGGCACCCTGATCTAGCCCAAATTCCAGATCTGCTTTGTCTTTGGCCGTGAGAGCGGGTAAGGGCAGCGTCACGTCAGGCACGTTTACGCCTTTGCGATTGCTCATGACGCCCGGAACGATCACCTTTGTTTTTGCCCAATCGGAGCCACAGTCGACAACCTCGAGTCTCAGGTGACCATCGTTGACCAGCAGACTGGCCCCCGGCCTCAAGGCTTGGAAAATCTCTTTGTGGGGCAGGCAGACCCGTTCTTCGTCGCCGTCCGTGTCGTCCATATCGAGGCGGAAGGAGGCACCACTCTTCAGAACGACACCTTCGTCTGAGGCAAAGGTGCCGACCCTGAGTTTTGGTCCCTGAAGGTCCATCAATATGCCAATGGGCCGCCCAACGTCTTTTTCCAGTGCGCGTATATCAGCGACACGTGCGGCATGGTCTTCATGGGAACCATGACTGAAGTTGAGTCTAAACACATCAGCACCAGCATCATACAAATCAGCAATGGTCTCTAAGGTGCTAGAAGCGGGCCCGAGGGTGGCAACAATTTTTGCGCGGCGTCTACGTGTACTCATGGTTCTACACTACGCCGCTTGTTGCGGCGTCGCTAGGGCCGCTGGGCATAAATTCATCAATCTTTCGCGCTTTTGCGCTTCCGGCTCTGGCGTTTGCCAACGTTTGGTATGGCGAAATATTATATCAAAAAGACATCTTGTGCCGACCCGAGAAACACGCAGGATGTGGCGAAATGCTAGCAGAATGAAGGCGCACTTTAGAGTGGATTCACTGACTCCTTATTCCTGCCCACGTCATCTGGGCCAGACTGATCGCGACCCTGTTCAGGTCCTCAATCCGACCAGCGAGAGCAGCGTGCTCTTGATTGCAGATCATGCAGGAAATGCAGTGCCGCACAGCATGAAGGGCTTGGGCCTAGATACAGATGAGTTGTCCCGCCATATCGCCTGGGACCCAGGGGCCGCGGATGTCGCTGCAGGTTTGGCGGAAAAGTGGCAAGCGACCGCTGTTTTGGCCAATTACTCAAGACTGATTGTTGATCCTAATCGGCCTTTGGGAGACACCGCCTCTATGCCCGAGGTCAGTGATGGAACGGTTGTGCCTGCCAATCAAAACTTAAGCGCCGAGGAACGCCTGCGACGTGCCGGGTTGTTCTACTTTCCGTATCATGTGGCGATTGAAACTCAGCTTGCGCGTTTGCGAAGCCTCTCTCATCTGCCACCTGTGGTGTCTATTCATTCCTTTACGCCTGATTTTCAAAATGAAGATCGTCCGTGGCATATTGGCGTGATGTCTGCAGCCGACAGAAGGCTGGCAGAAGGATTAATCAGAAACCTGGAACAGCAAACAGATATGGAGATTGGCGATAACCTACCCTATTCAGGGGTCGAGTACGGTTATACGCTTAAAATCCATGCAGGCGCACAAGGGTTGGCTAACACGCAGATCGAGATTCGGCAGGACCTGCTTGAAGATGCCCAAAGTATTTCCAACTGGATTGGCATCCTGGACTCAGCGCTGTCCCCATTGCTAAGCGATCCATCCATACTATGTATTGAACACCATTAAGCATCTGAGATTGTCACATGAGCGAGGTCCCCATGGATGAAGACACCCGCACCAAAATTGAAGCCGCAGCCTTTAGAGGCTTGGTTCAGCATTTACAGAAACGCACCGACGTTCAAAACATTGATCTTATGGGGCTGTCCGGCTTTTGCCGAAATTGTCTCGCCAAATGGGTGAAGGCCGCATCCGAGCACTATGGTGCGCCGATGGACTACGATGAAGCGCGTGAGATCGTTTATGGCATGCCGTATGACGAGTGGAAAAAGACCCATCAAGCGCCCGCGTCAGACGCACAAAAGCAAAAATTCGAGGATAGCAAACCGCTGCATGCGGATATTGGTGTCGTGGAATAAGAAAACCCCGCTTCAGTGTTTTGAAGCAGGGTTTCTTTCGAATGCTTGGGTCGTGTGAGTGAGCTAAGCCAGCTTTTCACCATGACGCGCGCCAAAGCCTGGCATCACAGGTCTGGTTTCCTTGTTAATGGTAAACCCGGCGCGTTCGATTTCACCTTCAAAGTCGAAGGCAACGAATTCTGGTGTCCAGGGTTCGCAATTCCAACGGTGATCCCACCAGCGACGATACTGGCTGTAAACAGCCGCCTTATCGCCTGAGGTTCTGAAGTCGATGGGATAGTAATATCCGCCTTTGCGCGTCAAACGATAGGCTTCAGCAACAAGGGCCTTATTGGCATCGGTTGGCATTTCATGATTTATAATCAGCGACGTGACAATATCGAAATAACCGTCTTCGAATTTTGTATCCTCGGCCAAACGTTGCGTGAAGTTGACATCAACACCCAGGTCATTGGCCCGCATGTGGGCATAGCGGATAAGGGGGCCAGACACATCCAGGCCCCACACTTCGGCATCGGGGAAGCGCTCTTTGAGGGCAACGGTCAGGCGCCCAATGCCGCACCCCAAATCAAGAATGCGTATCACTTTGCCGTCTCTGGGCATGGGCAACCGCTCAACGGCTTTGACTTGGATTTGATCTTGTTCGTTGCTGCCTAAGAAAGAGATGCCAGCTGAGAAGCTGTTGGTACCGTGGTGATACACGTGCCCGGCAAAGGCATCACCGACATAGCCACCTGGCATGATGTGAATTTCATGGCGAATGTAGTCGGGAATGTCCAAATCAGGATTCAATTCCAGCTTGCCCGGTCCAGCATTATCAGCAGCTTCCATTTCAGCCAGATACTTATCGGCGTTGTCATGGAAATAATCTTGAAAAACTTTCCAGGTGATTTGCTGGTTGCTGATCCAAGTTCGACCGCTGGTTTGCACCAGCATATCGTCTTTAACCAGATCCAGCGCGTCCTCCATAGAGACCTCCATCTTCGGATCTAGGCCCTTGGATTCCATGATCTGATCAATGCGGTTTCGTGCGATTGGTGTAAACCGGCTTTGGAATTTACGAAAACCAGTCACGAAGTCGTACTTGCTTTCAAGATCCAGCTCAGGAATACGCTCAAAACGGCCTACCGACCCGCGGTCCTCGACATCTCCAGGAGGCGTCATATTAACAGCGCTGGCGTTTGCCTTGCGTGAACCGAGGGCGGCACCAACGAAGGAGCCGACAGCAGCGGTGGCGGCAAAGAGTGAACGACGATCTAACATGAGGTAATTCTCCTTAATCTCTTGCTCTGGGTTCTACCGGTTTTCGCGGGTGAACGCGGCCGACACCGGCAGATCACCTTCACGCAGCAGCGGTGAGTAGGTCAGATCGATGAAGCGATCACGATCCTTCTGCCACTCCGCTTCTTGCTC
>JAVKEJ010000004.1:0-1273 GCA_040221475.1 Rhodospirillaceae bacterium | reverse complement strand
TCACAACAATGGCAGCATTGTAGGCTATTACGGGACGGCGAATGGCGGAAATGGCGGCCATGCGGTCAAGACCGATATCCCGCTGTCGGTGGCAAACTATGGCGTCATCTATGCCGGGGGTGGTGGCGGCGTGAATGGGTCAAGTCAAACAGTGACGGGAACTGCATATTATGAAACGTCGAATAACTGTCACGTCAGCACTCTAAGCTGCACAGGGGTAGGAGGTGCAGGTGGGCGTGGTGCTGGTTGGTACGCTGATGGGGTCTTTTATGAAACGACGGTGCAAGGTGGAGGGGGCACCAGTTGCCAGGTCGGAAATATTGCAATGGGAGAGTGTAACGGAGGCGATGGTCGGAGCTATGCCAGTGGCGGCAGTGGGACCAATGGCGGAAGCTTCGGAACCGCAGCTTTTCCGAGTGGTGGCGCTGGTGGTGTTGCTTTTAACGCCTATCGACTTGTAGCTTTTGTCCATGCGGGCCTTTGGTCCGGGCGGGTAATTGACGAAGCATCACCAGCTCCAGACGATGACAACACTGAGCCGGTCGAAGATGCAGATTACCTTTTGACGATTTCTTCGCATGCGCAAAATTACTCGGTTCTGGCTGAGCTGAGTGCGGCGGGTTGGGACGGCGTGACGCCAACCAGCGTTAAGGTTGTAGTCGAGCAGGATATTGTGGTCGGTGGAAGCTCCACCAGTAGCTATGCCATAAGCTTTGCAGGTTTACCGGAGGGCTCGACGGCTATTCTCGTGAATAATGGTGACATCATTGGCCGCTACGGTGCCGTAAGTGGTGGAGCTGGCGGACATGCTGTAAAGACGGAAGTGCCGCTTAAACTATATAATTATGGGAAGATATTCGCCGGTGGGGGCGGGGGTGTTACTGCAGGCAATGTTACAGTCTATGGTGTAGCTAGCCATCGTCGTGGCAACGGCGATTGTTTCGACGATTATGGAGCTTGGTGCAGAGCTAATGGAGGCATCGGTGGTCGAGGCGCGGGATGGTATTCGAATGGGTTATACTATTCGAGTCCTGTGAATGGTACCGGTGGCAGTTCTTGCACGGCAGGAGGAACAAGCGACGGGTGTCCAAATGCTCGCGTCGCGAGGGCGACCAGTGGTGCAGGCACGTCGGGCGGCGGTTTAGGCTTTGAAGCCGATGTAGGCGGTGCAGCAGGCTATGCATTCAGCGGCTTTAATCTGATTGATTTTGTGGTTCCCGGCGAATGGGGCGGGCGTATTGCGAACAACTAGTTTGTTCGCAAGCGGTCGGCT
>JAVKEJ010000003.1:0-1291 GCA_040221475.1 Rhodospirillaceae bacterium | reverse complement strand
TCACAACAATGGCAGCATTGTAGGCTATTACGGGACGGCGAATGGCGGAAATGGCGGCCATGCGGTCAAGACCGATATCCCGCTGTCGGTGGCAAACTATGGCGTCATCTATGCCGGGGGTGGTGGCGGCGTGAATGGGTCTAGCCAAACAGCGAATGGAGCCACCGGCAGAGAAGGAAAAGATGATTGCTATACTTCTGCTTCTAGTTGCACTGCCAATGGAGGTAGTGGCGGACGTGGCGCAGGTTGGTACGGCCTTGGTTTGATCCATAATGATCCGGTGTCGGGGCAAGGCAGCTCAAGCTGCCAAACGGGAAATAATGTCTGTTGGGACAGCTTTGTTGCCTATGCTTATGGGGGTAATGGAGGCAATGGAGGTGCTTTTGGTGCGGACGCCAGAGCAGGCGGTGCCGCAGGAATCGCTTTTAACGCTTATCGTCTTGTAAGTTTTGTGCATGCCGGATTGTGGTCAGGGCGTGTGATTGATGACGCGTCTCCGGGCGAAGACGATGCGCCAATTGATCCGGTTGAAGATGCAGACTATCTTTTGACGATTTCATCGAACGTCCAGAATTACTTGGTTTCAAGTGAGTTAACTGCATCAGGTTGGGATGGTGTGACACCTACCAGTGTGAAGGTTGTGGTCGAACAGGACGCCGTTGTTGGGGGCAGTTCTACCAGCAGCTATGCCATGAGTTTTGAAGGTTTGCCGCTTGGTTCAACGGCTATTCTGGTGAATAACGGCGATATCATTGGTCGTTATGGTGCGGTAAGTGGTGGTACAGGTGGCCATGCCGTGACGACAACGGTTGCTATCAAGCTGTATAACTACGGGCGTATATATTCAGGAGGTGGTGCGGGTTTAACTGGCGCCACGAGAAGCGCCACAGGATGGAGTTGGCGAGAAGGAAAAGATGACTGTCGTCGAAGTGCCTCTCATTGCACGGCTTATGGTGGAAGTGGTGGTCGTGGCGCAGGGTGGTATGCGCCTGGGCTGATATTCGAAAGCCCAGTGGCAGGCCAAGGTGGTTCAAGCTGTACTGCTGGAAACAATTCCTGTGGTGGTCATGACGGGCGAGCATATGCCCACGGCGGCAGTGGAACTTCTGGTGGGCCCTTAGGCTTTGAGGCTGATGTAGGCGGCGCAGCGGGCTACGCCTTCACGGGTTTCAACCGTATAGACTTTGTGGTTCCGGGCGAATGGGGCGGTCGTGTAGCGAACAACTAGCTGTTTCTGTATCTGGTGCCGGTGCCGGTGAGGGTTGGCAATCATGACACAACTGTAACAGTC
>JAVKEJ010000002.1:0-1712 GCA_040221475.1 Rhodospirillaceae bacterium | reverse complement strand
TAATCTATGATGCATACATCCCAAAGCGCCAACTCAACCTAAAGATTGCAAATAGTCATATGTGTTGCTCATTCGCAACGACGAGGTCGTATTTCTTTCAGATTCGGAAATTTTAGGACTTTGTTAACCATGTTTCCTGGTGTCGGCGTTCGGTCAGGGGGGCTTCGTTCGGGTTTCAGGTGCTGGTCTAAAACCGAATTTTAAGGTCAGAAGATCCTTCTGGTTAGGCACGTTCCATTGTTGGGTAAAGTCCGAACCTTTGTTGTCAGCAAAGGCTCAAGGCCATTGAGCGTATCCTGCCAATTTGACAAATAGAAATAAGCCGATCTTCGTCATGTTCTTCCTTAGCCTACAAGAAGCACTTGTGATGCCTATCTGCAATCGCTCGAACACTTTAGACGGCTATGCAGGACGTCTTGAAGAGTGCGACCGTTGCCATCGGCGGTATGCGTGTCGCCATTTACAGTTAGCAGGGTCATCGGGTTTCCTCAGCTTCCAGGATTTGTTCGGGGGTGTCCGTCGTCAGGTATTTTGAGACAGATGGCTGCCTGACTTAAAGGAGGGTCTGGCGCACCTGGATTTCAATTAAGCAGCGGATTTGTCGTGCTGCAAGCGCCGTTGTTTCATGGTCCTCCTTTTGGTCTTTTCCCGTTCGAGCAGGATGGTCTGTCCGCGACCTGTGTAGACATCGGCCGGGGTGAGATTTTTCAGGCTCTCGTGATAGCGGTGATGGTTGTAGTAGCCGATGAACGCATCGATCTGCGCTTCGAGATCACCTGGTAGAAAGTAGTTTTCCAGCAGGATCCGGTTCTTCAAGGTCTGATGCCACCGCTCGATCTTGCCCTGGGTCTGGGGATGGTAAGGCGCGCCACGCGTATGCTTCATTCCCTTGTTGGCAAGATACTCCGCCAAGTCGCCGGATATGTAAGACGGTCCGTTGTCTGATAGTAGTCTCGGGCGATGAAGCACGTTTGCCTTATCGAGCCCCGAAGCCTCCAGTGCCAGATTGAGTGTGTCCTGCACATCGCTTGCCGCCATGCCGGTGCAGACCCTCCATGCGATAATGTAGCGGGAGAAGTCGTCGAGCACGGTGGAGAGGTAAAACCATCCCCAGCCGATGACCTTCAAATAGGTGAAGTCGGTCTGCCAGAGCTGGTTCGGGGCGGTGGTCTTTTCCTTGAACTCATCGGCGGCCTTCATCACGATAAATGCCGGACTGGTGATCAGGTCGTGGGCCTTGAGAAGCCTGTAAACACTGGCTTCCGAGACGAAGTATCGGCGTTCGTCAGTGAACCTGGTGGCGAGTTCTCTCGGGGAGAGTTCCGGGTCGTCGAGCGCCATTTCCAGAACCTGATCACGCACGTCTTCAGGGATGCGGTTCCACACGCGGCCCGAGCCGGGGCGCCGGTCTTCCAGTGCCGCTTCGCCGAACTTGCGATACAGATCGTACCAGCGATAGAAGGTTGGCCGCGACACGCCGATCTGTTCCAGCGTCCTTTTCACCGGCTGGTGCGATTGCTCGACCAGCCGGATGATTTCAAGCTTTTCGGATGCGGGGTATCTCATTCGACATCCTCCCCATCCCCGATCACGCTTTTTTTCAGAATGCGGTTTTCTAGAGTCAGATCGGCCACGACTTCCTTCAGGTCGCGCATTTCACGCTTCAGGCCCGTCACCTCGCCGGATGTCGCCTGGCGCTCGGTGTCACCCGA
>JAVKEJ010000001.1:0-3325 GCA_040221475.1 Rhodospirillaceae bacterium | reverse complement strand
GACGGACAGGAGAAGTTCGTGAGGGACTTCGTGGCGGCCTGGGTCAAGGTCATGGATGCCGACCGCTTCGACCTGAAGAAGTAACGCTCCGACTCAGGTGCGAAACAACATACGCCGCTCCCGGAGCAATCCGGGAGCGGCGTTTTTTTGTTTGGACCGGGGTATTGCAGAGGAGTGCGACAAGCGGCTAAGGCGCAGGAAACGTTCCTGCCGGAAGCGCTTCTTCCTCAATCCACGTAGTGGATTTCGGCCTTTCGCCATCCGTCGCGATGAACTCCTTCACAGCCTCCCACCCATCCTCATAGGAAATGAACAAGCCGACCGGCAACAATGTGTCGTGGAGGCTGGGCACATGCTCGTCGAGACGTGAAGGATCCCCCATCGAGTAGAACGTCTCGTCGTGCCCGCCTCCCCTTTTCCGGTAAGTAAGCTGCACACCCAGTTCCGGATGCCCCCACATATCGAGGTGGATGGCGATACGGCGCCGGTCAACCGGCCCGAAATGGCCGGTGCCATCAACGCCTTCCAGCGTCAGACCGGCACTGTCGTTGCGCGTCTCGAAGAACCACCGCTTTCCGGGAGGTGCGAGAAAATAGGGTTCCATCTCAGCCACCCCGGGCCACCCCTCGCGAAAACGGGAGGCAAAATAGCTATGCTTTCTCATGGTCCCTACCACCCCCAAAAGCCATTATGCATAGTCCGCCTCGCACCGTTTGGCCCGACAAACGTAACGGCCGGATTGCCCAACTCCAATCCGAGCCGTGGAAGGACTGCTTCGCAACTTCTGCACATCGGACGGTCGGTATGCACTTCGAAGCGCTGCCCCGCCAGAGAACCACCGTTAATGCGCGACGCCCGTAAAAGGACCGTCGCCTCAGCATGGTACAAAGCATCATTGGGTCTGCCGCCGATGTTAACCCTATTCATAACATCCGGATGCCTGATCACAAGCGTATCGACTGCCCGCTGCGCTGCTATGCGGTCTCGCGCCGTATAGGGAGGAGCACCCGAACTGGGACCGACAACTGCAATGCGGCCGATCCGGGCAACTGCTACTGTGTTTTGATTGCGAGGCCACGTTTCGTATCCAAGCAAATCACGGGAATTGTGCGCATGACGATAGTTTTCTATCAGCTGCCTAGGCGCTAGCCTCGCAAGCTCCGCAAGCCGCGTTTGGGCGTCCGACGCTTCTGCTTGTCGCGCTCTAATTGCACCTTCCATGGTTTCATAGATGTTCGGCCTTGGGCTCCATCGAGGATCAATCTCACGAACCCTCGCCACCCAATCTCTCGCCCGCGCCTCAGCAAGCGCGTAACGCGCCGCTTGAGCTGGCGTAGATTCCAGAGTCCTCCCACCGATCCGGACAGAGGAAGGACCTCGACCCCCACTTGGCCCTGTCCGCGATACCGGCATCCACTGACCGCCATCTGGGTTGCCCGCTGGTACGCGGGGTTGCAGACGCCAATTGGGATTTGCCTTAGCTAACCGAATGAGGCGGCGGCCTGCAGCCGGAAAGCGCTCCGCCGCGATATCGTACTTCAGCCTAGCAAGACGGAGTTTCCAGTCGACTTCCACAACCGTCGCCCCACGAAAATTGCATCAGAGCAAATCTAGGCGCGTTCGTGGGACCGGGGATAAGATCATGGATGCCGACCGCTTCGACGTGAAGAAGTAACGCCGGAAGCCAGGTCCAAGACAAAGACACCTCTCCCGGATCATCCGTGGGCGGCTTTCTATCGAGAACTAATCAGTTCGCTGTTCTCTTTCCACTAGAATAGCGCATGATAACCTGATGCACATGCTATCGGCACACAACCGCTCGGAGTTTTTAGCTGTTCCGCAGCTAGTCCGCTTCGACTATGCGCAAGGCAGCGACGGGTTTGAGCCAACCCTTCTTATCAAGGGCAGTACGCTCTTATTGAAGTACATCGTGCGAGGCGCGCAGATGCAGCTTGCCTTCACTATGTGCGGCGGTCGTCTGCTGTACGCGCTGAAGATTTGCGACGATGGCAGCAACGGTTGCATCGTTTGGTCGATCGTGGAACGCGAAGAAGAGTTGAACGGTATTCGTGGCATGGCACGCGGCGAACGTTTGGTTGCATTCTTATTCAACGAACTTGCAGTGAACGTCACTTGGAACGACCTGTCTGTGCCGGGCAAGTTAGACCGTTTATCTATGTGGACAAGCATCGCGGCGCTGGGCCCGATTGACCACTCGGCTATCACAGTGACGGCCTTTCCTTTACTCGACCGCCTTCACCTTCATGGTGAAGGATGGTTGTTGCTGGAGGTCGGCGGAAGGACGGATTGGAAGATCCTCCAAAATCACTTTATCACTGCGGGGGCATCATCCAGCCTGATTAACCTCTTCGATGACGACGAAGGTAATCAGCAAGAGCAGTTGGGCATTTGGCTGACTGACAACCTTCAACTCTCTGGGGTCCATCACAGCCCACAAATACCGAAGGGCAACGGCACAAGAGAACTGACCGACATCCTGTTGAGTCACGAGTTCGGCGCGATATTAATCGAATCCAAGACGCTTTCCGTTTTGGCGCGCGAAAAATTGCCGGACAGGACGAAGCTGAAGCGCGACATTTCCATTCATATCGATAAAGCATTCGCTCAACTGCGCGGAGCTATACGGGCTCTCAAATCCGGCGTCCCAGTGACAAGCCCGAAGGGCAATACGTTGTCAATCGAACGGGAGCGCCCTACCCACGCTGTCGTCTTAATTCCTGACTTGAATCTTGTAGACGACCACTCGGCCTACGGCATCGAATTCATGCACGATTTCATGGGCGCGACCGGTGGCTTCGTTCACCTGCTCGATATTTCGGAATTGCTCCGCATCGTGCAGGCCGCCGAAATGATAGTGGAGCGGAGCACGGCAGTTACACCGATGATGGCGTTTGACTACTACCTTATGGAACGCGCAGAAAAGGCGAGGGAGGTGGGCACTCTGCGCGTCGAAGTATTGTTGCGCTTTGTCGACGACGGAACGGCGACGAGCTAAGAATGAGTGGGGAGGGATTGGCGAAACATGCTTTGACCTGTTCTCATCCTTTGCCTAGCAGCCTGTAGTCAATCGCCCCCAACGTGGTACTCGGCCGGAATAGTCCCTCACACCCGCTTGAAAATCAGCGAGGTGTTGACGCCGCCGAAAGCGAAGTTGTTGGACATGGCGAATTCAGTGTCGAGGGCGCGGAAGGAACCGGTGACGTAGTCGAGCTCGCCGCATTTCTCGTCGACATTGACGAGGTTGACGTTCGGCGCGAAGCGCTTCTCACGCATCATCTCGATGGTGAGCCAGGCCTCGATGGCA